>CAVZYJ010000017.1:0-159349 GCA_963779485.1 uncultured Actinomycetota bacterium | reverse complement strand
GCGTCGGCGGGCGCGTGATTGGTCCCGAACTCGCGTGGGATTTGGTGCAGGCGTTCTTGAACGCGAAGTTTAGCTCTGCCCAGCGGCATTTGCGGCGGTTGAGCAAAGTGGCGGCACGTGAAAAAGAGCATTAACCTATTCGTGGCGCTGCGGTACTCGTCAAATTTCTGAGTAAGATAAAGCGATCGATGATTGAACCTATCGGTTGAGCGCCCGCACATCTCTTCGCGATCGCGACGATGAATATCTACGACACACGCGAAGGCGTTCGCCTGCGGATGAATCAGCAGGACATCGGGCATTGGAACCGATGGGGCCCTTTTGTCGCTGAGCGAGCCTGGGGCACGGTTCGCGAAGACTATAGCGCCGACGGCGATGCGTGGACTTATTTCCCGCACGATCATGCGCGATCGCGCGCATATCGATGGAACGAAGACGGCATCGCGGGTATTTGCGATCGTCATCAATACATGTGCTTCGCGCTGGCGTTTTGGAACACGCGAGATCCGTTTTTGAAGGAGCGGTTGTTTGGCGTCAGTGGCCACGAAGGAAATCATGGCGAAGACGTGAAAGAGTACTATTTCTATCTCGATAACACGCCGACTCACTCGTACATGAAGTACGTGTACAAGTACCCGCATGCGGAGTATCCGTACGCACATTTGGTCGAAGAGAGTCAGCGGCGAAGTCGGCACGACCCCGAATATGAGCTGGTCGATACCGGTATCTTTCACGAGGACCGATACTTCGAAATCGTGATCGAGTACGCAAAGCGCGAGCCGGAAGACATCTTGGTTCGCGTAACGATTACCAATCGCGGTCCGGAAGCGGCGCCGATCCACGTATTGCCGACGTTGTGGTTTCGCAACACGTGGGATTGGGGACGGGATCCGCGGCGGCCGAGCATTGTCGGCGGGGGCGGATATCAAGGACCGCGCGAACCCCACGCGGACTGCGCAGGCCAAGCATTAGCGCTCGGCGAGTACATTCTGTATGCGGCCGAGGCGGACGAATTGCTGTTCACCGAGAACGAAACGAACTTCCAACGGGTGTTCAACGACGCGGGGCCGACGCCGTTTGTGAAGGATGCATTTCACGAGTACGTGGTGCATGGCAATCACGCGGCGGTGAACTCCGGCCGGCATCGGGCACCAAGGCGGCGGCGCACTATAGCCGGACGATTGGCGCGGGGCAAACGATCGCGCTGAATCTGCGACTGTCGGCACTCATCGACGATCACCCGCTCGAATATCCGTTCGCCGATTTCGATGCGCTCATCACGCAACGGCAGGAAGAGGCGGATGAGTTTTACAAAGTCGTGCTGGGCGATCGGCTGTCGGCCGATGCGAAAGTCGATCGGCCGACAGGCGTTCGCCGGCATGCTGTGGTCGAAGCAGTACTATCACTTTGTGGTGATCGACTGGTTGTACGGCGATCCGGCCGAGCCGGCGCCGCCGCCGGTGCGAACGCGATGGCGCGAAATCACGAGTGGCGGCACTTGTTCACGCGCGACGTGATCTCGATGCCCGACAAGTGGGAGTTTCCCTGGTTTGCGTCGTGGGATTTGGGCTTTCACTGCGCGGCGCTCGCACATGTCGATCCGGAGTATGCGAAGGACCAGATTCTGCTGATGCTGCGCGAGTGGTACATGCATCCCGAACGGGCAAATTCCGGCCTACGAGTGGGATTTTGGCGACGTGAATCCGCCGGTGTTGTCGCTGGCGGCGCGGGCGGTGTTCGATATCGAGCGATCGCATACCGGCGTGGCCGACTACGCGTTTCTGGAACGCGTGTTCAATAAGATGCTGCTCAACTTCACGTGGTGGGTGAATCGCAAAGACCCGCACGGGAACAACATCTTTCAGGGCGGCTTTTTGGGGATGGACAACATCGGCGCGTTCGATCGCGGAAAGCTGCCGCCGGGCTACATGCTGGGGCAGGCGGATGGCACAAGTTGGATGGCGGCATTCGCGCGAAGCATGTTGTCGATCGCGCTGCTGCTGGCGGATCAGAACCCGGTGTATGAGGACTTGGCAAGCAAGTTCTGGGAGCATTTCATTTACATTGCGAATTCGATGAACAGCCTGACCGACTCGAAGTTGTCGCTGTGGAATGAGCAGGACGGCTTTTTTTACGACGAACTGACAACGCCGGACGGAGACGAGATTCCGATTCGAGCGCGCACCATGGTGGGCTTCGTGCCGATGTTCGGGGCGACGGTGGTCGATGCCTCGATCTGCGAAAAGCACTCGGCGTTCAATCGGCGGCGGCAGTGGTTTATCGAGCATCGGCCCGATTTGGTCGAGGCGGTTGGGCCGATGGTGACGCCGGGTGCGCACGACACGCTGATTTTGGGGCTGGTGCGAACCGATCAGTTGCGGCGGATGTTGGCGTACATGTTGGACGAGAACGAGTTTTTGTCGCCATACGGTGTGCGAAGTGTGTCGCGATATCATCTTGGAGCACCCATTTGTGATGCAGCTGGATGGCCAGGAATATCGGTTGGATTACGAGCCGGGCGAATCGACGACCGATTTGTTCGGCGGGAACTCGAATTGGCGCGGGCCGGTTTGGATGCCGGTGAATTTTTTGATCATTCAGGCGCTGCGCGAGTATCACTTGTACTACGGGAATAGTTTTCAGGTGGAATGCCCGACCGGCTCGGGGCACATGATGACGCTCGAGCAGGTGGCGAAGGAGCTCGGCGCGACGGGTGGCGCGGATTTTCCTGCGCGATGCCGACGGCAAGCGGCCGGTGTTCGGGGATTGCGAGCTGTTCAACAATGATCCGCACTGGCGGGATCTACGTACCGTTCTACGAGTACTTTCACGGGGACACGGGCCGCGGGTGCGGCGCGAGTCACCAAACCGGTTGGACCGGTCTCATTGCTCAAGTGTTGGTGATGCTTGGGAAGGAGATGAACGGGCATTCATGAGTTGGGAGCGGTTCGCGTCTCGGAGAGACGCGGCTACGTGAAGTAAGCCGCAAGCGATTTGGATGGTTGTTCTAGTCGCATTCTTGGTCCTTTCTGGATCGTGACTTCGTAATAATAAAAAATAATGGGCCCACCGAGTTCGGATACGCGAGCTGGCGCGCATGATCAGCCAGGTCGGCCGATGGCAACGACGCTCGCGCAGCGTAACCTCGCCCGCGGAGTGAGGGACCTGCTGCCAATGGCCCGGTCGCAAACGTCGCAGAGCTATCCGACGGCAAGAGGAAGGGCTGTTCGAAATCGCCCTGTGCAAGCGTAGGATTTAAGGTTGCGACGCGCACCGGTGAGACGTCTTTCTGCAGCGACACACCACGCGGCATTTCGTGGGACAGATTAGCATGAACGTGTACCAATGTACACATTCTATTTTTGGCCACCTGCGAATTTGTTTTTGTCCGCAGATGGACGCAGATGAATACGGATGAAGTCAGAGTAAAGAATTCAAAATATCTGCGTCATCTGCGGACGAAGTCTTTAAATAGAAACAGCCGCCGACGTTTTTTGACGTGGGCGGCTGTTGAAAACCAGGCGTAATCTACTTCGCGTTATTTGCGACGACGGTTGCCAGCGGTTGGGCCGCTGGTTCTAGCGTCGCTGGCCGTTCGTTGGCCAGGTTTCTCGGCGAAGGAACGCAAATCGCCGAGTTCGGGGCTGTCGACGCCGAGTTGGAAGCCGGATTTTTCGGCGACCAACAGGCTGACGAGCAATCCGAGCAAGCCGCCGGTCGGCGTTGGGTTCGCCGACGAGCCATTGCCGTCGTGGCCGTTGCTGCCGGCCATGAAGACGCGTTCGGGCACGAGCGGCTGCTTGCTCTTGCGACAGATTCTTCGACACCAGCGACAAGGCGTACAACCGCGGATCGCCGTAGGAAGCGATTTGCCGCAGCAGCACCGAGGCTTCGGCGAGGCCGACTTGCGCGATGCGTCTGCGACTCGCCGCGGCCGGCCAGTTGTCGCGCTCGGCGTCGGCTTCGGCGAGCACGACCGTTTGCTCGGCCTCGCGGCGCGAGCGGGCCAGCTCGGCATCGGCCACGACGACCGTTTGCTCGGCCTTCTTGCGGGCCAGGGCCAGGTCGGCCTCGCCTTGGTTTTCGGCAACCTGCACGTTGCACGCGGGCGTTGGTGAGCTTGGTCTGCATGTCGGCCTGGGCTTCGGCCTCCAGCAGAATGCGGCGCTTTTCGGCGGCGGTTCGCTGCCGGTCGTACGTTTCGACCTGCTCGGTGGAGAGCTGCCGTTGGCGGAGCTGCTCGAGCAGCGTTTCGATCTTGTCGTCGCCTTCGCGCGGGTCGGGCTTGCCGATCAGCACGTCGACGCACTCGATGTCGAACTCGCGGAACCTGCTCGCGCAGCTTCTCGCGGGCTTCCTGCTGGATCATCGTCGCGCTCGTGGAGCAGCTCGAGCATCGTCTTCTTGTGGGCGACGTCGCGGAAGTACGCGCTGAGCATCGGGTCGAGCGTTTGCGTGATCAGCTTCTTCACGTCGCCGAACCGCTGGATCACGCCTGGGGCCCGCTCGTAGTCGATGTGCACGACCACCGAGAGCGGCAGCAGCGGCTCGTACGCGTCCTTCGTGACCAGGTCGATCGACTTCAGGCTTTCGTCGTAGCGATGCGACTCGCTTTTGCCGGTGATCCAGTGGAGCACGAAGTTCGTCGTCGGCACGAGGACGATGCTGCCGGCGTACGTGTTGAACGCGTACTTGCCGGGACCGAGCGGCCGTTCCCGGACGCCGCGCTCGCCGTCGCCGACTCGCTCGCCGTGGCGGAAGCCGGTGCCGGAGAGGTCCTGGCCTTGCTCGGCCGTAGTAGCTGACGACGACGCCGACGTAGCCGATCGGCACGACGGTCTTCGGAATCATCTCGACCGATGGCGAACCAGCGGTTGATGAAGTAGGTGCCGTCGGTCAGCGGCACGTACTGTCGCCGCGTCGGCCGCCGGCGGCGAGGAACGCTTCGGGGTCCTGGTAGTTGTTGTGATAGTTCGGCTCGTCGGCGATCGTGCCGACGGCCGGCGCGATGATCTCGCCCGGCGCGAGCGACGGGCCGTCGTGCACGGTGACGATGCCGATGCTGTCGACTTCGTACTGGCCGTTCGATCTCGAGCGGATCGTCGGCAACGCACGTTGCCGCCGATGACGACCGGGCTGAAGCCGTCGAGTTCCAGCAGCGCGTCGCGCCACTGGTTGATCGCTTGCCACTCGCTCTTTTCGACGAGGTCTTGGAGCGCGTGGACTTTCGACTCGGTGATGACCGTGAACAGGGCCAGGTTGATCGCGTACACGCCTTCGCGGAGGACGGCCACGTTGCCGACCGCGTTGGCCGGCGGTCGGAGCCGGCGAGGAACGCGTCGGCGTCCTGGAAATTGTTGCAGTCGACGACGCGGCCGAGCGTTTGGCTCGACGGCAACGGCTCGCCGTCGCGGGCGTACACGTAACCGATCTTGCCTTCGGAGATCGTGACCAGCCGCACCTTGTGGACGGCGTACTGCCAGCGCCAGTAGCCGAGGTGGACGCCACCGCGGAGCAGCGTGGCCTGGTAGCCGGCTTCGCCGTTGAGGGCGATGATTCGGCCTTCGCCGACGGAGCCGCTGGAGGACCAGAGCTTTTCGACGATGCCGACGTAGTCGTTCGGGATGTAGCGGAGCGTCAGCCACACCCAGATCAGTGGAATCGATGATCAGCAGGCCACGATCGTGACGAGCGTGGTCGTCGAAAACTCGAACCAGATGTCCGCCGGCCAGCAGTGCCGGCCATCCCGACTGAGAATGCAGTAAACATCGCGACTTGTCCTTTCGTTGACTGCAGTTGCACGTTCCGCGCAGTTACTGGGTATCAACGTGTCGGCGCGAATGGGTCAGCTGGTGGCTGACATATTTTGCCGCGAGTTGTGTCAGGCACAGCCTGACCTACCGTAGTTCGCCTGAACGTGCGACTAGTTACCCACGCCAGAAGAGCATGGTGCTCGTCGCTTAAGCGCGTTGACGAAGAAGCCCTTCCACCGTGGCCGAAACACACGTTCGGCCGGCCGACGAGGTTAGCTGACGGGCTAGAGCTGGGAAGTGCTCCGATTCGTGCGGCAAGTGTTCGCCGTGCGAATCTGCGCCCCGTGGAAAACTGAGTTCGCGATTTTGCTCGCAATCATCGTATTCCGTTTGGTTCCCCCGTAGCCGCGTCTGGCGACGCGACATTAGGCTGCATTGCTGTATTATACTGACGCCTGTAATTCGCTCGGGGTTCGCGGATATTGGGAAATTTGCAACTGGTTGGTGGGGTGGGAATTGCTCAAAATGAGATTCGCGCAAGTGGTGTTGACGGGGGGTTTAACGGGCGGATGGTGGTAGCGGGGGTGTTGAGGCAATGCGGGCGCAGTTGCGTGTGCCGCCGCTAAGGGATTGTCTGCGTGCAGGGATTGGTGGATTTATGGTCTTGCGAATGATCGTGGTTGCGCACTTGTTTCGCGCACGTTGATGCTGATTGGCCGCAGTTTCGTGGGCCGACGGCGGATGGGATTTCGACGGCGAAAAATGTGCCGGTTGAGTGGAGCGCTACGGAGCACGTGGCGTGGAAACAGGCAATACCCGGCGTGGGTTGGTCGTCGCCGGTGTTGGCGGAAGGGAAGCTGTATCTAACGACGGCAGTCGGTAAGGAAGGCGAACCTGTTTCGCTGCGGGCGTTGTGTGTGGACGCGGCCGACGGGCACATCGTGTGGAATACCGAAGTGCTGGAGCCCGAGGCGGACGTCGCGAAGGAGATGCACTCGAAGAACAGTCTGGCGAGCCCAACGCCGATCGTCGACGGCGACCGGCTTTTCGTTCACTTCGGCCACATGGGAACGGCGGCGCTTGATCTGGATGGCAAGGTGATTTGGCGGCAAACGTCGCTTGGCTATCATCCGCAACATGGCAACGGTGGATCGCCGGAACTGGTTGGCGATTCACTGGTGTTCAGTTGCGACGGCTTAGAAAAGCCGTTTGTGGTTGCGCTGGATCGGACTTCGGGTGATGTGCGTTGGAAGACTGACCGCAATACGAAAGCCGTCAAAACGTTTTCTTTCTGCACGCCATTGGTGATCGAGGTGGACGGAAAGAAGCAGATCATCTTGCCGGGCAGCGGCTTCGTTGGCGCGTACGATCCGGCAGATGGCCGCGAAGTTTGGCGCGTGAATTACGGCGAGGGATATTCCGTCGTGCCGCGGCCCGTGTTTGCGGATGGTTTGATCTTTGTGGCGTCGGGTTTCAATCGGCCAGTGTTGTATGCGATCGATCCGAAGGGGGCGGACGGAGATGCAACCGAGGGGCACGTGGCGTGGACGAAAGATAAGGGGGCGCCGCTGACGCCTTCGGTGCTCGTCGTGGGCGATGATCTTTATTGTGTTTCCGACAACGGCGTGGCAACGTGCGTCGACGCGCGGACGGGAAAGGTCGTGTGGACTAAGCGGCTGGGCGGCGATTTTTCGGCATCGCCGGTGCTGGCCGAGGGGCGAATCTATTTTCAGAACGAAGCGGGAGTGACGACCGTCATCAAAGCGGGCAAGGAATTCGAATCGCTCGCGACGAATGATCTGGGAGAGCGAACGCTGGCGTCGCCTGTGCCGATCGACGGCGGAATGATTCTGCGATCGGAAGGTAATTTGTGGCGGATTGGGAAGTAGGGCGGGGAAGTTTTATCCGCAGATGTCGCAGATGGGATCAGATTTTCTAAGGCGAACGGAAATCTAGATTTCATTCAAGAGTAGTCATCCCGCTTATCCCATCTGCGCAAATCTGCGACATCTGCGGCCAAAACCTCCGCGGAGTTCTTGCGAGTGCTGCGCCTACGACTTATTTCGCGTGGCCGGTGCTGGCGTCGACCTCTAAATCGAGCTGCTCTTTGTCTTTCGTGTAGAAGACGTAGCCGTACATCATCTCTTGGAAGGTTTGCTGGCCGTCGCGGACGGTGGCCGAGGGATCGGGGTTGTACGGGTTGAAGACGGTGTTATCGAAGTGGGCGAGGCATTCGTACTTGGTGCCGGCTGGGAATTTCACTTCGCCGTACGGCAAGTGATACGGCGTTTGCCAATCGAAGCTGTAGTTGGGAATCATTAGGAGCGTGACGGGGTCGCCGCCGGGCGGGTAGGCGCGGAAGGTTGCGTCCTGACCGCGCACGTGCATGTGAGCGAAGAAGCCGTAGAGCGTGACATCACCATCGAGTGTTTTAGTGCGCGAGACCGGATAGTGGGCCGCGAAGGGCGGGATCGCGAATTCTTGGTTGCTGAGCTGCAAGTAGTGAAGCTCCTTCTCGACTTTGTAGCGCGGGAAACGGAAGCCAACGCGGAGTTTTGTTTTCTCCGGCTTGCCGTTGGTGGTCAGGTGAATTTGCAGGCCGAGGGCGGAGCCGGCGGGAATTCTTGAGGCGACGCCGCGTTCGAGTTCCATCGGCCCGACGCCGGGGACGTAGCCGGTGATGAGCCGCGAGTTTTTGCCGTCGGCGCCAATTCGGCATATAGCCGAGGTTCGAGTGGTGGACCACGCGCGGATTGCTCGGCTGCACTTCGGCCGCTTGAATCCAGGTATCGTTGAAGATGACAGTGGGCAGCAAAGCGTATTTGTAGTCGACGTAGCCTTCGGCTGGCACGTCGTACGTGAATGGTGCCTCATAGATTACGTCCGGCTCGCCTAGTTGGAATTTTTTGCCGGCCCAGAGATCGTCGGCTGATGTGGTATCAGGTTTGGCGGGCGAATCGGCTGAGGTCGAGGTAGAGGCGTGTCCGGACGCACCCTCACCCCGGCCCTCTCCCGGAGGGAGAGGGAGATCATTCCGTGGCGCACCGGCTTTGGCCCAGGCCATGAGCAGTTTGCGGTCGTGCGGGTCCATCGTGCGGTCGTTGGAGAACTTGCCGATGCCAGGGCTGGCGTACCAGGGAGGCATGCGACGTTGTTCAACAACCTCGGCAATCATGGCGGCATTGCCGGCCACGTCGTCGTACGAGGTGAGCGCGAACGGGGCGGCTGTGCCAGCGTGATGGCAAGTGCTGCAGTTCTTGGCAAGTATGGGCGCGATTTCTCGTGCGTAGCTGATATCGCCAACGGTTTTGGCGGCAGTCGGCGGTGTGATCAAGCAGCCGTCGACGGCAGTTTCGGTGACGGCGATCTCTTTGCCCGCAAGCAGCGCTTGGATTGCGTCGTGAAGTTCGGCCGATGCCAGGCCCGGCGTTGCGCCGCCGAGTCGGACACTGTTATCGATGCGGCCGCGGTAGCGAATTTTGAAATCGCTATCGATCAAGACAGCTGTTGCAGTGCGGTCGACGCCACACGACGCAACGCAGCTGCCGACGATATCTTTGACGAACGGAAACGGCATGTCGTGCTCGACGGCTTGCGTAGCGATTTCGAGAATGGAATCGTCGGTACCGGCGTCCACGGCTACGAATTGCACGCCCTGGTCGTGGAACTCGGCGTCGAGCTGTTTGAGGCGCGGCAGATAACGCTGTACGATCGGGCAAGTTGTGTTCGTAAATACGAGGACGAACGCGCGCTTTTCGACCGGGTCTTTGTCGCTGATAAAGTCGTGGAGTGAACGCGGGAGGTAGCGAATATCGGTGAATGTGCAGGCGGCAAGCTTGTCGCCGATTTGAGGGCGAGCGTGGGGAGTGGACTCGGTGCTCGTTGCGGCACCGTCGGCAATAGCGAGCGACGTGCTCACTAAAATGGCGGCGCAAGCGACGAGGCCGCAGATTGCGGCGCGAAATGAAATCTGGTGTAGTGCGATAGTACGCAACATAATTCGAATCAGGTGGTTACGAGGACGAACTACGCCCTATGATACTCTTTGGGCCGAGCCGGCCAACAGAGATTGCTCAATCGGCTGCCATGAAATCGAACACATATTCTAACTTCGGCGGTAATCAGTGGTTTCAGCCGAACGTGGTTTACACGCCGCGCAACGAGGCCGAGCTGTTGGAGGTGATGGGCGCGTGCCGGGGGCGGCGGATTCGCGTGATCGGGCGGTTGCATTCATGGAGCGAGGCGCCGGTGGCCAACGACGTGCTCATCGATCTGCGGCATTTCAGTGATGTGTCGTTGCAGCTGCGCGATGGCCGCACTTGGGTTTCAGCAGGCGGCGGGTGCCAGGTGAAATTGTTGCAGTCGGTGCTTGGTAAGGCGGGTTGCACGCTGCCATCGTTGGGGCTGATAAACGAACAAACGATTGCGGGCGCGATTTCCACGGGCACGCACGGATCGGGCCGCGAGTCGATGTCTCATTTTATTGATGAGGTTCGCGTCGCGGTTTTTGACGCCGCGAGCGATGCGCCGGTGATCCGCACGATCGACAGCGGCGATGAGTTGCGAGCGGCTCGGTGCAGCTTGGGTTCTGTGGGGATCATCGTCTCGGTCGGATTTTGGGCTCGCCCTGCCTATCGCGTTGAAGAACATTTTCGCGCTTACGACGATCTCGACGGCGTACTGGCCCAGGAGGATGAATATCCGCTACAGCAGTTTTTCTTGATGCCGTGGTGGTGGAAGTATTTGTCGCAGCATCGCCGGGAGACGGCGACTCCAACAGGAGGGTGGGCGGCGCTCTATCGACTTTACGCGTTTCTGCAGTTCGACATTGGGCTTCACTTGATGGTGCGCTTCGTCGCTCGGCTTTTACGCAGCCCGCGATGGACGCGGTTTGCGTTTCGGCATATTACGCCACTAATGGTGATCAAGAGCTGGCGGGTGGTCGACGATTCGAATCGCATGCTCGTGATGGAGCACGAGTTGTTTCAGCACATCGAGTGCGAGATGTTTGTTGTCCGATCGCGATTGCACGAAAGCCTGGACCTAGTCGTGCGATTGCTTAAGCATTTCGACGGCGATCAGGGTGCGCTCGATTCTCAGACGCGTGATACGTTACGGCAGCTGAATCTGTTGGAGGAAGTCGACGACAATTGCGGGACGTATACGCATCACTACCCGATTTGCATTCGCCGGGTGCTACCGGACGATGCGTTGATTTCGATGTCCAGCGGCAACACGGAACCGCGCTATGCGCTGAGCTTCATTAGCTATGAGCGGCGGGGCGATCGGGCTGGGTTTATGGCATTCGCGCGCGTGGTGAGCCGGCTGCTGGGTGAGCGGTTTGGTGCTCGGCCACACTGGGGTAAGGTGTGTCCGCTGACGGCTGCGGAGATGGCTCGTCTTTATCCGAGTCTGCCGCGGTTTCGCGAGATATGTAAGAGCTTTGATTCGCGAGGCGTGTTTCGAAACGAGTGGGTAGAACGGACGTTGTTTGGGGACGGTTGACCAACTAATCGGCCAACAAAAAACCCCCGGCGGAGCCGGGGGCTGCAGGGCGTGAAATTTTTCTTAAGCCACGGGTGCGATTAGGACGCGAGTTTGGCGTCCATTGTGACTTTGGTGTTGAGCAAACGCGAGATGGGGCAGCCGGCTTTGGCGTTGTTGGCGGCTGTTTCAAATGCCTTCGCGTCGGCGCCGGGGATTTTCACGTTCACGTCGAGGTGAGACTCCGTGACGGTGAAGCCGGCGTCGGTTTTCTCGAGCGTGATCGTGCAAGTCGTGTTGATTTCCTGAGCGGTCATGCCGGCGTTGCCGAGTTGGCCGGAGAGGGCCATTGAAAAGCATCCGGCGTGTGCGGCGGCGATCAACTCCTCGGGATTCGTGCCCTTGCCTTCTTCGAATCGCGTGCTGAAGGAGTACTGGGTGTTTTCCAGCACGCCGCTATCGGAGGAGATCGTACCTTTGCCGTCTTTGAGTCCGCCCTTCCACACTGCTGATGCTTTGCGTTTCATTTGTGCACCTTTTAATTGGATGGTTGTTGATTTTGGTTAGGCCACTATCATCGGCGCTGGGGCGGGGTTTGGCTAGCCCCGGGGGAGCTAAACCGCAAGCGGTGGGATGAGCGCTGATATGGCTCTCGCGCTAGATGGTGCGGTGGTGGTTAGAGGCGTAAGTAGATTTTGCGGCGGTAGAGGTCGTAGAGGAGGATCCACCACATGGCGACCGCGGCGAGGGCGAGCAGGAATGGGCCGACGGAACCGAGGTGGCTCGCGAGGCCGCCGAAAATCGTTTTGGACATCATTGGAAACGGGTTCACGAAATCCCAGATCACGTAAATGATGATCGCATTCGAGCCAATGACGACAAACGGTAATGCCCAGCGGCGGAAGCCGAGGACGTCGATCAACAGATAAAACAGGCCGAGGAGCAAATAGCTCCAGCCGCCGGCCCAGAGGACCATCGAACTGGTCCAGATGTGTTTGATGATTGGGAATTTGAAGCCTTCTGCCCACAAATATCCGAGGATGAGGCAACTGATACCGAGCAGCGTGAGGTCAGCAACGCGAGCCCAGGGCGAGCGGCTCGATCTGAGTACGTGACCGGAGAACACGCCCAGGAACACCGTGGCGGTGAACGTCATGCCGGACAGAATCCAGGTGTAGGGTGGATTCGTGCCGTCGATGAATTCGCCGAGCACGAATTGGTCGACGGCGAGTGCTACGTTCGAGTGTGGCGCCAAGGAACCAGTGCGAAGCACGTCGTCTGCACTTTTCGGTTTCGACATCGTCGGCGGTTCGAGTGGGTCAGGATCGTGGGGAGGTAGTGGAATATTCATCAACAGCGCCCAAAAGCCGAGCAGCATTGCGGCGGTGAAAATGGCCTGACCGATGATGCCGACGTTCAACATGACGATTCCGGCAATCAAGTAGCCGACCGCGATGGCCTGCAGGGTGTTCGCAAAGGGATGGAGCGTGGCAAGATTAAAATCCAGCAGGTGGCCCTGCACTGCCATTCCGATGACGAAAAGGATGATTGCGCGGCGAATTATTTTGAAATATAGTTGCCGCTTCGAATGCCCCTCCTCTTGCCGACGAGCGAATGAGAACGGCATGGCCGCGCCGACGACGAAGAGAAATAACGGCATGATGAGGTCCCACGCCGTGAAGCCGATCCACTTGGTGTGCTCAAATTGGTGGGCCAGCCAGTCGGGCGGCGGGTTCTTGAAGATCGTAACGAACGCGAGTAGCAGTTCGCGGCCGCCGGCGATCCAGAACATATCAAAGCCGCGGAGGGCGTCAATCGCCACGATCCGCGTTGCGGTTGGAGAAGCTGCCGGAGTTGTGTCGGGTGGGTTCAACGTGGTCGCCGTCATTGTCAACGTTTGAATTGTTCATGCTTCTTCCACACGATAACCGACCTAGTTAAATTCGCCAAAGAGCAAACGCTCGATCGCATGTTGTAGAGCGATGCCATGCGGTGCTAAATGCGACGTTTCCGCGCGAGGAAGAACCTCAATCGACCGAGCCGCCGTCTCGGTTGAACGCTTCGATATACCATGTCTGCACGGCAACGCTCTGTTTGCGAACACGAGTGACGAAGGCCAAGCCATCGTCGATTAAAGATTTGGTGAATTTTTGCGATTTCTCTTCGTCGGGCTCGAAGCTGGGCGCATGTTGACCTACGCGAATTACCGTTTGATTGAGTTGATCTCGCAATTGTTCAATGGCCGTGTCCTCGGTTTTGAGCAAATCGAGCCGAGGCAGTAACTCGGGATCTTGCTTCGCAATTTCTTCGTACTGCCTCGCGTGCAGATGTTTGGTATGAAAGTGAGTCTGCGCGGCTGCCTCCGACCAGGTCTTTTGCACATCGACGAGCCAAGGGGAAAGTTCGCCGGAAATGATGGGCGTCTCTAAACTGCGCTCGAAGGCATCCAGCGCAGCTTTCAATTCCAGTTCCTGGTTCGCAGGCGCGTCTCGCTCGCGGTTGAATTGATGCTTGATATTTATAGCCATGTCGGCCCCCATTTCTTTGATCGATCTCTTATGAGTGTCGTATCTTGCTCGCACAGTTATGGTTGCTAACGGGGGCAAACGTCGTGCCGCCCCTCAGATTGGCAAGTTCCGTCCTACCCGTTGGTGGTTTCTGTTAGGCCAGCATGGTCGAAAATCGACCGGCTGAAATCCCGCAAAGTAGCTGGAAGAGCGTTGTTGACGGGGTCATCCGAGCTTGTGGGCAAATCCTCGGGAGTGGTCCAATAAGTGCAATCGCAAACCAAATTGGGCCCTGTCGGAACACAGGCGGTTCCGACCTATCTTTTTGTTGCGGCCGGGAGCAGGCTTCATTGCTTCGGTCGGGTGCTAAACCGGCCATTTAAGGAGAATTGCTATGCAGGTGTTGGAAGAGCAAGTCGAACCCGCTTTGGATTCCCGTCAACTGTTGGCTGCACTTAACGCGTTCAAAAAAGGGGATTTTTCGGTTCGGCTGAACACGGAGGCTCATGGGACGGTTGGGAAAGTTGCGGCCGCGTTTAATGAAGTCGTCCAATTAAACGAGCAATTGATTGGCGAACTCGAACGGATCAGCCAGGTGGTCGGTAAGGCCGGTCGGCTAAATCAGCGTGCGACCTTGGGAGATGGAGCTGTTGGCGGCTCCTGGGGGCACGCAATTAACTCGGTAAACACGCTGATTAGCAATCTGGTTCACCCGACGGTCGAAACGGCGCAGCGTCATCGGGGCCGTTGCTAAAGGTGACCTGTCGCAGACGATGGCGCTCGAAATCAACAAGCACCGCTGCAAGGCGAGTTTTTGCGAACGGCCAAGACGGTTAACCGCATGGTGAACCAGCTCGGTTCGTTCGCCTCGGAAGTGACGCGCGTTGCGCGTGAGGTGGGGACGGACGGCAAACTTGGCGGTCAAGCTAAAGTGCGCGGCGTGGCCGGCACGTGGAAGGACCTTACCGACAATGTGAATTTGATGGCCGGTAATCTTACCGGGCAGGTCCGCAACATTGCGGCGGTGACGACGGCCGTGGCGAACGGTGACCTCACGAAGAAGATCACGGTCGACGTCAAAGGCGAATTCTTGGAATTGAAAGACACCATCAACACGATGGTGGACCAGCTGCGTTCGTTCGCGTCGGAAGTGACCCGCGTGGCGCCGCGAGGTGGGCACGGACGGCAAGCTCGGTGGCCAGGCGATGGTCGAAGGGGTGTCCGGCACCTGGAAAGACCTGACGGACAGCGTGAACTTCATGGCCAGTAATCTCACCGGCCAGGTGCGCAATATCGCCGACGTGACGACTGCCGTGGCGACGGGTGACTTGTCGAAGAAGATCACGGTCGACGTAAAGGGCGAAATTCTCGAGCTCAAAAACACCATCAATACGATGGTGGATCAACTTCGCTCGTTCGCGGCGGAAGTGACTCGCGTGGCCCGCGCCATTGAGCTTCTCGAAGTAAAATGAATATTTCCCATTGGAGGGCTTCTTTTTTGAGCAGAGGCGGGCCAGGCTTGCCCTTGGGATTATCACGAAGTCCTTATCAAACTCGACCCGACCATTATTAGCGGCCTCGACATAGGTTACAAAGACAAACACATCGGCATCTTTTATCTTGACGTCTCGGATTTGGTGCCACGATGGCCCGTCGTAGGCCCGACTTTCTTTAACCTGGATGCGGACCGACTTCGTTCCGTTGTTCTTGACGGCAAGCAAATCCACTCCCTTGTCCTTGAGCGGGTAGTAGAGTTCGAGATCGCGGCGCTGCTTTGAAAGCTCCTGGGCAACGAAGAACTCTCCCGCGTTTAGGCTGTAGAAATTTTTCACTCGGCCCTCCCAATGGATATGGCCCGATGCTACGAGAATAACCACTATAAGTCAAATAATCATTCATCCTGTGCCCTGTGTTCCCGTGCCGCGGCATCGCCTAAAATGCCGCCATCAGGGCATGAAGAAAGATATCTACCGGTTGGTGGGAACACGCATCCGCGCGGAACGGCAACGCGCCGGGCTGACGATCGAGGCCTTGGCTGAATTGGCCGACATCAGCACGAGCTTCCTTGCCTATGTTGAGACGAACGGCAGGAAGGCAAGCCTTCGACAATCCAGCGGCTCGCGACGGCGCTCCGCGTTCTCCCAGGCCAACCTACTGAAGGACGTGGCGGGGCCGACGCGCGACGCCCTTGACGCCGCCCACCAGTTCACGCAACTCGTACGGGACAAGTCGCCCGACGAAACGGCGACGATTCTCGACATCGTGCGCGCGGCGACGAGGCGCGGCCGCAAGAAGCGGAAGACCTGGGCAGCGGCTGCATTGTGGACCTAAAACCCTTCAGCATCGACGAACCGTTGGTCACCGATAGCCTGGCCGCCGGAGTGAACCTGGTTTCCTTCAGCGGCGACAAACTGCTGGGTGGTCCGCAAGCGGGAATCCTTGCCGGCGATGACGATCTGGTCACCCGGCTGCGCAAGAATCCCCTGTTTCGCGCTCTGCGGCTGGACAAACTGGTGACCCAGGCACTGGAGACCACGCTTCGGCACTTGGTGCTGGAACAATGGGACTTGATCCCTGCGCTTCGCATGATCCGCATGAGCCCTGCTGAAATTCGGGGACGAGCAAAGCGCATCTGCGGGAAAGTCGACGGGCTCGAAGTGATCGAAGGGAAGAGCGTGGCGGGAGGAGGCTCGACACCCGAGCAGTCGCTCCCCACATGGTTGCTCGCGGTCCCTGGCAACGCCGTAGAGCAGGAGCGTCGGCTCCGAGCCAACACGCCTCCGATAATCGGGCGCATAGAGAATGACCGGTTTGTGCTCGACCTGAGAACGGTGTTTCCGCAAGAAGAAGCAGATTTGATCAGAGCCTTGGCCACGGATGCACACGGATAGGAAAAATGAAATTCTTATCCGTGTCTATCCGTGTACATCCGTGGCCAAAAACAGGAACGCAAATGCGAAGAAGAATCTTCCTTTGTGTCACGACGCTGTCTGCTCGATTCATGCCTTAGCGCAATCCGACCCTATACGAATCATCCTGGTTGGTGACTCAACCGTCGCGCCGAACAACGGCTGGGGCCCCGGCTTCTGTGCCGATGTCACTCCACAAGTCACCTGCGTCAACATGGCCAAGAACGGCCGCAGCACCAGCAGCTATCGCGCCGAAGGCTCCTGGGATCACGTCATGGAAGCGTTGAAGGACAACTCCCGTTTTCATGCCACCTACGTAATGATCCAATTCGGACATAACGACCAGCCCGGCAAGGAAGGCCGCTCCACCGATCTTGCCACCGAGTTCCCCGCAGAACCTGCACCGCTATGTTCGCGAGGTAAAAGACACCGGAGCGCAGCCTGTCCTGATCACGTCCCTCACGCGGCGGACTTTTCAGAATGGCAAGCTTAAGGATGATCTGGGGCCTTGGGCCGCGACCACGAAGAAGGTCGCGATGGAAGAAGGCATTCCGGTGCTGGATCTGAACTGCCGATAGCGCCGCAGCGGTACAGAAGATGGGACCAGTGCAAGCCAATCTGCTGGCAACAGCCCCGCCCCCTCCTTCGGTCGCCGAGACTGCGGCCAGCGGTACGTCGATTCCCGCGCCGAAGACGGAAGGACCCAACCCATTCGATTACACTCATCTGGGAGCAAAGGGTGCCCAGTTGTTTGGACGAATGGTCGCCGACGAATTGATTCAGGCGGTCCCGGGACTAAGGCCATACGTGCCGTAATCCTATAGAACACGTGCTAGTCAATACTATTTTCGAGGGCGCATTGGATCAAATCCTGGATGTCGCAAAAATCTTCTCGAGCGCACTCTGCAGACGGCGGGCATACCGTGTCGCATCGTTGGTGGGCTAGCGGTATTTCTGCATGTGGATGAAGTAGACCCGATTGCTGCCCGATTAACGAGAGATGTGGACGTCGCGATTGCAAGGGCCGACATCGACCGAATTCGCGCGGTAGTCGACCGCTAGGGTTCCGCTTCCGTCACGTCGCGGGAGTCAACATGTTCGTCCACGCAAAAGTCCACGCGCCGTGAGTGCCATTCACGTTGTGTTCGCGGCGAGAAGGTGCGTCCCGAATACTGCAGCCCGTCCCTGCCTCCGACCCGTGGCAGCACGGAACGGGATCCTCATCGCCCCGTCGCCGATCTCGTCCACATGAAGCTCACAAGCTTCCGGCTGAAGACAAAGTCCACATCCAGGATATGGACTCGGTCGGCCTGATCACCGCGGAAAATCGAGGCTGGCCTCTCCGAGCCTTTGCGTGCTAGGCTTGCGGAAGTCCGCGCTACCGAATAGCTCGGGGAACCCTGAGCGTGAGTCGACAGACAGCCCAGTGTGCGCCTCTTCTACAAGTGGTAGGGGGTCATGACCCAGTACCCTACTATTGGACACAAAGCCGGATTATCTGAAGAGCCGCCCAAGAGCAATCCTACCGGGATATGGAAGTACCAGTACAACTTTTGGCAATGCGCTGCAAAAAAGATAACCATCGTCAAGGAGGCTTCGATGCTGCTCTGGCTTCGGACTACAGGAATACCAGACTTAGACTTCTGCTTGCGCAAACATATGGCATCTCCTCGTTTCGTGCTCATACCAATCGCGCTACTGACAGTGAGCGGGTTTCGACCCGTCGCCGCCTCACCATTTAGGTCTTCAAATGTTACTGTCTGCCTGGGGGTATTTTCTGCGGTTTCTGGATGCTCGATCACTAACGTGTTTCAATCCGTGTCTTCCGGACTCGTTCAGCTAAACAATACGTATGGGTCGGTGGCTGATCAAGCTCTGTTTACGGTGTCGTCGGCAGGGAATGCCTACCTATGGTGTTCTTAGCGCAAGTGCGTCGGGGTCGTTCGATGTTTTAGGCGCGGCCATGACCGCCGATACTTCAGGAGGAGCGAGTTTCGATGATGTCTTAACAATCAGTTTCGCTCCATGGAACGGTTTACCGGGACTTCTCAACGTGGGTTACACCCTTGAATGGCCTGATCTCAACTACAGGTAACGGCAACGCGTTTGCCTACGTTGGAGTTAACGCAGGATCCAATGGCACCCTCAATCAACTCCAGTGTCAGAGTTACACGTCATCGACATCCGGGGTTTTCTCCGCGGCTACTCCAATCCAATTCGTCTACGGTCAACCGTTTGATCTCGAGTTCTACTTGGGGACTCAAGCGGGCACCTCCCATTCGGTCGGCGGCTGCGGTTGGGCAATCACTCCGCAAGCGGGGCAAGGTTCGGGAACCGCGCAGTTTTTCAACACATTAGTTCTAACAGGACTCAACCCAACCGATTTGAGTGGTAACCCTGCGACAGGGGCAACATTTTCATCGCAGTCGGGAACACAGTATTCGACCGATGGCGTGGTCCCGGAGCCGTCCACAGTTATTCTTCTGGGAACGGCCTTAGCCCTTCTCGGAATCTCCCGCCGTCGCCTCAAGCAATAGCTGATCCTTTACGCAGTTGCCAAGACATCCGTAGAACGGTTACCCGGCTTCCGCCATGCCGGGCTGCGCACATGCAAGTCCGGCTGCTTCTCCGGAACCCTCCGTCCGGCTGCAAGGGCTCAGAGTGACTCCACGCGGATGCACGCAAACACTAGGATGCAGCAGGTCATTCCGCAGTAAAGTGTCGAGATTGTGGCCCGGGGTCTCGCCTGGCCGCCAAACGCTGAAGCGCGGTGGCGATCGGGAGACACAAACGGCGCTGCTCGACGGGCAACAGTATAAATCCGTGATGCTCGTAAAAACGTTGTGCTACGTCGTCCTTAGCGTCGACTAGCATGGCAAACACACCGAACTCCGCCCGCGAGGTACGTTTCAACGCGTCAACCAAAAGAATACCGCCGAGTCCGTGGCCCTGATAATGACGGGTCACAGCGAGCCGCCCCCAGCAATACGGCTGGCACCACAGGATAACGGGGAAGTCTTTTGACGATCTCCGGAGAAAACGCACTGAAGGCGACGCTAGATGCCGTGAGCGTGTAATAGCCCGCCACCTCGCGAGTGTCAATGCCCACGGCTACGAAACACGTCGCGACCCGCCGCTTCATATCCTGCGATGCCTGTTCGCGAAAATAGGCATTCACGAGTACGCCCAGCGTCGCATCGCTCCGTTCGAAACGGACGGCACCGCCAGCCGGACGCGCCGCGGCGCCGCCTCCTCCTGGTCGTTGCGCTCATATCGCTGACCGCCGCGGTCGTGGGTTCGGGTGCCTCGGCCTGGTCGCAGTCGTCCCGGGGGGCACGAGAGGCTGTCCAGCTCAACTGCGCGGCATCGCCGCACGTGTGCGGCTTCCTGGACGCCACCAACACCGGCGTCCAGCCGGGTGTCACCCTGGCCGCGTCGCGCAGTATCGCCGCGACGCGGAACAACCAGGTAGTGCAAAACGTGCCCATCCGCAACGGTACGACCGATGTCGAAGCGAGCAACGTCGTCATTCGCAACGTGAAGATCGTGATTGATCCCCCGAGTTGTGGGCGATCATCGTGCGGCCCGGCGCCTCGGCGACGATCGAGCACGCCGACGAGCGCATCGCTTCTTACGACGCGCTCGTTCCGTTGGTACTCAGGTCCGCGGCGCGTAAGAGCTCCCGCCGCCGCTCGAGGTCGGGTAGTAAGCCGGACGCGTCCGCTACCACGGCGCGGGCGCGCCGCGGGTTGATCAGCGCGGCGAGCGCGCGTCGGCTGGCCCGGTGTCCACGCAGCACCCGGGAGGCCTCGCGCAGCACGGCGATCAACCAGAAGAGCGTCGTCGCCGCGAACGAATGGCTGCGCCGGTAGAGGGTGATCCGGTTAACCACGAGCAAAGCACGCAGATTCGGCGAGATACCTGACTCTCCGCCCAGATGCACCGCGATGGCATCCGGAGCGAGGATGAGCCGATAGCCGTGGTCGCGCGCGCGTAAGCAGAATTCGGTCTCCTCCGAGTACAGGAAGAACGATTCGTCCCACCCGCCGCAGACCGCCAGGCATTCCCGGGAGATCAGCATGGCGGGCCCCGCCGCCCAGTCGGCGCTGGAATCCTCCGTGTAGCGGCGCGGATCGGTGACAAGCTCGCTCCAGGCCGGGAAGCGGCCGGCGCGGCGCGCGGTGAGCACGGCGTCGCCGACGGCGCGGCGGATGTTGGGCTCCCGCCGCAGGGTGGGCACCAGCACACGCTCGCTGTCGAGTAGGCGAGGCACGACTATGCCGACGCCGCGCGCGTTGAGGCGCCGCGACAAGGCAGGCACCGAGCCCGGATCCAGGCGGGTGTCCGGATTGAGGACGAGCACGCTGCGCGCCTGCCCACCGGCTGCGATAGCAGCGTTGATGCCGGCGGCGTAGCCGGCGTTGCGCCCGAGCTCCACGATGTGGGCGTCCGGCCGGACGGCGCGCACCCGGGCCAGGGTGCCGTCGCGGGAATCGTTGTCGGCCACCACGAGGCGCCACGTGCAGTCAGCCAGCGCGTCGGCCAGACCGACGAGCAGCTCACCGACCACGTCTTCGCTGTTGTAGGTGACGACGGCGACGAGGACGTCGACCTCGGGCGCACCTGGGCTGCCGGTCTCGTCTGTGATGTCGTCATCTGCCCCCACGTGCATGTCACAATGGTCCCACAAGCGATTGAGCGCCACCTAAGATCGACCGGTAGACCGGCCTCGCTGTGGTGGCGGCACGAAGGATTCTCGGGGGAAGTTCATGGCGGAACACATGCCGCCGTCTCGCGTGCGCGAAGGTTCGTCCCGGCGCGCGCTGATCATCGCCGGCGGCGTCGCACTACTCGCCGTGGTCGGTGTCGTGATCGGGTTTTTGGTCAGCGCCGGCTCCGGCTCGAGCAGTCCGAAGCGGGTCGCGGCGCCCCCCAGCTCGACCCCCGCGCCGAAGACGTCCGTCTCTCGTTCCGCCCGTCGCGGATCGGCGCAACTGCGCGGCGTCGCCGCACTTGTGCGGCTATCCGGACACGACGAACACCGGCGTCGAGCCGGGCGTGACCTTGACGCCATCGGGAAGCGTCAGCGTCACGCAGGACAATCAGGTGGTGCAGAACTTATCGATCAGCAACGGCGCGATCGACATCTCGGCCAAGAACGTCACCATCCGCAACGTGCGTATCACCCGCGACGCCCCCGAGCTATGGGCGATCATCGTCCGTCCCGGGGCATCAGCCAAGATCGACCACGTCGAGATCTCCGGACTTGACACGGGTAGCCACTCGGTGGAGTACGGCGTGCTGTCGCAGACGCAGCTGCCGGTGGAGGTGTCGAACTCGCACATGTGGCAGTGCGACGACTGCGTCCAGGGTTCGTACGGGATCTACGTGCACGATAATTTTCTGGAGGACAACGCCGAAGCCCCCCGCGCGCACGTCGACGGCTTCCAGTGTGACGGCGAGGGCGGCTGTCACGTCACGGTCCGGCACAACACGGTCCTCGGCCTGGGCATTGCCCTGGCGCTGTACGGCGATTTCGGCATACCCGTCGACTCGACGTTTGACGACAACCTGGTGCGAGGCGGCTCGTACACGATCTACGGCGGCACGGCCAAGTCGACCGGGATTCACATCACGAACAACCGCATCGCGCGCAACGCGCAGTACCCGCACGGAGGCCTATACGGTCCGTTCGGCTACTGCTACCCACGCGCGCCAGGCGCGGACTTCAGCGGCAATGTATGGGACGACAACGGCAAGGCGGTGGCGCCGTAGCGGCGGCGTCCTGCTCAGGTTCGCACGGCGATGAGCGACTTGACCAACGGGCCGACTCGCTCGGCCAGGATGCGAGATTCGGGGAAGTAAACCTCCATCTCGGTCCGGCTCAGCAACTCGACCTCCAAGACCGCGTTGCGGGCCGCACGCCGATTCGTCGTCGGCGAGTGCACGAGCGGCCAGCGTCGGGAAATCATCGCCCGGGTGGCGACCGGCAGGTGCTGGAACCACGGGAACAACCAGTGCGGCTCGACCGGAAAATACCGGTAGGGCGTCTGGATCCAGTGCCTCGCCGCCGATGAGCGAACGGTGTCCGCGAACTCCACCCGCTTGACGTGGCCACCGACGTGCTCGAGCACCGCGTTGGAGAACGCCAAGTCGTACCGGCGCGACCTGATCGGCTCGGGCAAGTCGCAGGCGTCGGCGTGATCGACTTCGGCCCACTCCGGTATCTCGGCATCGGGTGGCTCGAGGTTCACGATGTGTACGTGCGCCGGCCGGACCGGCGCCCGGCGCCAGGCCTCGACCCGTCCGCCGAGATCGATCACGGACATCTGCGCGAGGTCCGGGAACTCGGCCAGCAGAATGTCCCACCGCCGCCGCCGATAGCGGGCGGCCAGCGAATCCGGCGAGTCGACGAGTTTTCGACGTAAGGCGTGTAGGTCTGGCAAGAGATTTCCCCCTCGATGTGCCGTGAGTTCAGGCGCGGTGCCCAAACGCGGGCAGCGCGATTCTTACACGATCAGCCGTGTGCAATTCATAGCGTTGACCGATCGGGCAGAACAGGGACCGACGTCGCCGCTCGGCTAGCCAAATGACCGCCGGTCCGTAATAATCGTGTGAGCTCCGGCGCACGACGGCTTTCCGCGCGCCGAGTCACGGGGGAGAACATGACGACGATCGATGCTGGCTTCGACCCGCGGCGGAACAGCCTGAACTGCCTGCGGTTGGTGCTGGCCGTCGCGGTGATCGTGTCGCACACGTGGCCCCTGGGCGGTTACGGACCCGACCCGGTCATCGCGGGGGAAACCCTCGGCACCTGGGCCGTCGCCGGATTCTTCGCCATCTCCGGATACCTCATCGCCGACTAGCCGGCTGCACCTGCCGTTCGGCACGTTCGTAGTCCGCCGAGTGCTGCGGATCTATCCGGGCTACCTGGTGTGCCTGGTGGTCGTCGCGGCCGGCTTCGCCCCGCTGTCCGCGGCGCTGGGTTCCGGTCCGATCGACTGGGGCAGCGCGATGTCCTACTCGGCGACAACCTGCTGCTCAAGGTGCACCAGGACGGCATCAGCCACACCCTCGCCAACGCGCCGTACGGCCCGGCCTGGAACGGCTCGCTGTGGACGCTCATCTACGAGTTCCTGTGCTACCTCGCGATCGGTGCGTTGCTGTTCGTGACGCGCGGGCGGCGAACGCTCGTGGTCGGCGCGCTGGCGCTCTGTGCCGCGGTATGGACGGTCGAGTGGCATGCCGGTACGACCGGACTTGTGGAATCCTTCGCGTTTCTCGGGTCAATCTTCTTCGCCGGCTCGCTGATCGCGTTGTACGCCGACCGCATTCCGCTGGACTGGCGGCTGGGCGTGCTTGGCGTGATTCTGGTTGTCGCGAGCGGCTACCTGCACGTCGTGCCGTGGCTCGGCGCGGTGCCCATCGCCTACGTGTGTCTGTGGCTGGGCATCGTGCTGCCCTTCCAGCGTGTGGGCCGCAAGAACGACATCTCCTACGGCGTGTACATCTATGCGTTCCCGATGCAGCAGCTGCTGCTGGTCTGCCTGAATGCCCGCGGGTTGCCGGTCGGCCTCGCGGTGTTGCTGTCCATCGCGTGCACCGTGCCGCTCGCCGCCGCGAGCTGGTTCCTGGTCGAGCGGCGGGCGCTGGCGCTGAAGGGCCGGTTCGTTCGGACAACGCCGGCCCATGCCGCGCGACAGTCGTCGCCTATGATGGTGGCCCGCCGTCGGCAAGGGGCGGCGGCGACGGTAGTGCGCGGTGAGTCGCCGGGAGGGGTGTGACGTGAGTTCGCAGACGCGCGTCAACATCTGCTTCCACGGCATCGGCGTTCCCGGCCGCGAGCTCGAGCCCGGCGAGGACCAGTACTGGATCCCGGAAGCGGTGTTCGAGGAGATCCTCGACTACGCCGCGCACCGGCCGGCCGTCCGGTTGACCTTCGACGACGGCAACGCCTCCGACGTGGCGATCGCGCTGCCGGCGCTGCATGCGCGCGGGCTGCACGCCGGTTTCTTCCCCATCGCCGGGCGGCTCGGCGAACGCGGCAGCGTCGACGGCGCCGGGCTGCGTGAACTCCTCGCGCACGACATGACGGTCGGAACGCACGGGATGCGTCACATTTCCTGGCGCGATCTCGACGACGGCGATCTCGACGACGAACTCGTCGCCGCGCGGGAGATCATCACGCGGGAGATCGGCCGCACGGTGGACACCGCCGCCTGCCCGTTCGGCTCCTACGATCGCCATGCGCTCCGCCGGTTGCGCGCCCTCGGCTACCGGCGCGCGTTCACCAGCGACCGCCGGCACGCGCGCAGCTCCTCCTGGCTGCAGGCGCGCTACAGCGTGCACGTGGGTGACGACGTGTCGACGGTTCGGTCGATCGTGGAAGGCCGGCGGTCGGTGCTGACCCGCGCCATGTCAGCCGCGCGCACCACCGTCAAGCGTTGCCGCTGACGAGGCCAGGCATATCTCGCGCAGCCGCGCGAACACCATCCGCCGGTACGCCCGGTCGAACATCGAGTGGTCCATGCCGTTGATGACGTCGATCGTGACCGGCCGATGCGTAACCAGGTCGGCCACACCGGCTCCGGCGCGCACCTGCAGGTCGATCAGCGCGCGGTCGCCCTCGGAGAACACGAGGTGCACGCTGGTGCCGCGGTCCGTCGCCCGCCGCAGATAGCGCATCGGAGAGGGGAAGATCCCGAGCCGATCGAGTGCGTTCCATACCCGCTCGGGCAGCCGGTGCACGGCCGCGCGGATCGGCTGCTTGTCCAACGGCCACCGGGTCATCGCCCACCACCGACGCATCCACGGACCGATGCCGATGTCGGCGAGGTGGTACAGCGGCGCGTTCACGGCGAGCACCGCGTCGATCCGGCCGGCGTACGCTGCGGTGCGCACGGCGACCTGCGCACCGGAGCAGACGCCAACGACGGTGACGCGGTCGACGCCTCGTTTGCGCAGCAGGTCGACGGCAGCCAACGTTTCCGCGCCAGCGGTGATCGGTACCGGCTTCTCCCGCACGACCGACCGCCTCGATCGATCGGGGCTCTCACCAAGGCCGGAGAAGTCGACGCGCAGGGTGTTGACTCCGGACGCGGCCAGCTCGCGGGCGAAGTCGACCCACGCCCGACCCGGCCCGACCGCGGAGGAGACGCCGTTGTTCAGCAGCACCACGCCCGGCCCGGACGTCGTTTGGACGGATGAGGTGAGTACGCCATAGAGCCTGCCGGGCCCAACCGCGACGATCTCCTCCTCGACCAGGCTGCCGCCGCCGTCGAATATCCGCGTACGCCCAGTCTCGGCCATGGTGGCGGCGAGCGATGAGGACTCCGCGCCGCCTGGTGCCACCACCGCGTCGTGCAGCACGTCGACGATGGCGGCCGGGACGTCCACCATCTCGGCGTCCTGCTCGAAGACCTCGGCCGTGCCCGCGACGTGGACGATGGCCACCTGTGCTCCGGTCGCCGCCAGGTCCGCGGCCGCCTCGTCGGCGTCCCGCCAGCCAGGCGTCTGCACCACCGCGAGCCGCGAGCTCGCGCTGAGTCCGACGAGCGGATTCCACGACCGGATCGACGCGACCAGTTCGGCGGACAGCAGATGACCCATGACATTCAGCGATCCGTCGCCCACGATGCCACCCGGGGTGATCGCCGCCTGAGCGCGAAGCTCGCGGTGGTAGCGCCGACCGGACGTCACCGGCGCCCAGAGCACGAGCGGGCCGAGGTCGCCGTCGCCGGTGGCCACCGCGCACGCCAGCGCGGCGCCGAGGCGCACCCCGACGACGGCCGGCCGCGCGACCCCCCGCCGGCGTAGCTCGGCCACACCGGCCGCCACGCTCGCCTGCCAGCGCGCGAGCAGGTCGGGCTCGTGACCGGTGCCGGCAGAGGCACCCGTCGCCGCGTAGTCGAAGCGCAGCACGAGGCGGCCGCTCCTCGCCAGGCGGTCGCCCAGCCGGCGCAGCGTCCGGTGGGCCGCGGTCGACTCGTAGCCGAAGGGCGCGCACACGAGTACGCCACCGACCGGCGGCCCGTCCGGCAGGTGCAGGTACCCGGCGAGCGGGCGATCGGCAGGACCGAACCAGATCGCGTGCGGTGTCATCGAGCCACGCTCTGGTGCATGCCGAAACGACTTTCGGAGATGCTCGTCGGCCGTGGCCAGCTGGGCGCGCAGGCAGCCAGGTCGCGCAGCATAAGCAGCCGGCTGACCGGGATCTGGGCCGCCTCGCTGGACACTGGCTGGCCGAGCGCGTGGCGGCCCCGCGGCTTGGCGCCGTGATTCCAGTACCGCTCCCGCAGCTCGCGCTGCAGGGTCATCAGCCACCGGCGGGCCACGAGCCAGTACGTCGCCAGGCCGACCACCAGGCCCAGCACGAGCTTCCACAACGCATCGCTCACCAAGAGCGTGGCACCGTAGGCGGTGGCGGCGGCCGCGAGCGAGGCGACGAACGGCTGGAGCACCGCGTCGCGCACGGTATGGAAGGTCACCGTCGTGTCCCGGCGGACGGTGCGCAGATACAGCGGAATGACCAGCGGCACGACGACGATCGCGTGCGCGACGCCGGCGCCCGTGATGCCCCACCGCTCGACGCAGAGGATCATGACCGGAACCAGCGCGGCGAGCCAGGCCAGCTGTATGTACAGCAGTCGGCGGGTGTGGCCCAGCGCGATGATGAGGTCGGAGAAGAGGGTTAGCACCGTGCGGGCCGCCCCGAAGATCGACAGCACGACCAGCGCGGTCCACGCCGGGTGCCACCGCGTGCCATAGACGGTGTCGATGAGCGGTCCCGCAAGCGCCGCACAGAGGGCGCAGACCGGGAAGGACAGCGCAGTCACGGCCGCGAGCCCGGCCTTCAGGTGGACGGCGAGCTCGCGCGGCGAGTGGCGCACGCGCGACAGCGTGGGCAGCGTGACGCTGATCAGCACGGCGCTGAAGATTGTGACCGGCCAACCGGAGATGCCGAACGCCAGGTTGTAGTAGCCCAGCTGCGTCGGCCCGAGCAGGTGGCCGACGACCATGAAGTCGACGTTCGCGATCACCATGATGAGCAGGTTCGATACCGCGAGGGGCAACCCGAACGACAGCAGCGGCTTGGCCTCGCGCCAGCGGAAGCCGGGCCAGTACCGCTCCGGCGCCATCCACATGATCATGACGACGGTGACGAGCTGCCCCGCGACCCGGGAGATCGCCAAGCCCATCACCGGATGACCGAGCAGGATGATCACGAGCATGACGACCGTCGACACCACGAAGAAGGACGCGTCGACAATGAACCGCTGGCGCTGCATGAAGTCGCGCGCCATAAGGGAGCGGGGCACCGCGCTGAAGCCGGATAGCAGCACGAACAGCGCCAGCACCCGCACGGCGGGCGCCGCCTCGGCCGAGCCCAGCTCGCTGGCGAAGAACGGCGCGAACGCCACCATGGCTAACGCCAGTATCGCGGCATTGACGAGGCTGATCGTGAACACGGTCGGCCCGATCTCGCGGGAGCGGCCGTGTTCTCGGACGATGGCGAAGCTCACGCCCAGCTCGGCAAAGCTCATCGCGATGGTGAAGACCGTCAGCGCAACGGTGAAGACGCCGAAGTTGTACGGATCGACGAGGCGGGCCACGACGAGGGTGACCAGGAAGATCCCGACACGCAGAGTGCCGGCGTTCAGCGCACTCCACAGCGCACCGGTTCCGACCTGCCGGCCGACCAGAGCCGGCGGCGTGTCCGGCGACGCCTCGGGCTCGGGCGACACCAAGCCCCGCGTCGTTCGGCTCACATCCGTGGCAACCATCAGAAACTCGCGATCAGGACAGCTCGCTGCGCAACCCGTGGGACGCGCGGCTTACGCCGAGTGCCGGCGAATCGCTGTGGCACCCGTGGTCCCGGCTGGTCATCGCAATCCTGCGGTGGCCGCCGCCAAGGCCAGGTCGATGTCGGCGAGCAGATCCTCGATGTGCTCCAGGCCGACTGACAGTCGGATCGTTTCCGGCTCGATGCCGGCGGCGCGCAGCTCGTCGGGGGACAACTGCCGGTGCGTCGTCGAGGCGGAGTGGCTCACCAGTGACTTGGCGTCGCCCAGGTTGACCAGGCGCTTGAACAGCTGCACCGAGTCGAAGAAGCGGATCGCCGCGTCGTAACCGCCCTCCGGGCCGAACGTCAGGATCGACGGCACCCGGCCCTTGAGGTAGCGCTGGACCAGGTCGTATGAGGGATGGTCGGGGAACCCGGCGTATCCCAGCCAGGCCACCCGCGGGTCGTCACGCAGATATTCCGCGATCGCGCGTGCGTTCGACTCGTGTCGCTCCAGGCGGAGCGGCAGCGTCTCCAGGCCCTGCAGGATGAGGAACGCGTTGAACGGCGACAGCGTGGCACCCGTGCTACGCAGGAACACGTTGCGCACCCGGGCGATGAAGGCGATCTCCGGGAACTCAGTGCCGAACACCACACCGTGGAATGCCGGTTCCGGCGTCGTGAGCATGGGGAACCGATCGCCGCGCTCGGCCCACGGGAACCGCCCACCGTCGATGATCGCGCCGCCGAGGGTGGTCCCGTGCCCACCGATGAACTTGGTCAGCGACTCGATGACGATGTCGGCGCCGTACTCGATCGGCTTAAGCATCAACGGCGTGGCAACGGTGTTGTCGGCGATGAGCGGCACGCCGGACTCGTGCGCGACCTCCGCGAACGCCTCCAGGTCGATCACGTTCCCCGCGGGGTTGCCGACCGTCTCGCAGAAGACGGCCCGCGTGTCTTGGTCGATCAGCGCCGCGACGGATTCGGCCTGGTCGTCCGGTGCGAACCGGACCTTGATGCCCAGGGTGGGCAGCACGTGGGCGAAATAGGTGAAGATCGCGCCGTACAGCTGCGGGGTGGTGACGATATTCGTTCCGGCGGTGGCCACGTTCAGTATCGAGTAGCTGACGGCGGCCATGCCGGAGCCCACCACGAGCGCTCCGGTGCCGCTCTCCAGGGCCGCGAGCCGCCGTTCGAGCACCTGGTTGGTCGGGTTGTTCAGCCGGTTGTAGTGGAAGCCCGGGATCTGCATGTCGAAGATTCCACCGGCGTGCTCGTGGTCGATAAAGTCGTGGGCGATCGTCTGGTAGATAGGCACTGCGACGGCGCGCGTCGAACTGCCGTCATAGCCGCCATGGATGGCGATCGTCTCGTCGCGCACCTAGACTCCGACCCGATCCGCATTGCGCGCTCGGACCTGCGTCAGCCAATTCGTGTACAGGCGACTGGCCGGCTCTCGCCACGATTGGTCGATCTGTGCGAGCAACTGCGCCATCGGGAAGTGCGCGATCAATCGCGGGTCGTGCCGCGTCGTCGCCTCGGTCCGCAGCTCGGCCACGATCGCATCGCCGGTCGGGGTGAAGTAACCCGTTGGAGGTGCCGGGAAGTCCGCCCGCTCGCCGGACAAGAAGCGACGCACATCACGCCGGAACTCGAGCAGGAGGGTCTCGGCGTCGTACTCCGGATGTCCTTGCATGAGCACGACAAGATGGTGGCCGTCGTCTTTCACGCCGACCGTCCAGCCGACATCCTCCGAGGCGATAATCGGACGGTAGCCGGCGTCTCTGATAGCCCCTGTGGGCACGTCGTTCATACGAGAGTGCGGCATGGCGAGTTTTCTCGGCAGCCCGCTCGTCAGCGCGTCCACGGAGACATCCTGCGGGAAGACGCCGCTGCACTTCTCCCACAGCCGGAGCCGGTGCACGCCGTCAAAGGCGAGCAGGGCGGCGTGGGCGGCCAGGCAGGACGCGATCGTCGAGGTCGCCCGCTCGCGCGACCATTCGAGTAGCCGGATGAGGTCAGGCCAGAAGGGCTCACGGGTCAAATTGGCCGACAACGGCTCGCAGCCGGTGATGATCACCGCTGCCGGCTCGGAGTTCCACAACGCCGAGAGTGGGAAGTAGTGGGCGGCGATATGGTCGGCCGCTTGTTCGCGGCGCCGAATCGTCGGCAGCGTATAGCGGTGCAGGCGGATTGCGGTTCCATCCGACCCTGCATCGAGCAGCCTGCCGAACTGCGCCTCCGTCTGACGAAGGGCCGCATCTGGCATGTTGTTGACCAGCGCGACATCGATATGGCCCGCCTGAATTGTGCCGGCCGGATCAGCCGGTTCTACGACGCACACCATCGCTTCGCACACCCCCCGTGTCGTCCCCCGGCGACCCGGTCATCGTACCGCCTCCGTTCGGCGATGTCAGCTCGTTGTTAGCTGGCGCCCGGTGACGCGCTACCATGGCCCACGACCTGGGGGGTGACCATCGTGGCCGTGTTCGCGGACGTCCGCGTCGGCACCGACGTCGAGTCGGTAGCTGACGTGGCCTCCTCGCTGACCCGCTACGGAGATCGCTACACGCGTCGGCTGTTCACCGAGGCAGAGGTCCGGGCCTGCGGACCGCACATCGAGTCGGCGGCACCTCGGTACGCGGCGCGGTTCGCGGCCAAGGAAGCCGTGCTCAAACTGCTCGCCCCCACCGACGCGATCCCGCCCTGGCGGTCGATCGAGGTGCGGTCGGAGCCGGGCGGCGCGCCGAGCATCGTGCTGCACGACGAGGCGGCCGAACTGGCCCGCCGGCGGGGCGTGACGCATATCGCACTGAGCCTGAGCCATGCGGCTGGCGTGGGTCTCGCGACCGCCGTCGCGCTGATTAGTGGTGACCAAGGAAAGGACACGAATGACACCCACTATGGATGAGGAGATCCGCAAGGTCCTCGCCAAACACGGACGGCTGCCGGTGGCCGTCGAATCGCTGTCCGACGACGACGACCTGTACGCGGCGGGTCTGACCTCCCACGCCAGCGTCAACCTCATGCTGGCGCTCGAGGACGAGTTCGATCTGGAGTTCCCGGACGCGATGCTGCGCAAGAGTACGTTCGCCTCGGTGAGCGCCATCCGAGAAGCTCTGGAGCGCCTCGCTGTGGAGCGCGTCGGCTGAGGATCGACGCCGCTCCACGCTGACTATGTCGCACGGCTCCGGGGGAAGCTCGATGCAGGAACTCCCGCAGGTCTTGGAGGGCACCGTCGTCAGGGCCGGGCCGGACGTCGCTACCGACGTCCTCGAGGCGGTCCTGTCCTTCGCTGATCTCACGCCGGAGCACCCGGCGGCCAAGGACGACGAGGACGAACTGACGTACGCCCAGCTGCGCGATGCCGTCGCGTCGCTGGCCGCAGGGCTGGACCGGTTGGGTGTTACACCGGCCGATCGGGTCGGCCTCCACCTCCCTAACTCGGTCGACTTCCTGGTCGCCGCGCTCGCGTGTCTGTGGGTCGGCGCGATCTTCGTCCCGCTCGCGGTGACCGATCCGCCGGCGCGGGTGGGCGGCATCGTCGAGGACTGCGCGCCCACGGTCGTGCTCAGCAACGCCGCGGTCAGCGATCCGTACCCGACCGCGCTCGACGTGTCCGAGGTAACCGCGTCCGAACCGGCCCCCGTGGTGGATCCGGACGACCGGCCCGCGTACGCGATCTACACCTCGGGAACCACCGGCGCTCCGAAGGGCGTCGTGATCGGACGGCGGGCGTTCGCCGCGGCGGTGCGGTCCTGCATCCGCGAGCTCGGCATGGACCAGAGCACACGGAGCCTGTGCGTCTCGCCGTTCCATTTCGACGGATCCTTCGGCACCCTATTCCCGACCGCTGTCGCCGGCGGAGCGTTGATCATCCCGCCGCGGGAATCCCTCTTGTTTCCACGCTATTTCTTCCGCACGGTGGCCCGTGAGCAGATCAACTTGACGAGCTTCTCACCGAGTTACCTGCGCCTAATCCTGGCGAACACCAGGCTGTCGAGCCTCACCGACACGCCGCTGCGCGTCATCGGTATCGGCGGCGAGGCGTGCTCGGCCGCGGACGTCCGCCGCCTCTGGGCAGCGGTGCCAGGCGTACGGGTGTTCAACCGCTACGGACCTACCGAGACAACGATCATGGCCAGCCATTTCGAGGTCACTCCCGAGTCCGTCGATCGCGGCGACGTCGTGCCGATCGGGGTGCCGCATCCCGACGTCACGTTCCACCTGGTCGCGGACGACGGTCACATCATCGACGGCCCGGACGAGCCCGGGGAGCTATACATCGGCGGCATCCAGCTGATGGCCGGCTACTGGGGCGCCCCGGAGCTCACCGCCAGCGTCATGCGGACCGACGTCATCGCCGGCCAGCTGGTGTATCGCACCGGCGACATCGTGCTGCGGCAGCGCGACGGCAACTACGCCTACGTCGACCGCGCCGACCGCGTCGTCAAGCGGCGGTCGGTCCGCATCTCGCTCGTGGAGATCAGCGAGGTCATGAGCCGGCTGCCCGGCGTTCAGGCGGCCACCTGCGTGATCTACGACAACGATGGCGAGCTTGGTATCGCCACGTTCGTGGTCACCGAGCCCGAACGCACCGCTGAGCAGCTGCGCCGCGCGGCCGCGGACCAGTTGCCCGCGACGATGATTCCCGATCGCATCGAGCTGGTCGACGAGCTCCCGCTCGCCTCGTCGAGCAAGGTCGACGAGCGACGGCTGCTGCGCGAGGCTGGGCTGACCCAGCGCTGAGCTCAGCGATCGGGAAGCGTCGCCGTCTTCACGTCGTCGTAGGACACCGACACGTCGTGGGTCATGATCCGCCACACATCGCGTAGCTCGTCCTCGTCCTTCGCCGCGCCGACGACCGCGAGGATGAACGCCCGGGTGCCCTCGCGCCAGTCGACAGATCGACCGGGTCCGCGGTGGATGGTCACGCTGCCGACGCCGGGATGGTCGATCAGCGCGTCCACCCCGTCGACGGCCCGCACGGTTGCCGCGATCGCCGGCGGCTGTAGGAACAACCGGTAGCCGAGCTGGTGACACGCCACCGGTCCCACCTCCGACACATCCTCTTCCAGGGCGACCCGCAACGAGGTGGCGAACATCGGGAAGTCCGCGGCGAGTTGGAGCATGGCTGGGACGCCGTACCCGATGCGGCCGTTGACCTCGAGGACGCGCGGGCCGTCGGCGGTGAACTTGATCTCGGTGTGCAGGCAGCCGAGTTGGACACCGAGTGCGGCGATGGCTTGCGACGTCAGGTCGAGGGCGGCCTGCTGCTCGCCTGGGTCGAGCGCCGCCGGCACGAAGAAGCCCGTCTCCCGGAATTGCTCGGCCGACGGGAAGCGCCCGGTGACCGCGATGTGGTTGGTGCGCCCGCTGGACACGACGCTCTCCACCGAGACGTAGTCCGCGAACGGGCGTCGCGCCCAGCCTGGGTGGTCGGACAGGTATTCCTCGAGCATCATCTGGCCGGCGTCGACGCCCAGGCCCAGGATCAGTGCACGGGCGTGGTCGCGGTCACTCGCGAGCACTGTGTTGTTACTGCCCGTGGCCGAGCGGGGTTTGAGCACTGCCGGCCACGCGACGTCGTCGGGCACCGACGCGAGCGGATCGGCGATCGGTGGACCTTCGAGCGACCAGTACCGCGGCACCTGCAGCCCGGCCTGTCGCAGCGCGTCGCGCTGCTGGAGCTTGTCGGTGAGCCGCCCGGCCACGGCGGGTGTGACGAACGGCAGGTGCAGCGCCTCGGCGAGGGCGGCGACCTCGACCATCCCGGCGTCGTGGTAGGTGACGACGCCGTCCGGCCGGTACGCTCCGACCTCTCGGGCGGCGGCGTCGGTGGGCAGCCCGCCGATGTCGACGACGGGCCCGAAGTGGCGCATGAGCCCGGACAGCTCGTGCACCTCGGGCCGTCGACCGTCGACAAGCCACATGAGGTCGCAGATCCCGCTCGCGGCTTCGGCGAGGTCGACGAGGGCCACCGAGGCGACGGGCCGCGGACCGTAGGCCACGGCGACCAGCCGGCGCCGGGCGGGAGCGCCGTCCCCGCGGCGAGCGTCGGACGTCATGGGCGGCAGGAAACCGGCCGGCGCGCGGACGTGGTTGGTCGCAGCTGCATATCCGCTCCTGACCCGATGGCTCCGGCGCCTGGTCTGCGGCCGGCGTCCCGGCGGGGACCCCACGCCGGTGCGGCACATGGTAGCGCCGACCGGCCACCCTCTGTCGCGACGAGGGCCGCACCGCGAGCGATCCTTCGTGATCCCGCCTGCGACACCTGATCGACCGTTCCGGCTTGGCAGGCACGTGTTGTGGCGGTAAAGTCACCGAGTCGGCTTGCTGCGCTTACGGCACCGCAGCTACGAGCCGTCACGGGGGAACACGGGGGGTTTCATGATCGACATTGCCGTTGTCGGCCTGGGCGCGTGGGGTCTGTGTGTGTTGGAGCGCACGATCGACACCGCACGCCGGTGTGGTACTGCCACCCGGATCCACGCCATCGAGCCTGGCCGGCTCGGCGGCGTTGCGTACAACCCGGACCAGCCTGACTACTTGGTGCTCAACAACACCTGTGGTCAGCTGTCCCTGTATGCGACGGCCGACGACGCTGTCACGCCGGGGTACGGCCTGAGCCTGTTCGAGTGGGTGCGGCAGCGCGGCTACGCGTGGGTCGACGGGGAGTGCGTTATCGGCGTTGGCGGAATCCCGATCGCGGCTGGTGACTACCTGCCGCGACGGCTCATGGGTGAGTACCTGGCGTGGTTCTACGAGACCTTGCTCGCCGAGCTCCCGCCGCTCGTCGAGGTCGTCCGGTACCGAACCGCGGCCACGGACATCGTCGCGGAGGCCGGGGATCGCGAGCGGGTCGTGCTCGATGACGGCCGGTCCATCCAGGTCAACCACGTCGTGCTGACGTCCGGGCATACGCCCAACCGCCCGTCGGACCCGGCACCCGGGGAAGTCGTCTGCCGATCGCCGTACCCGGTCGAGGTGCTGGACTCCTCGCCCGCACCGGGCGAGGAGATCGCCCTCTCGGGCGCAGGTCAGGTCGCCTACGACGTCATCGCGGCGCTCACCACCGGCCGCGGCGGCCGGTTCCTAGACGCAAGGTCCCGCAAGGTCTACCAGCCCAGCGGGCGCGAGCCGGTGATCTACCTCTACTCGCGCTCCGGTGTGCCGTACTGCGCGAAGTCGGTCACCGGCATCGACCCAACGGGCGAGTATCGTCCGGTGGTCTGCACCCCCGAGGTTTTCGCGGCCATCCGCGGCAGCGGGGCGGGCCGGCTCGGCCGCCGCCCGGTCGACCTGCGCAGCGAGCTACTCCCGCTGCTGTTCACCGAGATGCGCGCGAGCTACTACGTGCAGGCCGCCCGCAACGCATACGGACCGGAGGGTGCCGAGCGAGTGTGGGAGACGCTGCGCCGGGCGTGGCTGGCCAACACGTTCGATCAGGCGGCCAGCAAGCTCGCCATCCGGCACGGCACCTTCGACCCCGAAGCACACCTGTTTGCCGGTGAACAGCAGCACTACACGTCGGCCGAGGAGTACCAGAAGCACTTCTGCGCCATGCTCGAGGAAGACCTCGACGAGGCCTTGATGCCTTCCGGGAGCCCCGTGAAGGCGGCCGAGCTTGTGCTACGCATCCTGCGCGACGACATCCGGTCCGTCGTGGAGTTCGGCGGCCTGTCGCTGGAGTCCTACATCGACTTCAAGGAGCACATCAAGGGCCGCATCAACCGGCTCGAGGCGGGGCCGCCCGCGATGCGCTCGCAGCAGCTACTCGCACTGATCGATGCGGGCATCGTCAAGGTGACATTCGGGCCCGACCCGATCGTGCGGACCGACGACCAGGGTCGAGCGGTGTTCACTTCGACGCACCTGGACATCGGCCACACCAAGACGCTGCCGTCGGTGATCTGCGGTCACCTCGACATGCCCTCCCTGGGCCGCAGCGCGTCGCCGCTGCTCTCCCGCCTCTACCGCATGGGCCGGCTCACCCAGCTGCAGTACGGCGACGTGGCCGTCGGCAGCGTCGCGATCAGCGAGGACTTCCACCCGTACGACATCGAGGGCCGCGTCCAGCGCAACATCTCGGTGTTCGGGGTGCTGACCGAGGGATCGCGCTATTTCACCCACTACATCCCGTCGCCGAAGAGCCGGATTCGTGCCGTGCTCGACGCGCAAGCGTGCGTCACGGAGATTCTCAACGCCGACTGACCGTTGGCTGGATTGCCGATCGACTACCGCCGCCGGTCGAACTCAACCTTGACCGTCCGCATGACTTGCTCCCGCGCCTGCCACATGCCCTCGTGGCTGTCCGCCGCGCCGAGTGCGTAGTAGATGCAGCCGTCCCATCCTTTGCGCCAGTCCACCGGATCGCCTACCCCGCGCATGATCTCGAATGCGGTGACGCCTGGGATGTGGCTGATTGCGTCGACACCGTCGAGCTGGACCAGGCGCACCGCATCGATCGGAGGCGGCACTCGCAGGGAATAGCCCACTTGTTCGCACGACAACAGACCCTCGACGGCGATCCGCTCCCCGAGCGCGACGCGGCACGCGAGGTCCAGCAAGGAGACGTCCTGCTTAGTGGCCAGGGCAAGCAGCTCTGGGATGGTGCCGCCGATGCGGCCGTTGACCTCGATGACCCGCGGTCCGTTCGGAGTGATCTTGATCTCGGTGTGGAAGACGCCGGTGGTCGCTTCGAGGGCTTGAATCGCCCGGCCAGCGACCTGTACCACGTCGTCGACCACGTCGTCGGCCAGGTTGGTAGGAATGAAGTTACCGGTCTCGATGAACGGCTCCTGCAGGCGGGACCGCCCGGTCACCGCGAGGTGGCTGAGCTGGCCGCAGGACACGATGCTCTCGACGGAGATGAAGTCGGCGTACGGATGCTCAAGTCGCGACCAGCCGTCCGCCAGCAATTCCTCGACGATGAGCTTCGTGGGCCGCGCGCAGCGAGCGTTGGCGTCAAGAATGCCTCGCATGGCCCTCCGGTCCGCCGCCGCCAGCACGTCCTGGCTCCCGGCGCCTTCCTGCGGCTTGACGATGACCGGAAAGCTGATGTCAAAGAGCAGCTCGTCGCGGCTCGCTGCGTTGAGGTGCGCAGGTACCGGCCAAAAGCGAGGAACCGGCAAACCCGCGGCGCTGAGCGCTATTCGTTGTGCGTACTTGTTCGTCAGCTTCATCACCGAATCGGGCGAGTTCACCTGCAGGCCGAGTCGAATCCCTATCTGCGAGGCGCGCATTAAATCCGAGTCCGCGAAGGCAATGATGCCGTCCGGCGAGAACCTAGCCACGCGGTCGGCGGCCTGATCGGCGTCGAGGCCGGTGATGTCCACGACCGTGCCGAGCCGGTTGAGCACACGTAGCGGAGCCTCGACGTCTTCGCTTTCGCGATCGATGAGCCAGAGCAGTTGCCGGCTATCGGTCGCAAGCTCGGCCAATTGCAGGATGGGCACGTGGGGGCCGAACATGATCGCCAGCCGGCCACTCGGTCTCTGCTCGCAACGCGCAAAGCCGGAGGATCCGTCCATTGGAGTAGGATCCCGTATCTGGTACTGCAGGACAAATCGCGATAAAACTGACCTCGGTTGTGAGGCCGGACTCACAGCGGGTAAGTACCGACTGACCGATGCCTCATCGGCGCGCAGGCAAGCCGCCGATACCGCCCGTCATGCTGGGTCGCTCGTCAGGACAAGGGCGCGAACTGACGCACCTTGCCGGTCCACAGCCGCTTGGGCTCCGCGACCTCGCGCACGTCGACCTCGGGATCGGGAACACCATGCCCCGCCAGCAGAGCGACCAGCTCGGCGCGCAGTCGCTCACCGTCATAGGGACCGTAGGGCACGACGGAGATATCCGCGCCGCGAGCTGTCTGCTCGACGTAGAAGTCCGCCACACCGGGCCAGGCCAGCAGGAGCTTCTCGAGGTTTTGACGGGGCACGGTCGCGCCGTCCGGGTACGAGAACGCACCGTTCAAGCGCGCGTGGATCGCGGTGATACGCCGATGGGCGCAGCCGCACGGACACGGCGCATCCGTCATTGTCATGGCGTTGGCGATGTCGTAGCGGATCAGCGGCTGGCTCAGGTTGTACAGATTCGTCAACAGGACTCGATCCGCGGGCTGGCCGTAGGGCACGGCGTTGCCCTGCGCATCCACCGGCTCCAGGATCACCAGGTCGTCGGAGATGTGCATCCCTTCTCCGACACCGCACGGAAACGCGTAGGTTCCTTCGCAACAACCCCAGAACTCCGACGGTTCGATACCCCACGCGGCGCGCACCGCCTCGCGCACGGACGGGTTGCACACCTCGCCCGCGACGCTCACCCACGTCGGTGCGAGCGTCAGCCGACCGGCGAGCGCTTCCAGGGCGAGCAAGCGGATGGTGCTCGGCCATCCTTGCAGGGCCTCCACCTTCGGCTGGGCCGAATTGAGAGCGTCGACAAGCTCCCGGATGGGCATCCCGCCGCCGAAGCAGTGCGACGCCGGGCCGCCGCTCTCGAAGGTGCTAAAAGCGTAGAAGATGCCGGATTCGTGCCTCGGGTTGCACGAGAACACCTGCGCGAGCACCGAGCCGGGAGCTTCTCCACGTCGACCGGTCCACCGGGAGCCCTGCATCACGAACGTGACGAACGCGTCCCATCCGTAGACGTGGAGCCCATTGGTGCCAGTGGTCCCTGAGGTCTTGATCGCGCGGTATCCGCCATCGAGGTACCGGTCGGCATCCAGATGCTCGACGTACTCGGAGACCCGGTCGCGCGTCAAACCGGGGACGGTGACCAGACGATCGAAGTTATCCATCATCTCGGCCCTGGTCAGAATCGGCAGAGATGGCAGGTCGGCCTCGGTGAAGGTCTCGAGGTTCCGTCCGGCCAGCCGTTCCTGCCAGAACGGCGAACGCGCGGCGGCCCACGTGAGCAATTCGCGCAGGAGGCGTTGCCGCTCGGCGGCCAGACGGTCAGCGTCCCACCGCAGGCGCCGGACGCCGCGCAAGTAGGCATCTTGCAACTCGGCCCGCTGGCGCTGCACCAGTTCCGCGTAGCTCGAGCCGGTCACGTCGGCAGCACTAGGTGGCATTCGGGAAATGTTAACAGAACTGTGGATCATGTCGCGTTGAAACCGATGCCAGCCGGTTGACCGGCGCTCATGCGCCACCTAGTACCCAACGCGGGCGAGACCAGGCCTGCCACCACTCAATGGTGCGGTAACCGAGCGATTCGTAAAGCGTAGATCCCGTGGGCGAGGAATGGAGCAAGAAGTGCTCGACATTGCTCGAGTGCTCGCATGCGGTGTGCACCGATTGCAATAGCCGGGTGCCGAATCCAGATCGCTGGCGCGATTCTCTAGTCGCCACATTCCACACGCCGATAATGCCTTCAACCTCAACCGTGCTCGCGCAGCTGATGATCTCGTCGTCTTCGCGCAATGCCCATACCCGCAAACCGTCGAGGGTCTCGATGTCCGAGACCACCGGACCCGTGTCGCCACCCAACGCCGCACTGGAGAGCCGCCAAGCCTCACGCATCTCAGCGCGGGTTGTGAGCTCGGTGAAGACCGACCGGCCTGGGCGTGGTGGGTCGGCAGGAAGGCTGCCGAATTGAGCCGGTCGCTGCATGAATGGACGGACACCGATGCAAACCCAACCCGCATCGGCGATCGTCTGGACGTTGCCGAGGGCTGGACCGGCGACGACGATCACGGCCGGCGATCTCAGCTGGTCGAGCTCGCGAGCGATGTCGATGAGCGAACGTGAATCCGCTCCGTACACCAGGACAGAATTGGCACCGCCCGGCCGCCAGGACAGGGTGATCAACGTCTCGGGGCGGCACGGGCCGCCTGTCACCCAGTGGCGCGCAGTGCGCTCGTACGCGGCATACAGGGCCGGCAGATCCTCGGCGCGCGGGGCGATCGGAGTCGATAGCTCGTTGATAATGATTAGCTGCCAATCCGTAGGCGCGCGCTCCGATGCGACGCGCGGTGGTCTGCGATCCGCCGGAGCTGCTGCTGGCCCGGGCGAGCATCCGACCGCCCCGACCCAGTCGTTGATTCGACCGGACGGTAGCCCAGACGCTCGAACAGCCCATGCTGGCCATCCGGCGCAGCCAGCGCGAAGTCGGTGACGACCCCGGTCCGCTCGTGCAGGTCGTGCAGCGCGCACAGCAGCGCGCTCGCGTGGCCCCGTCGTTGCTGCGCAGGCCGGGTCGCGAGGGCGCGCACTACGAGCACGTCGCCGACGCACACAGTCATGGCGCAGCACAGCGCCTCGGCCTGGTCGAGCAAGGCCCAGGTCCGCAGGTGCAATGGCTCGGGGTATGCGGTGGTGGTGCGGCGCGGGACGACCTCGCCGGGTGGCGCGTCGAGCGCCTGCGCGAGCAGCCGGCAGGCCAGGTCCAGCTCGGCCGGCCCACGCAGCTCGACGAGCGCCGGCGCCCCCCGGTCGTAGCCGGCCGGCACGGCGGCGGGATACCCCGCGACCCGGCGCATGAGCCGCCGGGGATCGCCGACCACCGACGCCAGGCCGGGCCCGGCCGGCCGTCCTAGCGTGGCGCGTTTGGGTCCGACGGGTGCCCAGAACACTTCCGCCTTCTCGACAGCCGTAGTTAATCGAACGTAATCAGTCAGCTGCGCTTGGTAATCAGATTGCAGCGTACCGACGGCGCGCGCAAGCGCGTCGGACGAAACAGACGACGCCGTCATTATGGCTTTCTCCCCCGAAGAAGCGCGGCAACGAGACTATACACCGCACCGCGACTCAGTGTAAGGCCTTTGTTTAGGAGCTGAGCACAACGTCGCTATGACGCCCGCGGGCGTCGCCAGGACGGTTGCCAGCGCGCCAACCGGCGCGGCAGCACGATCATCGCGGCGACGGTGAGCGCGAGGCCCAGCCCGATCGTCGCTAGGCCCGCCCGCACTCGACTGCCGGTGAGGTGGAACTCCTGGATCTTGGCCGGGTTCAGGCTGGTCTGGATCTGGTTGACCGCGGCCACCTGGTTGTCGTCCTGCCAGGTCGTCAGCTTGCTGTTGATCTCGTCGACCAGCCGCTGGGTGGTCCCCACGGCCTGGGTCGCTGTCGGCGCGACGACCTGCACGTTGAGCAGCGCGCGGTCGAAGTTGTTCGCGAACTGACCGCCATCGTTTGGTAATGACACAGAGTAACCACTGCGCACACCTTCGTTGGCGAGGTTCACCATCGGCGACACAATGTGGCTGGCCGTCGGATCCGGGTCGACCATCTTGCCGACGGCGCCGGCGACGGACACGAGGCTTTCGGAGTTGCTCAGCAGCGCGTTGGGCTGAAGCCCGCTCTTGGGGGGCAGGAACAGTACGTTTACCTGCGCGAGGTACACACCCGGCTTGTGCAGGACCCGGTAGCTAAGCCCCGCGGTGATCAGCACGCCCGACAGGCACACGGCGACGATGCTGACGAGGCGGCGCCGGGCGGACCCAGCGGTCGGGGTCGGCGAGAAGGCCGTCGCGACCGGTGCACCGACCGTCGAACGCGACATTTCCTTGGCCCCCAGTTGGCGACTCTTTGCAGCCAGCCGTTACCATGATCTTACAGGAGCGAACTGCGGCCGGGCACCGTGGACTACACACCGCGAAACGCCAGGGGGAGGCCGGTCCGAGTCATGAGCCGTGTCCTCGCGCGGTCGCGACGAGCGTCGTCCGTGGACGCCGTCACCCTGTTGTCGGTGTTCATCCTGGCGCTGTTTGCCATACCGTCCGAGCTGATCGTCGGGCCGCTCGGCGTTGCGGGCACACCGGCCGAGATCCTCGGCGTCTGCCTGTTCGCGGGCTGGCTGGTCACGTTCGCGAGTAATCCCTCCCTAATCCGCGGAGTGAAGCAGCCGGTGCGTTGGCTGCTGTGGGTGTTCGTGATCGCGGTGATCTTGAGCTACATCGCGGCCAACTCGCGTTCGATGATGCCCGCCGAAGGCCGGTCCGCCGACGCCGCGTTGCTGCTGGTTGCCGCGTGGGCCGGCATCCTGCTCACCACCATGGACCTGATCCCGTCGCGGGACCGGCTCGATGTGCTCCTGCGCCGGCTGGTGTTCGCGGGCGGTGCGCTCGCCACGCTGGGGCTGCTGCAGTTCGTCACCAAGCAGCCGTTCACCAACTACATCCAGATCCCCGGCCTGCAGGAGAACCAGTCGCTCATCAGCATCTACGGCCGCAACGGCCTGGTGCGGCCGGCCGGGACGGCCGTGCACCCGATCGAGTTCGGCGCCGCGCTGACCATGATTCTCCCGCTCGCGTTGCATTACGCGTTGACGAACACCCATCGCAATGTCGTGCGCCGGTGGTACCCGGTGGTCGCCATCGGGTTCGCGGTGCCGATCTCCATCTCGCGCTCCGCCGTCGTGAGCACGATCGTTGTGCTCTGTTTTGTGCTCCCCACATGGACGGTCGGAATGCGTCGCCGCGCCTACGCCGCGATTGTCGCACTTGGAGCAGCGGTCTTCGTCGCGGTGCCCGGTTTGATCGGCACGATCTTGCAACTGTTCACCGGTATCTCCGCCGACAGCAGCGCGCAGTCGCGTACTGGCAGCTTTTCCGTCGCGTTCGAGTTCATCGAGCGAGCGCCCCTGTTCGGGCGTGGTTTCCTCACGTTCATGCCGGCCTACCGGATCCTGGACGACCAGTACCTCGGGCTGCTGATCGACACCGGCATCGTCGGAATGATGGCGTTCCTCGGCTTGCTGGTATCCGGGTTGGTGAGCGCGTTGCGGACCCGCCGCCGGGCCATCGAGACAGCGGACGCGTCGCTGGGCACCGCCCTCGCGGCCTCGACCGCATCGGCACTGGCCAGCTTCGCGTTCTTCGACGCCTTCTCCTTCCCAATGGCCGCGAGCTGCATCTTCCTGACCCTCGGATCCGTGGGCGCGCTCCATAGGTTCGTTGAGGCGCGCCAGCCAGAGCCGGTGGCCGTCTGAGCGTGCGTTGACCCGGCCGGGCAGGTCCCGGATCGGGCGCGCGACGAGCGCGATGCGGCCGACCGCATTTGGTTGCGTTCCAGCCGGTTCGGCTCCGTCAGCCGCTGCGGGGCGAGCGAGACAGCCGGCGCATCCGACTCCGCGCTCTCGCGCCGTCCGGGTTCGGCGCCGGAGCCGGACCGTGGTTCGACGGTGCGGCGGGTCGAGCCGCCGACGAGGGCCGCGGGGCGGCCAGGAACACTTCGGACGCCGGCGCGCGCTGGGGATCGACCGCGTGGCCGTTGATCTGGGTACCGTTGATCTGGGTGCTGTTGATCTCCGTGCCGTTGAGCGGAGCAGCCGGGTAGCGCACCGGCGCGGCGACGTGCGCGTCTGGCGGAAGCGGGTTCGGCCGTCGCCGCCCGTGCAGTGCGCGCCTGATCGCAGCGATGGGCTTCGGACCTGACGAGCCGGCCGATGTCGGAGCGCCGGCCGGTGCCGGAGAGCCAGCCGGTGCGGTGCGAGCTTCGTGGGTTGGCGCGCCATTGGCGGAGGCATCGGACGCCGCTACCGGGGCTACGGGCTTAGCGGTCGCCGGGCCCTGCTGGGCCGGCGTGTCAGCTGCGGATGGCGCCGCCGCGGCGTCCATGACGCGGCGCCGGCTGCGCCGTTGGATCAGGCGGTCCCCGACGCTAACGATGAGCATGGTGAGCACTAGCCCGACAACGACGGCGACGATCACGCGCTCGCAGTTGGCTCTTGCGGTCCGATGTCGGCTTGTCAGCGATGCTCAGAGTGAGCAGGCCGATTTGATCCCTCTTGGACACCGACGCGGACTGCTGCAACGTGGACAGCGTCGACGGCATGTCAGTCAGGATCAGCTTGAGCTCGCGGAGCACGCCCGAGGAGTCGTCCAGGTTGGCGGTCACGACGAGCAACGGACCGTCCGTGGTCAGATCCCGGACGACGGTGTACTTTCCGGTTGCGCCCTGCTGCTTGAGCTTGATTCACCTTGCTCGGGTCGGACATCGCGCGGGCCAGCACGTCGGCCGCGCTCGTCAGCCCGGTTAGGCCGAGCAGCGGGTTGTCGCTGTTCGAGGTGGAGTTCGCCGGCGGGATGAGCACGACGTCCGCCTTGGCCGTGTAGGAGACGGGTACGGCGATCGCGGCGGCGGCGACCAGCCCGATCGTGACAGCCAGTCCCAGTACAGTGAGATACCACCGCCTGATGAGCGTGCGTGGCCACTCGGAAACGGACATCTCTCCCAAACCCCCGGCGGTCTCGCATTTCACGACGCAGACTGAGTTCGACAGCAAACGGCCGCGTAACATAGCGTAATACGACCACACCGCGAATGGCGAATCCGGGGGGTAGCCATGAGGGCACACGGGGCGCCGGTGGTTCGCGCGCCTACGGCATGTCCACGAGACCAACGGCACAGGTGCTCCGCGAGGGATGGCCGCCGAGCACCCCCGACCGCGCACTCGATGCCATCACCTTGCTACATTTCGTAGTCGGTCGCTCCACTCAAACGGCGCCAAGGGCCCGCTGATGGCCACGGTCATGGTCGTCTACGGCACGCGGCCGGAGGCGATCAAAATGGCGCCAGTGGTGGCCGCGCTGGAGCGCTCGCCGGGCCTGGAGCCGATCGTCGTGATCACCGGCCAGCATCGCGAGATGCTCGACCAAGTCAACGAGCTGTTCGGGATCCGCCCGGCCAAGGACCTCGACATCATCGCGCCCCGGCAGACGCTCGAGCAGATCACCGTCCGGGCGCTCGCCGGCCTCGGCGAGGTGATCCGGGCGGAGCGGCCGGATATGGTCGCGGTGCAGGGCGATACCACCACGTCGTTCGCTGCGGCATTGGCCGCGTTCTACGAGAAGATCCCGGTTGTACACGTCGAGGCGGGCCTGCGCACGTCCGACCGCTACTCGCCGTTCCCGGAGGAGATCAACCGCCGGCTCACCTCGCAGATCGCGAGCGTGCACCTGGCGCCTACCTCGACGTCACGGGCCAACCTGCTCGCCGAGCACATCGCGCCTGATTCCATCGCGGTGACCGGCAACACCGTCATCGACGCGCTGTTCGACGTTGTTCGGCGGCGTGTACCCTACGCCGACCCGCGGCTGGAGGCGGTGAGCGGACATCCGACGGTGCTCGTGACCGCGCACCGGCGCGAGTCGTGGGGCGAGCCGATGGCGCGCTCCGCATCGGCCATCGCGCGGCTCGCTCGCCGCCATCCGAACGTCAGGTTCGTGCTGCCGGCGCATCTGAACCCAGTCGTGCGCGAGGTGCTGATTCCGCCGCTCGGCGATCTGCCCAACGTGGTGATCACCGATCCGCTGCCCTACGCGGAGTTCTGCCGCCTGATGCAGGACAGCAGCGTTATCCTCACCGACAGCGGGGGGGTCCAGGAGGAAGGCCCCAGCCTGGGCAAGCCGGTGCTGGTCATGCGGGACACCACCGAACGGCCCGAGGCGGTGCAGGCCGGCACAGTACGGCTCGTGGGGACCGATGAGGAGTTGATCATCGGCGAGGTGAGCCGGCTGCTTACCGACGCGGACGCCTACGCGGCCATGGCCAACGCGGTGAACCCGTACGGTGACGGGCACGCCGCGCGCCGATCCGTGCAGGTCGTCGAGAGCTACTTCGGCCTGGGCGAGATGCCCGACGACTTCGATCCGGAGGCCCGGCAGCCTCCCACCGAGGCATTTCCCGGCCGGTGCTAGGCGTGCCGTCCGGCTCCGGCTATGGTGGCTGAGGTCGCCTGAGGGGGCGAATTCGCTCGATCTAGATCATGTGCCGATTGGGGGATCGGAGTTCGGCATTGCTCGCGCCGCAGCGTCGCGGCGGGTGTGGCGCCGGCCGGGACCACAGGGAGCCCCTCAGTGCCTGCGACTACTGGCCGCCATCGACTTCCGCGTCGACGGCCGCGGCGCGCGTGGATCACCGCGCTCATCGTCTTCGTCCTGGTCGGCGGCGTTGCCGCGGCCGCGGACGCCAGCCGGCCCGGTTCCGGCCGCGCCCCCACGCTGGTGGGCCTCTACACCGGGCACGAGCGGCCCAGCCATCCGTCCGCCCCTGACCCGAAGGCGGTCGAGCTCGGTGTCCAGTTCACCGTCAGCAGGCCAGGATCGGTGGTGGCGATCCGCTACTACAAGAGCAGGCTGAACCGCGGCCAGCAGACGGGCACCTTGTGGACCGCCAGCGGCGTCGAGCTCGCGACCGTGGTGTTCACCAACGAGCACCGCAGCGGCTGGCAGGTGGCGACGTTCGCCAAGCCAGTGCAGGTGACGCCGGGCGTCACCTACGTCGCGTCGTACCACACCAATTCCGGCCACTACGCGTCCCAGCAGAGCGTGTTCGCCGGCGGACAGACGATCGGCAACTCGATCATGCGAGGCGTGCGCGGCGTGTTCCGATACGGGCCTAGCGGCTTCCCGACGAGCAGCTGGCACGACCAGGCGTACTTCGTCGATGCGTTGTTCGCTCCGGCGCAGCCGTCGACCGGATCACCGACGCCGTCGGCCTCGCCGTCGGCGGCCCCCTCCTCGACACCGCCGACGCACACGATCTCGGCGGCGCCGTCCAAGCCCGCGACGTCCAAGCCCACGATGCCCAAGCCCGTCACCTCGGCTCCGGCACCGCCGCCGACGACCGCGTCCACGACCGCGCCGGCCCCGCCACCGCCTACGTCGACCGCGCCCGGCCCGGTGCCCGCTTCCTGTTCCAACAACGGGCCTTACGTGTGGGCGAATCTCGCCGCGTGCGGGTGGCCTGCGTCGTCGAACACCGGGCCTGTGCTCTCCGCCTGCCCCGGCAACACGCTCACCGTCAACAGCGGTGCCGCCAGCCGCACGGTCCGCATCACCACGGCAAACACGGTGATCAGCTGCCAGAACATCACCGGCTGTCTGAGCATCGAGGCCCCGAACGTCACGGTGCAGAACGTCAAGATCGCGTGTACAAGCGGGCGAACCGGTGAGAGCGCGAACGGCACCGGGGTGATCTTCGTGGACGACGGTGCCAGTGTCACGGTCAACCATGCCGAGCTCAACGGGATGGACGGCGTACACGCGTGTATCTGGCATCAAGGAACCGCGATGAGCGCGAACGCCGTGAACTGCTATGGCATGGACGACGGCATCTTCAGCTGGGCGGACACCGGATACTCACAGACCACGGGTGACCACTTCTCCATCACAAACAGTTACTTCCATGACTTCACGTCCAAGACGTCCAATGGGCACATCGACGGCTACCAGACTGAGGGCGCCGGCAACGGGGTGATCTCGCACAACACCTATCTCATGACGTCGGACAACAACAACGGCACCGACAGCGCCATCGCGATCTGGAATAGCCGCAAGAACAGTCACGACATCACGGTCAGCGACAACCTCATCGCCGGTGGGGGCTTCGCGATCTATTCCGAGGACTACAGCCCGTCGGAGTCCTCGCCCGCCGGTGGCTTCACCGTTACGAACACGCACTTCAACAGCAACGTGTTCAGCACCCACCTGTTCGGCTGTGTCGGCTACTTCGGCGTCTGGTTCCCGCGCGGCGGTGCGCCGAGCGACGGCTGGCATCGCAGCGGCAACCGGGTGTTGGAGACCGGTGCCGACGTGGACAACCAGAATCCGACGTCGCAAGGGAGATCCTGTACGTGAGCAGGAATCCCCCTGGCTGACGTGCGAGGTCAGCGCCAGGCGCCGCGAGTGTCGTATATCACCTTGCCTGCGAGCAGGCTGCGGTTGAGGGCTTTGAACTGTTCGTGGTCGACGAGAAGCGTGACGATGTCAGCGGCGTCGAGCGCCTCGTCGGTCCGGGTCAGCTTGACGTTCGGGCAACTCGGTTAACGAGGCAGGCAGCGCGCCGACGAACGGCTCAGCCACCAGCACGTCGACGGACGGCAACGCCTCGGCGATCTGCGCGACGATCTCGACCGCCGGGCTCTCGCGGAGGTCGTCGACGTTGGGCTTGTAGGCGAGCCCGAGGCAGGCGATCGTCGGCGCGTTGAACCGTCCCGCCTTCTCGATGACGGTTCGCGCGACGTACGCCGGCTTGCTGTCGTTGACCTCGCGGGCGGCGCGGATGACCCGGGCGAGTTCCGGCGCTGATGCGACGATGAACCATGGGTCGACGGCGATGCAGTGGCCCCCGACGCCCGGACCGGGCGTGAGAATGTTGACGCGCGGGTGGTGATTCGCCAACCGGATGATCTCCCACACATCGAGCCGCAGCCTCTCGCAGATGAGAGACAGCTCGTTGGCAAATCCGATGTTGACGTCGCGGTAGGCGTTCTCCACCAGCTTGGCCATCTCCGCGCTGGCCGCGTCACTCTTGAGGATCTGGCCCTGCGTGAACACTCGGTAGACGGCCGCGGCCTGTTCGGCGCAGCGCGGCGTGATGCCGCCGACCACCCGGTCGTTCGTCACCATCTCGATCATGATCCGGCCCGGCAACACTCGTTCTGGGCAGTGCGCGACGAAGACGTCGGGCATCCCGTCGGTGGCGTGCGGCAGCGTGAGGTCGCGGCGCAGGTCCGCGATCCATTCGCTGACCAGCCGCGTGGTGCCCGGCGGCGACGTCGATTCGAGGATGATGACCTCGCCGCCACGCAGCTTCGGGGCAAGGCCGTTTACCGCGGACTGGATGTGGCTGAGGTCAGCGGAGTGGTCGTCGAGGAACGGGGTGGGCACCGCGATGATGTAGGCGTCCGCCTCGGGCGTCTCCAGGGTGGCCGTCAACCGGCCCATGGCGACAGCGCCGCTGACGGCCACCGCCAGATCTGGTTCGACGAAGGGCGCCTCACCCCGGGTCAGCGCCTTGACGGTGTCCGGATTGACGTCGACGCCGACCACCTCGATGCCCCGGGTGGCGAGCGCTGCTGCGGTCGGAAGGCCGATGTAGCCCAGCCCGATGACCGCTACCCGGCCGCTGAATACCTGGTCCATGATCATGCCCCCCGGCTGTGTATAGATTCCGGTCGGCACCGCCAACCGGTCGCAAATCTATACGCGATGTAGTCGTCCGGAAATCGTCACGCCGGCTCGCGGGAGCGTCGGAAGGTCGGACTCGGACGGACGCGCTCCTTGACGGTCAACCAGATGAACGCCGAGTTGGTGGTGAGGTAGCGACGCCACATCCGCCGCGGCTCCTGCAGCAAGCGGTAGAGCCATTCCAGGCCGAGGCGCTGCCACCTGACCGGCGCGCGTTTGGTGATCCCCGCGAGGATGTCGAACGAGCCACCCACTCCGTGCAGGACGGGCACGCCGAGCTTCTCGCCGAAGGTCCCGAGGAAGATTTCCTTCTTCGGTGAGGTCATGCCGAGGAAGAGCATGTCGGCTCCGCACGCGGCGATCTCGGCCGCGACCTCGGCCGCCTCGGCGTCGCTGAAGTAGCCGTCGTGGGAGCCCGCGATGACCAGGCCGGGGAAGCGCTGGGTGATGCGCTCGCGCAGCGTCGCCAGCACGTCCGGCCGGGCCCCGAGCAGGTACACGGATCGCCCGCCCCGGTCCGCACGCTCGAGCAGGCGCTCGAAGAGGTCGACGCCGGCCACCCGCTCCGGCAGCGGCTGGCCGAGCAGCCGGCTGGCCCAGACGACCGACTGACCGTCGGCGAGCAGGACATCGCACTCCAGGAGCGAGTCGCGCAGGACATCGTCGCGGCGCAGCTTGACGACCTTGGCCGCATTGACGACCCCGATCAACAACCGCTCGCCGGTCCTCGACCGTGCGATCGCAACGAGCGAGGACCTCGTCCAAGGTGATCGCGTCGAGCAGTAGCCCGTACAGCGCGCGCTTGTGTTCGGACATCGGTTAGCCGGCGGTCGGCCGGCGGCCGGCCGCCACGCCGCTGGCGAGCCACGCGTACAGCAGCCATCCCAGCTCGTACGGGCGGCACTCGTAGTCGATGCGGCCGGGCGGAAACACCCGGTCCAGGCCGGCGAGCCGCAGCGACGGGCGCACCGCCGTCGTCACCGACCGCAGGTAGCGCACGGCCTTGCGCGGCTCGCGGCGACCGACCTTGCGCCAGATCACTCCGGAGCGGTCGTCGAGCAACTCGCCGCGCGTCTCGGGATGCGTGCGCAGCCACGCCAGTCCTCGCGCGATCGCCGGGACGTGGTCCACGCCACCGGCCTCGCGCAGGTCCAACAGCACCATCGGCGCCATCGCGTGCTGGTGCACGCTGTACACCGGGTAGTCCTCGACGACGCCGCCGGTGCGCACGTCGTAATGCCACCACCACTGACCGGCGTCGCCCTGCATGGCGACGATGCGCGCCGCGGTCCGGTTGGCCGCCTCCAAAGCCCCGGGGTCACCTGTTGCCACGTGATAGCGGGCCAGCGCCTGCAGCGGATACACCTGGTCGGCGAGGCTGCCCACATGCGAGCGCAGCCGGCCAAGAGCCTCGGCCGGCAGCGCGTGCGGAAACACGCCGTGGTCGCCTTGGGCGGCGAGCAGGCGCTCAGCGGCCTGTTCGGCCGCAGAGTCGAAGTCCCCCAGCTCGCGGGCCGCGACGAGCGCCGTAAGCATCCAGGCGTAGACGACCGTCGGCTGGGTGGTCGAGCCCTTGATCTGGCCGAGCAGCCGGTCGAAGAGGGCCGCGGGCGCCTCGCCACGGACCTCGGCCGCGGCCCACGCGGCGAGCGCACCGGCTCCCAGATCGGCCGCCGCGACACCGCGCGCGGCCACGGTGGCGGTGAGGTCGGTTGCGCGCAGCCCAGCCAGGATCTCGCGCTGGCGGTCCGGCTCAAGCCAAGCCGTACCGAGGGCCACCATCGCCGCGTAGCGCAGGTTGTCGCCCTCCGGCCGCAGACCGTTCGCAGCCGACGCGTCGCGCCGGACGGTCTGCACGAACTCCTGCCGGTCGGACCTGAACATGTGCGGCAGGGCGCGGCACGATCGCTCGACCAGGTCGTGAACGGTTGCGGCTGGCACGCCGGCAGTCGTGAGCAGCGATGCTCTGGTCTGGTCGGCCGTCTCTGACGTGGGATTACTGACGGTCACGTTCCCCCCGGATTGCTAACGTCGAGGTAACACTATCGCACACCGGGTGACCGCCACGCACGCCGGCGACGCACGTGTGCGCACCTCGGTTACCGCACGACGGCCGGGGACCACGCCTCGGGAATGAGCATCTTCGGTTTGCCGGAGCCGTCACTCGCCACCTCCCACACGTCGTCGACGGCCGCCTCGGTCCCGGTTCGCGGGATGCCGTAGATGACATGGGAGTTGTCCAGCCACTCGACCTGGTCGTCGACACTGCGGGTCTCGGCGAGCGGCGTCACCTGGCCGGTGGCAACCTCGTAGCGGACGAGCCGCCACTGTCCCGGTGGCAGGCCGCCCCGCTGCTTGTAGATGATCTGCTTGCCGTCCGGTGACAGGGATGGACATTCCGCGTCGGATCGCAGGGTCACGATGGTGCGCCGCGACAGGCTGCCGCGCGCCAGCCAGGTGTGTTTGGACCACTGCACGGTCACGTAGAAGGTGTCGTCGTCCGCGGCGAACGTCACCCCCCAGTAGTTGCGGTCGACCGGAGCAATGTGCTCACCGTCGTGGATCAGCGTGAAGTCCTCCAGGTTGCCCGAGCTGGCGCCGTCGACCTTAGTGATCACCGTGCGCGTCGAGAACGATGTGCCAGCGTAGGAATCGCCCGCGGTGAAGCTCGTCGTCGCGGCGAGGGTGCCGTCGCGGGACATGCGCGCCCGGCTCGGGATGCCGTTCAAGGGCAGCGATTGTTCGTCCTCGAGGTCGGAGTTGAGTACGTGGGCCGAGTAGGTCGTGACGACTCCGAAAGAGGACGAGAGGCAGAGATACCTTTGCGCTGCTGCATAAACTCGATCGCAGGCGGCGACCGTGATCGCGCGTGGCCCGGACGGGTCGGCGAGTGAGACGGCCGCCGCCATGCCGTAGTTGCTGCGCCGGTTGGTGTTCCGGAAGACGATGTGCGGGCCGGCCACGACCGTGGCCAGACTCGTCTCTGCGGCTGGTTGCACTTTCGCGTTCTCGGCGCTCTGGTTCGCGCGCGAGAAAGCCAGATACGCCACCGCGCCGCCGACCGCGAGCACGCACACGGCGCCGAGGATGATCAAGCGGGTCCGGAGGCTGCCCATGGCGTCAGACGGCTGCCTCGGCTACCGGCGCATCCACGCCGCGAAGCAGCAACGCGGCGATCGGGATGGCGACGACCAGTCCGAGGGTGACGATCAACAGGGCGTTGACCCGGCCGAGTTCCGTCCATAGCAACCCGAACATGATCGACGAGAAGAAGCGCGCAGCGGCCACGATGGTCTGGGCCGTCGCGATACCACTGGTCCGGACAGAGGTGGCGGAGATACGTGCGGCAATGGCGGCCAGCACGCCGTCGGTAGCCGCGTAGTAGGCGCCCAGCATCAACAGACACACGACGGAGGCGGCCGGTCCGCCCAGCGGGCCGCCCGCGCACAGATACGAGATAAGCAACGCGACGTACCCGCCGATATAGACCTGCGTCCGGCCGATCCGGTCGGCCAGCCGGCCGAACGGGATCGCCAGCGCGAGGTAAGCGAAGTTGGTTCCGACGTACAGCAACGGGAAGTACTTCGTTGCCAGCGAATCCCGTTCGGTGAGTTCGAGATACAGAAACCCGTCGGCAATGGTCAGCAAGCCGAGAATGCCGGCCGCGATCAGCAGTCGGCCGACCTGCGGCGTGCGCAGCAGCCGCAGAGACACCCGCGAACCCGCCGCACCGTCCGCACCCGGGGGCGGTGTCGACCGACGACGGGGCCGGAGATCCGGGACGACAAGGAGCAGTATGGCCAAGCCCACGAACGCCATCGCGAGCGATGCGATAAAGACCGAACGGTAGTCATTGGGTACGACGATCAGGATGGCGAAGGCCATCAGCGGACCGATCAGTGCGCCCAAGGTATCCAGGGCCCGGTGCACACCGAAGGCTCGGCCTAGGGCATTCGGGCACGAGGACGCCGCAATCAAGGCATCTCGCGGGGCCGTGCGTAAACCCTTGCCCAAGCGATCGGCGGTGATTACGCCGGTGATGGCGGCGAAGCTCTGCGCCGGAATGAGGAAGACGCGGCTCACCGCCGAGACGCCGTAGCCGACTACCGCCACCCACTTGGGATGGTCAGCGCGGTCGGCGATCCATCCACCGAGGAGCCGGACAACGGCGCTCACCCCCTGGTAGATGCCATCGATGAATCCATAGGCCAGGGTCGACATTCCCAAGACCGTCGTCAGATAGATCGGCAGGATCGCGTTCACCGATTCGGAGGAAATGTCGGTGAACAGGCTGACGATGCCGATGAGGACGACCGTGGTGGCCACGCGCTGCCTCACCTGGCCACCGGACGCCCGCCCCCCCTCGGGTCGATCACGCAGAGTGACATACATGCGCCAGTCCTTCCGGCCGACCTCGCCTCCGAATGGTCGGCCGCCGACGAGCGTAGAGCCCGGCCTGGCTGTCGGCGCACCTGCGTACGCTTGGTAAGTAACCCCCTCCCGACGACGGCTGGGGGATGTCTGTGCTGCCCGACCGTTCCGAAAGGCTCCCATGACGCTCAGCGGCTTGCTCGACGCCGCCCTCGGCGACCCGGCGCTGCGCCGGATTGACGAGGCACTCGGCCAGCCCGAGCTGACCGTGTCCGGGCCGCCGGCCATCGCTCCCTTCGCGATCGCCACGCTGGCCCGGCAAGGCCGAACGGTCCTCGCGGTGACGTCGACCGGCCGGCACGCAGAGGATCTCGCCGCGTCGCTCGGGTGCCTTCTGAAACCGGACCGGGTCGCGGTCTATCCCGGCTGGGAGACGCTGCCCCACGAGCGGCTCTCCCCGCGGTCCGACACGGTGGGGCAGCGCCTGGCGGTCCTACGCCGGCTGGCTCACCCCGAGCCGGACGACCCGGCCGCGGGGCCACTCGATGTCGTCCTCGCGCCGATCCGATCGGTGTTGCAGCCTCAGGTTCCGGGTCTGGGCGAGCTCGTGCCGGTGACGCTGAAGATCGGCGACGCCGGGCGCGAGCTCACCGACATCGTGGCCGACCTCGTCGCAGCCGGCTACGCCCGCGCGGACCTCGTCGAGCAACGAGGCGACTTCGCGGTGCGCGGCGGAATCTTGGACGTCTTCCCGCCGACTGAGGAGCATCCGCTTCGGGTCGAATTCTGGGGCGACGAGGTCGAGGAGATCCGCTACTTCACGGTGGCCGACCAGCGTTCGGTCGAGCTGGCCGAGCATGGTCTGTGGGCGCCACCGTGCCGCGAGCTGCTGCTCACCGACGACGTCCAGGCCCGGGCGGCCAAGCTGCTCGGCGAGCACCCGGAGCTCGGGGAGTTGCTCGACCCGATCAGTCGCGGCGAGGCGGTCGAGGGGATGGAAGCGCTGGCTCCGGTCCTGGTCGACCGCCTGCAGCTCGTGCTGCACGACCTGCCGGCTGGCACCCATGTCGTGCTCGTCGACCCCGAGCGGATCCGCACTCGCGCCGCCGACCTGGTGCGCACGTCCGAGGAGTTCCTGGCCGCCTCGTGGGCAGCGGCGGCAGGAGGCGGCCGGGCGCCGGTCGACCTAGGTGCCGCGTCGCTATGGAGCCTGGATGACGCGGCGACGGACGCCGCCCGGATCGGGCTGCCCTGGTGGGGCATCACGCCGCTGACCCCGGACGAAGACCTGCGGCCGGACTCCGTGACCAGCCGGTTCGAGACGGCCCCGGCCTATCGCGGCGATCTCGAAGCCGCGCTGGCTGACCTCAAGCGGTGGACCCGGGACGGCTGGCGGGTGGCGGTGGTCTTCGACGGGCACGGCACGGCGGAGCGGGCGGTGGAGCGCCTGCGCGCGGCCGACATTGCTGCGCGGCTGGAGTCCACACCCGTCCTGCCGCCGGGCGTCGTCACGGTGACCACGGGGCAGCTCGCCGGCGGCCTGGTGTGGGCCGAGGGCAAGCTCGCGCTGCTCACCGAGGCCGACCTGACCGGTCAGCGTGGATCGCTGACCAAGGACGCCAGCCGGCTGCCGTCCCGGCGCCGCAACGCCATCGACCCGATCCGGCTGCAGCCCGGCGACTACGTGGTCCACGAGCAGCATGGCGTCGGCCGCTACGTCGAGATGGTCCGCCGCACCGTCAACGGTGGGGAACGTGAGTATCTGATCATCGAGTACGCGCCGGCCAAACGTGGCCAGCCGGCCGATCGACTGTTCGTGCCCACCGACTCGCTCGACCAGGTGACCAAGTACGTCGGCGGCGAATCGCCCACCGTCAACCGGCTCGGCGGCGCGGACTGGGCCCGGACGAAAGGCCGCGCCCGCAAGGCGGTGAAGGAGATCGCCGCCCAGCTGATCCGGTTGTACAGCGCCCGGATGGCCACCAAGGGCTATGCCTTCAGCCCCGACACGCCCTGGCAGCGAGAGCTCGAGGACGCGTTCCCGTATGTCGAGACACCCGACCAGCTCGCAGCAATCAACGAGGTCAAGGCCGACATGGAAAAACCGATCCCGATGGATCGGATCATCTGCGGAGACGTCGGCTACGGCAAAACCGAGGTGGCCGTGCGGGCGGCGTTCAAGGCCGCGCAGGACGGCAAGCAGGTGGCCATCCTGGTTCCGACGACGCTGCTCTCCCACCAGCACCAGGCGACGTTCAGCGAGCGGATGGCCCAGTTCCCGGTGGTCGTGCGGGAGCTGTCCCGGTTCACCGGGGCCGCGGAGGCGGAGGCCACGATGGCCGGCATCGCCGACGGCAGCGTAGATATCGTCATCGGTACCCACCGGATCCTGCAGCAGACCGTGCGGTTCAAGGACCTGGGGCTCGTCGTGGTCGACGAGGAGCAGCGTTTCGGGGTGGAACACAAGGAGTACCTGAAGTCGCTGCGCACGTCGGTCGACGTGCTCACGATGTCGGCGACGCCGATTCCGCGGACGCTGGAGATGTCGCTGACCAGTATCCGGGAGATGACGACGATCCTTACGCCGCCGGAGGAGCGCCACCCGATCCTGACTTTCGTCGGCGCGCAGGACCAGCGACAGATCGCCGCCGCCATTCGCCGCGAGCTGCTGCGCGACGGGCAGACGTTCTACATCCACAATCGGGTGGACTCGATCAACCGGGCGGCCACGCGGGTGGCCGAGCTCGTGCCCGAGGCGAGGGTCGCGGTGGCACACGGCCAGATGGGTGAGGACGCACTCGAGCAGATCATGATCGGCTTCTGGGAGAAGCGGTACGACGTGCTGGTGTCGACAACGATCGTCGAATCGGGCCTGGACATCGCCAACGCCAACACGCTGATCGTCGAGCGGGCCGACGTGTTCGGCCTGTCCCAGCTCCACCAGATACGCGGCCGGGTCGGTCGAGCGCGGGAGCGGGGCTACGCGTACTTCCTCTACCCACCGGAGAAGCCACTGACCGAGACGGCCTACGACCGGTTGGCCACCATTGCCCAGCGAACCGAACTGGGGGCCGGCATGGCGGTCGCCATGAAGGACCTCGAGATCCGGGGGGCCGGCAACCTGCTGGGTGGCGAGCAGTCCGGCCATATCGCCGGGGTCGGATTCGACTTGTACGTGCGGCTGGTCGGTGAAGCGGTGGCCGAGTTCCGGGGCGAGCCGGGCGAGGCCGAGGCCGTCGACGTCAAGGTCGACCTGCCCGTCGACGCGAACCTGCCGGTGGAGTACCTGCCGGGTGAGAGACTGCGGCTCGAGGCCTATCGCTCGTTGGCCGGAGCCGCGACCGACGAAGCGGTCGACGCGGTCCGGGCCGAACTGCTCGATCGGTATGGGCCGATTCCGCCGCCGGTCGAGAACCTGCTGGCCGTGGCTCGGTTCAAGGTGCTGGCCCGCCGCTATGGCGTCACCGAGATCTCCCTGCAGGGCGGGTCTGTTCGCTTCACGCCGGTGAATCTGCCCGACTCCGCGCAGCTGCGGCTGCGGCGCCTCTATGACCGGTCGCTGTACAAGCAGGCGGTGTCCACGCTGTCGGTGCCGCGACCCAAGGGCACGATCGGCCCGGACGGGAGGTTCGTCGCAGCGGCGCTCGGGGGCGAGCCGTTGCGAGACATCCCGCTGCTCACCTGGTGCGCTGAGGTCCTCGCGCAGGTCGTGGCGGAACCGGTGTGATTGGGCCGCTCAGCTTCGCCGGGTATGCATGATCTGTCGTCGACGCGACGCCACCGGATCGGCCCAGCCATCGGCGACGTGAGAGTCTGTGCACCGCCACCTCGTCGCCGGGAGAACCGATCGCCGTGAGAGTCCGCGTCGCAGCCGTTGTCGCCGCTGCTGCTGTGATCCCGTTGGTCGCCGCCGCACTGAGCGGGTGCGACACGAAGGTCGGTACCGCCGGGGTGGTCAACGGTGACCGCATCAGCGAAGCCACCGTCTCCGATTACGTCACCCCGAAGGCCCAAAGCGTTCAGCTGAACAACGGCCAGACCATCGCGCCGAGGTCATTCGTGCTGCAGACGCTGGTCAACACTCGGGTGGCCGAGAAGGTGCTAGCGGCCCACGGGATGACCCCGAGCGAGCAAGAGATCGCGGCGGCCCAGCAGCTGGCCCTGGGGACGACCACCGAGGCCGAACTCACCCAGGCAATTACTGCTCGGGGTTACGCCCCGAGCTTCGTGCCGGTGTACTTGCGCTCCGTCGCCTTCAGCCAGCTGCTTTCCCAGGTGCCGGGAATCACCGAGCAGAACGGCCTGCAAGACGCGCTGTCGAAGGCGAACATCTCGGTCGATGTGAACCCCCGGTACGGCACGTGGGTGTCGAATGAGCTCGCCCTCAATAGCGACCTCTCGGCCAACCTGCCTCCGTATCTGACGGCCACCACGGGGTCGGCCACCCCGACCGCGACGCCTACCGGATGAGCAGTCCGCTGGACCAGGCCGTGGCGGTCATGGACCGGCTGCGGTCGCCCGGCGGTTGCCCGTGGGACGCCAGCCAGACGCACCGGTCACTTGCTCGGTACCTGATCGAGGAGACCTACGAGACGATCGAGGCGATCGAGACCGACAACCTGGCGTTGTTGCGCGAGGAACTCGGCGATCTGCTCCTCCAGGTACTGTTCCACGCTCGGCTGGCTCAGGAGTTGCCGTCCGGTGAGCGATTCTCCATCAACGACGTCGCCGAGGATCTCGTCGCCAAGCTGGTCCACCGGCACCCGCATGTCTTCGGCTCGACCGAGGTCGCCGACGCGGACGAGGTCAACGACAACTGGGAGCGGCTCAAGGTGGCCGAGAAGGGCCGCCGGTCGGCGGTCGACGGGGTGCCATTGAGCCAACCGGCGCTGGCCCTGGCCGGCAAGCTCGTTACCCGCGCCGAGCGGGCACAGCTGAGGGTGGACGTGGCCGGCGACGGCATCGGTGAGCGGCTGTTCGCGCTCGCCCGGGAGGCCACGGAGGCCGGCGTCGAGCCGGAGTCGGCCCTACGCGACACGACCCGGCGCTTTCGCGCGGCCATCCTCGCCGCCGAGGCCGCGCGAGAGGGCGACCCGGCAGGATAACGGTATGACTGCCGATACGGACTATCGCCATGATCCGGTGACTACCGGAGAGGAGCGGGCGACGCTCGCCGAGTTCCTCGACTATCACCGCGGCACCCTGGAGTGGAAGTGTGCCGACCTGACCCCTGGGCAGCTCGCCCGCCGGGCGAGCCCACCGTCGACGCTCAGCTTGCTCGGGCTGGTCCGGCACCTGGCCGATGTCGAGCGGTCCTGGTTCCGGGTGCGGCTCGCCGGCGAGGCCGTGCCGCCCCTCTTCTTCACCGAAGCCGAGCCCGATCTCGACTTCGACGGTGCCGTCGCCGATCCGGACGTCGCCGCCACGGCCTTCGCCGCCTGGCGGAACGAGGTCGCCCGGGCGCGGGAGATCGTCTCCGGGTTCAGCCTGGACGACACGTTCGCGCATCCGCGAACCGGCGAGACGCTGTCGGTCCGCTGGCTGTTCGTGCATATGGTCGAGGAGTACGCCCGGCACAATGGGCACGCCGACCTGCTGCGGGAAGCGGTCGACGGCCAGACGGGCGAATAGCTGGGCGACTACGTAGCAGGGCGACCCATCGTTCAGTGGCGGGTCAGCCAGCGCGCACCGTGTGCCCCGGTTAGGCTCCTCGTGACCGATGCGTGACACCAAGGAGACTGAGCCTGTGGCGACCATCGAAGCAGTCGGAGCGCGCGAGATCCTTGATTCGCGCGGCAACCCAACCGTCGAGGTCGAGGTCGCCCTGGACGACGGATCGCTTGCCCGCGCGGCGGTGCCGAGCGGTGCCTCGACCGGCGCGTTCGAGGCGGTCGAGCTGCGCGATGCCGACGAGCGCTACGGCGGCAAGGGGGTACGCAAGGCCGTCTCCGCCGTCCTCGACACCATCGGACCCGAGCTGGTTGGCTTCGAGGCCAGCGAACAGCGAATCGTGGACGCTGCCCTGATCGAGCTCGATGGCACGCCGGACAAGAGCCAGTTGGGCGCCAACGCGATCCTGGGTATCTCCTTGGCGGTGGCCAAGGCCGCGGCTGGCTCGGCCGAGCTGCCGCTGTTCCGCTACCTGGGCGGCCCGAACGCCTACCTGCTGCCCGTGCCGATGATGAACATCCTCAACGGTGGCGCCCACGCCGACTCGAACGTCGACGTGCAGGAGTTCATGATCGCGCCCATCGGTGCGCCGACCTTCGCCGAAGCGCTGCGGTGGGGTGCCGAGGTCTACCACGCGCTCAAGACCGTGCTGAAGCAGAAGGGCCTGGCTACCGGTCTCGGCGACGAGGGCGGCTTCGCGCCGAGCCTGGACTCGAACCGAGCCGCGCTGGATCTGATCAGCGAGGCGGTCGGCAACGCGGGCTACGTCGCCGGCCGAGACATCGCGTTCGCCCTCGACGTCGCGGCGACGGAGTTCTTTCGGGAGGGCGGCTACCTCTTCGAGGGCGAGAGCAAGACCGCCGAGGAGATGGCGGCCTACTACGAAAGTCTGGTCAGCGACTATCCGATCGTCTCGATCGAGGACCCGCTCGCCGAAGACGACTGGGCCGCCTGGCAGTTGCTTACCGAACAGCTGGACGATCGCATCCAGATAGTCGGCGACGACCTGTTCGTGACCAACCCGGAGCGACTGGCCCGCGGTATCGACGAGGGCGCGGCCAACGCCCTCCTGGTGAAGGTCAACCAGATCGGCACGCTGACCGAGACGTTCGACGCCGTCGATCTGGCCCACCGACACGGATACCGCTGCATGCTGTCGCATCGATCGGGCGAGACCGAGGACACGACGATCGCCGACCTGGCGGTGGCCATCAACTGTGGGCAAATCAAGGCTGGAGCGCCGGCACGCAGCGAACGAGTGGCGAAATACAACCAGCTGCTCCGCATCGAGGAAGAGCTCGACGACGCGGCCCGCTACGCGGGTGCCAATGCGTTTCCCCGGTTCGACTTCGAGTCGGGGGCTGGAACCGGCGGATGACGAAGCCGCGGGCCGGAAATGCCGCGACGCGGCGGGGCGGGCGTCGCCGCGGCATCACCGGGCGTGCACTCGTCCTCGGGGCCGTTCTCGTCTTACTGCTCGTCGTCCTCGCCGCCCCGGTGCACCGCTATCTCGGCACCCACAGTGCGCTGACTCAGGCCGAACGGGATCGGCAGGCCAACCAGACCGAACTCGTCCAGCTCCAGCAACAGGTTGCGCAGTGGAACGATCCGGCCTACATCGCCCAACAGGCTCGAGCTCGGCTGCAGTTCGCCATGCCGGGCGACACGGTCTACGTCGTCGTCTCGCCCAACGCCAAGCCAGTCACCGGTGGCCCGGTCCCCCGGGACAGCACCGCGACCCGGGTGCCCGGGGACAGCTGGAATGAGCGGTTGTGGGGAAGCATCCGCACGGCGGACAGCGCGCCGTGATCGAGGCCGCCGAGCCGCCGGATCCGGTAGTCCGGCCACTCGCCGACATCGACCGATCCGCCGTCGCGACTCAGCTCGGCCGGCCTCCGCGGGCCATTCGCGCCGTGGCCCATCGGTGTCCCTGTGGGCTACCGGACGTGATCGAGAGCGCACCGCGACTGCCCGACGGCACGCCGTTCCCGACCTTGTACTACCTGACCTGCCCGCGCGCGACGGCCGCCGTCGGTCGCTTGGAGGCGTCGGGCCTCATGGTCGAGATGACCGACCGGCTGGCTTCCGACGCGAGGCTGGCCGACCGGTATCTGGCCGCGCACGAGGCCTACCTGCGGCGTCGTGAGCATTTGGCCCAGGTTGCCGAGATCGCCGGAGTCAGCGCCGGCGGCATGCCACGCCGAGTCAAGTGCCTGCACGCGCTTGTGGCACACGCGCTGGCCGCGGGACCCGGCGTGAACCCGCTCGGGGACGAGGTGCTCGGCCGGCTGGCGCCGTGGTGGACCTCGGGACCCTGCGTCCCGGCGGTACCGAGCTGACTCGGGTCGCCGCGGTCGACTGCGGTACGAACTCGATCCGGCTGCTGATCGCGGACGTCGACGACGGACAGTTGGCTGACGTGCACCGCGAGCTACGCATCGTCCGCCTCGGGCAGGGAGTCGACGGTTCCGGCCGACTCGCCGCGGAGGCGATCGCTCGTACCCGGGACGCACTCGCGGACTATGCCGACCTAGTGCATCGTCACGACGCGAGCATGGTGCGCATGGTGGCTACCAGCGCAACCCGCGACGCGGTCAACCGCGACGAGTTCGTCGCCATGGTGACGAGCGTGCTCGGCGTCGCCCCCGAAGTCATCACCGGCGGGGATGAGGCGGCGCTGTCGTTCGCCGGCGCGGTGTTCAGCCTGCCGCACCTCACCGGCCCGGTGCTCGTCGCCGACATCGGCGGCGGCTCCACCGAGCTGATCGCCGGTCCCGCCGACCGGTCGGCTCCGCTGCAGGTGCACAGCATGGACGTCGGCTGCGTCCGGATGACGGAACGCCATCTGCGCGATGACCCCCCGACTGTGGAGCAGATCGCCGCCACCGTGCGCGACGTTCGCGCTGCGCTCGACCGCGCCGCTGCGGATGTCGCGCTAGGAGATCCGGCCACACTCGTCGGCGTTGCGGGCACCGTGACCACCATTGCGGCGCTGGCGATGGGACTGGACCGCTACGACCCGGGTCGCATCCACGGGGCGGTCGTCGCCGCAGCGGCCGTCGATGCGGCGACGGCGATGCTGCTCGACCTGACCCACGAGGAGCGGGCCACCCTGCCGGTCATGCACGCCGGGCGGGTCGACGTGATCGGCGGCGGTGCGCTCGTCCTCCGCACCCTCATGGAGGCGACAGGCGCGCCCGCGGTAGTGGCGAGCGAGCACGACATTCTCGATGGGATTGCCTTGGGCCTGGCCGGTTCGGCTCGCGCGTGACGGCGGCAACCGCGCGTCAGTCGCGCGTCAGAGCCGGCGGCGGCTCACCGCCGATGAGGTTGCGCCAGATCAGCGTTGCCCCCCGGGTCGTCGCATGCTCGGCCACGGCGACCCCCACGGCGGAGATCGTCGTCCACAGGATCGCCTCCTTCCACGTGGCGTTCGGGTCGGAAGGAGATCGCGGCGGATTGCCCGGACCGAGCGTCGTCCAGACCCGCGCGACCGCTCGGCGGGTGGCGATTCCCGCGGGGATGCTGATCGCGGTCGTGATGATTCGCCAGCCCACAACGCTGCGAACGGCCATGTTTGTCTCCGGGGGACGGCTGGACGGTGTGTCGCCACTCTAGAGAGGCGTGTCACGCTCTCGTCCATGGTGGTACAACCCGGCACCGGCTGGCCAGGCGACTGTGCGACGGCGCGCACCGCCGTTGCCCATGACGCCGGCGAGGTGCGCACCCTGTCCGCGTCCGCATCCGGGCTGCTGCAACTGAGTGCGCGGGTCTCGGTGTGCCGGGCCTGTTCGCGGCTGGTGGCGTGGCGGGAGGAAGTCGCGCAGACGAAGCGTCGCGCATTCGCCGATCAGACCTATTGGGGCCGACCGGTGCCCGGCTTCGGCGTCGTCCGTCCGGCCATCGTCGTGCTCGGGCTGGCCCCAGCGGCGCATGGCGCCAACCGGACCGGGCGTAACTTCACCGGCGACCGCTCGGGCGAGTGGCTCTACGCCGCGCTGTACCGCCGTGGCCTCGCGAACCAGCCCACCGCCGTGGCCGCCGATGACGGGCTCGAGCTGATCGGCACTCGGATCATCGCGGCCGTCCGCTGCGCCCCTCCGGCCAACCGGCCCACGCCCGAGGAGCGGAATGCGTGCCGCCCGTGGCTGGTGCGTGAGTTGGGCTTGGTGTGGCCGCATGTGCGGACGGTGATCGTGCTCGGTGGGTTCGCCTGGGCGAGTCTGTGGCCGGCATTGCGCACAGCCGGCGTCACGGTGCCGGACCGAATACCGCCGTTCGCGCATGGCCTCGAGGTGCCGATCGACGGGCGTACGGTGCTCGGCTGCTATCACGTCAGTCAGCAGAACACCTTCACCGGCCGACTGACCGAAACGATGCTCGACGCCGTGCTCAGCCGCGCCGTGACGCTGGCGGGTGGCCGGGCCGCGCTGGAGGCGTGACGGTGCGGGTGATCGGTGCGGACGCGGTGGCGGCTCTCGGCTGGCCGGCCGCGATCGCGGCGATCCGGGCCGCGGCCGCCTCCGGTGCAAGCGCGGCCGCTCCGCCCCGGGCGACGGTCGACGTCCGGGCCGGGCAGCTGCTGCTCATGGCCGCGGACATCGAGCGCTACGCCGGGGTGAAGGTGGTCTCGATCGCTCCCGGCAATCCGGCAGCTGGCCGCCCGCGCGTACAGGGTGCCTACCTGCTGTTCGATGCAATGAGCTTGCGTGTGGCGGCCGTACTCGACGGAGTGGCCCTGACGACACTGCGCACGGCGGCGGTGTCCGCGGTCGCCGTCGACCGGCTCGCTCGACCCGGGGCCGCCCGGCTACTCGTCTTCGGCTGCGGACCGCAGGCTCGTGGGCACATCCAGGCGTTGCGGCATGTCCGGCCGATCCGGAACGTGACGATCGTCGGCCGGAACGCTCGGGCAGCCGACGCCCTGGTGGCAGGCTGCGCGACCGACGGTCTCTCGGCATCAGTCGGGGATCCACGCGCCGTCGCGGAGGCCGACATCGTGGTCTGCGCGACCACCTCCCGCCGGCCGCTGTTCGACTCGGCGGCGCTTCCGGCCCACGCCGTCGTTGCGGCAATCGGATCGCACGAGCCGGAGGCGCGCGAGGTCGACAGTGACCTGGTCGCGCGGGCGACGGTCGTGGTCGAGAGCCAAGGCTCGGCTCGGCGAGAGGCCGGCGACATCCTGCTCGCGATCGCCGAGGGGGTGCCGAGCGAGCAGGCCATCGACGGCGATCTGACCGAGCTCGTGAACGGCCGAGTGTCGGTCCGCGCGGACCGTCCGCGCCTCTGGAAGAGCGTCGGCGAGGCCTGGGAGGACCTGGTCATTGCCGGCGCTGTGTACGAAACGGGGAGTCGGTAGCGTCGAGGTATGGCGAAGCTCAACGATCCGACGCGCATCCTCGTCGTCGGAGGGGGCTACGTCGGCATGTACACGGCGCTTCGACTGCAGAAGAAGCTCTTTCGAAAGGCCGAGATCACCGTCGTCGATCCGCAGTCGAACATGACCTACCAACCGTTCCTGCCCGAGGCCGCGGCCGGTTCACTCGAGCCACGGCACGTCGTGGTGCCGCTGCGCAAGGTCCTACGACGCTGCCGGGTGATCACCGCGACCGTCACGCGCATCGAGCACGCGCGCCAGGTGGCCACCGTGCTGCCGTCCGAGGGCGAGGGATACGAGATCGAATACGACGTGTTGGTGGTCTGTCCCGGCTCGGTGTCTCGGCTGCTGCCGATTCCGGGCTTGGCCGAGCACGGCATCGGCTTCAAGACGATCGGCGAGGCCATCTACCTGCGCAATCACGTGCTGTCCCGGCTGGACCTGGCGGCGTCGGTGTCCGATCCGAAGCGGCGACCGCGCGCGCTGAGCTTCGTGTTCGTGGGCGGTGGTTATGCGGGCGTCGAGGCGATTGCCGAGCTGCAGGACATGGCTCGCTACGCGCTGCGGTACATCGACGGCGTCGAAGAGTCCGACATGCGATGGGTGCTCGTCGAGGCGGCCACCCGGATCATGCCCGAGGTCTCCGTCGCCCTCGGGTCGTACACGGCGGATCGTCTGGCGGAGCGCAACATCGACGTGCGCCTCTCCACCCGGCTGGAGTCGGTCGTCGACGGGCACGTCGTGCTGAGCGACGGTGAGGAATTCGACGCCGAGACCGTCGTCTGGACTGCGGGCGTGAAGCCGAACCCGATGCTCGCCGCGACCGACTTGCCGCGGGACGATCAGGGCCGGTTGTCATGCCGCGCCGACCTCACCGTGCGCGGCGTCGACGGGGTGTTCGCGGCCGGCGACTGCGCCGCAGTGCCGGACCTGTCCAAGCCCGACGAGCCGGACGCGGTATGCAGCCCGAGCGCGCAACACGCAGCGCGGCAAGCCAAGACCCTGGCGAACAACATCGTGGCGACCCTCCGCGGCCGCACCCGCCACGACTATGTCCACGCCTACGCCGGCTCGGTCGCTTCGCTCGGCCTGTACCGCGGGGTGGCGGAGATCTACGGCATCAAGCTGCGCGGGATCGTCGCCTGGTTCATGCACCGCACCTACCACGTCATGCGCATGCCAACGTTCAACCGGAAGGTTCGGGTGCTGGCCGACTGGACAGAGGCACTGTTCTTCCGGCGCGAGGTCGTGGCCCTCGGCCAGCTGCAGCAGCCGCGTACGGAGTTCGAGCAGGCCGCGGGATTGCAGCACCTACCGCCCGGATCGTCGACCTGAGCTTGGGCGAGGCGGAGGAGAGTTTCGTGCAGCGGATCGGGCTGGTCGTGCACACCGGGCGGGCCGAGGCAGTTCGGGCCGCTGATGTCGTGCGGCAGTGGTGCGCCGCGCACGACGTGACCTGCGTCGACCTCGACGTCTGGAGCAAGCCGCGACGGCACAGCCGGGACGAGGTCTCGGCCGTCGGCGAGCTCGACCTCGTCGTGACGATCGGCGGCGATGGCACCTTCCTGCGTGGCGTGCGGGTCGCGGTCGCGGCGGACTGCCCGGTCATGGGGGTGAACGTCGGCCGGGTCGGATTCCTCACCGATGTCCGCCCTGAGGATGTCGGGACGGCACTCGATCTGGTGTGCGCAGGAGCGGTGCGGATAGACGACCGGCTCACGTTGACGATGCGCGCGTCACGGCCGTTGAGCATCCCACCCGGGCTCGACAGCCTGTTGCACTACGGGCGGGGGCCGATGCTTCCGCCACCGCCCGTCCGGGACGGCTCGGCAGAAACGGTCGGTTGGGGGGTGGCTCTGGACGTAACGGCGGTCAACGACGTGGTATTGGAGAAGCTGGCGCGGGACCGTCAGGCCAGCATGGGTGTATACCTCGGCAGCCGATTGTTCGCCACGTACTCGGCCGATGCCCTTGTCGTCGCATCCCCGACCGGTTCCACCGCCTACAGCTTCGCGGCGGGTGGGCCGGTCGTCTCGCCCTATCTCGACGCGGTCATCTTCACTCCGGTAGCGCCGCACATGATCTTCGACCGGAGCATCGTGATCTCCGCGCGAGAGGTCGTGGGGGTGCGTGTCCTGGACGGCTCGAGCCAGGTCGCCGTGAGCGTGGACGGTCAGCTGCGGGGCGTTCTCGACCCCGGCGACTGGGTCGGTGTGTACGCAGCCTCGAAGCGGGCCCGGCTGCTCCGGTTCAACCCGGACGACTTCTACGATCGGCTGCGCGGCCGGTTCTCGCTCGCTGACGCGCCGGCGGCGGCCGCCGACAACCATGGCGGCGCGCCCCTCGTCTTTCGACCGTCGGATCCGGTGCCACCTGACCTGCAACAGCTGCGCATACCGCCGGCCGAAGCAGCGGAGCGAGCTTGAGGCTCCCGAGCTGGGCCGCGGTTTTCGTCTGAGCCAGTTGCTACCGTCCACAGCACCGGCGACGACGACCGTGTCGTCCCGGAACGATCACTAGGCTGGCTGCGCCCCCGTGGCCCAATTGGCAGAGGCAAACCCCTTAAAAGGGTTCAAGTGTCGGTTCGAGCCCGACCGGGGGCACGCCCCGGTCAGATCGCGCTACTGACGTGGTGACCTGTCGGCCCTTACCCTGCCAGGATGGCTACGACGGACGGCATTCCAGCGGGCGGCGCGGACGCCTACGCCTTCGACATGGGCCCGAAGCTTTTCCGCACATTCATAGCTGCCGGCTTGGCGGCACCGCAGCTGCGGCACGATACGCCCATCGGCGGCGGCCAACAGTGGTCCGGCTTCCGCTACCTCACCGACACCGTGCGAAATCTCCTGCCCTTCCTGACCAGGGTCGGCGCGGTAACACCGGACCAGATCGGCATCGACACCCTCGAAGAGCGCCTGCGCAGCGAGGTGGTCGACCGTGACGGAATTCAGCTGCTTCCGCCGCTGATCGGAGCCTGGACGCTCGTATGAGCAGCCCGGTCGAGATCAACGGGCGTGCACAAATCAGCCGTCGACCATCTCGGAAAGAATGATCACATGTGCGTTGCACCCGCCAGCCCGCAGCAGGTAGCCGCCAGCGCCCCTCGCGATGCGCCTGAGCCGGCGGTCGACCCGATCACTCTCGAGCCCGTCGACGAAGTCACGATCACCACGCTCGTCGACAACACCTACGACGCGCTGCTGCCCGATGACGCAGGCGTCACCCGGGCGCCGTTCGGAGTCGGCAGGGCTGTCGCGCCCCAGTTCGTTGAGGGCGCGACCACCGTCGGGTTGCGCGCGGAGCATGGCTTCGCCGCGCTCGTGACGGTACGACGCGCAACAGCGACGACGACCGTGCTGTTCGACACCGGGCTCTCACCAGACGCGATGGTCGTCAACGCCGATCGGCTCGGACTCGACCTCACCGCCATCCAGGCCGTCGTTCTCAGCCACGGCCATTTCGACCACGCCGGTGGCCTGGCCGGTCTTACCGGCCGACGCGGTCCACGATCCCTGCCCATGGTCCTGCATCCCAACGTTTGGGCCCGGCGCCGCTTTGTCGTCCCGGGCAAGGAGCCGGAGGAGCTGCCGACCCTGAGCAAGCGCGCAATCCAGGGTGAAGGCTTCGACGTCATTGAACGGCGCGTTCCCTCTGTGCTCGCCGACCGATGCGTCCTCATCACCGGCGAAGTCGACCGCACGACCGACTTCGAACACGGCATGCCACCTCCGCACCAGGCCTGGACCGGAACCGAGTGGCGCCACGACCCGACCGTCATCGACGACCAGGCGCTCATCGTCAATCTGCGTGGCAAGGGACTGGTCATTCTCACCGGATGCAGTCACGCCGGCGCGATCAACATCGTCCGCCATGCGGAACGGCTCACCGGCGTGCACCAACTGCACGCGCTGCTCGGTGGATTGCACCTGAGCGGCCTGGCGTTCGAGCCGATCATTCCTCCGACCGTGGCCGCCCTCGTCGCACAAGCGCCCGCGCTCTTGGCATCAGGGCACTGCACCGGGTGGCGGGCCCAGCACGCACTGGCCGCCGCCCTCCCGGGCGCCTGGGTAGCCGGCAGCAGCGGCACGTCCTACCGGCTCACCGTCGAGTGACCCCGCCGACCGGTCCGGGGTGCGCGGACGCGATCTTCGACAATCCTGGTCACTGGTGAGGGGCGCCGGAGCGCACACTATGCGCGTGCCCGACGAGGACGGCAAGACGGCCTACGAGTCGCTGCGCGTGGCGCACCTGAGTGCGGTGCGCGCCGCGTTGGAGGATCACGTGGCCCGGCTCGACTGGTCGCGCGAGCGAATCGAGCGTTACCGGACCGAGCGGCTGCGGTCGTTGCTCGCGTTTGCCCGCGAACGCTCGCCCTTCCACGCGACGCGGATGGCTGACATCGATCCGGCCACGGCGACCGTGGACGATCTCGCCCGGCTGCCGCCCATGGTCAAGCAGGAGGTCCAGGACGAGTGGGACGCGATCGTCACGTCGCCCGACATCGACCGGGCCGGCGCGGAGCGGGTGTTGGCCCAGCAGCGCTGGTTCTCCTACACGCCCGCGGGTTTGCAGGTGTTCAGCTCGGGCGGCTCGAGCGGCGTGCGCGGGGTGTACGTCTGGGACTGGGAACAGTTCGTCACGCTCGCCTGTCTCGCCTGGCGATGGCAGGTGCGGGCCGAGCGCGCTTTAGGGTCGGCCGATCGCCCGGCCCGGCTGGCCGTGCTCGAGGCGGGCGGCCCGCCGCACGCCAGCACGCCATTGTTCGACGTCGCGACCGGGCCGATGGTGGAGACCGTCGTGATCCCGGCCGGAGCACCGTTCGACCAGGTGCTTCGTGCGGTCGCCGACGCCCGGCCGACCGATCTCGTGGGCTATGCCTCGGTCATCGGACGGCTCGCCCGGGCCGTGAGCGCGGGTGAGCTCGATGTCCGGCCGGATCGGGTGAGCACCAACTCCGAGCCGCTCAGCGAGGAGGACCGCGACGCGATCGACACGGCCTGGGGCGCAGACGTCCATAACCTCTGGGGCTCGACCGAGATCGGGGTGCAGGCAGTCGGGTGCGGCCAGGGCGATGGTCTGCACATCTGCGAGGACGAGGTGATTCTCGAGCGGGTCGATACGGTCGGGCGCCCAGTCGGCGTCGGTGAGCCGGCCGCGCGCACGCTCGCGACCGGGCTCGCCGGCCGCACGTTCCCGTTCATTCGCTATGACCTCGGCGACGAGGTCACGCTGCTGCCCGAGCGCTGCGCGTGCGGCAGCGCGATGCTGCGCGTCGCCGACATTGCCGGACGGCGCGACGACGACTTCCGCTACGGCGAGCGACTGGTTCCGGCGAGCGCGTTCCGGCACGTGCTGGGCACCGACCCGCTGATCTCGGAGTACCAGGTGCGTCAGACCGCAGGCGGGGCGGACGTGCTCGTGGTCGGGTCGCCCGATGTTGCTACCGTCGCTGCGGCGCTTGTCGCCTCACTGGGACGGTACGGGTTCTCGAATCCCGGGATCAGCGTGAGCGTCGTCGAGCGGATCCCGCGGCACGCCTCGACCGGCAAGCTCAAGCGGTTCGTCGCCCTCCGCGATTAGCGCTGTCGGATGAGGGTCATAACGTGGCCGGGAGCCGGGCTATCACGAGCGAAAGGAGTGCTCATGACCACGTTGGCGAACCGACCGAACACCGCACTTCTCGTCATCGACGTGCAGAACAGCGTCGTCCGGGAGGCGCATGAGCGCGACGAGGTCGTCGCCAAGATCGGAGACCTCGTCGAGAAGGCGCGAGCCGCGGCCGTACCGGTCATCTGGGTACAGCAGACGGACGAGAACCTCGCCCAGGGCAGTGATGAGTGGCAGATCGTCTCGGAGCTGAAGCCGGGAGAATCCGAACCGCTCGTCCAGAAGAATTACGGCGACGCCTTCGAGGCGACGAGTCTCGAGTCCGTCCTGGCCGACCTGGGCGTCGGTCAGCTCGTCGTGGCCGGGGCGCAGACCGACGCGTGCATCCGGTCGACGCTGCACGGCGCGTTCGTTCGGGGCTACGACACGACTCTCGTCAGCGACGCCCACACGACCGAGGATCAGACCGAGTGGGGCGCACCGCCGCCGAACCTGGTGATCGCCCACACGAACCTCTACTGGACCTACGAGACGGCCCCGGGACGGACGGCGGGAACAGTGGAAACCAAGGACGTCGACTTCGTCGGCGCCGGCTCGCCCTAGGCGGTTCGGTCGTGAGCAACAGCCCGGGATACTCCTCGCATGGCCTATGACGAGGAACTCGGCGAGCGTATTCGCGTGCAACTCGCGAGCGAGCGCGGCGTTACTGAGAAACGGATGTTCGGTGGGCTGGCGTTCCTGATCAACGGCAACATGGCCGTTTCGGCCAGCGGGCAGGGTGGTCTGCTGCTACGGGTCGATCCGGCTCGAAGCGATGCGCTCCTCCGCGAACCCGATGTCGAGCGGGCCGTGATGCGCGGTCGGCCGATGGACGGTTGGCTGCGCGTCGGCGTGGACGCCGAGACCACGGAGCCGGAGCTCGCCCGGTGGATCGGCCACGGCGTCGGCTACGCCCGCTCGCTGCCTCCGAAATGATTCGAGCGCAGTACACCTGACCGGCCCCAGGTCACCTACTCGGCCCGCGGCGCGTGCCTGAGCCTGTCGCAGGTCTCTGGGATCCTGCGCGAATGGAGCAACGACTCAGCCTCGTCACGCTCGGGGTTACGGATCTGGCCCGGGCGCGGTCGTTCTACGAGGCGATGGGCTGGCGTCAGGCGCAGCAGCCCGACGACGAGGTGTGCTTCTTCCAGGCTGGGGGCATGGTCTTCGGGCTGTGGACCGCGCTTGGCGGTCATGGCGCACCCGGCATCGAGCTTGCGCACAACGTGCGGGCTCCGGAGGAGGTTGCCGCCGTGCTGGCCGAGGCCGAACGAGCCGGCGGAACGGTCGTGCGTCCGGCCGGCCGCGCCGAGTGGGGCGGCATCACGGGTGCGTTCGCCGACCCCGACGGCTACGTCTGGGAGGTCGCCCACAATCCCAGCTGGACCATCGCCGCGGACGGCTCGATTCGTATCTGACCGCTGGCATCGGGCGCCGAGCTTTCCCGGAGTCGATCGATCAGAGCGCGTGCGATCCGTCCGATGCCGGCGTCGATCAGGGCCGGGTCGGTGGTCGTCTCGGTTGTGCGACGGGTGAATACGGCAACGGCGTACGCGGCGCCGTCGGGAAAGGTGACCACGCCGCGCTCGGGCGTCAGCACGCGCTGCTCGCTGCCGTCGATGGCTCCGGCGCCGATCGCGTTCTCGATGGTGAGGGCGACTTGGATCTTCATCACCGACGCGGGCGTCACTAGATCGTCGGCGTTGAAGCCGACGCCGGTGTGACCGGCGACCGGCGCTGCGTAACCGGCACCGGTCAACGCAAGGTCGTCGAGCAGGCCACGCGCATCCATCGACGCACCGTATCGAGCGGACGCCCGCCGGTTTCGAATCGACGGGCGCGGGAATGGCGGTTACATTCGTGCGCCACCGGGTTGCTGGCCCGGCGCGACGGAGAGGGGACGATCGTGACCGACAGCAAGATCCAAGCCGTGCAAGACATCTACGCCGCGTTTGGCCGGGGTGACATCCCGTTCATACTCGGACAGCTCGCCGACGATGTCGACTGGGCGTCCGTCTCGGAGACCAAGATTGCCCCTTGGCACGGGTCGTGGCGGGGCCGGGACCAGGTGCCAGGCTTCTTCCAGGGTCTGGCCGACACGACGGATGTCACGGAATTCACCCCGTTGGCCTTCACGTCAAACGACACGGACGTGATGGCCACGGTCCGCTTCGGCCTTCAGGTCCGGGCGACGGGCAAGTCGGCCGTAACCGAGCTGCACCACTGGTGGCGGTTCCGCGACGGCCGGGTGTACTTCTACCGCGGCACCGAGGACACCGCGGTCGTGGCCGCGCTGTTCCAGACCGACTGACAAACCGCGGCGAGGTAACTAGCCGACCTCGGTGCGGACGACCGGCCGGTGCTCGTGGAACGACCGGACGCACGCCTCGGCCAACCAACTCGCCTCGAGGCCGTCGGCAAGGGTGCACGGTGATGGTGCGCCGGCGATGACGTCGAGGAAGGCGGTGAGCTCGGCCCGGAACGCGGTGGCGAAGCGGTCCATAAAAAAGCGGTGCGGCGGCTGGCCGGGAAACGTCACGGCCGGGTCGGCGGACCGGAGCGGGAGCGACTCGTCGAGACCGGCTGCGATGGCGTCGAGCGACCCGTGCAGCTCGAGACGGACGTCGTAGCCCCGGCCGTTGTAGCGCGTGTTGGAGATGACGCCGAGCGTTCCGTCGTCGAAGGTGAGCAGAATCGACGCGGTGTCGACATCTCCCAGGTCGCGAAAGAACGCCTCGCCGCCATCGCTGCCGACGGCGTACACCTCGACGACGTCGCGCCCGGTCACCCAGCGCACGGTGTCGAGGTCGTGGATCGAGCAGTCTCGGAAGATGCCACCGGAGGTGGCGAGGTAGGCCGCCGGCGGCGGCGCTGGATCCAGCGTCGTCGATCGGACGGTGGTGAGCCGGCCGAGCACTCCGGCGTCGAGATCATCCTTCGCTCGGCGGAAGGCTGGATCGAAGCGGCGGGGGAAACCGACCTGGACCGGCACGCCGGCGTACTGGGCCAACGGCACGAGGCGGGCGGCGGCGGCCGGGTCGGCGGCGACCGGCTTCTCGCAGAACGCCGGCACGCGAGCTCGAAGCGCGGCTTCGAGCAGCTCCAGGTGGCTCGCCGTGGCCGAGGCGATGACCACGCCGTCGACACCACACGCCAACACCTCGGCCGCTGTCGGTACCACGGTGATCCCGACGCTGGCCCCGAGCCGAGCCGCCGCGGCGGCGCTCACCGTCGGCTGCGCGTCGGTGAGGACGAGCTCGTGGACGCGGTCGAGCCGGGCCAACGTCTCAGCGTGGAACGCGCCGATCCGGCCGAGTCCGATCAGTCCCAGTCGCACCGTGGTCCCCCGATCAGTCGTACGCTCCTGGCACCTGCTGATCCCAGTCGATGACCGAGCCGGTCACCACGCCGCTTCGCTCCGACAGGAGGAGCACGGCCAGCTCGGCCACGTCCTCAGCGTTTCCGAGCCGACCCATCGGCAGCGATCGTCCGGCCCGCTGGACCCAATCGTCACCGGCACCATGCACTGAGCGCTGGACCGCGTCCTCGCCTGGGGTGTCGGTCCAGCCGATATTGATTCCGTTGATCCGAATGCGATCGAAGCGGTGCGCGTGCGCGGCATTGCGGGTAAGGCCCAGGAGTCCTGCCTTGGCCGCAACATAGGGCGCGAGGTACGGCTGGCCGCCGTGCGCCGACATCGTCACGATGTTCACGATCGTGCCGGGCGCGCCGCGGGTCAGCATGTCCCGCACCACCGCCTGCATGAGGAAGAACGGCGCCCGCAGGTTGATCGCGATGTGCGCGTCGAAGAGCTCCGGAGTTGTGTCGAGCAACGTGCCGCGGCCGGTGAGGCCAGCCGCGTTGACCAGGCCGTCGACCCGACCGAACCGCTCGACGGTGCGGCGCACGCTGTCCTGCGCCTGGCCGACGTCCGAGACATCCGCGTGGAAGTACTCGGCCGCGCCGCTTCCGAGCGCCCGCAGCTGGGCGGCGGTATCGGCGCCCACGTCGGCCCGGCGGCCGGTGATGGCCACGATCGCGCCCTCCCGGGCGGCCGCGCGCGCCACCGCGGCGCCGACACCCTGCGTGCCGCCGCTGACCAGGACGACCTTGTCGACCAGGAGCACCTTACGAGCCTCCGCCAATAGGAGCTGCCGGCCCGCGTCCCCTTGGCGCAGGCCCTGAGTCAGTCGCTGCGGTGCCGGGCAGCGTAGGCCTTGAGCTCGGCGGCCACCCGATCGGCGTCCCAGTTCTCGACCAGGGCTTGGTGCACCAGCTCGATCTGCGAGAGCGGGGTCAGGCCGCCGACGTTCGGATCCCGATCGAGGTTGGTCGGGAAGGGGTACCCGTCGGCGGCACAGGTCAGGGCATTGGCGAGGAATGCTGCGTCCGCGCCGGCTGCCTTCCGGGCGAGAAGCGCGGGATAGATCGCCCTGGCGGTCCGGGTCCGGTCGATGGATTCCATCGGCCGCCCGAAGGCCGAGGAGACCTGCAACAGATTCGCCATCCGCTGGACATCGGCCGACACATTGGATCCGGCGCCGTGGAACAGCGCGGGGTTGAAGAAGGCAGCGTCACCCTTGGTCAGCGGCAGCTGGACGTAGCGGTCGAGGAAGAAGTCGCGGAAGTCCGGCCGTCGCCAGGCCAGGTAGCCCGGCCCGTACTGATGCGAGTACGGCAAATACATTGTCGGCCCGCTCTCGACCGGCATGTCGGAATGGGCGACGGCACCCTGCAGCGTAAGGACCGGCGAGAGCAGATGGACGTGCGCGGGATACCGGGCGGCCACTTCGTCGGACAGGAAGCCCAGGTGGTAGTCACGGTGCGGATCCTGCGCGACACCGCCCGGCCGGACCACGTTGACCTGCGACGTCATCTGGTAGGAGGGGCCGAGCCAGGCCGCGGATACCAACGCGATGAGGTCGTTGCCGTAATAGTCGACGAATGCCTCGGGATCGCGAATCGCCAGTTTCTCCAGCGCGTTCCACACCCGGTCGTTCGCGCCGGCCTTGGCGAAGTGGTCGCTGGCTGGTCCGCCTCGCGCCCGCTCGGCGGCGATGATCGCCTCGAAGGCCGCGCTGACCCGGTCGACGGCGGACGTCTGCGGAAACGCCCCCCGGAAGACCACGACACCCGGCCCCTCGGTTAGCGCCCGGACCAGTTCGGCCGCTACCCGGTCGCGACCCGACTCGTTCGCCGTCGCATCACGCAGCGTCGAGGCGTCGTAGATGAGCACGCGCTGGACCACGTCGGCCGCATGCGGAAAGTCCGCGCGGTCCGGAACCTGGTCGACCAGCGGAATGAAGTCCGCCAGCCGGCAATCGGACGGACGGAACCGGGCGGCGGGAGCGAGCGTGGGCGCTAGTTCGGTCATGGGTCGCTCCACGGTCGCAGGCGGATGGTGCTGATGCGACACTAACGCCGTGATGAGGCGTTGAGTACCTCCCGAACGCATCAAAAAGACCTCAGCGCCAGGCGGACGTCGCGGCCGCCGTACCGGATCCGCGACATCGCCCAACAGGCCGGGCTCAGTCCGGCCACGGTCGACCGGGTCCTGCACGATCGACCGGGAGTGCGGCCGAGCACCGTGGCCGAGGTGCACCGAGCCATCACCGACCTGGGGCGGCAACGCACCCAACTTCGACTGGGCGCTCGTACTTTCCTCGTCGACCTCGTAATGCTCGCCCCCCCACGGTTCAGCTCCGCCGTGCGGCTGGCGCTGGAGGCCGAGTTGCCCACGTTGCGTCCAGCAGTAATCCGGTCCCGGTTCCACCTGCGCGATGAGGGCACGGCGCAGGAGATCGTGCGAGTACTCGACGAGATCGACCGCCGAGGAACCTCCGGGGTGATCCTTAAAGCCCCCGACGATGCAGCGGTCGTCGATGCCATTGCCCGCTTGGCTGAACGGAACATCCCGACGGTCACCCTGGTCACGGACCTGCCCGCGAGCCGCCGGGTGGGCTATGTCGGAATGGACAATCGAGCGGCCGGCGCCACGGCGGCCTATCTGCTCACCGCCGTCACTCCCCACGAGCCCGGGACGGTCCTCGTTACCGTCAGCCGGAGCATGTTCCGCGGCGAGGAGGAGCGCGAGATGGGATTCCGCGCGACGATGCGGAATCTGGCACCGCATCGGCCGATCCGCGAGATCACCGACACCGACGGTCTCGACGCCTCGCTGTTCGCCGCGGTCAGCGCGGCGCTGCATCGCGATCCGGCGATCGACTCGGTGTACTCCATCGGTGGCGGCAACCGGGCGACATTGGCCTCCTTCGACCGCGCCGGCAGGGACGTTCGGGCGTTCCTGGCACACGACCTCGACGACGAGAACGTTGCGTTGCTGCGGCAGGGCCGGCTCACTGCGGTGCTGCATCACGACCTGCGGATCGACATGCGACAGGCCTGCCGGCTGCTGCTCCAGGCCCACGGCGCGTTGCCTGGGCGCCTTTCCTCGCGGCTGTCGCAGATCCAGGTCATCACCCCGTACAACCAGCCCGGCGCCAGCGCCGGCTCCTGAGCGGCCTCGGAAGCTGGCGACCTGCGGCGTCCCAGCGGAGCCTGCTGGAGCTGGATGACCGGCACCGCCTCAACTCCTTCCGCCCGTCGCCATTTACCGTGGTCCGATGCCCGATGGGTCGACGCTGCTGCTGTTCGCCGGCACGAGCCTGGTGTTGCTGGCCATCCCAGGCCCGGCGGTGATCTATGTCCTCACCCGCAGTCTCGACCAAGGCCGCACTGCGGGAATCGTCTCTGTCCTCGGGGTCGAGACCGGCACGTTCGCCTACGCGCTGGCGGCCGCCGCCGGACTCACCGGGCTCCTCGCCGCGTCCGAGATCGGGTTCACCGTTGTGCGCTACGCGGGAGCGGCCTATCTCGTCTACCTCGGGATCCGCAAGCTGCTCGAGCGCGCGGAACCAGGCGATCCTCGGCCGGTCGCGCGTTCCGGGCTGTACCTCAAGGGCGTGCTGGTCCAGCTCCTCAATCCCAAGATTGCGATCTTCTTCCTGGCCTTCCTGCCGCAGTTCGTGCAGTCCTCGCGTGGTCCGATCGCCCTGCAGATTCTGTTGCTCGGCACGCTCTTTACGGTGTTCGCGCTAGTGAGTGACAGCGCATACGTCCTAGTGGCCGGCGCGGTCGGCCGCCGCCTCCACAACAGCCGACGGGTGCCGAGCCGGCTCGGCCAGCTCAGCGGCGTGGTCTACATCGGTCTCGGCCTCAGCGCGGCGCTGACCGGCCCGGGCCACTCCCGCGGCTCCCATGCCTGAGAAAGCTCCGGGTCGGTATGCACGATCCGCAGTCCTGGCAACGGATGATGCGTACGTTCCGGGGCCGCGAGTCGCGGAACGTTCACCCGCTCTTGCGCCGGAAGGTCCGCTGGACGTGCGCCGGGCCGTGCTGGCCGTGCACCTTCGACGGGTCGGCCTCGTTGGTGTCTGCCCCGCGGCCCGGCTGCGTGCCGCGCTTTCGTTCCAGGGCCTCGCGGTACTTGCTCTTCACGTCACCCGGTGCCTTGTCGGGCTTGGCTGCGGAACTCATGCTCCTAGCCTGACATGCCTCGGGCGGTTATGTCTGCGCGCTGACATCAGCGGCGCAAACAGCGTCGAGTGGTCACCGGATTACACGCGCTGTGAACTGGCCCTGAATGTCGGGCCCAGCGGGCCCCGAACCTGGGAACTTGGCCGGTATCCGTATCGTTATCCACCTAGACGCCGCGGGTGGACCGCGGCGCGCTGAGTAGTGGCGAGCAGGAGGACATCACCCGTGGCCACCAACCCCGTTCTCAACAAGTTCAAGGTCCCGGGAACGGCATCCAACGCAGGCACCACCACGGCGAATCCGCCGATGGCGCCGTCGGCGGGCGACGTGGAACGTATCTACAACCAACCGGCCTACGGCGGTCCGACCTACCCGCCGACCGGGTTCGGACGCGGCGGTGGCGGCGGTGGCGGCGGAGGTGCCCCGGCCCGCTACATGACCCTGGACGACGTCGTTGTTCGCACGACGGCCATGCTGGCCGTGCTGCTGGTCGCAGGCGCCGTGTCGTGGGGGTTGACCTCGAACACCGCGGTGGCCGGTGGCCTGCTCTTCGTCAGCCTCATGGGTGGTCTCGGCCTCGGTCTGTACATGGCGTTCACCACGCGGGTCAACGCAGTCAACGCCTTGATCTACTCAGCGTGCCAGGGCTTCCTGCTCGGCGCGATTAGTCGCATCTTCGAGGAACGCTGGCCCGGGATCGTCATCCAGGCGGTAACCGGAACGGTGATGGTCGCGGCCGGCATGCTGTTCGTCTACAAGATCGGGGCGATCCGGGTCACGCCCAAGTTCACCCGGGTGCTGGTCGGAGCGACGATCGGTGTCTTCGGCCTGATGCTCGTCAATCTGATCGCCTACCTGTTCACGCCGGGCGGCCTCGGGCTGCGAGACGGCGGAGCCATCGCGATCATCTTCAGCCTGATCTGCATTGTCGTTGCCGCGTTCAATCTCGTCCTCGACTTCGACATCATCGAACAGGGCATCAAGCACGGGGCGGATGAGAAGTTCGCCTGGTATGCATCGTTCGGCCTGATGGTGACGCTCATCTGGCTGTACCTCGAAATGCTGCGCCTGCTCGGATATCTGCGCAGTAACTAACCGCTCACTACCGGCCCCGTCGTCCTCGTGGCGGCGGGGCCGAACCATGCGTCCCCCCGCTGGGCCTGTCGCTTCCCGCGCGCTGTTCAGGCCGTCGCGCGTTGCTTCCCGCGCATAGGCCTAGGACAGCCGCTCCAGGATCATGGCCATGCCCTGACCGCCGCCGACGCACATCGTCTCCAGGCCGATCTGCTGGTCATGCCACTGCAGCGAGTTGATGAGCGTGGTCGTGATGCGCGCCCCGGTCATCCCGAACGGGTGGCCGACCGCGATCGCCCCGCCGTTGACGTTCAATCGATCGAGGTCGATGCCCAGCTCCTGGTAGGACGGGATGACCTGCGCAGCGAACGCCTCGTTGATCTCCACCAGGTCGATGTCGCCGAGGGTCATCCCGGCGCGGTCGAGCACTCGCCGGGTGGCCTCGACCGGACCGAGCCCCATGATCTCGGGCGACAGGGCCGATACCGCCGTCGCGACGACGCGGGCCAGCGGCCTGATCCCTAGCTCGGCCGCCTTTCGGTCGCTCATCACGACGAGCGCGGCGGCGCCGTCGTTGAGCGGGCAACAGTTGCCGGCGGTGATGCGCCCGTCGGGGCGGAACACGGGCTTGAGCTGCGACACGGCGTCATAGGTCACGCCGGGTCGCGGCCCGTCGTCGGCGGTCACGACGGTTCCGGCCGGCGTCGTCACCGGCGTGATCTCCCGGGCCCAGAATCCGGCCGCGATCGCCTGCTCGGCCAGGTTCTGCGACCGCACTCCGAAGTGGTCCATCTCCTCGCGAGTGACGCCCTTCCGCTGGGCCAGGTTCTCGGCGGTCTGCCCCATGGGCAGGTAGATGTTGGGCAGCAGGCCGTCCTCCCGCGGGTCGTGCCAGATCACTCCGCCCTGGGCCGCCTCGACCGATCGCTCCTCGGCCGCGGCGAATATCGGGTTGTGCGTGTCCGGCCAGGTGTCGGAGTTCCCGCGGGCGAATCGGGAGACCGTCTCCACGCCGGCCGAGATGAACACGTCGCCCTCGCCGGCCCGGATCGCATGCATCGCCATGCGGGTCGTCTGCAGCGAGGACGAGCAATAACGGGTGATCGTCGCTCCAGGCAGGTAGTCGTAACCAAGGGTCACGGCGACCACTCGGGCCAGGTTGAAGCCCTGCTCGCCGCCGGGCAGGCCGCAGCCGAGGAGCAGGTCGTCGATTTCGTGCGGGTCGAGCGCGGGCACTTGATCGAGCGCCGCGCGGACGATTGCGACGGCCAGGTCGTCCGGCCGCATGTCGACGAGCGAACCCTTGACGGCCCGCCCGATAGGGGAGCGGGCGGTGGCGACGATGACGGCTTCAGGAGCAGGCATCTTCCGATGGTGCCATCGGGTTTGACGGCTGTCAGGCGTCGGTGGTCGCGGTCACCGATTCGAGGTCAGGTGTCGGTGGGGGTGGCCGGCGGCGGATGATCCGCGCCCACCGTCCGCGCCGGCCGACCGGCTCGCCGTGCACCTCGGTCGCGACCACCTCGGTACCGGGGTGGGCGGCCGCCTTCGCTGCTGCCCGAGCGACCGGTCGGGTCCGGCGAGCGAGCGGAGCAGCGGCGCGGCTGTCGGTGTAAACCCCGAGCGCATCCAACACCGACGGAAGCAAGGCGTCGGCTGCCTCGGCGTACCCCTCCGCCGACGGGTGGAACTGGTCGTCGCTGAACAGGTCGTCGCGGCTTGCGAACAGCGGACCCAGCAGGTCACCCAACGACACCGTGCGGCCGCCGGCCTCCACCACGGTGATCGTCTGGGCCGCCGCGAGATTGCGCGACATCCGCCGGACCAGGGTGCGCAATGGCTGGCGGATCGGGCGGATGGTGCCCAGGTCCGGGCAGGTGCCGACGATGACCTCCGCCCCCATCGCCCGCAGGGCGCGTACCGCGGCGGCGAGGTGGCTCACGGCGTCCTTGGGCTTGACCCGATGGGTCACGTCGTTGGCGCCGATGACGATCACGGCGACGTGCGGTGGTTCGGACAGCCGAGCGATCTGTTCCTCCAGAGCGGCCGATTCCGAGCCCACGACGGCGACGTTGGCGATCCGCACCGGCTGGTACGCGATGGCCGACAGGGCCCTGGCCACATGTACCGCGGGCGTGTCGACATCGCGATATACCCCGTAGCCGGCGGCCAGGGAATCGCCCAGCCAGGCCACCGTGATCGGATCCCGGTCGGCTGGCACACCCGGGGCGCGCCAGACGGTGTCGTGCGCCGCGGGTGGATCGGACTCGGGCGCCGGAATTCGGCGTCTGGCGAGCCGGGATTGACCGACCACCAGGCCGTAGAGAGTGGCGCCGACGCCGAGGCCGAGGGCGCCGAGCCCACCGCCGCCGTACGCCGCGATGCGCCGCGCGCGGTTGGCCCGCCCCATGCCTCAACCTCCTGCCTCGTGTGTGCCGGCCTGTCCCGAGATTAGCCTCGCCGACGTGGCCTACTACGAATCGCTGGTTGATCTGATCGGCAATACCCCCCTGGTTCGGCTTCGAAGTGTCGCGGCCGCGTTGGCACCGACCGTGCTGGCTAAGGTCGAATACCTCAATCCCGGCGGTTCGGTCAAGGACCGTATCGCGGTGCGGATGATCCAGGCGGCCGAGGAGTCGGGCGACCTGGGCCCGGGCGGAACGATCGTCGAGCCGACGTCCGGCAACACCGGCGTGGGCCTCGCGATCGTCGCCCAGCAGCGGGGCTACCGCTGCGTGTTCGTCTGCCCGGACAAGGTCAGTGGCGACAAGATCGACACGCTGCGTGCCTATGGGGCCGAGGTGGTCGTGTGCCCCACCGCGGTCGCGCCCGATGACCCGCGCTCGTACTACGCGGTGTCCGACCGGCTGGCTCGCGAGATGCCAGGCGGCTGGAAGCCGAATCAGTACGCGAACCCGAACAATCCGCTGTCCCACTATGAGACGACCGGCCCGGAGATCTGGGAGCACACCGAGGGCCGGGTCACTCACTTCGTCGCCGGAGTCGGGACCGGCGGCACGATCAGCGGGGTTGGGCGCTACCTGAAGGAGGCTTCGGATGGCCGGGTCCGGGTGATCGGCGCCGACCCCGAGGGCTCGGTGTACTCGGGAGGTTCCGGGCGGCCATACCTCGTCGAGGGCGTCGGCGAGGACTTCTGGCCGGTGACTTATGACCGGACCGTGTGCGACGAGATCATTCCGGTGTCGGACGGTGACTCCTTCGCCATGACCCGGCGGCTGGCCCGCGAGGAGGGACTTCTCGTCGGCGGTTCGTGCGGAATGGCCGTTGTCGCGGCGCTGCGCGCGGCCGCGCCGCTCGGCTCGGACGATCTGGTCGTGGTGTTGCTGCCCGACGGTGGCCGGGGCTACCTGTCGAAGATCTTCTCCGACACCTGGATGTCGGACTACGGGTTCTTGCGGGCGCCGGGTCAGATCACGGTCGGCGACGTGCTGCGGGCAAAGTCCGGGGAGACGCCCGCCCTCGTGCACGCCCATCCCAACGAGACGGTGCGCGAGGCGATCGACATCTTGCGGGAGTACGGCGTGTCCCAGGTGCCCGTGGTGCGAGCCGAGCCGCCGATTACCGCGGGCGAGGTGGTCGGATCGGTGGGGGAGAAGGGGCTGCTGGACGCGCTGTTCGCGGGGACGGCAGCCCTGGCGGACGCGCTCGAACGGCACATGGCGCCACCGCTTCCGATCATCGGGTCGGGCGAGTCGGTGACGGAGGCGGTCGCCGCGTTGTCTACCGCCGACGCGCTGCTCGTCCACGTCGACGGCAAGCCGGCCGGCGTGCTCACCCGACAGGACCTGCTCGGCCACCTGGCCGGATTGGCGAGCTGAGGGCACGCCATCGCGCCGGCCCGGCCCAGTCCGCCCCGACTACGGTGAGCAGATGACCGGCTTCAACACGCGCTTCAACACGCGCGCCATCCACGCGGGTCAGGAGCCCGACCCGTTGACCGGCGCGGTGACCGTACCCATCTACGCGACATCGACCTACAAGCAGGACGGCGTCGGCGGTCTGCGCGGGGGTTACGAGTACAGCCGAAGCGCCAACCCGACCCGGACCGCGCTCGAGGTGGCGCTCGCGGCGCTCGAGGCCGACGACGCGCGCGGGCTGGCGTTTGCCTCGGGGCTCGCCGCCGAGGACACGCTGCTGCGGGCCCTATGCCGCCCGGGCGATCACGTCGTGCTGCCCGACGACGCGTACGGCGGCACCTTCCGGCTGCTCGCCCGGGTGCTCAACCGCTGGGGGCTGGAGCACACTGCGGTGTCCGTTGCCGACCGGGACGCGGTCCGGGCAGTGGTCCGGCCGACCACGCGGGTCATCTGGTGCGAAACGCCGACCAACCCGCTGCTCGGTATCGCCGATCTGGCCGCATTGGCCCAGCTCGCCCACGACGCGGGGGCCCGGCTCGTCGTCGACAACACGTTCGCCACCCCGTACCTGCAGCAGCCCATCGCCAGCGGCGCGGATGTTGTCGTGCACTCGACGACCAAGTACCTGGGCGGCCATTCCGACGTCATCGGCGGCGCGCTGGTGACCGCCGACGTCGAGCTCGGACAGGAGCTGGCGTTCCACCAGAATGCGATGGGCGCGATCGCTGGCCCGTTCGACGCCTGGCTCGTGCTGCGCGGCTTGAAGACGCTCGGGGTGCGCATGGATCGGCATTGCGCCAATGCCGACCGCGTCGCCGAATACCTCCTCGGCCATCCGGCGGTCAGCCGGGTGTACTACCCCGGGCTGCCGGATCATCCGGGTCACGACCTCGCGGCCCGGCAGATGCGTGGTTTCGGCGGGATGGTGTCGTTCACCCTGCGGGGAGGGGAGGAGGCGGCCCTGAAAGTGTGCGCGCTCACCTCGATATTCACATTGGGCGAGTCGCTCGGCGGCGTCGAGTCCCTCATCGAACATCCCGGACGGATGACCCATGCGAGCGCCGCCGGTTCCACGCTAGAGGTACCGGCCGACCTCGTCCGGCTCTCCGTCGGCATCGAGGACGCTGACGACCTTCTCGCCGACCTCGCCCAAGCGCTGACGTAGCCGTGACCAGTTATTCGGTCGGCGAGGACGTTTCCCGCGGAACGGTGTGGTCGCTGCCGCGGGCGCTTTTCCAGCTTCGTCCCGAGGCCTGCGGTCTGCTGGCCGCGTTGAACGAACGGGTCTGGACGGCCAACGATCCCGTGCTGCTCGAGCTGATCCGGGTGTCGGCGGCGCACCTGATTGGCAACGGCGCGGCTGTGCGGGCTGCGGTGCGCGTACCTGCCGGCGACGACAGCGACCGAGTCGAAGATCGGGGCGCTGCCGGGCTACCTCAGCTCGCCGGTGTTCTCAGCCGCGGAGCGGACCGCTGTTGCCTTCGCCGAGCAGTTCGCTGTCGATGTCGGCGGGACGACGGAGGCGGCCCGCGCCGCGCTGGTTCAGCAGTTCGGCGCGGACGGCGCCCGGGCGCTCGTGTCGGCGATCTACGTCGTCGAGTTCACCCAGCGGCTGCAGATGATTGCCTTGCGGTTGCTGGATGACGATCGATCGGCACCCTCCCCGGCCGGCGCGCCCACCGTCGGCCCCGCCGCACCGGCCGATCTGCTGGCCGCCTACCAGGACTCGGTCGTCCGCGGGAGCACGCTTGACCCGATGACGACCGAGCTCGTCCGGCTGCGCTGCGCCCGAACCCACGGCTGCCGTATCTGCCAGACGCTCCGGCTGGCTGATGCGCGCGCGGTCGGAGTCGACGAGTCGGTGACCGCTCAGGTCGACTTCTACGAACGCAGCCAGCTGCCCGAGCGGGTCAAAGTGGCCCTACGGATCACCGACGCGTTCATCACCCGCCCGGACACTCTCTCCGAGGCCACCGCCGCCCAGGCCCGGGTGACGTTCGATCCGGCCGAGCGGGCCTCGCTCTGCCTCGACATCACGAAGTGGAGCACGCAGAAGATCCACGTCGCGCTCGGCACCGACGGCGCCGAGGGACTGGAAACCGACGACGACGGCGTGGCCCTGCTCAGCTTCGACGAGGCCGGTCGGGCGACCGGCTACCACCGCCACTGAGGGCGGCTTTCGAACGCGGCGCTCGAGTCGGCTCGCCCGATACGGTTGGCATGGACTGGTGCATCGCAGCGTCGAGCACGAAGGGTGATCCGGTGGCCGAACGACGCCGTTGGCGAGAGGGCGCTCACCCATGAGCTGCCGCGGCCGACTCGTGTGGGACAGAGGGTTTCTCGACTATGACTTCGGCAACCATCCGCTGAACCCGGTCCGGCTCGAGTTCACCATCGCGCTCGCTACCGAACTCGGCGTGCTGGACGCCGTCGACATCGTCGCGCCGCGGCCGGCGACGCGCGAGGAGTTGCTGGTCGCCCATGACGCCGACTACCTCGACGCGGTGCGGACCGCCAGCGCCGATCCGACCTTCAGTGGCTACGGACTCGGCACCGACGACGATCCGGTCTTCGCCGGGATGTACGAGGCCTCGGCACTGGTCGCCGGTGGCTCGCTGATCGCTGCTGACGCCGTGACCTCGGGTGCGGCGGAGCACGCGCTGAATATCGCCGGCGGCCTGCATCACGCGATGCGGGGCTATGCCTCGGGATTCTGCGTCTTCAACGATGCGGTGCTCGGGATCCGGCGGCTGCTGGCGGGTGGCGCCCAGCGCGTCGCCTACGTCGACATCGACGTGCACCACGGTGACGGCGTCCAGGCCGCGTTCTACGACGACCCGCGGGTGCTGACGATCAGCCTGCATCAGGACCCGAGGACGCTGTTCCCCGGCACCGGTCTGCCGTCTGAGCTCGGCCGGGGCCCAGGGGTGGGCACCTCGATCAACGTCGCCTTGCCGCCAGCGACCGACGACGGTGGGTGGTTGCGGGCGTTTCACGCGGTCGTGCCTGAAGCGGTGCGCGCGTTTGCGCCCGATGTCCTCGTCACCCAATGCGGCTGCGACACCCACCACGAGGACCCGCTCGCCAACCTGGAGTTGACCGTCGACGGCCAGCGGGCCGCGATCCAGGCCTTGCACGCGCTGGCTCACGAGGTGACCGGCGGCCGCTGGCTCGCGTTCGGCGGCGGCGGGTACGGGCTGGTGCGCTGCGTGCCTCGGACCTGGACGCACCTGATCGCAGAGATCAGCGGCCGGCCCGTCGATCCGCTGACGGCGGTTCCGGCGTCCTGGACCACCATGGTGCGCCAGCGCCGGCCGGAACGCCCGCCGGAGCGGATGGGCGAAATCGCCGACGGGCAGGTCCCGTCGGCCGAGCCGTGGGTGCCCGGCGGCGACTCGTGGCTGGACCGGGCGATCGCCGCCAGCCGGCAGGCCGCGTTCCCGCCGCTCGGCCTCGATCCCCACGACCCTCGGGACTGACCCGATGCCGTACCCCGCGCATTGGGAGGCGGACGTGGTCGCCGCCGATGGCGGCGTGTTGCGCCTGCGGCCGATCACCCCGGAGGACGCCGACGCGATCGTCGCGTTCCATGACGGCCTCTCGACCCGGACCCGGTATTTGCGGTACTTCTCGGCTCACCCGCGACTCACCGACAAAGAGCTGTACGGCCTCACGCACGTCGACCACCACGACCGGGTCGCGATCGTCGCCGAGCTGGGCGAGCAGATCGTGGCCGTGGGCCGGTACGAACGGGAGCCCGGCACCGAGGAAGCCGAGGTTGCGTTCGTGGTGGCCGACGAGCATCAGGGCCGAGGCATCGGCTCGGTATTGCTGGAGCACCTCGCCGCCGCCGCGCAGGAGAACGGGCTGTCTCGCTTCATCGCCATAGTGCTCATGGAGAACCAGGCCATGATGCGGGTCTTTCGCGACGCCGGCTACGAGGTCAGTCGAAGCTTCGAGGTCGGAGAGGTGCACCTGCAGTTCGACGTGCGCTCCACCCCAGCGACCGAGTCGGTCATGCGCGAACGGGAGCAGCACGCCGACGCGCGCTCCATCGCGCGGCTGCTGAGCCCGACATCCGTCGCGGTCGTCGGCGCGAGCGGCGACGAGAGCAAGATCGGCAACGCCGTGTTCCGGAACCTGTTGCGCGCCGGCCTGCAGGGCACCCTCTACCCGGTCAACCCGGATGCACGTCATGTCCACGGCGTTCGGGCCTACCCGAGCGTCCTTGAGGTTCCCGATCCGATCGAGCTCGCGGTCATCGCGGTGCCCGCGTCGTCGGTGCTCGACGTCGTCGAGCAATGCGGGCATAAGGGCGTCCACGGGCTGGTGATTCTGAGCGGCGGCTTCGGCGAGCGCGGCGACCCGGCCGAGCAGCGTGCGGGACGGCAGGCGCAACGGCGGCTGGTCGAGGTGGCGCGGGCCCATGGGATGCGGGTCGTGGGGCCGAATTGCCTCGGCGTGGTCAACACCGAGCCGTCGGTGCGGCTGAACGCCACCCTCGCGCCTCGGTTCCCCACCCACGGGCGGGCCGGGTTCTTCTGCCAGTCCGGCGCGTTGGGCGTTGCCGTGCTCGGGGAGGCCGCGCGCCGGGGGCTGGGGGTGTCGAGCTTCGTATCGGCGGGCAACCGCGCCGACGTCTCCGGCAACGACCTGATGCAGTTCTGGCAGACCGACGATGCGACCGACCTCGCCCTGCTGTACCTGGAGAGCTTCGGCAATCCGCGCAAGTTCGCCCGGGTCGCTCGGCGGCTCGGCCGGCGCAAGCCCATCGTGGCGGTCAAGAGCGGGCGCGGTTCGATGGTCGCCGGGCTGCAGCACACCTCGGTCGAGGTGCCCGAAGCGAGTGTCCAGGCGCTGTTCGAGGCGTCCGGTGTCATCCGGGTCGAGAACCTGGGGGAGTTGTTCGACGTCGCGCTGCTGCTCGCGTCCCAGCCGCTGCCGCGGGGCGACCGGGTGGCCGTCGTCGGCAACTCGACCGCGCTCGCGGTCCTGGTTGCCGACGCGTGCAGCACCGAGGGGCTACAGCACGTCCGCCTCGTCGATGTCGGGGTGGACACGTCGCCGGCCCAGCTGGGTGACGCGGTCCGCGCCGCCGTCGCGGACGACGAGGTCGATGCGGTCATCGCCGTGTTCGTGCCGCCGTTGCAGCACATTTCCGGCGAGCGGCACGCGGCGGCCCTACGGGAGGCGGCGGCGGCCCGCGACGACACGGCGGTGCTGTCGACCTTCCTCGGCTTCGACGGCATACCCGCCGCGCTGGCCGCGCCCGGCGACGCCGCGCCGGCCCATGGCTCGGTCCCGTCCTACCCGTCGCCCGAACGGGCGGTCCGAGCGCTGGCCCGCGTGGTCCGGTACGCGCGTTGGCGAGCCCGCCCGGCCGAGCCGCCGCCGGAGGTTGTCGGCCTGGACGTCGCCGCGGGCCGCGCGGTCGTGGACGCGGTGCTGGCTGCCGCGCCAGGCGGTCGCGGGCTCGACGATGGGGAGACCGAGCGGCTGCTGGTGGCGTTCGGCGTGCCGATCGTGTCGGCCGCGCAGGTCACCGGAGTGGACGCGGCTCTGACGGCACTGGCCGACCTCGGTTCGCCGGTAGCGCTGCGGGCCGGAGGTGCGGTGCGGCTGCACCTGCGCGACCCGGACGACGTGCGCGCGGGCTGGCACTCACTCGACCCCGCCCCAGGGACCGAGGTCACTGTCCAACGGATGGCGCCGCGCGGCCGCGACATCGTGATGGACGTGCAGGACGACCGTTCCTTCGGCGCCCTGGTGTCGTTCGGCGTGGGCGGCGTGGCCACGGAGCTCCTGGGGGACCGGGCCTACGCGGTCGTGCCGCTGACCGCCACCGACGCGACCGCCCTGATTGCCGGCCCGAAGGCGGCCCCGCTGCTCGCGGGCTATGACGGAGGGACGCCGGCCGATACCGGGGCGCTCGCCGAGCTGGCCCTGCGGCTCTCGGCGCTGTCCGACGAGCTACCGGAGGTCGTCCAGCTCCGGTTAACCGGCGTGGCCGCTCCGTCCGGCGTGTCCGTCCTGTCGGCCACCGCTCGTATCGCGCCGTCCGGGCCGCGAACCGACGGTGGACCGCGCCGGCTGCGCGGGTTCTGATCTCAGCTCGGGCCGGGGCCGACCGTGTTGCGCCCTGGAGTGACCGGCTTCAGGATCGTGCTGATCTCGTTCTGGAGCACGCCGCGAGCCATTCGAGTGATCTGGCCGTTCGTGATGTCTCCGCAGACCGCGTTTCCGGCGACGACGGGCACATCACCGGACGTGGTACGCGCCAGGATCGCGATGCTGGGGCCTGGTGGGCAGGGTGGAGCGGAGTGGGTCGGCAACAGCGGGCTGCCGTCCAGCCGGTCGGCCAGCTGCTGGGCGGCGGCACCGGTGACCTCGGTCGTCCCGGCCAAGCCCGCCGTTCCCGGCTGGTAGAGGCATATCCGGATGGCGACGATTCCGTTGGGGAGGAGGCGGTCGGGGCTGGCGCCGCTCGGCCTGGCCGCCTCAGGTGGCGCGACCGGGCACGGTGGAACGGTGGGCGCGGGCGCCGCGGCTCCGTACTTCGCTGACCCTGATGACGCAGCGGCGGCCTGGGCTCCGCTGGCCGCCGACGGCCTGGATGTCGTACGGCCCGAGTGGATCGAGAGGGCCGTGATTCCCCCGCCGATCGCGATGACGGCGGCCACGCTCCCGGCGATCGCCCAGGCCGTCCGGCGTCGCGTCCGGCGGCTGGCGCGCACGGAGGCGATGATGCGGTCGGCGTTCGGCCGATCCCCCTCGCCCTGCCGGAGCGCCGCTCGTAGTTGTTCCTCGTTAGGGCTCATGTCACACCACTTTCGACCCGGAGCCGCGCCAGGGCTCGGGCGCACGTGCTCTTGACCGTGCCGACGGCGACGCCCAGCGTGGCGGCCGTCTCTTCCTCGGACAGATCGCAGTAGTAGCGCAGGACGATCGCCGCCCGTTCGCGCGGGCGGAGCTCGCGCAGCAGCCGACGGATCTCGTCCCGTTCCTCGGTCGCCGCGAAGGCGGCGTCGGAGTGGCTTTCGTCCGGAAGATCATCGGACGGCCGCTCGCCCCACCATCGGCGGCGCGTCGAGTCGATGTGACTCGTGACCAGGATGCGTCGCGCATAGGCGAGCGGATCGGTCAGCTTGTCCCACTTCAGGTACAGCTTCGTCAGCGCTACCTGCACCAGGTCCTCGCCGCGGTGGTGGTCGCCGGTCAGGAGGCGGGCGGCCTGCAGCAACGTCGGACCATGCCGGTCGACGAAGGTCCGGAACGCGGCGTCGTCAGCCACTTCGTCCTCCTCACCGGCTTAGACGAGGTGACCGTCGCCGGAGGTTCCGGTTTCCGTGCCCCCGGTTAGAGGGTGCGCCACATCCGGCGGTGCGGTAGGCGGTGCTCGACGAACGGTTCGCCGTCGATGTGCCAGCCGTTGGCGGCGTAGAACCCCACCGCGGTGTCGCGCGCGTGGCACCACAGCGACCGGCCGCCGGCCCCGGCGACGTAGTCCTGGGCGCCTTGGAGGACGGCCCGGCCGATGCCCTGACCGCGCTCCGCGGGCGCTGTGGCCATCGAGCGGAGTCGCCAGTGCGGAGCGGGCAGGGCCACCGGTCCGGGGTACGGAGCCGGGTAGACGAAACAGGTGCCGAGCACGACGTGGAAGTCGTCCAACGCGCCGATGTGCACCGCTTCCGGGATGTCGTCGCCGGGCAACGGATCTTCGGGTCGGAGCGCCGGCCGCAGCACGGCGCGCCGCAGCGCTCGCGTCCGGGCCGGATCGACGACCTCGACGAAGGAGCCCACCGCTCACCCCGCGCGGCGGTGGCGACCGCCTCGTGCGCGCAGGTAGTCCGAGACGACGTACTCGCCGAGCCGGCCGCGCGACGGCATGAGCACCCGCCCGCCGTTGCGCCGCCCGAGCTCGTGCATGAAAGCCACCAGGCGCGGTTCGTCGTCGAGCATGAACACGTTGATCACCGCGCCTCGGCGCGTGCACCGCTCGACCTCGGCCAGCGTGGCGGCGATCGTCTCGCGAGTCGGCGGCCAGGCGAAGTCGGCGAACCCATCCGCGGCGATGTGGGCCGTCGGCTCACCATCAGTGATCACCATGATCACCGGCTCGGCCGAGCGGTGCTTGTCGAGGTGTCGGCGCGCCAGCATCAGCGCGTGCTGCAGGTTGGTGCCTTGCACGCGATCCCAGTCATGATCGATCAACGCGCGGGGCGACATGACGCGGGCGTAGTCGCTGAATCCGATGATCTCGATCGCGTCCTGGGGGTACTTGGTCGTGACGAGCGCGTGCAGCGCCATCGCCGTCGTCTTCGCTTCGCCCCACGTGCCCCGCAGCTCCATCGAGTACGACATGTCAACCAGCAGCGCGACCGCGGCGAAGCTGCGACGCTCGGTCTCGACGACCTCGAAGTCGTCGGCGCGGACCCGAATCCGGCGCTCGTCCCGAACGTCGGCCGCGGTGCGTAGCACGGCGTTGCGGACGGTGCGGACCACGTCGAAGGGTTGCTCGTCGCCGAACTGCCATTCGCGGCTGGCGCCGGTGATCTCGCCCGCCGCCCCTGCGTCACGAACGTCGTGGCCGCCGCGGCCGCGCGCGTCGAGCTGCGCGAAGACGCGCCGCAACGCGGTCGCGCCGAGTCGCCGCATCGCGCGGGGGGTCAGCTGCAGGCCCTTGCTGGTGCGTTGCAGATAGCCCTGTTCCTGCAGCTCTTTCTCGATGCGCCGTAACGCCGCGAGCTGGTCGGCGGCCGACCGTCCCAACGCCCGCTCGACCATGTCCTCGTCGATGTCGGCCAGGCTGGCCCCGGGATAGTCCTGCAACGACAGCTCGGTCAGTTCGTCGAGGTCGGCCAGCTCCGCTAGCGCGCCGGTTGCGTCCGCATAGCCCAGCGGTTGATCGCCGCTCATCCGCTCGCCGCCACCCCAGGGCAGGTCGGGACGAGCGGCGCGCAGGGAACTGTGTAGCCGGCCCATCTCCTCGGCCAGGCCAGCGTCGCGAAGCGCGTGCTCCATCAGCCCAGCCAGCTCGGCTCGCTGGTCCGGCGTCAGCGAGTCCAGGAGGCGTTGCGCGGCCGCGGCCCGCCGCGCCAACGAGTCCACCAGTTCCTCCAGGTTGCGCGGGTTGTCCGGGAAGAACTCGCCGTACTCCTGCATGAATTCGTCGAACTGCTGCTGCGTGTGCTCGCCGCGGGCGTCCGCGTCGAGCATGTCGTTGAGCGCGCGCATCATGTCCCGGACGCGCGCGAGATCCTCCGGCGTGGCCGATCGCATGGCGTCGCGCAGTCCCGCGAACTGGGCGTCCAGCACCTCGCTGCGCAGCAGATCCTGAATTTGCTGGTACTTCTCTCGTGCCTCTGGGGAGCGCCATGGATAGTCGGCCAGGGCCCGCACGGCCCGCGAGGTGTCACGTGGCAGGGCGTCGAGCTCGGCTTCGGCCATCCGGGCGCTGTCATCGGGATCCGGGAAGAGCGCCTTCCGCTCGTCCGTCACTGCCGCGTCGAGCAGTTCGCGCACCTGGTCGAGCGTGCCGTCCAGCCGGTTGCTGCGGCGCAGCTCGCGGGCTCGGTTGCGCGCCGCCTGGCGCAAGGCGTCGAGCCCGTTGCGGCCGTCCGGGCCGAGCCGCAGCAACCGGTTCAGGGCATTGCGTGGTGACATGCCGGCGAGCACGTCGTCGCCGATGTCGTCCAGCGCCTCGCGGATGTCATACGGCGGCTCCAGCGGATCGGGGCCGCCGTGCCACGCGCCGTACCGGACACCGCTCATGGGCCGCTCACCGGCCCATTCTTGTGATGATCTTGGAGATATCGTCGCCAGAGGGCATTAAGTCCAAGATCACGACTGGTGACGGGGAGCCGCCGGGCGAGTGTGGCCGGACTCGGCTAGGCACCGTAGACCGTCCGGTGGCCCGAGGTCTCCTTCGCGAGTCGCTTGTTCAGATACAGCCCTTCGAGGGCGAACTCGACCACGGCGGCGGCGATGCCGACGGCCGCGGGGCCTTCCCCGATCCCGCCCGGCTCCAGCCGTTCCAGCAGGCCGGCCAGGCCGGGCACTGAGCCGATCTGCTCGAGCAGGGAGTCCGCGGGCACCGTGTCGCCGGACTCGACCAGCAGGCCGGCGTCGAAACGCTCCTGGAGCGGGCGCAGGTCCAGTCCAGCGAGCCGGGCCCGGTAGGTCTCGGCAACCGCGCGGCGCAACAAGTGGTCGAGCACCTCGAACTCCCGGCCCTCGTCCGCGTCGTCGAACTCGACTTTCCCGCGGGAGGCCGGGATGACCGCCGGCAGGTCACACACCCGGGCCACGGCAACTGTCTCTCCGGCGACCGCGGCGCGGCGCACGGCCGAGGCGGCGACGGTCTCGACCCCGGCGATCGCGAACCGGGCCGACACACCGGACCGCTGGTCGACCTGCGGCGCATCCCGGACAGCCCGAGCGAAGCGTCCGATCACTTCCAGCAAATGCTGCGGCACGAGTGGCGCGGCGTGGCTCGCGTCATCCCAGAGCACGGCCGCCTCTTGCGCCACCAGGGCAAGTTCGTCATCCAGCGTCAGCGGATAGTGCGTGCGCACCTCGGCTCCGAAGCGATCCTTGAGCGGCGTGATGATGCGACCACGGTTGGTGTAGTCCTCTGGATTGGCGCTCGCCACCATGAGCAGATCCAGCGGCAGCCGCAGCTGGTAGCCCCGCACCTGGATGTCGCGCTCCTCGAGCACGTTGAGCAGGGCGACCTGAATGCGCTCGGCCAGATCGGGCAGTTCGTTCACCGCGAAGATGCCCCGGTTGGTGCGGGGAACGAGGCCGTAGTGCACGGTGTCCGGGTCCCCCAGCATCCGCCCTTCGGCCACCTTGATCGGGTCGATGTCGCCGATGAGGTCTCCGACCGAGGTGTCGGGCGTGGCCAGCTTCTCGCCGTAGCGCTCGCTGCGGTGCCGCCAGCTCACCGGCGCGGCATCGCCGAGCTGCCCGATGAGCGACCGGCAGCGCCCGCAGACGGGCCAGTAAGGATGGTCGTTGATCTCGCATCCGGTGACGATCGGGGTCCACTCGTCGAGCAAACCCACCAACGTGCGGATCACGCGGGTCTTGCCCTGCCCCCGCTCGCCGAGCAGCACCAGGTCGTGGCCCGCGAGCAGCGCCCGTTCGAGCTCCGGGGTCACGGTGTCGTCGAAGCCGACTATTCCTGGCAACGACGGTTCGCCCGCCGCGAGCCGGTCGATGAGGTTCTGCCGGATCTCCGTCTTGACGCTGCGGTGCAGGTGGCCGCTCGCGCGCAGGTCGCCGAGTGTCGCGACGGCGACTAGATCCGGCGGCGGAACGGGGGTGGTCACATTTCGACGCTACGTCCCGAACGACCGATCCGGCTACCACCCGGAGGGCGCCGCGCGGGCTGTTCGCTACGAGGAGAGAAAACGCGGCGACGGGTGTCGGACGCCACCGATACCGTTTGGGTATGGATGCTGCGGTTCGTGCCGAGGCGCTGCGCAAATCTTTCGGCGCCACGAAGGCACTCGACGGTCTCGACCTCCAGGTCCCGGAAGGAACGATCCTCGGCTTGCTCGGGCCGAACGGTGCCGGAAAGACCACCGCGGTGCGAGTACTGACCACGCTGCTGATTCCGGACTCCGGCCGAGCCACGGTGGCCGGCATCGACGTCGTCGCTCACCCGACCCGGGCGCGTCGGCTCATCGGTCTCACCGGTCAGTTCGCCGCGCTCGACGACTATCTCAACGGCCGGGAGAATCTGATCATGTTCGGCCGGCTGTATCACCTGGGTCGCGCCGAAGCCGCCCGGCGGGCCGATGAGCTGCTCGAGCGTTTCGACCTCACCGACGCCGCCGGCCGGTTGGCCAAGACCTACTCCGGCGGCATGCGGCGCCGGCTGGACATCGCGGCGTCGCTGATCTCCCGCCCGCCGGTGCTCTTTCTCGACGAGCCGACGACCGGTCTGGACCCGCGCAGCCGGATCGGCATGTGGCAGGTGATCGAGGGCCTGGTCCGGGACGGCACGACGATGCTCTTGACCACGCAGTACCTGGAGGAAGCCGACCGGTTGGCCAATTCGATCGCGGTGATCGATTCGGGCCGGGTCATTGCCGAGGGGACCTCGAACGAGCTCAAGGCCCAGGTGGGCGGAACGCGTCTCGTACTCGTCATCGAATCCGCTGCGGACGCGGGCCGGGCGGTGGAGATCATGCGCAAGGTCGGCGACGGAACCGAGCCGACCCTGGAGGACCTGACCATCTGCGTTCCGGTCACGGAGGGCGCGAGTGTCTTCGCCGAAGTAGTGCGAGAACTCGACGGGGCACACGTGCCGATCGCCGATCTCGGCTTGCGCCGGCCCACGCTGGATGACGTGTTCCTGCGCCTCACCGGCCACGCCGCCGAGAGCGCCGACCCACCCCAGGCGGACGACGACGGAGCGACCGAGCGATGACTACAGTCCAGGTGGCGGTGCGCGACTACGCGGCGCGGCGCGGCACGATCTTCGGTGACTCGTGGGTGATGACGGTCCGGCTGATCAAGCAGATCGTCCGGGTACCGGACCTGCTCGTCTTCTCGATCGTGCAACCCGTGTTGTTCGTGCTGCTGTTCCGATACGTCTTCGGCGGTTCGATCGACGTCGGCGGCTCGCAGGCGGATTATGTCGACTACCTGATGCCGGGGATATTCGTCCAGACCCTGCTGTTCAACGGTGCGGCGACGGGCATCGGCATGGCCGACGACCTGCAGAAGGGGCTGTTCGACCGCTTCCGTTCGCTGCCCATGTCGCGGGCGGCGATGCTTCTGGGCCGAGCCATCTCCGACCTGATCCGGGCCACGCTGATATTCCTGATCATGCTCGGCGTCGGCATGCTCACCGGTTTCCGGTTCAGTGGCGGATTCTGGGGCGCCATCGCGGGCACGCTGGTCATGCTGGCATTCAGCTTTGCGTTCAGTTGGATCGGCATCTTCATCGGCCTGATCGTGAAGACGGTCGAGGCGGCCCAGTCGGGTGGCTTCATCTGGCTGTTCCCGTTGACGTTTGCCAGCTCCGCCTTCGTCCGCACCGACACCATGCCGTCCTGGCTGCAGGGCTTCGCGAACATCAACCCGGTGACCGTCGAGGTGAATACCGTCCGCCGCTTCTACTTGTCGGATGTCCTCTGCCACGAGTTCGGCGTCCCCCCGCTCGGGGGGCAGCTCCTGCAGGCCACGGCATGGTTCATCGGGATCGTGCTGGTGTTCGTGCCGTTGTGCATTCGTTCCGTCCGGCGCATGTCACGCTGAGTCGCATGACCGAGCGCGGAAGCGGGGAGCGCCGCGAGGCGATCGACGCGCTCGATGCCCGGTTGCTGCGGGAACTGACCGCCGAGCCACGGATCGGCGTACTCGAGTTGTCTCGTCGGCTCGGGGTGGCCCGGGCCACGGCCCAGGCGCGACTGGATCGGCTGGTCGCGCGAGGCGTCATCGCAAGCTTCGCTCCGCAGGTCGATCCGGAGGCCCTCGGCTATCACGTGACCGCGTTCGCCACGCTCGAGATCCGGCAGGGCAACGGCGCGTCCGTGTTACGGCATCTGGCGACGATCCCCGAGGTGCTCGAGGTGCATACCATCACCGGGCAGGGCGACATGCTGTGCCGGCTCGTTGCGCGTTCCAACTCGGACTTGCAGCGGGTTATCGACCGGGTCAACGGAGACTCCGCGATCGTGCGCACGTCGACGGTCATCGCCATGGCCAACCCGATACCGCACCGGGTGATCCCGCTGATCCAGCGGGCCGAGGACCGCTGAGCGGCCGTCCGTCGGCTCAGCCGCTGAACGGACGGGCCGACAGCAACGTGACCTGCATCGTCTTGCCGGTCGGCGTGTCATAGGTCACCGTCGAGCCCTCGCGCGCTCCGGCGAGCGCTCGGCCCAGTGGCGACGCGGCCGAGTACACCGCGAGGTCGGTCGTCGCGGCTTCCTCCCGCGAGCCGATCAGGAACTCCTCGACGTCCTCATCGGCGTCGAAGCGCACCTGCACCACCATGCCCGGACCGGCCGTGCCCTTTCGGGTGGGAGCCTCGCCCACCGTGGCGGCCCGGAGCAGCGCCTGCAACTGGAGGATGCGGCCTTCCTGCTTCGCCTGCTCCTCGCGCGCAGCCTGATAACCACCGTTCTCGCGCAGATCGCCTTCCTCGCGGCGATCGTTGATCTCCTTGGCGATGATGGGACGATTGGCGATCAGCTCCGCAAGCTCCTTGCTCAGCCGGTCGTGAGCCTCCTGGGTCAGCCAGGTGGCGGTGTCGTCGGTGCTGGGCACGGGCTCTCCTACGGGTGGACCAGGTGCAAACAGAACGTCGAAACTAACATTGTTCTCAGTGATTTCGCGAAATGGCGACCACCGGCGACCCTGGTCGCCGCGAAGCTCGATCGGCGAATCGGCAACAATGGAGGTCGTGACGACGTCCGAAGGACTGCGCCTGATGGCGGTGCATGCTCATCCGGATGACGAGTCGAGCAAAGGCGCGGCGACGATGGCGCGGTATGTCGACGAGGGTGCCGATGTGCTGGTGGTCACCTGTACCGGTGGCGAGCGGGGCAGCATCCTCAACCCCGCCTTGCAGGGTCGTCCCGATATCGAGGCCAACATGCCCAACATCCGCAAGGCGGAGATGGCTCGAGCGCGCGCGATTCTCGGGGTCAAACAGGCGTGGCTCGGCTACGAGGACTCCGGACTACCCGAAGGTGACCCGCCGCCTCCACTGCCGGACGGCTGCTTCGGCCTCGTGCCGGTCGAGGAGGGCGCGGGACGTCTGGTGAGGGTCATGCGCACCTTTCGCCCCCACGTGGTGACGACGTACGACGAGAACGGCGGCTACCCCCATCCCGACCACATCATGTGCCACAAGGTCTCGGTCGCGGCGTTCGAGGCTGCGCCGGACCCGGACGCCTATCCGGACGCCGGCGACCCGTGGCAACCGTTGAAGCTCTACTACGACGTCGGCTGGAGTCAGGAGCGGTTGACCGCGCTCGACGAGGCGATGACCGCGCACGGGCTGGAGTCCCCGTTCGCCGAGTGGCTTGAGAACTGGAAGAAGCGCGACAGCACGCGTGCGGAGCGCCGTGCGCCGATGGTCACGACGCGCGTGCCCTGCGCCGAGTGGTTTCCCCGCCGGGACGCGGCATTGATCGCACATGCGACCCAGGTCGATCCTGAAGGCAGCTTCTTCCGCATCCCGCTGGCCATCCAGCAGGACGCTTGGCCGACCGAAGATTTCGAACTGGTGCAATCACTGGTGGACACCACGCTGCCCGAGGACGATCTGTTCGCCGGCGTCCGGGAGAAGGTAGCGAGCTGATGCGCAGCGCTGCAGTGCAGCTGGTCCTGCTCGCGGACAGTGGCGAGGAAAAGAAGGCCGGCCCGCTGGCCCTCGCCATCATCCTGGTTCTGTTCATCGCCTGCTACTTCCTGTTCCGGTCGATGACGCGTCACCTTAGGAAGGTGCGCACCCAATTCCCGGTCGGTAACACAGTCGAGCCTCCCGTGGCAGGTGGATCGGGCGGCTCCAGCGCTGCGGTGGCTGAGCGTCCGGAGGCGGGCGGGTCCAGCGCGGCCCCGGTGGATGCTGGTTCGGGCGGATCGAGCGCGGCCCCGTTAGATGCTCCGGCCGACGCTGCGGACAATCTGACCGGCTCGCGAGATCCAGCCGACTCCCGACCTCCCGCGCGTCCGCCCGAACCGAGCCCACCGACCAGCTAGCGGTTCCTGCAGCCCTCAATGCCGCCAACTCGTGATCTTGGACTTGCTGCCTCACAGCGACCGCAAGTCCAAGATCACGAACTGGAGTAACCGGAACGTCTCACACGCACGCGTCGTCAGTCGAGCGGGCAGGCCTGGCGGCGGGTGGCCTTGAGCTCGCCGCGGCGCCGCTTGTGAGCCAGTCGGGCCGCCCGCGCGGCTTGGCTCGGCCGGGTGGGCCGGCGCATCGTATCGGGCACCAGGGCCGTGGCGATCCGCTTCGCGAGCCGCTGCCGCGCGGCCACCCGGTTGCGCAGCTGCGATCGGTGTTCCGACGCCGTCACGCTAAGCGTGCCATCCGTCGTCAGCCGCAGTTGGGACTTCAACCGCGCACGCTGGGCGTCGCTCAGCACGTCCGACGTGGCGACGTCCCACCGGAGCTCCACCCGACTGTCGGCGGTGTTCACCGATTGGCCGCCCGGCCCGGCCGAGTGGCTGAACCGCTCGACGAGCTCGCGCTCCGGCACGATGAGTCCGCGGGGCAACCCGGGCCCGCGCGCTATGTGCAGGTCGCCCGTCGGCAGAATCCGAGACGAGGTCGGCATCAACCGGGGCGTATCATGGCCCGGCCGGTGACTGTTGCACGTCAGCCATCCAGGCGATGAGCTCCGCCGGGTGCCGGGGAAGTGACGCTGATAGGTTCACCGGCTCGCCATCGGTGACCGCGATGTCGTCCTCGATCCGCACCCCGATACCGCGCAGCTCGGCCGGCACCGTGCGGTCGTTGACCTGGAAGTACAGCCCGGGCTCCACGGTGAGCACGTTCCCCGGCGCGAGCGTCCCGCGGGTCGACACCTCGCGGCGGGCGAGGGCGCAGTCGTGGACGTCGATGCCGAGCATGTGCGACGTCGCGTGCAACGTGTAGCGGCGGTGCAGCCCGGCCCCCGGCCGCTCCGGGTCGTCCGCGCACGACACGTCGGCCGTCACCGGCAGGATGCCCCACGAATGCAGGTGGTCGGCCAGCACCCACATCGCGGCCCGGTGCGCGGCCAGGAAGTCGGCGCCCGACTTCACCTCGGCGATCCCAGCGGTCTGGGCTTCGTAGACCGCGCGGTAGACCCGCAATTGTTCCGGCCTGTACGTGCCGTCGATGGGCAGCGTGCGCGTGACGTCGGCCGTGTAGAGCTCATCGGTCTCCACGCCCATGTCGGCGAGCAACAGCTGGCCGCTCTGAATCGGCCCGTGGTTTCGCCACCAGTGGAGTGTCGTGGCGTGGAAGCCGCCGGCCAGGATCGAGGTGTAACCGACGTCGTTGCCTTCGAGCCGGGCCCGACGCCAGAACGTGCCTTCCAGCCACCGCTCCCCACGCCGAGCCGGCCCATCCGTGAGCCGGGGCAGCTCGCGAACAACATCCGCGAATCCCCGCGTGGTGGCGTCACAGGCGTGCTGGAGCCGGGCGATCTCCCATTCGTCCTTGACTAATCGCAGCTCGTCGAGCACCTCGCCGAGTCGCGATTTCCCCGCTCCTGGCACCAACGCCTCGACGCTGGCGTCGTAGCCGGTCAGGACCGTGGCATCACGACCGCTCCAGGCCCCCAGGTCAGCCGCCAGATCGCCCAACGGGCGCGTGGCCAATCCGAGCACCTCGGCCGTATCCGCCGGGCTGGGCACGTTGCCGACCCAGAGCGCGCCGTGCAGCCGGCTGGTGAAGTACGCGATGTCCCCCGGGGGCGCGTAGTCCCGCACGTAGAGGATGGCCGCGTGCCCGGTCGGATTCGGCGTCATCACTAGCACCGCGTCCGCGACCGTCTCGCCGGTCAGCCAGGTGAAGGAGCTCGCCGCCCGAAACGCGTACTCGGTGTCATTCGCGCGGGTCTTGAGCGACCCGGCCGGCACGACGAGGAGCTGGCCGGTGAAGGCGGCCGAGACGGCAGCGCGGCGCCGCGCGGCGAACGGTGCGCCGTCCGGACGGCCCGGATGGGGCATGGGCGGCGCCGAGTCCCAATCCTGCGCGATGGCCGCCTTGAGCTCATCGGACATCGGGATGTCGTGGGACACCGTCTCCGGCGCAGCGGGCTCGGCGGGCGAGCCTTCGGGAACGGGAACGGATTGCTCGTCGGTCATGGTGCGGAGTCTAAGAGCGGATGGGACGAGCTGCCGCGGCACAGCGTCTCCGCTTCTTGGCCCCATGCGCTACGACGTCGACGGTTCCGGTTCCGGCAGCTTGGCGTAGTACGACGCGGAGTGCCGCTGGATGGTCACCGACTCCAGGCCCAGGCCGCTCACCGTGACGTCGTCGACCGCGATCAGTCGATGGGTGCTCGGACTGAAGTACAGGATGGAGGATTCCAAGGGCAACGGCTTGCCACTGTCGAGGGTGCGCAGCCCCGCTCCGCCGGATGAGCCTTGGGTCAGTTCCAGGGTTGATCTCGACAGCTCGTGATAGGCGCGCTGGTGGGTGTGCCCGTCGAGAACGAGCGGGACCGTCCCGGCGAGCGGCTCGGCCATGGCCGGCTCATGCACGAGCGCGACGTCGACGGGCGGGCTGGCCGCCTTGATCGCGGTGGCCAGCTGCGTGCCCGCTTCGGCCAGCGACTCCTCGTTCGCGGGTGAGTCGGCATCATCGCCGGTCTGCTTGTCGGGCGTGAATCGAGGATCGCCGATGCCCGCCCACCGGATGCCGGCGACGTCGACGATCCGGCCGTTGTCAAGCACCCGAACATTCCGCAGGGACGACAGGTAGGCCTGCGTGGCCGTCCGCGAGTCATGATTGCCACGAACGTAGAGGTAGGGCACGGGCACCTGACTGACCGACGAGTACAGCGCGTTCTCTACGGCGGTGCCGTGATCGGACAGGTCGCCGGTGTCGACGACCGCCTTCACGCCGAACTGGGTGATCAGACTCTCCATGACGTCGAAGGCCTCGGGGTTGTCGTGAATGTCGGACACCCACAGCACCGGGATGGCGTCGCTGGGCGGCGTGCTCGGAAGTGACGAGGCAACGTCATACAGCTTGGAGACGTTGGTGACGATCTTGGCGAGCTCCGCCCGATAGGAATCGAACCGCTCCCGAATGTCCTGGATATCGCCGATGAGGGCTGGTGCCGACGCGAGCAAGCCGGTGAACCGGGGCTGCGCGAGCGCCTTGGTGTTCCAGGTGACCGCGGTGATACCGCCGCTGACGACCAACGCCAGTACCGCGGTGATCGCCGCCCCGGCGATGGGCCGCCAGCGTCGGAAGGTCAGCGCCACGATGATCGCGGCGCCCAGCAACGCCGCCACCGCGCTCTTCAGGCCGAGGACGAGCAGGGCGTGCCGCACATCCCGGCTGATCTGGTCTTCGAGCTGCTCCCCGGTGAGACCACCGCCGAGCGCGTTGCGGGCCTGGTCGAGGCGAATGCCGGTGATCGACGCCCGGACCCGCAGCGGACCCCAGTGACTGTCCATCGCCAGCTTGCCGACCGGAGGTACGTCGATCTCCGTTCCGCCGCTGAACGACGGCCGCAGCGCCAGGTCGGCCCGGACCGGCCCGACCGACTCGTGCACCGTCCCGAACAGGGCGACAGCGACAGTCGCCCCGGCGAGAGCGAGCACCACAATCGCCAGGCGGCGGTCCCAGTGGCGAGCGTGCTGCCATCGCCAGGCTCGGGCGACGCGACCCCAGATGGCACCGATGCGGGCGCGCACAGAGACCGAACGCCTACCGTCGGCGTCCGACTCGGGCTGTGCGGGGCCCGGGGGCCCCCCGTCATCGGTCACCCATCCATGGTGACGGCACCGTTTGCCGGCTGTCTCGGCGCGGTGGGTTTCCGACCGCCGGACGAGTGCCTACGGTGGGCGAATGCGACGTTCGAGAAGTTTTCTCATCGCCTTTGTGGCCGCGGTCATCGAACTGTTGATCATCGCCGCTAGCGGGAATCAATGGGTGACCAATCGGGTCGCGGAAAATGCCACGGGGGCCGCCATCGGCAACGTCCTGGCGCGGGCCGCGGTCGGATTCCCCTGGCGCTTCAACCCGCAAACCGATCGGGAGCGAATCTGGGCCGCTCAGCTCATCGGGATCGGCACCCTCATCGTCCTGCTCTTCCTGTTCGTGCTCGTGTTGACCGCACGGTCGTCGCGATCCTTCTTCGGCAACGTGATCGGCATCTGGGGCTCGACGACGGTCGCGGCATTGCTCGCCGCCGGACTGCGACAGTGGATTGCCTTCCCGACGCTGTATCCGAACGGGCGTGACGCGCAGGGCTACGGGCGGCTAGCCAACGCCTTCGTCGATGGACCGTCGTCGACCGTCGCGCAGTTTGCCCTCGCCAGCGGCCTGGTCACCGGAGTGATCGCGGCCGCCGTGGGCTCTCTCACCAGTCGCCCGGTGGAGCCGGAGGTAGTGGCTCCGGCGCCCGATCGGGCCCCGTCCGTCTGGTCGCCAGAGACGGCGCCGCCGTGGGGTGAGGCGCCGGCCGACGCGCCGACGAGCCAATGGTCCGACCAGCCGACCGACACGTACCGAACCGAGGACTATCGCCCGGCGGACCCGACTGCTGCACAGACGAGTCAATTTCCCGCGGAGCCAGGCCGCGCCGAGTACTACAACCCGCGCACGGCGGGGGAATCCGGCAGCGACGAATACCCGCAGCCCGGCTCGACCACCGAACTGCCGACCGTGGCCGGGCGGGAGCGTCCGCGCGGCGAGACCGAGCCGCCGCAGACCGGCGGCAACTCCTAGCGACTTCGACCGGGTCAGTGTGCGATGAGGTGAACCCACCGGCTATGCTGGGTGTATCAGCTTGTTGAGCTCCTGCCGCGAGTTGTCCGCGCGTCGTAGCACCCCGGTCTAACCATCGGGCCCAGCTCCGCGCGTAACCGGTCCGAATCCTTCGGTCCCCGGTTGTCGGCGGGACGACCGCACAGATAGCGATGCTTCTCTTTGTCCTCGTTCACCGATCTCGGCGTGCCCGCACGCCTGACCGCAGTTCTCACCAACCTCGCCATCCACACCCCTACCCCGATCCAGCAGGCCGCGCTGCCAGACGCGCTCGCCGGACGTGACGTCCTCGGCCGCGGCCGCACGGGTTCCGGCAAGACTCTCGCGTTTCTCCTCCCCGTAGTCGCGCGGCTGTCCGGCGGGCCTCGAGCCCGGTCCGGTGCTCCGCGCGCCTTGATCCTGGCGCCCACCCGCGAACTCGCCGCGCAGATCGACACGGCCTTGCAGCCGCTGGCCGCCGCGGCCGGGATCACCTCGTGCACCGTGTTCGGCGGCGTCGGTCAGAACCCGCAAGTGGCCGCGATCCGGCGGGGCGTCGACATCGTCGTAGCCTGCCCCGGCCGGCTGGAGGACCTGATCGGGCAAGGTCACTGCTCGCTGGCTCGGGTGGAGATCACCGTCCTGGACGAGGCCGACCACATGGCCGACTTGGGGTTCCTGCCCGCTGTGCGCCGACTGCTAGGCCGGACCCCGGCCGGCGGTCAGCGGATGCTGTTCTCGGCCACCCTGGACCGGGCCATCGACACACTGGTACGCCAGTACCTCAGCAAACCCGCGGTGCACGAGGCCGACACCGTGCAGTCACCGGTGGACACCATGGCGCACCACCTGTTGCATATCGAGCGAGAGAACCGGCTCCCTGTCCTGGTTGACCTGACCAGCGCGCCGGGACGCACGCTCGTATTCACCCGCACCAAGCACGGCGCCAAGACTCTGGGCCGCCACCTCAACCGCGCCGGCGTGCCCGCGGTCGAATTGCACGGCAACCTGAGCCAGAACGTCCGCACCCGCAACCTCGAGGACTTCCATGCCGGCCGAGCTTCGGCTCTGGTCGCCACCGATATAGCCGCCCGCGGCATCCACGTCGACGACATAGCCCTCGTGATCCACGCCGACCCGCCGGCCGACCCCAAGGCCTATCTACACCGCTCCGGACGCACCGCCCGCGCCGGCAACACCGGCACCGTCATCACCCTGGCGACCACCGCACAGATCCGCGAGGTCACCCAGCTGACTCGCGCCGCGGGCATCACACCGACGACCACACGAGTCACCTCCACCACGCACCCGGTACTGGCCGCACTCGCCCCCGGTACGCGGACGCTCATGGACCCCGCCGCTGCGATCCACGCGGACGGCGGAACTAGTTCAGCCACACGCATGCGGGCTGCCGGCGAGCGCAGCACCCACCCAATGCCCCGAGCGGGTGGACGACGTGGACGCCGCTCCGCCGGCAACCGCGGACGTGGCGCCGGGCGGGCTACGACCCCCCGACGGCCGACACCGGCTACCGCCCGTACGAGCTCACCCGGTCACGAGGGTGGTCTCGCGCCGTCGAACGGCCGTCGGTCGCATCCGACGCACAGCGCCGCGGCCTTCAGCGCCGGCCGCCGCTGACTCGAAGTCACCACGAGCCGACCCGATCAGGTGTGTTCGGGTCAGCTCCGGGTGCGCGGCGGGTCGCGTTACCGCGGTTGCGGATGACGGCTGTGGCGGCACGGGCGTAGAGTCGGAAACACCGCCGGGCTCCTCATCGCTGACATCGGTTCAGCCCGCCCTTCGGCGAATGTCGATCGGACCCATCTCGAATCGCACGGCCTCGCTCACCATCCAGCGTCGGTCACCGGCTCATCCGAGGGTCCACGAACGGAGCCTCACGCTCGTGAACCTCGACAACCACATCCTGCAAGCGCTGCAGACCCGAGCGGGCAATAGCCGGCCAATGACCATCGGCGATCTGGCTCGACAGTTGGGCGTCAGCCCGCTCGTCGTCATCACCGCAGCCCACCGCCTCGTGGACAGTGGCCTTGCGGCTCCAGCGATGGCCTCAGTACATGGCGTGCCGACGCTGCGCGGCCTATCCCCCCTGCCGTCCGCGACATCGCACCAAAATCGAACGAACGGCATGGACGCGGCGGCTGCGGCAAAGACAGCCGACTAGTACGTTCACTCCCGCCTACGCCGGCTGGCGAGCGGGCGGTAGGCCAACTGCAACCCGGTGTCATCCGGCAGCGACTCGCTGTTGCGTCGAGCCAGTAGGGCCTCGGTGAGCGGGTTGTGCAACCACTTGCCCGGTCCCGCGACGGGAGCCTCGTACATGGTGAGGGTGGTCCCGGCTCCGCCCCCTGGTAAGAGGTCACCGGGTCGCCCGATGTGAGCGACGCTCTCCACGCTGCCGTCAGGGAGACCGTGGATTTCGGGCTAGCCGGAGAATCAACCTAGTTTTAACAGTACCGCAGTTCGGACGGCACAAACCATGGTTCCTCGCCGGCCACGAGGTGGCCGGTTCGTCAGGGATGGTCCGGCGGGCCAGGAACACCAGGCGGCGTGATTGAGTCCGTTGGCCGGCTCGATCGCAGTGGCGCGCCGAGGCTGTTCAAGTGGCTCAGCGCGGCACGGTAGGAACCGATCAAGGACGTCTCGGTGTAGCGGACGCCGTGTTCGGCGCAGAAGTCCTGCACGAGCGGCTGTGCCCGACGCAGCGATGAGCGCGGCATGTTGGGGAACAAGTGATGCTCGATCTGGTAGTTCAAACCTCCCAACAACCAGTCGGTGAACGGCCCGCCGCGTACGTTGCGGGAGGTCAGCACCTGCCGGTGTAGATAGTCCAGCTCCGTGTTGGCGGTAAGGGTGGGCATGCCCTTGTGGTTCGGGGCGAACGAGCAGCCCATGTACAGACCGAAGACCGCTTGGTGGATGGCCACGAACATCACCACCTTCAGCGGCGACATGACCAGCAGCAGCCCGCCGATGTAGGCGCCTAGGTGCACGACCAGCAGGACTGCTTCGGATGGTCGGGACCCACCTCGGGCGCTACGTTCCGCATGCGGGAGCAATGCCCGGACGCTGGCCACGTGCAGGTTCAGTCCCTCGAGGGTGAGCAAGGGGAAGAACAGCCAGGCCTGGCAGCGCGCGATCACGCGACCGATGCCTCCGGTCCGCGCGGCGATCTGGGTGGTCGTGAACGCGAGCACGCCGTCTCCGATGTCGGGATCGTGGCCCTCCTTGTTGGGGTTGGCGTGGTGGCGGTTGTGCTTGCCGACCCACCAGCCATAGCTCAACCCGACGAGCAGGTTCCCGGCCAGGCGACCGACCAGGTCGTTGGCGTGGCGCGAGCTGAACATCTGCTGGTGTCCGCCGTCATGACCGAGGAACGCCACCTGGGTGAACGCCACGCCTAGGGCGATCGCGGCCAGCAGCTGCCACCGCGAGTCTCCGATGAGCACGATCGCGGCGATGGTGCCGGCGAACAGAAGCATCGTGGCGGCGATGAGGGCGATGTAGGCGAGTCGACGTCGCCGAAGCAAACCTGCCGCTTGGACTTGGCGGCTCAACCGGGCGTACAAGCTGCCGCGCCGGGTCGCGGCCGACGCTTCGCCGGCGGCTGGAATCAGCGTGTCGGTCAACGTAGCCATCCGGTGCGCACACGAGCGCGCCGTGGCTTAGGGGCAACCGGACAAAGTGTATTAGACACGGGTAAAGCGTACATGGGTGAATTCCCGGGGGATGTCGCGGTGTGGATCCGGCTCGAGCGGGAAGCTCACAGAGTAGGTCGCCGAGAGCGACTCTGGCCCGGACTGGCTGGGGGACCAACGACTCTAAGGTACCAAGGCGCGGGGCAACCCGTCGCCGCGGTCGACGGGCCTGCACTGGGACATGGGCGCCCTAACGCAGGAGGCCGTGCTTCACTGACGGAGTGCAGAACTGGCCGGTTCGGGAGGCCGCGATGAGACCCGGGAGCGGCCCGCCCTCACCTCCCGCCACGTCAGGGTTGAGCGCATCCGAGGTGGAATCGCGGCAGGTCGATCTCCAAGAAGGCCTGGACGACCTCGCGGGCATCGTCGCCGGGGCGGCGACCCTGGAGCAGCTGCTGAGCCAGGTCGCAGAGTCGGCCGTGCATGCCATTCCGCACGCGGACGGTGTAGGCATATGCCTGCTTCGTCCCGATCAGCCAGCCAACCGGGTTCAAGCGCTGACCACGAGCCACCCGTTCGTTACAAAGGTCGACGCGATCCAGTACGAGATCGTCGATGAAGGCCCATGTATCACTGCCGCCGCGGAGCGTCTGCCTGTCCGCACCGGGAACCTCACCGCAGATCCGAGGTGGCCGCGATTTGGGCCGCGTGTCGGTCGGCTCGGCGTGCATAGCGTCCTGTCGCTACCCATGCTGCTGCCCGACGGGACGGTTGTCGGCGCCATCAACACTTACTCCCATTCCCGGGACGGCTTCGACGAGCACGCAATGCACCTCGGGATGGTGTTCGCGGCTCCGGCCGGACTCGCGGTCCACAACGCGCAGGTCCTGGCCCATGCTCAAGCCCGCGCCACTCAGCTCCAGGCGGCGCTCGGAGGTCGGGCGGTCATCGACCAGGCGATCGGCATCATCCGAAGCCGTATCGGGGCGACCGCCGATGAGGCATTCGCGCGCCTCCGAGAGATTAGTCAGGGTGAGAACGTTAAATTGAGCCTGGTGGCCGAACGGATCGTCGAGGAAGCAGTGCGGCGGGCGCGCGCGCCATGCGAACTCGTGACCGCCTGAGACCGGTCTAGGTCCGCACCATTCATGATTCCGGCTATCTCAGAAGGGTCGCAGGACCGGCTTGCTCGATATCGGCCAGCAGCGCGGTGCGCGTGGGCGCGTCGGCATCGATCAGCTGGCGCCCGAGACCGCTCAGCGGGTGTCCAGCGGCGTGGGCGTAGCGCCGTAGCCGGGTAAATGCGTCTTGCATATCCACGGCCTGGGCCGCGGCCACAATTCCCTTGGCCATCTCCAGGACACCTCGGCTCGCAACGGCGGCCTGCAGATCGGGAAATAGCATGGACTTATTCGTGTGACGGTGTTGCTGAGCGATGGCGATTGACGCGACGTGAGCGAACGCCCGGGCCAATGCCAAGTCTCGCTCGTTGAGGTCGCCGCTAGATGTGCCGAATAAGCCCAGCGCGCCGAGCACGGCACCGCGCAGCCGCATCGGCACTGCGTGCACTGACACTAATCCCTCGAGATTGGCCGCCGCGACGAACCGCGGCCATCGCTCCGCCTCGTCCCGCAGATCGGCCACATTGACCGGTTCGCCGGAGCGGTAGCAGTCCAGACATGGGCCTTCTTGGCGCTGTAGCTGGAAGACCTCTACCCGGCGGGCGTGCTCCGAGGTCGCGGCCAGCAGATGCAGACGTCCACCGGCATCGCCCAGAAGCAGGCCGGCCGCGGCGACGTCCAGGAGGCGGGCGCAACTCTCGGTCAGTTCGATGGTCACATCGAGCAGGTCGAAATCCTCCACGAGCCGATCGGCGAAGGCGATGAAGGCTGAGACGATGTCCGCTTCCCGATTGTCGGCCGTCATACGCCCCCTCCTTCCTCGCTCTCATGTGCCCGTCCCTCGTCGTCATCGCCGAGCAGCAGGCCTTCTTCGATGATCGCGAACGCGACCTGGCTAGCCGTCAGGTCATTGATGTACGCGTAGGCCCGAAGCCGGACCAGGGCCTCCGTAGCGGACAGGTTCAACTGGCCGATGAGCATTCCGGCGGCTTGGTAGACCTCCACCCTGGTCAGGTCCGTCAGCTGCTGCCACGCCCCGCTCGTCTCGTCGGTGACTGCCGCCTCGAGGTCGATGCCCATCAGATCGAGCAGCGGCAACGCCGCGAGTTCAGCGGCGACCAGGCCGCCGGCCAACGCGACATCGCCGAGTTCGCCCGGCCGGCGGCGGTACAGGTCGAGCGCGCCGATCGTTGACGCCGCAGCCGAGACGGGCAGCGCGAACACCGCCCGCACTCCGCGCTGCAGGGCGGCCTCGGCGAAACCCGGCCATAGTGTGAGGTTTGGGTCATCGAGGTCAGTCACCAAGACCGGCGCTGACGACTTCACGGCTTCCAGGCATGGACCTTCGCCAAGGGTGTATTGCAGATCGTCGAGCTCCCGGCTCAGCTGACCGCTGGCACCGAGCGAACGACTGATCGCCCCGTCGTAGACGATCGACAGCGCCGCGCCATCGACATCGAGGAACGCGACGCACGCGCCGCAGAGCCGTTCGGCCGCAGCGCGCCCGCGGCCAGAACCGGCTAAGGCGGCGGTCAAACCGTCTCGAACTCGGTCACCATCATCCACGTGCGGCCTCGCAGCGTCGGCGGCGAGGCGCCCTCACCGAGGCGACATCATCGACGCGACGTCATCGACGCGACGTCACACCAACGATAGCCGTCTCGCGAGGGGCGCCATCTCGAACTGCGGTCGCCGGTGGTCACGCAGATCCGGAACCCGATCGGCGGGGGGCTGCTAGCAGCACGCCCCGTCGCGTGGGCCTCGAGTGGACGAGCGGTGTCGGTTCCGGTCCGTATGGTCCCGGTTTGTGGTGACGTCCTCGGCGGTGCAGCGCAGCGTGCTTGCCGGTGTCATGTCGCTGTGCCTGGTCCAGTTCATTGATGTGCTGGGCGTGACCGTGGTGGTGGCGGCGCTGCCGGCGATGCTGCGTGACTTGCACGCGTCGCCGGATGCAGGGGCGTTGATCGCGGCGGCGTATGCGATGTTCTTCGGCGGGTTGCTGATGTTCGGCGCTCGTCTGGGTGACCGGTTCGGGCACCGTCGGGTCATCGTCGCCGGGACCGCGGTGTTCGGGGTGGCGGCGGTGGTGGGAGCGACCGCCGGATCGGTGGGTGTACTGGCCGGGGCGCGGTCGTTGCAGGGCGCGGCGGCGGCGGTGTCGGTGCCGGCGGCGCTGCGGCTGCTGACCACGGTTACCGCGGAGGGGGCGCAGCGGCGCCGAGCGGTCGCGGCGTGGAGCGCGGCGGGGGCCGCTGCCGGGGCCAGCGGGTTTGTGGTGGGAGGCGTGGTTACTGATCTGATCGGTTGGCGCGCGGTGTTTTGGGGTTATTTGCCGGTGGCCGTCGTGTTGGCTGCAGCGATCTTGCGGACGGTGCCGCGTGATCGGTCCGGCGGTGCTCCGCTGGCGTTGAACCTGGCGGGTTCGGCTCTGTTTACGGCGGCGGCAATGGCGTTCATCGTGGCGACGACGCTGCTTCCCGAGCGAGGTAAAGCGGTCGCGGCCGCGGTGACGCTGGTGGGTGCGGTCGTGCTGGCCGTCGTGTTCCTCGGGGTTGACCGGCGTGCTGCTGCGCCGTTGCTGCCCCGCTCCGTGGTCTGCCTGCCGCCGTTGCGGGACGGTGCGTCCGGCAGTTTCTTGAATACCTTCACGACCAGCTCATCAATCACGCTGGCGACGCTGTATTTGCAGAACACCCTGGGTCGTAGCCCGCTGGACGCGGCGTTGCTGCTGCTGCCGTTCAGTCTCGCGGTGATCGGCGGATCGGCGCTTGCCGCGCCATTGCTATCTCGGTGGGCGCCGCGGCGAGTGGTTGCCGCCGGGCTGCTCGCGATCGCGGCGTTCAACTGTCTGTTGATCGCGGCGGCAGGTAGCGCCTGGGGTTTGCCGCTCACCGTCGCGGCCGGCGGTTTCGGCATCGGCTTGTCGTCGGTGGCAGCGACGAGCCTGGCCACTACGGTGCCCACAGAGGTGCGAGGGACCGCCTCCGGCATCGTGAACACAGCCGCGCAACTCGGCACCGCGTTGGGCATCGCCGTGCTGCTGCTCATCGCCGCGATCACCACCGGGGCGCCCGCGAAAGACACATCGGCCCCGACGATCGCATGGGTTTTCGGCGCTGCAGTCAGCCTCACTGGCGCCCTGACGTTCATGATGTCTGCCCGCAGGAGCCCTGCGGACGTGGACTTCGGCACAGGGCTGCGCGGGACGTGACGCTCAGTCGGCCGTGGCTACTGCTCGACCACCGCGGCGAAGATCCGCTCGGCGATCCCGCGCCTCAGCGGGTGTGAGAAAAGACGTGGCGGGTCAAGAATCGGGGTGTGGCTGTGTTTCCAACAAGACCCATCTGTGTGAAGCGTCAAACGGACAGCGGAGTTGCTTCGAGGCGCGTGCTCGCATGGTGAATCGACTCGCGGCCTCGACGAGCCCTTACCTGCTCCAACACGCGCAGAATCCGGTGGATTGGTGGCCCTGGTGCGACGAAGCGCTGGCCGAAGCCAAACGCTTAGACAGACCAATCCTGCTAAGCGTCGGCTACGCGGCCTGCCACTGGTGCCACGTCATGGCGCACGACTCGTTCGAGCGGGTTGACGTCGCCGCGGTGATGAACGAGCACTTCGTCAACGTGAAGGTCGACCGCGAGGAGCGCCCGGACATCGACGCGGTCTACATGCAGGCCACGGTCGCGCTCGCCGGACAGGGCGGCTGGCCAATGACCTGCCTGCTCACGCCGGACGGGGCCCCGTTCTTCGCCGGCACGTTCTTCCCGCGAGCACAGTTCCTGCGTCTTCTCGCGGCAGCGAACGAAGCCTGGCGAGAGCGTGCCGACGATGTGCGTCGCGCGGGCGACCGGATCGTGGCCGCGCTGTCCTCGAGGCCGAGCTGGGCGGAGGGCGCGCCACCAGATGCGGCGCAGCTCGACCGAGCCGCAGCCGTTCTGGCGCACGGCTTCGACCCGACCCGAGGCGGTTTCGGCGGCGCGCCGAAGTTCCCGCCGTCGATGGTTCTGGAGTTCCTGCTCCGGCACCATGAGCGCACCGGCGATCCGGTGTCGCTCTCGATGGTCGGCGTCACCGGCGAGGCGATGGCGCGCGGGGGAATTTATGACCAGCTGGCCGGGGGCTTCGCCCGCTACAGCGTCGATGCCGCGTGGGTGGTGCCGCACTTCGAGAAGATGCTCTACGACAATGCGTTGCTGCTACGCGTCTATCTCCATTGGTGGCGGCGCACCGGCTCGGCATTGGCGGAGCGCATTGCTCGCGAGACGGCCGATTTCCTGTTACGGGACTTGCAGACTCCGGACGGCGGCTTCGCGTCGGCTCTCGACGCTGACACTGACGGCGTCGAGGGGAAGACCTACGTCTGGACTCCGGCCGAACTGCGCGACGTTCTCGGGGCCGAGGCACCGGCGGCCGAAGCAGTTTTCGGGGTCACCCAAGAGGGAACATTCGAGCACGGTGCCTCCACCCTGCAACTGCCGGTCGATCCGGCGGAGCCGGCGCGCTGGACAGAGATGCGCCGCCGGCTGCTCGCGGCTCGCGATCGACGAGCCCAACCGGCGCGCGACGACAAGGTCGTCACAGCCTGGAACGGTCTTGCCCTGGCCGGGCTGGCCGAGGCTGGGGTGCTGCTCGATCGACCGGTCTATCTGACCGCTGCTGTGCGGTGTGCGGATCTCCTGCTCGCTCGCCATCTGGTGGACGGGCGGCTGCGTCGGGTGTCCCGCGATGGACGGGTGGGTGAGGCGCAGGGCGTCGCCGAGGACTACGGCGACCTGGCCGAAGGATTCCTCGCGTTGCACCAGGCCACTGGCTCGGTGAACTACCTGCAGGCGGCCGGGTCGCTTCTCGACATTGCGGTCGCGCGCTTCGGCGACGGGCACGGCGGGTTCTACGACGCCGCTGACGATGCCGAGGCGCTCATTCAGCGGCCGCGAGACCCGACCGACAACGCAACCCCGTCGGGGTCGAGCGCGCTGTCCGGCGCATTGCTGACCTACGCGGCGCTGACCGGTTCGTTGCCGCACCGGCAGACGGCCGAAACCGCGCTGGGCATCGTCGCGACGGTGGGGGTCGACCAGCCCCGCTTCTTGGGTTGGGCGCTGGCCGTGGCCGAGGGACTGATCGCCGGACCGGCAGAGGTGGCGATCGTGGGCGAACCCGCGGGCGTGCTGAGCGATATCGCCTGGCGGTTGCGCCCACCCGGAGCGGTCGTAGTCACCGGCGAACCCGACACGCCGGGCATCCCGTTGTTGGCCGGCCGGCCTGCGGTCGACGGCCGACCGACGGCCTACGTCTGCCGCGGGATGGTGTGCAAGGCGCCCGTGACCGATCCGGAGGAACTGCGGCGCCAGCTGGCTCCGGCCACGCCGGCGAGTAGGTGACGCCGGCGCGGCTGGGTGGTGCTCAGACCTCGGTCGTGCCGGCCGAGTCGGAGTCCGCAGTCAGGTCCGGGCCCTCGGCCCGCAGCTTGTCAACTTCGGACATGGCGCGCCGCAGGCTGCTGAGCCACTCGTCGGTGTGCTCACCGACCAGGCGCACGGACCAGGCCAGCGCCTCGGATCGTGAACGCGCGACGCCGGCGTCGACCAGAGTGTCGAGCACGCGACGCTCGCTTTGCCGTAGGCGGGTCATGACTGGTACGGACAGGTGCGTGAACAGCAGCGTGGTGTCGCCGATCGACGCACCCCAGGCGACCTTGCGCCCATATCGCGACTCAGCCTCGTCCGCGATCTGCATCCGCTTCTCGCGGGTCTCCTCCCGGAATCGGCTGATCCGTCCTTCCGCGCTGGGTCCATCGCCGCCCTCGGGCGCTCCCGCCGGGGCGGGCAGCTCGCCAATCACGGTGATCTCCTCCCGGTCGACCGTCACCTCCGCAGCGCCGGTGAACCAGTCGTCGGGCAGTCGTCCGGCCAACCAGGCCGTCAGGTCGTCGGTCGGTGGCAGATCGGCCTGTTGCCAGCCGCCGGGCCGGCCGAATCCGCGGCCGCGGCCCCGCCGCGGACCTCCGCCCCGTCCGAACCCGAACCCGGGACCGTGACCGTGGCCACTCGGGTGGTGCTGCCGTCGCTCGGCAGGGGGTGTGTTTTCGTATCTCATCTTCGAGACCTCCTCAATTACATGATTACATGCTTGCACACGTGATAACCAGAGGTCTAGAGGCTGTATTCCCCCGGGTTCGCCGGGCCCGGTCGGTTCGCGGCACGATAACGGCGTCAAGATCGGTTAACCCTGCGCGGGCCGCCAGTGAACAGCCTCCACGATCACCGCGTCCGGCGCGCGAAGCGGGCCGGTTCCTACATCTGCGGGTCTAGGCTGCGTGATCGTGGGCGTCCGTAGCGTTGTCTACTCGATCTACGAACGCCGGCTCTTTCGTCAGCTCGCCGGAATGCCTGTCCCGCAGCACGTCGCGGTCATGCTTGACGGAAACCGTCGCTGGGCGCGGGCGGCTGGATTCGAAGACGTGACCGAGGGGCATGTGGCGGGCGCCCGACGGATCTCCGACCTCCTCGAGTGGTGCACCGAGGCCAGCGTGCAGCACGTCACCATCTGGTTGCTGTCCACGGACAACCTCACCCGGCCGGCCGGCGAGCTGGAGCCGTTGCTGCGCATCATCGAGGGGGTCGCAGACGAGCTGTCAGCCGACGGTCGGCGCTGGCGCATCAACCCGGTCGGGGCGCTCGATCTGCTGCCGGACGCGACGGCCAGCGCCCTGAAGGCCGCCGCCGACCGGACCTCGACCCGGCGCGGGCTCACCGTGAATGTGGCCGTGGGCTACGGCGGCCGGCGGGAGATCGCCGACGCAGTGCGCGCGCTGCTGCAGGAGCACGCCGCGGCGGGTCGGTCGCTGGAGGAAGTCGCTGAGTTCCTGGACGTCGATCACATCGCCGAGCATCTGTATACCCGGGGGCAGCCCGACCCGGATTTGGTGATCCGCACCTCGGGCGAACAGCGGTTGTCCGGCTTCCTGCTCTGGCAGTCGGCTCATTCGGAGTTCTACTTCTGCGACGCGCTCTGGCCGGATTTCCGCAAGGTCGACTTCCTGCGGGCCTTGCGCGACTACGGAACCCGGCAACGTCGCTACGGCAGCTAGATCCGGAGGAGTCGCGGGGCCGGCATCGATGGACGATCCGCCCGAATCGGCGCCGAACCGCGTGCCGTCGACGCGCGTGTGATCGGCGCCCGGTAGCGTTCTCGATGGTGGATCCGGCCGACCGGACCCACCCGGGAGGTCCCGCACCGTGCCGACGACTAGCGACTCGGGCCGGACCGGCGCCCGCTGGCTATCGCGCGGTGCTGCCGCCGGATCCTCGGAGTCCCGTTGTGCCGATATCCGGGCCACGCCGTCCCTCCTGCCGTCCGCCAACCCCATCTGGAGCGACCCATGAGCGCCGCCATCTCGACCGAGCCTGATCTTCGCCGCGTGTTCGTCCTGGATACCTCGGTCTTGCTCGCGGACCCGGGGGCGCTCGGCCGGTTTGGGGAGCACGATGTTGTGTTGCCGCTTGTCGTCATCAGCGAGCTGGAGGGCAAGCGCCATCACCCGGAGCTCGGCTGGTTTGCTCGGGAGACCCTGAGGCAGCTCGACGATCTGCGGGTGCAGGAAGGCCGGCTCGATGCGCCGGTGCCCATTGGCGACGGCGGAGGAAGACTGCACGTCGAGCTGAATCACGCCGACCTCTCTCGCCTGCCGGCGGGCTTCCGCGTCGACGGCAACGACGCGCGCATCCTGGCCGTCGCCTTGAATCTGGCCGCCGAGGGCCGGGACGTCACGCTGGTCACCAAGGACATGCCGCTGCGGGTCAAGGCGGCGTCGGTCGGGTTGCATGCGGACGAGTACCGCGTCCACCCCGCCATCGTGTCGGGGTGGACGGGCATGGCCGAAGTCGCGGTCGCGGCCGAGACCGTTGCCGCGCTCTACACCGCCGATCGCGTTCCGCTGATGTCCGACGACTATCGAGACCTGGCCGCGGCGTCGGATCTTCCCTGTCACACCGGATTGGTCCTACAGTCGCCGCGGGGCTCAGCGCTCGCCCGCATCACGCCGGACAAGCAGGTACGCCTCGTGCGTGGCGACCGCGAAGCGTTCGGCCTGCATGGTCGCTCGGCCGAGCAGCGGGTCGCGCTGGATCTGCTGCTGGATCCCGAGATCGGCATCGTCTCGCTCGGTGGTCGCGCCGGCACCGGCAAGTCCGCGCTTGCGCTCTGCGCCGGATTGGATGCGGTCTTGGAACGGCGAGCCCACAAGCGGGTGGTCGTGTTCCGACCGCTTTACGCCGTGGGCCAGCAGGAGCTCGGCTACCTGCCAGGAACCGAGAACGAGAAGATGGCACCCTGGGCGCAAGCCGTGTTCGACACCCTTGGTGCGTTGGTCAGCCAGAACGTCATCGACGAGGTGATCGATCGCGGCATGATCGAAGTGCTGCCGCTGACGCATATTCGGGGACGGTCCTTGCACGACTCGTTCGTCATCGTCGACGAAGCGCAGTCCCTGGAGCGCAACGTCCTGCTCACGGTGCTATCGCGGATCGGAACCGGTTCCCGCGTCGTGCTGACCCATGACGTCGCGCAGCGCGACAACCTGCGGGTCGGCCGGCACGACGGAGTTGCCGCCGTGATCGACGCGCTGCGCGGCCATCCGCTGTTCGCGCATGTCACGTTGACCCGTTCGGAGCGATCGCCCATCGCCGCCCTCGTCACCGAGATGCTCGAGTATCTGCCCTTGTAGTCGGCGATCCGAGAGCTACCCCCCGAGTCGTGACCGGGCCAAAGACCACCGGTCCAAGATCATCGGCAGGCGAGGTGTGACCGCGTGCACGGGGTCGCCGACGATGAGATGGCTGGCGCTAGCATCGGGCGACCTGATGGCGTCCGTCATTTCTGGGGAGCGCGCATGACCTCCGCCGCTGCAACGTCAGATCGATTGGTGCTCGCCGACCTCGTGCCCGGGGCGCTCGTTCGCGACGCTGCCTTGGTTGTCGGGGGAGCGGCCCTCACCGGCCTCGCAGCCCAGGTATCGATTACCACGTCTCTGACGCCGGTTCCGTTCACGTTGCAGACGATGGCCGTGCTGGTGACCGGGGCGGCGCTCGGCACGATTCGGGGCCTGTTGTCGATGACGCTTTATGTCGCGGCCGGGGTAATCGGTATGCCATGGTTCGCGTCGCACGGCCACGGGTGGGGCGGCCCGTCGTTCGGTTACCTCCTGGGCTTCATCGTCGGGGCCGGTGTTGTCGGGGAACTGGCTCGTCGCCACGCCGATCGCCACGTGGTAACCACGGTCGGCCTGATGGTCGCGGGCAGCGCGATCATCTATCTGTTCGGGGCGGTCTGGCTTGCGGCCGACCTGAACCTGTCCGCGGGCCAGGCGTTCGATCTCGGGGTACGCCCGTTCCTGATCAGCGACGCGATGAAGCTCGGCCTGGCCGCGCTCGCCTTTCCGGCGGCGTGGAAGGCCGTTCATCGATTCCGGCCGGATGCTTGATCTCGCCGGGTCGCTAGCCGCCAAATCCAGTCGTGACGTGGACTTCCTGGGGCGACGATAAGTCCAAGATCATGAGTGGACTAGCCGGGATGGAGCGCTTACGGGCCCGGATGGGTCATCGATAGCACGTCGAGAACCTCGTCGAGCTTCTCGGCGCTGATCGCGCCGGACTCGACGTGTCCTCGCTCGACGACCACCTCGCGGATCGTCTTTCGTTCGGCCAGCGCTTGCTTGGCGATCTTGGCCGCCTCGTCGTAGCCGACGTAATGGTTCAGCGGGGTGACGATGGCCGGCGAGGACTCGGCGTACTCACGGCAGCGGTCGACGTTGGCCACGAGGCCGTCGATACACTTGCCCGCGAAGACCCGCGACACGCTCGCGAGCAGTCGGATCGACTCCAGTACGTTGCGCGACATGACCGGCAACATCACGTTGAGCTCGAAGTTGCCGCTCGCGCCGGCCCAGACGACGCAGGCGTCGTTGCCCATCACCTGCGCGACGACCTGGGACACCGCCTCGCACACGACCGGGTTGACCTTGCCCGGCATGATCGACGAACCGGGTTGCAGGTCGGGCACCGATAGCTCGGTCAGTCCGGTCCGGGGGCCGGAGCCCATCCAGCGGATGTCGTTCGCGATCTTGTAGAGGCCCGCGCCGATCGTGCGCAGCACCCCGGAGAGCTCGACCAGGCCGTCCCGGGCGCCCTGCGCCTCGAAGTGATCGCGGGCCTCGGTGAGCGGCAATCCGGTCTCGGCCGCGAGGATGCGAATGACCTCCGCGCCGAAGCCGACGGGCGCGTTGATCCCGGTGCCGACGGCCGTGCCGCCCAACGGCAGCTCGGCCACGCGCGGCAGGGCCGTCTCGAGCCGTTCGATCCCGTATTGGACCTGGGCCGCATATCCGCCGAACTCCTGACCGAGCGTGACCGGGGTGGCATCCATCAGGTGCGTGCGACCAGACTTCACCACCTTGGCGAACTCCGCCGCCTTCGCCGACAGCGACGCGGCGAGCTGGCGGAGTGCGGGAATCAGGTCCGTGGTGACCGTCCGGGTCGCCGCGATGTGGATCGCCGACGGGAACTGGTCGTTGCTGGACAGCGGGTCGTTGACGTCGTCGTTCGGGTGGATCGGCACCTCGCCCCCGAGGAGCTCGGACGCCAGCTGGGCCAGCACCTCATTGGCGTTCATGTTCGACGACGTGCCCGAGCCGGTCTGGAAGGTGTCGATCGGAAACTCGGCGTCCCAGTCCCCGCGGACCACCTCGGCCGCGGCCTGCGCGATGGCCGCGGCCTTGGTCGGATCGAGCAGGCCGCGCTGCGCTCGAACCTGGGCCGATGCGCCCTTGATCATGGCCAGCGCGGCGATCATCTCGCGCTCCAGCGGCAGTCCGGAGATGGGAAAGTTGTCGATTGCCCGCTGGGTCTGGGCGCCCCATTTGGCCTCGCGCGGCACCCGGACATCCCCCATGGAGTCCTTCTCGACGCGGTAGTCCTGGGTAGTCGTCATCGGATCGCTCGCTCCTCGAGGTGGGCGGATGCGCCGATCGTAAGCGGGACGCCGAGCACGCGAAGTTGACTGTGACCCGAAAGACGGTGCTTCTGACCACATGGGCTAGCGGGCCGGCTGACCGTACCCGAGTTCAGCCGCCGTCTGACGAGCTCCTTCGTCGACCGGTACGGCCACGACCGCAGTGCCGTAGGCGCACAGTTCGGTCCAGGTGTCGGCCATGTCCGAGGTGTCGAAGCGCATGCAGATCACCGCGTTGCCGCCCCGAGCGCGCGCCGCTTCGAGCATGCGGCTCATCACCTCGTTACGGCTCTCGATCAGATTCTTGGTCATGCCTTGCAGCTCGCCGCCGAACATCGACTTCAATCCGGCGCCCATCTGGGAGAAGGCGTTCCGCGACCGTACCGTCAGGCCGAACACCTCGCCGATCACGCGTTGGATCTGCCATCCGGGGATTTCGTTTGTCGTCGTGACCAACATGTTCGCGCCTCTCTCGAGTACCTCAGCGGACCTATAGACCGTAGCGCGATCACTTGATTCTTGGGTTAATGATCAGGCCCGGTCGAAGTTGATCGCGGAGTAGGCGCGCAGTTTGCCGAGCTGGTGCAAGGGAATCGATCACGCGGACCGTGCCCGACTTGGATCGCAGCACGATCGACTCGGTGCGCACCGAGTCGGCGTAATAGCGCACGCCCCGCAGCAATTCGCCGTCGGTGATGCCGGTCGCACAGAAGAAGATGTCCTCGCCCTCGGACCAGGTCGTTCGGTAGTCAGTACGCGGTCCAGGTCGTGGCCGGCGTCGATGGCCTTCTGCCGCTCCTCGTCATCGCGCGGCCACAGCCGACCCTGGATCGTCCCGCCCATGCACCGCAGCGCGGCCGCGGCGATGATGCCTTCCGGCGTCCCGCCGATGCCGAGGAGCAGATCCACACCGGTGCCGGGCCGGGCCGCGGAGATCGCCCCAGCGACGTCGCCGTCGCTGATGAACTTGATGCGCGCTCCGCAGTCGCGGACGTCCCGAATGAGATCGGCGTGTCGCGGTCGGTCGAGGATGCACACCGTGACGTCTTCCGGATGGCCGCGCTTGGCCTTGGCCACCCGCCGGACGTTCTCTGCGGGCGGGGCGGTGATGTCGATGACGTCGGCCGCCTCGACACCGGTCGCGATCTTCTCCATGTAGAACACCGCGGACGGGTCGAACATGGTTCCCCGCTCGGCGACCGCGATCACCGCCAGCGCGTTCGGCATGCCCTTGGACATCAGGGTCGTTCCGTCGATCGGGTCGACCGCAACGTCGCAGAGTGGGCCGGTGCCGTCGCCGACCTCTTCGCCGTTGTAGAGCATCGGCGCGTCGTCCTTCTCGCCCTCGCCGATGACGACGACTCCTCGCATCGAGACGGTGCCGATGAGCGTTCGCATCGCGTCCACGGCCGCGCCGTCGCCGCCGTTCTTGTCGCCTCGTCCGACCCATCGTCCGGCAGCCATCGCCGCTGCCTCGGTCACCCGCACCAGCTCGAGGGCGAGGTTGCGATCCGGGGCCTGGCGGGCTACCGCCAATTCCGGCGGAACGTTGCCGGCGGTGGAATCCGACGGCTGGGTCACGGTGAGCCTCCCGGTATGATTCGGACGACGACGGCCTCCGCTACCGGCGACGCGGTGGCGGCGCGGCGGGGGGCTGATCCGGTCATCTTCGCAGAATGCCGGTCGCCTCAGCTCCGATGCGAACCGTGCTCCGCGGCCGATTCGTCGTCCCGGGCGGCGGCCGAGGCGCTCTCGGGCGCCGCGATGACCGCGTTCAGCCGAGCCGTCGCGCCCGACAACCACCGCTCGCAGATGTCGGCGAGCTCCTCGCCGCGCTGCCACAGCGCGAGCGACTCCTCCAGCGTCTGCCCCCCGGACTCCAGCCGGCGCACCACGTCACCGAGCTGCGCGCGCGCGTCCTCGTACCCGATCTCCGCGGGCCCGATCTCCTCGTGCTCGGCCGCGGGCCTCGGCTGGCCGCGACCGTCGTCGGTCAGGCTGGAATCGTCAGTGCTCATCGATGCCGACCCTAGGCGGTGTCGGTGATCGCACCGAACTCGCCACGGGCCACCCGAATCCGCAGCGACCCCTGCGCCTCGGCCGGATCGCGCACCACCCGGCCGCCGGCCGTGCGGACGACGGCGTAGCCACGGTCGAGCGTGGACTGGGGCGACAGCGCGCGGACCCGCGCCTGCACGTGGTCGAGGTCGGCCACGGCGGCGGCCAGCCGGGCGGTGACATGCCGGCGGATTCGATCCCGCTGAGCCGACGTGTCGGATCGGGCCTGGGCGAGGTAGCCGCGCATGGCGCTGCGTAGCCGGTCGGGCACGGACGCGACCGCCTCCGTCTCAGCCTGGACTCGGCGGCGCACCGACGCTCGGGCCCGGTCTCGCAGATCGCGGACCCGGGCCAGCTCGTCGGCCAGATCCGGCACCACGCGCTTGCCGGCATCCGTGGGTGTCGACGCCGCGACATCGGCGACCAGGTCGAGCAGCGGCGTGTCGCTCTCGTGGCCTATCGCGCTCACGACCGGCGTTGCGCACCCGGCCACCGCCCGAAGTAGCGTCTCGTTGCTGAACGGCAGCAAATCCTCGACGCTGCCCCCTCCCCGCGTGATCACGATCACGTCGACCTCGGGATCACGGTCCAGCCGCTCCAGCGCCGCGACGACCTCGGCCACCGCCGCCGGACCCTGCGTCGCCGCGTTCTCGATCCGGAACCGGACGGCCGGCAGCCGGCGCCGCGCGTTCTCCACCACATCGTGTTCGGCCGCGCTGGCCCGGCCGGTGATGATGCCGACGCGGCGTGGGAGAAACGGCAGCGGACGCTTGCGCTCGCGAGCGAACAACCCCTCGGCCGCGAGCAGCCGCCGCAGCGCTTCCAGCCGAGCGAGCAGCTCGCCGAGCCCGACGAGACGCATTTCGCTGGCCCGCAGGCTCAACACACCGCGCTCCAGATAGAAGTCCGGCCGAGCGTGCACGACGACCCGGGACCCCTCGTCGACGCCGTCCGGCAGCACGCCCCGGCCACAGGTGACGGTGAGCGAGATCGTGGAATCGGGATCCCGCAGAGTCAGGAACGCGGTGGCCACGCCCGGCCGGCGGGTCAGTTGCGCGATCTGCCCGTCGACCCAGATCTCGCCCAGCCGAGCGATCCATGCGCCGATCTTCTGGGCCACCACCCGAACGGGGATCGGCTCCTCGGGAGACGACGTGAGCCGAGCCATCAGACCCCGGGCGGGTCCACGTCCGCGCCGGGCGGCTGCGTCGTCGACCGGTGACGTCCGGCGGCTCGGTCGGCCGCTTCGCTGGCCCTCTCCGCGACCGTGGCCTCGGCTGTTGTGGGGTGCCGTCGAGGCTTTCGCTCGGGCCTTCTTCGCGGTCGGCTTGCCGACCGGTGACGTCGGCCGCGCTGACGGTCCTTGACTTGGCGGCGGCTGGCCGGCGGTTGGGTTCGGACGCCGGCTCGGCGGCGAGATCGGCGGTATCGATCGCCTCGGCGAGGTTCTCCGCCTCGGCCTCCTCGAGCGCCGCCAGCGCCTCGGCCTCCAGCAACTCGGCCAACGCCTCCTCTTCGAGCGCGTCAGCCAGATCGGTCTCCGCCGCCGCCGTGTCGCTCGCCGCGCGTGAGTCGCCGACCGAGCCGGGCTCGGCCGGGCGCCTCGTCAAAGGTCGCCCACGACGGCGGTTCCTCGGGGACGCCGCGCAAATGGTCGAGGACCTCGTCGCCCCTGGCGACGAGCTCGGCATATCGCTGCTGGGCGCGCAGCGACAGCTGAAGGACGGTACCGACAGCGATGACCGGTACTTCGACGAGCTTGCGGGGCGACTCGCGTACCGACGAGATGGCGATTGCGGCTAGTCCTATGGAGGCGCGAGCCGGGGTGGGCAGCGGCGACATGCCATCAGCCTGCCGTACCGGGCGCCATCCGTACCATCGTGGTATGACTTTCGACCCCGCCGAGGCGTCCAGCGCCGATGCCACGCCCCAGCGCCCGGGTCGGGTGTTGCTCGCTCGGCCGCGTGGATACTGCGCCGGCGTGGACCGCGCGGTCCAGACGGTCGAGCACGCTCTCGAGCACTACGGCGCGCCGATCTACGTCCGCAAGCAGATCGTGCACAACCTGCACGTCGTCCAGGCGCTGGAGAAGCGCGGCGCGATATTCGTCGAGGAGACGGACGACGTTCCCGAAGGAGCCACCGTCGTGTTCTCGGCCCACGGAGTGGCCCCGGCCGTGCACGAGGAGGCCGCGCGCCGCGCAGCTGCGCACGATCGATGCCACGTGCCCGCTGGTGACGAAGGTCCACAACGAGGCCCGGCGGTTCGCGCAGGAGGGCTACGACATCCTGCTCATCGGCCACGACGGCCACGAGGAGGTCGTCGGGACGACCGGGGAGGCGCCCGACGTCATCCGGCTCGTCGACGGCCCCGGCGACGTGTCGCGGGTCCAGGTCCACGACCCGGAACGTGTCGTCTGGCTGTCCCAGACCACGTTGTCCGTCGACGAGACCATGCAGACCGTCGACGCACTCCGCAACCGGTTCCCCACCCTGCAGTCGCCGCCGAGCGACGACATCTGCTACGCGACGCAGAACCGGCAAGCGGCGGTGAAGGTGATCGCCCCCGAGGTCGAGCTGTTCCTCGTCGTGGGATCGGAGAACTCCAGCAACTCGGTGCGCATGGTCGAAGTCGCGCGGGCGGCCGGCGCCACCGCGGCCCGGCTCGTCGAGAACGCCGAGGGCATCGACGTCGCCTGGCTGGACGGGGTGCAGACCGTGGGCCTGTCCTCCGGTGCGTCGGTCCCCGAGGTGCTGGTGCAGGAAGTTGCAGCGTGGCTCGCGGACCACGGCTACACAGACATGCAGGAGGTCAGTCACACCGAGGAGCGGCTGACGTTCGCCTTGCCGCAGGAGCTGCGCCGAGATCTGCGGGCCGCTCGGAGTTGACCGAGGCCCGCGGGTCTCCCGGCTAGCGGTGCGTGATCATCCGGATGCCGGCGATGATCAGAACGGCCGCCGTCGCGCCGGCGATGGCGGGGAAGCCGTAGACCAGCCAGTTGATCGCCGAGTCGATCAGCCGTGACCGGTTCGACAGGCCACCGGAGCGGACGTAGAGCACGACGGCTGAAGCCACGAAGTAGACCAGCGGCGGAGCGACCACCACGGAGAACATGGAACGACGCCGCACGATCAGGATGGCCACCACCGATCCGACGATCAGAGCGATGTTGAAACCACCTTTGATCGTCGTGCCCTGAAGCAGGTCGATGAGACCGCCGACGCCGGTGATGCCAATGAGCACCAAGACCGCCAGCCATCCGGGGACACCGCGCTCGTTCGGGGTGGCGTCCGTCGTGGTGGTGCCGGCCGACCATTCGTCAGGCCGCCGCGCCCCGCCGACCGTGACGTGAGTCGTCTCGTTCCAGCCGTCGTCGGTGTAGCTGCCCGCGTCCTGTCGCACGGTCGCGTCCACGCGCTAATCCTCCTCGGCCTGTGCTGTCCAGGGCGGCCAGGTGCCGGATTCGCTTACTCCGGCTTGACGACGAGGGTACCCGCAATACGGGCACCGATCGCCGACCTGGGCCCGTCGTCTCCGCCTCTCATAGGTGACACCGGACTAGCCACTCGGCTGGCAATCTGGTGGTCTCACGCGCCCGATGCCTCCGGCGTCGCGCCGGGAATCTCGCCCTGGTCTGGTGGCAGGGCGCCCACGCGCGGCTTCGGCAGGGCAACCAGTCGCTGCTCCGCGAACTCCGGCACCTGTGTCGAGCGGACGCTGAGGTTCACCTGGCCGGGCGATTGGACGGCGTCGTTCGGATCGACGACCTTCAGCTCGGACATTCGCCGAGCCGTGACGAAGACCCGGCTCTCGAGCGACGACACCGTCTGGTTGTACGAGCCGACGGCACTGCCCAGGGCGCGCCCCAACTTGTCGATGTGGCCACCCATCGTCGACAGCCGGGTGTACAGCTCACGCCCGAGCTGGTGCACAGCCGCCGCGTTCGCGGCCAGAGCATCCTGCCGCCAGGTGTAGGCGACCGTGCGCAGCAACGTGACGAGAGTCGATGGCGTGGCCACCACGACGTTGCGGGCGAACGCATGCTCGAGCAAGGCTGGCTGCTCGCGCAGCGCCGCATCGAGAAAGGCATCGGCCGGGACGAAGCACACCACGAACTCCGGCGATGGCGTGAACCGCTCCCAGTACGCCTTCGCGCTGAGCGAGTCGATGTGGTCACGCAGGTGGCGGGCATGGGCCTTCAGGCGGCTCGCCCGGGTGGCATCGTCTCGAGCCTCCATCGCCTCGAGGTACGCGTTGAATGCGACCTTGGAGTCGACGACCACGTTCTTGCCGCCGACGAGGCGCACGACCAGGTCGGGGCGCACGGTTCCGTCCTCACCGGAAGCGGTGGCCTGGGTGACGTAGTCGATGTGCTCCGTCAGGCCGGCTGCCTCGACGACGCGCTCGAGCTGGAGCTCCCCCCAACGCCCGCGTATCTGCGGCGCGCGCAAGGCTGTGACCAGCTGGACAGTCTCGGTCCGGAGCTGCTCGGACGTCTGGCGCATGGCGCCGACCTGTTCGAGCAGCGCGGAGTACGAGCCGGCCCGGTCGCGCTCGACACTGCGCAGCTGCTGCTGCATGGCCTCCAGCGACTCCCGCAGCGGCCCGACCACAGTGTCGATGGCTTGCTGCCGTTGGGCTAGGTCACCCTCGGCCGCAGCTCGGGCCATCCCCAACCGGGCCTCGGCCAACGTCACGAATGCCTCGTTGTTGCGCTGCAGCGCCTCCGCCGACAGCGCGCCGAAGGTATCTCGTAACGCGGCGTCGGTGCGCGCCATCAGCGTCGCCCGCTCCTGCGCGGTGGCCTGCTCGACCCGCAGGGCCGCATCGAGCCGGGCCACCTCAGCTTCGGCGCCGGCCAGCCGAGCCTGACCACGAGAGCGCGCGGACAGCCAGCCGATAGCCAGCCCGGCGAGCAGGGCGACGAGAGCCACGGCGGCGATGTCCATGCGAACAGGCTGGCATCGGGTTCCGACAATTTCTGCGAGCGACGCGCGGGTCGGGCGGACGTGTCTCCGTAGACTGGCCGCCCGTGGGTCTGACGATCGGCATAGCTGGGCTGCCCAACGTGGGCAAGTCCACGTTGTTCAACGCGCTGACCAAAAACGATGTGCTGGCGGCGAACTACCCGTTCGCCACCATCCAACCGAACGTCGGGGTCGTGGGCGTACCGGAGCCGCGACTGGCCGTGCTCGCCGAGATTTTCGGCTCGGCCCGGGTCGTCCCGTCCACCGTGTCGTTCGTCGACATTGCCGGCATCGTCAAGGGGGCCAGCGAAGGTGCCGGACTCGGTAACCAGTTCCTGGCGAACATCCGTGAAGCGGACGCAATCTGCCAGGTCATCCGCGCGTTCACCGACCCGGATGTCGTGCACGTCGACGGGAAGATCTCGCCCCAGGATGACATCGAGACCGTCAATGTCGAGCTCATCCTCGCGGACCTGCAGACCATCGAGAAAGCGCTGCCGCGGCTGGCCCGGGAAGCCCGAAACAACAAGGAACGCGCCGTCGTGCTAGCGGCGGTCGAGCGCGCCCACGAGGTGCTGGAATCCGGTCAGACCGTGTTCGCCGCCGATCTCGACCCGATGCCGCTCCGCGAGCTGCAGCTCATGACGGCGAAGCCGTTCCTCTATGTCTTCAACATGGATCCCGATGAGCTGGCCGACGAGTCGTTGACGGCCGACCTGCGCGACCTCGTGGCCCCGGCCGAGGCGATCTTCCTCGACGCCAAGACCGAGGCGGAGCTCATCGAGTTGCCTGACGACGAGGCGCTCGAGCTGCTGCAGTCCATGGGTCAGGAGGAGTCCGGCCTCGACCTGCTGGCCCGCGTCGGCTTCGCAACCTTGGGGCTGCAGTCGTTCATGACCGCCGGCCCTAAGGAGGCGCGCGCCTGGACCATTCCGCGTGGCGCCACGGCCCCGCAGGCCGCCGGTGTCATCCACACCGACTTCGAACGGGGCTTCATCAAGGCCGAGGTCGTCTCCTACGACGACCTCGTAGCCGCTGGATCGATGGCCGAGGCCCGAGCCCGAGGCCGGGTTCGGATCGAGGGCAAGGACTACGTGATGGTCGACGGGGACGTGGTGGAGTTCCGTTTCAACGTCTGACGAACCCCGCCATCCCAGGGGTTCTAGTCCGCGAAAAAGTCCGCAGAAATTCCGGGCGAGGTCGCGGAGCGCATCAGATCGGCGGCGGCGGAAGCTCTTAGGCCCGGTGTGGGGCGAGCGCCTAATAACGCACCGTGGAGGCCGGCGCGCAGGATCAGCGCGACCTCCGCGGTCGTCAGCAGGTCGTGCGGTTCGTTCATGGGTGGCCTCTTTCGGCAGCGCCATCCGTCGGATGGCTGATCACGGTGACTGGAAGGTAGGCGCGGGTACTGCCACCTGTTCGAGTCCGCCCTGCGATTGCGGGCTCCGACCCTGCGCCGTAAGATGTAGTTAGATGTACTACTTTCAAGGAGGTGGATGTGGCTACCGTTACCGCAGCTGAGTTCAACCAGCGCCCAAGCCAGGTCAAGCGCGCGGCCGAGAACGAACCGGTGGTGATCACCGAGCACAGCCGCCCGTCCTTCGTGCTGTTGACCTACGCCGAGTATCAGCGGCTGCTTCACACGCCCACCAACCTCGCCGAGTGGTTGGAGATGGACGAGGAGATCGAGTTCGAGATCGAACCGGTCGGCCTGGACATCCGACCCGCGAACGTGTGATGTACCTGCTCGACACCAACGTCGTCAGCGAACTCCGAAAGCGGCGCGGCGACTCCGGAGTCAAGCAGTGGGTGGCCAAGCAGAGTGTGGCTGACCTTGCGATCAGTGTCGTGACCGTCATCGAGATTGAGACCGGAATCCTGCGCAAAGGGCGTACCGACCCCGACCAGGCCCAGATCCTCACCCGATGGTTCGAACAGAACGTGCTCACCGGCTTCGCCGACCGCATCCTTTCCCTCGATCTCGCCGCCGCCCGCCGCGTCGCATCGCTGCACCTACCACACCAAGCGCCCCAGCACGACGCGCTGATCGCGGGCATCGCGCTTGCCCGTGGCCTGACCGTCGTCACCCGGAACACCCGCGACTTCGAACGCGCCGGCGTCGAGTACCTCAACCCCTGGTCAGACGCCTGATTTCCGGCAGCTGCGGCGTCAGCCGGTCCGCGGGGAAGCGTGCGACGATGGGCTCATAGTTGGTCACCTGGTATGCCGGTGAACTGCGATCGATGCGTGAGCCTTTGCGGCGGACTGACGCGGCATGCCGCCCTGCAGGTGTAGCCGCCAGGGGCGAGCGCAGAAAGTGAATCTTGTTCAGTCCGCAGCTAGTCCGCAAAGTATCCGAGACGGGTTGGTTCTAACTGTCGCCACCAACCGCATCTAGCCCAGCAAACACAGGTATTTCTGCGCCGAGCCACGCGGCCCCAAGGGGCCATCTAAGTTCGATCTAAAACGTCTGAGGACAGGAGCGTCCGGTGCCGACGCTGCTGCCGACGAGGATGCCGTGTCGTGAATATCTATCTCAGCTGAACACCTAACACGGAGCGCCGCACGGTCTGGAGCGGCACGTTAGAGCTATCGGCCGATGCCTTCCAACCGATCGTGCGGCATCACCCGGCCAAACATCCATTGCCTTGAGACCAAGTACCTCGTCCCGGACTTGATCCTTCGAGACTCGCTTTCAGCCATGGTTGCCACCGAGCGGTGCGCAGTCTGTGGATCGCCTAATAGTCCTGACCGCGCTGGTGGGCTACAACCTCGGCGTGCCTAAGAGTTCTCGTAGACCGCTACGGCTCGGACCGGAAACGAGGCCACGCCACGCACCGGTGCCGGCAGCGCGGTCAGCCGAGCGCCGGCGTCAGGCACGGCGTGCAGGTTGGTCAGATGCTCGATGATCGGGATGTCGGCACCGAGCAGATGGTCATGCGCTGGCCGGTCGTTGTCGGTCGGGTCGTCGATATTTAGCGAATCGATTCCGACGAGGGCCACATTCGCATCAACGAGGGCGTGGACCGCGTCGACGCGCAAATGAGGGCAGTCGAAGTCCCGGTATCGATCGGTGCCCCAGTGCCGAGACCAGCCCGTGTGCACAAGTACGGCGCGTCCCCAGAGCCGGTCCCGTTCGCCCAAATCGTCAGCGGACACCTCCGAGCGATCGCGCATTCGGATCATCACGATCGGCACGTTCACCACCCGCTCGAGCGGCAGTCGCGCCACGTCCGCCCGATCGGCGTGAAAATGGAACGGCGCGTCGATGTACGTACCTGTATTGCCGACGAGGGTCAACGACTCGATCTCGAGTGATACTCCGGATCCCAGTCGATCGGCCGACTCCTCGCGCGAGACGGTCGTCTGTAGCTGCGGGCTGGCGAGACCAGGATAGGTCAGCATTCCAGGCACGATCTCGTGGGAAAGATCGATGATCATCCAGCGACTGTAGCCGGAGCCGCACCGCAACGATCGCGAGCCTTTCGTGATGAACTGGCACCAAGCATCGACAGCGCCTGGGCCGGATGTTACGACGGGATTGTGGAGATCATCGGATCAAGCGGCCTTCGGGACCGGGTCGTGACGATTGCTGCGGTGGTAGTGCCGCTCGCAGTTGCCGCGGCGTTGGTTCCCTTTCGGACGACGCTGCCGAGCACCGTCGCAGTCTTGTTGCTCGTCACCATCGTCGTAGCTGTTGCCGCGAATGGGCACCGTGTCGCCGGCTTGTTGGCGGCTGTGTCGGCAGCCGCTTGTTCGACTTCTTCCTCACGCAACCATATGAACGGTTCGCGATCACGCATCCGAAGACATCGAGACGACCGTGCTGCTGGTCGCCATCGGTGCGGCCGTGACCGAGCTGGCCGTGCGAGGCCGCAGGCACAAATCTGTGGCTAGGACAGAAGCCGGTTATCTGGTTGCTATTCGCACCACCGCTGACCTGGTCGCTTCGGGGGTGTCGTCGACGGAGGTCATTTCGCTAATCAGGGGGCAACTGGCCGAACTGCTCACCCTGCGGGAATGCCGGTTCCAGCGCGGGCGCTTGGGCGGACTACCCACGTTCGATAGCGAGGGCAACGTGCAGTGGGCCGGCTCGACGTGGGATGTCGAGCCGGCTGGTCTGCCCTCCGAACCCATCGAGCTTCGCGCCATGTGCAACAACCGCGCATTCGGACGATTCGTTCTCACGTTTGAGCCGGGGAGTCGATCCGGCGAGCTGCCCCGCCCGGTCGCCGTGATACTCGCCAATCAGGTCGGAGACGCCTTGTCGCGCGAACAATAGTTTTCGTCCTTACCAAGCGGCAGGCAATCAAGTAACGAGCTGGCTCTGGTGCGGGAACCCTCCGGTCAGGGACCGTCGGCCAGGTAACGGTTCCCTGAGGCGTTGCGATAATCACCCGATTCGTACCAGATGCCGGTCCCCACACAGCGTGCTGAGATCCAATCCGGACGCGTGTCTCGGCTCGGTGCAGGCCAGCGAATCGACGCTCAAGCGGTGCGGAGAGCCTGACTCTGCAATCATGGGAACGCCTCGGCGCTTCGGCGCGGGGGGACGCCTGGGGAGCGCCGAGGCGCCCCACTCTCAGTGTGGATGCCTGGTGCGCATGCTGCCAGTTGACGACCACCATGATCATCGGGAGTTCGCGTGCACGATGACCGACTCCTGGTGGAGAGCCGCATCGACCGGGTGCTGCGGGAGCGGGTCGCGCCCGCGGTCTATTCGGCCACGGCCCCGATGCGGCTGGGCGGCTGGCCGGTGCCCGGCGAACCGGTTCCGATAGGCGATGCGCTGGCGGCAACCTACGAACCGATAGCGGTCGGCGAGCCGTGGGGGGCGCCGTGGTCCACGCTGTGGATCAGGGCCGAGGGCGTCGTGCCCGCAGAATGGGCCGGGCACCGGGTCGAGGCCGTGTTCGACCTCGGCTTCGCCGGGGACTGGCCCGGCTTCCAGGCCGAGGCGCTCGTCTACGACATCTCCGGAAGCCCGCTCAAGGGCATTCATCCGGGCAACCGGTACGTACCCGTCGCGCGAGCCGCGGCGGGCGGCGAGCGGGTGACGTTTCTGCTGGAGGCCGCCGCGAATCCGGACGTGCTGGCGGGATTCCTTCCGACGGAGCTCGGCGACCGGCTAACCGCCGGCGGCACCCCAGCGTTTCGCCTCGTCCAGGCCGACCTCGCGATCCGCAACGACGACGTCTGGCACCTCCAGGCCGATCTGGAGGTGTTGTCGGAACTGATGCACGCGCTGCCGACCGATGATCCGCGCCGTCACGAAATCCTGCGCACGCTGGAGCGGGCGCTGGACTGCCTGGATTCCAACGATGTGGCAGCCACCGCTCGCGCGGCCCGGGGCGCCCTCGCGCCCGCGTTCGATCGCCCGGCGAACGCGAGCGCGCACCGCGTCAGCGCGATCGGCCACGCCCATATCGACACCGCCTGGCTCTGGCCCCAGCGTGAGACCAAGCGCAAGGCCGCCCGAACCTTCGCGAATGTCACCACGCTGGCCGAGGAATACCCCGAGCTTCTGTTCGCCTGCTCGCAAGCCCAGCAGTACGCGTGGATCAAGGAGGAGTATCCCGAGCTATATCAGCGAATACAGCGCGCTGTCGCCAACCGGCAGTGGATTCCCGCCGGCGGCATGTGGGTCGAAGCCGACGGCAACCTGCCCGGCGGGGAGTCGTTGGTCAGGCAGCTGGTAACCGGGCAGCGGTTCTTCATCGATGAGTTCGGCTACGAGTGTCCCGGCGTCTGGCTGCCCGATTCGTTCGGTTACACGGCCGCCTTCCCCCAGCTGGCGCGCTTGGCCGGAATGCGATGGTTCCTGACCCAGAAGATCTCTTGGAACCAGACAAACCGGTTTCCGCATCACACGTTCTGGTGGGAAGGCCTCGACGGCTCACGGATTTTCACCCATTTCCCGCCGGCCGACACCTACAACGGGACGTTGCACGGGCAGGAGCTCGCCCACGCGGTTCGAAACTTCGCCGACAAGGGTGGCGGTACCCGATCGCTACTTCCCTTCGGGCACGGCGACGGCGGTGGTGGCCCAACTCGGGAGATGCTGGAACGGGCCCGTCGGCTCGGTGACCTCGAGGGATCGGCCCGCGTCGTCATCGAAGATCCGGACGCCTTCTTTCGGGCTGCGCAGGCAGAGTATCCGGACGCTCCAGTGTGGTCGGGTGAGCTCTACCTCGAGCTGCATCGCGCGACCTATACGACGCAGGCCAATACCAAGGCCAACAACCGGCGCAGCGAACACCAGCTGCGCGAGGCCGAGCTGTGGTCCGTCGCCGCAGCTGTGCGCAACGGCACGGCGTACCCGTACGAGCAACTCGATCGGCTGTGGAAGACGATCCTGCTCCACCAGTTCCACGACATCCTCCCGGGCAGCTCGATCGCCTGGGTCTACCGAGAGGCCGAGGTGTGCCTACGCCGCAGCAAGGCACGAGCTGGAAGAGATCATCGACCAAGCGGTCGGCGTACTGGCGGACGGCGACGGCGACAGCGAGCAGCCGTGGCTGTTCAATCCGGCCCCCGTCGCCCGGGCCGAGGTTCGTGTCGGTGCCGGAGGCAGCCGCGTCCGGGCTGCCCGGTCAGACCCTTGCCGACGGCACCGTCGCCGTCTTCGCGCGAATCCCAGCCGCGGCCGGTACGCCGCTCACCGCGACAGCCGACATCGCGCCCGCAGCCAAAGTCGAGATCACGGAGACGACGCTCGACAACGGAATGCTGCGGGTCGGGCTGAACAATCAGGGTCTGCTGACGTCGATCCGCGATCTGATCGCCGACCGCGAGGTTCTGGCGCCGGGGGCTATGGGCAACCTGCTGCAGCTGCACCCGGACCTGCCGAACGCCTGGGACGCCTGGGACATCGATCGGCACTATCTCCACCGGCACGTCGACCTGACCCAGTGCGCCTCCCTCGCGGTCGTCGAGGCCGGCCCGCTCGTCGGCGCGATCCGCGTCGAGCGGTCCTTCGGGTCGTCCACCCTTACGCAGACCGTGCGCCTGACGGCCGGAAGCCGCCGCCTCGAACTGGAGGTCGACCTGGACTGGCAAGAAACCGAGCAGATCCTCAAGCTGGCGTTCCCGCTCGACATCCATGCCGATCGTTCGACCGCGGAGGTCCAGTTCGGCCACGTCCATCGGCCGACCCACGACAACACCAGCTGGGACGCCGCGCGGTTCGAGACGTACTGCCACCGCTTCGTCCATGTCGCCGAAGCCGGCTACGGCGTGGCACTCGTGAACGAGGCCACGTATGGCTACGACGCGCGGCGCCGCACCCGCGCGGACGGCGGCACGACCACGACGGTACGGATGAGTGTGGTGCGGGCGCCGCGCAGCCCGGACCCCCGCGCGGATCGGGGTCGGCACCGCCGGCGATTCGCGCTCATTCCTGGGGCGACCGTGGCCGACGCCGTCGCGGAGGGTTACACGATCAACCTGCCCGTGCGGATCACCTCCGGGCGCGGCGCGGTACCGCTCCCGCCGCTCGTCGACGTGGCGGGCCGAGCTGCCGTCGTCGAGACCGTGAAGCTCGCCGACGACCGGAGCGGGGACGTTGTCGTCCGGCTCTACGAGTCGCTCGGCGGTCGAGCGCGCAGCGCATTGCACACGTCGTTCCCCGTGGCTGCGGCCGACGTCGTCGACCTCCTCGAGCGCCCGACCGGCGAAGCGTTGACGGTGACCGCGACCGCCGAAGGAGCCGCCGTCCCGGTCGCCCTGCGACCCTTCCAAGTCCTGTCGGTGCGCCTTCGCCGACCTTGACGGCCAGCTCAGCTCACCTCGAACAGCGAATTAGGCTGGTGCGGTGATCGTCGCCACCGCCTCGCGCGACCGCGTGGCGAATCGGCCGGCGGCGGCGATCCCGGGCGCCCTCGGGGTGCTGTTCTGGATCGTCCTACCGGTGCTATGCCTGGTGATGTTGGGGCTGGGTATCGACCACTTGGCCCGACACGTCAACAACGTGCCGGCCGGCACGCGCGGCACCTATGTCGTCACCTCGCACAGCTGCCAGGAACATCTGTGCATCACGGCGGGCACGTTCACCAGCACGGACGGGCGGATCGTCGAGCCGAACCTGCTCGGCGACTATCGGTGGAAACCGGACATCAAGTACGACGTCGTGTACAACATCAACGCGGCCGAGGTCGTCAGCCTCCCGGCGCACTGGGATCCGAGCGCGACCCTCATCGGCATGGCCGGCGCCGTGAGCGCGCTCGCCCTGTGGGGCTGGTGCCTGCGCAATGCGCTGCGCCGACGTCGGACACCGTCGGATCGGCCGGCCGCCAGCGCCGACGATCTTGGCGGGCTGACGCGTTCATCACGACGATGAGCGCCGGTCCGTAGACTTGGTGCTTCGAGTCGGACACGGAATCGAGGGTTGCTGCGTGGCGATCAAGCGGCGCGGCAACCTGCGCAATGTCGCGATCGTCGCGCACGTCGACCACGGAAAGACCACCCTCGTCGACGCCATGCTCTGGCAGTCCGGCGCGTTCACGGAGCATCAGGCGGAGACCGGCGACGTCCGTGAACGGGTCATGGACTCGATGGATCTCGAGCGCGAGAAAGGCATCACCATTCTCGCCAAGAACACCGCCATCGACTATCTGACGCCAGCCGGCGACAAGGTCACCGTCAACATCATCGACACGCCCGGGCATGCGGACTTCGGTGGTGAGGTCGAGCGCGGTCTGTCGATGGTCGACGGTGTCGTGCTGCTCGTGGACGCGTCGGAAGGGCCGCTACCGCAGACGCGATTCGTGCTGCGGAAGTCACTGGCCCTCAAGCTGCCGATCGTTCTGGTGGTCAACAAGGTCGACCGACCCGACGCGCGTATTGCCGAGGTCGTCGACGAGACGTACGAGCTCTTCCTCGACCTGCTCGACTCGCCCGAGGACTCCGCCGAGGCCCTCGACTTCCCGATCGTCTACGCATCGGCCAAGGCCGGTCGCGCGTCGCTCGAACGGCCGGCCGACGGCTCACTGCCAACCGAGCGCGATTTGCGACCCCTATTCGCCACGATCCTGGCGGCGATTCCGGCTCCGACCTATGAGGAATCCGCGCCGCTGCAGGCCCATGTGACGAACCTCGACGCGTCGCCCTATCTCGGCCGACTGGCGCTTTGCCGCGTGCATAACGGCACCATCGCCCGGGGCCAGACCGTCGCCTGGTGCCGCACCGACGGGAGCGTGGAACGGGTCAAGGTCACCGAGCTGTTCATGACCCATGCACTCGAGCGGGTCCCCACCGAGTCGGCCGGTCCGGGCGACATCATCGCGATCGCCGGAATTGCCGACATCACGATCGGCGAGACGTTGGCCGACATCGACGATCCGCGGCCACTACCGTTGATCACGGTCGATGAGCCCTCGATTTCCATGACGATCGGCATCAACACCTCACCACTCGCCGGACAGTCAGGGACGAAGCTCACCGCGCGGCTGGTCAAGAACCGGCTCGACGCGGAACTCGTCGGCAACGTGTCCCTACGCGTGCTCGTGACGAATCGGCCGGACACCTGGGAGGTGCAAGGCCGGGGCGAGCTCCAGCTGGCCGTCCTCGTAGAGCTCATGCGTCGCGAAGGCTTCGAACTCACGGTCGGCAAGCCGCAAGTGGTAACCCGGATCATCGACGGACGGGTGCACGAGCCGGTTGAACTGCTAACTGTCGACGTCCCCGAGGAGTACGTCGGCGTGGTCACCCAGCTGCTCGGCCTGCGGCGGTCGACGTTGGTCCAGCTGGTCAATCACGGCAGCGGCTGGGTTCGCATGGAGTACCGGGTTCCCTCGCGCGGCCTGATCGGGTTCCGCACCGAGTTCCTCACCGAGACCCGAGGTACCGGCCTGCTGCATCACGTGTTCGACGGCTACCTGCCGTGGGTCGGCGAGCTGCGCACCCGGCCGACCGGCTCGTTGGTCGCCGATCGGCCGGGAGTCGTGACCCCCTACGCGCTGTTCAATCTGCAGGAGCGCGGCACGCTGTTCGTCGGGCCGACGACCCAGGTCTACGAGGGAATGATCGTCGGCGAGAACGCGCGGGCCGACGACCTGGACGTGAACGCGACCAAGGAGAAGAAGCTGACCAACATGCGCTCGTCCACCGGCGATGAACTTGTGCGGCTTATTCCCTTTCGGCAGCTGTCGCTGGAGCAGGCGTTGGAGTTCTGCCGCGATGACGAATGCGTCGAGGTGACGCCGGCGGCAGTACGTCTGCGGAAGGTGGCGCTTCCCGGGCCCGAGCGCGAGAAGCTCCGTGCCCGGGCCAAGGTCGGGCGCTGAATCGCGGCTGGTAGCTCCGCTGGCGAACGAGGGTCGGGAAGGATCAGCGGCCGCGCGCTGCAGAAAGGTCAGCGGTCGACCGCGCGCTGCAGCTCGGCCTTGGTCATCGTCGACCGGCCGCGGATGTTCTTGCGCTTGGCCTCCGCGTAGAGCTGGTCGCGAGTTCGGCCAGCAGCAGCCGAATGTGACCGCAGGCCACCCCGGCGGCCCGAGGAGATGTCGTCGACCGATGTTCGGCTCGCCTGCCGGGCCTCACCCGAGCGAGCCCGCTCCTTGTTGACCGTGCGGGCGGCGATCTCCTCGGCCACGTCCTCGGACCGGCCGCGGTCGCGAAGATCTGACTTGATCTTCTCGTACTGGCGCTCGCGTTTGGCGCTCCAGGCAGTCTGTGGCATATCTCTGCTCTACCCGAGGGCGTCCGCGCGCAAACCGGCGACCGCGGGCCGGCGCGAGGGCCTGTCCCGCAATTCCACGCTCTGCTGCGCGGCGCTCGGTTCGACCACCGCTCGCGACGAGCAGGAATCACGGGACAGGCCCTAGTCTCGATCGCGTGAGCGTCGGCGAGGCATCGAGCCCCCTCGTGGCTCGGATGCGCGAGTTCGGGACCACGATCTTCGCAGAGATGTCCGCGCTGGCGGTCGCCACGGGAAGCATCAATCTCGGTCAGGGCTTCCCGGACACCGACGGGCCGGACGTGGTGCTCGAGGCAGCCATCGCCGCGATTCGGAGCGGTCGGCACAACCAGTACCCGCCCGGTCTGGGCCGGCCCGAGCTGCGAGAGGCGATCGCGCGCCATCAACATCGTTTCTACGGCCTCCGCTACGATCCGGCGACTGAGATCCTCGTGACGGCCGGGGCGACGGAGGCGATCGCGGCGGCGATCATGAGCCTGACCGAGCCCGGCGACGAGGTCGTCGTGTTCGAGCCCTACTACGACTCCTACCCGGCCTGCGTTGCTCTCGCCGGAGCGAGTCGCCGCCCCGTAACTCTGCGCCATACCGGTGACCGGTGGACCCTCGATGCGGAGGCCCTACGCCGGGCGATCTCCCCGCGTACCAGGCTGATCTTGCTCAACTCGCCCCACAACCCCACCGGGAAGGTGTTCGAACGCGCAGAGCTGCAGCTCATCGCCGACCTGGCCATCGAGCGTGATCTCATCGTCGTCACCGACGAGGTATACGAGCACTTGATCTTCGATGGCCGGACGCACGTACCCCTCGCCGGACTGCCCGGCATGCGCGAGCGCACTGTCGCGATCGGGAGTGGCGGTAAGACCTTCAGCGTGACCGGCTGGAAGATCGGCTGGGTGTGCGCATCGCCGTCACTCATCTCGGCGATTCGCACCGTGAAGCAGTTCCTCACCTACGTCAACGGCGGGCCCTTCCAACCCGCCGTGGCGATCGGACTCGATCAGCCTGATCAATTCTTCGAGCAGATCGCGCAGAACCTGCAGGAGCAACGGGACCTGCTGTGCGACGGGCTCACCGATCTCGGCTATGAGGTCATCGTTCCGGAGGCCACGTACTTCGCGACCGTCGACGTCCACGCCGACGCCGTCGATTTCTGCCGAACGCTGCCGATCGACAACGGCGTCGTCGCGATCCCGAGCAGTGTGTTCTACGACTCGGACGCCGGCGACAGCTTGGTCCGGCTTCGCGTTCTGCAAGCGCCCCGAGGTGCTGACGGAGGCGCTGGCCCGACTGAAGGGAACGTCGCGATGAAGGTCGCCGCGATCCAGCACGACATCGTGTGGGAGGACGGTGCCGCGACCCGCAAGCGCGTTGCGCCACTGATCGCGCAGGCGGCGACGGCCGGCGCGCGGCTCATCGTGCTCACCGAGATGTTCGCGACCGGCTTCTCCATGCAGCCGGAACGCATCGCCGAGCATGAGGGCGGCCCCAACGAACAGTTCCTCGTCGACCAGGCGCGCGAGCACGGCGCTGGCTCGTCGGCTCGATCGCGCAGTGGGACCACTCCGATGGCCGGTAGCCCCGTAACGTGGCCGTCCTGGCCGCCCCGGACGGAACGGTGCAGCGCTACGCCAAGATCCACCCGTTCAGCTACGTCGGCGAGGACGAGCACTACGACGCGGGCACCGAGTTCCTGACCGTCGAGGTCGAGGGCCGAGTCACTGCGGGTCAGTCTGTTCGTCTGCTACGACCTGCGCTTCGCCGACGAGTTCTGGGCCTTGCGCGAACCTGCACCGACCTCTACGTCGTCGTCGGCGAACTGGCCGGCGCCGCGCCGTGAGCACTGGCGAGCGTTGCTGCGGGCGCGCGCCATCGAGAACCAGGCCTACGTGCTCGGCGTCAACCGGGTTGGTACCGCCAAGGACGAGCGCTACGTCGGCGACAGCGCCATCGTCGATCCGCTCGGGCTCGTTCTCGTCGAGGCGTCTATGGGCGAAACCGTGTTGGTCGCCGAGGTGACGGCCGAGCGGGTCGCGGATGTCCGAAAGCGTTTTCCGTTCCTGGCCGACCGGCGGCCCTGATGTGGCGTCCGACGTTCACGCACCGGTTTCGCGTCGCCACCGTCGTGCCCGGACCGGAGGACGAGGTCGCGGCCCGGCTCTCCGGCCTCCCGGCGACGACCCGAGTCCGCACGATTGCGACATCGGCTGGTGTGGTGGTGACCCTCGAGCGGGTGCGACGCGGGCCGCTGGCTTGGCGCCGCCGCACGATCCGCTCGCTGCAGCGTCAGCTCAGCCGCGCGACCACCGGGCCGAACCACGCCGACGTCGCCGCCCCTGCGGGGCTGTCGGTCGGCCGTCCAGCACGGTCTTCGGGTTGTACCGAGCGCGCGTCGTAGTAGCCCGATTACGAAAAGCGCTCAATTGATCGCCAAGGGTGACGAACCGTTTGGAGACGGTCCGGCTGTGATCACGAATCCACAACTTCTCGTCCCGAGTGCCCAGTTCGCTCCTTCCGCATGCTTAGAGTGAGGGCAAATGTCAGGTGAGGATGTGGTAATTATCCTCCCGGGTCATGGTGTGGTGATCGCGTGAGGGTCTCGCTGATAGTCACGATCTGGCGACAACCGACGTCCAGGGTGTTGCGCGGATCGGCTAGGGAATAACGTGCCGGCTAGCCACAAGCTGTGAGACCAACCGGCACCATCCCGCTGATTGGTTGAGAAGGAGGTCGCAGCCTCGATGACGATGCCCACCGGCGAACTCGATCAGGCCGTCGCCCAGGCTGAAGTGGGCATCACCGAGGCGCCGGCCGTAGTCGAGGGTCGGTCTCTGTGGGCGTTGGCCTGGCGACGCATTCGCCGCAGCAGAGTGGCCATGATCAGCCTGGGCTTCATCGTGTTCCTGATCCTGTTGGCCATATTCGCGCCCCTGATCGTCCGCATCGAGGGCCAGGATCCGTACACCTTCCATAACAGCAACTCGGTGCTCGACGACGGTTCAATCAGCTTCACCCCTGGTCTCCCGCTCCCCGGCTATATCTACCCGTCGGCGACCCACTGGCTCGGGGTCGAGCCGCAGACCGGCCGGGACATCTTCGCCCGCATCGCCTACGGAGCCCGGGTGTCGCTCACGATCGCCATCTGCGCCACGCTGGTGGCCGTCGTCATCGGCACCGTGCTCGGTGCGACGGCCGCCTACTTCGGTGGCTTCCTCGACTCGGCCATCAGCCGGGGCATGGACCTGCTGCTGGCCTTCCCGGTCTTGCTCTTCGCGTTGACGTTGACCCCGATCCTCCAGAACCGCCTGGGCAATACCTTCTTAGGGCACGGCAGCACCTTGCCCATCGTGTCGCTGATCGTGATCCTGGGCTTCTTCGGCTGGCCCTACCTAGCCCGAATAGTCCGCGGTCAGGTGCTCAGCCTGCGCGAGCGGGAATTCGTCGAGTCGGCGCGGGCCATCGGGTCGTCGTCCGGGCGCATCATCATGAAGGAGATCATCCCGAACGTCACGGCCGTGGTGATCGTCTACGCCACGTTGGCCATTCCGACGAACATCACCGCCGAAGCGGCCCTGTCGTTCCTCGGCGTCGGGGTCCGCGACCCCACGCCGTCTTGGGGCCAGATGCTCAACCAGTCCCAGAACAACAACTGGTACCAGCTCGATCCCTGGTTCATGATCGTGCCCGGCGTCATGCTGCTGCTCACGGTGATGGCGTTCAACCTGCTCGGCGACGCGATTCGCGACGCCCTTGATCCCCGTGCGAGCCGCGGCTAGCAACATCTGGCTCTCGATCGACCAGTACCAACGACGGGCCCGTGAGGCCCGATCAGAAGAGAAGGGACACGATTACCGAATGAATCGTCGCAGAGTCATGGTTGCGACCGTGGCGGGGACGGCGGCCGTTGCGCTCGTCGCGGCCTGCTCCAGCTCGAAGAGCAACAATGGCGGAGGGAACGCGAGCGGTGGCGCCAGCTCGTCCGCGGCGGCGGGGAATGCTGCCGGCCTGGGCAACGTGATCCAGCCCGGGTACACCACCAAGGGCGGCACGGTCAACATCCTGTCCGACGCCGACTACAACCACCTCGACCCAGTGCAGAACTACGTCACGAACTCCGGGGAGTTCGGGCGGCTGATCTACCGGACGCTGACCTTCATCAAGGACACGCCCGGCCAGAAGGCGCAGATCGAGCCGGACCTCGCGCAGAGCCTGGGCACGCCGTCGGCCGACAAGAAGACCTGGACCTACAAGCTCCGCACCGGCCTGAAGTTCGAGGACGGCACGCCGATCACCAGCGCGGACATCAAGTACAACGTCGAGCGGTCCTTCGCGACGGACATCTACAAGGATGGCCCGACGTACATGACGGACCTGCTCGAGAACACGACCGGCTACGCCGGCCCGTACAAGACTCCGACGAAGGACCTGGCCGGGGTGCAGACTCCGGACGCCAGCACGATCGTGTTCAAGTACACGTCACCGCAGCCCGAGTCGGACTGGATCCTGTCGCTGTTCTACACGGCGCCGGTGCCGAAGGCCAAGGACGACAAGCAGAACTACGACTTCCACCCGGTGTCGTCCGGTCCGTACAAGATCCAAAACTACACGCCGGAGAAATCCATCACGCTGGTCCGCAACACCAACTGGGATCCGGCCACGGACCCGAACCGGCCCGCGTTGCCCGACAGCTTCGTCGAGACGTTCGGCATCGACCTGCCCACGATCAGCCAGCGGCTGATCTCCGACCAGGGCCCGGACAAGAACGCCGTCACGCTAGAGAACTCCGGCGCCATCCAGAACGGTGACCTGCCGAAGATCAAGGACCCGAGCGTCAAGGCGCGGTTCACCAACGGTGCAACGCCGTGTGTGGACTACGAGTTCATCAACGTCCAGAAGGTCAAGGACGTGAACGTGCGCAAGGCGATCTCGATGGCCATCAACCGGCAGGCCATCGAAACCACCTATGGTGGTGCGATCTTCGGCTCGGTCATCGACACGATCGTGTCCCCGACGATCCAGTCGACCATTCCGAATTTCGCCGGCCCGAACCTGGGGCTGAAGCCGACGGGCGACCCGGCCGCAGCCAAGGCGCTACTCGCGGGGAAGACCGTGCCGACCATCCACTACGGCGTGGCCAACACCTCGGTGAAGCAGAAGACGGTCGCGACCCAGATCCAGAACGACCTCAAAGCGGCCGGCATCAACATGGTCATCGACCAGATACCTGGAAAGACCTACTACTCCCAGATCCGCGGAGACAATGCTCCGGACATGGGCCGGGCCGGCTGGTGCTGGGACTGGCCGACCATGGCGTCGGTGACGCCGCCGGTGCTGGGGGGTAACTCCGACCTGACGTCCTGGAACTCGAACAACTTCTCCCGGACAGATGACACGGCAGTGTTCAAGGCGATCCAGACTGCGGTCTCGGCCGGGGACAACCCGGGGTTGAACACGATCACGAACCAGCAGCTGTCCGAGGTCTGGCCGCTGCTGCCGACGATCTCGTCGAACGACCCGAACGTGGTCGGCTCGAACATTCGCAATGGCGGCGTCTCGACGATCTTCGGCGAGATCGACCTGAACACCATCGGAGTCCAGCACTAGATAGGTACGCATTTCCCTACCGGCAACGAGGGAATAGGAGGACGAGTCGGGCTGGCTCCCGCCACGGGCGGGGGCCAGCCCACTCTCACGAAGATGCTCAGGTTTCTGATCCGGCGCTTCCTGGCCCTGATCGCGCTGCTCATCGCGACGAGCATCGTGACCTTCCTCCTGTTCTTCGCCGGGCCGGCCAACCCGGCGGCCGACGCGTGCGGCAAGAGCTGCACGCCCGATCGCATACAACAGGCTAAGGTCGCCCTCGGCCTGGATAAGCCCTTGGTCGTCCAGTACTTGGAGTACATGAAGGGCCTGGTCGCGGGGCGGGAGATGGGTCCGCCCAGCGGTCGATACTGGTGCAGCTGGCCGTGCTTCGGCACCTCGTTCCAGAACAACCAGCCGGTCTGGAACACGATCAAGACGGCGTTGCCCTTCACGCTGTCGATCGCTGTCGGCGCCGCAGCGATATTTCTGATCTTCGGCGTGGCGATCGGTGTCACCGCCGCCCTTCACCGGGGAAAATGGCCGGACAAGATCGCCGTAGCCATTTCATCGCTCGGTGTCTCATTGCCGGCGCCATTTATCGGGTTGCTATTTCTGTGGATCGTGGTCAGCAAGTGGCAGCTGCTCCCGTACACATCCAACACGGTCACCGCACCGTGGAACCCTGATCCGTGGACCTGGTTTAAGAACTACCTCCTCGCCTGGCTCACCCTCGCGCTGATCTTCGGGGCGAACTACGTGCGCCTGACGCGGGCCAACATGATCGAGACGATGGGCGAGGACTACATCCGCACCGCCCGAGCCAAAGGGCTGCCGAGCCGGACCGTGACTCTCAAGCACGGCCTGCGCGCGGCCATCACGCCGGTCGTCACCGTCTTCGGTCTCGACCTGGGCGCGCTGCTCGGCGGGGCCGTGCTGACCGAGACCATTTTCAGCGTGCCCGGGTTGGGCCGCACCGCGGTGAACGCGACGTTCAACGAGGACCTGCCCATCGTGATGGCCGTCGTCCTGTTCGCGGCCTTCTTCATCATCTTCGCCAACATCATCGTCGACATTCTGTACGCTGTGATCGACCCCAGGGTGAGGTTGTCGTGATCGTGCCATTGTCTCGAGCGGTCGAGCGCCGGGTGGAGTGCTCGTGACCGGGGTCGAGCGCGTCGCGATCGACGTCGAGGCGGTCTCCGACCAGCCCGCGCCGCCTGACGCCTTCCTCAGTGTGCGCGACCTGCAGGTCCAGTTCCCGACCGAGGACGGCATCGTGCAGGCCGTCAACGGCATCAACCTTCGACCTCGCCGGGGCCAGACGCTCGGCATCGTCGGCGAGTCCGGCTCGGGCAAGTCAGTCACCAGCCAGGCAATCCTCGGGCTGCTCAAGGGCACCTCGCGCCCGAGGTCACCGGCGCGATATCGCTCGACGGCCAGGATCTGGTCCGGCGCGAGCGAGGCGGACATGCGCGAAGCTGCGCGGCGACGTAGCTCGTCGATGATCTTCCAGGATCCGCTGTCGTCGATGCATCCGTTCTACAAGATCGGCGACCAGATCAGCGAGGCCTACCTGGTGCACAACCACGTGCGGCAAGAAAGCCGCGCACAAGGCGACGGTGGACATGCTGGGCCGGGTCGGCATCCCGAATCCGGACAGCCGATACAGCGACTACCCGCACCAGTTCTCCGGCGGCATGCGGCAGCGGGCCATGATCGCCATGGCGCTCATCTGCAGCCCGAAGCTGCTGATCGCCGACGAGCCGACGACCGCGCTCGATGTCACCGTCCAGGCGCAGATCCTCGACCTGATCAAAGGACCTGCAGACGCGAGTTCAACTCCGCGGTCATCCTGATCACCCACGACCTCGGGGTCGTCGCGGAGACCTGCGACAAGGTCCTCGTCATGTACGGCGGCCAGTGCGTCGAGATGGGCACGTCGACGACATCTTCTACCATCCGGAGATGCCCTACACCTGGGGCCTGCTCGGCTCGATGCCGCGGATGGACCGCGTCCCGGCAGGCGCGGCTCCAGCCGATCGCGGGCCAGCCTCCGTCGCTGATCCAGGTGCCGAAGGGCTGCGTGTTCAACCCGCGGTGCCGGTTTACCGACCGGGTGCCGGGGAACGCGTGCCGGAGGTGCACCCAGATCTGGTCGACGACGGCCGGCAGGGTCACCCCGTGCGCTGTCACATCCGACTCGGTCGAACGCCAGCGGATCTGGTCACCCGAGATCGCCCGAAGCTATGAGCCACCACGCGCCCGAGGATGGACTACCGCCGATGATCCACCGAAGCCAGCGCCGATAGCCCGACCCGCCGAACGTCGACCGGTCGCCGACGATCCGCATGCCCTGCTCGCGGTCGATCGCGTCCGACGAAGCACTTCCCGATCAAGCAGGGCCTCCTGTTCCAGCGGCAGGTCGGCGCGGTGCAAGGCCGTCGACGGCGTGTCCTTCTCAGCCTCCAGCCGGCGAGACGCTCGGCCTGGTCGGTGAGTCCGGGTGCGGCAAGTCCACCACGGGCCGGGTGGTCACGAGGTTGCTCGAGCCAACGGCCGGGTCCATCGTCTTCGACGGCGCGGACATCACCCAACTGAAGCGGGTCGCGGCTTCGCCGGCTCCGGCGCGACATTCAGATGATCTTCCAGGATCCGTACTCGTCGCTGAACCCGCGGCACACGATCGGCACGATCATCGGGGCGCCCTTCCGGATCCAGCGGGTCAAGACCGAGCACGGCATCAAGGCCGACGTGCAGACGCTCATGGAGCGCGTCGGCCTCAACCCCGAGCACTACAACCGGTACCCGCACGAGTTCTCCGGTGGCCAGCGACAGCGCATCGGCATCGCGCGCGCGGTCGCGTTGCGGCCTAAGCTCATCGTCTGCGACGAGCCGGTTTCGGCGCTGGACGTATCCATCCAGGCCCAGGTCGTCAACCTGCTGGAAGACCTGCAGAGCGAGTTCGACCTGGCGTACGTCTTCGTCGCGCACGACCTGTCCGTCGTGCGGCATATCTCCGACCGGGTCGCGGTGATGTACCTCGGCAAGATCATGGAACTTTGCCGATCGCGACATCCTCTACGCCGAGCCGATGCACCCGTACACCCATGGCCTGATGTCCGCGGTACCCATCCCGGATCCGCACAAGGAAGCGCGGCGCGAACGCATCTTGCTCACCGGCGACCTGCCGAGCCCGATCAACCCGCCGTCCGGTTGCGTCTTCCACACGCGGTGCCCGAAGTACCGCGAAAGGCTCAGCGACGACGAGCAGCAACGGTGCCGGACCGAGATCCCCGAGGTGGAGATCAAGCGGGACGGCCACTTCGTCGCCTGCCACTTCGCCGAGATCCGGGCTGAGGTGGTCGGCGAACACATCGAGACCCCGGCGACGGCCCCGATCCCGTAACCTTCGGACGGTGACTCCGTCCCGTCGTCTGCTTCTCATGCATGCCCATCCGGACGACGAGGTCATCACCACCGGCGCGACGATGGCGTACTACGCGGCGCACGGCGTCGGCGTCACGCTGCTGACCTCGACCTTGGGCGAGGAAGGCGAAATCCTGGTGCCGGCGCTATCCCAGCTGGCCAGTGACCAGGCCGACCAGCTCGGTGGCTACCGGATCAGCGAGCTCGCTGCCGCGATGCGCCAGCTCGGGATCACGGATCACCGCTTCTTGGGCGGTCCGGGACGGTTTCGCGACAGCGGAATGATGGACACTCCGGCGAATCACCACCCGCGCGCTTTCTGGCGGGCCGACGCGGACGAGGTCGTTCTGGCGGCCGCCGTGGCTGCGGCCGTCGAGGTCATCCGCGAGGTACGACCGCAGGTTCTGGTGACCTACGACGCGAACGGCGCATACGGGCACCCCGACCACATCATGACGCACCGGGTGGCGACCGCCGCAGTGGATGCCGCGGCCGACCGGGCCTATGACCGCGCAGCCGGGGCGCCCTGGTCGGTGGCGAAGCTGTACTGGACGGCCATCCCTCGCTCGGTCCTGCGTCGCCAAGATGAGGCGATGCGAGCGACGGGAAAGCCGTTCCTCAGCGTGGAGAACATCGAGGAGCTGCCCTTCGGCGTCGAGGACGACGAGGTGACGACGGCGATTCACGCCGCAGGATTCGGCGACGCCAAGATGCGCGCACTCGCCGAGCATGCGACGCAGGTCACCGTCGACGGGGATTTCTTCGCGCTGTCGAATCAGTTCGGCCGCGAAATCGAGTCGACCGAGCACTTCCGGCTGGTTCGCGGAGATCTCGGCGCGGAACGCGACGCCGACGGCTGGGAACGCGACCTGTTCGATGGCCTGGCCGTATGACCCTCGAGCGACCGGTGAGTGGCGCCGAGGCGTCCGAGGCGCCGCGCGAGGGTGCCGAGAGCCCGGCGCTGGCGATTGCCGGACTGGTGCTGTGCGGGCTCACGGCGGTGCTCGCCGGGCTGGTCGAGGTGTTGTTGAGCCCGCTCTACGTGGGGCGATGGCTGTTCCCGATCACGCTCCTCCTCGCGGTCGGGACGAACGTGGCGCTGCCTGTCATCGCGCGTGACCTGGTCGACTCGACCATGGCCGCGACCCTCCCGGTAATCCTCTGGTTGATCACCGTGCTCGTGCTGAGCCTCCCCCGACCGGAGGGCGACGTGCTTTTGCCCGGCGGCGGTGCGCTGCAGTGGGTGTCCTACGGGCTCGTCCTGATCGGTGGCGCCGCCGGGGCGATCACGATTGCCCTGACGGCGCGGCGTTCCCGGTCGCGTCCGCCGGCCCAGTCGCAGGTGGCCACCCCGACGCGTCGGTGAACGGCGGCCGATTCGCCTCGGCCAGGGCCTCCCGCACGGCGGCGACCGCCGCGGGAGGCAGGTCCGTCTCGACGAGCGCCGCTCCGGCGAAGCGCGCCAACTCCCGCTGCAAATCGGCCAACGAGACGTGGCTGACGAGCAGCGCCAGCGCGGTACGCCCGGGTGGCACCGCGGTGCGCAGTTCGGCGACTGTGGCGTCCTTGATCCCGGTGTCGACGAGTCGCGCATAGAGGGCGCCGCCACCCGCACTCGCCGCGCCGACGACGAGACCGCCGATCGGTCCGGCGAACAGCGTGCCGAGGAGCAGCCCCCAGACGCCACCGCCGAGGGCACCGCGGGTCGGCGTGACATCGGTCGTCTCGGTGACCCGGGAGCTCCCGTCCGCGTTCCGATAGACGATCACCGCGTCATGGAGCTGCAGGTCGCCGTCCTTCTGCAGCCGGGCCATCACGAGCAGGAATTCCTGCGCTTTCAGCGGATCGTCGAAGGAGATGACGAGCAACTTCTGGCTGGTGGGTGGCGTCATGCCCGGATCGTAGTTGGGTGTCCGGTGCTGCCGTGGGGATCGATGCGGTAGCGATACACGTGGTGGGGCCAGTAGCCGAGGCCGACATAGAGCCGGATCGCCGCGTCGTTGGTGGTTTCGACCTGCAGGTAACCGCGCGTTGCTCCATGCTCGCGCACGGCCCAGTCCCGCAGCGCGCCCATCAGCGCCGTCGCTACGCCGGTACGCTTCGCCCCCGGATCGACCTCGACCGCGGTCAAGCCGAGCCAGCCGTCATCGACCGCTCCCCGCGCAACGCCGACCACGGTGCCGTCGCGGCGCAGGCTGGCGAAGGCCAACCGATCGTGTCGGGTCAGGATGGCGCGCCCGAACTCGGGCACCTCGGCCTGGCCACGATAGTGGTAGGCGGCGAGCCAGTCCGCCGATGGCTCGGACGTGATCTCGACCGGTTCGGTTGTCGTCGGCACCGCGGACAGGGACGCGACCAGAACGTGGACGTCGAACGGCGCGACGAAGCCGCGGTCGGCCAAGGCGTCGTCGAGAGCTTGGCGCGCGGGCAACGGGCAGCTGACCAGGAGCGGCAAGCCCCGCGCGGCATACCAGTCGTGGGCATCGGCGATGACGTCGTCGAGCGACCGCCGCACCGGCCGCAACGGCAGCGCCGAGTTGGCCCGCCTGGTGAATCCGTGGTCCGCGCGCAGCAGCCAGCCCCGCGACCAGGTCGTCTCGACGGGCCGCCAGCCTCGCGCGCACACCGCTTCGATCGCGAGAATGTCGCGAGTCGACGGGGCGACGACTTTCGCGGCCACGATGCGGTCCAGCGGGATCCGTCGCTCGGCGTCGCGGCCGCGGACGACTGCGTGCGTGCTTGTCAGTTCGACCAACTCGCCGACTACGTCGTGGTACGGCGGCTCACCGGACTCGTCGCCGTGGCGTATGACCACCCGACGACCCACCCAGTCCGGCTGCATGGCCGGCATACTAGATTCGGACATGGCTACTCGACCTGTCCGTTCGGAGGACCGCACTCGTGACCTACGTGATCGCCGAGCCGTGCGTCGATGTGCTCGATAAGGCTTGCATCGAGGAATGCCCGGTCGACTGCATCTACGAGGGCGGCCGGATGCTGTACATCCATCCCGACGAATGTGTCGACTGCGGCGCGTGCGAGCCGGTGTGTCCCGTGGAAGCGATCTTCTACGAGGACGATCTGCCGGACAAGTGGCGCGACTACACCCAGGCCAATGTGGACTTCTTCGACGAGCTGGGTTCTCCGGGCGGTGCCGCCAAGGTCGGCAGGGTCGAGAAAGACCCGGATCTGATCGCGAACCTGCCGCCTCAGGTAACCGAGCACTGAGGGTCACCGCGCGCGATCTTTGCTCGTGATCTTGGACTTGTTGCCTCATAGCGCCGATATCTCAAAGTGCACCGGGAAGGGCCGCCGCGCCCGTCGATGCGCTATGCGCGGTGCAGGGTGGCGATGACGGTGTTCGAGGGCGCCTGCGACGTGCTCCAGCCGCCCGAGCGCTTCCAGGTCCGCGCCGCGTAGGCGACCTCCTCGATCCCCAGCCGGTTGGCGTTCGCGACGAACCAGGCGGCCGTCGCCCAGGATGCGCCCGGCACGGCGACCGTACGGTCGCTGGTCGTCGGAGTGTTGACCGGCAGGTCGGTGGCCACGTTGCCCGCGATCGTCTGGGTGGACGCGACCTGGATGGGCGCGTGGAACGAGCAGCTGATCCCGGCCGGCGTTCGGCCGCTCAGCGCGTCGGCGAGGGCCTGGGCCTCGGGTTCATGGCGGGCGTAACCCTCCGGGATAGCGGAGACCTGAACCGCCTGAACCGCCTCCGTCAGCGGACGGGTCTGCCAGTTCGTGACCTTGACCAAGGCGTCGAGGAATGCCCCGGTGGCGTAGTGGACGTCGTTGAGCTGCGCCTCCGTGCCCCAACCCTGCGAAGGCCGCTGTTGCAGCACCCCGACCGAGTCACGGTCGCCGGATCCCGCCGGCAGGTTGGTCAGCTTGCTCTCCTGCAGGCCAGCGGCGAGCGCAAGCACCGCCGCCCGTTCCGGCAGGCCCCGCTGCAGCACGACGCCCACCATCGTCGACGCGACAGCGGCCTGGTCGGGATCGACCGCGAATTCGCCCGCGTGGCACGAGTCGGCCTGGGTGCGCTCCTGCACCACCGACCACAGATACCGACCGCCGAAGTAGATCCCGGTCGCGGCCAGCGCGAGAACGACGAGAACGACGATCCAGCGCCGGGCAACACTGGCCATGGACGTGAACGAGGCTCGGATCGGCTGACTCTGGCTCATCGGCGCTTCGCGATGGCTACGCGTTCGCGTGCAACGCCGCGTTCAGCGCGACGCCCGGCCCGGGCCGCGGGCGCGCCTCGAGCGCGCCGGTCACGCTGTTGCGCCAGAACAGCAGGCCGGATCGGCCCGAGAGGTCGCTCGCCCGCACGTGGGTGCCGTCCGGCTGGGTCAGCTTCGCGCCCGCGGTGATGTAGCAGCCGGCCTCGACGATGCAGTCGTCACCCAGCGAGATACCGACGCCGGCATTCGCGCCGATGAGGCACCGCTCGCCGATGGAGATAACCTGCGTACCCCCGCCGGACAGCGTGCCCATGATCGACGCCCCGCCACCGACGTCCGAGCCGTCGCCGACGACGACACCGGCCGAGATGCGCCCCTCGACCATCGAGACCCCGAGGGTGCCGGCGTTGTAGTTGACGAAGCCCTCGTGCATGACCGTGGTGCCTTCGGCCAGGTGGGCTCCGAGCCGGACCCGGTCAGCGTCGGCGATCCGGACTCCACTCGGCAGCACGTAGTCGACCATGCGCGGGAACTTGTCGACGCCGTAGACCTGCAGCGGCCCGTGGCGACGCAGGGCGAGACGCGTCAGCTCGAAATCGTCGACCTGGCACGGGCCGGCCGACGTCCACACGACGTTGGTGAGCACGCTGAAGATCCCGTCGAGGTTCACCCCGTGCGGTCGCACGAGCCGATGCGAGAGCAGGTGGAGGCGCAGGTAGGCGTCGGGCCCGTCGGCCGGCGGAGCGGCCAGGTCGATGCGGGTGAGGACGACGGTGAGCCGTACGCCGCGATCCTTTGCGCTTTCTCGAGTGCCGGTCAGCGCCGTCAGTCCCGGCAGCGGCACCGAGGACTCGGTCGGCTCGCCGAGGGCGGGCTCCGGGTACCAGGTGTCGAGAACGGTGCCCTCAGCGGCGCCGGTGGCCACGCTGGTCGTGAGGCCGTAGCCCCAGGCGGTCGAACTCACGGGCCCACAGTAGCCAAACCCCGTGCGGCGAAAGCTGTGCACGCGGAACCGACACGATGCCCACCGGTCGCGCTGCCCGGCCGGCCCGGCCGGTAGCGTCGATGGACATGCTCGATCTCAGCGCCGATGGCGTGCAGCTCACCGCAGCGCTGGTGGACGTGCCATCGGTATCGGGGGACGAGCGGGCCTTGACCGACGCGGTGGAGGCCGCGTTGCGTGGGTGCGCCGCCCTCGACGTCGAGCGGGACGGCAACGTGGTGGTCGCCCGCACCCGACTCGGCCGGCCTCGGCGCGTCGCCCTGGCCGGACACCTCGACACCGTGCCCATCGCCGACAACCTGCCGTCACATCTCGCCGAGGGCCGCCTCTACGGCTGCGGCACGTCCGACATGAAGTCGGGCGTGGCCGTCGCCCTGCGCGTGGCTCATTTGATCGCGACGGGCGCGCTCGCGCCCAACTGTGGACGTGACCTGGATCTACTACGACTGCGAGGAGGTCGAAGCGGCGCGTAACGGCCTGGGACGGGTGGCCCGCGACCGACCTGAGGTCCTGCAGGCCGACCTCGGCATCCTGCTCGAACCGTCCGACGGCCGGGTCGAGGGCGGCTGCCAGGGCACCCTGCGGGCGGTCGTTCGCACGACCGGCCGGCGGGCGCACAGCGCTCGATCCTGGCTCGGCGACAACGCCGTGCACGCGCTCGCGCCGATCCTCGCCCGGCTGTCCGACTACCGGGCGCGCACCGTCGACGTCGACGGCCTGACCTACCGGGAGGGGCTGAACGCGGTCGCTATCGCGGGTGGCGTGGCGGGGAACATCATCCCCGACGAGGCTTCGGTCACGGTCAACTATCGGTTCGCCCCGGACCGGAGCGAGGCTCAGGCGGAGGCGCATGTGCGAGAGCTGTTCTCGGAGTACGACGTGTCGATCGTCGACTCCGCGCCGGGCGCCCGGCCCGGGCTCACCGACCCGCTGGCTGCGACCTTGGTCGCCGCGGTCGGGTCACCCCCGGCCGCCAAGCTGGGCTGGACCGACGTGGCCCGCTTCGGCGCACTCGGCATACCGGCGGTGAATCTCGGCCCCGGCGACCCCAACCTGGCGCACACGCGCGAGGAATCGGTCGAGGTGTCGCGTATCGCCGACGTCGAAGCGGCGCTGGTCGCATTCCTGAGCGGGCGAGCTACCGTTCCCGGATGAGCATCGACGAGCGGTCATCGCCGGACGCGCAGCGACCGGAAGCGGCCGAGCGCGTCAACGGACCGGTGCTGCGCCGCCGGCAGCAGATTCGAGCGCGGAACGACCGATCAGCGTCTCCTCGACCGCCGCGGGGCCTCGGATTGGGTGCACACCGACCCGTGGCGGGTGCTGCGCATCCAGTCAGAGTTCGTCGAAGGATTCGGCCTGCTGGCCGAGCTCCCGCGCGCGGTCTCGGTGTTCGGCTCCGCTCGCACGGCACCAACTCACCCGGAGTACGCGATCGGCCTCGCCCTCGGCGCCGGGCTGGCCCACGCCGGGTTCGCGGTCATCACCGGCGGCGGGCCGGGAACCATGGAAGCGGTCAACCGGGGCGCGTCCGAGGCGGGTGGAGTCTCGGTCGGGCTCGGCATCGAGCTGCCGTTCGAGCAGCGACTCAACGACTGGGTCGACATCGGCATCAACTTCCGCTATTTCTTCGCCCGCAAGACGATGTTCGTCAAGTACGCCCAGGCGTTCGTCATCCTGCCGGGCGGTTTCGGCACGCTCGACGAGCTGTTCGAGGCGTTGACGCTCGTCCAGACGCACAAGGTCACCCGGTTTCCGGTGATCCTCTTCGGGCGCCAGTACTGGAAGGGTCTGGTCGACTGGTTGACGACTACCGTGCTCCCGGCCGGCAAGATCAGCTCTGCGGATCCGCAACTGCTGACGGTCACGGACGATGTGGACGAGGCGGTGGCGACGATCGTGGCCGCCGCGTCGGCCGAATCCGCGCAGGTCGACGCCGAGGAGCGGGCCTACGAGCTGGCGGAGCGCGTTCACGCCCACGACGCGCAGTAACCCGCGAGATGGCGGCCATCTGCGTGTTCTGCGCGTCGTCCCAGCACATCCCGCGGTCGTACATCTCGCTGGCCGAGCAGGTCGGTGGCCGGCTCGCCGCCGGCGGCCACTCGCTGGTCTATGGCGGTGGCCGGGTGTCGATGATGGGTGGCGTTGCCCGGGCGGCCCGCCGCGGGGGAGCCCCGATCTGCGGGGTCATCCCGCATCGACTCGTCGATGCCGAGGACGCGGATGATGCCGATGTCGTCGTCGTCGATTCGATGCGAGAGCGCAAGCGGCTCATGGACGATCAGGCGGACGGTTTTCTCGCGCTACCCGGCGGCCTGGGGACCCTCGAGGAACTCCTCGAGGTCTGGACCTCCGCGTCGCTGGGCATGCACGCCAAGCCCGTCCTTGTCCTGGACGTCGACGGGTTCTTCGCCCCGCTCTGGCGGTACCTGGACGAGCTGATCCATCGCGGATTCGTCCGTCAGTCCGCCGTCGACATGTTGTACCGGACGGATTCGGTTGACGGCGCATTCACCGAGCTCGAGCGCCGGCTGCCCTAGCGGACCACCACCGCAGACGCTCCCAGCCGGGCATGTCACGATCGAGGCGTGTTGACGTTGCTGCTGTACGGCCTGCTCGCGGTCCTGGTGATCGGCATCCTGTTCGTCGCGGCCGTGTATTTCCTGCCCCGCGGCGAGCAGCTCGTCACGCCGACGCCCGACTCGCGGGCCTGGGCGCAACTGCCGCGCGGGCAGATCCAGCCGGACGACATTACGGCGATACGGCTCCCGGTGGCGTTGCGGGGCTACCGCTTCGCCGAGACGGACCAGTTGCTCGACCGGCTCACCGACGAGCTGCGGGCCCGCGACGAGGAGATCGAGGGGTTGCGGAACGGCCGATCGGCACCGTCCGCGCCGCCAGCCGGCGAGGCGAGTACCCCGCTCCCGGGGCCGGGTGGTGCTGCCCCCCGGGTGCCCTCGACCGGGATACCGCACGGGCCGACGGCGGCCGAGCGGCCGTGGGCCCGGCCCCGCTCCGATGCGGACGAGTCCGACCCGCATGGCCGCTGACGACCGAGTCCGCTGCGGATGGGCGACGTCGGCGCCGGAGTATCTGGCGTATCACGACGACGAGTGGGGTCGACCACTGCACGGGGACGTCCCGCTATTCGAGCGGTTGTCCCTCGAGGCGTTTCAGTCGGGCCTGTCGTGGCTGACGATCCTGCGGAAGCGGGCCGCCTTCCGGTCTGCGTTCGCCGGCTTCGACATCGACGCGGTCGCCCGCTTCGAGGACGACGACGTACGCCGCCTGCTCTCCGACGCCGGCATCGTGCGCAATCGCGCCAAGATCGAGGCGACCATCAGCAACGCCCGACGGATCCGCGACGTGGTCCCGGAAGGCCTGGACCGGCTTCTGTGGTCCTTCGCTCCGACGAACCACCGGAGCCCCGCGACGCTCGCCGAGGTCCCGGCGACATCTCCGGCGTCGATCGCTCTGGCGCGAGAGCTACGTCGCCGAGGCTTGCGGTTCGTCGGTCCGACCACCGGCTACGCGCTCATGCAGGCGACGGGAATGGTCAACGATCACGTGGCTGATTGCTGGCTCGCGAATGGCGTGGCTACCGCCCGATGAACGAGGGCGGCTGCTTGGCCACGAAGGCGGCCACGCCAATCCGGTGATCCTCGGTAGCCCCGGTGAGTCGTTGTAACTCGGCTTCTTTCGCGAGCGCATCAGCGAGCGTGCTGGTGGCGGCGTAGCGCAACGAGTCCTTGATCGCGGCATACGCGGTCGTGGGTCCGGCGGCCAGGCGGGCCGCGATCTCGGTCGCAGCGGCGAGCACGCGGTCCGGCTCGACGACGGCGTTGACCAGTCCCATCTCGAGGGCCGCGTCCGCGCTGATCGGCTCGGCGAGAAGCGCGAGGGCCGTAGCGCGCGCGTAGCCGACCAACCGCGGCAGCGTCCAGGACGTACCGGTATCCAACGACAGGCCGACGTTCGCGAACGCGATGAGGAAGCCGGCCGACTGGCTGGCGATCCGAAAGTCGGCCGCGAACGCGATGCCCGCTCCCGCACCGGCGGCCATGCCGTTCACGGCGGCGACCACCGGCTTGGGCATCTCGATCAAGGCCGTCACTATCGGGTTGTAGTGCTCGACCACCGTGTGCAAAGGACTCGGGTCGTTCGCGGCCAGCAGCTCCTGGTGCTCGCGCAGGTCCTGCCCCACGCAGAATCCGCGGCCGGCTCCGGTCAGCACGACCGCCCGCACGCTGGGCTCGGCGGCGATCTCGAGCAGCACCTCCAGCAGTGATTGCTTCAGCTCGACCGACAGGGAGTTCATCGACTCGGGACGATTGAGGGTGACGGTTGCGACTCCGTCGGTGCGGTCAACGAGCAGTACGTCGGTCACGATGCTCTCCTGTCGCAGGCTGGCCTGCGAAGGACGCTAACCGGCCGGTCGCCTCGTGACTACCGAGCGGACACGGTCGGGCAGTGAATCGGCGACCCGGGCTGCAGCGAAGACGCCGATGCTGGAGAATGGACAAGACGTCCCGTCGTTCTCGCATGATCGGCAGGACCTGAGAGTCGGTAGACAGCGCCGGGGGCAGTGCTTCTGGTGCGGCATCGTGAGGAGGCACTCATGGCGGCCATGAAGCCGCGGACGGGCGACGGCCCGCTCGAGGTCACCAAGGAAGGCAAGGGCATCGTCATGCGCGTGCCCCTCGAGGGCGGTGGCCGCCTCGTCGTCGAGATGTCCGCTGACGAGGCGGGCGCATTAGGTGACGCGCTCAAGTCGGCAGTGGGCTGACAGTCGCCTGACCCCTGCCCGCCGTTACGGCCCCGGTGGCTTCGCGCTTCAGTAGCGTGGCGCGACCCGGGGCCGTGTGCTGCCTACCGCCACTAGGAGGACCGGCCGTAATCGTGATCGACATCGTGGTACGCGAGTCGGCTAGCGCCGACGTGCTGGCCCTCGGACTCGGACCAGATGGGCCGATCCTGGACGGCTTGCCGCCGGCAACTCTGGCTCCGGCGGCCCGCACCGCGGTGGCGAACTTCGCCGCCGAGTCCGGTCCGGCCGGCGCGGCCGGTGAGGTGCGGGAGCTGCCGTTGCCGGGCCAGCATCCGCGCCGCGTCCTGCTGGCAGCGATCGGATCAGGAGAGCCCGACGAGCTGCGCACCGCCGGCGCTGGGCTCGCTCGCGCCGCCAAATGCCCCATCCTGAGTATCGCCGTCCCTGGACTCGCGGTCGATCAGGTTGCCGCGCTGGTCGAAGGTCTCGCGCTCGGTGCGTACCGATTCAGCCTGCGGACCGCGGCCGCGACCGAAGCGGAGCTCGCCACGGTCGAGGTGTTGACCGGCGGACCGGCTCGCCAGATCGGTGCCGCGATCGATCACGCCCGGACCTTGGCCGCCGCAACGGTGTGGGCCCGCGATCTGGCTAATGCCCGATCGTCGATCAAGACGCCGGACTGGCTGGGCCGGCAGGCGGCCGCGCAGCTCACTCCACTAGGCGTCCGGGTGGACGTGTACGACGAGACCTGGCTGTCCGCCCAGGGTTTCGGCGGGGTGCTGGCCGTCGGCGGCGGTTCGGGATCGCCGCCGCGTCTACAGCGCCCCTACCTAGCGTGGTACACTGAAATTATGGATTGGGTTTCTAACGCTTTCCGTACTTTCAAACCGTGGGTGTCTACAGCCCCCACCGCCTAGCGTGTTATATTGAAAGTATGGATTGGCGTTTCGACGCTTTCCTACTTTCAATTCTCAAATCGATTCCTATGGCGCGAAAACATATTCCACCAGATGGAACGATGTCAAGTTCGAAGATTGACTGATTCGCATTAAATTTTCCCAGAATCACTGCGAGATCGATTTTTTGACGATCGCGTCGACCGAGAACTACAGGAGGCAATACTATGCTATCGCGGAGAAGTGATCTTCCAAAGAGAAGGCAATCGCGTTAGCGGTGAAGAAAGTTGGAAGTCTTTAGACCAGAGGAGTTGCACAGAACGGATTTTCATCAGATAATCCAGCGTTTTTCATTTTCGCCGGGTCGTGATGAACGCACGCACGAAACGCAACTACGACATCAGCGCGCTTCAGCGCGGGCTGCGGCTTCTGCGACTCTTCAGCGAGTCTCCCGGGGGACTAACCGCGAAACAGGTGGCGGCCATGTCGCGGCTGCCCGTGAGTACGGTTCACCGTTTCCTGGCGAATCTGGTGACCACAGGTTTTCTAAACCGTGATGTCGAAGGTACTCCACTACCTCGGCGTCGCGTGTTTCTCGATCGGACAAGCAGCCGCCGGGCAGCTCGATATTCGGCGCTTAAGTCTGCCGTTTTTGCGGAAACTGAACCACCAGACCCGCGAAACCATACACCTAACGGTGCGGCACGGCTTATCTGCCGTGTACGTGGAAAAACTAGACTCCCCTGAGCCCTTGCGTATCTATTCACGAATCGGTGCGGCGGTCCCGCTCCACTGTACCGCCGTCGGCAAGGTCCTGCTGGCATACATGCCGATTGACGAGCAAAATCGGGTTCTCTCCCGAACTCGACTTGAAGCGTCCGACTCCGAACTCGGTCGGGAATCTCCCGGATCTTAAAGCTGAGTTGTCCCGCGTTCGCAAAAACGGATATGCGACTGATCTGGAAGAACACGAATTGCATATTCGCTGTGCAGCGGCTCCGATCTGGGACCATTCAGGCAGTGTGCAATCGAGTCTCAGCATCACCGCTCCAGCGTTTCGTATGTCCGTGACACGCTTGCGCCAGCTGGCACCGCTTATCCAGGCGGCGGGCCTGAAGATTTCGGCCGAACTTGGCTATCAGTGGCCGACGTCGCGGTCATCGCCGGCGCAGGAAAAAAGGAACGGTAGAGCGGGGTAACATCTTCCCCCAAGATCGCGACGTAGTGCGCCTCTGAGCTTACCCGAACCCGTCTTGAAATACGGAGCTATCCCGTTTCATGTCGGGAGTCGAATCTCCTTTTTCAATCCACGCAACCCCGGCTGCAGGCGGTGACTCTGTCTCTATGTTACCTGCACGACTCTCTGCGCGACGGCCAAGTTCCAGACCGCTACCGCCGATTCCAATATCGCGCGATGCGGAAGCATGGGTAGAGGGGCTCGAAGAGCCGTGAAAGAGATTCCAGCGGAACAATGTTGCCGTGGGGAGGGACTAGAACGCGGGCCGACGCCGCGCTAGAGCCGTTTACTTTGTTCAGCACAATGATGGCTCCAGCCTGCTCCGCCAGACCTTTTCACCGCCCGAGAAAAATGTGGTGCGGGCGGAGGGACTTGAACCCTCATGGGCCGTTTAAGCCCTGCGGATTTTCGTACCGTCTACGGCTTTCGCCGCCCCGAGGTGGCGCTTTTGGTGAGCGCACGCCAGGGTTTGCGGTCTGACTATCCCTTCACCCTCCTCCGGAAGCTCCGGAGCTCAGGTGCTCCCCGTCTAGTCTCTACACCTTCCCGGCTGATATCTTTCCGGGCTTGGCTCGGGATTGCCCTTTGAGGTTTCCCCGAATTTGAGCAGTTCTGCATCGCTGGTTTCCCAGACGAGCACTCAAGTTTTCCTTAAGTCCGCTGCGTATGCCATTCCGCCACGCCCGCGCGCGGCTGCCTTACTCATGATAGGGCACGTTGTCCGATTTTACACATCCCTTTCCTCGTCACCCGTTTGTGCCGCCCGTATCCAAATTGGCCCGCTGACTGGCAGATTTACCAGTTATCACGGCGGAGCAACCCCCATACGCTGATCCTATTCACGGGTGTGCCTAATCCAGAGATGTTGAGTTCCGTAGTGCCTTGATTCGGGCCTATCATGACCGTCAACAAAAGAATTCTTTCAATCTTCTTGAGCTTCGCTGTTGCAATGGTGATGTGGCCTTTGGACGCATGCAAAAAGTCGAGCCAGTTGTCACCCGTTCCGACCGGCTTCCCAGCAGGCGCCCGCTGCAACCTATGCTGTCCCCACGGCCGAATCAGTTGTATCAACTGGTGGCTCCCATCGCGCTGTTTCCCGATAATCTGGTGGCGCAAGTTCTCGCCGCGTCCACTTATCCCGATCAGGTTTCAACCGCGTATGCCTGGCTCCAGCAGAATTCAAATCTTAAGGGCGATCAACTCATGCAAGCTGTCGATCAGCAGCCATGGGATGCGAGCGTCAAGGGGCTGACGCAATTTGGCGACGTTCCCAAACAGATGGCCGAGAGTCTGTCCTGGACCTCTGCTCTTGGCGATGCGTATTTCAACGTTCCACAAAGTGTAATGAATGCCGTACAGGTCATGCGCCAGCGCGCCCAACAGGCCGGCAACCTGAA
>CAVZYJ010000016.1:0-107957 GCA_963779485.1 uncultured Actinomycetota bacterium | reverse complement strand
GGTTGATCCAGGCGTCGTGGCGGCCGCGGCGCGCTGGTTCGCGGCACATCGTGATCATCGGCAAGGGCATCACGTTCGATAGCGGCGGGCTGAATCTCAAACCCGGCGACAGCATGCGCACGATGTACACCGACATGGCCGGTGGCGCAGCCGCGTTGGGCGCGATGCAGGCCGTTGCCGCTCGCCGATTGCCCGTCCGGCTCACCGTTCTCGTGCCCGCCGCCGAGAACAGCCTGTCGGGCTCGGCAATGCGCCCGAGTGACGTCATCCGCCACTACGGTGGCCGGACCACCGAGGTGCAGAACACGGACGCCGAAGGCCGCCTCGTGCTCGCCGACGCACTTGCCTATGCGGTCGATCGGCTGCGACCTACCGCGCTCGTCGACCTGGCGACGCTCACCGGCGCGATGAAAGTGGCGCTGGGGTTGCGCACCGGCGGCCTGCTCAGCCCGGACGACGACCTGGCCGCCGCCCTCCTCGCCGCCGGTGCGGCGGCGGGAGAGCCACTGTGGCGGATGCCGCTGGTCGAGGAGAACGCCACGCAACTGGACTCCATCGTGGCTGACGCGCAGAACGCGCCCGGCAATCCGGGCGGGATTACCGCTGCGCTGTTCCTTCGCCCGTTCGTCGGCTCCGTGCCCTGGGCGCACCTTGATATCGCCGGGCCGGCTCGGGCCACCGCCAACGCCGGTGTCCTCTCCCAGGGCGCGACGGGGTTCGGCACCCGGCTGCTCGTGCGGTGGATCGAGGGCCAGACGAAGTGAGCCGGTGACACTGCGGCCTGAGCTGGTCTTGCCGTTCGTCGTGCGGATCGAGCGATCCGACCCGCCGACGCGAACGGACGCGCTCGAGGCCGCCGCGCGTGGCGTGTTGCTGATGCTCGCTCGACCAGACCCCGATTGGGTCGAGGCAGTCACAGCGTGGGATGGGCAGCGCATCCGCAAGGTGGTACGGCGGGCCCGGGGCGCAGAGTGGCGGAGGGCTGAGGCTCTGCCGGGCCGCACCGTGCGCAACGGCTCGGCCCAAGTACGCGTCTTCCCCCCGATCCCGATCGATGCGTGGCCTCGTGACCTGGCCCGGTTGCAGGTCGGCGGCACCGAGCTAGACGATCCGCCGCCCGCCCCGGTCGAGGCCGGCACGCCGCTCGTGCTGCTGTCGCCGCATCTCGAACTGACCGCGGGCAAGGCCATGGCGCAGGGTGCGCATGCCGCTCAGCTCGGGTGGCGGGCGTCCGCGCCGGCAGATCGAGACGTCTGGGCGGCCGGAGACTTCCGCCTCGCGGTACGGACCGCGACGCCCGCCGCCTGGCGTCGCGCCCTCGAGGCCGGCGCGGCCGTGGTGGAGGATGGCGGCTTCACCGAGGTCGAGCCGGGAACCCGAACGGCTGTCGCGATGCTGCCCTGGTTACCCTCCGCTGCTGGTCAGAGCAGCGAGGTGTAGAGCCGTACCGTGCGGGCCGCGATTGCATCCCAGCCGAATTCGTTGACGGCCCGTTCGCGGCCGGCAAGCCCCATTCGCCGGGCCCGCGCCGGATCTCCGGCCACCTCGTTCACCGCATCAGCCAGGCCGGCTTCGAACGCCTCCGGATCGGCTTCGTCGTAGGGGACGAGCAGGCCGGTGCCTTCGGCGACCACCTCGGGGATCCCGCCGACGGCACTCGCGACCACGGCGGTTTCGCAGGCCATGGCCTCCAGGTTGACGATGCCGAGCGGCTCGTAGATCGACGGGCACACGAAGACCGTGGACTCGGTCAGGAGCGCGACCACCTCAGGCCGAGGCAACATCTCCCGGATCCACACCACTCCGGTGCGGCTGTCTCGCAAGCCCGTGACCAAGCTCTCGGTCTCCACCGTGATCTCCGGCGTATCCGGTGCGCCCGCACACAGGATCAGCTGGACGGACGGATCGAATCGGCTGGCGGCGGCGAGGAGATGTTTCAACCCCTTCTGCCGGGTGATTCGGCCGACGAAGATGGCCGAAGGCCGGTTCGGGTCGATGCCGTACTTGGCGAGCACGTCGGCACCGGGGGTCGGCTTGTACAGCGAGGTGTCGATGCCGTTGTAGATCACGTGGATGCGGCTCGGATCGACGAACGGATAGGCCTCGAGGATGTCCGCCCGCGCCCCGGCGCTCACGGCGATGATGGCATCGGCCGTGGCGAAGGCCTGCTGCTCGGCCCACGACGAGACCCGGTAGCCACCGCCCAGCTGTTCGGCCTTCCATGGCCGCGCCGGCTCCAGGGAGTGGGAACTGATGACGTGCGGCATGCCGTGCAGCTTGCTCGCCAGGACGCCGCCGATGTTCGCATACCAGGTGTGCGAATGGACGAGGTCCAAGTCGGCGGCGGCCTCCGCCATCTCGAGGTCGACGCCCAGCGTCTGCACCGCCGCGTTGGCTCCGCGCAGTCCCTCCGGCGTCGTGAACGCGTAGACATCCGGTTCGTCCCGCGGCGCGCCGAAGCACAGGACGTCGACATCGATGAGTTTTCGCAGCTCGTGCACGAGGAATTCGACGTGCACGCCCGCGCCGCCATATACCTCGGGGGGGTACTCTCGAGTCAGGATACCGACGCGCATGCGCGGGATCGTATCGCCACCGGCGACGCTCACGTACCCCTGTGGTGGAGCTGGGCGGTCCCGATAGGGTGAGCCCATGGCGCGACAGCCGCGGGTGTTGGGCATGGTTCTCGCAGGCGGCGAGGGCAAGCGACTCTGGCCATTGACAGCTGACCGGGCCAAGCCCGCCGTGCCCTTCGGGGCAAGCTATCGGCTGATCGACTTCGTGCTGTCGAATCTGGTCAACGCTGGGTACCTGCGGATCTGCGTTCTGACGCAGTACAAGTCGCACTCGCTGGACCGGCACATCACGACGACCTGGCGACTGTCCACCGTGCTCGGTAACTACGTGACGCCGGTCCCCGCGCAGCAACGCCTCGGACCGCGCTGGTACACCGGAAGCGCGGACGCGATCTTGCAGTCGTTCAACCTGATCTACGACGACCAGCCTGACTACATCGTGGTGTTCGGAGCCGACCACGTGTACCGCATGAATCCTCGTCAGATGGTCGAGCGGCATATCGACAGCGGCGCCAGCGTCACGGTGGCCGGCATTCGCGTGCCCCGGGGCGAGGCGACCGCCTTCGGCGTCATCGACGCCGAGGCCGACGGAAGCGTGAAGCAGTTCCTCGAGAAGCCGAAGGAACCGCCTGGGTTGCCGGACAATCCGGAGGAGACCTTCGCGTCGATGGGCAACTACGTCTTCACGACCGAGGCCCTGGTCGAAGTGCTCAAGAAGGACGCCCAGGACGAGAATTCGGCGCACGACATGGGCGGCAGCATCATGCCCGTGATGGTCAAGCAGGGCACGGCGCACGTCTACGACTTCAAGGACAATGACGTGCCCGGCTCGGAGGACCGTGATCGCGGCTACTGGCGCGACGTCGGAACGCTCGATGCTTACTACGACGCCAACATGGACCTCGTCGCGGTCCACCCGGTGTTCAATTTGTACAACTCGCAATGGCCGATTTACACCAATCAGCTGCAGTTGCCGCCGGCCAAGTTCGTCGAGGGTGGACTCGCGCAGGAGTCGATCGTGTCGTCAGGTGCAATCGTGTCCGGCGCAACGGTGCGGCAGAGTGTGATATCGCCGAACGTGCGGCTGAGCGGCGGCGCGTATGTCGAGGGCTCGGTGCTCATGGACAACGTGCAAATCGGCCAGGGCGCTGTCGTGCGGCGCGCGATTCTCGACAAGAACGTCGTTGTCCCGAACGGCGCGAACATCGGCGTCGACCTCGACGCCGACAAGGCGCGGTATCACGTCAGTGACAGTGGCGTGGTCGTGCTCGGTAAAGGGCAGCAGGCGCACGCCTGACCGAGTCAGGTAGGTAACGGCTCGCAATCGAGTCGATGGGAAGTAACCCGGCGGTAACGGTTAGCGCCTCGTCGGGTTCCGCCCGGGTTCGGTGGCCTAGATTGAGCCAATCCATCGCACTCTGGAGGCCCCTCAGTGTCGAAGCACCTGCGTGTTCCGTCCATCGTCATCGCATCGTTCTCCGTGAGTGTGCTGTTACTCACGGCGTGTGCCAGCAACAAGGAAGGATCGACACCGCCCGCGGCTGGCGGCGGCGCAAGCGGCGGCTCGTCGAGCGCCGCCGTTACCAAGATCGACTCGATAGCCGCCCTGGTGCCCGACAAGATCAAGTCCTCGGGCAAGCTCATTGTGGGTGTGAACCAGCCGTATGCGCCGAACGAGTTCAAGGACTCGAGCGGGAAGATCGTCGGATTCGACGTCGATCTCATGGATGCCGTCGGCAAGGTACTGGGCCTGACCCCGCAGTACACGGAGGCTGCTTTCGACAAGATCATCCCGGCGATCCAGGCCGGTACCTACAACGTTGGGATGTCCTCGTTCACCGACAACAAGGAACGGGAGAAGACCGTCGACTTCGTCACCTACTTCAGCGCGGGCATCCAATGGGCGGCGCCGGCCGGCAAGACCGTCGACCCGAACAACGCGTGCGGCCTGAAGGTGGCCGTGCAGGCCACCACCACTGAGGACACCGACGAGATTCCGGCCAAGAGCAAGGCGTGCACGTCCGCAGCCAAGCCGGCCATCAACAAGCTCAAGTTTGATCGGCAGGACGACGCGACCAACGCGCTTGTGCTCGGCAAGGTCGACGCGATGTCGGCTGACTCTCCGGTAACGGCCTACGCCGTCAAGCAGAGCGCGGGGAAGCTTCAGCTCGCCGGTCAGATCTTCGACTCCGCTCCCTACGGCTGGCCGGTAGCCAAAGGCTCAACCCTCGCGCAGGCGCTGCAGAAAGCGGCCCAGTCGCTCATCGACAGCGGCGCCTACCTCGACATCACCAAGAAGTGGGGGGTCGAGGCCGGAGACATCAAGTCCGCGCAGATTAACGGCGCGACCAGCTAACGGCCATGACGACCGCCGGCACCGTAACAACCGAACCGGAACTCATTAAGGCGATTCCGCTGCGCCATTACGGCCGCTGGATCGCGGCGGCGATCGTGATCATTCTGGTCGGGTTGTTCATCTATGGTGCGGCGACGAACGACGCCTACGACTGGGCGACCTACCGGAAATACCTGTTCGACCAGCGAATTTCGCAGGCAGCGGTCGTCACGCTCGAGCTGACCGTGCTGGCCATGATTGTCGGCATCATCCTCGGCGTGACGCTGGCCGTGATGCGGCTCTCGCCGAACCCCGTGCTGAAGAGCACAGCGTGGGTGTACCTGTGGATCTTCCGTGGCACGCCCGTCTACGTGCAGCTGGTGTTCTGGGGACTGTTTACCTCGATCTATCGCCAGGTCGACATCGGGATCCCGTTCGCTGTCAGACTCGCGGATTTCAACCTGCAGGGTATCGACGCCGCGTTCACGTTCGCGGTCATCGGCCTCGGGCTCAACGAGGCCGCCTACATGGCGGAGATTGTTCGGGCCGGCATCAGCTCGGTTGGTGAGGGGCAGACCGAGGCCTCGGTCGCCTTGGGCATGACCTGGTCGCAGACGATGCGGCGAACGGTGTTGCCGCAAGCCATGCGAGTGATCATCCCGCCGACCGGCAACGAGGTGATCAGCATGCTCAAGACCACGTCGCTGGTGACCGCGGTACCTCTCACGACCGATCTCTACTCGAGGGCGCGAGACATCTCGGGTGCGAACTTCCGGCCGATCCCGCTGCTGTTGGTAGCCGCCACCTGGTATCTGTTCTTCACCAGCATCTTGATGATCGGCCAGTACTACCTGGAGAAACGCTTCGCTCGCGGTTCGTCGCGAACCCTGACCAACCGGCAACTCCAAGCCCTGGCCAATGCGCAGGTGGAATCTATGGAATCGCAGGAGAAGCGATGACTGCAGCAACGAGCAAAGAGCGGTCGGCTGACCAGGGTGGCACGAGCCGCCCGATGGTGCGCGCGGAGCAGGTGCACAAGAATTTCGGTGCGCTCAAAGTCCTGCGCGGCATCACGCTCAACGTCGACCGGGGTGAGGTGCTATGCATGGTCGGCCCGTCGGGTTCGGGCAAGTCAACGTTCCTGCGCTGCATCAACCATCTGGAGACAGTGAACGCCGGGCGACTGTACGTCGACGGCGTGCTCGTAGGCTATTCCGAGAAGCACGGCCGGCTTTACGAGCTGGCTCCTCGTGAGGCCGCGCGGCAGCGGCGCGACATCGGGATGGTGTTCCAACACTTCAACCTGTTTCCGCACCGCACGGCGCTGGAGAACATCGCCGAGTCGCCGGTCCAGGTCAAGAAGATGAAGAAGGCGGCGGCGGTGGCGAAGGCCCGCGATCTGCTGGCTCAGGTCGGGATGTCGGACAAAGCGCACGCCTACCCGGCCCAGCTGTCCGGCGGCCAGCAGCAACGGGTCGCGATTGCCCGGGCGCTCGCCATGGACCCCAAGCTGATGCTCTTCGACGAGCCGACGTCCGCGCTCGACCCGGAGCTGGTCGGTGAAGTGCTGGACGTCATGAAGCAACTCGCCAAGGGTGGCATGACGATGGTCGTGGTGACGCACGAGATGGGCTTTGCTCGAGAGGTCGCCGACCAGTTGGTATTCATGGACAGCGGCGTTGTCGTCGAGGCAGGCAACCCGCGCGAGATATTGGCCAACCCGCAGCACAACCGGACCAAGGCGTTTCTGTCGAAGGTCCTCTGACCGAGTACCGGGTCGGCTGGGACGACGACCCGGACGTGGCCGCGTGGGCCAGCCTGCCGTCCTTGCCCGGGGACCGGACGGTAGACGCCTGCGTCGTCGGGCTGGGCGCGTCGGGGCTCGCGGCCGTCGACGAGCTGGCCGATCGTGGGCTCCAGGTTGTCGGCGTGGACGCGGGCCGGGTGGCCGCTGGTGCGGCGGCCCGCAAGCAACCTCGTCGGCCCGGTCGCCGCGCGGGCCGCGGTCGCGCTCGCCCTCGACGGCACCACACCTCCGGAGTACTTCGCTCGCTGATCCGGGGACGACAACTCAGTCGTGATCTTGGACTTGTCGCTCCGTGGCATCAAGTCCACGATCACGGCCGGTAAGGGTCGCGATCAGCGAGAATGTCCGGATGGCTGCCGTCCCGTCCGCCCAGCTCGCCGCGGAGCTACATCGGGCGGGCGTCGGCGACGTCGACGCGTCCACTCGCCGGCGGGCCGAGTACTCCTCCGACGCCTCGAACTACCGGGTCGTCCCGGGCGCGGTGGTCTTCCCGCGCCACCGGGACGAGGTCGAGGCCGTCCTCGCGGTGTGCCACCGTCTCGGGGTGCCAGTGACCTGCCGCGGCGCCGGGACGTCCATCGCTGGCAACGCGGTCGGATCCGGTGTCGTGATCGACTTCTCTCGGCACCTCAAGCGGGTACTTGCCGTCGACGCGGAGGCCGGCACGGCCAACGTGGAACCGGGGGCGATCCTCGACTCGGTGACGGCCGCTGCGGCCGAATACGGACTGCGATTCGGCCCCGATCCCTCGACCCACGCCCGAGCCACGGTCGGGGGCAGTCTGGGCAACAACGCGTGCGGCTCGCGCGCGCTGGCCTATGGGCGGACGGCCGACAATGTCGTCGACATCGACCTGCTGACCGTGGCCGGCGTGGGGTTCACCGCCCGCCGCTACGGCCGGGACGGCTTCCCGGCGCGCGGACAGCCCGAAGTGCCCATGCTCGCGGCTCTGGACGGCCTGGTCCGCGACCGCCTCGGCCTGATCCGGACCGAGTTCGGGCGGTTCTCCCGGCAGGTCTCGGGCTACTCGCTCGAACACCTGCTCCCCGAGCACGACTTCGACGTGGCCCGGTTCCTGGCCGGCTCCGAGGGCACGCTCGGCGTCGTCACCCGGGCCACCCTGCGGCTCGTACCGTCGCCGGGCGCGGTGGCGCTCGTCGTGCTCGGCTACCCCGACATGGCGTCGGCGGCCGAGGCGGTCCCCACGTTGCTGCGGCACCGACCGCTGGCCCTCGAGGGCCTCGACGCCCGGCTGGTCGAGGTGCTGCGGTCGCGTTGCGGTGCCGGGGCGGTGCCGAGCTTGCCGCGTGGCGGCGGCTGGTTGTTCGCCGAGACCGGCGGCCGCACGCCGGCCGAGGCGGTGGCAGCGGGGCAGCGGCTTCGAGCCGCGGCTACGCCCCTCGACGCCGCGATCGTCACCGGGCCGGCCGGCGCCGCGCTCTGGCGCATCCGGGAGGACGGTGCTGGGCTCGGTGGACGCACCCCGGCCGGGGCCGCTGCCTGGCCCGGGTGGGAGGATGCCGCGGTTCCGCCGGATCGGCTGGCAACCTATCTGCGCGAGTTCGAGGCGCTGCTGGCTCGCTACCAATTCGACGCGCTCATCTACGGGCACTTCGGGGACGGCTGCGTGCACGCTCGGATCGACTTCCCGCTGCGGTCTGCGACCGGCGCCATGCGGGCGTTCGTCGAGGAAGCGGCGCAGCTCGTCGCCTCGCACAGTGGCTCGTTGTCGGGCGAGCACGGCGACGGGCGAGCGCGCAGCGAGCTGCTTCCGATCATGTACTCACCGGCAGCGATCGAAACGTTCGCGGCGATCAAGCACATCTTCGACCCCGAGAACTTGCTCAATCCCGGGGTGATCGTTGGCCCGGCCCGGCTCGATGACGATCTGCGACTGCCGGCCGCGAAGGCGCTCCGCGACCTTGCCTTCGGCTACCCCCACGACCGGGGCAACCTGACCGCGGCCGTCCATCGGTGCGTCGGAATCGGCAAGTGCCGCGCCGACTCCACGGCGGCCGGAGACGTCATGTGCCCGTCCTATCTCGCCACCCACGACGAGAAGGACTCCACCCGGGGACGGGCCCGGGTGCTTCAGGAGATGGCCAACGGCACGCTGGTCCGCGGCTGGCGAGCGCCCGAGGTGGCCGAGGCCCTCGACCTGTGCCTGTCCTGCAAGGGCTGCGCATCCGACTGCCCGACCGGCATCGACATCGCCACCTACAAGTCAGAAGTCCTCTACCAGCGCTATCGGCACCGCCCGCGACCCCGCGCGCACTACGCGCTCGGGTGGCTCCCGCGGTGGGCGCGGGTCGCGTCCCGAGCACCGTGGCTTGCCAACGCCGCGCTCGGGGGTCCGGGGTTCTCAGGTCTGGCCAAGCGCATGGCCGGCGTCGATACCCGACGGCCGCTCCCACGGTTCGCCCGGTCGACATTTCGCCAGTGGTTCGCCAGCCATCCGAGTGCCGACGGCGTCCCGATCGTGCTGTTCGTCGATACGTTCACCGACCACTTCAGCCCGCAGGTCGGGCAGGCCGCAGTGCGGGTGCTGGAGCACGCCGGGTACTCAGTGCGCATCCCCGCGACGTCGGTGTGCTGCGGGCTGACCTGGATCTCGACCGGACAGCTCGACGGTGCCCGCAAGCAGTTACGCCGCAGCGCCCTCGCGCTCGACGGGTTGCTCGACGACGAAGCGATGGTGGTCGGTCTCGAGCCGTCCTGCACCGCGGTGTGGCGCTCGGACGCCGCCGACCTGCTCCCGAACGACCGCCACGCGCGCCGGGTCGCGACCCGGATGCGGACGCTGGCCGAGGTGCTCGCCGCGACGGCCGGCTGGCGGCCCCCGGACCTGACCGGAGTGCGCGGCGTGGCCCAGCCCCACTGCCACCAGCACGCCGTTCTCGGCTGGGAGGCCGACCGCGCGCTGTTGACGGACGCGGGCGCCGAGGTGACGGCGGTGGGCGGGTGTTGCGGGCTGGCCGGCAACTTCGGAGTCGAACGGGGCCACTATGACATCTCGGTGGCCGTCGCGGAGACCGTGCTGCTGCCAGCCGTCCGGAACGCGCCCCATGACGTAGTGCTGCTCGCGGACGGGTTCTCCTGCCGCACGCAACTGGAGCACCTGGCCGCAAGTCACAGTCGGCACCTGGCCGAGCTGCTGGCCGACCACCTCGACAGGAACAGCCCGTGACCGGATTCGTCCCGCCGCCCTATCCATACGAGCGCCTCGGCGAGGTCACCGCGGTCGCCGGCGGCCACGACGGGGGAGCCATTGACCTCTCCGTCGGCACGCCGTGCGACCCGCCACCGCCGGAGGTCGTCGAAGCGCTCGGGCTCGGGCTATCGGCTCGCGGCTATCCACCGTCGATCGGTACCGCCGCGCTGCGCGCGGCGACCGCGCGCTGGATGCAGCGGCGGCTCGGTGCGACGGTCGACCCGGATACCCAGCTTGCCGCGTGCGTGGGTACCAAGGAGTTCGTCGCCTCGGTACCCGGCTACCTGCACCTGCGGGATCCGTCCCGTGACACGGTCCTCTACCCGATCGTGAGCTACCCGACGTATGAGATGGGGGCCACACTCGCCGGTTTGCGGGCCGTGGCCTACCGCCGGCTCGCCGATATCGACGAGGCGGATGCCGCCCGGGCGCTCGCGCTGTGGGTCAACTCGCCCGGCAATCCAACCGGCGAGCTCGTCGACCTGGCCGCCGCCGCGGCCTGGGGACGGGCGCGCGGCGTTCCGGTGCTGTCCGACGAGTGCTACGCCGAGTTCAGCTGGGCCGCCGGGCCGACGACGATCCTGCGGGCCGGCGTCGCCGGGGTACTCGCGGTTCACTCGCTATCCAAGCGAGACAACTTCGCCGGGGCTCGCATCGGCTTCTACGCCGGTGACCCGGACCTCGTTGACTATCTCCGCGAGGTACGCAAGCACGCTGGCCTCATGCCGGCCGGACCGGTCCAACAGGCGGCGATCGTGGCGCTCGACGACGATGCCCACGTCGACCGCCAACGCGAGCGCTACGCCCGACGCCTCGGGCGGCTCCAGGAAATCCTGTCGGCCTGCGGGTATCCGGCGCCCCGACCGGACGGCGCCTTCTACCTGTGGGTGCCGGTGCCCGGCGGAGACGCCTGGGCGGCTGCTTTCGATCTCGCCCGCCAGGCCGGCATCGTCGTATCACCGGGCGAGTTCTACGGGCCGGCCGGCATCGACCACATCAGGGTCGCGGCCGTGCAACCGGACGAGCTCATCGACCTTGCGGCGCGCCGCGTCGGGGCCTGACCGCGGCCCGGTCCGCTCGGTGGTGAGGCGATAGTGCCACCGACAAACTTCGGCCATACGATCTCGAGAATGGGCGACGTGTTCGACGGCTATCGCCGCGGCCCGGCGTGGGACGAAATGATCGACGAGACCGGATCGGCCCGGGCGCCCTACCGGGTGCTTTTCGACTCGATCCGCAACGCGGGCACCCAGGAACTGCGTGGCGGCGCGGACGCCCTCGCCCGCTCCTACCTCAATCAGGGCGTCACGTTCGATGTCGGCGGTGAGGAGCGGCCATTCCCGCTCGACATCGTCCCGCGCGTGATCGACGACGCGACCTGGCAGATCATCGAGACCGGCGTCCGCCAACGGGTGAAGGCGCTGGAGGCCCTGTTGGCCGATGTCTACGGGCCGGCCCGAGCCGTCCAGGACGGCGTCGTACCCCGGCGGGTCATCACCTCCTCGAAGCACTTCCATCGGCAGGCCTACGGCATCGAGCCGCCGAACGGCGTGCGCGTACACATCGCCGGGATCGATCTCATCCGCGACGAGTCCGGCACGTTCCGGGTGCTCGAGGACAACGTGCGCGTCCCGTCCGGCGTGAGCTACGTGCTCGCCAACCGCAGTGCGATGCGGCCGCAGTGGGCCGAGACGCTGGGCAAGCTTCGGCTCCGCCCGGTGTCGCACTACCCGCAACGGTTGCTTGCGGCGTTGCGACGGGCCGCTCCCGCCGGGGTGAGCGATCCGTGTGTCGTCGTGCTCACTCCGGGCGTGTTCAACGGCGCGTACTTCGAGCACGCCTGGCTCGCCCGGGCGATGGGCGTGGAACTGGTCGAAGGTCGGGATCTGATCTGCAGTGGTGGCACGATCCGGATGCGGGACACCCGCGGTGAGCGGCGCGTCGATGTCATCTACCGGCGCGTGGACGACGAGTTCCTCGACCCGGTCCAGTTCCGGCACGATTCGGTGCTCGGCTGCCCCGGGATGCTGACCGTGGCCCGAGCCGGCAACGTCTCGATCGCCAACGCCGTGGGCAATGGCGTGGCCGACGACAAGCTCGTCTACACCTACCTGCCCGACCTGGTGCGTTACTACCTCGGCGAGGAACCGGTGCTGCCCAACGTGCAGACCTGGCGCCTCGAGGAGCCAGGCGCGTTGCGGGAAGTCCTGGACCGGCTACCGGAGCTGGTAGTCAAGCCGGTCGACGGCGCAGGCGGCAAGGGACTGGTGATCGGCCCACAGGCCTCGTCTCGGGAGCTCGACCGACTGGCCAAACGACTCCGGGCCAACCCGCGGGGGTGGATCGCCCAGCCCGTCGTACAGCTGTCGACCGTGCCGACCCTCGCCGGTGACGGCCTCGCCGCCCGGCACGTCGACCTCCGACCGTTCGCGGTCAACGACGGGCACGACGTGTGGGTGCTGCCCGGCGGCTTGACCCGGGTCGCCCTCGTCGAGGGATCGCTCGTCGTCAACTCGAGCCAGGGCGGCGGATCGAAGGACACCTGGGTGCTCGCTGGCGAGCGGAGCCAGTACGCCCCACGTCGTCCGGCGGCCGCGCCGCCCAGCGAGTTCTCGCCCCTGCCGGCGCAGGATCAGCCAGCCTGGGCGCCGGAGCAATCCCAACAGCAGCAACAACAGCAGCAGGCGGCCGTCACATGCTGAGCCGCCTCGCCGAGTCGTTGTACTGGATCGGCCGTTACGTCGAACGCGCGGAGGACACCAGCCGGATCCTGGACGTCCATCTCACCCTGTTGCTGGACGATCCGTGGGCGCCCGAGGACGTCGTCTGCGCCTCGTTGCTGTCGGCGATGGGCGCCGAGTTGGACGGCCCGGTCAACACGGCGGACGTCCTCGACCTGTTGGCCTGGGACAAGACCGATCCGGCGTCAATCCTGGGTTCTATCGCGGTCGCCCGAGAGAATGCCCGGCGCTCCCGCGAGGTGATCTCGACCGATCTCTGGGAGTGCATCAACGTCACCTGGCACGACTCCAGCCGGACGAGTCGACGGGGCCGACCGCATGCGTTCTTCACCTGGGTACGAGAGCGGGCCGCGGCGATCAACGGGACGGCCGACGCCACTCTGTCACGCGACGAGGCGTACTACTTCTTCAACCTCGGTCGCAGCCTGGAGCGGGCCGACATGACGGCGCGGCTGGTGGCGTCCCGGACCCTGGCTGGCGACCACGGCCCGTCCTGGGTCACTTTGCTGTCCAGCTGCGGCGCCTACCAGGCGTTCCTGCGCAGCTCCCGAGGTGCACTCGACGATCGCCGGGCGGCTGAGTTCCTGCTGCTAGACCCGCTGTTCCCGCGTTCGATGATGCGTGCGCTCGTCACCGCTGAAGGTTGCCTCGGCAAGCTGGCCGGTCCGGGCGACCCGCTCAACCCGGCGTCGAGCGAGGCGGAACGGGTACTCGGGATGATTCGGTCCGAGCTCGAGTACGCGCCGCGGGCGGAGCTGTTCGACGACCTGTACAACGTGATGGAGCGGGTGCAGAGCGCGTGCTCAGTGGCGAGCGACGCCGTGACTCGCCGGTACTTCCCGCACGGTCTTGTGACCTCCTGGATGGTGTCGTGAGATGACCGCTCGGATGCGGGTGCGCCATCTGTCGCGCTACACCTATCCCCGGCCGGTCCTCGCGTCGTTCAACGAGGCCCGGCTCTCGCCGCTGCGGACGCAGTGGCAGACCCCGCTCGAATCCGTGCTTCACATGAGCGACGCGACGTGGCAGTACGAGTACGACGACTACTGGGGAACCCACGTCCGGGTCTTCGAGTCCCAGCATCAGCACCGGGTCCTCACGATCGATGCCACATCCCTCGTCGAGGTCGACGACTCCAGGCGGCCGCGGGCGCGGCTGTCCACCAGCTGGTCCGAGTTGGCCACCGCCTGGGTCGCCGACCAGTTCGCCGAGTACCTGATTCCGACGCCGAGCAGTGCGCCCGAGCCGGACCTGCAGTTGGTAGCCACCGACCTCGCCTCGGCGCACAGCCCGCACGAGACGGCGCTGTCGCTCGCCACGTACATCCACGACGAGGTGACCTATCAGTCGGGATCCACCGGCGTCTCGACCTCGGCCGCCCAGGCTTGGCGGGCCCGCCGCGGGGTCTGCCAGGACTACGCGCACCTGCTCGTCGGTGCGCTGCGCCAGGTGGGCATTCCGGCGCGCTACGTGTCGGGCTACTTGCATCCGGCCGAGGAGCCCGAGCTGGGTGAACCCGTCGCCGGCGAGAGCCACGCCTGGGTCGAGTGGTGGCTCGGTGAGTGGACCGGGCACGATCCGACCAACGACGCCGAGGTGGGCGAGCGGCACGTGATCGTCGGCCGGGGCCGCGACTACACCGACGTGCCGCCCATCAAGGGGATCGTCGCGGGGCCGGGCGAATCCGATCTGGCCGTCACCGTGGAGATCACCCGGCTGGCGTGACCCGGTTTACGCCGCGCGCGGATTGGGTATCTATCGGATGTAACGCCCGTACAGAAACGTGCGGAACCCGCACAGCAAGGGAGTCACCGTGAGCGGCACCGACAAGGTCAAGAACGCTATCCAGGACGTCGAGGGCAAGGCCAAGGAAGCGATGGGCAAGGCCACCGACAACGAGCGCCAGGAGACCGAAGGCCGCGCCGACCAGACGAAGTCCGACTTCAAGGACGCCGGCGAGAACGTGAAGGACGCCTTCAAGCACTGAGCCGCCCTACAGCGGCATGCCGCGAAGAACGCGCCCCGGGCCCCAAGCCCGGGGCGTTCTTCTTCGGTTCGTGATCTTGGACGTACTACTCCAGAGCGACGATAAGTCCAAGATCACGAACGGGTCGGGCCGGCCAGTCCACTGTCGCGTCACGCCCGTTGACGTGACGCCAGGCGTGCGCGGCCGGCGCCGGGGGAGCAAGGCGAGTGGGCGCGAGAAGCGACCGGACGCGACGGAGCGCGAGCCGCTCAGCCGAACTCCACGCCCTGGGCGAGCGGCAACTCGGTCGAGTAGTTGACGGTGTTCGTCGTCCGACGCATATAGGACTTCCACGCGTCGGAGCCGGACTCCCGGCCGCCGCCCGTCTCCTTCTCGCCGCCGAAGGCGCCGCCGATCTCGGCTCCCGACGGGCCGATGTTGACGTTCGCGATGCCGCAATCCGAGCCGTCGGCGGACACGAACCGTTCAGCTTCTCGAACGTCCCGGGTGAAGATCGACGACGACAGGCCCTGCGGCACGTCATTGTGCATCGCCAACGCCTGGTCGAAGTCGTCGTACGTCATGACGTAGAGGATCGGCGCGAATGTCTCCGATCTGACGACGTCGGTCTGGGCCGGCATCCGCACAAGGGCCGGCTGCACGTAGTAGGCCTCGGTGCTCTCGTCGGAAAGGACCCGCGCACCGCCGACCACCACGTCGCCGCCGTCGGCCTCCGCCTTGTCAAGGGCAGTGCGGTAGCCGTCGTAGGCGGCCACGTCGATAAGCGGCCCGACGAGCGTTCCAGTGGCGAGCGGCGACCCGATGGGCAGCGTCTCGTAAGCGGTGCGGATCCGTTCGACCAGCTCGTCGGCGATCGAGGAGTGGGCGATGACGCGGCGCAGCGAGGTGCACCGCTGGCCCGCCGTGCCGGCCGCCGCGAAGACGATGCCTCGCACCGCCAGATCCAGGTCGGCGGACGGTCCGACGATGGCCGCATTGTTGCCACCCAGCTCCAGCAGCAGCCGGCCGAGGCGCCCGGCGACCCGGGGCGCGATTGCCCGGCCCATTCGGGTGGAACCGGTCGCGCTGAGCAGGGCCACCCGCGGATCGTCCACGAGGACCTCGCCGATCGCCGGCCCGCCGATGACGACGGACAGGAGCGCAGCCGGCGCCGCCACCCGACGCGCCGCCTCGGCCGCCAGCGCCTGGCAAGCGAGCGCGGTGAGCACCGTCTTCTCGGACGGCTTCCATACGACCGGATCCCCGCAGACGAAGGCCAGCGCCGCATTCCAGGACCAGACCGCGACCGGGAAGTTGAACGCGCTGATGACACCGACGACCCCCAAGGGGTGCCATTGCTCCATCATCCGGTGCCCCGGTCGCTCGGACGCGATGGTGAGCCCGAACAATTGGCGGGACAATCCAACGGCGAGGTCGCAGATGTCGATCATCTCCTGAACCTCGCCCAGCCCCTCGGACCGGATCTTGCCGGCCTCGATCGAGACGAGCGCGCCGAGGTCGGACTTGTGCTCGCGCAGTAGCTCGCCCAGCTTGCGGACGAATTGGCCACGCACTGGAGCGGGCACCATGCGCCAGGTGGCGAAGGCGGCGTTCGCGGCGCCGACGATTTCTCGGACTTGGGCCGGCGTGTGTTCCGGCACGCGCGCGAGCTCACGGCCGGTAACCGGTGATCGCGCCGCCAAGGTCCCATCGGTCGGCAACGACACGCCCAAGCGGGCGAGAATCTCGCTGGTCTCGACGATCAGGTCCTCGTGACGAGGCAACGTGGTCACGTCTGTCCTCCAGATGATGTGCTCAGACGGCGCCCAGCTCGGCAAAGCGAGCGCCGTTGCGGGTCTCCAGCAGGGCTTCGAACGGGATGTCTTCCTGGGCAATGAATCCCGAGGCCGGTAGCCGACCGGCGGCGACGAGCTCGACTACGGCGGCGGCGGAAGCGGCCGTGGTCCAGGAGATCGCCCGCCAGGGCCGCCCGTTGATCGACAACGGCTGGTACGCCCGCACGTACTGCTTTCGGGTGAGCTGCCCCGGGGCCGTGTCGCCCACGCCCTTGGCCAGACCTTCTACGGCCGCGTGCAGGTAGACGACGTCATCGTCCACCGGGGGCTTGGCGTTCACCAGGATCTCGCCCGCGAGCTCTCGACGGTCGCGCAGGCCGAGCTCGTCGAAGAAGAACCGCATCAGCTCGAAGTGCCCCGGATAGCGCATCGTCTTGTAGTCGAGTCGTTGTACTCGGCCCTCATAGGTTTCGCACATGCTGCCGAGGCCACCGGAGGTCAACGACGCCTCCAAGTCGATGCCGCCGATGACGACGCGCTCGGATTCGGTCATGGCCGGCACCATCTGCCGAACGCCGCCGCGCAACACCTCGCAGTCGTTGAGGTACTCGTTGACGACGCCTTCGGGCGACCAGTTGAACGCGTAGCCGAGCAGTCCGGTGGGGTGCCGGGGAAGGGCGCCAACCTTCAGCTCGATGCTGCGAATCAGATCGAAGTGCCGGGTCAGCGCCGCCCCGACCATGCCGATCAGGCCAGGCGCGAGGCCGCACTGCGGAGCGAACACCAGGCCGCCGCCCTTCTCGGCCAGTTCCTTGACCCGGTAGGTCGTCGACACGTCCTCGGTCAGATCGAAGTAGTGGACGCCGATCTCGTGGGCCGCCTCGGCGACCCCGAGGTTCAACGTGTACGGCAGGCACGACACGACGGCGTCGCCTCCGACCAGCGCGGCCCGCAGCGCGGCGGCGTCACGGACGTCCAGGTGGGCGGCCGCAAAGGGCAGGTCGGTCCGGGCCAGGGCATCGTAGGCGCGCACCTCGAAGCCCGTCTGGTCCAGCAAGGTGGCGACCAGCTCGCCGACCTTGCCTAGCCCGATGACGCGCACGGACCGGATCACGACCCACCTCCGAAATGGCTCGAGCTGTAGCTCAACTAACGAAGTATTGGACAATGCCGTAAGTTTAGCTTATGACAAGTGGGAGCGACGCCCTCGATGTCGGCCGGCTGCGCCTGCTCCGCGAAGTGGCGCTCCGGGGCAGCATCGCAGGCGCGGCCCGATCCGTCGGATTGACTCCGTCCGCGATCTCGCAACAGCTCATGGTGCTCGAGCGGGAGGCCGGTACCACGCTGCTCGAACGCTCGCCCCGCGGCGTCGTCCTCACCGGCGCGGGGCACACCCTCTGCGCGCGCGCCGGGCAGGTGCTCGACGTGCTGGCCGCGGCGCGGGCCGATCTGGATCGGATCGCCGGCTCCCTCAGCGGGCCGGTCTCGATCGCTAGCGTGGCCAGTGCCGCCGCCGTCGTGGTGTCTCCTGCCGAGCGGGCCCTCAGCCAGAGCAACCCCGGCGTGGCGCTGACCGTGATCGTGGCCGAGCCGGCGCACGGCCTCGAACTGCTCACCACCGACGACGTCGACCTCGCGGTCGTCGACGAATACGACTATGTGCCGCTCGCAATGCCGGAGCACTTCGCCGCTACCGACTTGTGCGCTGAGCCGCTCGTGCTCGTGACATCAATGGATGCGGCCGTCACCGATGCCACGCTGACGTCCCTCGCGGATCGGGACTGGGTGATGCCTCCCGAGCAGGCCGCGTGCGGGCTCGCCGTCCGGTCGGCGTGCCGCGCCGAAGGCTTCGAGCCGCGCGTCCGGTGGGAGACCGACGACATGCTGCTGCTCGTGCGGGCGGTTGCGGCAGGTCACGGTGTCGCGATCCTTCCGCGGATGGCCGTGGCGGCAGATGTGTCGCCGGTGCGGACCTGGCCGCTGCAGACCACCGGGCTGCACCGACGGCTCCGCGCGGTAACCCGCGCAAGCTCTCGGTCCCGTCCGGTCGTGCAGGCGGTGGTCCACGCGCTCGTCGCAGCGGCGGCCGCGCTACCGAACGATCAGGACGGTACGCGGGCCCGCTCCAGTACGGAGCGGGTCAAGGCCACCCGCAGCTCGAGGTCCTGACCCACAAGCCGCGGCGCGTCCTGCCGGTCGATGGCGCAGACCACCGTCGTGACCTTGGCCCCGAGCTGCCGCAGCGCCGCGACGCTGTTACGAAGCTGGTAGGCCGAGGGCACGGCGTCGTCGACGAGCACGACGAACCGCCCGTCGCAGTCGAGACCCTCGACGAAACGCTGCGAACCGTACGGTCGGCGGCGATCGCGCACCAGGACACCGGGCAGCCCGGTCACCTGGGAGAGCACCGCGGTGATCGGCAGACCGCCGAGTTCCAGGCCGCCCAGGATCTCGGTCTCCGGGGGAAGCAGGGTGGTCATCAGCTCGGCGAGGGCGCGTAGCAATGCCGGGTTGGATTCCAGCCGGTACGGGTCGAAATGATCACGCGTAGCGCGCGTGGATCCGTAGCTGACCGGTCGGCTGACCCGGCAGCAGTTCTGCACGGCTCGCGCCAGAACCAGGATGTCGGCCTGTGGCGCGTTCACCGGCAAATCTTCCCATCCGTCCGCTGAGTGACTCCGAGCGGAGCGCAGATCGTCCGCTCCGCGGTGAATCGCGGGTTTGCGGGCGCTCGGCGCGCCATGTATCAGATGTCGGCTTGACTTATGGGTAACGACACGAGTGTAATTCCCTTGATGTCATACGGTTGGCGCCCCGTGTGAGCCCTGATCACGGTAGGTAGCGGAACCGGCACAGCCGAGGAGGCCGCAGTAATGGAGGGAATCCACGACCTCGCGGGGGCGGATCTGACGGCGATCTTCGGCCTTCCGGTCGAGCAAAGCTGGCAGGAGCGGGCCTTGTGCTCGCAGACCGATCCGGAGGCGTTCTTTCCGGAGAAGGGCGGTTCGACCCGGGAGGCGAAACGGATCTGTGTCGGCTGCGAGGTGCGTGACGAGTGCCTCGAGTACGCCCTCGAGCACGACGAGCGGTTCGGCATCTGGGGCGGCCTGTCCGAACGAGAGCGTCGGCGGCTCAAGCGCCGCGCGATCTGAGCGCGGTCACGGCGGGTCGATCTCGTCGAGATCTCGGCCGAGCAGCTCGGCGACCAGCTCGGCGACCACGGCGAACACCAGATCGGCTCGCTCGGTCTTGTCGGCCGTCCGCGCCTCGACCGGCCGGCGATAGATGACGATCACCGGGCTGTCGATGGATTCGACACCACCCCGGTAGAGGCGCCCGAGCGGGACCGGCCCGTCAGCCACCACCTCCGGATTGAACTCGATGTCAGCCTCGGCCGCCGCGGCCGGGGGCACGTCCTCGACGGCGAACTCCACCGCCGCGAGCTCGTTCGCCCAGGCGCGCTCGAGCTCCTCGACGGCGTCGAGTACGAGCTCGTCGAATTGGTCGCCCGCGCTGCGGGCGATGGGAACGCCGACGGGCGCGATCGCACCGCGCAGCCCACGACCATGCCGGTCCCGTCGACGCCGCTGGCGCCCTATGGGGGACACGCCCGGGCGCGTCGGCTCGTCGCGCTGCACGAGAGTTGAGCCTACGCAGCGGAGACGGCGCGGCGATGCGCGTGAACGAGCCTCGCACGCCTCACGAGCCGCTCGGTGCGGCGACACGAGGCCCCAACCTGGGCCTGGCAACGCGGCCCAGCGCACGACGAGGGCTATCGTCGCCGACTGTGAGGCGTATGCGCAGCTGCAGTCGAACCGGCTGCGGAAGGCCGGCGGTGGCCACGTTGACCTACGTCTACTCCGACTCGACCGCGGTCGTCGGACCGCTCGCCACCTTCGCCGAACCGCATTCCTACGATCTGTGCGAAGAACACGCCGTTCGGCTCACCGTGCCCCGGGGGTGGGAAGTGGTGCGGCACGCCGGAGAGTTCCCGTCGCCGATCCCGCAGGCCGACGATCTGGAAGCGCTGGCGGACGCCGTTCGTGAGGCCGCGCGCATCGACCAGGCGCCCCATGCACCCGCGGCCTTCGGAGCCGCGTCTGGGGCGCCGGTCACGCCGGCCAGGCGCGGCGGGAGCCGAGGCCATCTACGGATAGTCCCACCGCCGGGGTGACGCCGCCCCGATAGTCTGGCTCGATGCCGGATCTGCGCGCCGTCGTCAAGGCGTACGACATCCGCGGCATCGTTCCCGACCAGCTCGACGACCGGATCGCGCGCGCGCTCGGCGCGGCCACGATCGACGTGCTGGCCGTGGATCGGATCGTGATCGCGCACGACATGCGGGATTCCAGCCCGGCTCTCAGTGCCGCCTTCGCGACCGGGGCGGCGAGCCGCGGTGCGCACGTCGCGACCGCCGGTCTGGCGTCCACCGACATGCTGTATTTCGCCTCCGGCCAGCGCGGCATCGCGGGCGCGATGTTCACGGCCAGCCACAATCCGTCGCGCTACAACGGCATCAAGCTGTGCCGCCCCGGCGCTGTGCCGGTCGGGATGGACGCCGGCCTCGGCGATATCCGGGATCGGGCCCAGGCCTATCTCGACGGCCATGCCACCTCGGCGAGCTTCGGCGGTCCCGACCCGCAGCCGGTGCAGCTGCTCGCCGACTACGCCCGATACTTGCGGTCCCTCGTCGATCTCCGGGCGATCCGGCCGCTAAGGGTGGTCGTCGACGCGGGCAACGGGATGGCTGGCTATACGGTGCCGGCCGTGCTGGGGGATGCCGTCCTCGACGGGTTGCCACTGCGGATCGAGCCGTTGTACTTCGAACTGGATGGATCCTTCCCGAACCACGAGGCGAATCCGTTGGAGCCGGCCAATCTTCGGGACCTGCAGGCGGCGGTCGTCGCGCACCGGGCGGACATCGGGCTCGCCTTCGACGGCGACGCTGACCGGTGCTTCGTGGTCGACGAGGCTGGTTCGGCGGTGCCGCCGAGTGCGATCACCGCCCTGGTGGCGACGCGCGAGCTGGCCCGGTACCCCGGAGCGACCATCCTGTACAACCTGATCAGCTCACGAGCGGTGCCGGAGATCGTGCGGGAGCACGGCGGCGTGCCGCGGCGCACCCGCGTCGGCCACTCTTTCATCAAGGCCGAGATGGCCCGCTCCGGCGCGGTGTTCGGCGGTGAGCATTCCGCGCATTACTACTTTCACGACTTCTGGCGCGCCGATACCGGCATGCTGGCCGCCATGCACGTGCTGGCCGCTCTCGGCGAGCAACGGGAGCTGCTATCGACGCTGACCGCGCGCTACCAACGCTATGCGGCATCCGGCGAGATCAACTCGACGGTGGCCGACGCACATGCGCAGGCGGAGCGAACCGAAGCGGTACGGGCGATGTTTGCCGGACGCACGACCAGCACCGACGATCTGGACGGGTTGACCATCGAACTCGACGACGGAACCTGGCTCAACGTCCGGGCCTCGAATACCGAGCCGCTGCTGCGACTGAACGTCGAAGGCCCGGACGTCGAGGCGATGAGCCAGGTTCGAGACGAGGCCCTTGCCATGATCCGTGCCGCTAGCCACCCGACCGGAGTGTCTGACCATGCCTATCGACCCTGACCTGCTCGCGATCCTCGCCTGCCCGAGCGACGACCACGCGCCGCTGCAGGAGGAAACGAGGGCCGGCGCGTCCGTTCTCGTCTGCACCTACTGCGCCTCCAGCTATCCGATCACGGACGGGATCCCGGTGCTGCTCCTCGACGACGCGACGCCCGGTCCGCACGGCCTCGGCATTGCTGCCGAGGGCGGATGACTCGAGGAGCCGATGAGCTTCGACGAATCGGTTCTCGACGACGCCGAGCTGTTGGCTCGGCGCGATCAGGGTGGCCTGTTGTGGGCGTTGGCGACCGCTGGCGCCCAGGTTCGTCAGGCCGTCGATCGGTCCCCGGAAGCGGGGCTCGAACGGCTTAGATCGGACCACGCACCGCGGTCGGTCCTCGTCGCGACCGATACCTCGGCGTCCGGGAGCGCACAGGTGCTGGTCCGGCTGGCCGGCTTTGCTGCGCCGGCCGTGGTCTGGAGCGGCGTGGAGCTACCGCCCTGGGCCGGACCGGCCGACGCGCTACTCGTGGGCTCGCTTGACGGTCACCACCCGAGGCTGGCCGCGCTCGTCGCGGGTGCGGCCCAGCGGGGGCTCGCCTTGGCGGTCGCCGCGCCGGGTGGCTCGCCCGTCGCCGCCGCGGCCGGCCGGGCCGCAGTGGCGGACATTGCCTCCGAGCGGCATCCGCGCGCCGGGCGGTGGAGCATCCTCGCTCCGTTGTTGCTCGCCGGGCACGAACTGGAGGTCGTGGATAGTCCCCCCGAGCTGCTGTTCGCGGTCGCCGACGCGCTCGACGAGGTCGCCGCCGCCTGCCGCCCCCAGGGGGATCCGTTCACCAACCCGGCTAAGGCGCTCGCCGTGGAATTCGCCGAAACGCTGCCGGTCATTGCCGGAGCCGGATCGCTGGCGAGCGTTGCCGCCCGCCTGATGCGCGATGCGCTCCAGCTGTGCGCCGGAATCCCGGCCGTCGCCGTGGCCCTGCCGGATGAGGTCGCGGTGGCCGGCTCGTTGCTGCGGGGCGATTCACCCGAGTCGGTCGACGACCTGGACGGCTTCTTCCAGGACCGGGTGGCGGACGCCCCGACCCAGCCCCGGCTGCTGACGATCGGCGACGAGCCCGACCCGGAACAGCCGGGTCCGGGTGAGCGGCCGTCCGAATCACAGCACCTTGACCCGACAGACCTCGCCGCTCGACGGGCCGCCGATGCGCTGCACGGCATCGCGTCCCAGCGCGGATTGCGCTCGTCGTCCGTGGACGTGCCGCTCGGTCCGCAGCTGGTCCGATTCGGGGCGGCATCGGCCTTCGGCGACTTCACCGCGACCTACCTCGCGCTGGGCTTGGGTATCGACCCATCGCCACCCAGACCGGGTGAACTTGCCCTGTGAGCGGCGGCAGCGGATCCAAAGCGGTCATCGCCGCGCTGGCCGCCAACCTGGGCATCGCACTGATCAAGTTCATCGCGTTCGCGATCACGGCGTCGACATCGATGCTGGCCGAGGGGGTGCACTCGGTCGTCGACTCCGGAAACCAGGTCCTGTTGTTGATCGGCGGCCAAGCGATCCCGTCGACAGGCGACCGCCGAGCACCCCTTCGGCTTCGGACGCGACCGCTACGTCTACGGCTTTCTGGTCGCCCTGATGCTGTTCTCGGCCGGTGGACTGTTCGCGCTGTACGAGGGCTTGCAGAAGATCCTGCACCCCCACGAGCTCGAGTCACCGATCGTCGCGTTCGTCGTGCTCGGCATCGCGATGGTCCTCGAGTCGCTCTCGCTGCGGACCGCGGTAGCGGAATCCCGGCCACTCAAGGGCGACAGCAGCTGGCCGGAGTTCATCCGCCGGGCCAAGGTGCCGGAGCTGCCGGTCGTGCTGCTCGAAGACGTGGCCGCGCTCGCCGGACTGGTATTCGCGCTGTTCGGCGTCACGCTGGCCACCGTCACCGGCAACGGTGTCTGGGACGGCATCGGGACGATCGCCATCGGTGTCCTGCTGATAACTGTCGCCGCAGTCCTGGTGGTGGAGACCAAGAGCCTGCTCCTGGGGGAATCCGCCTCCCCGGCGGTCATCGAGGCGATCTCGGCCAATCTGGTCGGGCCCGGCGTGGAGCGGGTGATACACCTGCGCACCATGCACCTCGGCCCCGAGGAGCTACTGATCGGCGCGAAGGTGGCGATGACACCGAACGCGACGCTGGCCGAGGTGGCGCAGGCCATCGACGACGCGGAGCACCGGGTCCGGGCCGTGGTCCCGTACGCTCGCGTGATCTATCTCGAGCCCGACGTCGACCGTGGGCCTGGGCCGGATTCGGTCGACATCCGCGCAGCTGCGCGTCCGGACCGCCCGGCGGAGGCATCGCATGACTAGCGCGCCGCTGCCGTACGCCGCCCTGTTCCCGCTGGAAGGCGAGCTGCGCGACTACCCGTGGGGATCACCCACCGCCATACCCCAGCTGCTTGGCCGGCCGGCGACGGGCGCGCCTGCCGCCGAGCTGTGGCTGGGCGCGCATCCGCGCGGGGGAGCCACCATCGTCGGCACCCGGCGCGACCTCGCCTCGGTGATCGCGGCGAGCCCCGAGCAGCTGCTCGGTCCGGAGATCCTGGCTCGGTTCGGCGCGGAGCTGCCGTTCTTGATGAAGGTGATCGCTCCGGCCAAGGCGCTCTCGATCCAGGTCCATCCGACGCGTGCGCAGGCCGAGGCGGGCTTCGCGGCCGAGGAGGCGCGTGGCATCCCCCGCAACGATCCCCGCCGGAACTACCCCGATCCGAACCACAAGCCCGAGATGCTGTGCGCGCTCACGCCGTTCGAGGCGTTCTGCGGCTTCCGTCCGGTCGCAGACACCCTCCGCTTCCTGGAGGCGTTGTCGGTGCCGGAGTTGGCCGCGTTCCACGCCGTGCTTTCCGCGACCGACGGCCTGCGCCACGCATTCGCATTCGTGCTGGATCTGGAGCCGGAACGGGCCCGCGCCAGCGTCGATGGGCTGATCCGTGCCTGCGGGCGACTCTCGGCTGCGGGCGGCGAATGGGTCGAGCCGGCCAACGCGATTCTCACCGTGGCCAACGACTTTCCCAGCGACGTCGGGGTGGCCCTCCTTGTGCTACTCAACTACCTCCGGTTGGAACCGAGGGAAGCGGTATTCGTTCGCCCGGGCACCGTGCACTGCTATCTGCGCGGCCTCGCGGTCGAGGTCATGGCCAGTAGCGACAACGTGCTCCGGGGTGGCCTCACGCCCAAGCACGTCGACGCCCCGGAACTGCTCGCGGTCGCCAATTTCGCCGCGGTACCGCAGCCCATTCTCGCCGCCCGGGTCGCCGACGAGGAGTCCTGGTTCGACGCCTCGGTTCCCGAATTTCGGCTGTCCGTACACCAGTTTTCGGACCTGACGAGAATTCCGCCCGCAGGACCGCAGATTCTGTTGTGCACCAAAGGAGAGGCCTACGTCACGGTCGGCGGCGAGCATCGGTCGCTGCCGAAGGGCGCGGCCGCGTTCGTGGCGGCCGGACATCCGTTACAGCTCCTCGGCCGAGCGATCGTGTTCCGGGCGACGACGGGCGACTAGCGATCGCGCCGAACGGCGGGGTGGAGTTGCTAAAACCTGACACAGTTGTGGTAGAGTTTCGCCGCCATGCCGACGATGACCATCCAACAGGCCGCCGAGGCGACCGGGTGGTCGCAACGAATGCTTCGCTACATCGAGCAGGCGGGGCTCGTCGCAGCCCTGCGCACCCCGGGCGGTCATCGACACTACGGATCCAGGCAGATCGAACGTCTGCAGGGCCTGCGTGATCTGCTCGCCGAACACGGCCTCACGATTGCCGACATCGCCTTCGAACGCCGGATGCGGACCGATCCGCTGGTCGCCCGCGCCGTCGACGCCTGGTTCGGAGCGATACACCGGAACGCCGCCCCTCCGGAGGCCGGCATCTACCGCCGGCTGGCATCCGACGAATCCGACTACCCGATGGAAGCACCGCCGACCGAACTGGGAGAACGTATGAGCAGCACCCTCGCCGCCGACAGCGCCGGCACCGTCCACGACTTCAAGGTCGCCGACCTGTCGCTCTGCGAGTTCGGCCGCAAGGAGATCCAGCTGGCCGAGCACGAGATGCCCGGACTGATGGCCCTGCGCAAGGAGTACGGCCCGCAGCAGCCGCTGAAGGGCCGCAAGATCGCCGGCTCCCTGCACATGACCGTGCAGACCGCGGTGCTCATCGAGACCCTCGTCGCCCTCGGCGCCGACGTGCGGTGGGTCAGCTGCAACATCTTCTCCACCCAGGATCATGCCGCCGCGGCGGCCGTCGTCGGCCCCGACGGCACGGCGGACAACCCCCAGGGTGTCTCGGTCTTCGCCTGGAAGGGCGAGACCTTGGAGGAGTACTGGTGGTGCACCGAGCAGATGCTCAGCTGGCCCGATGGGTCAGGACCTGACTCCATCGTCGACGACGGCGGCGACGCCACGTTGCTGATCCACATGGGCGTCGAGTTCGAAGCCGCCGGCGCCGTGCCCCAGCCCGACGCGGACGACTCCCACGAGTACGGCGTGATCCTCGACGTGCTTCGGCGTTCCGTGGCCGACCAGCCCGGCAAGTACACCCGGATGACCCAGGGCATCATCGGCGTGACCGAGGAGACGACCACGGGCGTCCACCGCCTGTACGAATTCGCCCGCGCCGGCACCCTGCTGTTCCCCGCGATCAACGTCAACGACTCGGTCACCAAGAGCAAGTTCGACAACAAGTACGGCTGCCGGCACTCGCTCATCGACGGCATCAACCGCGGCACCGACGTGATGATCGCGGGCAAGCTCGCCGTCGTCTGCGGCTACGGTGACGTCGGCAAGGGCTGTGTCGAATCACTGCGTGGTCAGGGCGCGCGCGTCGTGGTGACCGAGATCGACCCGATCTGCGCGCTGCAGGCGGCGATGGACGGCCTCGAAGTCGTCACGTTGGACGACGTGGTCGGCAAGGCGGACATCTTCGTCACCGCCACCGGGAACAAGGACATCATCCTGGCCGAGCACATGACGGCCATGAAACACCAGGCGATCGTCGGCAACATCGGCCACTTCGACAACGAAATCGACATGGCCGGACTGGCCAAGGTCCCCGGCATCCGCAAGATCGAGGTAAAGCCGCAGGTGCACGAGTGGCGGTTCCCGGACGGCCACGCGATCATCGTGCTGTCCGAGGGGCGGCTGCTGAATCTGGGCAACGCCACCGGGCATCCCAGCTTCGTGATGTCGTCGTCGTTCTCGAACCAGACGATCGCGCAGATCGAGTTGCACACCAAGAAGGGCCAGTACGACAAGCAGGTCTACGTGCTCCCGAAGCACCTGGACGAGAAAGTGGCCCGGCTGCACCTCGACGCCGTGGGGGCCAAGCTGACGACGCTGTCCAAGGCGCAGGCCGAATACATCGGCGTCGATGTCGCGGGGCCCTACAAGTCGGTGCACTACCGCTACTGAGAGCTTGGGCGCCCCGGGGCGGCGGGCCGGATCGCTTAGCTACGGTTGCGTAACCTACGGTCGCGTAAGTTAGTCTGGGGTATGGCTGATCTTCAGACGCGTCTGCTGCACGAGCTTGGGCCCGTGGTCGAGACGAACCTGAACCGGCATCTGAGCGCAGCCAAGGACTGGATGCCGCACGACTACATTCCCGTGGAGCCGTGGCCGCGACTTCGCTTTCCTCGGCGGTGAAGACTGGAAGCCGGAGGACTCGCCCCTCGATCCGGTCGGCCCGTACGGCCATGACGGTCAACTTGCTCACCGAGGACAACCTGCCCTCCTACCATCGTGAGATCGCCAACCGGTTCGGGCTGGACGGTGCCTGGGGCCAGTGGGTCGGCCGCTGGACCGCCGAGGAGGGCCGGCACGCCATTGCGCTGCGCGACTACCTCGTCGTGACCCGTGGCGTCGACCCAGTCGAGCTCGAGCGACTCCGCATGCTTCACATGGCCGCGGGCTACAGCTCGGGAAACAAGGACGTTGCTGCAGGGCATCGCGTACGTCAGCTTCCAGGAGCTCGCCACCCGGGTTTCGCATCGGAACACGGGAAAGTCGAGCGGGTGTCCGATCGCCGACCAGCTACTCGCCCGGATCTCCACCGACGAGAACCTGCACATGGTCTTCTACCGCAACCTGGTGGAGGCGGCGTTCGACGAGGCGCCGGATGCCACGATGGCTGCCGTCCGCGACGAGGTGGTCGGCTTCACTATGCCCGGTGCCGGCATGCCGGACTTCACCCGTAACTCCGTCACCATTGCCATGGCCGGCATCTACGACCTGCGGCTGCACCACGACGACGTGGTCATGCCGATCACGCGGTTCTGGCGGGTCTTCGAACGCGACGACCTAGGCCCCGTCGGCGAGCAAGCGCGCGAGGAACTCGCCCAGTTCCTGGCCGGACTGGATGCGCAGGCCAGCCGATTCGTCGAGCAACGAGAGCGCAAGCGAGCCAGTCAGGCAGCCCGCGCCTGACGACCGGCACCAGACCCGGTCGCGTCAGAGGGCATTCCCCCAGCAGAGATGTCACGATGTTGGCATGAAGCCGCGCGTCCTGGTGGTCGATGACGACTCCGCCCTCGCCGAGATGCTCGGCATCGTGTTGCGATCCGACGGTTTCGATCCGTCCTTCGTGAGCGACGGCACGGGCGCACTCGCCGCCTTCCGGGATACCAAGCCCGATGTCGTGTTGCTGGATCTCATGCTGCCGGGCATGTCGGGCCTGGACGTCTGCCGGGCCATCCGGGCCGAGAGTGGCACGCCGATCATCATGCTCACAGCCAAGAGCGACACGATCGACGTCGTCCTCGGTCTGGAATCCGGGGCCGACGACTATGTCGTCAAGCCGTTCAAGCCCAAGGAGCTGGTGGCCAGGATGCGGGCCCGGCTGCGCCACCACGAGGACGTCGCCAGCGAAACATTGTCCATCGGACCGGCCGAGTCGCCGGTCTCCATCGACGTACCGGCCCACCAGGTCACCCGCGACGGGTCGCCGATCAACCTGACGCCGCTCGAGTTCGACCTCCTGGTCGCGCTGGCTCGCAAACCCCGGCAGGTGTTCACCCGCGAGGTGCTCCTCGAGCAGGTATGGGGATACCGGCACGCTGCTGACACCCGGCTCGTTAACGTGCATGTGCAGCGGCTGCGGTCGAAGGTGGAACGGGACCCGGAACGTCCGGAGGTCGTGCTCACCGTTCGCGGCGTGGGGTACAAAGCCGGCCCACCATGAGCCGTCCGCGAACGACGGCCCGGCCTGGTGTCAGCGGTGACGCATCAGAGCCGCCAAGGCTCGAGGTCACCGCACAGGAAGCACCGCCAGCCGAGCCGGAGGCGCCGCGAACGGAAGCGCTGCAGGCCGAGCCAGAGGGCCTACCGGCCGAGCCGGAAGCGCCTACCGAAGCCGACTCGCTGCCGCAGTCGGGCGCTCGCGCCGCGGCGCTGGCGCGCGTCCAGCGCACGCGCAGCCGAGCCTGGGGCCTCATCCACGTGCTGGGAGAGCGATCCGCGCGGGCCGGACGGGCCGCCCGCCGGGCCTGGCAGCATTCGCTGCAGCTGCGGGTAGGCGCGACCACGTTGGTGGTGACCGGTATCGGGGTGTTGCTGATCGGCATCTTCCTCGTCAACCAGATCAGTGCTGGCGTGCTGCGAGCCAAGCGGACCGCCGCCGTGTTGCAGGCGACCGCCGGACTGGACACGGTTCGGCGAGTGTTTGCCGACGTCAGCCCCGGTGACATCCCGAGCCAGAACGCCGCCGTCACGAGCGCCCAGTCCCAGCTCTCCGCGACCGGCAGCGAGGCGGGGCTGTTCACGATCACGATCGAATCCGTGAACACGAGCGTGTCGGCCGGATCGCAGAACTCCCCGGAGATCCCGAAGTCGTTGCGGACACTCGTGCAGGACAACAACCTGGCCGTCCAGTACGCACCGATCCCGCAACCGAACGGGTCCACGGATCAGACCGTGCCCGGGCTGATCGTGGGCGAGCCGGTGACCACCCAGAACGGGGTGTTCGAGCTCTACTACCTGTTCCCGCTCTCGGCCGAATCCGACACGATCGCCCTCGTCCAGCGCACCGTGCTGCTCGCCGGCATCGGCCTGGTCCTCTTCGTCGCGGCGATCAGCCTGCTGGTGACTCGGCAGGTCGTGCGGCCGGTGCGGGTGGCGGCGAAGACGGCCGAACGGCTCGCGGCCGGAGATCTCGCGCAGCGAATTCCGGTTCGCGGCACCGACGACATCGCGAGATTGGGCGAATCGTTCAATGCGATGGCCGGCAGCCTGCAGCGTCAGATCCGCCGGCTGGAGGAGCTGTCGCGGCTACAACGCCGGTTCACGAGCGACGTCTCCCACGAGCTGCGCACCCCGCTGACTACGATCCGCATGGCCGCCGAGCTCTTGCACTCGCAACGTGGGGCCTTTCCGCCGGAGCTCGCTCGATCCGCTGAGCTGCTGCAAACCGAGCTCGACCGCTTCGAGGCATTGCTGGCCGATCTGCTCGAGATCTCGCGGTACGACGCCGGCGTCGCTCATCTGGAGATGGAGGTCACGGACCTGTGCGGCGTGGCGGCCAGTGCGATCGACGCGAGCGAGATGCTCGCTGAGCGGCACGGCAGTGAGATCGTGCTCCGTGCCCCGGAGCACCCCGTTCCGGTGGCCATGGATGTCCGTCGAGTGGAACGGATCCTGCGCAATCTGCTTGGCAACGCCCTGGATCACGGCGAGGGGCGCCCGGTCGTGGTGACGATCGCAGCCGACGGCCACGCCGCCGCGGTTACCGTGCGCGATCACGGGGTCGGCTTGCGCGCCGGAGAGGCTGGGCTGGTGTTCAACCGCTTCTGGCGCGGGGATCCCTCGCGCAGCCGGCTCACCGGTGGTAGCGGGCTTGGCCTGGCGATCAGCCTCGAGGACGCCCGGCTGCACGGCGGCTGGCTGCAAGCCTGGGGTGAGCGATGGGTCGGCGCTCAATTCCGGCTTACCCTGCCGCGTACCGCTGGCGATGTGCTCACCTCATCGCCCCTCCCGTTGGAGCCGGACTCCGTTGCCGACGTTCCGAGGGGGGCGTCATGAGGGCGCTCGCTCGTCAGACCCGGCGCCGTCCCGCCCTCGTCGCCGCGCTCGCCGCGCTGATCGCCACCCTGACCGCCTGCGCAGGCGTGCCCGACCATTCAGCACCGGAACGGGTTCGCGCCATCGGCGGGTCGACCGCGGCGCCGGTCCCGGCGCCGTCTCCCCAGCCCGGCGCGGATCCCCGGGCGATCGTGCTCGGCTTCCTCGCCGCCAACGTCAGCAGTCTTCCAGACCACAACGCCGCGAAGGGGTTCCTAACCCCGGAGGCCCGCAACACCTGGTCGGACAGCACCGTGACGATCGTGGACTCCTATCAGGTCAAGCTTCCTGATCCGTACACCGACGTCGTCACTGTCACGGCAAACCAGGTCGGAACCCTCGATCAGAACGGCGTCTACCGGACGGCACTGCAGGCCGACTCCGGAGCGATCCAGCGCAGCTTTGCCATGAAGCGGATCAATGGACAGTGGCGCATCGACAGGCTGTCGCCGGGCCTGGTCATCCAGCTGTCGGACTTCATCGGTGCCTACCGCACACATCCGCTGTACTACTTCGACCTCGCCCAGAAACGCCTCGTTCCAGATCCCCGCTACTCTGCGCTGTCCGACCAGTCGCTCGCGACCTGGCTGCTGGATCAGCTTCTGTCGCCGCCACGCCAGGAACTGCAGGTTGCCGTCCTCCCCGTCCCGGATGCCGTCAACGCCAAGAACGCCACCGTTACCGTCTCCGCCTCTCAGCTGTATGTGGTGGAACTCCCGGGCAGTAGCCAACTCGACCCGGACAGCCGCCGACGCCTGGCGGAGCAGGTCGCCTACACGTTCAACAACGCCTTGGTCACCATCACCGACACCCGCCGACCGCTGTCAATCCCTGACCTCACCGGGCCATTCGGCGAAACCGACTTCCAATCAGCGTCAGGCGTCATCAATGACCGACCAGCGTTCTACCTGAACGATGCCGGTCTGGTCGTGGACGAAACCGGCAAGGTGCTCGATGGACCCCTAGGGCACCGGTCCTACGGCCTCAGCGCAATCTCGCTCGCCGGTGACCCGGCCGCTTCGGATCTCCGGGCGGCGGGCACAGCTGGACCGGCTGGCCGATCGACCCTGCTCGTCGGCACCCAGAAGGCCGGACTGCACCTGGTCAGGCTCCCGCCCGCAGCGATGAGCCGGCCGGCGTGGGCTCCGGGGCAGCCGGAGATCTGGCTGGGCTACGGCACCACCCTTCGGCGCGTCCTAGCGTCGGGCGCGTCGAGCCAGGTTCAGATCACCGGCCGAGGCAACCTGACCGGCAACATCGTGGCGGTTCGGTTCAGCCCCGACGGCACGAGGATCGCTCTCGTGATTGGCGGACCTGGGCGCGTCGTGCAGTGCGCGGTTGGCACGGTCGAGCGCAGCGGTGCGAATGTGCGCATCGACAATCTCGTTCCTGTCACCCCCTCTGATTTGACCGTTACCGATGTTGCGTGGAACGACGGGACAACCCTCTACGCGACCGGCGCCGATGCCTCTGGGTACGGCGTCTGGTCGGTCCAATCCGATGGCTCAGCGTTCAGCAAGCGTTCCTCCAGCAACCTGCCCGCGACTCCGGAGTCGATCACGGCGGCGTCCGGCGAGCTGCCGTGGGTCGCCTCGGGAGGCGGTGTCTTCATTCAGCGGTCCAACGCCTGGACCAGTCCGTTTGGTGGCATTGACGCTACTGTGCGAGGGCGCAGCCCCGTCTATTTGGAATAGATCTGTGGATAACGAACCACGTTGTCCACAGCATCGCCGTCAAGGCTGCGACGCGCCGGCGCCGACGCGAGCATAGGCGGCATGACTGCATCAACCTCCTGGCTCCACGCCCTGCTCGACCTGGTCCTCCCTGTGCTCTGTGCGGGCTGTGGGGCGAGCGGGAGCGCGTTCTGTGCCAGCTGCATCCGAGCCTGTGCCCACCCGCTGGCCGTGCGTACGCCGCTGCCGGTCGTGGCGCACGGCTGGTACGCCGGAGCGCTTCGCACCGCCCTGATCCGGTACAAGGAGCGGGGGCAGCGTGATCTGGCCGAGCCGTTGGCCGAGGTGCTCGGTACCGCGTTGATCCGTGCGTTCGAGCGCGCGCCTCCCGGCGGTGCCGTCCTCGTGCCTGTTCCGAGTGCTCGAGCGACAGCTCGGCGTCGCGGGGGCGACCATGTGGTACGGCTCGCCCGTAAGGCCGGCCGAGCACTCGACCTGCCTGTCCGCACCCCGCTGTCGTTGCGATGGGAGGTCCGAGACTCGACCGGGCTCGGAGCGGCGGAGCGAGCCCGGAACCTAGCCGGAGCGATGGCCGCGCAGCCGTATTCCGGCCGGACCGGTGGCAGCGCCGTGATTGTCGACGACATCATCACCACAGGCACCACGGTGCGGGAGGCGACCCGGGCGCTCACCGAGGCCGGCTGGCACGTGTCATGTGCCGCTGTCATCGCCGCAACGCCGCGTGGGAGCGCGGCAAGCGCCTCACCAAGTGGCTAGCCACCTCACAGCGGGCGGGACTAGCGTGAATGGACTGACCGACCAGGTGTCTCACGCCGAATCAGCGCGGTCACTGCCGGCCCGTGCTGGTGTGAGTGAGCGCCGATGACCTGGTGGAGGACGAATGGGCACTGCTGTCATTCGCATGGATGTCGTCGTTCGCGGGCGCAACGTCGAGGTGCCCGCCCACTTCCGGCAGCACGTCACCGACAAGCTCCTCCGGATCGAACGGTATGACAACAAGATCATCAGGGCTGACGTCGAACTGCACCACGAGCCCAATAGGCGCCAGAACGACAGCTGCCAGCATGTCGAGATAACGTGCAGAACCCGTGGACCAGTCGTCCGAGGTGAGGCCTGCGCCGCGGACTTTTACCGGGCGCTCGACCTTGCGACTGAGAAGGTGGAGCGCCGGCTGCGTCAAGCAGCCGACCGTCGTCGAGTGCACTACGGTCGGCGCACTCCGACCTCCGTGGCCAGCGCAACCGCAGCGACGGCGAACTCCTCAGCCGTGGCCGCCGAGGGGGTGGACCTCGCCGCCGAGGAAACAGATGACGGCCCTGGTCGCATCGTGCGGGAGAAGGAGCATCCGGCCAAGCCGATGACCGTCGACCAGGCATTGTTCGAGATGGAGCTCGTCGGTCATGACTTCTACCTGTTCGCCGACCAGGACACTGGTCGGCCGAGCGTGGTGTATCGCCGTCGCGCCTACGACTACGGACTCATCCGGTTGACCGACTAACAGACATCGCCCGCCCCGAGCCTCTCGACTTGTATCGCGGATTGACCAGCGCGTAGCGCACCTCATCACTGAAGGTGCCATCCCGATTGCGTAGCCGGCTGTTGCGAATGCCGTCGAACTCGAAGCCACCGGCCGACGCGGATCTCTGCGAGGCTACGTTGCCGGGCTTGGTGCCGAGCTCGAGCCGAGCGAAGTTCCCTGGGCCGAAGGCCCATTCGATCAAGAGTCGGAGCGCCCGCGCGGTGTAGCCGCGGCCACGATACGCAGGGAGCACGCCATACCCGAGATTGGCAATCTGGGGTGGGCCGACGTTGCGCAGCACCATCGTTCCGACGACTTCGCCGGTCGCTGCTTCGACCATGGTGAGGCGGCCCAACGGACCGACGAGCCACTCGAGCTCAGAGCGAGCGGCCTGCTCGGTGATCGTCGGATCCGACGGCACGCTGTCGTTGAATTGCCAGCGGACGGCCTCGGCGTTCGTCAGCTGCTCGATGAGGGCGGGCGCGTCGGCCCGAGTCAGGGTGCGCAGCGAAAGGACGCCATCCGTGATCCCGTCCGCCGGCAGCCGAGGGAGCGCGGCGGCAATCGAGTCGCCCCGGTCGGTCGGTAGTCGCCCGAATATCGCCTCGTCCGCCGGGCCATCGGGGGTGACGGCGTTTCCTCGCAGGATGCCCTCGAAACGGAATCCGGCGTTCAGCGCCACTTTCGCCGAGGCCACGTTGCCGACCGCAGCATGGATCTCCGTTCGGGAGCCGCCAGCCCGTTCGAACGCCCACGCCGCGAGCGTGCGCGCGGCCTCGGACGCGTATCCGTGACCCTGGCTGGCTCGCCCCACCCAGTAGCCGATCTCGGCCCCGATCGTGCGCGTCTCGGGCACTCGGATGCCGGCTGCGCCTACGACCCGGCCCGAAGCGCGCTCGGCGAGCGCGCAATGCGCGGCGGTACCAGCCGCTCGGCCGGCCCCCGCGACTTCGGTGATGTAGCGGACCGCATCGTCATGCGTGTAGGGGTTGGGCAATGGGAGGAACGTCAGCATGGCGGGATCGGCCATGATCGCCGTGATCGCGGGGGCGTCGGATTCCTGCCAGGGACGCAGCACGAGCCGCGCGCTCGTCAGGACGAGGTCGTCGAGCTCCACGCCGTTCCACCGGCCCATGTCGAGAGCTTGCCAGACCGACTGCGGCGTTGGACAACATCGGATCCACGCCGGTGTATCAGTCTGCGCCCAGCGACGTCTTTAGGGGTGGCAAGGCAGCACGGGTGGGAGCGGCCGCCGGCATGGGCGCTATCGAGGGGAAGCGTCCGGTCGGCGGCTGGCTGTTGCTCGGGCTCGCTTTGCCCGGTGGCCGGCTAGAGCGCGCGACGCGGGGACGGCGCGGGCCGACGGCGCCAAGTCCACGATGTGATCGTGGACTTGCTGGCCTGAGGCGACCATAAGTCCAAGGTCACGCAAGAGGTTCTGCTGGGCTGGGTCTGAATCCTGTGACCAATCCGTGACCACCCGAACCGAGCCCGTACCATGACGTCGTGGTCCTTGCGAAACTCCTGCGCGCCGGCGAGGGAAAGCTGGTCCGCCGACTGGCGGGCATCGCTGCCCACATCGAGACCCTCGAGGACGACTACATCGACCTGTCGGACGCGGAGCTGCGTGCGCTCACCGACACGTTCCGGGAACGGCTGGGCGACGGCGAGACCCTCGACGACCTGCTGCCCGAGGCATTTGCGGTGGTTCGCGAGGCGGCTCGACGGACCCTAGGACAGTTCCACTACCCGGTCCAGCTGATGGGCGGCGCCGCACTGCATCTGGGCAACATCGCCGAGATGAAGACCGGTGAGGGCAAGACACTCGTGTCGACGCTGCCGGCCTACCTGAACGCCCTGCCCGGCGACGGCGTGCACATCGTGACCGTGAACGACTACCTGGCCGGCCGCGACGCCGACTGGATGGGCCGGGTGCATCGGTTCCTCGGGCTGTCGGTCGGGAAGATCCTGTCCGAGCTGCCGCCGGAGAAACGCAAGATCGCGTATGACGCGGATATCACGTACGGCACGAACAACGAATTCGGTTTCGACTACCTGCGCGACAACATGGCCTGGTCGTTGGACGATCTGGTCCAGCGCGGCCACAACTACGCGATCGTCGACGAGGTGGACTCCATCCTCATCGACGAGGCCCGCACCCCGCTCATCATCAGCGGGCCGGCCGAGGAGAACCAGCGCTGGTACCTGGAGTTCGCCCGGCTGGCCCCACGGATGACGCGTGACCGGCACTACGAGGTCGAGGAAGGGAAGCGGACCGTCGCGGTCACCGAGGATGGCGTCGCGTTCGTCGAGGACCAGCTCGGCATCGAGAACCTCTACGAGGCCGCGAACACCCCGCTCGTCGGTTACCTGAACAACTCACTCAAGGCCAAGGAGCTCTACAAGCGCGACCGCGACTACATCGTCACGGAAGGCAACGTGATGATCGTCGACGAGTTCACCGGCCGCATACTGCACGGGCGCCGTTACAACGAGGGGATGCACCAGGCCATCGAGGCCAAGGAGGGTGTGGCGATCCAGCAGGAGAACCAGACGCTTGCGACGATCACCCTGCAGAACTACTTCCGGCTCTACCCCAAGTTGGCCGGCATGACCGGAACGGCCCAGACCGAGGCGGCCGAGCTGAATCAGATCTACAAGCTCGGCGTCGTCTCGATCCCGACGAACATGCCGATGGTCCGCGACGACGAGACCGATCTGATCTACAAGACCGAAGACGCCAAGTTCGCGGCCGTCGTCGACGATCTCGCCGAACGCCACGATGCCGGCCAGCCGGTGCTCGTCGGTACGGCGAGCGTGGCCAAGTCCGAGCGGTTGGCGTCGTTGCTGCTGCGCCGTGGCATCCCGCACGAAGTGCTCAACGCCAAGAACCACGCGCGGGAGGCGGCGATCATCGCCAACGCGGGTCGCAAGGGTGCCGTGACCGTGGCCACCAACATGGCCGGTCGCGGAACCGACATCATGCTCGGTGGCAACCCGGAATTCAGCGCCGATCTGGCCTTGCGCGACCGGGGGCTCACTCCGGACGAGACGCCGGAGGAGTACGAAGCCGCGTGGCCGGACGCGCTGGAGAAGGCCAAGGCCGAGAGCAGCGCGGAGCACGACGAGGTCGTCGAGCTGGGCGGCCTGTACGTGCTCGGCACCGAGCGCCACGAGTCCCGTCGCATCGACAACCAGTTGCGGGGCCGGTCCGGTCGCCAGGGTGATCCGGGCGAGTCACGCTTCTACCTGTCTTTGGGCGACGACCTCATGGTCCGTTTCAACGGCGAACGGGTCGCCGCGATCATGAACTTCCTGCGGCTGCCCGAGGACACCCCGATCGAGAACAAGACCGTCTCGCGGTCGATCCAGTCGGCCCAGACTCAGGTGGAGCAGCAGAACTTCGAGATCCGCAAGAACGTGCTCAAGTACGACGAGGTGCTCAACAAGCAGCGCACCGTGATCTACGGCGAGCGGCGTCAAGTGCTCGAAGGGGCCGACCTGTCCAACCAGTTCCGGCCGATGATCGGCGAGGTGGTGCGCGGATACGTCGAGGGCGCTACCGCATCCGGGTACGCCGAGGAATGGGAGCTCGACCAACTGTGGACCGCGCTCAAGACGCTGTACCCCGTATCGCTGTCGGTCGAGGAGGCCATCGAACAAGCCGGCGGTAGGAAGTCCGATCTCACCCGGGAATTCCTCGTCGAGGAGCTCGTCGCCGACGCGGAATCCGCGTACGACGCCCGCGAGGAGGATCTCGAGCTCGGACGTGATGCGGGAGCTGGAGCGACGGGTTCTGCTCTCGGTGCTCGACCGCAAGTGGCGCGAGCATCTCTACGAGATGGACTACCTGCAGGAGGGCATCGGATTGCGCGCAATGGCGCAGCGCGATCCACTCGTCGAATACCAGCGCGAAGGCTTCGACATGTTCTCCGCGATGATGGAGGCGATCAAGGAGGAGTCGGTCGGCTTCTTGTTCAACCTCGAGGTCGAGATCGAGGATGCCGGTGCGCCGACCGGCGGTGCGGATGAGGCCGCCGTTACGGCAGTTGCCGGCGCGGGCGGAGACCGGGATGGCGCGGTCGATGGCGATCCGCACCTGGATGACGCGCTGCTGGCCGCAGCGCAACGCACGCACGACGGCGCAGTGCCCACGCCGAACGGCGCCCAGCCGAACGGTCGCTCGACCGCGCCGCACATCAACGCGAAGGGCCTGGACCGCGACACGTCGGGCCGACCGCTCATCTACAGCTCACCGACGCTGGGCTCGGATACGCCGGAGGTGCGAATGACCTCCGACGACCAGGATTCGTCGGGTCCGTCCAGCGCATCCTCGAGCACTGCGCGGCGCCAGCAGAACCGCGGCAATCCCAACCGCGGCAGCCGCGGGAACCGATCCACGCGGGGCAATACGCGCAAGCGCAAGCGCTGACCGCAACGTCCCTCGTTCGGGCGGAGCGACCGACGCCGGACGAAGTCCCTCGACGTCAGCCGAGCTGCAGTCGCACGCAGCGCCACCGTCCGTTGCGGCCTTCGAGCCGGGCGGCCACGGCCCGGTAGCGCGGCCCCACCGCAACCACCGCGGACAGCTCCGCCACCCCGTCGGCCGGCTCGAAGACGCGCACCGAGCGGATCGTGATTCGACCACGCCACGACCGGAGCCGTTCCGGTCGGGCCAGGTCGTTGACCAGGCCCGAGTAGACGCCCTGGCTCAGATGAGCCGCGAGCTGATGGAACGTCCGACGGCCCGCCTTCGCCTCCATGATCGCCACGAGGAGCCGTCGACCGAAGGCTGCCGCATCCGGAAGGTCCCCGGGCTGGCTGCGCTTAGGGGCGAAGATCGACGACTCGTCCGGAGATCGGCGAGGCGGCACCTCTCGGAAGGGCAGCGGCTGGTCGAATGGACCGATAAGGCGCAGATGCCGGGGCAGCTCGTCGTCGAACGGCGGTTCGCGTCGCGGAGCGGCTCGCAGTGTGATCTGGCCCAACGACGGCTCAGTCGACGGATCGGGCGCGGTCATCGGGAACCTCCGGCCGGATGGGGAGCTTGCAGGACCTGGCCGGGGCGGATGAGGTTGGGATCCGAACCGATCTCGGCCCGATTCGCCGCGTACCACCGAGGCCACGTCACCGCGACCTGGCGAGCGGTGGGCCGGCGACCGAGGAGCGCCGCCGTGATCGCCCACAGGCTGTCTCCCGGGCGCACGACGACGGACTCGGGGGGCGCCCCCGGCGGCCGGCGATCAGGAGCCACATCGGTCGGTGGTTCGACGGGGGGCCGCGGCCTCGCGTTGGTCGGCCAGCCGGGTGGCGCAATGGTGGGCGGCACTCTCGCCGGCGCCCCTGAGGGCCAGGTCGGTGGCGCCACCGTGCTCGTCGATGTGGCCGGCACCGTGCTCCTCGCGCCGCTCGGCGACGGCCCCGGCGAGGCCAATGCGGCGACCGGCGCGGCTAGGATGCCGAGACCGAGCGCACCGGCAACAGTGCGGCGCAGGACGGCCGGCATGGCTACGTCGGCGACGGCGTGACCGATCGCCCCGGCCGTCCCCGGCAGCGATGCCGCGAGCACGGCGAGCAGGCCCACGCCAAGCCATATCGCCACGAGCCAGAGCGCCATGGCTGCCAGCGTGCTGACGACCGCGTCCGCGCCCTGGCGGGTCGTCCACGCCTGCGGATCGCGCGCGCCGGTGGCAAGCGAGTCCCAGTCCGGATACAGCAGGCCGATCGCGACGACGTCCCCGAGGACGATGCCGCCGGCTCGAACCATATTCTTCATGAAGAAGACCTCATTAAGATTCATTTACCTATGTTTGCCTTCATACAGAGCGACTAGCATACGGTCAAGACCGATGCCCAGACCTGGGGACAACCTTCCGCCGCGCCTGCGACGATCTGATGCGGGATCGGCCGATGCCCGGCTACCCGCCGGGCTGGATGCTTGACCGGGCGAGAAAGGAGCCGCGATGTTCGACATCGCCGAACAAGTGCAACAGTGGCGCGGGAGCGGCCTTCCGGTATCTCTGGCCCGAGTGATCTCCACGCGCGGGTTCAGTTCTCGAGAGCCGCTCGCCGTCCTGGCCGCCGCTCCGGATCGACCGCCGGTCGGCCAGCTGTTCTCAGGGGCCGCGCGGGAGCAGATCGCCGACCTGCTGTCCCAGCCACTCACCCGCGCGCGACTCGAGGATGTGACCGTCACCGACGAGGCTGCGGTCCGGGCCGGACTGGCCTGCGGAGGGATCGCCCGGTTGCTCATCCAGCCGGCCGGGGACATCCCGCAATCGGCATGGGCGGCCCTGGTCGATCACGCGGCGGTGTGCCTCGTCACCCGACTCGATGGGGCGGCTGTCGGCACTACCGAGGCCATCCTGCCGAGCACTCTCGCCCGCCGCCGACGCCGTACGTACGTTCTTCAACCGCGGCGTGAGTGGGACGACGCTGCTCGCAACGGGGGCAGGGGAGCTCTTCCTCGCCGCCCTGTGGCCGCCAACCGCGCTGGTCGTGGTCGGGTCCGGCCAGCTGGCTGACGCTCTGGTCGACACGGCAGCTGTGCTCGGCTGGACCGGCGTGGTCGTGAACTCCGCCGAAGACGCGGCCCGGCGTTGCGGCGCAGCCGGCCGCAGTGATGTCGTCGTCGTGTTGAGTCATGATCTGACGGTCAGCGGCGGCGCACTGCTGGCCGCGCTGGGGACCAACGTCGGCTACCTTGGCGCGTTGGGATCCCGGCATACCCAGGCCGCCCGGGCGGCGTGGCTGTCCGACCACGGCGTCGATCTCACGACCCAGGCCCGCATCGACGGACCCGCGGGGCTGGACATCGGGGCGAACACGCCCGGCGAGGTCGCGGTCTCGATCGTTGCCGCCGCGATCGCCGAGCGTGCTGGAGCCACCGGCGGCCGTCTGGCTGATCGGCCCGGTCCCATCCACGATCCTGCGCGGACGCCGGTGTGAGCCGATGGGACGGGCTGTTCGCGGATCTCGAAGCGCAAGCCGTCGCCCTCGAGGCGGCTGAGCGGGCGGGGCAGGTCGAGGAGCGCGTCCGGATCGAGTCCGGAACGCTCCGCCTCGTCGACCGGTTGCGGTCGGCGGTGGGTCGCACGATCCGGATCCGGTGCCAGGCCGGAATTTCCGTGGACGGCACGGTGCGCCGGTCAGGATCGGACTGGCTGCTGCTCGACGAAGGCGGCGGACGGGAAGCGCTCGTGCCTCTGCGCACGGTCATCGAATTGTCGGGCCTGAGCTGGACGGCCGCAGTGCCAGGCTCGGAGAGTGTCGTCGAATCCCGATTGACGCTGCGCAGCGCGCTTCGCGGTCTCGTGCGCGACCGATCCGCGGTGCAGGTTCGGCTGGTAGACGCCCGGACGCTCACTGGCACGCTCGACCGGGTTGGAGCCGATTTCGTGGAACTTGCCGAGCATGCGGCCGGCGAGCCCCGCCGACGGGCTGACGTGCGCGACGTACTCGTCCTGCCGCTCGCCGCGATCGTCCTCGTACGCCGACAGGTCTGATCGGGCCACGGGTTAGCCGCGAGCCGGGGAACGCCGACCCGTCGCTCAGTCCGGGTGGGTTGCGTCGTCGGCCATCTCCTGGTCGGACTCTACGAACGGGTGGTCGTCGAGGAACTGCCGCGTCTGGTCGTACATCTGATCGATATAGGCCTCGAGCTTTGCCCGTTCGACTCGCCACTGGCCGCGGCCGCCGATCTTGATCGCCTCGAGCTCGCGGTTGCGGACGAGCGCGTAAGCCTGTGACCCGGAGATGTTCAAGACGTCCGCGACGTCAGCCAGGGTCAGAAAGCGTTCCGTACCCATAACCCACTCGCTGCTGGGTTTGCGCGTCGCGTCAGGCTCACCAAGACAGTGTCTCAGTCGCTGGATCCCACCGGCTTGATTGTCCACAAGGCAACCCAGCGGATTCGTCTAACTGCGCCGCGTCATGCACGATGTCTGCCGTGGTAGTTACCTCCCCGACGCCACGGCGGGTCCGCGCGCCCAAGTGGCTCGACTTCCGGTTAGTGGCTGGCGTCGTCCTCGTCCTGGCCTCGGTACTGATCGGCGCCAGGGTGATCAGCAGCGCGACCGCTTCTGACAGCGTGTGGGCAGCCTCGCGCGATCTCGCCCCGGGAACGGTGTTGAGCGCCGACGACCTTTCCCCGGTGCACGTCCGGCTGGCCGCCGGCGCACGCGCCTATCTGCCCGTGGGCGCCGCCCTGCTCGGGCAATCGGTTACTCGACAGGTCACCGCGGGGGAACTGCTTCCGCGGGCGGCGCTCGCCGCTACGGACGCCGCCACGACGATCACCGTTCCGCTCGCGCCGACGAATGCGCCGCACGTGCAACGAGGTCAGCGGATTCAGCTCTGGGTGTCGACGCGCACCTGCTCGGCCGTTACCGTGCTGGCCGACGTCACGGTGCAGGACGTGCAGTCGACCGCCGGTGGCGCGTTCACCGGGGGTAGTACGCAGGACGTCGTGCTCCGAGTGCCGCCGCCGTTGGCCGGCCGCGTCATCACCGCGTTGGCTCTGGACGGGGCCGTGATCCGCGCCGGCATCCTGTCGGGGACGGCAGCCGGCGATCCGAACGACAACCTGCCCCCGTTGGATGGCTGCACGAAGCGACCATGAAGCTGCCGGTACTGAGCGCCGCGGACGGTGCGCCGTGGGAGGCGCGCCTCGTCGTGGACCTCGATCGTTCCGACCACCCCGTGACCGTGGTACGCCGCTGCGTCGACATCGTGGACCTGCTCGCGGTCGCCTTGTCGGGCCAGGCCCGCGCCGCCCTGATCGCCGCTTCGCTACGCCGCCTGGATGCTGACGCGGTCGATCGCCTCGTCGCCGCGCGTGTCGCTCCAGTGGCCGTAGTGCCACGCAACGACACCGCCGTCGAGGACCGGGTCCGCGCCTTGGGCATTGCCCACGTTGTGCCGGATGATGCCGACGCAGCCGTCGTGGCCAGCGTGATCAGCGAAGCGGTGGCGGTGGCGGATGCCGCAACCGAGGGCTGGCGGGCGAGCCGCGGCTTCGGCGATCCTCGCGCGGCCACGTCCGCGCCCATTCCACCTGGCGGCTCGCCCGTGGCCGACGGCCCGCCGGAGCGGCGGGGGTCGGTACTCGCCGTATGGGGTCCGACCGGAGCGCCGGGCCGGACCACGGTGGCGGTCACGCTTGCCGATGAGCTGGCCCGGCTCGGCTCGTCCAGCCTGCTGGTGGATGCCGATGTGTACGGCGGAGTCGTCGCCGCGGTGCTTGGGCTGCTCGACGAGTCGCCCGGGTTCGCGGCCGCGTGTCGCCAGGCCGCGGCCAGCCGGCTGGAGCGCGAGACCCTCGCCGACCTCTGTTGGGCCGTCACCCCGACCTTCCGGGTGCTCACTGGCGTTCCGCGTGCGGAGCGCTGGCCCGAGCTGCGGGCGACCGCCGTCGAGCCGGTGCTGGCCGCCGCGCGAGGCCTGGCGGAGTTCACCGTGGTCGACTGCGGCTTCTGTCTCGAGTCCGACGAGGAGCTCAGCTTCGACACGATGGCTCCGCGGCGCAATGGAGCGACGCTGGCCGTGCTCGATGCGGCGGATGTGATCCTCGCCGTCGGGAGCGCCGACCCGATCGGCGTGCAACGGCTGGTGCGGGCGTTGGCCGAGCTGCGCGACGCCGAGGTCGGCGCACCGGTCTGGGTCGTACTCAACAAGGTGCGCCGTTCGGTCGTGCCCGGTGATCCCGCGACCGAGCTCCGCGCCGCTCTGGATCGATTCGCCGGGCGCACGCCGGCCGCGCTGCTGCCCAGTGACCCGGCGGCGCTCGACGCCGCACTCGTCGCTGGCCAGACGCTGGGCGAGGTGCGGCCGGCCAGCCCGCTTCGGCAGGCGGTCATCGCGCTGGCCCGTTCGCTCGCCGGGATATCGGCGCCGCGGCATCGGCGATCCGCACGATCACGGGGCTAGCCCGCCAAGCCGCTGCGGCGGCCCGACGGGGACGGCCGACATAACCCAATGCGGATAACCCAGCTGCGTAGTCTTGGGTTCTATGACCCGACTTGCGCCGGTCGGTTGCGAGCGCTGATCACGTGACCGACCGACTGTCCTCGCTGGATGTCTCGTTCCTCTATCTCGAGGGGCGCACGACGCCAATGCATGTCGGCGGTCTGTTGATACTCCAGCCGCCGAGCGCGGACGGTCATCGCACGTTCGACTACGAGCGCTTGGTGGCGTTGATCGAGGAGCGGATCGCACTCGTTCCGCGGTACCGCCAGAGGATCCGTACGGTTCCCGGCCACCTAGCCAATCCCGTCTGGGTCGACGACCCGGAGTTCGATATCTCGTTTCACGTTCGCCGTTCGGCGCTACCCAAGCCAGGTTCCGATGAGCAACTGCGCGAGTTCTGCGCCCGCATCCAGTCACGGCCACTCGATCGGCACCGGCCGTTGTGGGAGATCTACCTCGTCGAGGGCCTGAGCGAGAACCGGATTGCGATCATTACCAAGACCCATCACGCGATGGTCGACGGCGTGAGCGCGATCGACATCGGCCAGGTGATTCTGGATGGGTCTCCGCGACCTCGCGAGATGCCCGAAGACCTCTGGATGCCCGACGCCGAGCCTGGGGCGCTGAGCCTCGTCGCGGACGCGGTCTGCGACCTGGTGCGCCGGCCGAGCGCCCTGTTCGACACGCTCCGGCTGGGCGCGAACGATATCCGGGCCACCAGCGGAAGAACTCTTCGCGTCGTCGGAGGATTGGCTTCGGCGGCCCGCATCGCCTTTCGGGCCGCTCCGCAGATGCCCTTGAACGCTCAGATCGGACAGCAACGCCGCTATGGCACAGCCGTGACGTCGCTGGCGGACTACAAGCGAGTGCGCGCCCAGCAATCGGAGACGGGGCCCCGCACCACGATCAACGACGTAGTGCTCGCCACAGTTGCGGGCGCCCTGCGGGGCTGGTTGCTGTTTCGGGGTGAGTCGGTGACGCCGTCGACCACCGTGCGGGCGATGGTGCCGGTCAGCGTCCGGTCAGACTCTGAGATGGGCACGCTTGGCAATCGGATCTCCGCGGTGTTCGTTGACCTCCCGGTCGGCGAGCCCAATCCGGTCTTGCGGCTGGCGCAGGTCAGCTACGCCATGCGCGGGCACAAGGAGTCCGGCCAGTCGGTCGGAGCCGATGCGTTGGTCGCGTTGTCCGGCTTCGCGCCGCCGACCCTGCACGCGCTGGGCGCCCGAGCGGCGAACAGCCTCACCCGCCGCTTGTTCAATCTCGTCGTCACCAACGTCCCCGGTCCGCAGCATCCGCTGTACGCCGCCGGCGCGCGGCTCCTGGAGATCTTTCCGATCGTGCCGCTCGCCGAAGGGCAGGCGGTATCGATCGGCGTGACGTCGTACGACGGCGGCGTGTATTACGGCCTGAATGCCGACCGTGACGCCATGCCCGACGTCGACGTGTTGGCCTCCTTGATGGAGGAGTCGCTCGCCGAACTGGTCGCCGCCAGCGACGCTCTGGCCGCCCACCGGGACAACGGGGCCAGCTCTGCGCCGTCGACGGGCGCCGGCCGACGTCCTGCCGCCGGGTCGACCGATGGCCGGCGATCGGCCCGCTCGAAGCGGACACCGTCCGGCCGAGGCTCGGCTGCGCCGGCGTCGGGCATCGGATCGCCTGCGACGGCGAAGTCGCCGCGGTCAGCGCGGCCAGCGCGGTCACCGCAAGGCGGTGCAGCTTCGGACGCGCCGCGTACGGACTCGGCGGACCGCCACCGAGCTGGTCCATCCGGCTCAGGCAGCGCTGCGACTACGCGCGCGGCCCGTCGGCCGTCCGATGCATCCTCGGAGGACGGAGCGTGAGGCCGGGCGGCGAATCCGCCAACCCAGACGACTCGCCAGAAGACGAGGTAGTCGACTCCGATGAGTCCGTGGAGGTGTCCGCGGTCTCGCCAATGTGGGCGCCCTCCAGCCGGCCGGTACGGAGCGCCGCGGTCGGTTCCAGCCCGGCGAGTGGCCGACGAGACAGTTCCGCTCGGCCGCGTCGGGCCCTTGTACTGGGCGGTGGCGGCGTCTTGGGCTTCGCCTGGATCGTCGGCGCGCTCTCGGCGCTCGAGGTCGAGGCCGGCTTCGATGCGCGGGACGTCCAGCTGGTCGTCGGCACATCTGCCGGTGCCGTCGCCGCGGCGGCGCTTGCTTGCGCCGTGTCTGTCGACCAAATGCGCAGGCATCACCAGGGCATCCCGGCTCCGGACGATCCACCGATCGCGTTCGAGTACGACACGACCGGTCGTGGCCTCCCACCGTGGCCTGGGTTCGGCGTCGGATCGCCGCGGCTCCTGCTCGGCGGTGTCCGGCACCCCCGCCGGTCGCGGACCTTGCTCACGTTGACCGGCGCGCTACCCACCGGACGTGGCAGCCTCCAGGCGGTTGCCGACATGGTGGCTGGTATCGCCGGGGAAGCCGGACTGGAGGGCCGCTGGCCGACTCAGCCTCACCCGTGGATTATCGCGGTCGACTACTGGTCGGGCCGGCGGGTCGTGTTCGGTCGCGATCGCGTCGGACTGCCTGGATCGCCCGATGTGTCACTCGCCGACGCGGTCGTCGCATCGTGCTCGATTCCGGCCTGGTATCCCCCGAAGCGCATCGGCGAGCACCCCTACATCGACGGCGGTGCGGCGTCGAACGCCTCGGCCGACCTGCTCCTCGACCAGGCCGTGGACGAGGTATACGTGCTGGCCCCGATGGCGTCGGTCCTACTCGATCGGCCGCGATCGCCGGTGGCGCGGATCGAGCGATCGATACGCCGGGCGATAACCCGGGGGATCCTGGCCGACATTGCTCGATTGCGAGCCAACGGCAAGCAGGTCCTGTTCGTGGGTCCCGGGCCGGAGGACCTCGCGGTCATCGGAGCGAATCTCATGGATCCGCGGCGGCGGACCGTCGTCCTTGAGACCGCGATGCGTACCGCGACGATAGAGCTGCACGCCCAGCAGTGAAGCGCGGCGCATCGGCGAATCGGCATTCCGTTCCGCCCAGGCCGCCGAGTGAGGGTCTACCTGCCCTCGACGCTGCATGGGCTGCGCCAGCTGCTCGCAGAGGGTGCCGTTCAGGGCAGCCCGCTCACCGCCTTCGCGGTTACTCCTGGACTTCGGGAGTGGTATCGCGGCGACGACAGCGAGGAGCTGGAGTACGCGGCGACATTGGAAGCCGCGCGGAGCTCGCTGCGGGCCTTGGACGACGACCCCACCGCCCCGCGGCGCCGGGTTGTGCTCGCCGCCGACATTCCCGATTCGTCGGTCACGATCCGCGACGATCGAGACCGCGGTGTCGTCGAGGTCGGCATCCCGGTGACATTCGATCGCGTCGCGGCCGCCCACGTGGACGACGCCGAAGGGGAAGGGACCATCGCGGCTGCGGCTGCCGCCATCTTCGCCGCAGATCTCGGCGACCCGGAGGCGCAAGACCGCGTCGACGATGCTGAGGGCCTCGGGCTCTCCTGGTACGCGACCCAGGAACTTCCGATTCTGGTCGAGCTGATCTGAGCTGACGCAGGGTAGTCGCCGGGAAGTTTCGCTGCGCGCACCTCACTGATGGTGAGAGGATCGTCTGTATACGCAGTGGGCATGAACTGCCGGCTCCGCCGCCCTGCCCACCCGTCTGGTCCGGGCGGTGCATGACGGCCGAATGCCCCGTAGACCGCTCGTCGAAGGGCCGCTCATGGACGCCGTTACCGCTCCTCCCACGCCGGACAACGAGCCTATTCACACCTACCGGAGCGGTACGCCCGAGCGGTCGTCGCTCGAGGCCAAGCTCCAGGAGTTCGCTGGGCAGTCGATCGATCTGACGATGACGATCGCCGGTCAGCAGCGCATGGCCGGGGGGGATCACATCAGTGTCGTTGCCCCGCACAGTCACTCGACCGTGCTGGGTCGAGCGGCCCAGGCGACCCCGGCCGACGTCGCGGATGCCGTGGACGCCGCACTTGGCGCGGCTGCGGCTTGGCGCGACCTGCCATTTGACGAGCGAGCGGCGATCTTCCTTCGCGCGGCGGATCTGCTGTCGACGACATGGCGGGACACCTTGAATGCTGCAACGATGCTCGGCCAGTCGAAGACTGTGCAACAAGCCGAGATCGATTCGGCCTGCGAGCTGATCGACTTTCTTCGGTTCAACGTGCACTTTGCTCGCGAGATCCTGCAGAACCAGCCGATGAGCGCACGGCTTACCTGGAACCGAATGGACTATCGTCCCCTCGAGGGCTTCGTCCTGGCGATAACGCCGTTCAATTTCACCGCGATTGGCGCCAACCTGCCAACGGCACCCGCGCTGCTCGGCAACGTGGTCGTGTGGAAGCCCTCTCCGACGCAACAGCTGGCGGCGCATTGGACGATGCGCTTGCTGGAAGCCGCTGGCCTGCCCCCGGGCGTGATCAATCTGGTGACCGGGGACGGTCAAGCCGTCAGCCAGGTCGCCGTTCCGCATCATGCCTTGGCGGGAATTCATTTCACCGGCTCGACGGCGACCTTCCAGTCCTTGTGGCGAGCCGTTGGCGCCTCGATCTCCTCGTACGCCTCGTATCCACGGATGGTCGGCGAGACCGGCGGCAAGGACTTCGTGCTCGCGCACCCGTCGGCCGATCCGGCGTCGCTTGTGACTGGCCTGGTGCGTGGCGCGTTCGAGTACCAGGGACAGAAGTGTTCGGCCGCGTCTCGGGCGTACATTCCCCAGTCGCTGTGGGATAACGGGGCCCGGGACGAGCTGGTAGCGGTCACCGAGTCGCTGACCTACGGCGATGTCGCCGATTTCACCAACTTCGGTGGCGCGGTAATTGATCGACGTGCGTTCGATCGGCTGACCGCCGCGATCGACCGGTTGCATGCGCAGCCGTCCGCCTCCGTGCTCGCTGGCGGCAAGTCCGACGACAGCACGGGTTTCTTCGTGCGGCCCACCGTCGCTGTGATCAGCGATCCGACCCACGAGGCGTTCGTCCAGGAGTATTTCGGCCCCATCCTGGCCGTTCACGTCTACGAGGACAACGCGTGGACACAAACCCTCGAGCAACTCGAATCGGTGACGCCGTACGCCCTCACCGGCGCCGTGTTTGCCCGCGAGCGGGCGGCGATCCTGGAGGCGTCGCATGCGCTTCGATTCGCCGCCGGGAATTTCTACGTCAATGACAAGCCGACCGGCGCCGTCGTCGGCCAGCAACCCTTCGGTGGCGCTCGCGCTTCCGGCACGAATGACAAGGCCGGATCGATCTGGAACCTCGTGCGCTGGATCTCGCCGCGATCGATCAAGGAGACCTTCGTGCCTCCGACCGATCATCGCTATCCGCACATGGGGTGATATCAGCCCGGCGAGCCAGCGGGGCGCCGCACGGCGCAGTGCGTCAGGCGCTGGCCGATACAAGCGCCGTGTTCTGTGTGCCATCACGGGCTTGCCACCTGCACCGGCATGAGGTTCCCCGAGCCCAGCACGCCAGTCAGTCGCGGCAGATCCCCAACCAATACGCCGCGACCCGGAAGCGCGGTCGTCCGCGTGCGCCGAACACGCACACCAAGAAGCTCACCATCGCTCACGGCGGGCTGTAGTAGCAGACCAGTTCGGCCGCGCTGAGCATCGAACAGCAGGCCGCGATAGGAGACCGCAAGATCGTCGGTCCGCGCCGCCACGACGCTGATCTGACCGGAGCCCTGTTGGCGAGTGATCTCCGCCAATGCCGCCTCGACCGCGGAGTCCAGGAAGGTTTCGGCATCGTCGACCAGGATTACCCGGCGTCCACGCGACGCGGTAGTCAAGGAATGTTCTGGTGCATTGCGGTCCCACACCGGAATTCCGAGCGCGCACGCGAAGGATGCGAGGTCCGATCGGGCCGGTGCGGCAACGATGATCTCGATAGCCATCGAGTGCAGCTGCTTGCCGATGACTGTGAGCGCCGTGGTTCGCCCCGAGCGCGGAGGTCCCGCGACCAGGAACGTTCCAGGTGCAGCGAACAGGTCGAGATGTATCGGTTCGGCGCGGTCGCCCCCGACACCGAGCGTCGGGTGTGCCCGGTCGGCTGGACGCAAGTCGGCGAGTTGGACCCGACGCGGCAAGGGTCGCACCGCGATCACCGGCGCCATCGCTCTAGGCCTGGCTGCGGCGGCTATCGCCGCGACCGCACGACGTTGCTCGGCGGGACTGGCGTCGCGACCGAGTACCGCGAACTGAACCTCGGCATGATCCTCACTCCGGATGGCACGCCCGGGCGGCATGCGAACCGGCACGTGATGTGGCGGTATCCCGGCCAGGGCATAGTCGGCTCGATCTACCAGCCTGAGCACGAACCGCCGGCTCACGATGCCTGCGAGCCTGGGCGCCAGCGCCGTTCTATCGCCGGCGACCAGGACGGTCATTCCGATCGACGTCGCGTCGCGCAAGAGGCCGAGGAACGCGTCGACCGTCCGGCCTCCGTCGTGTTCCTCGGACGCAATGGCAAAGCCCTCCCAACCGTCGACCACGAGCAGGGCGCGCTGCGGCTCGGCCTTCGCTGTCGACGCGACGGTCGACGTGGCCGCATGGTTGGACCGTCGTTCAGCCGCGAGGTCGGTTAGGCGCTCGATGAGCCGTGCTATGGCGTCGAAATCGTCTCTGGAGAGCACCGCCGCACAGTGCGGAAGATCGGCAACCACCGCCCGCAGATCCCCGCCGGCGCAATCGACGACGTACGCCTGCAGCGACTCGCACGACAGTCGGCTCGCGGTGACCGCCACGGCTGTGCTGAGGGCAGTTGTCCGGCCCGAGCCAGCTCCACCGACAACGAGGCAGGGCCCAGCTCGACTCAGGTCCACGACAAGCGGTACTTGCTGCTGGATGTCGGGCAGGTCGACCACGCCGAGCGGGATCAGGTCAGGGCAGGGCACGTCGTCGAGGTCGGTGATGGGCAGGAGATGCGTCAGCGGCGGCAGCCACGGCGGCTGGGGTACCAGAGCGTCTGTGACGAAGGTGGCCTCGTGGGTGGCGTCAGCCAACAGCTGGAGATCGGTTTTGTCGACACGTGACGGAGGTGATGCGATGGGGCGCCCCCAGTGATCCAGAGACTCCACCCGTATCCGTTGCGATGACGGCACCACCTCGGCGATGCGCGCAGTTTGCATCTCGGTCACCGTTGACCCGGTACGCACGCACGCGCGGCCGGGTCGTTGCTTGTCTATCGCGGCCGCCGCGGGAGTGCCCACAACATCGACCGATTCGTTGGTATCCGTCACACGTAACGCGATGCGAAGAGCTGTGTTCGCACGGATCTCGGGCGAAATCACGCCACCGGGTCGTTGAGTGGCCAGGATCAAATGTATGCCGAGGGATCGCCCCCGTTGCGCAATGTCGATGAGCCCGTCCAAGAAGTCGGGTAGCTCTTCCGCCAGGGTGGCGAATTCGTCGACGATCAGGACGAGGCGGTGTAGCGACCCGTGCTGGCCCGTCGTCGTCCTGTGGTACTGGTCGAGGTCGCGAGCGCCAACATCTGCGAACAGCACTTCCCGCCGTCGTAGCTCGGCGTCGAGCGATCGCAAGGCGCGCCTGGTGAGATGTGCATCGAGATCAGTAACCACGCCGAGCGCATGCGGCAGGCGGCCGCAGTCGACGAAGGTGGCACCGCCCTTGTAGTCGACCAGCACGAACGCGACCTGGCCGGGCGCATTGGCGATAGACAGCCCTGCGACCAGGGACTGCAACAGCTCCGACTTACCAGAACCCGTAGTACCGGCGACGAGCATGTGTGGCCCATCGCTGATCAGATCGAGCTCGACGACCCCCTGGGCGCCGAGTCCTACCGCAGTTCTCGGTCGTCCTTTCCCTAAACGCCATCGTTCGACGATCGCGGATCGGAGATCCCCCCGATCGAGCCCGAGCAGATCGAAGAGGAAGCACGTCGCCGGAATTGTCAGGGACGTGTCGGCCCCAGCATCGGCAAGGGGAGCCAGCCCTCTGGCCACGCTCTCGGCCCACTCCGTCGTCACTTGATCAGCCGACACATCTCGGACAACCGACGCGGCCGCTTGCCGAACGACGAAGCGTGTCCCGGCTGCGTCATCGACGGCGACTACCGTGGAACAGGACGCGAGAAGCCTTCGATTCCGATCATCCACGCATATCGCGGTCACACCTGCTCGCGTGCCGTCGGCCAGGAGACTGACGAGGCCAGGCACGTCGGCGAGGTCTCCGCTCGGATCGACAACGACGATCGTCCAAGGTCCGGGCCAGGAAGTCGTCGTCTGCTGTCCGCGATCCGCGAGCCGGGCGTCTACGAGGCTCCGAAGTGCCATTACCGTCGACGCGTGTTCGTCGGCTCCGGACGTCACTGAGAGGTGATGAGGCAGCCACCGGGTCCACGTCCAAGCATCCTGGCTGGTGTCCTTGACCATGAGAACGAAGCGGAGATCAGCGGGCGAGTGCGATACAGCCAATTGACCCATCAGCCACCGTGCACAGGCTCGCGCGACATCGAGCGGCCCCACCATCCCGACAGACCCGGTCCGGAGATCCACAATGAAAGGAACGCAGCTGAGCACGCCTGCGGGGGCCCGACTCCCGCGACGCAGCACCGTGAGTCGCGAGACCTGGTCGGCTAGTCCCAAGCGAACCGTGCCGAACTCCGTGTGATCGAGACGTCGTTCCCACACTCGACAGTCGGGGACCGTCGCCGTCCGCAGCACAGCAGCGGCGTCCGGATGAGATCGGCGTCGAGCCATGGTCTCGGCGGTCAATAGCTCAACGCGTCGACTATCCGCGCGGGCTCGCTGTTGGGCCACGCTCACCACAGCCTGGCGGTGGCCACGCCGCCAATGCCAACGGTCGCCGGCAGCTGAGCCCAGCAGCATCACCGGTGAGAGAAGGGCGAACGCGAGATACTGCACCGCATGAAACATTGCGGCGAGAGCAATTCCTAGCGCGGCCGGTAGGAGCGCGGCCAACCACGGTATGCGCGGTGAGCCGGAGCTTTCGCGCTCGTCAGGATATTCGATCTCGTCGAGGCTGGCTTCCGCGACACCGAGTGGTGGCCGGTTCACCAGCAGGCGGCCGTCCGGGGCGGGAGTCAAAGCGGCCGCGTCCTCCTGCGCACACGTCACGACAAGCGTCGAATCACCAAGCCGAATGGCGTCACCAATCGAAGCCGGGGAGTCGGACGAGTCGATGAGATGCCCTTCTATTCGCGTGCGGTTCGTTGATCCGAGATCACGCACGCGGAGGCCGGCCGGAGTCAGCGCGAGAGCCAAGTGGCGACGCGATACCTCGGGATCCGACAAAGATAGGTGGCACGTCCGGGCCCGCCCGACAACGATCTGTCCGCTGGTCAACGGCACCGCCTTGCCGGCGTCGGGACCACCAACGACGGCCACCTGAAGCGGTGCACTGCCTATCGAATCTCGTCTCGGCCCGTCGAACCGCAGAACGTCGCCGTTGCGTAAACCGGCTCCGCCGAGCGGGGCGGTCAATTCGACACGCAAACAGCCATTCCATACCGCGAGCGGGCCGACTGCTCGTCCAGCCTCGCCGGCGAGTGCGCCGACGAGATCGGCCAGGCAGGTCCGATCCGGCGCAGTGATCTGCACATCCCGGACGGGACGCGGTGGATCACTGATGGACAGGCGAACGCGCACGAGATCGAGTCTGGCCAGTCTGATGACCGAGTGGAGCACTCGACGGAGAACTGTGGATAACGCGAGCGCATATCCACAGGCTGGATCGATGATCTTCTGGGGGCTTTCGCGTAGGTACCGTGCCAGCCACATCAACTCATCCACGCGGGCAGCCCCCACGCCGCCCGCGGCGAGGCACTGGGAGGTTTTGCTCATGCCATCGGTACTCAAGGTCACACCAGAGCAGTTACAGACCCTCGGCGGAACCGTCGCTCGCACATCCGCGGACGTGCGAGGTGCGCACCAAAACCTGCGGGGTCAGCTAGGACCGCTGTTCGGAGCCGACTGGTCCGGCACGGCGGCGGCTCAGTTCGCCGCGCTCTACGAGCAATTCGACCAGCACGCGAGGGGACTGTCGGACGCCCTCGACGGCATCGGTCAGTTGCTCGGTCGGGCCGGGGCGGCATATGCCGAGGTCGAGACGCAGATCGCGTCGTCCTTCCGCTGATCCGCTCGCGCGATTGTCCGCCTAGCCGACGGTCGTCGAGCGCACGGCTGAGGCAGCGTCGGCATGGTCGGCCACGTTGGGCGTGACGGGTTGCCGTCTCGCCGCGGTCAGGAGGTTGGACAGCGGGACGAAATCGAATCCGCGGCGGCGTATGCCGTCGATAAGTGAAGGGAGCACATCGACGACAACGTCGCAGTTCAGGGTGCCGCCATCGTGGCCAAGGATGATCGAGCCCGAGCGGGTCATGCGGACCATGCGATCGAGGTTGGTGGTGGCGGATTCGCCGTGCTGGTCGAACTCGAAATCCCACAACACGATCGGGTAGCCGAGTCCGGTGGCCACCATGGCCGTCGCGCCGGAAAAGGCGCCGTAGGGGGGTCGAAACGCGATTGGGGGATGCCCTGTGAGTGCGGAGACTGCATTCGCTGCTTGGGTCAGCTCAGCGGTCGCAGCGTGCGGGCCAGCTAGGGACATGTCGGGATGCGACCAGGTGTGATTGCCGATCTCGTGGCGCGTGGCCGCGCGCTGGACGAGCGACGGGTATCTCAGCGCGTGCTCTCCGATCAGGAAGAAGGTCGCGGGCGTGTCGTATCGGTCGAGGATGTCGAGTATTGGGCCCGTATATCGATTCGACGGTCCGTCGTCGAACGTTAGGGCGACCGCCGCGGCGTCGATCGGAGCCCGATAGGTGATCGTGGTCGCGGCGATGCCCGCGGGCCGGTAGTGACCAACCGCGTGCCCGGACATCGCGACGTTCTCCCGGAGGCGGTATTCCTCGACGCCGGCCGTGCCAGCGGCACCGGCGAGGCCACCCCCGACGACGAGCCCGGCGCGGGTGAGAAAACGGCGCCGATCCACAGGCAAATCGTAGGTGTTAGCCGGACCACGGGCGACTATCCGAGCGACCACATTCGACGGAACGGGGGCTGTGTCCAATCGGTGGACCTGGCGGGCTGACCTTCCTGGGCAGGCCGCGGCACGTTGCGAGTGCCGGCGTGCTCAACCGGCCGACACCACGGGCGGTGACGTGAGCACAATGCCGAAATACGGAACCAGTGGCGCGGATCGGATTTCCAGCGGGAAGGACGGGTCGTCATGCCCTTCGGGCGGTACTACGAGCAGTTCGAGGTCGACGCGATCTACCAGCATTGGCCCGGCAAGACAGTCACCGAGTACGACGACCACCTCTTCTGCCTGCTCACCATGAACCACCACCCGTTACATACGGATGCGCACTACGCACAAGAGTCCACGGATTTCGGGCGAAACGTGGTGGTCGGCAACTACATCTACTCATTGTTGCTGGGCATGTCCGTACCCGATATCAGCGGGATGGCGATCGCGAACCTCGAGGTCGAGTCATTGCGGCACGTCGCCCCGACGTTTCACGGCGACACGATCTACGGCGAGACCAGGGTGCTCGGGAAGACGCTGTCGAGTTCCAAGCCCGACCGGGGCGTCGTGTACGTGGAAACCACCGGCTACAAGCAGGACGGGACGGTGGTGTGTGTATTCCGGCGCAAGGTGCTAGTGCCGACCCGCGGGTACGTCCAGGCCCGCGGAGGTGAGCAGCCGAGTCGGCCCGAACCGCGCAGGTGACCGGGGCGGCGGCTAGCGGTAGGGAAGTCGGCTAACGAGTCGATCGGACCGTCCGGTGCGGCCGATCGGCCGGACGGGTGCGGTCAGCGCGGCCGAACGAAGGACCCGGGCCGGATGGGGTCGAGCGGGCAGGTTGAGGAGAAGATGAGGTCAGTCGGGCACCGCGTCCCATGCGACGAGTGACTCGAGGAGACCCGGTGATAGGTCAAGGGTGAGCAGCTCGGCGCGGCTAGCCCAGCGCGCATCCGCGGCGTCGTCGGCGGCCCGAAGGACCCCGGACCGTACTTCGCAGAGGTAGTCGTCGATCACATATGTCACTCCGGCGGGGCCTTTGCGGTCGACACGTCCCACATGTCGAATGACGTTGACAACCAGCCCGGTCTCCTCCTGGACCTCCCGCGTACAGGCATCCTCGGCCGACTCGCTGGGCAGGCAACGGCCGCCCGGAATGGACCAGAGGCCGAGCGCCGGCGGCTGGCCGCGGCGGATCAGAAGCAGCCGCCGTTGGTCATCGAACACGATGCCGCCCGCGCAGGGCTGCCGATGAGGCTCCACAGCGATAGTCTGGTATCGGCGCGGCGTATTTGCGACGGCTTGCTCATGAGGTATGAAAAACCGACGACGTGTGTGCAAATCGGGATCGGAGTCGGATCGATGTTGAAGCAGGTCCTGAGCGTCGGCGCTGTGATCTTCCTCTTGTTCTTCATCGTCACGGCGCCGCAGAGCGCTGCGGCCATCGCTCATACCCTGTGGAACGCCGTGGTGTTTGTATTCAACGGGCTGGCTAGCTTTTTTGAGAGCCTCTGAGGTCGTGACTCATGGCGAAGCTCGATCGGTATTTGCTGCGCAGCGAGGATCAGGTTTTCTCGGTCCGACGGCATTGGGTTTCTCTCGCATCGGCCGGAGGCCGGTTGGCCTTGTTCTGGTTCACCGGCCTGCTCGTGCTGTGGCTCGTCAACAGCATCACCGTGCTGCGGAGCTTGCTGATCGTCTTCTTCGTCGTCACCCTGGCCTGGTTCGCCTGGATCGTCGCTGATTGGTACGTGGAACGTTTCGTGGTCACGAACAAGCGCGTACTTCTGGTGAGCGGGATCATCGCTCGCAAGGTGGCGATCATGCCGCTCGTGAAGGTGACCGACCTGACCTACGAACAAAGCGGATTCGGCCGCTTGCTCGACTACGGCTCCTTCATCATCGAGTCGGCCGGCCAACAGCAGGCGCTCAGCCGGATCGACTACCTCCCGGACCCGAACCTGCGCTACCACCAGGTGTCGGAGTTGCTGTTCGGGCGATACGCGGTGCAATCTCAGGACGACGGCACCGGCGGCTTGTGGCCCATCGCGCCGGCGAGCCCCACGAAGCCCAGTGGATATGACGCGGAATCAAGCCGCACGACTTCGCCGTTGCCCTGGATCCCGCCTGATTCCTGACCTGGCAGCGGCCTATGGGCTCGCAGTGTCAAGTTGGTCCGCAATTCGCCGGGCGATTAGATCGGTTTGTGAGGGAAGTTCGCTTGGTGCTTCAGGATTTCTTCCTGGCGTAGTGCGGCCGCGACCTCCCGGCCGCCGGGCTCGGGCTTGACCGCACTGCTGGGCCGGGTCGGGCCGAATCCAACGGTCCGTACCCTCGCCCTGTGCGGATCGACCTGCATACCCACTCCACGGCCTCGGACGGCACGGACACGCCCGCGGAACTGGTCGTACGCGCCAAGAACACCGGACTCGATGTGATTGCGATCACTGATCACGACACGGCGGCGGGCTGGGCCGAGGCGGCCGCGGCACTGCCGACCGGGCTCACGCTGGTTCCCGGCACCGAGTTTTCCTGCGCCTGGTTCGGACCCGATGGGAGGCGGATCGGTCTACACCTGATCGGGTACCTCTACGACCCGAACAACCACGAACTACGGGCCGAACGAAGTCGGTTGCGCGAGAGCCGCCGTGGTCGGGGTCAGGCAATTGTCGGCAATTTGGCCGCCGACGGCATCCCGATCACCTGGAAGCGGGTGGCCGAGCTGGCCGGCGACGGCAGCGTAGGCCGGCCCCATATCGGCCAGGCCCTCGTCGAGGCCGGCGTTGTCGAGTCTATCGATGCGGCCTTCGCCGATCTGCTGTCCGCACGCAGCAAGTACTACGTCCGGAAGGCCGACATGGATGTCTTCGAGGCGATGCGCCTGATCACCGCCGCCGGAGGAGTTACCGTCTTCGCCCACCCACTCGCCCGTCGTCGCGGGACCGTTGTCGATGACGCCGTCATCGCCGACATGGCCGCGGCGGGACTCGACGGAGTCGAGGTCGACCACCCTGACCATTCCGAGGCCGACCGAGCGCACTTGGCCGGTTTGGCGGCCGACCTCGGTCTGATACCCGTCGGATCGTCGGATTATCACGGCCGGAACAAGGCGATCCCACTGGCCGCCTGCACGACCACGCCAGAGTCCTACGCGGCGCTGCTCGCCCGGAACACGGCATCGTCACCAATCGTCTCATCACCATGAAGCATTACCCTGGTGGCATGTCGCGATTTCGCGTCGTCCTGGGCGGAATCGCTGCCGCATTCGCCGCGCTGCTCGTCATGGCCCCGGCGGCGTCGGCGGATACGGTTGACGATGCAATAAACGCCTTGAAAGGCTCGCCCCTCTACGTCGCTGCCGGTGCGCAAGGGCGGGTCGACAACCGAACCGAGGTGCAGAACGCCTTCGGCTCGTCGGTCAAAGCGGCGATCCTTCCCTCGAGCGTCAATGGGCCTGACGCCCTGAACCGGCTGCGGGCCGCGGTAGGACCGCGGCAGACGCTCGTCGTCTTCGACGGCACGCAATATGCAGCTAGGTCGGACGTCTACTGCCAGGGCTTCGCCCAGACCCAGATCGCCAAGGCCTACAGCGACACTCGGCCCAACCTGCAGACCACCAACGGAGACCTGACGAACACGCTGGTCGAGTTCGCCAACAACCTCCAAGGAGGCCCGGTCTGCGCCAACGGCTCGGGGACGGGAAACACCGACAACGCGAGCGGGCAGTCAGGCGGTGGGACGGCCGTGTGGCCGTGGCTGGTCGGCCTGGGTGTTGTGGGCGCGGCCGGCGTCGGTGGAGTGATGCTCTACCGCAAGCGCAAGCTCACCAGGCAGCTAGAGACGGCCAAGGCGAACGTGATGCCCTACTACGATCGCCTCGCCAACGAGGTCAACACCCTGGATCCCAAGGACAATGCGACGGCACGGCAGGCCGTCGCGGACGCTGCAGAACGGTTCAACTCGTCCGGTTCGCAGCTCGCAACGGCCAACACGGTCGAGAAGTACGCGGCGGCGCGGCGCACCACCCTCGAGGGCCTCTACGCGGCCGTGACGGCTCGCAAGGCGCTCGGGCTGGATCCCGGGCCGGAGCTGCCACCCATCGAGGAGCCGCGGGGTGATCAGCTCACCAAGGCCCAGCAGGTCACCGTGCAAGGTCAGAGCTTCCAGGGCTACCCGGACTACACCCCCGGGGCGCCGTACTACTACGGCGGCGGTCGTGGCGTGCCGGGCGGCTGGTACTCGACGCCGTTCTGGGAGACGCTGCTGATCGGCAGCGTCCTGGCCGGCGGATTCGGCGGTTGGGGCGGCGGAGGCTACGGCGCCGGATACGACAGCGGCTTCGAGTCGGGATATGACGCCGGCCACGACTCCGGCCAGGGCTCGGGCGGCTCCGACTGGGGTGGCGGCGGCGGTTGGGGCGGCGGAACCGACGCGAGCGGCGGAAGCTGGGGCGGCGGCGACTGGGGCGGCGGCGGTGGCGACTGGGGTGGCGGCGGCGGCGATGGCGGCGGAGGCTGGTAGCCCGCGGTGAGCCAGTGACCCAGCCGGAACAGCTGACGCTGGGATCGATGCCGCGTCGGCTGTTCGCGGCGACACCGTCTCGGCTGGCCGCGTTCGACTGCCCGCGGCGCTACCGCATGACCTACCTCGACCGTCCGACTCCGAGCCGGGGGGCGCCGTGGGCACATAACACCCTCGGCGCGGTCGTACACCTGGCTCTGCATCGCTGGTGGATGTCGCCCCGAGCCGTGCGAACGGCGGCGACCGGCGCTTTGCTCGTCGTGCGGAACTGGCAGTCCGACGGTTTTCGAGACGAGACTCAATCACGTGAGTGGCGGATGCGGGCCAGCCAATGGGTCGCGGGCTACCTGTCGCAGATCGACCCGGACGACGAGCCGGCCGGCGTCGAGCGGACCGTCGCGACCGTCACGGAGCGGCTCGCGCTGAGCGGGCGGGTGGACCGCATCGACGATCGAGACGGCGAGCTGGTGATCGTCGACTACAAGACTGGCCGCCGTCCGCCGGATGGTGACGAAGCTCGCTCCTCCCAGGCGCTTGCCCTCTATGCGCTGGCCGCGCGGCGGACGCTTCGGCGCCCCTGTCGTCGGGTCGAGCTGCACCACGTTCCAACCGGGCGGGTGGCCGTGGCCGAGCACAGCGACGAGTCACTCGCCCGGCATGTGGCCCGGGCCGAGGCGACGGCGGACGACATCGTCGTCGCGACCGACACCTGGCAGGGCGGCGCGCATCGGGACGAGATGTTTCCCCCGGTGCCAGGTCCCGGCTGCTCGTGGTGCGATTTTCGCAAGCACTGTCCGGAAGGGCGCGCTGCCGCACCCGACCGCGATCCGTGGGCCGGCCTGCCCGAGCTTGCTGGCGCCGCGACCGGTGGATTCGGCCCCGGGAGAGGCGTCGACTAAAGGACGGCACGCCTCGCTGGCGCGTGGACTACCCGAGTCCGGTGACGCGGGCCAACAAGTACTCGCGAACGGTCTCGTGCAGGTGGTCGCTCGCCGCGGCGATCCAGGCGTCGATGCCGGTCTGGTGGGCGCAGTGCAGCGCCCACTCGGCCTCGTAGAGCCGCCGCGCGGTCTCGGCGCGAGCAGTTTGTGGCGACCGCTCGTGAGTCGAGCTGGCCTGATCGGGCGCCGTGGTGGTCATGTCGCCCCCTCGGACGAATGATGCTGTCGCGAACCCATGGGACGCGTACGTCCCATCAGAGAAGCGGGGGTTCCCCGGTGATACGGGGGCGCGAGGAAAGGTCAGCTACGGATATCGATGACGCCGAGTTGCGTCAGCGAGCGCTGCACGGGTGGGTCGGACATATTGGCCGTACCGCAGGCGTCCTCCAGCCCGGACAGCAGCAGGAAGACCGGGTAGCGGCCCTCGGCCGGCGCGGAGAACCGGGCCGTTACCGCGCCGGTGGTGACGGTATCGGCGACGAGTTGGTTATTCGGACGCAACACGGCGCTCGGCAGCAGGTCGGCGTCTTGCTCGACATCGTCGGTGGTACCGGGGCGGCCGATCAGCACGAGAACCGAGGTTGGTCCGGACGACCACTCGTCGACGTGCACCCGGGTGGTCACCGACTGGTCCGGGCGCCCCGCGGCGAGCACAGCGGTGCTCGGAGCGAGCTGGCCGTAGGTCGCCTCGGTCAACGACACGTGCACGACGGGAGCGGACTCGGCCGGTTGCGCACTCAGAACAAGCACCGACGCCGTCAACACCCCGACCACGCCCCATTGCGCTACGCGCATACCTCCATGAGACGCCTGTATCGCGGCAACTACAAGTAAGTGATTTGACTGAGCCAAGAGCCTGCGAGGAGTCGCTACGAGGCGAGCGCGGCTCGCTCTCGAGCCGCCCGGTAGTGCGGTCCATGTCGCCACTCGTCCGGGAGCAGCGTGACCCCGGCACGCACACTCCGCATCGCCATCGTCGTTGCGACACGTCGCCCAGGTAGAGGCGGCAAACGGTACATCCGCCGGGCCCATGCGGGCAGCATGCCGACCGCGAGAGAGGACGCCGTGGTCCAGCCGATCCGCGCGGGCAGGACGTAGCGCGGCGGAACCGGAAGGGGCGGAACCAGGATCACCCGGGCAGCAGCGATAGCCGGCCGGGTCAGCGCCAGGCGCGGACGCATCCCGTCGATGAACGCCGCCAGCTCCCTGGTCGTCGTCGGAATCAGCTCGTCAGGTACGCCGACGCCCGCCGCCACCCGGGCCTGCTCGGCCAGGTAGCGGTCGGCATCCTCGCGTGACAGGGTCACGCCGGTGTAATCGGCCGCGACCAGAAACGAGTCGACCTCGCAGGCGTGCACCCAGGCAAGCTGCTCAGGGTCATTCACTCCGAGCCGGGCATGTACCGCCCGCACTCGATCGATGGCCGCCTCGGCCTCGGCGGTCGTCCCGAAGCTCACCGTGGCGACGTACTCGGCCGTTCGGTGCAACCGGGGCCACGGCGCTTCCCGGAATCGCGAGCGAGCGCTTATCAGCGCCATCGCCTCCGGGTGTAACGCCTGCAGGAGCAGGGCGCGTAGGCCGCCGCCGATCATCGTCACCGGTTCGGCGTGCACCCGCCAGGTCACACTGTCCGGTCCGAAGTAGCCGAGATCGGAGTTCACCCTTCGATCATCCGTGGTTTTCGGCCGAACGCCAGAACTCGACTAGGGCACTGACGGTCGCCGCCGGATTCTCTACCGCGGGCGAATGTGCAGCGTCGGCGATAGCCGTGTACCGAGCGCCGAGTCGCTGGGCCATCTCGGCCTGAATATCAGGTGACCAGACGTCGTCATCCGTCCCACCGGCGACGAGGATCGGCACCCCGCTCGCGGCCAACGGAGCCACCAGATCGGGTTCGCTGATCAGCGCTTCGACCATGCCAACCAATCCCTGGGGGTCGCTCGTCAGGAACCTCTCCCGCATGAAGCGCGCCTCCGCCGGTGACGGTGGAACGTACCCGGGCTCATTCGCGTCGAGCTGGACCAGCGCCTCGTAGACGCCGGCCAGCCCATACTGCGCCAGGACCGGCCGCATCAGGTCCAGGCGCTCCTTACGGCCACCGTCCACCCCGGCCGGCCCGGAATCCAGCAGCACGAGGGAGCGGAACAGCGCCGGGTCATCGAGCAGCGCCGCCCGCGCCACGAGGCCCCCTAGCGAGTGCCCGACGACGTGCACACCGCGGCCGAGAGCGGCCGCAGCCAGCCGGAGGTCGTTTCCGAGAGCGGCGCAGGAGTAGTCGCCGTCCGGGCGGAAGGGTGATCGGAACTGCCCCCGCTGGTCGATCGCGGTAACCCAGAAGCCGGCCTGGGCCAGCGGTTCGAGAATCGGGCCGAAATCCTCCTTGCTGCCGGTCCAGCCCGGAACCAGGAGGACCGGCGGGTTGGCTGGATCGCCCGTCTGCAACCCGGCCAGGGTGAAGCCGCTCAGCTGAAGGTCGACCTTCGACGCCCGCGACGTGAACTCGCTCGTGCGGCTCACCGAATAACCTCGCCGCGCAAGCGCACCGGCACAGGCGATGCTCGTTCGCTCACTGATACACCTGAGTCGTCGACCCCGCGACGACGAAACCCGTACCCATCGGGAAGACCCGGCTGCCACTGGAGGGAACCGGAACCGCGAACGTGCGCAGCACCGATCCGGATCGGGCGTCCAGGCGGACGACGCCCCGCGCCGAGGGCGCCAGGACGAGCGCACCGGCGAACGTCGGCGGCCCGAGGTCGGGCGTCCCGGCCGGAACGGTCACTGTAGGCAGGCCACGGGTACTGGCCGTCCAGAGCACGGCGGTTCCGGTCGGGGTGACGGTGTAGGTCGTCCCGCCGATCTGGATCAGCTCGGCGGTCGTCGTGGCCAGCTGCGACACCGGTGCCGCTGCGACCGGCCGCGGCGACAGCGGCGTTCGGGACCGGACGGAACCGCGGGTGAGGTCATAGCTCACCAGCTGCCCGGTCGACGGATTCAGCGCGATGGCCGTGGTCTCCGCGGAAAGCGGGATCGCGTCCACACCGGACAGCCGCCACTTGACCTGCGTGTTCTTGTCGTCGGAGCTCGCGTAGCGGTCCCGCAACAACAGATGGGCGCCGTCTGCGCACCGCTGCCCGATCAGCGCTCCACCGGCCCCGATGACGGCGCCGGCCGTGCGACAGCCGTCGGGTTGCTGGAACAGCCAGCGGTCGTAGCCGGAGTCCGGATCGATGGCATGCACCGCTTCCGGTGTCGTGATCAGCAACGTGTCCGGCAGCGCAGTGAAGGCCGGATGACCGTTGTCGACCAGGGTGCGTACGCCGAGCCGCTTCCCGGTGCCGGTGTCGAGCGTCGTCAGCTCGTCGCAGTTGCCGTCCTTGGCGAAAATGGCCAGGGTGTGGCCCTGTTGCTGGCTGACGGTGCACACGACTCGGTCCGTGCGGGTGTACGACCACATGACCGCACCGGTGCGGGCGTTGCGTCCGATCGCGGCGTGCGCCGAATAGGTGATGATCGTTCCCTGGTAGAACGGCTCGCCGATCGCGGTCGCATCGGCGGTTTCCCAGGCCAGCTTCGGCGCCGGGCTGAGCTGGCCGAGCGGAACCTGCGGCGCCGCCGACGCTGCGGCGTGCAGCCGCACGTGGGCGATCTCACTTGTGGCCATGACGACCACGACGACGACCACGGCGACGACGGCAATGCCGCCCACGACGGCGAGATACCACCGGCGCTTGCGGCGCATGGCCGTGACGTACTGCGCCAAGGGCGAGTCCGCCGCATGCTCCGCCGCGTCCGCGGGGGGCTGCTGGTCGACACTCACCGGGCTGATTGTTGTCTACTCCGCTGTGTCCGGTGTGGGCCCTCGGCCCGGCTGGTCGTTCGTCTCCGGTGCGAGCCCGGCTTCGGACGCGGCCGCGCTGTCGGACCCCTCGATAGGTTGACCGGCGCGGGTCCGTCGGCGCACGCGTGCCCGCGCCGGTCGGGCCGGGCGCTCGGATCGCTCGGCTCGTTCCGGCCGGCCGGGCCGGCGTCCCTTGGCGTCAGGACCGCCAAGATCTTCGAGCTGCTCGGCGGACAGGCCGGCTCGGGTGCGCGCGGTTCGGGGCAGGACCGAGCCGGCGTCGGTCGGGATGTCCAGCTCCAGGTAGAGGTGTTCAGACGTCGAGTACGTCTCGGCCGGCTCGTGGAACGGCAGACCCAACGCGTCGCACACCAGCTGCCACCGCGGGATGTCCTCCCAGTCGATCAACGTGATAGCGGTGCCGGACGCTCCGGCCCGAGCCGTGCGCCCGATGCGGTGGATGTAGATCTTTTCGTCTTCCGGCGCCTGATAGTTGATGACGTGCGAGACTCCGTCGACGTCCAGGCCTCGCGCGGCGACGTCCGTGGCCACCAGCACGTCGACCTTGCCCGAACGGAACGCGCGCAACGCCTGCTCACGAGCGCCTTGCCCGAGGTCACCGTGCACGGCGGCCGCCGCGAAACCGCGCGCAATCAGCTCGTCGGCCACCTTGGCGGCCTGCCGCTTGGTGCGGGTGAAGATCATCGTCAATCCGCGGTTGCGGGCTTGCAGGATGCGCGCAAGCAGTTCGATCTTGTCCAGGGCGTGCGCGCGGTAGGCGAACTGGTCGACGTGTTCGGTGGCCGGAGAGGCGTCGTCGTGCTCGGCCCGGATCTGGACGGGTTGGTCCATGAACGTGCGGGCGAGCGCGACGATCGGCCCGGGCATGGTCGCTGAGAACAGCATGGTCTGCCGGCGCTCGGGCAACATCGTCAGCATCTTCTCGATGTCCGGCAGGAAACCGAGGTCGAGCATCTCGTCGGCCTCGTCGAGCACCAGGATCCGGACGGCATCGAGCACCAAGTGGCGCTGCTCGACCAGATCGAGCAGCCGGCCGGGCGTGCCGACGACGATATCGGCGCCTCGGCGGAGGGCGTGCAGCTGCGGTTCGTACGCCCGACCGCCGTAGATGGTGACGACCCGGGCCCGGAGCCCGGAGCCCGCCGCGGCAATATCGCCCGATACCTGGATGGCCAGCTCGCGCGTCGGCGTGATAACGAGCGCTTGCGGGGCTGCGCCGGCCGCACTCGGCAGATCGAGCCGGGTGAGTAGCGGGACGCCAAACCCGAGGGTCTTTCCGGTGCCGGTTCGAGCCTGTCCGATGAGGTCGGATCCGGCGAGCGCAATGGGAAGCGTCATCTCCTGGATGGCGAAGGTGCGCACGATGCCGGCCGCGGCGAGCGCCGCCACGATCTCTGGTCGCACGGCGAAGTCCGCGAATGCCGGACTGTCCGGCCGTACCGGGGCGCGCGGAGCGAGTGGCTCGGCGGGCGCGTCGAGATCAGGCTCGGGCGCGGCCGGGCCTTCCGTCGTGCTCTCGTTCATCCGGTCCTCAGAATCCGTTCGGCCGCTGCGCCAGGCCGTTCGGAGCGGCGAGGACGTCCCGGTGGCCGAGCTGGCATCGACTCGCGCCGCCGGGTCGCGACGTGAAGCGGCCAACGCGAAGTGACTGTCGCCGCGGCGGAGCTACGGCGCCTTTGCCTACCAGTTTACCGATGAGCAGGGGATACCCTGCCGCCGTGCCCGACAACGCCGCGCTCATCGACCTGCTGGGCGCTCTGGCGTACGGCGAGCTCACGGCCTTCGACCGGCTGGCCGAGGACGCGCGCATGGCGCCGACGCTCTCCGGACGGGCCGCGCTGAGCGAAATGGCGGCCGTCGAGATCGGCCACTATCGACTGCTCGCCGACCGGATCACCGACCTCGGGGCCATTCCGGAGAACGCGATGACGCCGTTCGTCCCGGCGCTCGATGGATTCCACGAGATGACGGCACCGTCGACGTGGCTCGAAGGGCTGGTCAAGGCCTACGTCGGCGATGGTCTCGCGGCGGACTTCTATCGAGAGATAGCCGAGTTCGTCGATCCGTCCACCCGCGCGCTGATACTCGAGGTGCTCGCCGACTCGGGCAGTGCTGCCTTCGCGGTCCGAGAGGTGCGGGCCGCGATCGCGACCGAGCCGGCGCTCGCGGGACGGCTGTCACTGTGGGGTCGCCGGCTCGTCGGAGAAGCCATCAGCCAGACCCAGCACGTGCTGGCCGAGCGGGACGCGCTCACCGAGCTGCTGGTCGCCGGCACCGGGGACTTGCTCGGGGTCGCCGCGCTGATCTCGCGGATCACCGACCGGCACGCCGGCCGGATGCGCGAGCTCGGTCTATCGGCCTAGGAGCTTCAGCCCGCCACGAATCCGACCCGGCGAGCATCGGCCTGGGCAATCTCGACGTAGGCCACGAGATTGGCCGGAACGATGACCTTGCGGCCACGTTCGTCGGTCAGGCTCAGCGCGCCGTCGACGCTTTTCAGCGCGGCCGACACCGTCGCTTCGACCTCGTCGGGGGTCAGCGCGGTCTCCAGCACGATCTCGCGCGGCGTGTGCAGCACGCCGATCTTGACCTCCACCGACGCCTCCCGGCTAACCCATCCGATGCTGATCTGTCCACGCTAGCCGAGGTCAGCCACTCACTCGCCGGCCGGTGGCTGCGCCGTCAGCGAACGTGGCGGTTCATCCGGTCGCTCACTGCCTCCTGGCTGAATCAGCCGCCGATATCGCCGGATCCGTGCCGCGGGAAGTTGGAGATCCCCCGCCATTGCAAAGCTGCGATCAGACTCACGGCGGTGTCGCGAGGCACCGGGCGGTCGTTGTCGAGCCACCAGCGCGCGGCCACTTGGGCCGCCCCGGTCAACGCGATCGCGAGGAGCTCGGCCTGCGGTCGGGACAGCCCGGTGTCGGCCGAGACCGTGTCAGCCACCGCGCGCATGATCACTCGGTCGGCGCGTTCCACTCGCTCGCGGACCGCCGGCTCGTTGCCGAGATCGGTCTCGAAGATGAGACGAAACGCGCCCGGACCGCTGCCGGTCGATCCGTCGACGAAGTCGAAGTAGGCGGCGAGCACTCCGTGCACCCGCTCCTGGTTGTCGTCGGTAGCGGCGAGAGCGTTCGCGATCGTGGCGACCAGCGCGTCGGTGTGCGCGTCGATCAGCGCGAGGTACAGCTCGAGTTTGCCGGGAAAGTGCTGGTAGAGAACGGGCTTCGAGACGCCGGCGCGTTCCGCGATATCGTCCATCGCGGCGCCGTGATAGCCCTGGGCGACGAAGACTTCCTGCGCGGCCGCGAGCAACTGCCGCCGGCGCGCGACGCGTGGTAGCCGGCCGCCTCGGCCGGCGTCGACGGTCGTCGGCATCCCGGAACGGTCCTCCGCTCGGCTGGTCGGACCAAAGCCACTCGCTTGAAGCCTACTCACCGGTAACGTCGCGCTTGGGCAACCCGCTCCGCGCCGCGTCATCCAGCGTGGGGGAGAACAGATCGCCGTCGTCCTCGATTCGGAGGAGCACATCGTCGGCCGTGAAGGACAGCGGTGGGCCGGCCTCGACCTCATCCCAGCGCAGCGGCGTCGACACCGTCGGCCGCTCACGGGCGCGCAAGGAGTACGGCGACACCGTCGTCTTGGCCGGATTGTTCTGGCTCCAGTCGACGAACACCTTCCGGGCGCGCAGGTTCTTCGCCATCCGGGAGACCACGAGCTTGGGGTGGGCTTCTTCCAGCGCGCGGGCCACAGCCTGCGCATATGCGGACGTGCGTTCCGGATCGCGGACGGACACCGCGGCGCTCACCTGCATGCCCTTGTTTCCCGACGTCTTCGCGACCGGATCGAGTCCATCGGACGTGAGCAGGTCGCGGAGGAGCAAGGCAACCTCGCAGCACTGAGTGATATCCGCAGGCGGTCCCGGATCGAGGTCGAAGACGATGATGTCGGTACGTGGCGCCTTGCCCCGCTTGGGCAATCGCCACTGCGGGACGTGCAGTTCGATCGCGGCCAGGTTCGCCAGCCACACCAGCGCGGCCAGTTCTTCGACGACGATGAAGTCGATGCGGTCGCGGTTCATCGTCGAACCGGGCACCGGCAACGACTCAGTCCGCACCCAGGATGGCGTGCCGCGGGCGGCGTTCTTCTCGAAGAAGAAGGGCTTGTCGACGCCGTTGGGGTAGCGCTTTATCGTCAACGGTCGATCGGCGAGATGTGGAAGGAGCGCCGGCGCGACTCGGGTGTAGTAGTCGATGAGCTCGCCCTTGGTGAAGCCCGTCGTGGGATAGAGCACCTTGTCGAGATTCGATAGGGATAGCTGGCGATTCTCAATTTTCACCGACACCCGTTCAGCCATCGCGGTGCACCTCCATCGCTCGCTTGTCGGGCCGTAGGCCGGCGAACACCGGCTGGCGCAACCGGCCGTCGGTCGCCCATTCGGTATAGCTGACCTCGACGACTGTGGTCGGCTCGACCCAGGTCACGATCCGGCCGGGCGACGGTTCGGGAAGCGTCGTAAGCCGGCAGCTCGGAGCCGGGACGAGCGTGCGGTGGAGCTGGGCGGTCGTCTGTTGTGTCAGCCCGCTGCCCACCTTGCCGGCAAAGGCGAGCTCGGAACCGTCGTAGTAACCCAGGAGCAGCGAGCTGAGCGCGTCCGGGCGGTCACGGTCGGCCTCCCAGCCGACCACGATGAACTCGTCGCGGCGCGCGAAGCGGATCTTCAACCAATCGAGCCCACGGGTCCCCGCCCGGTACTTGCTCGCGTCGCGCTTGGCCACGACGCCCTCGAGGCCGTGCTCCCGGGCGGCCGCCTCGGTCGCAGGACCGTCGTCGAACAGCGGGCTCACGGTCCACTGCGGGTGGTCGGCCACCATTCGCTCGAGCGTCGCTCGGCGTTCCGCCAGCGGGCGTTCGGCGAGGTTCACCCCGTAGAGGCGCAGCAGGTCGAACGCGATGAAGGTGACCGGGGCCGTTGCCGCCAATCGGGTCGCCTGGGCACGCACTCGGACATGCATGCGGGTCTGGAGGAGGCCGAAGGACGGCCGCCCCTGGTCGAAGGTGACGATCTCGCCGTCGACGAGCGCGTCATCGATCCCGGCGCCGAGGCGGCCGAGCTCCGGATAGGCGATCGTGACCTCGTTGCCGCGGCGGCTGCGGATCCGCACCACGCCCGCGTTGACCTCCACCAGGGCTCGGACGCCGTCCCACTTGAACTCGTAACGCCATCCCGAGCCACTGGGGAGTGCCTCGACCGGCGTGGCGAGCATGGGTTCCACGGGCCAATCCTGCCCTGTTCACCGCCAATAAGCGGCAAATTGCCGCCGGACAGGCGATGATGAAGATCCGTGGCCGCGTTGACAGGACGGTGAGGCAGATGCGATCGATCTGGAAGGGCGCGGTGTCCTTCGGCCTGGTGAGCATCGGAGTGAAGATGTACGGGGCCACCGAAGAACGCGATATCAGCTTCCATCAAGTACGGCGCAGCGATGGATCGCGAATTCGGTACCGGAGGGTGGCCGAGGCCGACGGCGAGGAGGTGGCCTACAGCGACATCGCGAAGGGCTATTCGCTGCCCAATGGCGACACGATCGTGCTGACCGACGAGGATCTCGCCGACCTTCCGCTCCCGACGACTCGCGTCGTCGACGTGCTGCAGTTCGTTCCCACGGAGCAGGTCGATCCGATTTACTTCGCGCGAAGCTACTACCTGGAACCGGAAAACGCGGCCGTCAAGCCCTACGTGCTGTTGCGCGAAGCTCTCGAGGGAAGCGGCATGGTCGGCTTGGTCAAGGTCGCGATCCGCAACCGGGAGCAGCTGGCCACGCTCCGGGTCCGCGACGGCGTGATCGTGCTCGAAACGATGATCTGGCCGGACGAGGTGCGAGAGGCCGCGTTCCCGTTCCTGGACGAGGACGTCGACTTACGACCACAAGAGCGAGCGATGGCGGAGTCGCTGGTCGCAAGCATGGCCGGAGACTTCGATCCCGATGTCTACACCGACGACTATCGCGAGGCCTTGCAGCAGGTCATCGAGGCCAAGATCGAGGGGCGCGAGGTCATCGAGACACCTCAAGCCGAGCCCACGTCCGGAACCGTCGTCGACCTGATGGCGGCACTGCGCGCCTCGGTCGAGGCGGCGAAGGCCGGTCGCGGTGAAAGCGGTGCGGCGGCGACGAAGACGGCTCCGGAGAAGACCGCGCGGGCGAAGACCGCGACGCCCACCAAGGCATCGAGCAAGGCGCCACCGGCCAAGAAAGCGTCGGCGAAGAAGGCGCCGGCACGCAAGACGGCCGCGGCCAAGGCTCCGGCCAAGAAGACGGCGGCCAAGGCGACCACTAAGGCGGCCACCTCCGCTCGCAAGGCGTCCGCGCGGCGGCGCTCGGCCTGACCGACTCCGGCGCAGTCGGCTCTCGCCGCCCACCATCGGTCGTGATGTTGGACTTGCTGCCTCAGGACGACCATAAGTCCAAGATCACCACCCTGGGTCCAAGATCATCGATGGGGAGACGGTGACCGTGCTCGCACGGCCGTCGTAGAGTCCGTTGTCATGCCTGGGCCCGTCCGCTCGTCGCGAGCTCGCCTCGCGGAAGCGACAGTACGGGCCGCCCGGCTGGCCGACACGCCGCTGCCGGATCAGGATGGAACGCTTCCGCCGTGGCCGGGCCGGACGGTTCCGGTGGGCCGATACGACCTGTTCGTCCGGACGGCCCCCGGAGGACCGGGCGCGGAGCCCGCGCTCTATGTCCACGGTCTCGGTGGGTCGTCGATGAACTGGACCGACCTGGCCGGCCTGTTGTCGCCCCGGCTCGCCGGCGAAGCACTGGACCTGCCCGGCTTCGGCCGGTCGTTCCCGCCGCCCGAGGATGACTACTCGCTGCGCTCCCACGTTCGGGCCGTTACCGAGTACCTGCAGCGTGCCGATCGGGGGCCGGTGCATCTGTTCGGAAACTCGATGGGGGGTGCGATCGCCATCGTCATCGCCGCCAGCCGGCCGGATCTGGTGCGAACCCTCACGCTCGTCTCACCGGCCGTGCCGGATCTCCGGCCGCGGGCGCGGCGTCAGGATCCGGTGTTGCCGCTCATGATGGTGCCCGGGCTGGGTCCCGCGGTGCTGCGGCGGTTCGAACAAGTGAACCCCGAGGCTCGGGTGCGCCGGATGCTGCGGTTGTGCTTCGCCGACCCGTCCTCCGTACCCCCGGAACGTCTGGCCCAGGCCGTTGCCGAGATTCGGTATCGCGCCGAATTGGGGTGGGCGAGCGACGCTGTGATCCGGTCGCTGCGGGGGCTGGTGGCGTCCTATCTCGCGCCCGGCGCGGGCCGCATGTGGGCGCGCATGCGCGCGATCACCGCGCCGACACTTGTGATCTGGGGTGACCACGATCGGTTGGTGAGTGTCGGCCGGGCCGCGCGCACGGCGACCGCGATCCCGGATGCCCGTCTGCTGGTGATTCGCGGCGTGGGCCACGTCTCCCAGATGGAGCAACCGCGGACGGTAGCGCGCGCCGTGCTGGCGCTGCTCGATGACGCGGCGGACACCCTCGGCGCCCGGCCGTGATCTTCCGGCGCGTCCGCAAGAGCGATGACGCCAGGATCGACCGGCTATGGGAGGCTTGGTCGGTGCCCGATTCGACCCGATCAGGCGTGGCCACCCTGCCTCGCGACGATTGGGTAGTGCCGAACCGTGTCGGTGCCGGGCCCACCAACCAGGGCGGCTCCGGCCGCCACGAGCCGGGTCGGCCGGGCCGACGGCGGCCCGGCCGCATCCGTCGGTTCCTGCGCGAGTACGGCTGGCGTGCGTACGCGCTTCCCCTGTTAGTCGCGATCACGGTCGTCGCCCTCATGACGATGAAGGAGTCGAGCAAGCCGACCGGTTCAGCGAATGTCGTCGCTGCTCCGGGCACCAGCCAGCCGGCTGCGGCACAACCATCGAGTGCGCCGCTCGACACTCCGTTGAAGCCGGATCAGGCCGGTCCAACCGCTCAACGCGAGGTGCTTGCCTCCGACGCCTTGCCGCCGGGCGCGCCCTACACCCAGCACGGTGCCGGCACCTTCCAGGTTGTTCCTGGCACCGGCCCCGTCGTCGGCAAGGGAACGCTGCGTCGCTACACGATCGATATCGAGAACGGCGTGACCGGTGTCGATCCCGCGGCATTCGCGGCGACCGTGCAGGCCGCGCTGCACGATCCCCGTGGCTGGACCGGCCATGACAGCGGGGTGGCTTTGCAGCGGGTCGACGGCGGTCCAGCGGACTTTCACATCACGCTCACGTCCGCCCTCACCGTGCGAACGCTGTGCGGGTACGAGCTGAAGATCGAAACGTCCTGCTATGCCGCCACGCACAATCAGCGAGTCGTGCTGAACGTCGCCCGCTGGGTTCGTGGCGACATGGCCTATCTGGGCGACCTCGCCACCTACCACATCTACATGGTCAACCACGAGACCGGGCACGCCCTCGGACACAGCCACGCCCACGCCTGCCTCAAGAACGGTCTCGCGCCGCTGATGATGCAGCAGTCGATCAGCCTCAAGGCGGCCAACGGCAAGACCTGCCAGGCCAACCCATGGCCCTATCCGCCCGGCGCCCCGGATGCGCCTGGTGTCGAGCAACCCGGCACCTGATCGCTCCGGTTTGCTCGCCAGCGCGCGGAATGACGCTGGGATGATCGGGGTTGCAATCGTGGATACCCGCCGAAAGGAATCGCAGGTCGTGTCGCTGCCGCCGCTCGTCGAGCCGGCCGAGTCCCTCTCCGTGGACGAGGTTCGCCGCTATAGCCGTCATCTGATCATTCCGGACGTTGCCATGGCCGGACAGAAGCGGCTCAAGAACGCCAAGGTGCTGTGCGTCGGCGCCGGCGGTCTCGGGTCGCCCGCACTGATGTACCTCGCCGCGGCCGGCGTCGGCACTCTGGGCATCGTCGAGTTCGACGTGGTCGATGAGTCGAACCTGCAGCGTCAGATCATCCATGGTCAAAGCGACATCGGCCGGTCGAAGGGTGAGTCGGCTCGGGATTCGGTGCACGAGATCAACCCGTTCGTGACGGTCAATCTCCACGAGGAGCGGCTGGACTCCTCCAACGTGATGGAGTTGTTCGCCCAGTACGACCTCATCGTCGACGGCACGGACAACTTCGCGACCCGCTACCTGGTGAACGACGCCTGCGTACTGCTGCACAAGCCGTATGTGTGGGGGTCGATTTACCGCTTCGACGGCCAGGCATCCGTGTTCTGGGCCGATCAGGGCCCGTGCTACCGGTGCCTGTACCCGGAGCCGCCACCACCCGGCATGGTGCCGTCGTGCGCCGAAGGCGGCGTACTCGGCGTGCTGTGCGGGTCGATCGGATCCATCCAGGTCACCGAAGCGATCAAGTTGATCACCGGTATCGGCGAGCCACTGGTCGGCTCGCTGATGGTGTACGACGCGCTGGAGATGGACTACCGCAAGATCACCGTCCGCAAGGACCCGGACTGTGCCGTGTGCGGCGAGCATCCGACGGTAACCGAGCTCATCGACTACGAGGAGTTCTGCGGCGTCGTCAGCGAGGAGGCGCAGCAGGCCGCGATCGGGTCCACCATCACCGCACTGGAACTGAAAGACCTCATCGACGCCGACAAGCCGATCTTCCTGGTCGATGTCCGGGAGCCGGCCGAATGGGAGATCGTGCGCATCCCGGGAGCGACGCTCATCCCGAAGGGCGACATCGTACGGGGAGAGGCGCTGGCCCGACTGCCGCAGGACAAGCAGATCGTCATGTACTGCAAGACCGGCGTGCGCTCGGCCGAGACGCTGGCCGTGGCCAAGGCGGCCGGCTTCCGGGACGCGGTCCACGTGCAGGGCGGCGTGACGGCCTGGGTGAACCAGGTCGATCCCAGCCTGCCCTCGTACTGATCGGGACTACCGCCGCGCCGCTTCGGAGGGTATGACTGCGCCATGACTGATCCTGTCGCGTTGATGGTGCAGGGCTTGCGGGAGTTCGGTGACCGGCTCGACCGGGTCGGAGCTGACCAGTGGGACGGCCCGACGCCCTGCGCGGAGTGGACGGTGACGACGCTCACCGATCATGTGATCGACGAGAGCCTCTGGGTAGCGCCGTTGCTGGGCGGGCACGGGCTTGACGCGGCGAGCCAGATCGTCGAGGGCGCGAAGATGAGCGCGGCCGGCGATCGGGTGTCCCTGTGGCGAACCGCCTCGACGAGCGCGGCCACCGCCTGGAGTGAGCCGGGCGCGATGGATCGCACGGTTGCGCTGTCGCGGGGACCGACTCCGGCCCCTGCCTATCTCGACGAGATGTTGCTCGACGTCACCGTGCACGCGTGGGATCTGGGCACGGCGGTCGGTGTGTCCGATCCGTTGCCCGAGGATCAGGTCGCCTACGTCCTCGCGCTCGTGAAGGCCTTCGGTGATCTGGCCGCGACTGGTGCCTTCGACCCGCCGGTGACGGTCGGCGACAGCGCGAGCACCGAGGCCCGGCTCGTCGCGCTCACCGGGCGGCACCCCCGCTGAACGAGGCGTCGCCGGATTCGGTTGCCCAACGCATCCTGCGGTGTGTCGAACCGATTCCGGCCGGTCGCGTCATGACGTACGGCGACGTTGCCGAGTACGTCGGGCACGCGTGCGCCCCGACAGGTGGGTCGGGTGCTCGTCGTTGGACGGCGGAACGGTGCCCTGGCATCGGGTCGTGCGTGCGGACGGTCGGTGCGTGGAACGGTTCTATGCGGAGCAGCGTCAGCGGCTGCTCGGCGAGGGAGTGCGGTTCGTCGGCGATCGGATCGACCTGTCCCGGTACCGATGGGACGGGCGATAAGCGTGACGGCCCGGTCAGCCGCTGGGCGAGGAGAACCAGGCGTCGACGGCGTACTGGTCAGCTTCGAAGATGCGGATCTCGACGATCTTGTCGTTTCGGATCCGGTAGACGTTGGCTCGCCAGATGTCGAGGGCGTCCTCGCCGGAGCCGAGGCGCTCATGCACGAGCAGTGCTACGTGATCTTGTCCGACCAGGGTGTCGACGAGTCTCGACCGTCACGTCCTCCCGGCCGCGCGCGATCGCCGCGCGGAGATAGGCGACGACGGCAGGCCGTCCGCGAAGCGTTCCGGCGAGGGCCGACCGACCCGGCACATAGCCGACGATGTCGTCGGCGTAATGGTCGATGGCCGCTTCCGGTCGCGTGCCCGAATGGCGGCGAGATAGCTGCGCATGACATCGATCGGCTCCATGGCCCGACGCTATCCCGCGCGCGTCCGCAAGTGATCTAGCTTATCCACAAGTCCGGCTGGCCTCGTTGCGAAAACTGTCGTGGCGGCATGCTGGGATGTCGGGCGTGGACGCTCCTCGCTACCGCCTGATCCGGCCGCCGGCCGCGCCGCCGCGGCGGTCGCCCGAGCTCGACGCCGGCCAGCGCGCTGGTCGTCGAGCACGCGGGCGGTCCGCTGCTCGTGCTCGCCGGCCCGGGCACCGGCAAGACGACCACGCTGGTCGAGGCCGCGGTCGCGCGAGTCCGGGCCGGGGTGCCCATCGAGCAGTTGCTCATGCTGACCTTCAGCCGGCGGGCGGCCGCCGAGCTGCGCGACTCGGGTCACCGCGCGGCTCGGCGGCACGGTCCGTGAGCCGATCGCGCGGACGTTGCACTCCTACGCCTTCGGGATCCTGCGGATGGCCGCGGTCGCAGCCGGGCGCACCGCCGCCGCGCCTGCTGTCTGGCCCGGAACAGGACCTCGTGCTGCGCGAGCTGATCGTCGGTGACCTGGAGCGCGGCACTGACGCTGGCCGTCGGAGCTGACGCCTGCGCTGCGAACCCGCGGCTTCGCCGCCGAGCTGCGTGACCTGCTGCTCCGCGCGGTCGAGCGCGGCCTCGACCGGACCGCAGCTGACCGAAGCTCGGTCGGCGGCACGGTCGGCCGGACTGGGTCGCCGCCGGCGATCGTTCCTGCAGCGAGTACCTGGACGTGACGGCGCTCGCGCGGCCCGGCGGCGTGGGACCCGGCCGAGCTCATCCAGGCGGCCGTCGAGCGCGCTTGCGCGACGACCCGGCGCTGCTCGCCGCCGAGCGGCGCCGGCGCCGGCGAATCTTTGTCGACGAGTACCAGGACACCGACCCGGCGCAGACCGAGCTGCTGGCCCTGGTCGGCCGACGGCGCCGACGAGCTCGTCGTCGTCGGCGATCCGGACCAGTCGATCTACGCCTTCCGCGGCGCCGACGCGTCCGCGGTGCGCGACGTGCCGGACCGGTTCGGCGCCGGCGGCGACGTGCCCGGTGGTCGCGCTGCCGACCTGCCGCCGGTCCGGGTTCGGCCTGCTCGCGGCCACCCGCCGGATCGCCGCGCGGCTTGCCGGGCCCGGCCGGCAGCGCGAGCTGGCCGCAGCCGCGGTGCTGCCGCCGGGGCAGGTCACTGGTCGCGGTGCTGCGAACCGCGGCGGAGGAGGCCGCCTACGTCGCCGAGGCGCTGCGCCGCGCGCATCTGGAAGACGGCGTGCCCTGGTCGCGCATGGCCGTGCTGGTGCGCTCCACCGCCGACGACGCTGGCCGTCCTGCGCCGCGCGATGATCACCGCCGGTGTCCCGGTCGCGGTCGCGCGGCGCGGACGTGCCGCTGGCCGAGCAGCCCGCGGTCGCCCACCTGCTCGCCGCCCTGGATGCCGTGCTCCGCCCGGCTGACCTTCACGACGACACCGCCGAGGCTCTGCTGCTCGGCCCGATCGGCGGCGCCGACCCGCTCCAGCTGCGGCGGCTGCGGCACGAGCTGCGCCGGCTGGCCGTCGCCGGCGGCGAGCCGGCTGGCGATGTCGTCGCGGCCGCTCGTCGCGAGACCTGCCGGGCGCCGCGTGTGCTGGCCGCGCATGTGCGGGGGCCGGTCGCGCGGGTGGCCCGGGTGCTCGCCGCCGGCCGGCACCACCGTGGCGGCCGGGGGCAGCGCCGAGGCCGTGCTGTGGGCGGTGTGGGAAGCCAGCGGCCTGGCGGGGCGATGGGAGGCGGCGAGCCGCGCCGGCGGCTCGACCGGGCGCCGCGGCCGACCGCGACCTCGACGCCGTCGTCGACCTGTTCGACGCGGCGGCGCGCTTCACCGACCGGCTGCCCGGCCGCGTCGCCGCGGGACTTCTACGAACACCTGGTCGCTCAGCAGGTCCCGGGCGACACGTTCAGCCCGGCGACGCGGCGATCCCGAGGCGGTCCAGCTGCTGACGGCGCACTCCAGCAAGGGCCTGGAGTGGGATCTCGTGTGCGTCGCGGGCGTGCAGGAGGGCAGCTGGCCGGACCTGCGCCGGCGCGGCTCGCTGCTCGGCTCGGAACTGCTCGTCGACGTGCTGGCCGGTCGGGACGGCGCCGGCGTCTCGACGCTGGCGCCCGCAGCTGGCCGAGGAGCGGCGGCTGTTCTACGTGGCGGTCACCCGGGCGCGTCGCCGGCTGCTCGTGACGGCGGTGTCGCGGCGAGGAGGAACAGCCGTCGCGCTTCCTCGACGAGCTCGATCCGCGTCGACGGCGACGCGTCCGCTCGCCGCACCGGGCCGCGGCATGCACCTGCCCGGCCTGGTCGCCGAGCTGCGCGCGGTGGTCTGCGACCGCGCGCTCGAGGCCGGCCGAGCGGGCCGACGCCGCGGCCGAGCTGGCCCGGCTGGCGGCAGCCGGCGTCCGGGGTGCCGATCCGGACGACTGGTGGGGGCTTGCCCCGCTGTCCGACGACGGGCCGGTAGCCGACCCGGCGGTCCCGGTTCCCGTCAGCCCGTCGCGTATCGAGTCCTTCCTGCGCTGCGAGCTGCGGGCGCTGCTCGAACAGCTCGGCGCCCGCGACGGCGACGAGATCCGGGCATCGCTCGGCACGCTGATCCACGAGGTCGCGGCGGCCGCGTCGCGACGACGCCGACCTCAGCGAGCTGGAAGCGCCTGCTCGACGACGCACTGGTCCACGGCTCGACTTCGGGGCCCGCTGGCTCGCCGAGCATCGAGCGGGTCCGGGCCCGAGCCATGCTCGGCGAAGCTGGTCGCCTGGCTGCGCGACACCGGCGCCGAGCTGACCTGGTCGCGGTCGAACAGGAATTCGACGTCGTCGTCGGCGACGCCCGGCTGCGCGGCCGGGTCGACCGGCTCGAGCGCGACGGGCCGGCCGGGCCGTCGTCGTCGACCTCAAGACCGGCAAGTCCAAGCCGGCGGCCGACGACCTCGCCGTCCATCCGCAGCTGGGCGCCTACCAGCTCGCGGTGCAGGAGCGCGGGTTCGCCGAGGTCGACGCGGGGTGCCGACGGGCGGCGCTCGGCTGGTCCAGCTCGGCCGTGCCGTCAAGAGCTCGAGGACCAGCAGCAGCCACCGCTCGGCGAGCACGACGACCCGACGTGGATCGCGCGGCACGTCGCGTACGTCGCGGACGCGCATGCGTGGCAGCGCAGTTCCGCGGCGATCGACGAACACCTACTGCGGCAGCTGCGACGTGAAGACCGTGCTGCCCGCTGTATGGACGAAGGGCGGCCGGTGACCCGATGACCTCTCGGCGCGCGCGCTTGGCCGAGGTGCTCCGCTCGCCGCCGCCCACCGACGAGCAGGTCGCCGTCATCGAAGCGCCGCTGCGGCCGTGCCGTCGTGATCGCCGGCGCCGGGTCCGGCAAGACCGAGACGATGGCCGCGCGGGTCGTCTGGCTGGTCGCCAACCGGCATGGTCGCGACCGGACGAGGTGCTGGGGCTGACCTTCACCCGCAAGGCGGCGGCCGAGCTGGCCAGCCGCATCCGCCGCCGGCTGGCGCAGTGGCGCGGCGTGGTCGAGCGCGACGAGCCGACGACACCGGACTACCTGGCCGCACTGCTGGCCGGTGAACCGACCGTGCTCACGTACGCGGCGTACGCCGGCCGGCTGGTCGGCGAGCACGCGCTGCGGCTCGGTCGCGAACCGAGCCCGCGGCTGCTCTCGCAGGCGGTGCGCTGGCAGCTGGCCGACGCGGTCGTGCGACGGTACGACGGCGACCTGCCGCGTCGACATCGGAGCGCTGGCGTCCGTGACCCAGTACGTCCTGGCGCTGACCGACCAGCTGCGCCGACCACCTGGTCACGCCCGACGAGCGTCGCCGGCGTCGCCGCGGCGGCGCTCGCCGAGTGGGACGCGCTGCCCCCGGTCGGGCGCGAGTCCGCGACGCCGAGGCGACGACCGGTGACTACGTCAAGGCCCACCGGGCATCGGCGGCACGCTCATCGCCCGCTGGTGCGGGCGTTCGAGCCGCCAAAGGCGGTGGCCGGCGGCGTCGACTACGGCGACCAGATGTCGCTGGCGGCCGCGGCTCGCGCAGGCTGCCGGAGGTCGCGCTGGCCGAGCGGGAGCGGTACGCGGCCGTGCTGCTCGACGAGTACCAGGACACCGGGCACGCCCAGGTCGACGCTGCTGCGCGGCGCTGTTCGGCGGCGGCCATCCGGTCACCGCGGTCGGCGACCCGCTCCAGTCGATCTACGGCTGGCGCGGCGCGGCCGCGGGCAACATCGGCCGGTTCGCGACGACGTTCCCGCACGCCGACGGCATCCCCGGCGACCGTGTTCCCGCTGGCGACCAGCTGGCGCAACGACGAGCGCGATCCTGGCGGCCGCGAACGTGGTCGCTGCGCGGCTGTGACGGCGGTGACCCGTGCGCGGGCGTCACCCTGCGCGCCCGACCGGGCGCCCGTCCCGGCCGGGTCGTCGCGCGGTGACGCCGACACCGTCGAGGACGAGGCGGCGTGGCTCGCCGGCGGCTGCGGCGACGAGTGGCGCGCCCGGCCGGTTGGTGCTCGAACAGCGGCCGTGCTGGTGCGCCGTCGCACCCAGATCCCGCTGCTGCGCCGAGGCGCTGCTCGACGCCGGGCTTGCCGGTCGAGGTGGTCGGCCTCGGTGGACTGCTCACGACGCCGGAGATCGTCGATGTCGTCGCGACCCTGCGGGTGCTGGCTGATCACCGTTCCGGGCCGGCGCTGGCCCGGCTGCTGACCGGCGCCCGGTGGCGAATCGGTGCCTCCGACCTGGCCGCGCTGTCCCGGCGCGCGCGCCGGCTGGCCCGCGGACGAGCTCACGCGGTCGGCGGGTCGTGTGCCATCGGAGTCGTCCGCCGATGACCCGGTCGACGGGGGCAGCCTGGTCGAGGCGCTGGACGACCTCGGGACCGCCGGCGACTACTCGACGGCCGGTTACCGTCGGCTGGCTGCGGCTCTCGGCCGAACTGCGGGAGCTGCGCCAGCGGCTGGGCGGCCCGCTGCCGGAGCTGGTCGCCGAGGTCGAACAGACGACCGGGGTGGGCGTCGAGGTGGCGGCCCGCGCCGACCGCGCCCGGGTGGGCCGAGCCCATCTCGACCGGTTCCTCGACGAGGCGGCGAGCTTCGCGGCCGATGCCGACGAGGCGACCCTGGGCGCCTTCCTGGCCTTTCTGGACGCTGCCGAGGATCGAAGAGAACGGCCTGGAGGCCGGCGAGGTCGTGGTCGACGCCGAGCGGATCCAGGTGCTGACCGTGCACGGGGCGAAGGGGCTGGAGTGGGATCTGGTCGCGGTGCCCGGGCTGGTCGAGACCGTGTTTCCCGGCCGAGCCTCGGGCCGGTCGACTGGACCCGCGCACGGCAGCTGCTGCCCACGCCGCTGCGGGGTGACCGAGCCGACCTGCCGGCTCTCGACGTCGCCGCCGCACGACCGCGACGCAGTTCGCCAACCAGCTCGAGCAACACGCGCGAGGCGGTACGGGACCGGCATCGCACCGAGGAACGGCGCCTGGCCTACGTGGCGGTCACCCGCGCCCGCTCGGTGCTGTTCGCCTCGGGCTACGCCTGGGACAGCGCCAAGACAGCGCGCGCCGCCCTCCGCCTTCCTGGTCGAGATTCGCGACCTGGCCGAGATCGACGAGTGGTTCGATGCCCGCCGGACGGTGCGGCCAACCCGCGCCTGTGCAGTCACTCGGGAGGCGATGTGGCCGGTCGATCCCCTCGGGGACCGGCGCCCCGACCTGGAAGCCGGGGCGGCGCTGGTCCGAGCGGCCATGCGACGTCGTCCGCCGGCGTCCGGACTCGGCGCGCGGCCGGCCGCGGTCGCTGCCCGGGCTGCTGGCCGATCGACAGGATCGGGCGGCCGGATGGCGCCGCGACGTCGACCTGCTGCTGGCCGAGCGCGCCCGGCGGTGTCGGCCCCGACGAGCATCGAGGTCGACCTTCCGGCCCAGCTATCCGTGTCGCAGCTCGTCGCGCTCCGCCGCGACCCCGGCGAGCTGGCCCGCCGGCTGCGCCGCCCGTTGCCGGCCAAGCCGGCCCCGCTGGCCCGCCGAGGCACGGCCTTTCACGCCTGGCTCGAGCAGCGCTGGTCGGCGCAGACCCTGCTCGACGTCGACGAGTTGCCGGGCGCCGCCGACGAGAGCGCCGACGACGCCGACTTCCTCGGCTTGCGCGGCAGCCTTCGAGGCCAGTCGCGTGGGCAGCGCGGACCCCGCACGAGGTCGAGGTGCCGTTCGACATGACCGTCGGTCCGGCCGTGCGTGCGGGGGCGGATGGACGCGGTGTTCGCCGACGCTGACGGCGGTTGGACCGTCGTCGACTGGAAGACCGGAGCCCGGCCGACCGGCGCCGATGCGGTCGCGGCGGCGGTGCAGCTCGCCGCCTATCGGCTGGCCTGGGCTCGCTTGCAGGGCCTCGGGGACGCGCGAGTGGGTGAGGTGCGCGCCGCCTTCCACTACGTCCGCACCGGCGAGACCATTGCGCCGGCGGATCTGCTCGACGCCGACGGGCTGCGGGAGTTGCTCAGCGATGGGGCAGACGGCGCATTTGCCCGGCCACCGCCTGCTGGCTAGGCGTGCCGGACTGCAGCGCCGTGACGACCCCCTCGACGTCGGCGGCGGGGCGATTCTGGCTGAGCTTCCACTTGGCCTCGATACGCGTGATCGAGACCTCGAGGCCGACGATCGCCCGCAGCTGGCCGGCGATGTACGGCGTCGGTGCGTCGTCGACCGACCACGGCGGTGCGATGCCGGCTTCGTGCTTCTCGGTCAGCCGCCGGACCAGGGAGGCCAGCCAAGCGACGTCGTCGTGCACGACCAGGTCGCCGTAGACGTGCGCCGTGATGTAGTTCCAGGTGGGGACCACCCGGCCGTGCTCGGCCGTGCTTGGGTACCAGCTCGGGCTCACGTAGGCGTCCGGCCCGCGCACGATGACTAGCGCGGGCCCGACGGCGGGGTGCCGCCACTGGTCGTTGTTGCGCGCGACGTGACCCAGCAATGCGCCGCGTTCTCCCCGGTCGGGGTCGTAGACGAACGGCAACAGCGTCGCGAGCAGCCCGATCTCGGTCGCAGTGATCAGATCGGCGGCGCCGTGCCGGCCGAGCAGCTCGGCGACCGCGGCCTCGCCCGGCGGGGCGAAGTGATCCGGGACATACACCCGGTCAGTATCCTGCCGCCGGGTGGTGCAGCGCTCGCCCGGTGATCGGGTCGAACACGTGGGCCCGGGCGGCATCGACCTCCAGCTGCACGGTCGATCCGATTGCGGGCGACGCCCGGCCCGGGAAGCGCACCCGGACCCGGGCCTGCGGCCCGTCCGCGATGCGTTCCGCATACGGCGGACGGGCCGCCGGAACCGCCAGCTCCACCGTGACGACCACGTGCGGCCCGGTGAAGTCGACCCCGCGGACGAGGCCTGGAAGGGTGACCCGCCCTGGATCGGTTTCTCGCCCGGCGTCGAAAATGTCTTCTTCCCGGAATCCGAGCAGGACGTCGCGGCCTACGCACGCGAGCAGCCCGGCCGGAACCGGGCCCCAGAGCGGAAGCGTCCGCGGGCCCACCCGAAAACCGGCCTGGCCGCCGGACTCGACCAGTTGGGCCGGCAGCAACCCGACCGGCACGGCGCCGATGAAGTCGGCCACGAACAGGTCGGCCGGCTTCGCGTAGAGGTCGTGGGCCGTCCCGATCTGGGCCACGGTCCCCGCGCGGAGCACGGCGATCCGATCGGCAATGGCGAGCGCTTCCGACTGGTCGTGGGTGACGTATATCGTCGTCACGCCCGTCGAGTGAACGACGTCCGCGATCTGCCGGCGCATCCGCATCCGTTCCACGGCGTCGTGGTGCGCGAGTGGCTCGTCGAGCAGGAAGGCCGAGGGCTTGCGCATCAACGCCCGGCCGATGCCGACCTGTCCGTGCTCACCGGCCGAGAGAGTGGTCGGCTTGCGCCCGAGCAGCCGGGTGAGACGCAGCCCACGGGCCTGCTCCTCGACCCGATGTTCGACCTCGTCTTTCGGGGTGTGGCGGATCGTCAGACCGAAGGCCAGGTTGTCCGCGACGGTCAGGAACGGCAACAGGTGGTTGTACTCGAACACCATCGCGACGTCCCGCTGCTGGGGCGGCAGTCCGTTGACCGGCCGACCGTCGATGAGTATCTCGCCGGCGTCGACGCGGGTCATGCCGGCGATGACCCGCAACAGCGTGGACTTTCCGGCGCCGGACGGACCGACGACGACGAACAGCTCGCCGGGCTCGGCCAGGAGGGTGACGTCGTTGAGCACGACGGGTCCGCGCTCGAAGCGCGCTACGACCTGCTTGACTCCGGTTGGTCCCATACCGCCCGTCCGCGTGTGTGCAGGGGTGACCTCTCCTCAACGTCTCGCCGCCATGGCCCGTTCCGAGCTACCGGAACGCGGCGACGAGCCGCCCGGCCCGCGCGATCTCGTCTGGGCCGGTCAGGTCGGGCAGCGCCAGGAACACTGTGTGCACGCCGTGCGCGGCCAACTCCCGGTAGCGCGCGACGTGGTCGGGGATCGTCGCGGCGTGATGCAATCGCGCGTAGTCGGCCGCTGGCCGCCGGCCCCGCAGCCGTTCGACGAGCGCGGCGACCTGCTCGCGATCCCGCCCCACGACCGGGACGTCCAGCACGGTCACCTCGCGATCTCCCATCGCGGCGACGGCTCGCGCCACCGAATCGATGTCTGACGGGACGTTGCAGGCGTCCCCCAGGCGGGCGGCAATCGCGAGCACGCGCGGGCCTTTCCCACCGACGATGAGCGGCAGCGAACCTATCGGCCGTGGGTAGCAGGTCGTCTCCGGCAAGGACACCTGGGAGCCGTGATAGGCCTTGGTGCCGGTGTTCCACAGCGCCCGCATCGTTTCCAGCGTCGCCGAAAGGAGCCGCACTCGCTCGGCGGCGGCCGGGAACGGCAGCCCGAACGCGGCATGCTCGCGAGCCCACCAGCCGGCACCCACGCCGCAGAAGGCGCGACCGCCGGTGAGCACGTCGAGGGTCGCCGCGGTCTTCGCCAGACGACCGGCAGAATGCAGGCTCACCGGGCTGACCAGCGGGCCGAGCCGCAGCGACGTCGGCAGGCCGGCGAGCAGCCCGAGCGTTACCCAGGGCTCCGGAATCGGCTCCCAGGCCCGGCCCACCTGCGGGATCTGGATCAGGTGGTCCATCAGGGCCAGCCCGTAGAAGCCTGCCTCCGCGGCGGCTTCGGCCACCGAGCGCAACCAGCCGGCCGGATCGTCGCCCCAGGGAAAGCGCCCGATCTGCACGACGAACCGCAATTCGCTCTCCGGCGCCTCCACGGCCGCGGGCCGGCTGGAGTCCGTCGCCGGCTGCGTCACCGAACCATCCAGTTGCATGACGAGATCCCATCCCTCGTCGGCGAGCTCGGCCGGGATGTCGGACATCCGCCGCAGCTGAGCACCGAGCGCCGCCGCCGGGACGGGACGGTCGCGGGCCCGGTTGCGGCGCCGGCACTCGGCGGCGTCCGTGGCGAATAGCATCGCGACCGCGGGCAACCCCGCCGCGCGAGCGACGCTCAGGTATCCGCGACGTCGGCCGCGGTCCAGGCCGAGGGTGTCGATCACCGTCATGAGCCGACGTCCGGCGCGCGCGGCCACGATCGTGTCCAGTAACGAGAACGCGTCGTCGGTGGCCGAGAGGTCGTGCTCTCCGCTGCCGACGATGGCCCGGAGCTCGTCCGACGACACGATTTCGCGGCGGGCGAAGCGCGCGGACGCCCAGGCCGACTTGCCCGCGCCGGACGCGCCGATCAGGACGATCAGGGCGGGATCGGGTAGCGAGGGTGGCGTCGGATCCACGATGAGTCCCGGGGGCGGCCGGATCAGTACTGGTCCGACAGCCGCTTCACCCGCCGCAACTGCACGCCCAGCGCGATGTCCATGACGCCCCGGATGATGAAGAAGATGCCGGCGATGATCGCGACCGTGCCGATCGCCAGACCCGGCTGCACGATGAGGATGATCGCCGCGAGGATGCCGAGGACGCCCATGGCGATGTTCCATCCCCGGTTCTCGGATCCACTGAACGCCATCGACAGGTCGTTGATTCCGGCGATCGCGAACCACACGGTAAGACCGATGATGATCGCGAAGACGCCGGCGCCCGGATGGACCAGGCAGATGATGCCCGCGACCGCGCTGAGGATGCCAAAGGCGATTAGCCATCCCCGACCCGGCGTTCCGCTTCGGATACCGAAGCCGGCTACGAGTTCGAGCACGCCCTGCAGGAGCAGGCCGACTCCGAGCAGCAGGGCCAGGACGAGCACGGTGACGTGGGGGTAGGCGATGGCGAGGATTCCGGCGATGACGCCGAGGACGCCCTCGGCGATGAGCCACTTCCAATGCCGGGCCGCCGCGCCGATCAGGCTGGTCTGCACCATGAGTGTTCTCCTGGTCCTGGCGTCGGAGGTGTTCGCCAGCCGCGCCGCATGGCCTACAGGGAGACCTTAGCCACGGCGGTCGCGCCGACATGCGTGTGGAGCCGGAACCGATCCGGCACCGGTCGGTCACCGGTGACGAGACCCATCACCAGCTCCCCGATGAGCGGGGCGAACTTCGCGCCGTGCCCGGAGCAGGGCGAGCAGACGATGATCGGCCCGATCCGGTCGAGTAGGAAGTCCTCGCTGGGCGTCGCGGTGTACAGGCAAGTCGTCTCACCCTGCGGAGTGGGTTCGAGCCCGGGTAGCCAGTCGGTCACGTAGCGCACGATCCGCTCGCGCGCGCCCGCGTCCACCACGCCGTCCCGCATGTCGGCCGTCGTCACGGTGCCATGCCCGTGCTCGGCGACCTTCCGGGCATCTCCGGGGCCGCCGTCCCGGCCGCCGGGCAGGTGATAGATCTCGAGCGCGTCCTGGTGGATCACCGACGGCCAGGGCGGCACCGCCTCGTCCCGCCGCGGGAAATGGAAGACCTGCTGCTGGGTCACGGTCAGCTGCGGCAGGCTGAGCCGGCCGCCGAGCACTGGTTCGACCCACGCGCCGGCCGCCACCACCGTGCACCGCGCCTCGAGTTCGCGGCCGTCGTCCAACCGCAGGGTCGAGGCCTCCTCGGCGCCAGCCGATATGGCGGTCACCCGGCTCGCGTACTGAACCGTCGCGCCGGCGCTCCGGGCCAGCTCGAGGAGCGCGGTCACGGCGCGGTCGGCGTCCATGGCGCCGGCCTGCGAGTGGTACACCACCGGTCCGGTGAAGCGCAGGCCTGGCCACCGGGCCTCAGCGTCCGCCGCGGACACGACCTCGTGAGCGATGCCGGCCGCGGCGAGCAGTCGGGCGACCAGCGCGGTGCGCTGCGGCCCGTGATCCAACCCGCCCACCATCCGGAGCAGCCGAACGTTCGCCGCGAGCTCGACCTCCCGCCATAGCTCGAACGCCTCGCCGCTCAGCCGGGTGTAGAGCGCGTCGCTGTAGCCACGACGCACGATGCGAGCGCTGCCGTGTGAGCTGCCGCGCGCATGACCTGGCTCGAACTGCTCGTACAGCGAGACCGACAGCCCCCGCCGGGCGGCCGCCCACGCCGCGGCGGCGCCCATGAGCCCTCCACCGACGACGGCCACATCGACCCGCTCGACCACGTCGCATCCTCCTCGCCCGACCACCTGGCCGTCCCCAGTCAAACACCGTCCGCGATACCGTCCGAGCATGACGTTCGAGCGAGATTTCGTCGCTGAGCACCGGGCCGATCTGCTGGCCGATCTGGATCAGTGGCTGCGAATACCGAGTATCAGCGCTCAGCCGGAGCGGCACGCTGACGTGGCCCGGAACGCGGAGTGGTTCGCCGCGGCGGCTCTGCGGACCGGCTTCCAGACGGTCGAGATCTGGCCGACGCCGGGGCTGCCGACCGTGTTCGCCGAGTGGCGCAGTCATGATCCCGATGCGCCCACCGTCGTCGTCTACGGGCATCACGACGTCCAGCCGGTCGACCCGATCGAGCTGTGGCACACCGACCCGTTCGACCCCACCGTCGAGGACGACATCGTGCGGGCCCGCGGAGCGGCCGACGACAAGGGCCAGTTGCTGTTCCATCTGCTCGGGCTGCGAGCGCATCTGGCCGCGTCCGGCCGCACGAGCCCGGCCGTGAACCTCAGGTTGCTCGTCGAGGGTGAGGAGGAATCCGGCTCGCCGCACTTCGTGGATCTGCTGGCCGAGCACCGCGATCGGCTCGACTGCGACGTCGTCGTCATCACCGACACCGGCATGATCGCGGCGGACCAGCCAAGTGCGGTCACCGGCATGCGGGGGCTCGTGGCCTGCACCGTGTCCTTCCACGGCCCGGATCTCGACCTGCACTCCGGTGTCTTCGGCGGGGCGGTGCCCAATCCGGCCACGGCTATCGCTCGACTGGTCGGCGCGCTGCACGACGAACACCACCGAGTGCAAATTCCCGGGTTCTACGACCACGTCGTGCCGCTGACCGGCGAGGAGCGCGAGCTGTTCGGGCGTGTGCCGTTCGACTCGGCCGACTTCCTGGCGGTGGCCCAGTCCCGCGCGCTCGTCGGCGAGGCCGGCTACAGCACGCTGGAACGACTCGGCGCCCGTCCGACCGCGGAGGTCAACGGCCTGGTCGGCGGATATCAGGGTGATGGTGGCAAGACGATCGTGCCGAGCGATGCCCGGGTGAACCTGTCATTCCGGCTCGTCGCGGCCCAAGACCCAGCGGAAATCCGCAAGTTGGTCGAATCGTTCGTCGCGGCGCAGACGCCGGACGGCATCGTGGCCCGGGTCGAGTGGGAGGGCGACGGCGTCTCGCCCTGTCTGGTGCCGATCGACACCCCGGCCTACCGCGCGCTCACCGACGCCATCAGCGCGGCATTCGACGGCCGCCCGGTCCTGCCAACCCGGGAAGGTGGCAGTGGGCCGGAAGCAGCGATCGCGCAGAGTCTCGGGGCGCCGCTGGTGTTCCTCGGGGTCGGCCTTCCCGACGACCAGATCCACGCGCCCAACGAGAAGGTCAACCTGTCGATGCTGTATCGCGGCGCTGAGGCGGCCGCGCTGCTCTGGGCTGGCCTGGCCCGTCTCGGCCGCGCCGGATTGCGGGCAACGCGGTGACGCGTCACTGGATGGTGGTTGCCGCGGGCGGCCTGGCTGCCTTGCTGGTGGCCGCCTGCTCGACGCAGGTCGACGGTCGGGGCGTACGGGTCGGCGGCCCGAACGCCGCAGGACCGTCGAGACAGCCTGACTTTCCGTCGGCGTCGCCATCGTCCGGTTCGTCGGCGTCGAACTCGGCCGGACCGAGTAGCGGCGCCACTGCCCGCGGTTGCCCGCAGGCCATCGACCCGAAGGCGGGCCTGAGCTACGCCTGCATCTCGGCCGACCTCCAGCCGCAGAGCTCCGAGACCTGGACGCTCCAACTGTCCAAGGAGGTCGACGTCAACTGGTTTCTCGGCGAGGGTTCCGGGGTGCTGCCACCCGGCCAGAATGGAACGCTCCGCGCGCTCGCGGAGGCCATCTCGGCCAGCCTGGCCCGGACGGACTACGGCAGCAATCCGACGTCCACCCAGGACTCGAGCGTGGATACCACGATCGACGGCAAGCCGGCCCACCTGGTGCAGACGACGATCACGCTCAACCCGACCTACGTGAAGGCCAGCAAGCTGAAGGTCACCAAGGAGCGGCTCTGGATCGCGGTGATCGACGACGGCGCCGGTCTCGATGCGGTCTGGTACGTCACGATCCCGGACGTGGTGTCGAACCTGTGGGCCAACGTGCCGGCGGTCATCAAGAGCATCACTGTCAACTGACACGCGGTCGCGGCCGGCACCCGTAAGGTGGATCGGTGCCCGCCCCCGTCCCGCGCCGCCGCCCCGGCGGTGCCCCGCTACCCAGCCCGTCATTCGACCTGCAGCACGCCACGTTGGCCAACGGCTTGCGGGTCGTCCTCGCGTCCGACCGGTCCGCTCCGGTCATCGGCATCGCCGTGCTGTACGACGTAGGCATCCGCTCCGAACCGGAGGGCCGCACCGGCTTTGCCCATCTGTTCGAACACCTGATGTTCCAGGGCTCGGCCAATCTGGAGAAGCTTGCCCATTTCCGCTACGTCCAATCCTCCGGCGGAATGTTCAACGGCAGCACGCACTTCGACTACACCAACTACTTCGAGGCGCTGCCGTCAAACGCACTCGAACGGGGACTGTTTCTCGAGGCGGATCGCATGCTGTCCCCGCGGATCACCGAGGAGAATCTGGCCAACCAGATCGCCGTCGTGAAGGAGGAAATCCGGGTCAACGTGCTGAACCGTCCGTACGGCGGGTTCCCGTGGCTGGAGCTCCCGCCGGTGCTGTTCGACACGTTCCCCAACGCCCACAACGGTTACGGCGGCTTCGTCGATCTGGAAAGCGCCACGGTCGACGACGCGGCGGATTTCTTTCACCGTTACTACGCGCCGGCCAATGCCGTGCTCGCCGTCGCCGGTGACCTGGATGTCGACGAGACGCTGGCCCTCATAAACAAGCACTTCGGGTCGATTCCCAAGCGCCGTAAGCCGGTGCGGCCCGATTTCGGTGAGCCGCCGCTCGCGGCCGAGCGTCGAGCCGTGACCACGGATGCGCACGCACCGATCCCGGCGGTGGCGGTCGGCTATCGCGTGCCCGATCCGGTGGCTCGGCTGGACGACCACCTCGCCGGTGTGCTGCTCTCCGAAGTGCTGAGCGAAGGCGACGCGGCCCGGCTGCAGCGTCGGTTGGTACAGCACGATCGCCTGGTCACCGACGTGTCGGCGTACCTCGGCGAGTTTGGCGACCCATTCGACGAGCGAGACCCGACGGCGTTCACCATCACCGCGCACTACCCCGATCCCGCATCGCTGGAACGGATTCTCGCTGCGGTCGACGAGGAGCTGTCCCGCGTCGCCACCGACGGCTTGGAGGCGGGAGAACTCGACCGGGTGCGCACCCGGGCGGTCAGCGTGCTGTTCCGGGACATGGACGCGGTGCTGTCGCGCGCTCTCGAGTTCGCCAAGTTCGAGTTGATCTTCGGTCGGGCCGAGCTGATCTCCGAACTGCCGACCCGGCTGGCCGCAGTGACTGGCGCGGACGTGCAGGCGGCTGCCGCCGCGCTACGCCCGGAACGGCGAGCCGTCGTCGAACTGATCGCTGGGGGAGCCCGATGAGCCGCGCCCAGAGCCCAGTCGCCATCGCCACGGCCGTTCCGCCGCTGACGAGCCCGAGCCGGCCGCGCAAGCCGAGCAGCGCCGAGCGCACCCTCGCCAACGGAGTGCGAGTGGTCGTCGTGCGCAAGCGCGGCGTTCCCCTCGTCGAGGTACGGCTCCGAGTGCCGTTCCTGTCGGCCAAGGCCACGCACGCGGCTCGCGCCACCCTGCTGTCCGACACTGTCCTGTCCGGCACGGATCGTTACGACCGCGCCGGTCTCGCGGCCGCAGTGCAGGCGCTGGGCGGCGACCTGGCCGCAAGCGTGGACGCTGACCGGCTGCTCCTTTCGGCCAACGCCATTGCGACGAATCTCGCACCATTACTGGCGATTCTTGCCGATGTGCTCACGACCGCTCGATACCCGTCCGACGAGGTGCAGCGCGAGCGGGCGCGCCTGGTCGAGCGGCTGACCATTGCCCGGTCGCGGGCCGGCGTGGTCGCCGCCGAGGCCCTCGCCCACCGAATGTACGGCGAGCATCCCTACGCGCGCGAGCTGCCGCAGGTCACGGATGTGTCGACGGTGACCCGCACTCAGGTGGCGCGGCTGCACGCCGAGCTGGTGCGGCCGGCCGGAGCCGTGCTCGTGATCGTGGGCGATGTCTCGCCGGCTCGGACGTTGGATTTCGTGGCGCGTTCCCTGAGCAGCTGGGACGGATCTCGAAAGGCCGAGCGAGTGCCGGCTCTGCCGTCCTTCGAGAACGGGCCGGTCGTGCTGGTCGATCGACCCGGCTCGGTGCAGTCCTCACTGCGCTTGGGCGGAGTCGCGCTGCGCCGTGACGCGGACGCGTATCCGGCTCTGCAGCTGGCGAATCTCATCTTCGGGGGCTACTTCTCGTCACGCTGGAACGAGAACATCCGCGAGGACAAGGGATACACCTACGGCCCGCACAGCCGGATCGAACACAACGTCCTCGGCTCGTCGTTGGTCCTCGACGCTGATGTTGCGACCGAGGTCACTGCTCCGGCATTACTGGAAACCGCTTATGAACTCGGCAAGATCTCGGCGTTGCCAGTGAGCGACCACGAGGTGGGCTCGGTCCGGCAGTACGCGATCGGCACGCTCGCGCTCTCGACCGCCACCCAGGCCGGCCTCGCCACGACGCTGACCAGTTTGCTCGGCACCGGCCTGGACCTGGACTGGATGATCGAGCATCCGCGGCGACTGGCCAAGGTCACGACGGAGGATGTCAGCGCGGCGGCCGCCGAATTCTTTGCGCCGTCGCGGCTCGTGACGGTCATCGTCGGCGATGCGGCCAGCGTCGCGGCGCCCTTGCAAGCGCTGACGAGGGTGGTGCCGGACGGGCTGCCGTCCTGATGCGCGACCGCCCAGCTCTGGCCCGCGTCGCCTACGACCGGGCCGCCGATCGTCGCGGCGACCCGCAGTGGCTGGCCGACGCCTGGTCGCGAGCTCGGGTGATCGTGGTCTCGCCGGACGGGCGATCGCCCGTGCGGCGCGACGCCGCCGGTCACCTCGAGCTGCGCATCACGGATCCGGCCACCAGCGACGTCGACGCGCCTCGCCGGCTGCTCGGCGTCGTCGACAAGGTGCCGTACTTCTCGATCACCTTGCCGGCTCCGGATGGGTCGGCCGAGTGGGGGACACTCCGGGAGGTCGCAGCAGCGGCAGTCGATCTCGACGCTGCGCTGCTGACCTCGGCCGTCGCCTTGCAACTGTGGCACCGGCGGCACACGCATTGCCCGATCTGCGGCACACCCACCGTCGAGGCCCAGGCCGGGTGGATCCGGGTCTGCCCCAACGATGCCAGCGAGCACTTCCCGCGTACCGATCCGGCCGTGATCATGGTCGTGCACGATGGCGGAGACCGGTGCCTGTTGGGTCGAGGCCAGGCCTGGGGCGAAGGCCGGTTCTCCACGCTCGCGGGCTTCGTGGAGCCGGGGGAGTCCCTGGAGGGCGCGGTCGCACGTGAGGTCTGGGAAGAGGTCCGGGTCGAAGTGACCGATGTGCGCTACGTGGCGAGCCAGCCCTGGCCGTTCCCGTCGTCACTGATGGTGGGCTTCGTCGCTCGGGTGGATGGGGACCAGACGTTGCAGGTCGACTCGGTGGAGGTGGCCGAGGCCGGCTGGTTCACCCGCGACGAGGTCGCTCGCGCGGCGGCTCGCACCGACGGCGTCGGCGAGGAGGAGCCCGGTGCGATCTTGCAGAGCATCTCGCCGAAGCTGTCGATCTCGCGCTATCTCATCGACTGCTGGCTGTCCGGCGAGATTTGAGCGCTACCGCCGATCCGGAGGGCTGGATGCCGCGGGTCGTTCCAGCGCACGACGATGTCTGCGACCCGCGTGGGCTGCACGTCCCGCTCATAGGCGTCGTGCGCCGGAAGCGTCCATTGCCAGTCCGGCGGCGTGCGCCGCTTCCGTGCGGCCGAATCAACGGCTAGGTGGATCGTCCGGTCGAAAGGTAGCTGGCGACCCAGGAGCAACTCGCCGGCGACCATGATCACCGCGCGCTCGTCCGCATGCTGCGACGGGACGCGAAGCGAGCGATTCGAGTCGGGATCGCGCAGCGCCGGCAAGTAGCGCCCCGAGCGGCGTCGGCCGAGTGGGTAGAGCACCTCCCGGCGCAGAGCATCAACGTCGAGCCAGCGTTGCGCGTACGACGCCAGGTCGGTGTGTCCGTATTCGAAGCGCAGCGAGGCATCGCGCCAGAACGTCTCCGCGTCGACGACGCGCGCCGCTCGCGCCCGCGTCTGTAGCGGCACGATCACACTCTGGGCAAATGCGACCGGCGCGGCACAGCGCGCGCCGTCTATCGCGACCCGCAGCGGATGGGACACCGACGCGGCGGCGAGCAGTTCGGCGACGGCTTCGGCCAGGTGCGCCGGGTCGACGGGCTGATACGTCGGCGTGCTCACCCGGGTGGAAGTGATCCGCGAGGCGGCACATTCCCGCGGCTGACCGGCTGGCGTCGCGAGTGCCGAGGGGGTGGCGGCTCCGTCGGAGGGTCTTGCGAAGATCGAGCGGTGACCGCCGCTGCTTCCGTGCTCGAGGGCTTGGACCCCGAGCAGCGGGAGGCCGCGCAGGCTGTGCGGGGCCCGGTGTGCATCCTGGCCGGTGCTGGGACGGGTAAGACACGGGCCATCACGCACCGCATCGCCTACGCCGTGCGCTCCGGCGCCGTCCCGGCCGGGCAGCTGCTCGCCGTCACTTTCACGGCCCGGGCCGCGGGCGAACTGCGCAACCGGTTGCGCCGTCTCGGGGCTGATGGTGTGCAGGCGCGCACGTTCCACGCGGCGGCTTTGCGGCAACTGACGTACTTCGCGCCCCGCCTGCTCGGCGGTGCGATGCCCGAGGTCGTCGACAACCCACTGCGGTTGGTCGGCGCCGCGGCGTCCCGCGTGCGCCTCCGGGCCGATCGCACCGAACTGCGGGACCTCGCCGCGGAGATCGAGTGGGCCAAGGCGGTTCTCGTCGCTCCTGAGGACTATCCGGCCGGGGCGACGGCAGCCGGTCGCGAGCCGCCGACCAGCGCGGCGACCGTCGCGGCCGTTTACGCCGAATACGAGGCGGCCAAGCGCCGGGTCGGCCAGCTCGACTTCGCTGACCTCCTACTCGTCATGGCCGGGGCGATCGAGGAGTATGCCGACGTTGCCGAGGAGATCCGATCCCGCTACCGGCATTTCGTCGTCGACGAGTACCAGGACGTCTCGCCGGTCCAACAGCGGCTGCTCGAGGCCTGGTTGGGGGGCCGCGATGACATATGTGTGGTCGGAGACGCCAATCAGACGATCTACTCATTCGCCGGGGCGACGCCCGAGCACCTGCTGAGCTTCACCCGTCGCTTCCCGAGGGCGGTGGTCGTGCGGTTACACCGCGATTACCGCTCCACTCCTCAGGTGGTCGAGCTGGCGAACCGGCTCGTCGCCGGCGGACGAAGTGGTGATCGTCCTCGACTCCGGCTCGTGGGCCAGCGGCCGGATGGGCCGGCGCCGACGTTTGCCGAGTACGACGACGAGCCGGCCGAGGCCGCGGACGTCGCGGCGCGCTGTCGCGCGCTGCTGGACGCCGGGACCCCGGCGTCCGAGGTCGCGGTGCTGTTCCGAGTCAATGCCCAGTCCGAGGTCTACGAACAAGCGTTGGCCGAGCGCCGGGTCCCCTACGTCCTGCGCGGTGGTGAGCGGTTCTTCGACCGACCGGAGGTCCGCGAGGCCCGGCTGCTGCTGCGCGGAGCCGCGCGAGCGGACACCGACGGGACGACGCTGCCCGACGCTGTGCGCGGCGTGCTCGCCAGCCTGGGCTGGCATTCAGACGATCCACCGGCCGGCGGCGCGGCTCGGGAACGGTGGGAGTCGCTGGCCGCCCTGGTGACTCTGGCCGACGACGTGCTCGCACTTGATCGCGCGGCGCACCTTCCGGAATTGGTCACCGAACTCGATCAGCGGGCGACGGCGCAACATGCGCCGACCGTGCAGGGCGTCACACTTGCCTCGCTGCACGCCGCGAAAGGCCTGGAATGGGACGCAGTGTTCCTCGTCGGACTTACCGACAGCACAGTTCCGATTCAGCGCGCGAATACCGCGGATCAGCTCGCTGAGGAACGCCGGTTGCTCTATGTCGGTATGACCCGGGCCCGTGAGCGGTTGGGGTTGTCGTGGGCCTTGGCCCGCAGCCCGGGACAGCGCCGCAGTCGGCGGCCGAGCCGGTTCCTCGACGGCCTGCGCCCGGTTGCATTCGCAAACACCCCATCACCGAAACGGAAATCTGCCCCGCAGGCGGACGACGCCGAGCTGTTCGGACGCCTGCGCAGCTGGCGCAAACGGCAGGCCGAGGCGTTGCGGGTGCCCGCCTACGTGGTCTTCTCGGACGCCACACTGGTGGCCATTTCCGATACCCGGCCGGCTGATCGCTCGGCATTGGCGCGCGTATCCGGCGTCGGGCCGGCCAAATTGGACCGGTACGGTGAACCATTGCTCGCGGTGCTGGCTGGAGCGGATCCCGACGCGGTCACCCTAGTTGTTGATACCGGCTGAATCTGCCAATAGCGAACCCCTGAAGTAGGGAATTAATCTGATTGCATCGCGCCGGGTTGGCGATTAGCTTGGCGAAGGACGGAGAACGGTGCGCGTGTCGCGCACGCGTGGACGCAGAAGGAGGTGGCCGCAGATGGTGATCGCCAGCATCATGACGGCGGCCTCCGCGCGCCCCAAGTACGCGGGATTTGGTCGCACTGTGCCGTCCGTCGTCCCTAGTGGCCGGGTGACGCCGCACGTGTGGCCCCTCGCTGGGCGCGTTGGCCCGATGCCCACCCAGGGCCGCGCGGTCCGGTTCGCCGTCAACCAGACAAGTCCGCCTCGAGAAGTGATACTCCGCTGATCACCCGATCAGCACCCGGCTCTTCTCGAGGCCGCGGCTCCCCACAAGGGATCCGCGGCCTCAGTGTTTTCCACCGTCCAGCTCTCGACCCGATACCCCGACCAGTCGAAGGAGGTGACCCGACGTGTTGACGTGCTGCACCGACGAACGGAGTGATCCGGGCGAGCAGAGCATTGCGCTCGGGACGCTCGACCCGATCTCCCGCCTGTGTCCCGACGATCTGCCCTGCCGGGTGCAGGATCCGGATCTGTGGTTCGCCGAGACGCCCGTCGAGCTCGAGCAAGCCAAGCGGTATTGCGCAGACTGCCCGGTCCGGGTCGCCTGCCTCCGCGGCGCTATCGAGCGGCGCGAACCGTGGGGCGTCTGGGGAGGTCAGATCTTCGAGCGGGGCGAGATCATCGCCCGCAAGCGTCCGCGCGGGCGTCCGCGCAAGACCGATCGGGAGGTTGCCGCATGAACCTAGACCGCACGGACCTCGGCCAGGTGTCGGGATGACCGCCGCACCGGGCACCACACACAACGACTTCAGGAGCATCGAGATGATCAGCATGAACGAAGCATTCGCGCGCGAGCGAATGCAGGAGGCGCAACGGAGCGCCGAACACTCGCGCATCGTCCGCCAGGCTTCCTCGGCTCGCCGCTGGCGCCGCCGGGAGCGGGTGGCCCGCATGGCGCACGCTAGCTACCAGCGGGCCGTCGAGGCGGCCGGCTCGGTGACGAGCGAGATCGCGCACTGATCGACCGGTCCTGCGCCGGACGTCTCGTTACGTCCGGCGCCGGACCGTGCGCGACGCTGGACTTCGTCCGGTGGTCGCGCTACGCATGAACCATGGCTGCGGTTTGCGCCATGTGCGGGCGCGTCGCCGACGTGAAGGTGGACGGTGATCCACCGCTCGGCTGGTGTGCCGATGTCGTCGACGGCGCGGACGGCCAGTACACGAAGTGGATCTGTGACGTGTGCACCCGCCGGTACGTCCGGTCCATCGAGGCCAAGCTCGACGCCGAATGGTGGGAGTAATTGCCGCCGCCGCCCGCACACATTTCCGCCCTGGCTCGTCGCACCTGCCGTCCAATTTCGGTCGTGACGCTTCGACTTAGGGTCGCTATTCGGCATTAACTCCAAGATCACGCTCTGGTGGGGCGAACCGGTGTGCGCGCGACCGCGGCTGGCGGAGGGCTAGCCGACCGGTTCGGCGAAGCCGGGCTGCCACCGTTCGGCCAGCGCCCGGAACGGAGCCGTCGCCCCGAGCTGGCACAACACGGCGAGTGAGCCGAGCGTCACTCGGTGTATGAGCAAGTAGGACGGAGGCAGGTTGAACATTCGGCCAACCCGCGCCTCCTCGCTGCGCGGATCGCCCATCCGGGCGGCCTGGGCGCGCATCCACTCGCGGGTGAACGTGAACTCCTCGACAGCGAGCGGATCCAGGATGGGTCGCAGGTAGTCCAGTACCCGTTGCGGGTCGATCTCGATGCCCGGACGGATGAACCCGTAACTGCGCATCGCCGATATCAGCTCGCCGGTACGGCCCTGCAGGGCCAGCCGCGTCATCAGCCCGAGCGGCTCCGGCGGCCCGTCCGGTAGTCGAGCGACGGCGCCGAAGTCGACGACACCGAGACGGCCGTCCGACAGGATGCGGAAATTGCCCGGGTGCGGATCGGCGTGCAGCATTCTGGCCCGCTCCGGGGCGGAATAGTGCAGCAACGCCAGCAGATAGCCGGCTCGGTTCCGCGTGGCGGAGCGTCCGTGGGCGATGATCTGCGATAGCGGGGTCCCGTCGATCCATTCGCTGACAATCACTTTCGGCGCGCTGGCGACGACGCGCGGGATGGCGATCTCCTCGTCGTCGGCGTAGGCGGCGGCGAATGCTCGCTGCGCGTCGGCCTCGAGCGTGTAGTCCAGTTCCTCCATGATCCGTTCGCGCAGCTCGGTGAGGAGCGGCTTGATGTCCATCCCGGGAGACAATCGCCCGAACAGCCGGCCGAACCGAGCCAACTGGGTGAAGTCGGCGATCACTGCTGGTCCGGCCCCCGGATACTGAATCTTTACCGCTACCGGGCGGCCGTCCGCCCACACCGCGCGATGGACCTGGCCGATGCTGGCCGCCGCGGCCGGCACGTCGTCGAACTCGCGGAAGCGGGTCGGCCAGTTGCGACCGAACTGTTCGGCTAGCACCCGATGCATGACGTCCGCCTCCATGGGCGGTGCGGCCTCCTGCAGCCGAGTCAACGCCTCCCGGTAGGGCGCGGCCTGGTCTTCGGGTACTGCGGCTTCGAAGATCGACAGGGCCTGACCGAACTTCATCGCGCCGCCTTTGAGCTCGCCGAGCACGGCGAACAGCTGCTCGGCGGTCTTCTGTTGCAGCTCGGCCGCGACGGCCTCGGCCGAATGACCGACCAGTCGCTTCCCCAGCCCCATCGTGGCCCGGCCGGCGACGCCTAGCGGTAACGAGGCCAGTCTCGCGGTCCGGGCCACGCGTCGTTGCGGAATGTCGGTCACGCGGTCAGCCTGCGCTTCCGGACGGTTTACGGAATACCCGCCCACGGGTGCACGCGCGCAACACGCCTCTACAACGTGATTCGCCGTGCATTTGTCACCCCACAAGACCGCTTCGCGTCGTCGCCGCGACCTCGCCCCATCGCGTGGCACCTTAGCGGTGCGCCTCGATCAATTACACAACCTCCTCGCGCGAGCGCACGCACAGCCCGCGGGGACGGGCCGCGTTTTTCGCGGGGACCCCGGCCGCATCGGGCGCCCACGGGCTTGCCATGCTCATTTACTCACTCATTGTGCCGAGCGGTTCCGACGAAGCCACTCGGCTGCCACACCGACAGGCTGGATGGGGCGCCCAACCGCGTCGACGCACCACCCAGTGCGGCGGATGTACCTCCAACGTGCCGTCCAGAGTGGCCGGATGCTCGCCATCGAGCTGGGCCAGGGCCTGGGCCGCTGCAAGCCCGCCCAGGATGGTCGCGAGTACGACGTCGTCGGGCGCGGGATGCCGCCGACGCTGGGCCAGCTGGACCGCGAACGCCGGCCACGCTCGGTCCCGGTCGCTGCGGTGCAGGTCCGCGCATCGCAGGCAGCTGGTCCGACCGGGGCGGACGAGCGGACCGACGATGCCGCTGTCGGCGCCCCCGGCAACGACGAGGTGCGGCACGCCCTGCGCGTGCAAGCTGTCCCGCAGGTCGCCGTCGAGCGGCTGGTCGCCCGACAGCACGACGAGGTTCGGCGCGCGACCCTCCCGGCCGGAGGCGGTGTCGCATTCCGGGGCGGCGCGGCGGACCGCGGCCGCCGCAGCCGCGGCATACCGAAATCCCTCGTCATCGGGCAGCAGGCCGCCTGGCGCGGCGTGCTCCAGCGCCGCGTCGCCCTCGGCCTGGACCGTGACCTGGCCCACGCCAGCAGCCGCGAGGAGCGCGCCGACCACCGGCAGCGTCCGGCCGGTGCCGCGCAGCGTGACGACCGACGCCCGGCGAGCGGTCATGACCTGCTCGGCGTGTCGGCCATGCCGTACCCGCAATGCGGCCAGGTCAGCGGCCAGGCGCGGCACAGCGAGAGCCGGTGCGTCGCGACTCGGGCGGATCAGGAAGCCGGCCGCCGCCAGCGGGCCGACGGCTGACGCCAAGAGCCTCCGGATCGTGCTCGGACCCGACTCGTCGCCCGATGCCTGGCCGGTCAGCGCGCAGATCGCGGCCGGGTTGACGCCCTCGAGCACGACTGCACTCCGGCCGAGTTCCAGCTGGATACACGATGGCGCGCGCCACAACACACGGGCGGCCGGATTGAGCACGTATCCGGCTAATGGCGCGCCGTCCGACCTCACGCCGACACCGTGGCAGATTCCGCAACGAATCGATGTGGTTGTCCACAGGCCAGGCCGTTGTTTGCATAACGTGAGCACGATCTCGCAGAGCGTTACCCTCAAGTCAATGTCCACATCTGTGGACCGGATTGTGGACAGGATGCGTATAACCGGGCTCGGCGTTGTGGAGACGGTCGTTCCCAGCCCGGCTCGTCGGGGCTGGCGGTGTCGGCGCAGACCGTTAGCGTGAGCGAGTGCCCAGCCCGAAGGCCAAGCCCATTCCGCTGACCAACCCGGCGGTCGATGTCCGGCGGAGCAGCCGCCGGCGACGAACCGTCTCGGCGTACCGCGAGGGCGATCGCATCGTCGTTCTCATTCCCGCGCGGTTCAGCCGGGCGCAGGAGGCGCGCTGGGTGACGGAGATGGTCGAGCGGCTCACTACCCGGGAGGCGTCCGGAACCCGAGGTGCCCGGCAGAGCGACTCAGCGCTCGAGGCGCGGTGTCGCGAGCTCTCGGCCCGCTACCTGGACCGTCGGCCGGTTGCGATCAGTGTCCGCTGGGTGGCCAGTATGCGAACCCAATGGGCCTCATGCACGCCGGAGAACGGCACGATCCGCGTGTCCGACCGGCTGCGCACGGTCCCGACCTGGGTGCTCGACTATGTCCTCGTGCACGAGCTGGCGCACCTGCTCATACCAGGTCACGATGCCGCGTTCTGGTCTCTCGTCGCGCGCTATCCGAGGTCCGAACGCGCCCGCGGTTACCTCGACGGGATGTGCGCCGGCGCAGCGCTGCCGATCCAGGAGGACGACGTCGAGTCCCTCGGTGCTGATCGGTCCGGTGGCCTTTGACGGCGCTACGCGGGCGCCGGGCTGCCCGGGTCCGGCTCGTCCCCGGCCGAATCCGGTGGCGCTTCGGCCGCGGTCCGCGGATCCGTGGGCCCGGCGTCGAGCTCGGCCAGTGGGTCGGCGCCCACCGTGTCGGCGAAGCCGAGCGGGTCATCGAGTTCGTCTGCGCTGGGGAGCAGGTCGGGGTGGGCCCAGATGCCATCCCGGGCGCTCGCGCCGTGCTTCTCGGTGACGGCCCACCACAGTGCCGCCGCCTCGCGGAGGCGCCGCGGACGTAGCTCCAAGCCGACCAACGTCGAGAATGTCTGCTCAGCCGGACCGCCGGCAGCGCGCCGCCGACGGATCGTTTCCCGCAGCGCGGCCGCGCCGGGCATCCGATCGCTGGCCGCCGCTCCGACCACCGTGTCCACCCAGCCTTCGACCAGCGCGAGGAGCGTCTCCAAGCGGCGCAGCGCCGCCTGTTGCTCGGGCGTCTCCTCGGGCTGGAACAGCCCGCCGGAGAGCAGGTTCTGCAGGCCCTCCGGATTCGTCGGGTCGATCTCGCCAACCGCTCGCTCGATCGCGGACGGGTCGACCTTGATGCCCCGGGCGTAGGTGTCCACCGCGTCGAGTAGTCGCTGCCGCAACCAGGGGACGTGGCCGAACAGGCGCTGGTACGCCGCCTCCCGGAGGGCGAGGTAGAGGCGCACTTCCTCGGCTGGTTGGGCCAGTCCGTCACCGAAGGCGGCGACGTTCTCGGGCAGCAGCGCCGCGGTGCCTTGCGGGCCTAGCGGCAGCCCGATGTCGCTTGCACCGACCACTTCGCGGGACATGCCTGCGATGCCTTGGCCGACTTGCGCGCCGAACATGAGGCCGCCGAATTGCTGCATCACGTTTCCGAGCGGACCGGCCTGGGCCACTGCCTCCTGCGGAAGCGCCGACGTCATGGCGCTCACCACGCGGGCCGCGACCGGATCGCACAGCGCTGACCAGACCGGCAGCGTCTTCTCGATCCAGTCGACCCGGCTCCAGGCCTCGATCGACTGCACGCCGCTCGGTAGGTCGGTCACCGCGTTCAGCCACAGGTCAGCGAGTCGCATTGCGTCGCGTACGGCGGCCGTCTCCTCCGCGGTGACGGCACGGTGGTCGCCGGCGACAGCGGAGATCGCCATCTGCCGGGCCAGGTCCCAGTTGACGGGTCCGCCGGACCAGGACAGGAGCTTTTGCAATTCGGCGAACAGGGGGATCTTGCCTGTCACGTCCTCCGAGCGCTCCGGCTCGCGATCGTGCGGGCTGTAGCCGAACGGAAGGTTGCCGCCACCCATACCAGTCACGGTAGTGATGACGAACGGGCACCGACCATCGTGCCGAAACGGCTGAGCTCGCCGGTTGCGCCCAGGGCGAACATCGAAGGACCTCGTCGACGCTCAGGAGGCGCCGAAATCGTCGATATAAGGTGCTCCGATGACTCGACGCGTCCGGGCACTGCTCGTTGCCGGCGTGTTGTTTCTCGTGCTCTTCTTCGTCGCCCTGTTCATGCCGGTGCCCTACGTCATCCTCGGCCCCGGGCCTACCTTGAACACGCTCGGCAAGGACAACCAGGGTCGGCAGATCATCGTGATCAGAGGGCGTGACACGAATCCGACCACGGGGAACCTGAACCTGACGACCGTCGGGATCACGCCGGATCGGGTGACCGCAGTGCAAGCGTTGGTGGGCTGGCTACAGAGCGACCGGGTGGTCGTCCCGCGGGCGGCGTACTACCCGCCTGGTCAGACCGAGGAGCAGGTTAACCAGCTCGACACCCAACAGTTCGTCGACTCTCAAAGCTCCGCCACCGCTGCGGCGTTCTGCGAGTTGGGGTATCCGCGAGGACTGGGCGTAGTTGGCATTCTTGATAAATCCGGCGCGCAGGGCGTCCTCAAGCCGTTCGACGAGATCATCTCCTTCGACGGCCAGGCGATCGCCGACCAGGACGCGTTGGCCAAGGTGCTCGCGACGAAGCAGCCAGGGCAGACGGCGACGATCGTGGTCTCGCGCGCCGGCGTCCGGAAGACGGTCCGCATTCCGCTGAGCAAGCCCCAGGACAACGGCACCGGAGCCCGGATCGGCATCACGGTGTCTCCCGGGTGCTTCGCGCCGTTCGAGGTCGACCTGGGCCTGGCCGACCAGATCGGCGGGCCGTCGGCTGGACTGATGTTCGCGCTGGGGATCATCGACAAGGTCGGTCCGACGAACCTCACCAACGGCCGATTCATTGCCGGTACGGGCGAGATAAGCGCGGACGGCGCCGTGGAGCCGATCGGCGGTATCCAGCTGAAGATGATCGCCGCGCGTCGGGCCGGCGCAACGATCTTCCTGGCCCCCGCGGACAACTGTAAGGACGTCGCCGGTGCGATCCCGAAGGGTCTCTCGGTGGTGAAGGTCAGCAACCTGCACCAAGCTGTGCAGGATTTGAGCGCCCTGGAGAAGGGTCAAACCGTCGCGCACTGCTAGTCGTCCGCATGCCACGCTCTGCCGCGCGGTGGCCAGGCCCCCGGTCGGCTGCGCTGTGGCCACCCCACGAAATCGCTGTGCGATTCGTGGCGGACCCCGGCCGTCGTCGTGCATAGCCACGGCTAGGGCCGTCGTGATCTTGGACTTATCGTCGCTCCATGGCAGCAAGTCCAAGATGATCGACGAACTCCGGAGCCCATTTCGGCGGAACCCCCTCCGTGCTCGGTACGTTGAGGGTGCGGGTGAATCGGCGGAGCCGCGGCCACCGTCGGACACCAGCGGTCAAGCACGTCCCGCTCGTCCATCCGCTGGGCAACCGGGATCACGATCCGAGGAGTCGCCCAGTGGCCATGCGGCCGCCCAGTATCCCGGCGTTTTCGCTGTCGCGGCGAGCCAAGATCATCCTGTCGGTCCTCGCCATCGTGATCGTGGTGCTGATCATCAGCAACTCGCTCGTAGGCATCTATGTCGACTGGCTATGGTTCGGCGAGGTTGGCTTCCGGGGCGTCTTCTCGGCCATCATCGGCACTCGCGCCGTGCTGTTCGCCGTCTTCGGGCTGCTCATGGCCTTGATGATCGGCGGCAACATGGTCGTGGCCTACCTGCTGCGACCGCCGTTCCGACCGCTCTCGGCCGAGCAGCAGAACCTCGAGCGCTACCGCGTCGCCCTCGAGCCCCGCAAGCGGCTCGTGCTGATTCTGATCATGGTCATCGCGTTCCTGGGGGCCGGACTGGCTGCCCAAGGCAACTGGCGTACCTGGATGCTGTGGCGGTTCGGCGGCAGCTTCGGCGTCAAGGATCCCCAGTTCGGGCGTGATCTCTCGTTCTTCGCCTGGGACTACCCGGTCTATCGGCTGATGCTCGGGTTCGGTTTCAGCGCAGTGTTCTTCTCTCTCGTGTTTGCGATCGCTGTGCACTACCTGTACGGAGCGATCCGGCTCCAGACCCCGGGGCCGAAGATCACGCTGTCCGCCCGCCGGCACATCACAATCTTGATCTTCCTCTTCATCGTGTTCAAGGCGCTGGCCTACTGGCTGGACCGGTATGGCCTGGTGTACTCGGATCGGGGCCGGGTTACCGGGGCGTCCTATACCGACGTCAATGCCTCGCTGCCAGCCAAGACGATTCTGTTCTGGATCGCAGTCATCATCGCCGTCGCCGTGCTCGCCAGCATGTGGCTGAAGAGTGCGCGGCTGCCGGCGATCGGTTTTGGCGTGCTCCTCGTATTGAGCATCCTGATCAGCGGTATTTATCCAGCGGCGGTGCAGCAGTTCAGCGTAAAGCCGAACGCCAGCGACAAGGAAAAGGTCTATATCGCCCGAAATATTCAGGCGACGCGAGACGCCTACGGGATCCAGACGGCGGCGGCCGGCGGCGCCGGAACCGTCACCTACATCAACAACTACTCGAAATCCGCCACGCCCGCCGAGAAGAATGCGCTCAACGAGGCCAACACGACCATCTCCAACATCCGGATCCTCGATCCCAACATCGTCGAGCCGACCTTTACCCAACAGCAGCAGATCAAGAACCAGTACGGCTTTCCCGACAAGCTCGATATCGACCGGTACACCGTCGACGGGGTGACCCGGGACTACGTCGTCGCGGTCCGCGAGCTCAAAGCTGACAACCTACGGGGCGACCAGACGAACTGGATCAATCAGCACACTGTGTATACCCACGGGTACGGCATCGTCGCTGCTCAGGCGAACAAGAGTGTCAACACCAAGGACGACTTCGCCGAGGGCGGGATCCCCGACACGGGTTTTCTCCAGATCACTACGCCCCAGGTGTACTTCGGCGAGTTGAGCACCGATTACTCAATTGTGGGCGCCTCCGGAAGCCGTGAATACGACGGCAGTGACTCCACGAGTCACTACGAAGGCAAGGGTGGCGTGCCGCTCGGAAACTTCTTCACCCGCCTCGCGCTCGCCGTCGATTACAAGCAGACGAACTTCCTGCTGAATGACGCCGTCAGTGCGAAGGGTGCGAAGATCATCTTCAACAAAGATCCGAGGGAACGAGTTCTCAAGGTTGCGCCTTTCCTCAAGGTCGACGGCGACCCGTACCCCATCGTCGTCAACGGTCGAATCGTGTGGATGATCGACGGCTATACGACGATGGCGAATTACCCGTATTCGGAGCGCCAGTCGCTATCCAGCCTGACGACCGACTCGCTGACGACGACGAACCGAACGGCCACCCAGCCGGACAGCGATATCAACTACATTCGCAACTCGGTGAAGGCGACGGTAGACGCCTACGACGGGACGATTCATCTCTATCAGTGGGGCCCGAAGGATCCCGTGTTGGAGGCGTGGAAGAAGGCGTTCCCCAACCTGATCGAACCCCAGTCCGCTATGCCGACGGACGTGCTTGATCACGTGCGGTACCCGGAGGATCTGTTCGAGGTCCAGCGCGCGCTGCTCGCCAAGTACCACGTCGACGACCCGGTGACGTTCTACAACGTGCGTGACCAGTGGACCGTGCCGACGGACCCGACCGCCGCGAGCGGTGACCAGCCGCCGTACTACCTCGTTGCCGACAAGCCGCAAGGGAACGGCACGGCATCGGAGTTCCAGCTCACCTCGCCGATGAAGGTCAACAACCGTGACAACCTGGCGGCCTACATCACCGTCGACAGTGATCCCGGCCCCGACTACGGCAAGATGACGGTGTTCCGGTTGCCCACCGACTCGGCGATCCAAGGCCCAACCCAGGTCTTCAACCGGTTCAGTTCGGAGCCGGCGATCTCGCGGGATATCTCTCTGCTCAATCAGGGTGGCTCGCAGATCCTGCACGGTAACCTGCTGACCTTGCCGGTGGGCAACACGTTCCTCTACGTGGAACCGTTGTATGTCGCCCGCGCGGGGGGCGGATTCCCGCTGCTGCAAGCGATTCTCGTCGCCTACGGTGATCAACTCGGGTATGGCTCGAGTGTGTCCGACGCCTTGACCCACCTCAGTCCGGTCGGTCAGGTGCCGCCACTGCGAAGTGCAGCGACCGGTGGCGCGCTGCCCACTCCCACGCCGACCCCGACCCCAACGCAGACAAGACCAAGCACCACGCCATCCCCGTCGACATCGCCGCCAGCGTCGGGGGGTGTGGACGTCGTGCTTAAACAACTGGACGCTGCGTTCACGGAGCTACAGAACGCCTACAAGACCGGGGATCTGGCCCGGATCGGTGAGGCCCAGGCCGATGTGCAACGCCTCACGAAGGAGTACCTCGCCCTGCGAGCCTCCCCGACCGCAGCGCCCACGCCGGCCCCGACGAGGTGATCAGCGGACGTTGCCGCCGTTGCCGACGGTGGCAACGTGGCGCGCATCGGCCGGCCTGGCTAGACTTAATGGCACCGACGCGGGGTGGAGCAGCTCGGTAGCTCGCTGGGCTCATAACCCAGAGGTCGCAGGTTCAAATCCTGCCCCCGCTACAACGCAGGTCCCGGAATACAAGGGCCCGGATGGGGATCCATTCGGGCCCTTGATCATTTGTCAACGAAATGTCAACGAAACGGAACGTCATAATCCGGCATCGACCGAGCTGATTCGCCGTCAGCCAGCACTGGTTGAACCAGTGGCAATAATCGCTGGCAGTGTGGGGGTCAGGGGTTCGAGTCCCCTCAGCTCCACCCGGATTTGCTGGCCTGGAGCCACTTGCAAGATCATCTTCGATCACTCTGGTTGCAGCTTTGGTTGCAATTGGTTGCAATCCGTTATACGTCGCCGACGTCCGCGACGGTCCGTCGCCGAGTAAGACGGCGCCCATCCGGTCAGCCGCTTCGCGGGCCAGCGCCGGCATCACGTGGCTGTAGATGTCCATCGTGGTGCGCATCTGCGAATGGCCGAGCAGTTCCATGACCACGCGGGGATGGACGCCTTCGGACAGCAGCAGGGTGGCGGCGGTGTGCCGCCCGTCGTGCAGCCGCACGTGGCGAACGCCGGCCGACTTCAGCAGATTGCGCCAGGCGTCGTAGTCGGCCTTCTTGTCGATGGGCCGCCCATTGAGCTGGGCGAAGACGAGATCCTCGTCGTGCCACTCGTCAGCGGCGATCATGCGCTCGCCGGTCTGGCGCGCCTTGTGCTCGTGCAGCGCCCGGACCGGCGGGATGGGCAGCGCAAGCGTGCGGAGACTGCGCGGGGTTTTCGGCGGCTCGTACACCAGGCCCTTGCCTTTGACGCGGTGCAGTGTGCGGCGCACGGCGAGCGTGCCGTTGAGCAGGTCGATGTCTTTCCATTGCAGTGCTAGCGCTTCCGACTGCCGTAGCCCGAGGGCAAGGGCGACTGTCCACCGCGCTTCGTCGCGCAGGCCGCGCGCCTCGTGCAGAACTGCGGTGGCCTCCTCGAGGGTGAGCGCGGTCGCGACCTCGCTGCGGCGCTGGGCGGGCGGGTCGACGAGCGTGGCGACGTTGCGGTGGATGCGCTGGCGCTGCATGGCGACCTTCAGCGCGCGGGAGATGATGCGGTGTACGCGCAGCACCGACGTCGGGGAGAGGCCCTTCTCGATGA
>CAVZYJ010000015.1:0-79332 GCA_963779485.1 uncultured Actinomycetota bacterium | reverse complement strand
CCGCTCGGTCCCCGATCGAGCGCAAGGTCGTGTCGACTGTCGGGATGACGTCCCTGAGCAGGTGGGTCTCCACCTTGTCGGTGACACCGTCGACGCACTCGGGGTCGTCGAGCCAGTGGTGGCTCATGCGGGGTGCCACCACGATGAGCGGGTGCCCGGCCTTGGCGAGCCGTTCAGCCTCGGCGGGCGCCTCACCGCCCCGAAACCAGTCACCGGGAACGCCGGGCGACCCGTGGAACAGGTACGCGACCGGGAATCGTTCGCCCGGATCCGCGAAGTACTGAACCGGGAGATAGACCAAAGCGGTCGTACTGCCGAATCCGCTGCCCCGATCGGGGATGTCGAGGTGCACAGTCACCCCGTGCGGCCACCTGCGGGCCGCGTCGGCCGGGCGCACGCTGGCTATCTGCTGGTAGTCCGGCCAGTTGCGTTCCGCTGCGACGACGTTGGTGACGTCGCCGAATTTCGGCAGGTAGGCGAAGTACGCGTTGACGACCGTCAGGATCGCAGCGATTGTGACCAGCGACGCCGCGACGACGGCTCCGGTGGCCCAGCGCCGACGAGGATCTCGACGCACCCGCCGCACGATCGCCCACGCGGCGACCGTCAGGAAGATCAACGCCGCGACGAACGGCGGTGACACGATCGAGATGCTGGGCACTACTCAGTCGGCACGAATCAACGGCATGAGTACGCGATCGACGACGGCGAACACCATCTCGTCGTCAGCCGGCCGATTGAACAAGATCATCTGCTGCATGAGCATGGCCGGAAGGATCTCGGCGTACATCGGGTCGACGGCATCCGGGCGGACCTCGCCTCGCGCCACGCCCCGCTCGAGAATCCGAACTGCGGCCCGACGCTTCTCACAGTGCACCTGTGTGTCGATAGCAGTGGCCAGCTCCGGAGAGCGGGTCACCTCGCAGGCGACGGCCCGGATCGCCTCGCCCGCGGAACTGCAGATCTCGATGATCCGCCGACCCATCGCGATGAAGATGTCCCGCGTCGTCGCATCGACGAGCGTCTCGTCGATGAACGTCTCCGGCGAGCCGAACCGGTGGCAGAAGGCGGTCAGCACCAGCTCCTGCTTGGTGGGCCACCGCCGATAGATGCTCGCCTTGCCCGTCTGGGCTCGGGCCGCCACCGATTCGATCGTGAACGCGGCGTACCCGACCTCGCTCAGTTCGGCGAATACCGCGTCCATGATTGCGTCCTCGAGCACGGCACCGCGGCGCCGGTGCGGTGCCGACGGCACCCCGTCGATGGCGAGGTCTGAGACGGTGCGGAAATCGGTTGGCGCGGCGCGCATCGTTGTCAGACCCTTCCTCCATGCTGTTTTTGACCTCAACCGCAACCCGACACGCCCGGGAATCTTAAGAACGGTTGCGTCTCTAAACGGCAAAGAACTAGTGTACCGCAGTAAGAGACGTGAGCGTAGCTTATCGGCGGTCTTTGTTGCTGGGTGAGCCGCTCCGGCTCGCCATACTCGACGACCTGGATGGAGTATCCGTGACAGGCACTGACCAAACACGTGCTGTGTCAATGACCGAACGCCCCACGAACGGCGCTCGTCGACAGACGCACCCTGGCCTCCTGCTTCTGCTGATCGCAGGAGCACAACTCATGGTGGTACTCGACGCCACCATTGTGAACATCGCGCTGCCGTCGATGGCCAGGTACTTCGACCGCAGCCAAACCGATATGACCTGGGCCATCAACGCCTACACCCTGGCGTTCGGTGGCCTGCTGCTGCTCGGCGGCCGAGCCGGCGACATCCTCGGCCGCCGGCAGATGTTCATCTTCGGATTGGGACTGTTCTCGCTGGGCAGCTTGCTCGGCGGGCTGTCGACCACGTTCGAGATGCTGCTCGTGGGCCGCGTGATCCAGGGCATCGGCGGCGCGATCGCGGCGCCGACCGCGCTGTCGCTGATCACGACCTCGTTCCCCGAGGGCCGGGAGCGCAACCGCGCCTTTGCGGTGTACGCCGGCGTCTCGGCCGCCGGTGCGGCGATGGGACTGCTCGCCGGCGGGATCCTGACCGAGTACCTCGACTGGCGGTGGGTGCTGTTCGTCAACGTGCCGATCGGCATCGCGCTCATGATCGGTGGCTATCTCTACATCCACTCGTCCGAGCGGCTCTCCGGCCGATTCGACATACCCGGCGCATTGCTGTCGGTGGCCGGCATGGTCGGGCTGGTCTACGGCTTCATCCACGCGGCGCACGACGGCTGGAGCAACGCCATCACGATCGGGACGCTGACGTTGTCGGTGATACTCCTGGGCGCCTTCGTCGCCTGGGAGGCCTACACGCCGAACGCGATGATGCCGCTGCGCATCTTCGCCAACCGAAGCCGCTCCGGCTCGTACCTGGTGATGCTCATCATCGGCGCGGCGATGTTCGGGATGTTCTACTTCCTGACCTTCTTCGTCCAGGGCGTCCTCGGTTACTCGGCCCTGAAGGCCGGCGTCGCGTTCCTGCCGTTCTGCGCCGTGATCGTGATCGGATCCGGGTTCGCCAGCCAGATCATGCCGCGATCCGGTCCGAAGATCCTCATCACCGGCGGCGTCGCGCTGGCGACGGTGGCCCTGTTCCTGTTCTCGCGGGTCACCGCCACCACCACCTACTGGGGTGGCCTGTTCCCCGCAATGATGATCATGGCCGCGGGTCTGTCCTTGGTGTTCGTTCCGCTGACCAGCACCGCGGTATCCCGGGTCGCCCCGACCGACGCCGGCCTGGCATCGGCGCTGCTGAACGTCGGCCAGCAGGTGGGCGGATCGATCGGCCTGTCGGTGCTGGCCACCGTGGCCGCTACCGCTTCGCGTAACTCGTTCAAGAACGAGGTGGCGAACTTGCCACCCGGCTCCCGGCAGCACTTCGCCGAGCTGGCCGCCAGCTCGACGTCGGGCCGGCCACCATCACTGGCCGCCTTGTCCGACCCAACGGCGGCGCACGCCTACAACGTGGTGCAGGCCCACGCTTCCGGTCAGGGCTTCCTGACGGCAGCGATCTTCGCCCTGGTCGCGGTCGTCGTCTCCGCTGTGATGATCAACGTCAAGAAGTCTGACGTGCCGGCCGACCCCGCGGAGGCCATGGTCGCCGCCTGATCGAGCCCGCCACGGGCCCGCCCGCCTTCTCGTTGAGGACGTGGGCGGGTTCTGGCTGGCCGGGCCATCAGCACTCGATGACGTTGACCGCTAGACCTCCCCGCGCGGTCTCCTTGTACTTGACCTTCATGTCGGCACCGGTCTCGCGCATCGTCTTGATCACCTTGTCCAGACTGACGATGTGCGTGCCGTCGCCACGAAGGGCGATACGCGCGGCGTTGATCGCCTTCACCGCGGCCATGGCGTTTCGCTCGATACACGGCACCTGCACCAGGCCACCGACCGGGTCGCACGTCAGGCCGAGGTTGTGCTCCATGCCGATCTCGGCGGCGTTCTCGGCCTGATCGGGAGTGCCACCCAGCACCTCGCACAACGCGCCGGCCGCCATCGAGCAGGCCGAGCCCACCTCGCCCTGGCAACCCACCTCGGCACCGGAGATCGAGGCGTTCTCCTTGTACAGCACGCCGATGGCGCCGGCGGCGAGCAGGAAGTTCACCACGTCGTCATCGGATGCTCCCGGCACGAACCGGGTGTAGTAGTGCAGCACCGCGGGCAGCACGCCGGCGGCGCCGTTCGTCGGAGCGGTGACCACCCGACCTCCGGCGGCGTTCTCCTCATTGACGGCCAGCGCGAACAGGTCGACCCAGTCCATGACCCGCAACGGATCGGTCGAATACGGCTCCTGGCACAACCGTTGGTACAGCTCCGGCGCCCGGCGCCGCACCCGCAGGCCGCCGGGCAACGTCCCGTCATGGGACCAACCGTTCTGCACGCACTCCTGCATCACGTCCCAGATGGCGAGCAAACCGGCTCGAATCTCGTCGACGGTTCGCCAGCTGGTCTCGTTCGCCAACATCACGCCGCTGATCGGTAGTCCGGATTCGGCGCACCGGTCGAGCAGCTCCGCCCCGGTCGTGAACGGGTAGCGCACCGCGGTGTGGTCAGGCGTGATGCGGTCCGCGCCCGCTGCCGACTCGTCGACCACGAACCCGCCGCCGACCGAGTAGTACACCCGCTCGCGCAACACGGTGTCGTCGCGGCCGAGCGCGACGAAGCGCAGGCCGTTCGGGTGAAACGGCAACGAGGTCCGCCGATGCAGCACCAAGTCCTCGTCGCCGAAAGCGACATCGTGTTTGCCGAGCAGCGCGATCCGGCCCTGCTCGCGTACCTCGGCGGCTCGGGCGGGGATCGAGGCGGTGTCGACGGTGTCAGGCGCCTCCCCGAGCAGGCCGAGAATCACCGCTCGGTCGCTGCCGTGGCCGTGGCCGGTGGCGCCGAGGGATCCGTAGAGCTCGGCGCGCACGCGCTGGACCTGATCGAGCAGGCCGTCGTCCAGCAATCCGGTGGCGAAGATGCGGGCCGCCCGCATGGGCCCCACGGTGTGCGAGCTGGATGGACCGATGCCTACCGAGAACAGGTCGAACACGCTGATGGTCACACCCCAATCGTCCTCCGAAATCGACGGCCCGGACGTAACGAGCCAGCTGGCCAGATCCGGACCGAATACCGTGAGCCGGTGAGCACGATCCGGCGCACGCCGCGGCATCGCGCGACGGTGATCGCCACGCGCGAGCTGACGCCACGGATGCGGCGGCTGACCCTCTCGGCCTCGACGCTGCGCGGTTGGCCGCTGCGGCCGGCCCAGGACGTCGAGTTGCTGCTCGCCGACGAGACCGGTCGCCGAGTCAAGCGCCGGTACACGATCCGCCACGCTCGGCCGGCGACCGGCGAGTTCGATTTGGACGCCCTGCTGCACGGGAAGGCGCATAGTCCCGGCGCCTGCTGGGCCGCGAGCGCCCAGCCCGGCGACGCGGTGGACTTCGTCGGGCCGCGGGGCCGGCTGGAGCTGTCCGACGCGGACTGGCACCTGTTCGTCGGCGACGAGTCGGCGCTGCCCGCCATCGCTGAGCTGATCGAGGCCCTGCCGGTCGGGCAGGCCGCGATCGCCCTGCTCGAAGTCGGGGACGCCAGCGACGAACTGCCGCTGTCCCGCCCCGGCGGCGGGGAGCTCACGGCGCGCTGGATCCAGCGCAATGGTGCCGAGGCAGGCCACGCCGAGTTGCTGACGGCCGGACTGGTCAGCCTGCCGGAGCGCGCCGGCACCGGCCATGCCTACTTGCTCGGGGAAAGTCGGGCGATGGTCGCCCTCCGCCCGCGTGTCCGCGAACACGGGATCGACGACTCCGCCATGTACCTCAAGGGATACTGGAACCTCGGCCGGCTTACCCCACCGGTCGCCGGGCCGTGAGCTCCCGAACCTCCGCGTACCGTTCCCGAACCCCAGCTGCCGGATCCGCCTCGTAGATCTCCACCGCGGACGTCGACCACGGGGGCGGTTCGGCGTTCCCGGACAGCACCCACGCGGCCTGGCGAGCCGCGCCATCGGCCACGTACTCGCCCGGCGACGGCACCAGCACCGGGTGGCCGAGCACCGCCGGGGCGATGCGCCGCAGCGCGTCCAAGCGCGCGCCCCCGCCGATCAGAATGATCCGGCGCACGTCAACGCCGTGCTGAACCAACGCCTCGAGCCCGTCGGCCAATCCGCAGAGCAGGCCTTCGACGGCGGCGCGCGCGATGTACCCGGGCGTGGCCGTGCCCAGCCGAAGCCCGTGCAGCGCGCCGGTTGCCATCGGGCGGTTCGGGGTGCGCTCGCCCTCGAAGTACGGCACGAGGACCAGGCCGCCGGCGCCGGACGGGGCACTGAGCGCGAGATCGGACAGCTCGGCGTAATCCACGCCGAGCATGGTGGCCGCCGCGTCCACCACTCGGGCGGCGTTGAGCGTGCAGACGAGCGGCAGGTAGTCGCCCGTCGCCGAGGCGAAGCCGGCGACGATGCCGGTCGCATCGGCCGTCGGCCGGGGGCTCACCGCGCTCACCACACCGGAGGTGCCGATCGAGACGATGACGTCGCCCAGATCCGCGCCGACGCCCAAGGCGGCCGCCGCGTTGTCTCCGGCGCCCGGACCGAGCATGCCGCCGGAACGCAGCTCGCCCGCTCGCTCGGCCGGGCCGAGCACCCGCGGCACGAGCGGTTCCCGCCCACAGGCCAACCGGAGCAGCTCGGGCCGATAGCTCTCAGTCTGGGGCGACCAGTAACCGGTGCCGCTGGCGTCGCTCCGGTCGGTAACGAGATCGGCCAGCTCGGCCGCGCCGCCCAGCCGCCACGTCAACCAGTCGTGTGGCAGGCAGACGGCGGCTGTTTGCCGCAGGCTCGCGGGTTCATGGACGGCGAGCCACCGCAACTTGGTGACGGTGAACGAGGCCACCGGAACCGACCCCACGGCCTCAGCCCAAGCGGTGGCGCCGCCCCATTCGGCGACGAGATCGTCGGCCGCGGTCGCCGACCGGGTGTCGTTCCAGAGCAACGCATCGCGGACCACGTCCCCGGATTCGGACAGGCAGACCAGGCCGTGCTGCTGGCCGCCCACCGCGGCGGCCGAGACATCGTCCAGGCCACCGGCCTGGGCGAGCGCCGTCTCCAGCGCGGCCCACCAATGCCGCGGATCGAGCTCGGTGCCGTCCGGATGTCCGGCCCGTCCTTCGCGGACCAGCTCGCCCGTGTCGGCATCCCGGACGACGACCTTGCACGCCTGCGTCGACGAATCGATACCAGCCACCAGCGCCACATGTCGCAGTCTGCTCCCATCGGCATCGCGGCGGGCTGTTCCGACCGGCCACGCGGGTGCCAAGATCGCGCTATGACCAGCCCGCGCGCCGGACAGCCGGCGGCTCCCGAGGACCTGATCGACGTCGACGTGCTCATCGCCGCCTACTACGACCAGCATCCCGACCCGGCGATTCCGGAGCAGCAGGTCAGCTTCGGCACGTCCGGCCACCGGGGCTCATCGCTCACGACGACGTTCAACGAGGATCACATCGTCGCCACCAGCCAGGCGATCTGCGAGTACCGCGCCGGGCAGGGCATCGACGGACCGCTGTTCCTCGGCGAAGACACCCATGCGCTGAGCGGGCCGGCCACCACGTCCGCCCTGGAGGTCTTCGCCGCGAACGGCGTCACCGTCCTCATCGACTCGCGGGACGGATACACCCCCACGCCGGCGCTGTCGCGGGCGATCCTCGCCTACAACGCCGGCCGCTTCGCCGGCCTTGCCGACGGCGTCGTCGTGACGCCATCGCACAATCCACCGAGCGACGGCGGCTTCAAGTACAACCCGCCGGACGGTGGGCCGGCGGGTACCGACATCACCAGCTGGGTGCAGAACCGGGCCAACGAGCTGCTGGCCGACAGGTGCCGGGGCGTGCGGCGGATGCCGCCCGCCCGGGCCCGGGCCGCCGACACAACCCGGCGCTACGACTACCTCGACGCATACGTCGGCGCGCTTCCGCGGGTGCTCGACCTCGAGGCAATACGCGTGTCCGGGCTGCGGATCGGCGCGGATCCGCTCGGTGGGGCCAGCGTCGCCTACTGGGGCGAGATCGGGTCGCGCTACGGCCTCGAGCTGACCGTCGTGAACCCCGACGTCGACCCGACGTTCCGGTTCATGACCCTCGACTGGGACGGCAAGATCCGGATGGACTGCTCGTCCCGGTACGCAATGGCCTCGCTGATCGCCCGGCAAGGCGACTTCGACATCGCGACGGGCAACGACACAGACTCCGACCGCCACGGGATCGTCACGCCCGACGGCGGGCTGATGAATCCGAACCACTACCTTGCCGTGGCCATCCAGTACCTCTATCAGCGCCGCGCATCGTGGCCGTCGAACACCTCGGTCGGCAAGACGCTCGTCAGCTCGTCGATGATCGACAAGGTAGCCGACGGCATCGGGCGAACCTTGTTGGAGGTCCCGGTCGGCTTCAAGTGGTTCGTACCCGGACTGCGCGACGGATCGGTCGCATTCGGCGGCGAGGAGAGCGCGGGCGCCTCGTTCCTCCAGCAGGATGGATCGGTGTGGACCACCGATAAGGACGGGATCATCCTGTGCCTGCTCGCCTCGGAAATCACCGCGACGACCGATCGGACACCCTCGGCCCATTACCGCCAACTCACGGCCAGCTACGGCGAACCGGCTTACGCCCGGATCGACTCGCCGGCCACTCGGGAGCAGAAGGCGGTCCTCGGCCGACTGTCACCCGACCAGGTCACCGCCGACCAGCTGGCCGGCGAGAAGATCCTCGCCAAGCTGACGACAGCGCCCGGCAACGGGGCGCCGATCGGCGGGCTGAAGGTGGTCAGCGAATCGGGTTGGTTCGCCGCCCGTCCGTCGGGAACCGAGGACGTCTACAAGCTCTACGCCGAATCCTTTCGCGGCCCGGAACATCTGGCCCTGATCCAGGACGAAGCTCGCTCGATCGTGGCGGCCGCGCTCGGCTGACGTTGGGCTGCGCCGGTCAACCCGGACAGCCGGGCGGCAACCGTTTCGTGACAACGCTCGTCGCCGCGAGGAAGCCCGTAGGCCCAGCGGCGTACACGACGCCGTTCGTCGACGTGACCGGTCCCGTGATTTCCGTCCAGCTCGCCAGCTCCGCCCCGGTCCGTGGATCGAGGCACGACACCCCTCCGCCGAACGTGACCCAGAGGACGTGCCGCCCCGGCGACACGACGACGCCCGAATTCACCTTGCGCTCCACCGTGAGTGGCGGTTGCCGGTCCGGCCCGTTGATGAGCCTGATGTGCCGCGCGGCGCCGAAGCCGCCGACCCAGGCCATGCCATCTACCACGGCGAGTGACGATCGGCCGGTAGGCACTAGGTCGTCGCGCCCGACATAGAGGTTGGTGACATCGATCCCGTACGTCTGGCCCGGTGATCCGGTCGTGACCGCTAGCACCCGACCACGCGCCGGATCGGCCGCTACGGCATAGGTGTAGCGGAACGAGCCGGGTACGAGCACCGGCCGGCCCGTGGGGCCCGAAACGACGTAGACGCCGGCATCCGAGGCCAGCCACAGCCGGCCGCGGAACGCGACCGCCGCGTTCACCCAGCTCGGGATGGTGACTCGTCCCCGCCGCGCGAGGGTCTGACTGTCGTACGCCGTTGCCGAGCCAAGACCCTGCTGGCGGCCAAGAACCCAGACCAGATGCTTGGCAGAATCGTCGACCACCGCGAAGCCGCTCCGCGGGGCCTGGACCAGGCGGGGAGCTCCATGCGTGTCACGCAACGCCAGCTGCGGTGGGTTGGTGGTGAGTACGTAGAGGCCGGTGGTCGTCGCCACCATGGCCAGCAGCTGGTCCTGGGGCAGCGCCAGCGCCGGGAGTTGCTCCACGGTCGGGCTAGGCAGCGCCACCGGAGTCGGTGCGACAGTCACCTGGCCGTCGGACCGCCCATCGGTAACGGCACGTAGGACCGTCACGGCGGCCAGCATCGCCACCGCCAGTCCCAGGGCCATCCACACGACCCGGCGGCGCCGCGGGCCGCCCGGGCTCGATCCGCCCGCCGGACCGATGATTTCCTCGGCCGGTCCGTCGCTCGAGTCCGCGATCGCCAGCCAGATGACATGCGGGTCAGCGCCGCGGTCTTCTCGACCGGCCAGCACAGCCTTCATGCGCGGTCCCTTCAGCCCGGGCAGCTGCGGGGAAGGACCTGACGAGCCCCGCCGGCCTCACCCGCGAAATACAGCGCCACCGAGACGACGTCGGAGTCCTGGCCCCTTCGGCAACGCGTGTCACGACCGTTCCAGTGTTCACCTTTGCGGCCGCGCGGCGGGGGCGTTGGTCGATCCGCGTGACGACGAGGCTGCGAACCCGCATACTTTGGGCACCGGTCCGCCGCGGACTTCGGACGGCCCAGATCGGCCGCGGACCGTCGGGGGGCTCGGGGACGATGGATGATGCTGCGCTTTGCGCGCTCGATGAAGGCGTCTACGGCGCCGCGCTATCAGCAACCGAACGCGTCACCGGTCGTGACGCCATGGACAGCGTTGCCATGCACCAGGTGGAATCCTGCCGAGAAGAACTCCTGTCGGTCTCGCCCGGCCGCGTCCCGAGCCGGCTGCACGCACGCAACCGCCTCGCGGCTCTGACGGCGGCTGTCCCGGCGACGGTGAGCAAGCGCGCGGTCTACCACCACCGGGCGGTGCGCGACCGGGTCACCCATCGATATCTGCACGACCTGGTGGCGCTCGGCGGGGTGGTCCGGCTGGCCGAATGCGTCCCGGCCCGAGCCGTCGTGGTCGACCGCACAGTGGCCCTGCTGACCGTTCCCGGACTCGGCGGGCCCGCCGGGCAGATGGCGGTCGTCCGCGATCCCGCCGTGTTGACCTGGCTGGTCGCGAGCTTCGAGCAGCTGTGGGCCGAATCCACACCGTTGCTCGAGCTGACCTCCGCCGCCCAGCTGGAGACCGAGCTCGCGCACACCCAGGCCGCCATCCTGCGCATGCTGGCCGACGGCGAGAAGGACGAGGCCATCTCGCGGCGGCTGTCCATCTCCGTGCGCACCTGCCGTCGGCACATCGCCGACTACATGGCTCAGGTCGGCGCCTCCAGCCGCTTCCAGGCCGGCGTCATCGCGGCCACCGCTGGCTACCTCAAGTCACCGTCACTGAGCGCGCCGTAGCCGGGGACGTTTCACGTTGCAGACGCAAGCATCCCGGGATCATGATGAAATTCCCCGTCGAGGTGGTGCATCGTGCTTGGACAGCGCCGGCACATCGTGGCCGCGGCAGCACTCGGAGCGATGGTCGTGTTGGCACCGACTCCCGGTGGCATGACCACGCTCGCGTCCGGCTGCGGCTGCTGTTGTGCCCACCCGAGCGGGGCGGTCAGCCAGAGCAGCGCGCGAACCCCCCGTCGACGGCGCTCCGGTCGGCCGCAGCAGGTCCGAACCGAACAATGAGGCCGGGCCGCGGTCGCGGCGGGGGCTGGCCCAGATAGGACGCCCGATGCAAATACCGGCACCGTTCGACTACGCCCGCGCCCGCAGCGTGGAGGATGCGATCGCACTCCTGGAGGCTCACGGCGAGGAAGCCCGGCTGGTCGCTGGGGGACACAGCCTGCTGCCCATGATGAAGCTCGGCCTGGCCTCGCCGGAGATGCTCATCGACATCAACGACCTCACCGACCTGACCCGCATTCGGGTCGAGGGCGACGTGCTCCGGATCGGGGCGATGGTGCGGCATGCGGATCTGCTGGCGTCCGCGGTCGTCGGCGAGCAGTACCGGATGCTGCACGAGGCCGAACGGGTGATCGCGGATCCGGTGGTTCGCAATCGGGGAACGGTGGGCGGCTCGATCTGCCACGCGGATCCGGCCGAGGACCTGTCGGCCGCACTGGGCGCGCTGCGGGCCGAATGCGTCGTGCGCGGTTCCAGCGCCGAGCGAGTCGTCCCGGTGCGCGAGCTGGTGACCGGTCCGTACGAGACGGTGCTGCAACCGGCCGAGATCCTCACCGAGGTCCGCATCGCCATCCGGCCCGGTGCCGGCAGCGCATACACCAAGGTCGAGCGGCGAGCCGGCGACTGGGCGGTCGCGTCGGCCGGCGCCGTCGTGAGGCTCGACGGCGACACGATCTCCGAGGTCGGGATCGGCCTGGCTGCGGTGGGAGCCCCGCATTCGGTTGCCGCCGCGACCGAAGACGCCATCCGGGGCCGGCGGGCCGATGACGAGACGATCGATCTGGCGGCCGAGCACGCCGCCGCCGAGTGCCAGCCCACCACCGACCAGCGGGGTCCGGCCGACTACAAGCGGGCGCTGACCGGCGAGTTGACCCGACGGGTACTGCGCACTGCCATCGCGCGCTGCCGCGGACAGGAGGCCTGAGCCATGCAGGTACAGATGACCGTCAACGACGAGCAGGTCACTCGCGAGATCGAACCGCGCTTGCTGCTGGTGCACTTCCTGCGCGACGAGCTCGGGCTAACCGGCACGCACTGGGGCTGCGACACATCCAATTGCGGAGTCTGCGTGGTATCCATGGACGGCGTGCCGGTGAAGAGCTGCACGGTGCTCGCGGCCATGGCCGACGGTCGCACGGTACGCACCGTCGAGGGCCTCGAACGCGACGGCGAACTCGACCCGGTCCAGCAGGGCTTCATGACCGAGCACGGGCTGCAGTGCGGGTTCTGCACCCCAGGCATGATGATCACGGCGCGGGCGTTCCTCGACGAGAATCCGGATCCGACACCCGCCGAGATCCGCGAGGCAATCTCCGGGCAGCTGTGCCGATGCACCGGCTACGAGAACATCGTGCGGGCGATCCGATGGGCCGCTGCCCATCCGCGGTCCGAAGCAGCGGCGACCAGTGAGGCGGTGTCTTCATGACGACAACAGAACCCCGCCAGGAGGCAACGGTCGGCTTCGGTCGGAGAATCCGCAAGGAAGACGCGCGATTCCTCCGCGGCCGCGGTGTGTACGTCGACGACGTGAAGCTGCCCGGAATGCTGCACGGCGCCGTGCTCCGCAGTCCCTACGCGCACGCTCGGATCGTGTCGATCGATACGTCAGCCGCGCAGGCCCACCCGAAGGTCAAGGCCGTCATCACCGGTGCCGTGCTGGAGACGCTCAAGCTGGCCTGGATCCCGTCGCTGTCGCACGACGTCGTCGCGGTACTCGCCACGGACAAGGTCCGGTTCCAAGGCCAAGAGGTGGCGTTCGTCGTCGCCGAAGACCGCTACGCCGCGCGGGATGCCCTCGCGCTCATCGACGTCGAGTACGACGCGTTGCCCCCGGTCATCGACGCCCGGAAGGCGTTGGACGCGGACGCGCCGGTGATCCGTGACGACATCGACGGCAAGACCGACAACCACATCTTCGACTGGGAGTCCGGCGACGCCGCGGCGACGACCGCGGCCTTCGAACAGGCCGACGTGGTCGTCACCCAGGACGTGCTGTACCCCCGCGTGCATCCGGCGCCGCTGGAGACGTGTGGCGCCGTGGCCGACATGGACAAGGTCACGGGCAAGCTCACCATCTGGTGCAATACCCAGGCACCCCACGCCCACCGGACGCTGTACGCGATCGTCGCCGGCCTGCCGGAACACAAGATCCGCGTGATCAGCCCGGACATCGGCGGCGGCTTCGGCAACAAGGTCGGCATCTACCCGGGCTACGTGCTGGCCGTCGTGGGCTCGATCATCACCGGCAAACCGGTCAAGTGGATGGAAGACCGGGCCGAGAACCTCATGTCAACCTCGTTCGCCCGCGACTACCACATGCGGGGCGAGATCGCGGCGACACGGGACGGCAAGATCCTCGGTCTGCGCGTGAACGTCCTCGCTGACCACGGCGCGTTCAACAACACCGCCCAGCCGACCAAGTTTCCGGCTGGCTTCTTCCATGTCTTCACCGGTAGCTACGACTACCCGGCCGCGCACTGCACCGTGAAGGGCGTCTACACCAACAAAGCGCCCGGTGGCGTGGCCTACGCCTGCTCGTTCCGGGTCACCGAGGCCGTGTATCTCGTCGAACGCATGGTTGACTGCTTGGCTGACGAGCTGCACCTGGACCCGGCCGAGCTACGGATGAAGAACCTGCTCCGGCCGGAGCAGTTCCCGTACCTGTCGCCCACCGGATGGGAGTACGACTCCGGCGACTACCCGAAGACGCTGCGGATGGCGCTGGATCTCGCCGGCTATCAGGAACTGCGGGCCGAGCAGGCCGAGAAACGGGCCCGGGGCGAACTGATGGGGATCGGGGTCAGCTTCTTCACCGAGACGGTCGGCGCCGGCCCCCGCAAGCACATGGACATTCTCGGGCTGGGCATGGCCGACGGCGCGGAGGTGCGCGTCCACCCGACCGGTAAGGCGGTCGTCCGCCTGTCGGTGCAGAGTCAGGGCCAGGGGCACGAGACCACGTTCGCCCAGATCGTCTCGGAGGTCACCGGGATCCCGTCCGACGACATCGAGGTGGTGCACGGAGACACCGACAACACCCCGTTCGGGCTCGGGACGTACGGGAGCCGGTCGACGCCGGTGTCTGGAGCCGCGGTGGCCGTCGCGTCCAAGCGGATCGTCGACAAGGCGAAGATCATCGCCGCCGCAATGCTCGAGGCCTCGCCGGACGATCTGGAATGGAACCGCGGATCGTTCTCGATCAAGGGCGATCCATCGGTGATCAAGACCATCCAGGAAGTGGCCCTCGCCGCGCACGGTTCGCTCGAGCTGCCCGAGGGGGTGGAGGGCCAGCTCGACGCCCAGTGCGTTTACGACCCGCCGAACCTCACCTATCCCTACGGCGCCTACATCGCCGTGGTGGACGTCGACGCCGGAACCGGGGTCGTCAAGGTGCGCCGGTTCATCGCGGTGGACGACTGCGGAACCCGCATCAACCCGATGATCGTCGAGGGGCAGATCCACGGCGGACTGGCCGACGGGATCGGCATGGCGTTGATGGAGGTCATCGCGTTCGACGAGGACGGCAACTGCCTCGGTGGCTCGTTCATGGACTACCAGCTGCCCACGGCGCTGGAATGCCCGAGCTGGGAGCTCGGCGAGACGGTGACGCCATCACCGCACCATCCGCTCGGGGCGAAGGGCGTCGGCGAGTCGGCGACCGTTGGTTCGCCGGCCGCCATCGTCAACGCCGTCATGGACGCCCTCAAGCCGTACCAGATCCGGCACGTCGACATGCCGCTGACGCCGGCCCAGGTCTGGCGGGCCATCCACGGCCGGCCGTTCCGCACCGACCTGGCGATCACGGACTGACCGCCGTGCCGAGCCGCAGTGACCTCGCCACTCGGGCAGCTGCGCTGAGTGCGGCCGGCACGCCGTTCGTGTGGGCCACTGTGGTCCGCGCGGAGCGGCCGACCAGCGCCAAGCCCGGAGACTCAGCCCTGGTGCTCTCCGACGGCGAGCTGGACGGATTCGTCGGCGGGGAGTGCGCCGAGGCGACGGTACGGGCCCAGGCGCTCGAGGCGCTGACGACGGGCGAAACGCGGATGGTGCGGATAACGCCGGAGCCGACGCTCGTGCACGAGCCCGGCCTGGTCGTCGTCCACAACGCCTGCCTCTCCGGCGGCACGCTCGACGTCTTCCTCGAGCCGTCGAGGCCACTGCCAGTGGTCGTGGTGTACGGGCACGCGCCGATCGCCGCGGCGCTCATCCGGGCCGATCGGGTCTTCGGGCAGCAGATCCGCTCGCTCAGCGGGCCGGACGATCCGTTTCCGTCGGGCACGGTTGGCGTGGTCGTCGCGTCGCATGGCAACGACGAGCCGACCGTCCTCACCCGGGCGTTGCGGGCGGGGATCGGCTATGTCGGGCTGGTCGCCAGCCGGGTTCGCGGGCCGGCCGTCCGTGACGCACTGGACGTCGACGACGATCTCCGCAAGCAGCTCCACACCCCGGCCGGATTCGACATCGGAGCACGCACCCCGGCCGAGGTCGCGCTGTCGATCCTGGCCGAGATCATCGCAGCGCAGCACGAATCGGCGAGTGGTTCCGATCCGCCGGCGCCGGAGTCAGCCGGCGCGGTCACCAGCCGCGACCCGGTGTGCGGCATGACGGTGGCCGCGGTCGACAGCTCACCGCACGTCGACGGCCCGGACGGCCCGATCTATTTCTGCGGCACGGGATGTCGGGCGGCCTACCTGGATGACCCGGCGGCCTATCCTCTGTGATCGCGGCGCCGGCTCGCGGCGGTCGAGCATACGTCACACTGTGCGTCGCATTTCCGACCAGTTACTGACATCGTGAGGCGAGCCGGTGGACCACCTCGACCCGACGCTGCGCCAGCTCGCCGATGCCCACAGAATCGCTACCGAATTCTGGGATTGGCAGGGCCGCCACATTCTCGTCTCGGCCGAAACGGTCCGCAGCGTGCTCGCGGCCGTGGGCGTGGACGCGGCGACGCCGGCGGCCGCCGAAGCCGCGCTGGCCGAACAGCACATCGCCGCCTGGCGACGCATGCTCCCCCCGGTCGTCACGTGCCGCGTCGGTTGGACCCCGACGATCCCCGTGCATGTCACGCACGGGGATACGGTCGAGATCTGGATCGACCTGGAGACCGGCACGACCCGGTCCGGCCTGCGCCAGCTGGAGAACTGGACGCCGCCGCGAGACGTCGACGGTCGGCTCGTCGGCGAGGCATCATTCGAGATCCCCGGTGATCTGCCGCTCGGCTACCACACGCTGCGAGCCCGCTCGGGCGGTGTCGAGGCCGCCGCGACGCTGATCGTCACACCCGGCTGGCTGGGCTTTCCCGAGCGGGTGGGCGATCGGCGGACCTGGGGGTTCGCGACCCAGCTGTACAGCGTGCGATCGCGCCGGTCCTGGGGCATCGGCGATCTGGGCGACCTCGCCGACCTGGCGGCATGGTCGGCCGCCGAGCACGGCGCCGGATTCGTGTTGGTCAATCCGCTGCATGCCGCCGAGCCCGTCCCGCCGATGGAACCGTCGCCGTACCTGCCCACCAGCCGGAGGTTCGCCAATCCGGTGTACCTCCGGGTCGAGCTCCTACCGGAGTATGCGTATCTCGATGCGGCCGATCGCGACCGAGTCGAACAGATTCGAGCCGACGTCCAAGCCATCCTCGGCGATGTCGACCGCATCGACCGCGACACCGTCTGGTCGGCCAAACGCGCGGCGCTGCTGCTGGTTCACGACGTGCCCCGCAGTGGCGGCCGAGAAGCGGCGTACCGGGCGTACGTGCGGCGCGAGGGCGACGGCCTCACCGACTTCGCCACCTGGTGCGCCATCGCGGAGAAGCACGGTTCCGACTGGCGGGCGTGGCCGGCCGAGCTAGCCCACCCCCGCTCGCCGGCCGTCGAGGCGTTTCGGGCGGCGCACGCCGACCAGGTGGACTTTCACCAGTGGCTGCAGTGGGCGCTGGACGAGCAGCTGGCTGGCACGCAAGGGGCAGCCGTACGAGCCGGGATGATGCTCGGCGTCATGCACGATCTTGCCGTCGGCGTCCATCCCAACGGCGCGGACAGCTGGCGGCTGCAGGACGTCTTCGCTGCGGGCATCTCGGTGGGCGCTCCGCCCGACACCTTCAACCAGGCCGGCCAGGATTGGACCCAGCCGCCGTGGCGGCCGGATCGCCTCGCCGAGCTGGCCTACCGCCCGGTACGCGACGTCCTCTCGACCGTGCTGCGCCATTCCGGCGGGATCCGCATCGACCACATCATCGGGTTGTTCCGGCTCTGGTGGATCCCCGACGGCATGTCGCCGGCGGCCGGGACGTACGTCCGCTACGACCACGAGGCGATGATCGGCGTCCTCGCCCTCGAGGCGCACCGCGCCCAGGCGGTCGTCGTCGGTGAGGATCTCGGCACGGTTGAGCCGTGGGTGCGCGACTATCTGCGCGAGCGCGGCATCCTCGGGACATCGATCCTGTGGTTCGAATTCGAGTGGCACGCCGGTGGGGCGCCGTTACGGCCGGAATGGTGGCGCGAGTACTGCCTGGCCTCGGTCACGACGCACGATCTCCCGCCCAGCGCGGGCTATCTGGCCGGAGATCATGTGCGGCTGCGGGACTCGCTCGGCCTGCTGACCCGGTCGCTCGCCGACGAGCTCGCGGCGGACAACGCGGAACAACAGGCGTGGCTCACCAACCTGACGTCCCGCCGGGCGCTTCGGCCAGAAGACGCGGGGGACGTCGAGGCGGTCGTGCTGGCCTTGCACCGCTACCTCACCTGGACCCCGTCCCGGTTGCTGGGCGTCTCCCTCACTGATGCCGTCGGCGATCGGCGCGGGCAGAACCAGCCCGGGACGATCGACGAGTATCCGAACTGGCGCGTGCCGCTGAGCGGTCCGGACGGTGCGCCCATGCTCCTCGAGGACGTGCTCGCGAGTCGCCGTGCGGCCGAGCTGCTGTCCGTGGTCGCACCGATCACCCGTTCGTGATCGGTCGGTCGGCTATCGCTACGGTTCCCGGGTCGCGATCCGGCTGGCGTCGCGGGCTCGGTTCCGCCGCAGCACGATCAGCAGGTCTTCGTACGGGCCGATGAGGAAGGCTATGTCTCCGGCGCCGAAGGTCTGGTCGGTGTGCACCGGGTACTCCAGGTCGGCCGGCGAGTCCAGCCGCGTGATCGCGACGAGCCGGATGCGTGCGGACAGGTCGTGCACCGTCCGTCCGACCAGCCCGCCGGTCTCGCTTACGGTCAGCCGGCCCAACAGGAACGGCTGATGCTCCACGTAGAATGTGTTGAGCACGTCCAGTCCCAGGGCGGCGCCCACGAACCACGGCGCCGACAGCTCGGACGGTGATCGGACATACCGGAAGCCGAGGCTCGTCTCGATGGTGTGCGCGAGCTGCCGGTCGAACACGCGCAGGACGACTGGAATTTCGTCCCGCCGCTCGCCGAGCAGATCGTGGATGGCGAGCCCGGTCTCGATGTTGGCCAGATCGTTGCTCGTGAGGATGGCCACGCCCCGGGCGCTCGACAGATTCACCGCCTCCAGGTTGCTCGTCACCGTCGAGTCCCCGATGACCACGGGGACCTGCATCGAGTGGGCCAGCCCGAGATGCCGGTTGTCCTCGTCGGCTTCGAGCACGATCACCGACTGGCCGAGCGCGACGAGCGCCTCGACCACGCGCAGGCCTACCAACCCCAGACCGACCACGATCACGTGATCGCGTAGGTCGGTGAGGTGCTTCTGCCCGAACGAGCGGGCGATGCGACGGCTCACCAACACATCGGTGAGCAGCGCGTAGGTGATGGTCAACAGCGTGGCCCCGCTGACCATCAGAAAGATCGACCACACCCGCAGCCACGACGACTGCGCGGCGAACGAGAAGTCACCGAACCCGGTCGTCGTCAAGGTCTCGGTCGTGAAGTAGACCGAATCGATCAAGCCCATGCGCCGGCCGCGCACGCCGGCGTAGCCGGACAGGAGCAGCACCACCGAGATGGCCGCGACCGCGATCAACGCGATCAGGACCAGCCGGAGCGATCGTCCGGTCTCCTCGGCGAAGCTCGCCAGGTATCGCCAGACCAGGCGGACTCGGTGCGCCCGGTGATGCGCGCTGACCTCGTCCTGCTCGAGCTCCGGCGCCAGGGTGCGCAGGTCGGGTTCTCGCCCGACGACCGCTACGAGATCGCCCGGGCGGACGAATACGTCCCGACTGGGGCAGATCAGCATGTCTCCGCCGCCCTCGGGAATCAGCGCTATGGGCGCCACACCAGGAGCCATCGCCCGGATGGTGCCTTCGGCCGTGGCCGTCCACTCCACGACGGTGAAGTCCTCACCACTGATGGTGAGTCGATGCTGCCGGCGGGCCAGGCAGGCCTCCACGAAGCTGGGCGCGGCCAGGCTCGGGACGTCGAGAACACTGCCAGCCCCGGTCACCCGGGTCATCGCCCGGCCGACCGCCGGGTTGGTGAGGTGCAGCACCACGCGCAGATCGGGGCGGATCCGGCGGGCCAGCAGGGCGACGTCGAGGTTCTCCAGGTCCTCGTTCTCGGCACACACGAGCGACGAGGCGGTTCGCACTCCGGCCCGGAGGAGCGTGTCGGGCCGGCGAGCACTGCCTTCGACGTGCCGGACTCCCCAGTCCCGCACGAGGCGTACGAGCCGCACATCGGGGTGGTCGTCGATCACGACGACCTGCTCGCCCGCGCCGTGCAACTGCTCGATCAGACGCAGCCCGACGTGGCGCAGCCCGCACACGATCACGTGGTCGTTCACGGTGACACCGCCGGGTTGTGATGGTCACCGTGGGCAACACGGATGACGCACGGGTGCAGCGTAGCGGCTCAGGGGCTGCAGACCGATACCGCGATCGGGGGCTCCGGACCGCTCTTCAAGCGAGACGAAAGCCACGGGTAGGAATCACGGAACGCCTGTGCCGCGAAGGTGTAGTCGTGCGCCCCCGGCACTTCCCGCGCGCACGTCAGCACTCCGGCCGCTCGGGCCAGCGGCACCAACTTCCGTTGCGCGGCGAGCGGATCGGAGTCGCTGAGCCCGACTTCGAACCAGCCGGCGGTGTCGGGAAATTTCTTGTTCTGCAGCAGCCATAACGGATCGTGTTCGTTGTATTCGTCGCGGTCGCCGCCGAAGAGGGCCGCCGTGGTCTGGTTGGCATCGACGCTCTGAGCGACCGTCGGGCTGGTAAGTCCGGCGTAATCACCGAAGGCGGCATAGGTATCGGGATGGCGCAGGGCGAGCATCAGAGCACACATCCCGCCAGCGGATTCGCCAGCCACGGCCATCGATCGGTCGGTTGTCGCGGCGTTGAACGTCTTGCGCACGAAAGCGGGGACGTCCTCGGTGAGGTAGGTCTCGGCATGGCCACGGTTGCTGTCGACGCACTCGGTGTCACCCGCGTCGGAGCCGTTCGAGTCGGGCATCACCAGAATCGGCGCGCGGCCGTCGTGGGCGAGCGCATACATTCCCGCGGTCTGGTCGGCGAATCCCGCCCGGGTCCAGTCGTCGGGAGCGCCCGGCGAGCCGTGCAGCAGCTCGACCACGGGGAGCTTCGGAGTCGGTGACTCCACCCAGACCGGCGGCAACCAGATGAAGGCGTCGCGGGCTTGGAATCCGGACTTCGTTCCGGGGATCGACTCGCTGAGCGTGAAGCCGTGGTCGGGCAGCTTCTTCGTCTTGCGGTAATCGGCCTGCGCCTGTTTGAGCTGAGCGTCATTGACCTCGTACTGGGCCTCTTTGCCGAGCAGCGTGCCGATGTTCGGGTAGTACTGGTAGTGCTCGTTAACCACGGTGAGGGCGAAAACGCCGGCCAGGCCCACTGAGAGCAGCGACGTGACCCGGCGCCACCAGGGCGCCCCGCGCCAGCCGATAGCGCAAAACGCGATCGCCAAAGGTATGAACGCGAACCACGCGTAGAACGAGTTGGGGAACTGGTACGGGATGAGCGCGAAACCGTCGTCGATGAGCGCCGCGAGCCCAACGATGGCCAGCGCGATCGGAATGCCCAGCAGTAACTGCCACCGCCAGGCCGGACGCCGGCGCATCTCTGGCTCCGACCATTCCGGGGACGACGCGCCCCGTCGACGGGTCTGGGTCGCGCGCCAGCCGATGCTCGCCAGCAGGCTGAGCATGGTCACGACGATGACGACGACGGGAAACGCGCCGTTGACGACCGATACCGATTCGATATCCATGCTGGCTATCCGGCACGGGTCAGCGTCGTCCGACCGCGTGTTGCGCCACAGACCCGAACGCCCGTCACGGCGGTAAGGAAAGCACATGTCGCTGTGCCCGCGGGGCAGCATTCGCCGGCCATCGTCGTCACCGGGTTTCGCTACGCTAGGGCCGGCCCGGAGACCCGTGCGGTTACTGGGTGCTGCCAGCCGAGCGTCGTAGGAGTCCAATCGTGGATGTGGCCGCCGAGCCGAGTCGTGAGGGTAAGGAACCGTCGGCTCCTCGCCTGATCGCCGTGGTTCCCGCGTACAACGAGGAGCCCACGGTCATCGAGGTCCTCGACCGGTTGTCCGGCCTGGTCCACGAACTGGTCATCGTCGACGACGGCTCGACCGACCGGACCCGAGAGCTCGTCCAGGCCTGGCTGCCCGCCCACCCGCACGCCGAGTTGCTCACCATCGACGTCAATCGCGGGATGTCGGCCGCCTACTATCTCGCGTTCTCCCGGCTAGCGGCGCGGGTTCGCGCGGGCGAGCTGCCTGGAGACACCCTGGTGTGCACGGTCGACGCAGATGGTCAGCACGACCCGCACTCCCTCGACGAGCTGGTCCGAGTGGCGGTCGAGGAGCAGGCCGACGCGGTGCTCGCTCAACGGGACTTGTCTGACTATCCCCGGTACAAGCGGCTGGGCAACGCCGTGCTCAGCCGCTGGGCCACCTGGTGGGCCAAGGCACCGCTGCTCGACGTCGAATCGGGCTACCGGGTGTTTCGCGCCGCGGCCTTGGCCGATGCGTTGCGCTTCTATCGGGGCTATCGCTACAGCGAAACGGTCGAGGTGGCCGTCGTGCTGTGCCGGCTGGGCTACACGGTTCGCAATGATGTGCTGCTGCCGGTGCCGGTCTTTCGGTCCCGGACCAAGATGAGCGACGCGGTGATCGACGCGGTGATGATCGTGGTCGCTGCTCGCCGCGTGGCTCGCGGAAGGTCGCGAGTGGGCGGTCGGGTGCGCCGAACCCTACCGGCCGCGGTACCCACGTTGTCGGTGGCCGAGCGCAGTGGGAACGCCGCCGAACCGTGATCGGCCGAGAGTCAGCAGTGGTTGCGGTACCCGCTGATGCCGAGCAGCCGATCCAGCCGGACGACCTGCAGGCCGCGGGCGCGCAGCCCGTCGAGGATGAGTGGCATCGCCTGGACCAACACCCGGCGATCGACGTTCACCCTCCCGTCCAGGCCGTCGTGCAGGTCGATGATCGAACCTCGGCGGACCTTGCGAAGCACCCGATCGGCGATGGTCTGCGGGTTCGACGTCGCCCAGTCGCCCACCGACACATCCCAACCGATCATCCGCATGCGATTCGCGTGCACGGCATAGGCCATGAACGGCGTGTGCTGGCCGTGCGGCGGCCGGTAGAAGGTCGGGCACACTCCGGTTTCGGCGCGGATCGCGCGCTGGGCGCGGGTCAGCTCCGGATAGCGTGGATCGAGCCAGCGCACCGAGTCGTGCAGGTAGGAGTGATTGGCCACCAGCTGCCCGTCGGTGAGCAACGCCCGAGTGATGTCCGGGCGGGCGACCACCGCCTTGCCGACGCTGAAGAACGCCCCCTTGGCTCCGTAGGCGTCGAGGATGTGGGCAATGGCCAGCGTGGCGTCGGCATTGGGGCCGTCATCGAAGGTGATCGCCACCTCGGGCCGATCCCGCGGCCCATGCGAGATCATCGGCCCGAACCAGGAGGCCGACGGCGAGTTGGCGCCAATCCAGACGCCCAGGAGCAGCGTGGCGACCAGGCCGGCGCCGGGCACAAGTCCTCCCCGTCCGCCGCGCCGGCCGGGCACCGGGTCGGAGTCGCGTCGGAGCACGCCGGCCCCGACGACCAGGATGAATCCGGTCGCCAAGGCTCCCCACGTCGACGCGCTGGCCGGCTCCGAGACAGCCGCGATGACCGTCAGCGCTACGACCGCAGCGACGAACGGGAGCAGCACGGCCGGATCGCCCCACCGCGGACGTCGATCCGGAGCCGGCCAGGCCACGGCGACGCCGAGTCCGAGCAGGGCCGCGAGGAACCAATCGAGTGCGCCCGGACGAGCCTGTGAGAGCAGCCACCCGGCCAGCGCCACGATCACGCCGCCCAGCAGACTGGGCGGCCGGCGCCGCAGCCGAAGCACGAGCGCCGCGCTCAGCAGCGCGATCGCCACTCCCGGGAGGGCGGTGCCCAGCGTGGCGGCCGAGCCGTCTCCGACAATGGCGAGGGCGGGCAGAGCAACAGCGGCGGACCCGGCCCCGACAAGGACCCGGATGAAGGTCGTAGTGGCGGCGCTAACCGGCACGAACGGCGACCCTGTTGCCGAGTCCAGCGCGGCGAACGGTGCGCTGGAGCGAGCGGGGCGACTCGCGCTGGGAGTCGTCGTGCTGGCGTGGGTCGTCATCCTCGCGCTTCTCGCGCGGCACCGCATCGTCGTCACCCATGACAGCCTCATCAACTACGCCCACGCCTGGTGGATCAACAGCCAACTGTGGCACGGCCACGGCATCCCGTGGCGCATGCCGGTCCTCGGCCACGGTACGGCGCTGACCTTCCCCTACGGAGCGCTGCCGTGGCTGGTCGCGGCACTGCTGTGGCCGTTGCTCGGTGAGTGGGCCGTCACCCTCGTGCTCGTCGTCGGCGTGCTCGGCCTGATCGCGGCTACCTTCTGGGCATTCCCCGAGATCCGCCGGCCCTGGTGGGCGGTCCTGGTCCTGACCAATCCGATCCTCGTTCTCGCGCCTCTGTCCGGCCAGCTGCCGTTCCTGTGGGGCAGCGCGCTGCTGACGTTGGGCATCGGGTGGTGGCGCCGGGACCGGCGGTTGTGGGCGGTGCTCGCCGTGGGTCTGGCCCAGCTGACCCACGTCGCCGTCGTGCTGCCCATCGCCGCGATCCTGGTGCTCCTCCGGCTGCGGTGGGAGCCGCACCGCCGCGCTCTGCTCGGCTGCTACCTCATCTCGGTCGCGATCGCCGCGCCCGCCATCTGGCCAGTGATCAACTCGCCGGTGTTCACCGAGACCTCGCTGGCGACGAAGGTGTGGCAGTTCACCGGGACGGTCCTCATCCGGCTGGGCCTGTTCGTGCCCCCGGTTCTCGCAATGGCCCTGGGGCACCGTGCGGCGCGCTGGTGGCCAGCCGGGCTCACGGCCATCGCCGTTGCCGCGAACGTCGCGTTACTCGCACCGCTTGATGCTGGCTACTCCTGGTCATCACTTGGGCGCGAGCCGGATCAGGCGATGGCTCGCTTCGTGACGAGCTCTGCGTTCCGGCCCGGACTCACCTACCGCGTGCTGCGGACCTCGGACGGCAAGGTCGGCATGTACCAGGTGATGCGGGCCGGCGGCCGGTTGGACTCGGAGTTCTTCCCGGAGAGTATCTGGGGCGGTATGTTCGCATCTGAACACGATTATTCGGACTTTTTGCGAGAACGCCGAGTCGACGAGGTGCTGGTTTTTCACCAGATCCCGAGCCACGTGCACACCAACGAGCCGCAACTGTTGGCCCGGATGGCCGCATCCGGGCGCGGCTGTTCCGGAGACACGGTCGGTATTCGGCTGGTGTATGCCGACGATCACTGGGACTATTACGCGATCGACCACAGCTGCCTCTTAACTAGCGCGGCCCGGCTTCAGCCATCCGGGGCGGGTGGATGATCTACCTTCTTGCGCTCGGTGCTGCTTTGGCCTTCGGCGCGTCGGTTGCCTTGCAGGAGCGAGCCGCCGCCGAGGTGCCCCACGACCATGCGCTGAAAGTGAGCCTGCTCGCACGGCTGGCCCGCCGACCCCTCTGGCTGATCGGAGTCGTGGCCAGCGTCCTGGGCCTGGTGCTGCAGATCTGGGCCCTGCGGCATGGCTCCCTGGTTGCCGTTCAGCCGCTCATGTCGACCACGCTCGTGTTCGCGCTGGTGCTGGTGGCGATTCGCACCGGCGAGGCGCTGCATCCGGCCGAGTGGGCCGCCGTCGCGGCGGTCGTGGCCGGTCTGGCCGTGTTCCTCATCTTCGCCACGCCGCACGGGCAGGGCGCGGAGTCCCCGCACACGATGGCCTGGTGGCTGACCGGCAGCATCACGGTGGCCATCGTCGGCGCCTTGGCGCTGATCGGGGTGCGCCGGTACGGCCGGCGGCGGGCGGCGCTGCTCGGGCTGGCGGCCGGCCTGTCGAACGCCTTCGTGGCCGTCCTGACCAAAGAGTTCTCGCAGGCGCTGCGGCACGGCGGCCCGCTGTACGAGCATTGGTCGTTCTGGGCGTTGTTGGCGGCCGGCGTGCCCGCGGTCTTGCTCGTGCAGAGCCTCTACCAGTCGGGCAGCCTGAGCATGTCGCTGCCCATCGTCGCCGTCGTCGAACCGGTGGCGGCCTGTGTCGCGGGGGTGTGGCTGTTCGGGGAGCACATCATCTTCGACGGCGACGAGACGATCGCCATCGTGGTTGCACTTCTCGTCGCGCTCATCGGCCTCTGGCACCTCGCCGGCAACCCGCGCATCACCGTGACCGGTGCCACCTATCGGGTATCCGCCGGGCAGTCCGAGGTCGGACACGGTAGCGTCGCGAAGGCATTCCGCCCGCTGGCCCGCCCGGCCGAGTCTGACCGAGGAGCCCGTTGAACATCCCCGCCGCCCGCCTGGTGTTCTCTCCGGAGGACCGGGCCGAGATCCTGGGAATGATTGACGAGTCGCTCCAGACCGGCTCGCTGACGTTGGGTCCCCGCACCCGCGATCTCGAGGCCAGCTTTGCCGCCCGTCACCAGTCTCCGCACGCGGTGGCGGTGAGCAGCGGCACCAGCGCGTTGGAGATCACACTGCGGGCGCTCGGCGTGGCCGGGCGCGAGGTGGTCGTGCCGGCCAACACGTTCTTCGCCACCGCGGGCGCGGTCCTGCATGCCGGCGCGACACCTCGGTTCGCGGACGTGGCCGAAGCCAGCCTCGCCCTGACCGCCGAGACGGTCGAGGCGGCGCTCACGCCCCGGACCGCCGGCGTGATCATCGTGCATGTGGGCGGCATGGTCGCCCCGGACGTCGTCGCGATCCGCGAGCTGTGCGATCGCCGCGGCCTGTTCCTGGTGGAGGATGCCGCCCACGCCCACGGCAGCTCGTTGGGCGGACGATCAGCCGGGACGTTCGGGGTGGCCGGCACCTTCTCCTTCTACCCGACGAAGGTGATCACCGCCGGGGAAGGGGGCATGATCGTCACCGCCGACGACCGCCTCCGCGAGGAGGCGGTCGTTTATCGTGACCAAGGTAAGGCCGGTTTTCTGGGCGGTGAACACATTCGGCTCGGCTACGCCTGGCGGATGAGCGAGATCCACGCCGCCATCGCGTCGGTCCACCTGCGCCGGCTCGACCAGTTCATCGCGACGCGCGCGTCGGTGGCCAAGCGCTATGACGCTGCGCTGCTGGACCTGGACGGAATCACGCCGATTCTCCTTCCGGATCAGGCCGTTTCCAATTACTACAAGTACGTCGCCCTGCTCGACCGGCATCTCGACCGCGTCGACGTCAAAGCCGCGCTGCGTCAGCGGGGCGTGTCCCCGAGCGGGGAGGTCTATGCGACGCCGCTGCACCGCGAACCAGTATTCGCCCAGCTGGCGACGCCGCCGCTCCCGGTCGCCGAGGATGTCTGTGCCCGCCAGCTTTGCCTACCTATCCACTCCGACATGAGCGACGCCGAAGTGGACTACGTGCTCGAAAGCCTCGCTCGGGTCCTTGACGCGGTGCAGCGCCCTGAGGGGATTGCCAGCTGATGCGAGTGGGAGTGACCGGCGGCGCCGGCTTCATCGGGGGTCACGTCGTCGATCGGCTCGTCGCCGCCGGGCACGACGTCCTCGTGCTCGACCCCGCGCGCCCCCATCGTCCCGACGTGGCCCATCGTCAGATCGACATCACCGATCTCGAGTCCACCGTCGAGGCCACCGTCGGATGCGACGCGCTCTTCCACCTGGCCGCGGTATCCAACGTCAACGACGTGTACGACGCACCGGTGGACGCCGTGCGCAGCAACGTCCTCGGCACCAGTCACATCTGGGAAGCAGCGCGCCGCAACGACATCGGGCGAACGATCCTGGCCAGCACCGTCTGGGTTTACAACGGGGCCACCGGCGACGCACCGCTGACCGAGGACTCGCCGTTCCACCTGCCGAGCAGCGGGCACCTCTACACATCGAGCAAGCTCGCGAGCGAACTCGTCGTGCACAGCTACTCGGAGCTGTACGGCGTGCCCTTCACGATCTTGCGCTATGGCATCCCGTTCGGTCCGCGGATGCGCGACGCCCTCGTCATTCCCATGTTCGTCCGCAAGGCTCTCGCCGGCGAGACCATCACGATCAACGGTGACGGCTTGCAATTTCGCAACTACGTCTACGTCGAGGATCTCGCCGACGCTCACGTGCGCTGCCTGGCCGACCAGGGCAAGGACCAGACCTTCAACCTCGAAGGCAACGAGCCGATCTCGGTACGCCGGATCACCGAGTCCATTGCCGCCATCTTGGGTCCCATCGACGTGGAATTCCTCGAAGCCCGGCCGGGCGATTTCCGGGGTCGGGAGATCTCAGCCGCGAAGGCCGCCGACCTGCTGGGTTGGCAGGCGTCAACCAGCTTCGACGACGGCCTGCGCCGTTACATCGACTGGTACCGCGCGAGCCGCTGATCGGCCGGGCGCGCGCCGTCGGCGTCGGCGAGGCGGTCGGCCCGGATGCGCGCCCAAGCCAGGCCATCCTGAAACGCCTGGATGACCGATCGCTTCGCTTGCCAACCCAGTAATGTCGCCGCCTTGCCGACTGATGCATAGCAACCCACCGCGTCGCCCGGCCGGGCCGGCCCCTCGTGCACCTCGAGGGAGGCGCCAGCCGCGACCTCGAACGCGGCGACGAGTTCCCGGATCGTCGTGCCCGAGCCGGTGCCGATGTTGATGGCCTCGAACCCGGTGCCGACGAGCCGGTCGAACTGTTCGAGCACCTCCACGTGGGCGCGGGCAACATCCCAGACGTGGACGAAGTCCCGCACCGCCGACCCGTCGCGAGTTGGCCAGTCGACGCCCGTGATGGTGAACGGCTCCCCGGACTGGTGCGCGGCGATCAGCCGGCCCCACGCATGGGTCGGATGCGCTACCTGCAGCCCCGAGCGCAGCTTCGGATCGGCGCCAACCGGATTGAAGTACCGCAGTGCGACTGCGCTGACCAGGCCGGCGATAGCCGCGTCCCGCAGCACGTCCTCGACCATCGCCTTCGTGCGGGCGTAGGGACTGGTCGGGCAGATCGGCGAATTCTCGTCCACCACCAGATCGGGGCTGGGCCCATAGATCGACGCCGACGAGCTCGAACAGCAGGCGCGAGCAGCCGAGACCGTGCAGGTTCTCGATCAGCTCGACGGTTTTGGCCACGTTGTTGCGGTAGTACTGCAACGGGCGTTCGACCGATTCAGGGACGACGATCGATCCGGCGCAGTGGACCGCGGCGGCGATGCCAGGGTGCTCCGCGAACACCTGGCGCAGCAGCTCTCCGTCAGCAACATCGCCCTCGTAGAACGGGCGGCCGGCGGTGAAGGCCCGGGCGCCACGACTGAGATCGTCGATCAGCACGGGATGGTGGCCGGCGTCCTCGCAGGCCGACGCGATCGTGCTCCCCACGAACCCCGCGCCGCCGGTGATCAGAACTTGCACGTCCCGCAATGTAGCTGGCGCCGAATGTTCACCACTGATCGCCGGTCCCCCGTGTCACATCCGGTGAGCCATTGGCCACGTCTCGTGTCGGATCGCCCGTCGGCTAGGAGGTCAGAGTGGTGGCAGGGTGACGCCGAAACCGGCCACGGCGAGCCGGAGCAGCACCTGGCCGGGCGCAAGGAGATCGGCGATACGCGCTGCGCTGAGGACCTCCAACTCGGCCAGCCGGTGGTCGTACGCCTCGCGCCCATCCAGCCGGGCATCGTGCAGTTGCCAGGTGTTGCGCCATACCTTCTGGCGCGCCTCCTTGAGAAAGCGCTGCGAGCTCAGCCGATTCAGCGGTGTGAGCACCCGGTCGAGGAGCGATCGACCGCTCGCCGCGAGCACCTCGTCCTCGGCCGAGACCCGAGAGGCGAGCACCCCGTCGATGCGCTCGTGGTCGCGCTGCCGGCGAGCCAGCAACACCGCGTCGGCGAAGTCCTCGATGCCGATCACCGCGAGCAGCGCCTGCGGCAGGTCGTAGTTGACGTGGGCGTTGATGCCCAGCAGGACCCGACGCAAGGGCGGCAGCTCGGCGGGTGCGTCGAAGGCAAGTCGCCAGGGTCGCGGCACGTCGGAGATGCGGCCTTCGAGTTTGGCGTCCAGCGCGTCGAGGTAGAGCTCCGCGAAGGCCACGTCCCAGGCCTCGACCCAGGCCGGATCTTCGAACTTCGCCTCAGCCACGGCCTTCCCCACGGCAAGCGTTGTCCGCCGATAGGTCTCCAGAAAGGCCAGGTAATGCGGCGGCACCGCGTGCGCACGCTCCTGCAGTCGTGCCGCAACCTTGGCGATCGGGTCATCCACGATTTGTCCTCCTTTGCCGCGTACCTCGAATAGTGGAGCCGATGACGGTGCTCGCGTCGAATACAGTGCAGGCTCGACCTGCTGGAGGATGCCATGCGCTACCTATCCGGGCGACCCGGCCTACGCCGCTTCGACCCCGTCGCCGTAGGGCAGCACGAGACGAACGCGTGGGTGTCCTACTACCGGCACGAATGGCTGACCTTCCTGCGGGCCTCCGTCGGCATGGTCGCGGCCGGCTTCAGCATGTCGCGGCGGGACACCCTCGCCGGGGCCTGGTGGGTGCTGCGCGCCAATCAGGTGTGGTCGCCGTACCCCGATAACGACCCGGATGCGGCGCGGGCGTTCATGGGGCGCTTCTACACTCTCGTCCGGGACAGCGGCTTGATGGTCGATCCGGACGAGGCTGCGTACCGCGAGGTCGAGTGGTGGCGCGTCCATCGGGTCCACCAACGTGAGGCCGGGGCGACCGAGGAGGACATCATCGACGCCCTTGTCGACCTCTACTCGTACGTGTACCGCACCGATCGCGCGCCCATGCGGCCCGCGGCGGAACACCGGGTCGAGGCGATGCAGCTGTCTGACGCGTGGGTATCCGGCGGCTGCCAGCTCGACGATCCCCTGCTGGCGACCGAGCGACGAGAGCTCGTCGCCTCGTACACCGCGTTGCGGGACGCGGTTGACCGCACCTGGGCCGCTTCTCCTCTCCGACATGACTTGCTCGGGCGGACCTGACTACGGAGTAATCTGCTCGGCAAGACCGAGCAACATATGCAGGTGAGGCAGCCGTGGCCGAGGCAGCTTCGAGCAGGACCGTCACGATGAGACTCGCGGCGCGGTTGATACTTCTTCGGGCCAACCGCACCACGAGGCAGGCCGCGCGAGCCCGCCGCAAACAGCTCGAACGCGAATTGGCCTGTTATGCCACCGAGGCCGAACGGCAGGATCTGCTGGCCACGCTGGACCGATACCCCGACGGTGTCACCCAGGAGCTGCGCGAAATCCTGACCCGGCAAGCCTGGAACGACTCCTCCTGGGGTTGGCGAACGATCCGGCCCTACTGACCACGACCACGCCGATCCGCCACCGATCCGCGGGGCGTCCGGTAGGTTCAGGCGTCTGGAGGGCTCGCCTAGTGGCCGATGGCGGCGGTCTTGAAAACCGCTAGGAGTTCGCGCTCCTCGTGGGTTCGAATCCCACGCCCTCCGCAAGTAGTTGTGAGCGCAACAACGTCTGCTGCTGGAGGATTCTGCACCCAATACCGTGGATCCTCCGTCGTGATCTTGGACTTATCGTCGCCCGTGGGCAGCAAGTCGAAGATCACCGAACCGCCTAGTGATTGTGAAGGTGGCCTGGGCTCGGCCCACGTCGATCAGCGTCACGCAGGAACAAGGAGAGCCGTGCCCGTCTTTGTCAGTCGCCGACGGCGTCGATGCCGCGCTGCGCGATCAGCGGATCGGGCGCCCGGGCGACGTCAGTGTTCTTGCCCTCATACTCGAAGCGGGACAGGACATAGCGCATCGCGTTGATCCGCGCCCGCTTCTTATCGTTGGACTTCACGGTCGTCCACGGCGCGATGTCGATGTCAGTGCGCCGGAACACCTCTTCCTTGGCTTGGGTGTAGTCGTCCCACTTGTCCAGCGAGAGCAGGTCGATCGGCGACAGCTTCCACTGCCGCACCGGGTCGACCTGGCGGATGATGAACCTCGTCCGCTGCTCGGACTGGGTGACTGAGAACCAGAATTTTGTCAGGTGAATACCGCTTGCGACCAACATAGTCTCGAATAACGGCACCTGACTCATGAACTGCTCGTACTCTTCGTCGGTCGCGAAGCCCATTACCCGCTCCACGACCGCGCGGTTGTACCAGCTGCGGTCGAACAGTGCGATCTCGCCCCCGGTCGGCAGGTGCTCGACGTAGCGCTGGAAATACCACTGATGCTGTTCCCGGTCCGAGGGTTTGGTCAGGGCGACAACCCGCGCGTAGCGCGGATTGAGGTGCTCCATGAAGCGTTTGATCGTGCCGCCCTTTCCGGCCGCGTCCCGGCCTTCGAAGATGATCACGTGCTTTTCGCCGGACTCGAAGATGTGGTTCTGCAGCTTGAGCAACTCGACCTGGAGAAGGTATTTCTGCTCGTCGTACTCGTTGCGGTCCATCCGCTCGTCGTACGGATAGTTCTCCCGCCACGTGTCGACTGCGCGTCCGGCCGGGTCGATGAGTTCGGGATCGTCGTCATGGTCGTCCCCGACCGAGTAGCCAGCGATCTGTAGTTCGTCGATGTACTTGCGCACATTTTCCAGCACGAACGCAGGCTAGTCCGCTTTACGTGAACAGCGGGTACCAGGAACTCCGAGGCTAGTCGGCGATGGTGAAGAAATCGGCTCGGTACCGGTTCTCACCGTCCCGCACGGGTTCGCTGCGATCGACGCGGTATTTGCGCATCACCGACGCGCCGGATCCGTAGTCGTGAAGCGCGCTCTTCGTGGCGAGGAAGTTCGGATGCTCGAAGTGCGCCGCGAGCGTGGTCTCGTCCTGCCACCGCTCCACCACGACGACGCCGACGGTGTCGGCGGTGAACGCGTAGTCCAGCTCGTCGTCTCCTTCCGGCGACGCGGCTGGCTGTGAGGTCCCAACCAGCCGCGTCGGGCATGATCACGCCAACCTCTCCGAACGGCGGCGGAGGCGCGCGATCACCGAGACCACGGCCAGCGTCGCGGCCACGGCGGCCGCGGCGATGAGGAGGTACGTCCAGGTCGGCGTCTGCGCGTGCACAACGGCCAACTGAGCCGGGGCGGTCACCGCGCCACCCACCGCATTGTCGGCGGGGTCAGGTGGCCTCGAGATCGCCGACGCCGGGAGCACCGATGCGACGTACCACGCGAGCGCGGCCATAATTGCGCCGACCTGGACGTAGCGGATCTTTCTCATCGAATTGCCTTTCGTTTCCCGGCCTTCCTGGCCGGCTACCGAAACGCTACGAAGCGGGCCGGACGCGGGGCATCGGCGAGCTCCCCCTATGTTGGAGTCGCCCGGCCCGCATATCGGGGTCGACGCATTGACCACCGAGGCAGCGCTTCTTACCGTCGCAGTCATGGGGTTGATCGAGCGCGAATCGGAGCTCGCGGCACTGTCGAAGTACCTCGAGGACATTCGAACCGGATCGGGCACCATCGCGCTGGTCGGCGGCGAGGCGGGTGCCGGCAAGTCGGCGCTCGTTTCGGCCTTCCTGGACGAGGTCGCCGTTCGCATCGCTGCTGGATCCTGTGACGGTCTGTCGACGCCTCGACCGCTCGGACCAGTGATCGAGATCGCCGTGCAACTCGAGGTCGATTCTGCACTGCCGCGCGACGACCTCTTCGTCGCAATTCTCGGCGCGCTCGAGCAACAGACGACGATCGTGCTGGTGGAAGACCTGCATTGGGCCGACGACGCAACGGCCGACTTCCTGCTCTACGCCGGACGCCGTCTGGATCGCATCCCCGCGATGGTGATCACGACCTACCGCGCCGAGGAGCTCGGCTCGAACACGACGCTGACTCGTCTGATCGGTGAACTCACGCGCCTGAGCGCCGCGCGCCGCGTGCCAGTCGTCCCGTTGACGCGGTCCGGCGTCGCGATGATGGTTGAGGGTTCCGGGCTCGATTCGGATGACGTTTATCGACAGACGTCGGGAAATGCGTTCTTCGTCACCGAAATGCTCGCCGCGGGGTCGAGCCGGCCGGCAACGGTTCGCGATGTGGTTTTGGCGCGCGCGGCGAAGCTGTCGCCGAGCGGACGCCGTGTTCTCGATGTGGCGTCCCAGCTCGGCGTCCGGTTCGACGCCGAGGTTCTCGTCGAAGTTACCGGTACCGATGCTGACGGTATCGACGACTGCGTCGGAACCGGTATGTTGATGCCCTTCGGAGAAGAACTCGGATTCCGCCACGAACTCTCGCGGGCGACGATCGCCGAGGAGATTCCCCCGATCCGACGGGCTACGGTCAACCGAGCGATCTTGCGAACGCTCGAGCGCCGGCGCGGCGTCGACGTCGCTCGCCTGGCCAGTCACGCGGCCGCGGCCAACGAGAGCGACTCGGCGTTCCGCTACGGCCTGGCGGCCGGGCAACGGGCGAGCAATCTGGGATCGCATCGCGAATCGGCTCACCACTACCGGACCGCGCTGCGATTCGCATCGGAGCGTGCGGCCAACGAGCGGGCGGCATTGTGTGATGCGCTGGCCGAAGAATGCCTGGTTACCGACCAGATGGAGGAAGGCTTCGCCGCCGCGGAGGAGTCCTTGCGCCTCTGGGAGGAGGTCGGCGACCAGATTCGGATTGGCGCCGCGCACTCGACTCTCGATCAGATCGCGTGGTACCTCGGGCAAGGCGCCAACGCCCACCAGCACGCGATGCAAGCCCTCGCGATTCTCGAACGGCACGGACCGACGGTCGAGCTGGCTCGAGCCCTTTCGAGCGCCGGCGGCTGGGAAATGGTGCGGGGAGATCTCGCTCAGGCGGAGGTGATTCTGCGCCGGGCCCTCGACGTATCACGACTGGTGGGCGACCCGCATACCGAGTCGGACGCGCTCGACACGCTGGGCTGCGTGCTGGCTAACCAGGCCGAGATCGAGGATGGCGTCGCGTGTCTCGAACGAGCGTTGGCCGTCGCGCTGGCGCACGGCCTCGGGCACCTGGCCGGGCGGGCCTACGCCAACCTCGCGACGATCCTCTCCGACCACCACCGATTCGATCAGGCCGATGCGGTCATCGCGGACGGGCTCCAGTACACCGAGGATCATGACCTGCCCTTGCGGTCCGTCTGCCTGAGCGGCGTGCTGGCCGAATCGGAGATGAAGCGGGGTCGTTGGGACGACGGGATGGCCGACGCGCTCAGCGTGCTGGATCAAGCCGAGACGATGACCGTCGGGCGCATTCCCGCGCTGACCGTCATCGGGACGATCAAGACGCGTCGCGGCGACGCTGATGCGCATACCATCCTGCGGGAAGCGTTGCGGCTGGCGGAGGGCACGGAGGAGATTCAGCGGATAGCGCCGGTGGCGTTCGTGCTGGCGGAGGAAGCCTGGCTGCGTGGCGACCGCGACAGCGTGCGCCGATCCCTCCAGGTCGTTCTCGACCGATCCCAAGCACCCGTCACCCTGCTCGACCACGGCCAATTGGCATCGTGGGCCGCGCGACTGGGCGACCATCCGACCGTGCCTGCGCGGGTCCCTCGGGAGCTGGCGCTGCAGGTCGACGGCCGCTGGCAGGACGCGGCCGATGCGTGGCGCGCTCTGGGCCGACCGTACGAGCAAGCACTGGCCTTGATCGACGTCGCTACGCCGGCGGCGCTGTCGGAAGCTTTCGACATCCTGGACCGTCTGGGCGCACGTCCGGCCGCCATGCTCGCGACCGAACGGTTGCGGGCGCTCGGTGCGCGCGTGCCTCGCGGCGTCCGCCCGACGACACGCGCCAACCCGGCCGGCTTGACGTCACGAGAGGTTGAGGTCTTGCGGCTGGTTGCCGATGGCCTGACGAACAGCGAGATCGCCGCTCAACTCTTCGTCTCAGGCAAGACCGTCGAGCACCACGTCTCGCGCGTTCTCGGCAAGCTCGGGGTACCGAGTCGCCGCGAAGCCGCCCGAGCAGCGCGCGAACTAGACGTCGCTACGCCGTAGGGGTGTCGTCTGCGTTGCCGCTACCACCGCACGGGGCGGCGGCTGCCCGTCAGCGCGCGGGGGCTCACGCGCGCGTACGCCGCGATGAGGAGGGCCGCGACGGCGATCTCGAGGAGGACGGTGAGCAGGGTGCCGGCATGGATGACGCGGTAGCCAAGGATGCCGCCGACGAACGAGCCCACCCAGCCGAGCAACATGGTCGCCAGCAAGCCGATGCTCTGCTGGCCCGGAAGCACCAGGCGGGCCAACGCACCGATGATCAGGCCGACGATGGCAGCGCTGATCACCGCCCACAGTGCGGCACCCAGCAGCGATACGAGCACCAGGATGCCAACAACCACTAACAGCACGACCAACATGCGCCCACGATACGTCGGCTGGCTGTGGGCTGCCCGTGCGTTGGGCCACAGGTTGGGTGCGAAGGGTCCGGGTGGAATAGTTGAGGACTCAACAATGTTGCAGGCTGGTAACGCGACCGCAAGGAGACCTCGATGACCGCTCGTCGGACCGGGAAGTCGGCCACCGCCGCCGCCCCGCTGCACCCGCTGCTTGCGCAGCGGTGGAGCCCGCGAGGCTTCGATCCGGCGCATGAGCTGACCGGCGAGCAGCTGACGGCCCTCCTGGAGGCGGCCCGTTGGGCGCCGAGTGCGGGCAATAGCCAGCCGTGGCGGTTCGCGGTGGCCCTGCGCGGCACCACCGCGTTCGACGCCGTGCTCACCTCGTTGTCGCCGGGGAACCAAGCCTGGGCCCACGCCGCCTCCGGCTTCCTGGTCGTGGCGGCCGAGACCACCGGCCCGGATGGCGGCGCGCGGCCGTGGGCGGCGTACGACACCGGGCAGGCGGTGGCCCACCTGAGCGTGCAGGCCGAACACGAGGGCCTCGCCGTCCATCAGCTCGGCGGGTTCGACCGCGACCGCCTGACCACACAGCTGAACCTTGCCTCCCATCTCACCCCGCTCGTCGTGGTCGCGATCGGCCAGCGGGACGAGGCACCGCAGCTGCCCGAGCCGTTCGCCGCACGCGAGACCGCAGCCCGCGAACGGCGACCACTTGCGGATCTGCTCATACCCACGCCGTCAATGCTCACGCCCACGGCCGCCTGACACGCGCCGATCAGGCTGGCGACCGTGTGCTGAGATAAGCGGATGGCTCGCTTCGTGGCGTTCCTCCGTGCCGTCAACGTGGGCAAGCGGACGGTCGCGATGGGCAGCGCGAGGCACGCGCTGGAAACGCTGGGCCTCACCGACGTCAGCAGCTACGTGAACAGCGGGAATCTCCTGTTCGGCGCAGCCGGAAAGGCGTCCGATCATGAGACGGCGATCCGGTCTCGGTTGGAGGAGACATTCGGGTTCGAGCTCACGACGTTTGTTCGCACCGCGGCGCAGGTCCGGGCGTTGGTCAGCTACCTGCCGTTCGGCGAGATTGCCGCCGGACACACGCACTTTGCGCTACTCACGCTCACCCGACTGACGGCCGGCGAGAAGCGCGCCGTCGAAGCGCTCTCTAACGACCACGATGAGGTCATCGTGCACGGCCGTGACGTGCATTGGCTCATCCGTTCCAAGTCGACCGAGACCACACTCGGTCCAAAGCGCTGGAAGGATGCGCTGCCGGATAATCCCACCACGGCGCGCAACGTGACGATGTTGCGGAAGCTGGCGGAACGGCTCTGACTCCTGACTCGAGATCATGGAGGCGACCGAGGTAGGTTCCGAACCGGGATCGGATGACCTCCTGACGCTCCCATCGATACGCCCACCGCTGCCGAACTGGGGAGAGATCGTGGTTCGTTTCCAGGCCAAACAGATTGCGTCGGCTGTTCCGGACTCGATGTCGGTCAACCCGCTCTTCGCGCGCCGCGCCGAGGACCTGTCGGTGCCGCGATTCGTCCTGCCGAGCGAGAGCATGCTGCCCGAAACCGCGTACCAGATCGTGCACGACGAAGCGATGCTGGACGGCAACGCCCGGCTGAACCTGGCGACCTTCGTCACCACCTGGATGGAGCCGACGGCGGCAAAGCTGTACAGCGACACGTTCGACAAGAACATGATCGACAAGGACGAGTACCCGCTGACCGCGGCAATCGAGTACCGGTGCTGGCGCATGCTCGCGGACCTCTGGCACGCACCCGATCCGGAAAACACGATCGGCACCTCGACGATCGGATCCTCCGAGGCCTGCATGCTTGGCGGCCTCGCCCTCAAGCGCCGCTGGCAGCAGGCCCGGCGAAACGACGGCAAGCCCGCCGATCAGCCCAACCTGGTGATGAGCAGCGCCGTCCAGGTCGTGTGGGAGAAGTTCGCCAACTACTGGGAGGTGGAGCCGCGCTACGTGCCGATCACCGACGACCACCCCACGCTCGACGGCTACCAGCTCGACAAATACGTCGACGAGAACACCATCGGCGTGGTCGCGATTCTCGGCCAGACCTACACCGGCGTCTACGAGCCCGTCCAGGCCATAGCGGCCGCGCTGGACGACCTGCAGGCTCGGACCGGTCTGGACATCCCGATCCACGTGGACGGAGCCTCGGGCGCCTTCGTGGCGCCATTCCTCGCGCCGGGCCTGACCTGGGACTTCCAGCTGCCGCGGGTCCATTCGATCAGCACGTCCGGGCACAAGTACGGCCTGGTCTACCCGGGCATCGGTTGGGTGGTCTGGCGCACGGCAGACATGCTGCCCGAGGATCTGATCTTTCAGGTGTCCTACCTCGGCGGTGAGATGCCGACGCTCGCGCTCAACTTCTCCCGTCCGGGAGCTCAGGTACTGCTGCAGTACTACAACTTCCTCCGGCTGGGATTCGAGGGCTATCGGCGGGTGCAACAGGCCAGCCAGGATGTCGCGCTGCACCTGTCGCATTCGATCGCGGACATGGGGCCATTCGAGCTCATGAGCGATGGCTCCGATTTGCCGGTGTTCGCGTGGCGCCTCGGCCCCAACTGCAACGGAATGTGGGATCTGCACGATCTGAGCAACCAGTTGCGAGAGCGAGGTTGGCAGGTGCCGGCCTACCCGCTACCCGACAACCTGAGCGACATCACCGTTCAGCGCATCGTGGTGCGAAACGGGGTGTCCATGGATCTCGCCGACTACCTGTTGGCCAATATCCGCACGGCCGTCGACTACCTAGAGAACCTGTCGAGCCCGATGCCGCGCGAGGGACGCGCCAGCGTCTCCTATCACCACTGATCCGCCTATGGTTAGCGCGAACCCCGCCGCTAGCCACCCGCCGCCTTATCGAGCTTTGCGTTCAAGGTCAGCGCTGAGTCGATCAGCGCCAGATGAGTGAACGCTTGCGGGAAGTTACCTAGTTGCTCGCCGGTGTCGCCGATCTCCTCTGAGAACAACCCAAGATGGTTGGAGTAGGTCAGCATCTTCTCGAAGGTGAGCCGGGCGTCCTCCAGGCGTCCGGCGCCGGCCAACGCGTCGACGTACATGAAAGTGCACAACGAGAAGGTGCCCTCCGAGCCGCGCAGGCCGTCCGGTGAGGCACTCGGGTTATAGCGGTAAACGAGGCTGTCGGATACCAGCTCCGAATCCATGGCGCGAAGTGTGGACAGCCACATCGGGTCTTGCGGCGCGATGAAACCGACGCGAGACATGCGCAACAGCGAGGAGTCCAGCACCGTATCGTCGTAGTGCTGCACGAACGCGCCACGGTCGGCATTCCAGCCGCGTTGCATGACCTGGTCGTAGAGGGCGTCTCGCTGGGCGATCCAGCGGTCCAACGGCGCCGGACGGCCATGCTCGGTCGCGAGACGAATCGCGCGATCAAACGCCACCCAGGACATCACCCGGCCGTAGGTGAAGTCTTTCGGACCACCGCGGGTCTCCCAGATGCCGGCCTCCGGCTGGTCCCAGTTGTCAGCCAACCAGCCGAGAAGATCGCTGATCGCACTCCAGCCCGAGTGGCCGGCCTGCAGCCCGCGTCGATCCCCGAAGTAGACGCTGTCCATCGCTTCACCGAAGATGTCCAGCTGCAACTGCTCAGCGGCGCCATTACCGATCCGCACCGGGTACGAACCGCGGTAACCCTCCCAATGCTCGAGGATCTCCTCGGTCAGGTCAGCGGACCCGTCAATGCGGTACATCAGGTTCAGCGGCGTTTTCGCCCCCCTACGCTCCTGCACCCGGGCCAGCATCCACTGCGCAAACGCCCGAGCTTCATCGGTGAATCCCATGCCCATCAGGGCGTAGATCGAGAACGACGCATCCCGGACCCAGGTGAACCGGTAATCCCAGTTACGCTCCCCGCCGACCTGCTCGGGCAGACCGGCCGTCGGCGCCGCGACCAGCGCACCGGTGGGCGCATAGGTCATCAACTTCAGGGTGATCGCCGAGCGCTGCAGCGCCTCCCGCCACCGGCCGGTGTAGGTGGACTGGGCCAGCCAGGACTTCCAGAACCGCTCCGTGTCCTCATGCAGCTTGCGCGCTTCCGCGACCCGAAACTCCCGCGGCGGCTCGTCGCTGCCCGTATCCAGCACCAGCCCGCGCAGTTGACCGGCCTCCAACGTCAACGCCGCATGCACGTCGCCATCGTCGGTCCGGACGTCCGCGAGTCGAGCGTCGTCAGGCTCTCGAACGACGTGCAGGGTCATTGAGAAATCGTCGGACTTGAACACCGCGCCGCTGTCAGTGATATGCAGCTCATGCGGCTTTCGGCCATAGTCGAACCTCGGCGCTATGTCGAGCTCGAACGTCATCCGACCCCGCACACACCGCAGCAGCCGCACCAGCCGGTGCCGGTCGGTGGCCACGTCACCGCTCACCGGCATGAAATCCACGACCTCGCCGATGCCCTCCGGCGTCAAAAACCGGGTGATCAGAATGGCCGTATCGGGCAGATACATCTGCTGCGAGCTGAACGCATCGACACTCGGCCGGATCCGGTACCGGCCGCCCTTCCGGTGATCGAGCAGCGCGCCGAACACGCTCGGCGAGTCGAAGCGAGGAGCGCAGAACCAATCGATCGAGCCGTCGGTCGTCACCAGTGCCGCGGTCTGCAGATCGCCAATCAGGCCGTGGTCAGCAATGAGCGGGTAGTCGTCCATGTGCCAGTCCTTGAGGTGTGAGGTCTCTCCGATCGACTCCGGCCGAAGTCGCGGCAATGACCAACAGTGCGCGCGGGCGGCCGCGCGCTCATCACCCCGGCTGGATGACCGCAGCCAGCTCCGATGTTTCCCGGCCTTCGATATGCATTCCGACCGAGGTTTGCCCGGTACGGACCAGGCGTCCGTCGACGAGTCCGTAGCGGCGGTCGACGAGATCCAGCCCCTCGTCCCGGTGGGTCAGCATCAGCACGGTTCGGCCGGAGGCGGTGTCGAGGAGGTCGGCGACCAGCGCCGTGGCCGTCGGCCCGTCCAGACCCTCGGTCGGTTCGTCGAGGACGAGTATCGGCTGGTCGGCGAGCAAAGCCCGCGCCAAGGCAATCCTTCGGCGCTCGCCTCCGGAGATCAGTGCCCCGCTCTCCCCGAGAAACGTCGCGAGGCCGGCCGGGAGCGCCTCGTACCACTCGCCGAGCCGGACGCGATACAGCGCGGCCATGAGCTCGTCGTCGGCCGCTCCCGGCTTGGCCAGCCGGAGATTCTCTCGGAGGTCGGAGGCGAATATGTGGGCGTCGCCGGCGACGTAGCCGATGACCCGGCGGAGATCGTCGGCGGCCAGGTCGCACACGTCGACACCGTTGAGCAGCACGGTGCCTCGATCCTCGGGATCGAGGAACCGGAGCAACACGGCCGCGAGCGTCGACTTTCCGGCGCCGGATCGGCCAGTGACGGCGACGTGTTGGCCGGGCGGCACAGTGAGGTCGAGGTCGTCCAGAACCCGCGGGCCGCCGCTCGTCCATCGAGCCGACACCTGGCGCAGCTCGATCGTGTAGGGGCTCTCCGGCAGGGGTAGCGGTGCGCTGGGGTCGGTGACGGCGGGCGGCTCGTCGAGCAATCCGAACAGTCGCCCGGCCGCGCTCCGCACCCGGGTGACGAGCACGGCGGCCTGCGGCAACGGCACCAGCGCTTCGAAGGCGGCGAGCGGAAGGAGTACGACAACGGCCACCATGACTCCGGACAACCGGCCATCGCGTACGGCCGGCGTCGCGACCACCGCCGACGCCCACACCGACGCGCCCGCGGCGAGCATCGCCAAGCCGGCGCCGGCGCCGGTGGCCCAGGCCGCCCGGCGGCCCATCCTTGTCAGCTCCGCGTCCAGCTCGTCGATCTCCGCGAGCTTCCGTTCGGTCGCGCCGACCGCGATGAGATCCGGCGCCCCCCGCAGCAGGTCGACGACCGCCGCCGACAGCGCGGCCCGTACCGGGGCGAGGCTCACCGTGGCCCGGCGTAACGCGGCCGCGGCGATCAGCGGGGCCACGATTCCGGCAACGACGAATCCGACGGCGAGCACGGCGCCGGCCGACGGAAGGATGACAGCCGCCAGCCCGACACAGCCAGCTGACACCAACGCGGCGACGGCCGCCGGTTCGAGGACCCGCAGATCGAATTCCTGAACCGCGTCGACGTCGGAGACCAGCCCGGCGAGGAGCTGGCCGCGATGACGCCGCCCGAGCCGTGACGGCGTCAAGGGGATGAGCTGCTCGTAGACCTTGGTCCGGAAGTCGGCGATCACCCGGAACGCCGCGTCGTGCGAGATGAGCCGCCCGACATACCGGAACACCGGACGCGCGATGCCGAAGAAGCGCACTCCGGCTATCGCGACCCACAGGATGATCACCGGCGGCATCTGCGAGGCGCGCGCGATCAGCCACGCGGCCGTGGCGGTCAGGCCGACACTGGCGGCGAGTGCCGCCGCGCTGGCCAGAATGCCGAGGCCGAGCCGACCGGACACCGGCCGGCTGGCCACCACCAGCCGGGCGAGCGGCCCCTCGGCCGGAGCGGATCCGATGATCATGCCGCCGCCCTCGCGAGGGGTGAGCCCAGGAAGACGAGTCGATCGCAATCGGCGAGCAACGCGGGTCGATGAGCCACCGCGATGACCGTCCGATTCCGGGCGAGCCGTCGTACCGCGTCAGTCACCGCGGCCTCGTTCGCCGCATCCAGATGGGCCGTCGGCTCGTCGAGGAGCACCAGCCGAGCGTCCCGTAGGAACGCCCGGGCGAGGGCGATTCGTTGGCGTTGCCCCGCGGACAGGCCAAAGCCGTTCTCGCCGACGATCGTGGCCATTCCGTTCGGGAGATCGTTCACGAACTCGGTGGCATTGGCGAGGCTGAGCGCCCGGGCGACCGCTTCTGGGTCCGCGTCGGGTCGGGCCAGCAGGACGTTCTCGGCGATGCTCGCCGGAGCGAGCCACGGTTCTTGCGGCACCCAGGCCAGCTGGGCTCGCCACGCCTCAGGATCGACATCCGCCAGGTCGATCGGCCCCTCCGGTCCGTCGAGGACCACGCGGCCGGTGGTCGGTGCGACGAACCGGAGCAACACCCACAGCAGCGTGGTCTTACCGCAGCCGCTCGGGCCGGCGACGCCCACATATTCGCCGGGGACCACGACGAGGTCCGCGCTCGCCAGGGCCGGTCGCTGCCGGTCGTACTGCACGCTCAGCCCTTCGATGCGAAGCGTCGCGCGGGCCGCGTCCACCGCGCGGACCGAATCAGGGCGTGGTCCGCCGACCGGACTCGGGGCCTCGATCACGGCAAAGATCGACTCCGCTGCGGCCACACCGGCCGCACTGGCGTGGAACTGCGCGGCCACCTGCCGCAGCGGAGCGTAGGCCTCGGGCGCGAGGATCAACACGACCAGGCCGGTGCGCAGATCGATCGTCCCGTCCAGCAGGCGCAAGCCGATGGACACGGCGACGACCGCGACCGAGATGGTCGCGATGAACTCCAGCGCCGCCGACGAGAGGAACGTGAGGCGCAGGGTGCTCATGGTCGCGCGCCGATTCTCCTCGGCCCGCCGGCGAATCGCCTCGACCTGCGTCTTGGCCCGGCCGAAGAGCACCAAGGTGGGCAGGCCCTGAACGACATCCAGGAAGTGGCCGCCCAGCACGGCCAGCGTGCGCCATTGACGTCGCGTGACCTGTTCGGTGCCACGCCCGATCAGCGCCCCGAAGAAGGGGATGAGCGCCACGGTGCCGAGAATGATGACGCCGGCCAGCACGTCCTGACTCAGCACGACGGCGATGACGGTGGCCGGCAGGAAGGCGGCCGTGACGAGCGCCGGCAGGTACTGCGCGAAGTAGTCGTCGATCGCGTCCGTACCCGAGGTGGCGAGCGTGGCCAGATCACCCACCTGCTGCCGGGCCAACCACGAGGGACCGAGGCGGATGGCGTGGGTGAGCAGTCCACGCCGCAGCTCCGACTTGACGTCCGCCGCCGCCCGATGCGCCGCAACCTGCGAAGCCCAGGCCAGCCCGGCCCGGCCTACGACCGCGAGCGCGAGGACGATCAGCGGACCTCGCAGGTCGGCGAGGTCCGCTCGATCCTGGAATGGCCGCACCACCAGCTCGCTGACCGCGAAGGCGCCGACGATGAGCAGGAGGCCGGAAGCCACCGTGACCAGCGCTGAGACCACCACATACCGTCGGCTCGCGGCGGCGTGGTGCAGCAACCGCGGATCGAGGGCTTTCACGTCGGCGGAGCGGTGGCCACGTCTGCCCCCCCGGGCGACGTCGACTCGAAGTGGTGGGTCGTCACCCGGCGGTGGAACACGAAGTAGCTCCACGCCTGGTAGGCCAGCACGACCGGCAAGAAGACGACGACCGTCTCGGAGTAGGACGACCAGTCCATGCCGAACTGGAACTCCTGAACGAGCCCGGTGACAACTCCAACGGCGACATTGATGAGCAGCAGGGTGCCGAAGAAACGCGTCAAACGCAGGTAGTCGGGGTTGTGATTGCGGTGCCAAACGGTCTGCAGGATCGCGGTGAGAAACGCCAGACCGATCGTAACCGGCACGAACAGGAAGTGATAGATCGAAGTCATCCCAAACTGGATACGAGCAAGGTCGAGCGTGCTCATCCGTTGCTCCTCCCAGAGCCGTCCCGCGCGCCCCGTCGCACACCGTTTCCGCCGAGCGTGCCCGACGGCGTCGGTCGCCTGGATCACTCGCAACGGATGGTTGACCGGGCCCGTCGCGTCGGCGGGCTCATCCGGCCCGGGTGAGGCGGGGTCACCGCGCCCGGTGCAGGGTGAGCAGGGGATGAGCAGTGGCGGCCGTCCGTCGATTGGCCACGCGGTGCCCGAGCAACACCACGATCCCGGAGGAGTGCTCGTGTCCGACGATCAGCATTACGAGGTCATCGTCATCGGTCCGGGGGCCGGCAGCTGGGGTCCGAAGGAAGCCGACGCGCTCCTGCCCAGCGGTGACACCTGGCACGATCCGGCCGGCTGATGACCGACGAGAGCGCAGCGACCGCCGCCGAGCGTGAGCGCGGCGGCTCGCCCCCGTCCACCGATCCGGCTCCGCACCGGGTGGTCATCATCGGGGGTGGCTTCGGCGGCCTGTTTGCCGCCCGCGCGCTCCGGCGCGCGCCGGTGCAGGTGACGCTGGTCGACCGGGCCGCGCACCATCTGTTCCAACCACTCCTCTACCAGATGGCGACGGGAATCCTCTCCGAAGGGCAGATCGCCGCTCCGCTTCGAAGCGTGCTGAAGCGGCACCGCAACGTGAACGTGGAGCTCGCCGAGGCCGTCGACATCGACGTCGACGAGCCGGAATGTGATCGCCCGCCGGGTCGGCGGCGCCGAGCTGCGGCTGCCGTATGACGACCTCATCGTCGCGGTGGGGATGCAGCAGTCCTACTTCGGGCACGACGAGTACGCGGAGTTCGCGCCGGGCATGAAGACGCTCGCCGATGCCTTGAATATCCGGCGGCGGGTGTACAGCGCATTCGAAATGGCCGGCACGGCCGCGACTCCGACCGAGCAGCGGCGCTGGCTCACCTTCGCCCTGGTCGGCGCTGGTCCGACAGGTGTCGAGCTGGCCGGGCAGTTGCGGGAGCTGGCGAGCAAGAGCCTGCAGGACGAGTTTCGTCATCTCGATCCGGACAGCGCGCGGGTGCTGCTGTTCGACGGTGGCCCCGAGCCTTTGGCGGCGTTCGGGCCGAAGCTCTCGAAGAAGGCCGCCGCCGTGCTCGAACGGCAGGGCGTCGAACTTCACATGCACTCGAGGGTGACCGCCGTCGACCGCGACGGGTTGGTGGTGCGCGACGCCTCCGGTACGGAGACGCGCTACCACGCCGGTACCGTGTTGTGGACAGCTGGAGTGGCCGCGCCGCCGATCGCCGACAAGATAGCGGCGGCCACGTCGGTGAAGCAGGACAAGCAGGGCCGGATCGAGGTCACGCCGAATCTGACCATCCCCGACCATCCCGAGATATCGGTGATTGGTGACGTGATGAGCCTCGAGAACCTTCCCGGTGTCGCCGAGGTGGCGATGCAGGGTGGGCTCTACACCGGCCGTCGCATTCGCTACGAACTGACCGGGCACGGGGCAAAGGGTCCATTCCGATATCGCGATCTCGGCTCCGCGGCCTATATTTCCCGCGGCCAGGCCGTCATCTCGGTGAGCAAAGTGGGCTTCGGCGGTTTTGCCGGCTGGCTCTCGTGGCTGTTTATTCATATTGCGTTTCTGACCGGTTACCGAAATCGGGCCGGTGCCGTAATGACCTGGGCCCTTGCTTTTACTCGCGACAGTCGGCGCGAACGGGCCTTCACAGTTACGACGATCAACACCGGCCAAGACGTTTTCGTGGCGCCGTCGGTTTCTGACTCGGCCGAGGAGGAACGCGCAGCGGGCGGTCCGTGACTCGTACCGCACATTCCGGGCACGCTATGTGCGGCGGAGGGGCAAAGAAACTCGGCGTATGCGAAATAAGCGCCAATTCGAATCAGCTCTTTTGGGGGACGCTCTCCTCACCGACCGAGAGATAGGGTCAGTGACGGCTTCAGGGCTCACCCGCGCAGCAGGCCGCACGACGTGACCTCGGTACCCGCACGCCAGCGCTCGTCCGCGCCTGGCCGCGGGCCGTAGGTCCATACGCGGGTGGGTCCAGGAGCTGGCTCGACTTCGCCGGACCGCACCGGCGCGGCCGTCACACGTGGAGGCCTGCCAGATGTCAATTATCGCCGTGTCCGAGTCGCCCGGGGCCGACAATCCGGGAGACGGCGAGTCCGACTATCGTGATCCAGTCCTCACGTCCACCTTCGAACCCCCTCAGCTGCCGAGCAAACCGATAATCCGAACCCGGCTGCAGGATCGCCTGTCACAAGGGGTTCGGGACAAGTCACTGACGCTGATCAGTGCGCCGGCCGGCGCCGGCAAGACCGTGCTGGCCGCGTCCTGGGCCGAGGCGCGGGCCGTTCCCTGGCCGGTCGCGTGGCTTACCGTCGACGACGCCTGCGACCGGCCTGAGGTGTTCTGGTCCTATCTCGCGGAGACGATCCTCCGAGCGGGCGTCACCCTTCGACACGCCAACCGCCCACCGCTGGGAGAGGTCGTTCGGAACTCGTTCTTCATCCGGCTGGCGGCCGACATCCTCGATCACCCGGTCCCGGTCGTGCTCGTCCTGGACGGAACCGACCGCTTGGTGAGTCGCCACGCGAACGCTGGGTTGGACTTCCTGGTCCGGCATGCCTATCCGCATTTTCGGTTGATCATGTGTGGTCGGGCCGACCCACAACTTCCGCTCCATAAGTACCGGCTGACCGACTCGATGACCGAGCTGCGGCAGGATGCGCTCGCCTTCACCGCCTCCGAGGCGCAGTCCCTCATGGTCAGTCTCGGCGCGAAGGTCTCTCGGGACATCGTCGCCTCGCTGACCGAGCAAACCGAAGGTTGGGCCGCCGGCCTGCGACTGGCCGCCGCATCCCTCAAGCAGGGAGCCGATCCCACCACGCTCGTCGATTCGTTGGCGCGCGAGGACGGCAGCGTCGCCGAGTACCTGTTTGCCGAAGTCCTGGACGCCCAACCACCGCGCGTCCGCGACTTTCTGCTGCGGACCAGCATCACCCCGCAACTGCTGCCGGACCTGGTCGACGAGCTGACCGACCGCGCCGACGGCCGGCGAACGCTGGCCACACTCGTTCGGACCAACGCCTTCGTCGAGCGGCCGCCTGATTCGAGCGGTGTCTACCGAGTGCATCCCCTGTTTCGGGAACTGTTGAAGGCCCAGCTGAGCCACGAGTCCGCAGCCGATGTTCCGGACTTGCACCGTCGATGTGCGAAGTGGTTCGCTGCGGCCGGCCAATACGTTTCGGCGACTGAGCACGCCGTGGCCAGTGGGGACTGGGCTTACGCGACCTCGCTTCTCATCGGGGCGCTCGCGATCGGTTCGCTCCTCGCCAATGACAGCAGTCCGTACCGGGCGATTGTCGAGTCGATGCCAGCTGATCTGCCCGGTCCGGACGCGGCCGTGCTCCGCGCCGCTCGGGCCGTGAGTAGTGGGGAATCCGTCTCCGCGAGGGACGTCGACCAGCTGACCCGTGTCGTGAAGCAGGCCGAGGGGGGCGCCGGGCTGCGACTGTCGGCCACGGTCGTGCTGGCGGCGATCGCCGCCGTCGGGGCAGACGCCGCGCGGGCGGTGAGAGCCGCAGACGACGCGCTCGGATTGCTCGCGCAGCTGCCCCCCGACGAGTTCACCTCCGCGGCGCCGCTGTCCGCCGTCGTGCTCGCGTCCCGGGCTACCGCCGTGATGTTGGAGGACGGCGGTGACGAAGCGGCCGAGGCGTTGCGGGCCGCGATCGCGGCCGCCGACGCCGCCGGGTCCGGCCGGCTGAAGCGCAGGTGCCTCGGAGAGCTCGCGCTCGTCGACGCACTCCGGGGACGGCTGCGTCGTGCCGCTGAGCACGCCCAGGCCGCGGAGGGGCTCGCCGACGACTGCGGCTTGCCCCGTGAGCAACGACCGGCGGCCGCCGCCCTCGCATTGGCGTGGGTCAAATGCGAGGAGTTCCATCATGCGGAGGCCAGACGCTGGGAAGCTCGAGCCCAGGCGAGCGCAGCGGATCACGAGGGTCCGCTCCTGCGGCCGCTGCTCGCAGCGCTGCAGGCCCGACTGCACAGATCACGGCACGACTTCGAGGCGGCGGAGCGTGCCCTCGCACCGGTCCTGGCCGACGTCGAGTCGCCCACCTGGGTCCGAGAGCGGGCGTTGCTGGAGCTGGCGGCCGCCCATCTCGCCCAAGCTCAGATCGATCAGGCCGTCGAGGCCCTTGATGCGCTTCCGGATCCGCACACTGCGCGAGCGGAGGTCGCCCGGGTCCGGGCCAGCGCACTCGGGGCTGTAAGGCAATCTGCCCCGCGCGACGTGACGAAGGATGCCGCGACCCCTTTGGACGCGTTGGTCGAGGCCTGGATCGATCGAGCCTGCGACCATTTGGCGCACGGGCAGGTCCCACTCGCCGTGCCCGCGATACGCCAAGCGCTGCAGCTGGCCGAGCCCGAGCTCATGCGACGGCCGTTCATCGATTCGACCCCCCAGCTGCGCAGGTTGCTGCGCGCCAACAGCACCCTGAGCGCCGCCGCCACCTGGCTCAGTCCCGCCGCGTCGAAGGTGGTCAAGCTGCGCCCGGCGATCTCGCGGGAGGCCCGCCCAGCGCGAGCGCCGTTGCCACACCTCGTCGCCACCGAGCCGCTCAGTGAGCGCGAGATCGAGGTGCTGCGCCTGATGTCCGAATTGTTGTCAACCGAGGAGATCGGCGCGGCGATGTTCGTCTCGGTGAACACTGTGCGGACCCACGTCCGCAGCATCCTCCGAAAGCTGGCGGTCAGCCGACGAAACGAGGCAGTACGTCGGGCGCGGGAGCTCGCGATCGTGTGATTGCTGGATCGAGCTGAGTCATCCGCAGGGGCTGAAGACACTCCGGTCCCACCGGATGAACAGTAGGGCAGATCCAGGGTTGCCGAGTCAGGGAGGACCTATGGACGCTCAGACCTGGGAGGTTCGGGTGCGAGGTCCGATTCCATCGAATGTCCTGGCCGAACTCGGCGCCACCGGTCTTGTCGAGGAGCCGGCGCAGACCATCATTCGAACCGAACCACTGGATCAAGCCGGGCTGCACGGAGTGCTCCAGCGGCTGCGCAATCTCGGTCTAGACCTGCTCGAGATTCGAACTGCGCCAGAGGACCAGACTGAGGACCGGACTCCGGACCGGACTGCGGAGAAATCGGGCTGATGGCCATGAGCGCACCGTTACCGGCGGTTCGCGGGAAAGGTCGATTTCGCTACGACGTTCGAGTACGGACAGTTCTCGGACCGCTGGCGCGGGCGTGCATCGCGCCCGCCGGCACGTGGTGCAGCCTGCGGCGCGGCACCGTGTTTCGGTTCCAGCTCGCCCGCGAATGCGATCTGATCGAACTGCACCGCCTGCTGCTCGAAAATGACGTCGACGTGATCAGCATTCGAGCCGCTCACTAACGGCAAGGGCGGCGCCGGACCGAGCGCACCGATCGCAACACTGATGATCTTGGGCTTGTCGTCGCTCCGCGGGCCGAGCCGCCGAGCTGACGCCCCGTCATCTAACCTTCATATCTGAACAGTCATGCAGATATGGGCGAGGTGGTGGGGCGTGCCCGAGTCGATGATCGACGACTGTGGCGTCCGGCTCGTGGACCCGGGCAAGGTCGCGGCCGTACGTCGCGCGCTGCCCGAGGAGACAACGGTCGCCGACCTGGCCCAGGTGTTTTCGCTGCTCGGGGAGCCGGGCCGGCTGCGGCTCCTGGCCAGCCTGCTCCAGGCCGGCGAGCTGTGTGTTTGCGATCTCGCGGCGACGACCGGAATGACGGAGTCAGCGGTAAGTCACGCGTTGCGGCTATTGCGCGCCCATCGGGTCGTGGCCGTGAGCCGGCGCGGCCGGATGGCGTACTACCGGCTGGAGGACACGCACGTGCAGATGCTGCTCGACGTCGGCCTCACCCATGCCCAGCACTCCGGCCCGGTTCGCGACCTGGCGCCTCTTGCCGCGGACCGGGTGTCACCTGCCGGCCGGGGACATCGGCCATGACCACCACCGCCGGACACAGCCACCACCTCGGCCACGGCGACGGGCACGGGCCGCCCGGTCACGGCTCTCGGAGCGAGCGGTCGCACCAGCACGGCGTCAGCGCCGATGCCGACCGTCGTTATCTGGTCATCGCCCTGCTGCTGCTCGGGGCGTTCATGGTCTTCGAGGTTGTCGCCGCGCTGATGGCCGGGTCGCTCGCGTTGCTGTCCGACTCGGGACACATGCTCTCCGACGTGGGCGCAATCGGCGCCGCACTGTGGGCGATCAACCTCGCCGCCCGCCCAGCGGCGGGAGCGTGGACGTTCGGCTGGAAGCGCGCCGAGATCCTGTCCGCGGCCGCGAACGGGATCACGCTGCTCGTGGTGTCCGGGATCATCGCGTTCGAGGCGATCCGCCGCCTGATTCATCCGCCGCAGGTCGACGGCGGCCCGGTCCTCGTCGTCGCGATCATCGGGATGGGCGTCAACATCCTGGCCGCCTGGACCCTCACCAAAGCCAACCGATCGAGCCTGAACATCGAAGGCGCGTTCAAGCACATCCTGACCGACCTCTACGGATTCATCGGCACGGTCATCGCCGGCATCGTCATCATCACGACCGGATTCGTCCGGGCCGACTCGATCGCCTCGCTCATCGTGGTCGGATTGATGCTCAAGGCCGCCTGGGGCCTGCTGCGCGACTCGGGCCGGGTGCTCCTGGAAGCGGCTCCGGAAGGGGTCGACCTCGACGACATTCGCGCCCACCTGCTGGAGGATGAGCACGTCCATGACGTGCACGACCTGCACGTCTGGACCCTCACCTCGGATCTGCCGACTTTGTCCGCTCACGTGGTCATCGACAACTCGTGCTTCACTGACAGCCACGCCCCCCAACTGCTCGACACGTTGCAGGCCTGCCTGACCGGACACTTCGACGTCGAACACTCCACTTTCCAGTTCGAGCCGCCGAGCCACGCAGCCCACGAACGCGGCGCCCATCCTTGATCGCCGGGTCCGAGCCCCTCGATCGGTCACTCACGCCGGGGTAGGTAGGCCATCAGCGACGTCCCCCATACTGAGCATCATGAAGGTCGTGCTCAACGTCATCTGGCTTGTGCTGGCTGGATTCTGGCTGGCTATCGGTTACGTCGTGGGCGGCATCATCTGCTTCATCCTCATCATCACGATCCCCTTCGGTATTGCCTCATTTCGGATCGCCAACTACGCGCTGTGGCCGTTCGGGCGCACGATCGTCCACAATCCGCGGGCCGGAGCGCCCTCGCTCATCGGAAACATCATCTGGCTCATCGTCGCCGGGATCTGGCTCGCCATCGGGAATGCCGTCGCTGGCGTCGCGCTCTGCATCACGATCATCGGCATCCCGCTTGGTCTGGCCTGCTTCAAGCTGATTCCGATATCGCTGGTACCCCTGGGCAAGATCATCGTGCCCACGGACTCCGTCGCGGCCTACGAAACTTACTAGGGCCGAGCCGCGTATCAAATGAAGTGATCATCTCTCTTCCCATCCAACAGGACGAATACGAGCATCGGGGGTTGGCGTGAACACGGCTGATCTGGTGTTGGAGGGCGGCGGCGTCAAGGGCGCCGGCCTCGCCGGAGCGATCGACGTGCTGTCAAAGCAATACCAATTCAGCCGGGTGGCGGGTACCTCGGCGGGCGCCATCGTGGCGTCGTTCGTGGCCGCCGAACTGACCGACAATCTCGAGGAGCTCATGAAGTCGACGAACTTCGCCGACTTCCTCGATCAGGGTCTCCTTGGTCACCTGGGCAAGCTCGGTCAGGGGATCGACGTGCTGCTGCACGAGGGCATCTATCGGGGCAACAAGCTGCACGACTGGATCGCTAACACGTTGGCCAACGCGCCGCACCCGGTTCGGACCTGGGGCGACCTCCGCATGCCGGGAACCGACGCCAGCACACCGATCGAACAGCGTTACAAGTTGGTGATCGTCATCTCCGACATCTCGCGCGGACGGATGCTGCGACTGCCTTGGGATTACGAGAAGTTGAACGGCGAAGATCCCGACACCCAGTCCGTGGCGGACGCCGTTCGCGCATCGGCGTCGATTCCGTTCTTCTTCCAGCCCTGGCACATTCCGGTCGACCCGACCCTCGCCGACGGCCACAAGGAGCTCGTTCTCACCGACGGCGGGATGCTCTCCAACTTCCCGGTATCGCTGTTCGACGACGACGACCACCCCACGTTCGGAATCAAGCTGTCCGCCCGGCTGTCCGTTCAGCAACAGGGCTGGAATGCGACAGGCGGCGTGCTATCCCTCGGCAAAGCTCTCATCTCGACGATGGTGTCCGCGCACGACCAGCTGTACGTCGACCAGGATTCCGTGACCTCGCGGACGGTATTCGTCGACACGTCCGGCGTGAGCTCCACCAACTTCCGGCTGAGTGAGCAGGAAAAGGCCAATCTGTACAGCAAAGGCGCGGCCGCGGCGCAGGACTTCCTCAGCACGTGGGACTTCGAGGCGTGGAAGCAGAAGTACGGCACCGCCACGCAGCTCACACCGGCCGGCTAACCCGAGACGATCATGAGTCTGGTGCTCGCCGGTAGCGTGGCCGTGAGCCGCGACCTGGCGGAACCCGGAAAGCCGATCCAGTGCCCGACCAAGCCGGCCATACCGTCGGGCTCGACTCCACTGGAGCAGCCGGCCAACGCGACGACGAACTTCAGCCATCTGATCGTCGCGCAGATTCCGACCGAGGCGCTTCTCGCCTATACGACGCTCCTCGCGCTGCTGACCGTCTCGAAGGACGGCTACCACGTCGCCCGCTGGGCCATCTACCTCGTGTCCCTGCCGATCTGCGGTGCGGTGGTGTTCGCGTCCTACCTTCGGCAGCGGACCTACCGGACCTCACGCACCCGGTCGAAAGCGCGACTCCCGGTGCCGTGGCTCTCGATCACGACGACGGTCATCGCGATGGGCGTCTACGGATTGACCGTTCCCGGCTCTCCGCTGCAGTACACGATGTCCGGAACGGGCTTTGCGATCACGTCCGGGTGCTTGTCGGTAGCCGGCGGCCTGGTCATGTCGATCTTTACTCCGTTCCTCGGCCAGGGCAACCGGGTGAAGGTTCCGAGAACGTCGTCACGGGCGCGCTCGGCCGGCTCGGTCCGGCCGCTTCGGAGCACGGAGCCACGGCCGGCCGAAGCCAGCCAATGGCGATGATGATCTTGGCCCGGCGCGTGCCGGATAGCTCACGGCGACGCCGCGGTGAAGACCGGGAACAATGGCGCCCATGGACGACAACGCCATACTCGACCAGATCCACGAGCTCGTCGCCGAGGAGAAGCGTCTGCGGCACCAGGGTGGCGGGTTGACGGGCACCGACCGCAGCCGGCTCGACTCCCTCGAGCGCCAGCTGGACCAGGCCTGGGATCTGCTGCGGCAGCGCCGGGCCCGGGAAGATGCCGGCGAGGACCCGGACGTCGCGCGAGAGCGTCCGCCGGACGAGGTCGAGGGATACCTGCAGTAGCCGGCCGACCGTCCGCTCTCGGCCCCCGGCGCCCGCCAACGGCTCAACCCCAGTCGCCCAACCGCTCAACCCAGTCGTGATCTTGGACTTATCGTCGCCATGCGGCAGTAAGTCCAAGATCATCAAGTCCGACCGATTCTGGCACCCTGGAGCCGGCGCAACGGGCACGCCCTAGCTCGAGACGTCCTTGTTCCCGAACCGGGCCCAGGCGAGGGCGCCGAAGATCGCGATATAGGCCGCGGCCGCCAGCAGGCCCGTGCGAACCTGGTCGAACGCGAGTGGATCCCGTAGGAGGTCGGAGAAGCGCAGCCAGTAGTGGCTGGGCAGCCAGGGGTGCACCGCGGATAGCTGCGGGATGGCGTCGAGGACCTGACTGGTGATCGTGAGGGCGAGCGTGGTCGCCATCGCCGCGACCGGAACCTCGGTCAGCGTGGACACGAACAGCCCGATGGCGCCGATCGCGGCCATCATGACGGTCAGGTAGCCGACGACGAGCGCCAGGCGCCACACAGCGGCCGGATAGGACACGGCAATGCCGGACAACAAGGTGACGTCGCCGCGGGGGAACAGCACCAGACCGATAAGCAGGCCGGCCACCGCGACCACGACGGCGCAGGCGAACGCCCAGACGACGACCGCGACGTACTTGACGGCCAGGAGCCGAGTGCGCCCGACCGGTAGGGCCAGCAGGTAACGAAGGGTCCCGAGATTCGCCTCGCCGGAGACGGCGTCGCCCGCCACGACCGCTACCGCCATCGGGAAGAACAATGGCAGCACCACGAGCAGGGCGGCGAAGCCGACGAAGATCCCGTTGTCGGTGATGCTGTTGAACAGGGCGCCCCCATCGCCGGGTCCGCCCCGTCCGGTGTGGGATGTGATCTTGACCGCGATCGCGATGACGATCGGGATCAGTCCCAGGACGACGAGCATTGCTTGATTGCGGCGGCGGCGGAACACCATTCCGATCTCGGATCGGGCAAACCGCCCCGTCCATCGGCGTGGTCGCGGCCGCGCGGCGCTCGACGGCGCGGGCCGTTCGGATATGACGACCACGTCAGCCCGAGACATCGAAGCCCTCGCCGGTCAGGCCGACGAACACATCCTCGAGCCGCGGGCGTTCCACGACGAAGCCGCGCAGCCCGACTCCCGCAGAGACCAGCGCGGCCGCCACGCGTTCCGGCTGTGCGTCGCCCAACACGGCGCTCGCGGCCCCGTCGACGACCGCGGCCTCGTCCAACCCGAGCCCGCGCAGCACCTGAGCGGCGGTCTGCGGCTCGGCCGTCTCGACGCGCACCCGCACTCGTTGTTGAGCGCCGAGATCGGCCAGCGATCCCTGCCACACCATGCGCCCGATGCTCATTACGCCGACGTGGGTGCACACCTGCTCCACCTCGCTGAGCAGATGTGAGGAGACGAGGACGGTGACGCCGTCCGTCCCGAGCTGGCTGATCAGGTGGCGCACCTCACGGGTGCCCTGCGGATCCAGGCCGTTCGTCGGCTCGTCGAGCACGAGCAGGTCCCGCGGCTGGAGCAGCGCCGCGGCGATGCCCAGCCGCTGGCGCATGCCGAGCGAGTAGTTGCGGTATCGCTTGCCCGCCGCGGCGGTCAGCCCGACCCGCTCCAGCGCTGTGCCGATTCGACGCCGCGCGCTGCGCGGGTCGGCCGTGCGGTCGGCCGCGTCGAGCCGGCGCAGGTTGGCCTGGCCCGACAGGTAGGGATGGAACGCGGGACCCTCCACGAGCGCGCCCACTCGGGGCAGGACGGCAGCCGCGCGCTCGGGCATCGCTTGACCGAGCAGCGCATGCGATCCAGAGGTCGGATAGATCAAGCCGAGCAGCATGCGGATCGTGGTGGTCTTGCCCGACCCGTTCGGACCGAGAAAGCCGTAGACCGCACCGGTCGGGACGGCGAGATCGAGGCGGTCGACGGCGACCTGGCCGCCCCGGAACCGCTTCGTCAAACCCGCCGACGACACGGCCAGCACGGCCTGGTCGGGGGCGGGCAGGTCCGTGCGGGCCGTCAGCTCCGTGAGCGCCATCGCGCGGCTACTTGTGCGTTGCGGCCGCGGCGTAGAGCGCCGAAGGATCTACCGCGCCGGCGAACACCCGCCCGTCGTCTGTGATCAGGATGCTGACCAGCTTGGAATCAAGGAGACGGCCCGAGCCCCAGGCGCCGCTCACCGGAGTCAGCGCATCGAGGAACTGCCGGGCCGACCGGCCTGCACCCGGACTCAACCCCGCGCCCGGTAGCAGATCCCCCGCGTGCACGGCCAGGATCGAGGTCCAGCCCGTTCCGATGGTCTGCGGATTCAAAGCCAGGGCGGCCGCACGCTCGCTGCCGCGGATGCCCATACCAAGTGACTGCTCCTTCACGGTCGCGCCCTTGGGTGGGGTGAACTGGAAGTTGTCGTCGCCCGGCACGGTGAAGTTGATGTCGGTGAACGACACATCGATGGCCACGGACGGATCGGACCCTCGGGCAAACACCTGGACGCCGAGCGGCACCTTGTGCTCCCCGTCGATGGCGATGTGTACCGCTCCGATCCGCGAGCCGGTGGCCCGGGGCACGAGCACGAGTTCGTAAGCGGGCCGGCCAGCGACCGTCTTGTCGTTGTCGGTCTGCACGATGGTGGTCGGATCCAGCGCGGCGAGAGCCCGCTGGGCGACCTGATCTGGCGTCAGCGTCGGCGCCGGCGCCGAGTGCTTGGACGAGCCCGGCGGCAGCTGGCTGTGGATCGCTGTCTTGGTCGCGCTCGACCACTGCCAGAGCTGGTCGCCGTCGCGGAACACGTCGGTCTCGTTCACCGAATCCATGACCGCGATGCGCTGCTTGGTCGGCCCGGCGTACCACACCCGGGCGGTGTGGGAACCGCTGAGCAGATCCGTGAGCGATCCGGAACTCGAGGTGCCGCCGATATTGGGCAGCTCGGGCAGACCGAGAGACGAGCGCTGGACAACCGTGCCGTAGAAGCCGTTGACGTGGCTGGTCTGTAGGTCCGCGAGCAGCTGGGCGGCGGTCTGGGGCTCCAGCTTGTCGGCGGCTTGCGCGGAGAAAGCGCCACCGGCGACCAGACCGACCGCAGCGGCGACACCGATCGGGACGATCCACCGCAGCAGGCGGTGGCGAGAGAAGATTGCCCTAACACTCACGACGAGAAGGATGCCCGTTTCGCACTGTGACCTGGCTGAGCATAGCTGAGTAGCTGACCTGCCCTCAGGGCAGGGTGAAACCCTCACGCGTGACGGGCGACCGAGGAAGGCGGAACCGTGCGGCTCCTGATCGTCGAGGACGAGGTTCGGCTGGCCTCGGCCCTGCAGCGCGGACTCAGCGCCGAAGGGTTCACCGTCGACGTCGCCCACACCGGGCCCGACGGCCTGCACGCCGCCACCGAAACGTCCTACGACGCCGTCCTGCTCGACATCATGCTGCCAGGGCTCTCGGGCTACCGCATCATCGAGCAATTGCGGGCAGCGGAGAACTGGGTGCCAATTCTCATGCTCACCGCCAAGGACGGCGAGTACGACGAGGCCGACGCCCTCGACCTCGGCGCCGACGACTATCTCACCAAGCCGTTCTCCTTCGTCGTCCTGCTGGCGCGGCTGCGCGCCCTGCTCCGGCGTGGGGTGACGCCGCGCCCGGCCGCACTATCGGCCGGGGATCTCGTACTCGATCCGTCGGCGCACACCGTCGCTCGCGGCGAGCAGCCGGTCGACCTCACGCCCCGCGAGTTCTCGCTGCTCGAGTTCCTCATGCGGCGCAAGGGTGAAGCCGTCTCGAAGGCTGACATCCTGCATCACGTGTGGGATGCGCACTACGACGGGGATGCGAACGTCGTCGAGGTCTACGCGGGATACTTGCGCCGCAAGATCGATGCCCCGTTCGGCCGACACAGCGTGCAGACCGTGCGAGGCGCCGGCTACCGGCTTGCCGCGGACGGCGGCTGACTCTCAGGAGCATCGGTGCGCTGGGTTTCCCACCTGTGGCGCGGTCAGTCGCTTCGCGCGCGGATCACCATCGTCGCGACGACATTGTTCGCGTGCGCGGTGATCACCGGGGCCATCCTGCTGCTCGTGCTGCAACGGGCATCCCTCATCCGGTCGCTGGACTCCCAAGCGATCAAGACCGGTCAAGCCGTAGCAGCGACGCGGGTGACCGGGATCAAGCCGACCAACGTCGTCGCCGCGGCCGGCGTGCAGATCCAGGTGCTGGACGCGGACGGCACGGTCACCGCGTCGTCGGGGACGGCCGACCGGGTCAAGCCGTTGTTGACCCCGGACGAGTTGGCCGAAGCGAAGAGCGGGCAGGCGATCGAGATCCCGGCCGAACGGGGGAACACCAATCAGGAGCTGCGGGTCCTGGCCGTTCCAGCGGGCAACGAGACCGTTCTTGTCGCCTCCGGCCTCGCCGGCGTCGAGGACAGCATCCGCATCCTGCGCGACGCGGCCCTCATCGGCTGCCCCGTCGCGTTACTCGCGATGGGCATGGCCACCTACTTCATCGTCGGTCGCGCGTTGCGCCCGGTGGCCGCCCTGCGCAAGGGGGCTCAGGAGATCACCGCAGCCGGCCTGGCCGATCAGCGCCTCCCCGTGCCGGACGCTCAGGACGAGGTCTTCCGCCTGGCCGTCACGCTCAATGCCATGCTCGATCGGATCGACGCGGCCACTAAGCGGCAACGCACATTCGTCGGTGATGCCGCCCACGAGCTCCGGTCGCCGCTCGCCTCGCTGCGCCTGCAGCTCGAGGTCGCGCAGCGGGTCGGTCCGGAACAGGACTGGCCGGCCATGCTCGACGAGGTGCTGTACGACGTCGACCGGCTCGACCAGCTCGTGGCCGACCTACTGGCGCTCGCCCGGTCGGACGAGGCCGGCGGGGTACTGCGGCGACGGGAGCCCGTGGCCCTCGACCAGCTGGTCACGGCGGTCGCCGACGACTACGTCGAAGCGCGGGTTCCGGTGCGCTCGTCCGTCGATGCGGTGGCCGTCGACGGCGATCCGGAGGCGCTTCGCCGCGTCGTCGTGAACCTGCTGGACAACGCGGTGCGCTACGCCCGGTCCGAGGTGACCGTCGACATCGCGGCCAACGGGAATGGCACGGCCGAGCTGGTCGTTCGTGACGACGGACCCGGGATACCCGAGGACGAACGCGAGCGGGTCTTCGATCGCTTCTACCGCACGCACGAGTCACGATCGCGCGACACCGGCGGCACCGGGCTGGGCCTGCCGATCGTGCGCGATGTCATACGCGCGCACGGCGGCACGGTCAGCCTCGCCGACAACCATCCGGGCCTGTGCGCCACCGTCACCCTGCCGGTCGCTCGTCTCGACGCGAACTGATCCCGCCAGCGTTCCTGAGCTACCCAGCTGGTTGGCAGGTCGGTGCAGCTGCTGCGGCCGGCGACCTCGGCGCGGATGAAGACGATGGTGGTGCCGAGGATCCCGAAGATGACGACGATTGCGTGGGGGTCGGCGTCGGCGTCGGACAGGGCGGCAGTTGGAAGTTGAACACCGACAAGGTGATCTGCTGGGTCTGTGGGAATAGCGTGCCCGCCGCCGGACTCTCGTCAGCGACCAGGCCGTCCTTCGACTGCTCGGTTGTCGTCACCAAGATCGGGGTCGGGTTGACGCTCCAACTGGCGTTGTTGAGGTTGCGGACCGCGTCGGCGTACTTCTGGCCGCGCACATCGGGGATCGGCAGCTTGCCGGTCGACACCGAGAGCGTGATCGTCTGACCCGGCGCCACCGAGGTGTAGGCGGGCGGTGACTGTGACACCACGGTGCCCGGGGCCTGCCCGTTCGGAACCGGCCTTGGGCGGCGCAACCTTGAGGCCCTGACCGATGAGGTCGTTGCTGGCGTCGGCGAACTGCTTGCCGATGACGTTGTCCACCTGCACCGAGGGCGCCTTGTAGACCGTGTACGTGACCGTGGTGCCCTCGGTCTGCTCGGAGTCCGGCGGGGGCGACTGGGTGCACACGCTTCCCTCGGCGGGAGGGGGAATTGGTTGCGTGTCCGGGTTCACGCCGCACTTGGATGCGTTCTGCGGCGTCCCGGTGGGTGGCGTGAGCTTGCGGGCCGCGATCTGGGCGTTCGCCTGTGCGCGTGTCATTCCGATCAGATTCGGCACCGCCTGCTTCTTCGGTGACGCCGAGCCACCGAGGGCGAGGATCGCCCAGGCGCCGCCGCCGATCACCAGCAGCAGCGCAGCCACCAGGGCGACCCACAGCCACGCGCGCTTCTTGTCCTCGCCGTCGTCCTCGTCGTCGCCGTCCACGGACATCGGCACGACCGAGCCCGGCGGTCCGCCGGGCGGCTGTGCCTTCGAGATGTACTGCGTCCGCTCGGCGTCCGTCAGCACGGCTTCCGCCTCGACCGGACGGTCGGCGAGCGCGCGCAGTAGGTCCGCGCGCATCTCCCCCGCCGACTGGTAGCGGTTCATCGGGTTCTTGGCGAGCGCCTTCATGACGATGGAGTCGAGGGCCCGCGGGATGGCCGGGTTCTCCGACGAGGGCACGACCGGGTTCTCCCGAACGTGCTGGTAGGCCACCGCGACCGGGGAGTCACCGGTGAAGGGTGGATGACCGGCCACCAACTCGTAGAGCAGGCAACCAGTCGAGTACACGTCCGACCGCGCATCGACGGTCTCGCCCCGCGCCTGCTCCGGCGAGAGATACTGCGCCGTGCCGATCACCGCCGCGGTCTGGGTGACCGTCGCCGAGTTGTCGGCAATGGCGCGGGCGATGCCGAAGTCCATCACCTTCACCGCGCCGGCGCGGGTGATCATGACGTTCGCCGGCTTGATATCGCGGTGCACGATGCCGTTGCGGTGACTGAAGTCCAGGGCGCCACAGACGTCAGCGACGATCTCCATCGCCCGCCGGGGAGGCAACCGCCCTTCGACCTTGAGCACCTCCCGAAGGGTCTGGCCCTCGACGTACTCCATCACGATGTAGGGCACTTCCGCCGCATCCGGGCCCAGGCCGATGCGGTCCTCGCCGGTGTCGTAGACGGACACGATCGCCGGATGGTTCAGACCGGCGGCCGACTGCGCCTCGCGGCCGAACCGGTTGAGGAACGAGGGATCACGGGCCAGATCGGCGCGCAGCATCTTGATCGCCACGTCGCGGCCGAGGCGAGCATCCCGGCCGCGATGAACCTCGGCCATACCGCCATAGCCGATGAGCTCACCGAGCTCGTACCGGCTCCCAACCAGGCGTGGCGTCGTCATGAAAGAACCTCATCCAGTGTCGCGTGCGTATATCTCATCGTCTGTTCAGCGGCCCCGCGTGTCGGCAAGGTAGGCCTGCATGACCATCCTCGCCAGCGGCGCCGCTGCCGTGCCGCCGGCGCTCTCGCTGCCGGTGACACCCGAGTTCTCCAGCACCACCGCGACCGCGATCGGGTGGCTCGGGTCGAGCGCGAACCCCGTGAACCAGGCGTGGGGCGCGTTGACGTAGTTTCCGTTCGCATCGACCGGTCCGTTGTCGGCGGTACCGGTCTTGCCACCGACCTTGACGCCCGGGATCTGGGCCGCGGTCCCGGTGCCCTTGGTCACGACGTTTTCCATCATCGCCTGCAGCTGGCTGTTCTGATCGGGGTCGAGGACGGAGTCGAGCGCCTGGGGGACGGCGGTCTTCAGGACGGACAGGTCCGGGGCCCGTTCCTGTTGCACTAGGTAGGGCTTCATGAGCGTTCCGTCGTTAGCGACGGCCGCCGACAACATGGCCGCCTGGAGCGGCGTCATCTGCACGTTGAACTGCCCGATGCTCGTTTGAGCGAGGTTGGCATCGTTGTCGACGTCACCCATCGTCGAGCGAGCGACGTCGAGCGGCACGGTCCGGGGCTGGTTGTTCATCCCGAACAGCTCGGCTTCGGCCCCGAGCGGCCCTTCACCGAGGTCGATGCCGAGTTGGCCGAAGGCGGTGTTGCAGGAGATGGTGAAGGCGTGGTCGAGAGTGTCGGTCTTGCCATCGCCGCACCGCTCGTTGTTGAAGTTGTGCATCGTCGCCGTTGCCGTTCCGGGCAGCGGCAGCACGTCCGGGGCCGGGATGCGATCGGAGGGCCGCTTGCCGGCCTTGAGCGCAGCGGCGCTCACAACCACCTTGAAGATCGATCCAGGTGGGTAGCTCTGGTTCAGCGCGCGGTTGAGCAGCGGCTGGTTCTTGTCGTCGAGGAGGGTCTGCCACGACTGCTGGATAGCCTCGGTGTTGTGCGAGCTGAGCGTGCTCGGGTCGTACGACGGTGAGCTGGCGGCGGCCAGGATCGCGCCGGTCGTCGGATCCAGCGCCACGACCGCCCCGCGGCGGTTGGCGAGACCTTGAAAAGCCGCCTGCTGGGCTGCGTTGTTGATCGTCAGGTTAACGCTGCCGCCCTTGAGGCTCCGGCCGGTGAGGATGTCCGCGATGCGCGACCCGAACAGGCGTGGATCGCTTCCAGACAGGACCCCGTCCTCCGTGTCCTCCAGCTGGCTCTTCCCGTAGACCAACGAGTAGTAGCCGGTCAGAGGCGCGTACGCCGGTCCGCTGGGATATCGGCGGATGTACTTCAGCTCGTCCGTCGTCTGGACCGACTCGGCCACCGCCTTGCCGTCCACGACGATCTGCCCCCGCGGCGAGGAGTACTCGGTCAGGATCACCCGGCGATTGGCCGCATTGTTGCGATAGTCGTCGCCTTTGACCACTTGGACGAAATTCAGGTTCACGAACAGCGCGACCATGAGCACGCCGACCGCGATAGCCACCCGACGGATGTACTTGTTCATGCCGGCACCACCTCAGCCGGACGTGGGGGCGGGGTCGGCGCGACAGGCCGCTGGGGCGTGGGGCGGCGGCCGGCGTCCGAGATGCGCAGCAGGAGCGCGAGCAACGCGTAGTTGGCGAGCAGCGACGAGCCGCCGTAGGACAGGAAGGGCGTGGTCAGCCCGGTTTCCGGGAGTAGCCGGCTGACCCCGGCCGCCACGACGAACAGCTGCAGCCCGATCAGGAACGACAGCCCGGTCGCGAGCAGCTTGCCGAAGGCGTCCCGCACGGCCAGCCCCGCCGCGAAGCCCCGCTCGACGAACAGCACGTAGACGAGAAGCAGGGCGACCAGGCCGAACAGCCCCAACTCCTCGCCGAACGAGGTGAGGACGAAGTCGGTCGCGGGCAGCGGCACGATCTCCGGATGGCCCACGCCAAGGCCAGTGCCGAACATCCCGCCCGTCCCCAGCCCGAACAGTGACTGGCTGACCTGATAGCCGATGCCGTCGGTGTAGTGGAACACGTCGAGCCAGACCGTGACCCGGGTTCGGACGTTGGCGAAGAGCTGATAAGCGAGATAGGCGCCGCCCGCGAAGAGCAGCGTGCCGACGATCACCCAGCTGATGCGTTCCGTCGCGACGTAGAGCAGCACGACGAACACCCCGAAGAACAGCAATGACGTACCGAGATCGTGACCGCGGATGAGGACGCCCAAGCAGATCAGCCAGGCCAGGAGCAACGGACCGAAGTCTCGCCCGCGCGGCAGGTCGATGCCCAGGAATCGCCGCCCGGCAAGAGAAAGGACGTCCCGCTTCGCCACGAGATAGGCGGCCGCAAAGATAGTCAGCAGGATCTTGGCGAACTCCGCCGGTTGAATGGAGAATCCGGCGACCAGGATCCAGATGCGGGCGCCATTGATCTCCGAGAACCGGGCCGGCAAGACCGCCGGGAGGATCAGCAGGAAGAGGCCGGCGAGCGCCAGCGTATAGGCATACCGGGCGAGCACGCGATGATCGCGAACGATCAGCAGGATCAGGATGAACAGAAGGATGCCGAGGCCGGTCCACGCCACCTGCGTCGGTGCCGCTGCCTCCGGCACGCGAACTCCATTGTCCCGTGCCTGCACGGCCAGCCCGCGGTCGAGTCGGTCGATCATGACCAGGCCGAGCCCGTTGAGGAGAATCGCGCAGGGCATCAACACCGGGTCGGCGTACGGGGCCACCCATCGGATCACGAGGTGCGCCGTGAGCCCGGCCACCAGGGTCACGGCGGCGAATGTGATGAGGTCCGGGCTGATGTGTCCGTCGCGGGCGCCTTGCACGGCGGCTTCCGCGGCGACGACGATCAGCACGGCGAGCAGGAGCAGGCCGAGTTCGGTCCGGCGTCGGGTCGGCGGCGCGGCGGTGGTGGCGGTGGGAGTCGTCCGGGCGGCGGTCATCGGCTCACACCCTTCGGCAGTCCACGCCGGGGACGGGCGTGACCGACGGACTGGGTGTCGGCGTGGGCGATGCGGTGGGCCGGGGGGCCGGAGTACTCTTGCCGCCCGCGGTGGCCGGGGCGGACGCCGTCGGCGAGGGGCTGGGGCTGTCGGTACGGCACGGTGGTAGCAGCTGATCGAGCAGGTTGGACTTGATCGATTGGGCCCTGGTCAGGTTGGCCGCGGTGATGCCCGACACGACCTGGCTGCGGGCGGCCGCCGTCAGGTCGGCCAGCTTCAGGTCGGTGTTCTCCTCCACCTCGAAGAACCTGATCGGACCGAACTGGGCGTTGACGCCCCGGAAGATTGCGACCTCGCTGCCGTCCTTGCCCACGAAGTACTGGGTCTGGGTCCAGGCGTAGAACCCGACGGCCCCGCCGACAAGCACGGCGAGCACGACCAGGGTGATGACGATCGGCTTCCACCGCCGCCGGCGCGTGTGGACGGGAAGGTGCAGCCGCTCGGTGGCCCGCTGGGTCATCCGCGCCGCTCGTTCCGCTGGGCTGCTGCCATCGCTGTCCGGCGCACTCGTGGGATCGACGAACGCACCCCCGATGACCGGAAGGTCGTCGCCGTACTCGGTGTCGACCACATCGGCGACGACGCAGGTCACATTGTCCGGACCACCGCCGCGAAGAGCCAGGTCGACGAGCCGATCCGCGGCCTCCTGGGGTTCCCCTTCGGACAGCGCCTCCTGGATGGTGGTCGCGGTGACGACGTCGGACAGCCCGTCGGTGCACAGCAGATAGCGGTCGCGGGCCCGCGCTTCGCGGATCGAGACGTCGGGCTCCACGTCCGACCCCATGAGCGCGCGCAAGATCACCGATTTGCGCGGGTGATGGGACGCCTCTTCCGGCGTCAGCCGTCCCGAGTCGACGAGCGACTGCACGTAGGTGTCGTCGTGCGTGATCTGGCTCAGGTGGCCGTTGCGCAACAGATAGGCCCGCGAATCGCCGACGTGCACGAGCCCGACCTGACGCCCGGTGAAACGCAGCGCGGTGAGGGTGGTGCCCATCCCTTCGAGCTTCTTGTCTCCCGCGATCGCCCCAGCCAGATCGTGGTTCGCGTCTTCGACGGCGTTGCGCAGCGCATAGAGCATGTCGCCGAGCGGCCGGTCCTCGTCGAGTCGCTCCAACGAGCCGATGACCAGCTTGCTCGCGACCTCGCCGGCCGCGTGCCCGCCCATACCGTCGGCGATCGCAAGCAACCGGGGACCGGCATAGACCGCGTCCTCGTTGTTGCCGCGCACCAGCCCGCGATCCGAGCGCACTGCGTAACGCAGGGTCAGCGTCATCGCAGTTCCAGCACCGTCTTCCCTATGCGCACCGGCACTCCGATTTCCATCGGCATCGGGCTGTCGACCTTGCGTTGGCCCAGATAGGTGCCGTTCGTCGAACCCAGGTCCTCGACGAACCACACCCCGTCCTGCAGGCTGATCCGCGCGTGCCGGGTGCTCGCATAGTCGTCGGTGAGGACGAGCGTGGAGTCGTTGGCCCGGCCGAGCAGCACGGGTGCCCCGGTGAGCCCGATCCGCGTACCGGCGAGGCCACCCGCCGTCACGATGAGCTGCGACGGTCCGCGGCGGGACGGAGGTGCGGGCGAGTTCGACGCCGCATGGCCGCGACGGCGCGTCGGAGGTGGCAGCCCGACTCGCTGTTGGCCGGCGGACCGAAGGTCGCTGCGCACGACTCGTACCGCGGCGAGCACGAAAAGCCACAGCAGGACAAGGAATCCGAACCTGATGAGCTGGAGGGCCAGCGGTGAGTTCACACCTGCTCCTGCTGGAAGACCAGCCGGGTGTGCCCTACTCGGATGACGTCGCCGTGCCGCAGGACATGGCTCGCGACGTCGTGGCCGTTCACACTGGTGCCGTTAGTGGATCCCAAGTCGTACACGGTCGCGTAGTTGCCATCCCATCGGAGTTCCGCATGGCGCCGCGATACGCCCTGGTCGAGTAGCTGAAGGTCGGAATCGGTGCCGCGGCCAACGACATTGCGGCCCACCTGCAGATCGAAGCGCCGGTTAGTGCCGTCGACGACCACGGCCGCCGAGCCGCGCCGGGGTCCCGCTCCAGGCGCCGGGCGATAGGGACCAGGCGGGGGTTGCTGGGCAACGTTGGGTCCGCCCATCTGCGGTCCGGGGGCCATTCCGGGCCGCATCCCCGCGGGCGGCATTCCGGGCGGCGGCAGGCCCGGCCCGGGCCCGCGGCCGGGCGCCGGTGCACCCATCGGCGGCCCGGGCTGGCCTGGAGGTGGGTACTCACCCGGTTGACGGCCGGGGACGGCCGGCAAGGACAGCGAGTCGTAGGGTCGCCGACGCGGCGGTGCGTTGGACTCCATGCGGGACGCCACGCCGAATACACCGGTGTGCAGGGCCTCGTCCCGAGCGAGATAGACCTCGATGTCCCCGATGGTGCGCCAACCGTTCTGGTCCAGGTGCTCCTGCACCAGCTCGGCCAGCGAGTTGGTGAGCTGAACCTCCCAGGGGACGAGGCGCTCGTAGTCGGACGGCGACAGCGTCACCCGGTAGCGGTTGGGGGCCAGCACCTCGCCGGTGCCCATCACGTTGCGCTTGTCCGTGGCCTCCCGCTGCAGCGCGGTGGCGATCTCGACCGGCTCCACCTGGCCCTTGAACACCCGTGCGAAAGCCGAGCCGACGACGCTTTCGAGACGACGCTCGAAGCGCTGCGCAAGGCTCATCGAGGCCCTCCGTCCTGCTCCTCGTGGCCGATTCGGCACGGTTCTATGGCACGCTCACGCCGCCGCATCGACGCGGCGCGTCCGCACGATCGTACTTGCCCGCGCGGATGCGTAGGACCGAGCAGGTCAGCCGCGCATGCTAACCTTGCGGACTGCCGCGGCTGGATCGCGGGTTGCTCGCGGGCAAGTGGCGGAATGGCAGACGCGCACGGTTCAGGTCCGTGTGTCCGTAAGGACGTGGGGGTTCAACTCCCCCCTTGCCCACCGATGCAGGCTCCATTTCCGGTGTTGGGCGCTGGACTGTCTGCCGCCTAACGTGCGTTGGGATTCGCCTGTTGCTGCTCAAGTTCGGACCGTGGCAGCGCGCTGCGCTTGTCGTCGCCCTGACGCATGCCTTCGCGGAGTGATTCGAAGATCGTCATGCCTTGGCTCACCAGCCCGGTCGCGATCTCCCCCATGCCATCGGCGCCGTTGAGCACGGTGAGGTTGGCACCGGCTAAGCCCTGTGCCGCTTGTTTCACAATCTCGGGCAGCTGGTCGATGAGCATTCGGTCAAGCGCCACCCGATTGTGCGACGCAGCGGCCTCAGCCTGGATACGCATCTTCTCCGCCTCAGCCTTCGCGAGGATGCGTACTCGCTCGGCCTCCGCTTCGGCCGGCCTGACCACCTCGGATACCAGCTGTTGCTGACGCAGTTCTGCCGCCCGCTGGGCCAGCTCGGTTTGCGCGGCGATCACCTCACGTTGAGCCTGCGCCTGAGCCAGCGGTCCGGCCTGCGCCGCCATCGCCTGCGCCTGGTCGACCTCGGCCATGTACTGCGCCTGCACGACAGCGGTCTGGCGGGCATATTCCGCCTGGTTTCGCTGCGATTCTTGCTGAGCTTCGGCGGCCACCTGATTCGCCCGTGCTTGAGCGATCTGCGCCTCACGTTGAATGGCTGCGTTGTGCGGCGCGGACATGGCGGTGATGTAGCCGAGCTTGCCGTCGTCGATGGACTGGATCTGCAGCGCGTCAACGGTCAACCCGATCTTGACCATCTCCTCCTTCGAACCGTCAAGCACCTCGGAGGCCAACTTTTGCCGCTCTTTGATGATCTGCTCGACGGTCATCGACCCGATGATCGAGCGCAGGTGACCAGCGAAGATGCGGCCCGTCAACACTGACATCTGATTCTGATCGGAGAGGAATCGCTGGCCGGCATTGACGATGCTTTCCCCGTCGTTGCCGACCTTGAATGCGATGACGGCCCGCACGTTCAGACTGATGCCCTGCTGCGTAACACAGGTTTCCTCGACCTCGGCCTCGCACATGGCAAGGGTCAGGAAACGAACTTTGCGGATGAACGGCATCACAAACGCGCCGTGGCCGGTCACCACCCGGAACGGGGCCGCCACACTGCCCTTGCCACCCGAAATCAGCATCGCCTCATCAGGCGCGGGTACCCGGTAACCAAACATGGCGTGGTGCTCTCCTCAACGAGCCTGCTCAGGAGCGGCAAACGGGTCCTCCCAAGGCACCACGTCGACCGTCCTGGGTCCCTTCAGGTGTATCACCAAAACGTGGGCGCCCTTGGGCAACCAGTTGCCAGATGCATGCGCAGCGATCCGGATGGGGGATGGGCCCAGAGTGCTTCGCTCACGAGCGACGCCTATGCAACGGGCCAGGCGTTGGTAGCGCTGAAAGAGGCAGGGGTTGTGACGGCGTCCGACGCAGCTTACAAACGCGGCGCGCAGTTTCTGATGAACAGCCAGTTTGAAGACGGGTCGTGGTATGTAAGGAGCCGGTCGATTCCGTTTCAGCCTTATTTCGATGCCGGGTTTCCGTACGGAGCGGATCAGTTTATTTCGGACGCGGCGACGAACTGGGCGACGATGGCGCTGGTGCCGCTGGCGCGGTGAGTGCTGCGGAGGGCTTAGCGCGGAAGTGCGACGACCGTCGTGTTGTGATCTTGCATAATTAACCACCGATCACCGCGTTTCACAATGACAAAAGTTCGAATGCCCTGCTGTGCGTCGTGCTTCGTTCCGTCAGGCGACACGAAAGGAGTCGAGACGCTGATTACGGTTCCCACTGCCACACCATCTGCCGCAAATCTCACGTCCATACTCTCAATGCGTTCTTTGGCGCCTTTTAGAAATGTTTGATGTACCTCACGCACCCTCTTCAGGGTCGCTTCGCGGCCCTGAGTGCGTCCGCCGTTCGGATTTATGTGATTCCAGTCTTCAGTTGCGTAGTCAGCGGGACCGGTGAAACCTTCATTAAAGTTCTTGTAGAAAGTCTGAATAGTAGCTCGAACATCAGCGTCTTTGTCGCCGGCATGGGCAACTGCCAAGGCCGCCAGACTCGATGCCAGGATAGAAAAGATCCGCTTCAATCTACCTCCTTTGTATTGTCTTTGATTATCCAATACACCTGTACGTCGAAATCGAGCACATTCAGGCGACCGCTGAGGATCCTTAGCTCTTCCCGTACGGAGTGGATTGGTTTATTTCGGACGCGGCGACGAACTGGGCGACGATGGCGCTGGTGCCGCTGGCTCGGTGAGTGCTCTGGCGGGCTTAGCGCGGAGGCGCGACGACCGTCGTGTTGACAGATCAGGATGTGACCAGACGCGTTATCCGGCCCGAATTGCGGGACAACAGCGGACTTTGGAAAGCTGGACGCTTCGATGCGGTGTATACTCCGGGTGATCGCTAATCAGATCTTCGTGTCAGGGACATATTGCCGAGGAAAAACGGCAGGCGCCGCGGCCCAAAGGGAGGCGCGAATAGAGAACTTTAGCATCGCCTAGGAACCCAGGCCGCTATTCCCGATGCCTGCTTGTAGCGCCGGTCCCAGTAGCGCCGGGTTCGGAACAATTTTGCCGGCACTGATTGAATGAACTATTTCCACGATCATGGCGTTCAGCGGCGCGGGGACGCCTAACCGCCGTGCGACGCTGACTACGTATCCATTAATGAAATCGATCTCGGTAGGGCGGCCGCGCTGGATGTCCTGAAGCATAGATGGCTTCGCGTCTCCGTAGCCCTTGAGAAGCTGCCCGATCCAGGCGTCGTGAGCCACACTCGCAACGCTGCGGCCGCACCAGCCCGGAGGAATCGGGTCGACCAACATCCGTTCCGGCCGTGCTCCGCAGGCGAGCGCTATGGACAGTGCCTCATCATAGGTCCGGTTGAAGATTTCTTTTCCGTTCGCAGCGTTGATAAACTCGCGCATCGTGCTGCCTGTGATCGCGCCTATCGTGGTTACCGAACAGTTTACAAGAAGCTTCGACCAGACAGCGCCGCGAAAATTATTTGTTGTGCACACCTGGACAGCGCGCCCCAAGCATCGCTGGACTTGCTCCGTCCGCTCACTTTCGCCAGCGGCAAGTTCCCCGATGAGCAGATGGCCGTCGTTGCGCTGCTCGTACACGCCCGACGTCTCCATCGTGGCTCCCAGATTCGAGAGGCCGCCGAGCACACAGTCGCCAACCCGGTCCGCGAGCATCTGTGGCACGCCACCGTTCTGGATCGGTAGCAGAGTGGCACCCGGTTTGAGCAGACGCGATAATCTTGGAGCGACCTCGATGGCGTCGTGAGCCTTGGTCGCCAGGACGATCAGGTCAAAGCGGTCCGAGCCGTCGTACGCGTCCAAGGGGGCAACCCGCATTGCCTCGACCGCAAAGGCGCCTCCCACCCCGACTACCCGCAGTCCGGAGGCCTTCAGTCTGGCCGCCGACTCCGCATCCCGCGTGGCGAGCGACACGGAGGCGCCGGCAGCCGTCAGGCGCGCCGCGATCAGTCCACCCAATGCTCCTATCCCGACGATCAAGATGTTCATGCTTCCCAACTCCGCACTACGCTGCACGCTGGCAGCAGACCTGTTCTCCGTGGACGAACAATACCAGTTTTCCGGAGCCGGAGAGGACCACCAATACCAGGCTTTGGATAGGCGCCGCCTGGTTCGAATCCGCCGATTGCCGCGCGGTTGTTGAACAGCACATCTAACTGACCTTCGCCGGCAAGCGTCAATCCTTGTGGCCGTGCGCGCTAAGCGTCGCTGCATGTTTCGAGCCTACGACAAGGGCTCCGTTGTGAAGACGTTCACAACCGCGTAGGGATAAGATTTCGTCGGCGTCATCGCTCGCGCACCTCCGCAATCAGGTCTATTTCCACGCACGATCCGAACGGCAGTTGCGCTGCGCCGAACGCGCTTCGGGCATGCGTGCCGCTCTGGCCAAAAACCTCAGCGAGCAGCTCCGACGCACCATTGGCCACCAGATGCTGTTCAGTGAATGTGGGCGCGCTGTTCACCAGGGCCATCAGCTTGACGATTCGCTTAATCTTGTTCAGATCACCGACGGCGAGATTTAGGGTTGCCAACAAATCGATGGCGACGCTCCGTGCGGCTCTGATTCCGAGTTCGGTGGTGATATTCAGACCAAGCTGCCCGACCCACGGCTTACCGTTCTCCTTGGCAATATGCCCTGACACGAAGATCTGATTGCCACTACGGACAAAAGGGACGAAGGCTGCCACCGGCGGCGTAACTTCGGGCAGCGTGATCCCCAACTGAGCGATTTTTTCGTAGACTGACACTCGCCTCTCCTCCAAATTTGTGTTCTCACGGACGGCCAACTGTTTGGTACAACTATTGAGGTGGCAGGCCCTCTGCCATAAACATGCGGCTTACCGAAGCCCCCTGCCTGATCGGCTTGATGGCCTCATAGGCAGGCGAGTTATACCAGGCGAGAGCTTTCTCGGTGCTGTCGAACGCGAGCACCACGATGCTCTTCGGCGGTTGGCCCTCGAGAGCCTGAGTCTTGCCGCCACGGACGACATAGTGGAAGCTGCCCCTGAAAGGCGCCAGCGTTTCCGGAACCTTCTCTGCGTACTTCTGAAAGGCAGCGCGGTCGGTTACGTCGGTTTCCGCGATCAGATAGGCGGGCGGCGTTTTGGCCTCCTGCGCGTGAACCGCCATGACGCTCACTGCCCCGATCGAAATGCCTGCGAGCACCGCCAGTGCCAGGTTGCCTTTCGTATTCATTACGTGTCCTCCTTCTGTGGGTTTGTCCACACACCCACAGAATATGTGCAGGCCGGCCTTTAAGTACAGTGTCAGAATATGGGGATTATTACCATAACAGTTGTACTGCACACTTCTGTTATGCTTGATGAGCCATGCCGGGTCGCAAGCGAAGTAACGTCCCGCTCTACGTCAGGATCGCCGAAACGTTCACTCGCCAGGTAGCTACCGGCGTTCTCAGGCCGGGGGATCGTGTGCCATCACTCCGTAAGCTCAGCCGCGAACAGGGCGTAAGCCTCTCGACTGCGCTGCAAGCCTACGTGTGGCTGGAGAATCGCGGCTATCTGGAAGCGCGACCTCAGTCGGGTTTTTACATCCGCACGCCTTATGCAAAACTGATCCCCGAGCCGCAGGCCGAGATGCTCCAAGGCCAGCCCACCGCCATGGGACCCAACGCCGCACTGGAAGAGATTATCCGGTCAGCCGGCGATCCGGCATTTGTTCCGTTCAGCACGGGAAGCGCGAGCGCGGAGCTGTTTCCGAACCGCAGGCTGAATCTGATCGCGCGAGGAATTCTGCGCAGGCTGCCGGCGCACAGTGCACATTACGATTTACCGCCAGGCGTCGAGGCTCTCCGCCGGCAGATAGCCAGGCGTTCCCTGGCCATCCGCTGCGAGGTGGCGCCGCGTGACGTCATCGTCACCGCCGGGGCCCTGGAGGCCATCAATCTGAGTCTCCGCGCCGTGGCAAAGCCCGGTGATGTGATTGCTGTCGAGAGCCCGATGTACTTTGCGATTCTGGGGAGCGTCGCATCTCTCAACATGAAGACCATCGAGATTCCCACGCACCCTAAGGAGGGGATGGATCTGGAGCACCTGGAGAGAGCCATTCGGAAGCACAAAATCAAGGCGTGCATCACAATGACCAACTGCCATGACCCTCTCGGATATGTTCTGCCGGACGAATTCAAGCGGGCCCTGGTGGATTTAACCAGCCGGGCAAACGTCGCGGTCATAGAAGAGGATTCGTATGGGGACCTCGCCTATGATGCTGCCCGTCCGTTAACGGCAAAGTCGTTTGATCGTAAAGGTCTCGTTCTACTCTGCTCGTCGTTCTCGAAAACTCTATCGCCGGGATACCGTATCGGCTGGATGCTGGCAGGACGGTTCCGGGCAGAGGTGGAGAGGCTAAAGCTGTTCACTAGCGTGGCGGCCCCGTCGCTGCAGCAGTTGGTGGTGGCGGAGTTTCTGGAGTCTGGCAGTTATGACCGTCATTTGAGGCGGTTGCGCGCGACGCTCGCTTGCCAGGCGGAAAACATGCGCCAGGCCGTCGCAGAGTATTTTCCGGCGGGCACCCGCATCAGCCGGCCTGCGGGCGGTCACATGTTATGGATTGAACTGTCCCCGAAACTCGATGCTCTTAAACTGCATCGGGCCGCCTTGACGGAGCGCATCAGCATCTCGCCGGGAGCCCTCTTTTCCGCGACGGGCCGATACAAAAACTACATTCGCATCAATTGCGGACACGTCTGGACGAAGAATCACGATCGAGCGCTGCATGACCTTAGGCCGCCTTTGCGAGAGGCAGATCGCCACCAGCGTGACTCCCGCCGCCGCGAAGACGCTCGCGTCGGTGGAGCGCACTTCGAACAGCAGCGCAGCCAGCAGATGGCCGGAAAGCGCGGCACCGACCGCTCCCACCGCCAGCCCCGCCAGAATCGGAACCATGCCCTCGCGCAAAACCATTTGCACCAATTGGCCGCGCGTCGCTCCCAGCGCGGATCGAATGCTGATTTCCTTTTCGCGGCGCACAATCGCATACGACGCTACGCCGTACACTCCGATACTCGTCAGCAATAGCGCCACCACGGCGAAGCACGCCAGCAACGAGGCCGCGAAGCGGCGATCGCCGACGCCGTCGCGTATCAGTTCGGTCATTTCGACGATCGGCGATACCGGCAAGTTAGGATCCACCGACTGAATTTCGCGCGGCACGGCACGGCTGAGCATGGCGCGGTCTCCCGTGCCGCGAACCAGCACGCCCATCAGCCTTCCAGGCGTCTGGTACCCGGACGTCTGGTACAAGCTGGTGTAAACGTGCGGAACATCCTTTTCATCCAAGCTGGCCAACTTCACGTTGCCGACCACGCCCACCACCGTAAACCAAGGCGCCGGCTGCACGATGCCCCTGCGGGTGGTGCGCGCGGAACGAATCCGCTTTCCAAGGGGATCCTGCGCGCCCCAGAAATGGCGCGCCGCGGCCTCATCGACCAGCACGACCAAGGGTGATTGCTTGTCATCCGTATCCTGAATCACCCGTCCCCGAACCAGCGGCGCGCCGATGGTCCGAAAGAATTCGGGCGTCACGGAGGCGGGATACCGCCGTGGGAGCGTCGCCGCTCTCGGGGGCGCCTTCCACGCGGTATCCGTTTTGCCGCAGCGCGCCCTGCAGGGGAACCACGCTGGACAACGCCGCGTTCTCCACGCCCGGCACGGCGCGAAGGCGCCGCACCGTCTCACGAACGAGTGCGGTGCGCGTTTCGAGCTTGTCGTAAATGTCGGCCTTGGGATCATTGGGCACCGGCAACGAAACGCTTCCCGCGACCAAATGCTGCGAGTTGAACCCCGGATTCACTTGCAGAAGATTCCAGAACGTCCGCAGCAACACCCCCGCGCCTACCAAAAGCATCAACGACAACGCGACTTCCGCGCCAATGAGCACCTGGCGGACTCTGCTGTCGTGCCGCGATCCGGAACTGCCGCGCTCGCGCAATCCGGAAAGCGATGGTTCCACCTTTCCGGCTTGGAACGCCAGCACCAGTCCGAAGAGCACGGTGGTGAGCAAGGAGAGCGTGAGAGAAAACGCCAGCACGCGCGCATCGACATGAATGTCGTTGAGGCGCGGAAGTTGCGACGGCAACATGGCGATCAGCGACTGCAAACCGAGCGTCGCCACGCCGACGCCGGCCGCCGCCGAAAAGAGACTCAGGACTGCCGATTCGGTGAGCAGTTGCCGGACAATTCTGGCGCGGCTCGCGCCCAACGCCAGGCGCACGGCGATCTCCCGTTGCCGCGCGGACGCGCTGGCCAACAGAAGATTCGCTACATTCACGCAGGCGATCAACAGAATGAACGCCACCGCCAGCAAGAGCGAAATCAGCAGCGTCCGCGTGTTGCCGACCACAACTTCCTTCAACGGACGTCACGGACAGCGTCCAGCCCGAGCCGGCCGGATAATCGCTGCCATAGTCGCGGCGCAGCGAATCACTGAAGGCGGCCAGCTTGGCCTGGGCCTGGGCGAGCGTCATCCCCGGTTTCAACCGGCCGATGATGCCCGGCAACAATCGCGCGCTACGCTGCGGCGGCGGAAACGGATCGCCGCGAAAGCCCGCGGTGACGTATATGTCCACCGGAACAGCGCCAGCCGATGAGGGATTCCGAAAGTCCGGCGGAAGCACGCCCACGATGGTGTACAGATCGGTATCGAGCCGCATTTGATGGCCGAGGACGGAGCGTTCTCCTCCGAACTCGCGGCGCCACAGGCCATCGGTGATCACCACGGCATCGGCGAATCCTGGCGCGGTGTCGCCGGGGTCGAACAGGCGGCCGAGTTGCGGGCGCGCCCCGAGAATACTGAAATAATTGGGACTGACCACCCCACTCTCCAGTCGCTCGGGATGCTCACCACCGGTCAAGTTGCCCGGCCCTTGATATACAACCGAGACCGCCGAGAAAACGCCGGCGCGATCCCGCAGGTCGTCGAGCTCCGGAACGGAAAAGCCGACGCTCTGTGCGCCCAGCCCCCGCAGATCGGCGTGCAATACGACCAATTGCTCCGGATCATGAAACGGGAGCGGCCGGAAAAGGGTCGCGTTCACGACACTGAAGATCGCGGTATTGGCGCCGATCCCGAGCGCCAGGGTGAGCAACACCGTCGCGGTGATGCGCGGCGACTTCCACATGGTTCTCAACGCGAAGCGGACGTCCTGCCATAGATTCCTTTGCGAGAGGCAGGCACAGGGCTGATCCCACCCAGGAAAACCGTAACTGTACCCGTCTGTAATTCTTCTTTCTGTATCTGTACTCCTTCGGTGCGGGCTCGCTAACATTTTCGTGTAGCCACTAGGCACTCAGGGAGATCAGCTATGGACGCTTCAGGCTGGCTGGAGAACGTAGGAAACGATTGTCGCTACGCGGCACGCAGGTTGCGTCAAAGCCCCGGATTTGCGGCAGCGGCCATACTGACCTTGGCGCTCGGCATCGGCGCGAACGTGGCCGTGTTTACCGTCGTCCGGGCAGTCCTTCTGAGTCCGTTGCCGTACCCTCATCCCGAGCGGCTCGTTCGTATCTACGACGACTTGCGCGGCTCGAACAGCCGCGACGTTGGGATTTCGGCGCCGGAGCTATGGGACCTGCGCGACAGATCCGATGTTTTCGAAAACATCTCCGCCATATATCCCTCCGATGGGAATCTCACAGGGGGCGAAAAACCGGAGCGCATCGAACTGCTCGCAACGAGCACCAATTATTTCACGATGCTGGCGGCACGGCCCGAGCTGGGCCGCGTCTACACCGTGAACGACGAGCAGCCGGGATTCGTTGAAGGCGTCGTGCTCAGCGACGCTTTCTGGCGGCGTACGTTCGGCGGAGATCCGAAGGCTCTTGGAAAGCAAATCCGCGTCGATGGCGACCTCTATACCGTCATGGGCGTTATGCCGCCGGAGTTCAGACACCCCGGCCGGTCGCTTGCCGGCGACGTAGATGTGTGGACGGCCGCAGGATTTAGTGGGCCTCCGTGGCCCGTGCCCGCGCAGAGATCTCTAAGAATGATTCCTGGAGCCATGGGGCGGTTACGGCCCGGCCTTACCATCGCTCAGGCGCAAGCACGCCTGGATGCATTTACGGTGCAATTGAGCAGTCAATATTCTAACGACTATCCGGCGCCCGCCCGATGGGGATTGCGTTTGGTTTCCCTGCAGGAAGACCTGGTCGGCAACATGCGGACAGAGTTGTTCGTACTCTTCGGAGCCGTCGGGTGCGTTCTGCTGATCGCCTGCGTGAATCTTGCAAATCTGCTGCTGGCCCGCTCGGCCGGCCGTCAACGCGAAATAGCCGTGCGGCGCGCGCTCGGCGCCGGAAGAGCGCGGCTGATCGTGCAATTGCTCGCGGAAAATGTCTTGCTCTCGCTGATCTCGGGCGGATTAGCCTTGGGTGCCGTTGTCCTCATGAAGACATGGCTGCTGAGCTTGGCGCCGCCCGAACTTCCGCGGGTAAGCGAGATCGCCCTCAGTCCAGGAGTGTTGTTGTTCGCCTTTGCGGTTTCGATCCTGACCGGACTGGTGTTCGGCCTGATGCCCGCGCTGCAAACGGCAGGTCCGAACCAGATCGTAAGCCTCAGGGAGGGCAGCCGCGGATCGGGAACAAGCAAACGTCAGAAAAACACCTCGCGCGTCCTGGTGGCCGCCGAAATTGCGCTTTCCCTTGTTCTGCTCATTGGCGCCGGTCTCCTCTTGCGAAGCTTTTGGCACCTTCTTGAAGTGCGCCCGGGCTTCGACCCCCACCAGATGGTAACCGCAAGAATATGGCTGCCCGTCCCGAATGATCCGGCGGAGGATGCCTATCGCCTGATCGAGAAGCGCGCGGCATATTATCGGGAAGTTCTGCGCCGGGTCGGCGCTCTGTCCGGCGTCGAGCAGGCGGCTATCGGTAGCGTCGAAAGTCTTCCCATGGGCAACAAGCGGAGAAAGAGCACCTTTACCATCGAAGGCCGTGCAGCCGAATCCGAGCGAGTCCCGGTAGCCGAGGTCGCCAGCGTAAGTTCAGGATACTTCGATGTCTTGAAGACCCCTCTTCGAAAGGGGAGAGTGTTCACTGAGCACGACAACTCAACAGGTCAGCGGGTCGCGGTGATCAACGAAGCGCTCCAGCGAGAATATTGGAAAGACAGCGATCCGGTCGGTCAGCATATCCAACTGACTTGGGGACGGGCGATCCAGCTCACATCCGCCGATTCGCGCGCTCCGAGCCGGCAAGCTTCGCGGGAAACATCACCATAGTCGGCGTCGTCGGTGACATAAAGACCGACGGCTTCGATACGGCTGGCACGCCTCATATCTACCTCCCCGAGCCCCAGGCCCCATCTTATAATTCGGTTGTTTATCTCCGGACGGCCGCGGACCCGGGTGCTCTCAGTGAGGCAATTCGCCGCGAGGTGCAGGCGGTGGACCCGACGATCCCCGTCTTCGGCATTCAAACGATGGACGAGATCGTGGCGAAAAGTCATGGCGGCGCGCAGGTTTGCTCTGGAGATCCTGGGGATCTTCGCGATTGTGGCTTTCCTTCTCGCCTGCGTCGGAATTTACGGAGTCATGGCCTATGCGATCAGCCGGCGCACCGGTGAAATCGGTCTTCGCATGGCGCTAGGCGCCCGGCGCAGCGACATTCTCAGAATCGTTCTGAGTGAAGCTGGGCTTATCGTCGTCGCCGGTGTGGGCGCGGGGCTGATGGGATCACTCGTATTGACGCGATTCCTGCAGACGCTGCTTTTCGACATCAAGCCCACCGACCCGTTGACGTTTGGGACGCTGACGATACTCTTGGCCGGCGTCGCGCTATTGGCGAGCTTCATTCCAGCGCGGAAAGCGAGCCGGATCGATCCGCTCGTTGCACTGCGCCATGAATAACGCGGGGCCGTTTTGCGAAGGCAATGGTTGATACGAGAGGAGAGGATTTTACGATGAGAACAATTCGAATGGGAACCGTGGGATACGCGGCGGCGGTCGCGGCGCTGAGTGTTTTTTCATTACAGGCGCAATCCGTTCAAGCATCGCTCGCCAAAGAAGCCGGGGCACTTTCCGATAAATTCAGCGGACTGGCTCGCGTCATGGCAGGTAAGTATGACTGGAAGCCAGGTGAAGGCGTGCGATCGGTAAGCGACGTATTCAACCTGATCGTGGCGGAGAACGGGGTGCTCGCCAGAACGCTGACCGGCGCAGCCGCCGGCGGCCGGTCGGCGCCAATTACCGATCCGGAGAAGTTGCAAGAGGCATTGAAGACGTCTTATGCGAATGTGCAGAAAGCTATCGAGGGACTTTCGGATGCGGATCTAAAGGCTCCGGTGAAAATATTCGGAAAGGACATGACCAAGGAAGAGGCTGTCCGGTACCTTTTCGGGGATCAGCACGAGCATCTTGGGCAGTCGATCGCTTATGCGCGCACGAACGGCGTTGTCCCGCCCTGGTCGAAATAAGCGACCTATCGTGCGCCACCGTGACGCGCGGAGTCCTTAGGCCGTGCTGAGGTCGAGATCCACCACGAGGAGGCCAGTTCCGGGGCGGCGCGTTGGTGTAGGATGTCATCAGGTCGTCCAACCGGAGGAATCGCATGAATGTCCGCCACCTATTGCCGTCCTTGAGCCGCTGGCTCCTGTCCATGGGATCCCTCATGTTGGCGACCGGCCTGCAGCAGACGGTTCACGCATCAAGCGCAGACCTCTCGAAGTTCAGGCCTATCGATCCGCAGTTCATCGCGGCGCTGGGAGACCCCGGAGCCACCTCCGGCAACGACGCGCAATCCTGGGGCCTCTGGGACCAGGACCCGGGCCCGCGCGCTTGCAAGCTGGACCACTACAAACAATTGAGGGCGGCCGGGGGGGTGGCGCCAGCACAGTGGAAATTCGACGCTGCGGACTGGTGGCTGGAGGAACATGGCTTGATCATGGAGAAGCCGGCCTTTTCGCTGCCTCCTGGGAAATACCTCGTCACGGGCGAACAACGACATACC
>CAVZYJ010000014.1:0-154309 GCA_963779485.1 uncultured Actinomycetota bacterium | reverse complement strand
GCGCCTCCCCGGTGTTCGACGCCTTCTTGCCCGACGACTGGATCGTGGCCGGACGGTACGCCGGCGGTCCGGTGGGGGACTTGCGGCTGCATCCCGACCTGTCGCGGGTCACGGTGCTCGCGGAGCAGCCCGGCTGGGCGTGGGCGCCGGCCGGGCGCTATCAGCAGGACGGAACCGTGCATCCGCAAGATCAGCGCAGCCTCGCCCAGGTGGCCGTGACTCGCCTCGCCGACGCCGGCTACACGATGCAGACGGCGTTCGAGATCGAGTGGGCAGTGTCCACGACCGAACCCGACTTCACGCCGGCCGCCACCGGTCCGGCCTACGGGTACACCCGGCTGATCGAGCGCTCCGGCTACCTGCGGGACCTGCTCATCGCCCTCGACCAGCAAGGCGTGTCGGTTGATCAGATCCATCCGGAATACGGCAGCGCGCAGTACGAGCTGTCCGTCGCGGCCGAGGATCCGGTCGGGGCGGCGGACACCTCGGTGCTCGTGCGGCAGACTATCCGAGCGCTGAGCCTCCGCTACGGGCTTCACGCGTCGTTCTCCCCGAAGGTGCTAGCCGACGGGGTCGGCAACGGCGGACACGTGCACATCTCCCTGTGGCGTGGCGATCGCAACCTCTTCGGCGGCGGCCCGGGCCGATACGGGATGACCGGCGAGGCCGAAGCGTTCACCGCCGGCATCCTGGCCCACCTGCCCGCGCTGCTGGCGATTGGGGCCGCGTCCCTCGCCAGCTACCTGCGGCTCATCCCGAGTCACTGGGCCGGCCCGTACCAGGTGTGGGGACTGGAGAATCGCGAAGCGGCCATGCGGCTGATCACCGGCTCCACGGGCCAGGCCGGCGCGGCGAATCTCGAGATCAAAGCATTCGACGAGTCAGCCAACCCGTACCTCGTTGTCGCGGGCCTCGTCCACACTGGCCTGGCCGGCATCACGGGTGCCGTCCCGCTGCCTGCCCCGGTCAACGTCGATCCGGTGTCGATCCCGCCGGCCGATCAGGCCCGGCAGGGAATTGTCCCGCTGCCGGATACGCTCGGCGGGGCCACCGACGCGTTCGAGGCCGATGAGCTGCTGACCCGGGCCTTCGGTTCGGACCTCGCCGCCACCATCGTCGATCTGCGCCGAGCCGAGATAGCGCGATTCGCCGACGCCACGCCGGAGAAGATCGTCAGCGCGGCGCGCTGGAAGTACTGAGCGCCGGGCCGGGCGGTTGGGAACCGAACGCGGTGAGGAACCGGTTGCGGAACGCGTCCATCGGCCATACCGGAGCTTGCGGTCCGGGCAGCATTCCGTCCTGCCACCCCCACGACGAGATCCGGCTGAGCACGTTCGGATCGTGCGCGACGATCGTGATGGGGACGTCGTGACTGCCGCCCGATCCGCTGACAATCGTGGCCGGTTGGTGGTCGCCGAGCAATACGAGCACCAGATTGTTGTCGTGGAAGGTCTGCACGTAGGAGATCAGCGCGCTGAGCGAGTACTGGATGGACTGGCCGTACGCGGCTTTCACCTGATTCGCGTTGCGCCACACGGCGGTGGGGGACTGGCCCTGCGCCGGCATGCTGTCGAAGATCGAGCCGTTACCGACCTGGTTCCACGGGGCCATCCGCGGTAACGGCGCCCACGGTGTGTGCGACGAGACGAGATCGATCTCCGCCATCACCGGAGGGTGGTTCGGCGCCGCCAGTTCCATGCGCTGGAAGGCGGACAGGATGTACTGGTCGGGCATGGCGGCGTAGCTGAACTTCGGGCCGACATAGCCGACGTTCTGGCTGTTGTACTGCTTGTCGTAGTGGTAGAAGGACGTTCCCTGCGCGAAATCGCCCTCATCCGAGGGGATGTCGCCGACCGTCCGCCAGCCCGCCTGCTTGAAGGCGTCGCTCAGCGTGAAGCGGTTGCTCGCGACGAGCTGGTTGTAACGCTGCTGATTGTCGATCCACAGCCCCGACTGCAAGGTGGAGTGGGCCAGCCAGCTGATGCCGCCGAAGGTCGGTGACGTCAAGAACGCACTCTGGGAGCTGAATCCGGCGGCGCGCAGTGAGCTCGTGCCGGCATTGAGGACGGCATCCACCTGCGGTGAGAACGCCGAGCCTTGGACGGCGATGCGCCCGTAGCTCTCCACGAACGCCACGATGACGTCCTTGCCCCGCAGGCCGGTAAGTAGGTCCGCGGTCGGCGTGTTTCGGAACGAGTCGGGCGAGGCCAGCGTCCCGGCGAACTTCTGCTGGTCCCGGATGCCGGCGTGGACCTCGCGGACCTGGTCGTAGGCCAGTCCGGCCGCGCTCGTCGACGCGACCGGTGCCCCGGAGGTGACTTGCACGCCGAATACGGCGCACAGGATCCAGACGATTCCGAGCGCGGCGATGGTGCGGGCCGACGCCGCGCGGTGGCGGGCGGTCAGCCGGGTCAGGCGTACCAGCGACAGGGTGACGAAGACGAGTACGGCCACGATGAGGAGGATCGCCAAGATCACCGCGACGACGGCCCACGTCTGACCCACTGAATCCCGGAGCACACCCACGGCTGGCCCGAAATAGCTCCAGTCGGTCACGGGCTGGAACGGCCGATCAAGCGCCGCGAAGAACCCCATGTCGAGGATCTTCACGACAGTGAGCAACCCGAGCAGGACTCCGGTGATCACGGCGAGGATGCCTCGGGCCCGCGCTGGCAGGATCAAGCTGAGCGCGACGATCACGAGGCCCTCTATCGGGATGCGAAGGAAGGCGCCCGGGCCGAGGCGGTCGAGCTGGTCGGGGCCGACGAGCGCGAACCAGACGAGCAACGCCGCGAGGACGGTCGCGAGCCAGGCGGCGGCGGTGCGCACCCGCGCTCGGCCCCCAGCACGCGCGGGCGGATCCGCTTCGCTCGATGGGGGTTCGGACGGGTGGTCTATCCGATCCGTGTCCGATGGTTGACTGGCGATGCTCACTCAGACACCCCAACCATTGGGCGCGCGTCGGCCGGCATGATCACGATCCGGCGCGGCTCCACGGTACGCCGCGTCGTCTGGATCCGGCCGTGTTGCCATAGCCACCACACTTCGCGCCCGAACGACTCGGCGAGCAGAACGAGAGCCAGCATGAGCGCGCCGACGGTAGCCGGGTAGGGCAGCACGTCGGCCACCGCGATTGTGAGAACGATGCCTTGGAGCGCGGCGACGAACTTGCACCAGTAGCGCGGTGGCGGGGTTTCGCGCAGCCACGGCAGCAGCCAGCCGGAGCCCACCAACACATAGCGGGCGGCACCGATTGCAAGTACCCACAGGCCAATCGAATTGGCTACGTACGCGCTCAGGACAAAGATCAAGAATGCGTCGACTTCCATGTCGAACCGGGCACCCAGCGCCGTCGTCGTCGACGTGCGCCGGGCCACCTTGCCGTCCACCGCGTCGAGGAAGAGTGCGACGATGGTGATCATGACCATCGCGGCAATGGGGGCGGGCTGGACGAACGAATCGGCGATCAGCGCGGCGACCGCGACAACGAGGGTGGCCCGGGTGAGCGTGACCCAGTTGGCCGGACCGAACGTGGTGGCGCGCGAGCGGGCGAGCGCGTGTGTCACTGCTGCGTGAACGGCCAGCGCGCACAGGATGCCGATCGACCAACCGATGACGCTCAACCCGACGGTGCGAGCGAGCGCGGCGAGCAGCGCCAGCGCAGCGATCAGCCCGATCATCGGGGCCGTTCGTACTGTCTGCACTGCTGCCTCCTCCTTGCCCGGAGTTACAGCAGTAGTACGGAAAATGCCGGGGTACGGTTCATCTCTTTCCTGGAGGAGGCCGAGGCTGGTGGGCCCTGACGCGCGCGCATTCTGGCTGCGCGAGCCCGGCGTGGGGGAGATTCGACCCGAGGCACTGGGCGAGCCGGGTCCGGACGACGTCGTTGTCCGAACCGTGCGCTCCGGCATCAGCCGAGGCACCGAGACGCTCGTCTTCCGAGGCGGTGTCCCCTCCAGCCAGTACGCCGTCATGCGGGCGCCGTTTCAGGACGGCGACTTTCCCGGACCGGTGAAGTACGGCTACCTCAACGTCGGCGTCGTCGAGCACGGACCGCGGCGGCTACAGGGCCGCACCGTGTTCTGTCTCTACCCGCACCAGACCGCGTACGTCGTGCCGGCCCGGTCCGTCGTCCTGGTGCCGGACGACGTGCCGCCGGAGCGGGCCGTGCTCGCCGGCACGGTGGAGACGGCGGTCAACGCGTTGTGGGACGCCGGGCCGCTCGTGGGCGACCGGGTCACGGTGGTCGGGGCCGGCATGGTGGGCTGCTGTGTTGCTCGGCTGCTCGGCCGGTTCCCCGGCGTGCACGTGACGCTCGTCGACGTCGACGCTCGACGGGCCGGCGTCGCCGCATCGCTCGGGGTCGACTTCGCGGTGCCAGCCGATGCATCCGGCGGCCGCGATCTGGTCGTACACACCAGTGCAACGTCGGCAGGCCTGCAACGCTCGCTGGACCTCCTCGCCCCGGAGGGCACGGTCATCGACCTCAGTTGGTACGGCGACGTCGACGTCACGTTGTCCCTCGGCGGCGCGTTCCACTCCCAGCGACTCCGCATCCGGGCGAGTCAGGTCGGGACCGTTGCGCCGGCTCGCCGCAGCACCCGCACGACCACTGACCGGCTGGCGCTCGCACTCGACCTGCTGCGCGATGCCGCCTTCGACGCTCTACTCACTGGAACGTCGCGCTTCGACGAGTTGCCCGACGTCATGGCCCGGCTCACGGCCGGTAGCCTGCCGGCGCTCTGCCACATCATCACCTACGGCGAAGGGTGATTCGCGTGTTCAGCGTCACTGTCCGCGATCACATGATGATCGCCCACAGCTTTCGCGGCGACGTATTCGGACCCGCGCAAGCCCTGCACGGCGCGACCTATGTCGTCGACGCCACTTTTAGGCGACCAGCTCTCGACGCCGACAACATCGTGGTGGACATCGGTCGGGCGGCGGCGGAGCTGCATGCCGTGGTCGGCGAGCTGAGCTACCGGAACCTCGACGACGAGGCGGCGTTCGCGGGCATCAACACATCGACCGAGGCGCTGGCCAAGATCATCGCCGACCGGCTCGCCGAGCGGGTGCATGCCGGAGCGTTCGGAGCGGGAGCAGCCGATCTGGCCGGGATCGCCGTCACCCTGCACGAGTCGCACATCGCCTGGGCGAGTTACGAACGGCCCCTGTGAGAAGCCGGTGATGGAGGTCGATGTCGTCGTACCGGACGGCATCGACGACCCGGCCCGGCCGACCGGTGGCAACACCTACGATCGTCAGCTCTGCCGCGGGCTCACCTCGCTCGGCTGGCTCGTGCGAGAGCACGCGGTGTCAGGAACCTGGCCCTGGCCGGACGCCGAGGCCGAAGACGCGCTGCGGCGGGTGGTCGGCGTCAGGCCGGACGGCGCCGTCGTAGTGGTGGACGGACTGATCGCCTCGCCGGTTCCGAACGTGCTGGTGCCCGAGGCGCGCCGGCTCGCCGTCGTCGTTCTCGTCCACATGCCCTTTGGTACTGGGCCGCCCGGACACGAGGTCACCGACGCGCGGGCCCGCGAATTCGCGGTCCTCTCCGCTGCGCGCGCCGTCATCGCGACGAGCTCGTGGACCCGCCAGCGACTGCTCGATCTGTACCGCCTCGCCCCGGAACGCATCCACGTGGCCGAGCCCGGTGCGCCCTCCGCCCGACTATCGGCCGGCACGGGCGGCGGGACGGAACTGCTGTGCGTGGCGGCCGTGACGCCACACAAGGGGCACGACACGCTGATTGACGGGTTGGCTGCGATCGCCGACCGACCCTGGCGCTGCGTCTGTGTCGGCCCGCTGGATCGCGATCCACGGTTCGTCGACCGGCTAAGGCGCCGGGCCGAGGCGAACGGCATCGCCGACCGCATCCGCTTCACCGGCGCGCTCGTCAGCGACGATCTGGACCGCGCGTATGCCGCCGCGGACGTCCTGGTTCTCGCGTCCCGCGCCGAGACCTACGGCATGGTGGTCACGGAAGCCCTGGCTCGCGGGGTCCCGGTCATCGCGACGGCGGTCGGTGGCCTGCCCGACGCGCTCGGTCACACCGTGGACGGGCGGCGCCCGGGCCTCCTCGTACCGCCCGATGACGCGGGCGCCCTCAGCATCGCGCTCGACTGCTGGCTGCGTGACGCCGAGCTGCGACACCGGCTTCGGGAGGCTGCGCGAGGACGCCGAACGACGCTGTCCGGCTGGGCCACGACCACGGATCGGATCGCCGGAGTGCTGCGGCAACTGGTCGCGGCGGGGTGACCTCGATGAACCCGATCGACGGTGATATGCGTACTTGTCTATGAGGCGGCTGGCCGAGGCCAGCGCGGGCATCGGCCAGTCCTCCCGGAACCGAGGTTATCCAATGCGCGAGGAGGTGACGGCCGGATGAACCGGGCAGTGTGGGCCTGGGCGCGCCTGCTGGGCGGCGTCGCGATCCTGGCCGTCGTCGTCTGGCGGCTGGGCAGCGGCCCCCTTCTGGATGGACTCCGGACGATCAGCGGCTGGTCGCTGGTCGCGGCCGCGGGAATCGCCCTCGTGACCACCGTGTGCTCGGCCTGGCGGTGGAGCCTGGTGGCGCGTGGGCTCGGCGTCGCCGTGCCGCTGCGGACCGCGATCGCCGCCTACTACCGATCACAGTTCCTCAACACAACGTTGCCCGGCGGCGTACTCGGAGATGTCCACCGCGGGCTCCAACACGGCCGCGATGCCGGCGACGTCGGCCGCGGACTGCGCGCTGTCGGGTGGGAACGCCTGGCCGGGCAGCTCGTGCAAGCTGCACTTGCGCTGATCGTGCTGTTCGCCCTGCCCTCACCGGTGCGGTCATCCATGCCGGCCGTGCTCCTGATCGTTGCGCTGCTCGGGCTGGGCGCGGTCGTGCTGATTCGGACGCGGGCCGCCCACGGGAGCTCGCGCTGGGCCCGGACGTGGCGCGCCGCGAAGGCCGACGTCCGCGCCGGGCTGCTCGCCCGGCGGGTCCGGGTGGGTGTCGTGCTCGGATCCGTCGTGGTCGTCGTGGGCCATACGGCGACGTTTCTGATTGCCGCACGGACCGTCGGTTCGACGGTGTCGCCGGTGCGCATGCTGCCGCTGGCGATGCTCGTAATGCTGGCGATGGCGGTGCCGACGAACATCGGAGGCTGGGGTCCCCGCGAAGGTGTTGCCGCCTGGTTGTTCGGCGCCGCCGGCCTCGGGTCGGCCCAGGGCTTGGCCATCGCCGCGGTCTACGGCGTGCTGGTGATCGCCGCTAGCCTCCCCGGTGCGGCCGTCCTGGTTGTCACGTGGCTTGGCTCGGAAAACCGGAGGGATGCGCGCGCAGTTGCGCCGCAACTGGGAGACTTGTCTGGTAAGGCAGACAGGCCGCACCACCCGGTGCCGCTCGTCGTCCAGCCGGAAGGCGCTCTTTGTGGCTGAACGCCCATACACGCTGCTCAGTTGTGGCATGTCGATCGACGGCTACCTCGACAGCGCGTCGGTGAAGCGGCTGCCACTGTCCAACGACGCTGACTTCGACCGGGTTGATGCGGTGCGCGCCACGTGTGACGCGATTCTGGTCGGTGCCGGCACTATCCGGAACGACAACCCGCGGCTGCTGGTGCGTTCGCCGGCGCGACGGGCCGAGCGGCTGGCGCGCGGATTGCGGCCTTCGCCGATCAAGGTCACCGTCACCAATCGTGGACAGCTGGATGCCTGCGCCGACTTCTTCCGCACCGGCGACACCGACAAAGTTGTCTACTGCGCGAGCACGTCGGTCGACCAGGCCCGCCATCGTCTCGCGGCGGTCGCAACGGTCGTCGACGGCGGCGAGCCGGTGAAGATGCAGTGGATCAGCGAGGATCTCTACGCTCGCGGCGTGCATCGGCTGATGGTTGAGGGCGGCGGGACGGTGCACACGCAGTTCCTCACCGCCGACCTGGTCGACGAGCTCAATCTGGTCGTCGCACCGTTCTTCGTCGGCGACTCGCGGGCCCGGCGGTTCGTGAGCGACGGCCGGTTCCCGTGGAATTCGCGGCGGCGGGCAACGCTCGCCGAGGTGCGCCAGATCGGCGACGTCGTGCTGCTGCGCTACGCGCTCTCGCCGCGATTCGGCGCGGACTGACGCCGAGATTCGCAGGCTGACCCGTCAGCCGGTGGACGGCGGCACCGGTCGAAGCGGCCAGCAGGTGATCTTTGTCGGCTCGCGCGAGCGTGCGTGGTCGATCTCTACGCGGGTGACACCCGCCAGGATGAGATCGGTCCAGGTCGCCGCCACGCCCGCGCGGAACACCTCGATGATGCCGTGGTCGAACAGAAGGGTCAGCGGCGCCGGGTCCGCGTTGCCCTCGAATGGCAGTCGGGTCAGGTCGACGAGGAACGCACGGTCGGATCGACCATCGACCAAGTGGATCGCAGTGACCGTCGTGTGCGATTCGTCGAGGGATATCTCGATGGCGCTAGTCGGCACTGCCAGCTCGACGGTCGTACGCGTCTCGCCCGGCACCAAATCCACGACCGTCGGTGTGTCGCGGAGACGCTGTAGCTCTCGGACCGGTGTCACCGACAGGCGCCCGTCTTCGCGCGCGACGAGTTCGCGCGGCGCTGACATGACGCCAATACTCTCGCCGACGGGGGCCGGATCGAGATCAGTTCGAATCCAGCCGAATTGGATTCGGCGACCATCGGCGGCCCAGTACGACTGGGGGGCATACAGCCGGTCGCCGTGATCGAGGAGGCCGGTGATGTCCGGCTTGAGTTGGCCATCGACCCATTCGCCCGTCGCGTACCAGATCAACGGAATGGCTTCCCGCAACGGCTCGGTCTCGTCCGCCATCAGGGACAGGATGAGGACGGTGCTCGCGTCAGTGTCGAAAACGTCCGGGCACTCCCAGATAGCGCTGGGAATGTCGCACCTGGTCGCGTCCAACACCAGTCGGTCGAATGTCCAATCCCGGAGATTGGTCGACGTGTAGCCGAAGATCGTGCCGCCTCGGTCGCTCGTCTTACCGCCGATCGCTTGGTGCCATTGGTCAGCCTGGCGGCGGACGCTGTGATCACGGAAGGCCACGGTCTCCGGGCCGGGGGGCTGTTCGATTATCGGGTTGCCGGCGTCCTTCTCGAATCGTTCGAGGTTAGGCTGCGTCGACCGGGCCAGGCACGGCAGCTGCATTGGGCCCGCGACCCCGGTATAGAGGAGAGTTACGCCACCGTCGTCGTCGGCGATGGCGCATCCGGAGTAGCAGCCGTCCGCGTCGTAGCTCGTGCCGTCGAATCCAGGGCGGAGGGCTTCGGAGTGCTCCTGCCAGTTGATGAGGTCGGTCGAACTGGCATGACCCCAGCGCATGGTGCCGAACGTGGTACTCGCCGGGTTGTGTTGGTAGAAGAGGTGATGGCGGCCGTTCCAATGGATCAACCCGTTCGGGTCGTTCATCCAGCCTATTGCCGGTGCGAAATGGAACAGCATCGGGTGCTCCCTGCCGGCGGGTTGGATAGGTCGCCTGGATGGACTCTGGTTGGCGGAACGTTCTCGGCTACGGGCTGCGCTCCATCCGACGTCATCCCTTGTCGACCGTGATGGCGCCCACGGTTGTGGACAGGTCGAGGCGGTGCGTCGATGACGAGTCCCGGTCGACCTGGACATTCGCGACGCCCAACGTCGTATCGGTACTGACGGCATACCTCGTGCCGCCGGGCACGGTCAGCTTGACCCGTCCGACATCGCTCTTGACTCTCACCAGGTCGGGCGGCACGGCGAAAGTCAGGGCGACGTCGCCAGCATTTGTCGTCACTTGATATGCACCAGCGCCAAGCGCGGCGCCGATGACCCGGCTGGCATGAGTGGAGATGGTCGCGTTAGCAAACGGGCCGGTCAAGTGCACGTCCGCGGCTGGGGTGTCGACGTCGAGCGCGACCCTCGCGGGCATGGTCACGGTGTAGTCGGTGGAGCAATCGACACCGAAGTGGAATCCGGGCGGGCACTTGGCGGTAAGCGTGGCCGACGAGCCCGTCACGTCCTTTGTCGTCGTGGCCTTGCCGTGCAGCTGCTCCTGCACGGTGATCACGCCCTGGCGGTCTTGGGCTGTGACGTCGATCGCCACCGCGTCCCCAGCTATGCGCAACGACGTTACGGCCGTCGGGAGCTGATAGTTGCCGCCGTTCTGCGCTGAGCCGTTCGAGCTGCCCGGCGGCTGACTTCCCTTGGGCGCCACCGGCGCGCTGGAGCTGGCGGACCCGATGTGATTCGACGAGCTGCAGGCCGCCAGGCCAACGGCGGCCACCGTGCTCAGCGTCAGCCCGATCAGCGGGGGCAACCGCACGACGCGACCTCCTCTCGGCCACGCGGGCGGCCGCGTCCCGCGGTGTGGTCTATTTTGCACTTCGCTTGCAAGGATCGTGGGGTGGGCGAATCGCAGACCATCGACGACGGCTCCGGACGGCTTAGTGTCCAGGAGCAGCTCTATCCGACTCTGACCTGCTTCGGCTGCGGGCAGGCCAACCTGAAGGGACTTCGGCTACGTAGCTATCCCTCGGACGGCGCGGTCGTGGCGACGTTCACCCCGTGGCCGGAGCACGACAACGGGCTGGGGTACCTCAACGGCGGCATCATCGCGACCGTTCTCGACTGTCATAGCGCAGCGGTCGTCATGCTCGAGGCCGAACGTCACGGCTGGACGGCCGGCCCCGGCGCGCTGTTGCCCTACGTGACGGCGGGAATCGATCTCCGCTACCTGCGGCCGAGCCCGTTACAGGAGACGGTGGAGCTCCGGGGCGTGGTGGTATCGGCCGATGAGGTGGAGATCGTAGCCGAAGTCGAATTGCGGTGGGACGGCAAGGCTCGCGCGGCGGCGGCCGCGCGGTGGAAACGCTGGCGGCCCCGCTGACGCAGCCCCGCTCAGCTGGGGCGATCACCCGTGTGTCACGGCCAGGTGGGCGAGGATGCGGGTGTGGACGATCTCGAGGGTGGCAAGGATTTCCGTGGTCACGACCTCGACCGGCGGTGTGCCGTCGATGGTGATCAGAATGCCGCGGTCGTCGAACCAGTCCAGCAGTGGCGCAGTCACCTTGTGGTAGATCTCTTGTCGTTTGGCGATGACCTCGGGGGTGTCGTCGGTACGGTGTTCCACCGTCGCGCGAGCGAGGAGCCGGTGGGTCAGCTCGGCGTCGTCGACATCCAGGCACAACGCGACGTCAGCGGTCATGTCGAGCTCACTGGCGATCGCGAAGGTCGCCTGGGCCTGTTCCACCGTCCGGGGTATGCCGTCGATGACGTAGCCACCGTTCTTGTGTTTCGCGTCGACCAGGGCATCGCGGAGCATCTCGAGGACGATGCTGTCGGGGACCAGCTCACCGCGGGCGAGCGTGTCCCGCACGGCCAGGCCGATGCTCGTCTCGTGAGCGATATGGCTGCGAAGCAAGTCGCCGGTAGCGATGTGCGGCACTCCGAAGTGATTGGCGATGATCGCGCCCTGGGTGCCCTTGCCCGCCCCGGGCGGGGCCAGCAGCACGACCCGAATCGCTCGGCGGGTGTAGTCATGCTGAACGTGCGGCGGCTCAACCTTCGAGATCTCGACCTCGTCGATTTCGCGCAGTGTGGCAATGATGCTGCGCGCGTGTTCCCGACTGTCGGCGAGGCAGTTGATGTCGATTGTCATGCGTGGCGCGCTGGTATTCGACACGTCAAGCGCGGTGATCAAGCTGCCCCGTTCTCCGATGGCGAGAGCGATACGGCCAACGAGTTGTGGCACGGTCGGGGCGTGCAGCCGCACGTAGACGGAATAGGCCGGAGCGGCGGATGCCGGCTCCGGGTCAACGGAGAGGTTGTCACCTGGCGCCGACATCCCGGGCGACCCCCTCAGTGAGACGGAGGATGCGTCGTGCCGGGTGATCATATCGGTAGCACCGGCTGGGCTTGACGACAGACTGCGTGACTACCGCTTGACGGATATCCCGGCGCCGGTCCTCCGGTCACTGGGTGATCTGCGGCGGCCGCGCCGCGGCCTGGCCCGCTGGCTGCGCCGGACGGTCATCAGCCGGCCAGCGCATCGACCTTCTCGTAGAGGGTTGTCCGTTGCACGGCGTATCGGCCGGCCGCGCGGGCCACGGCGTCGAACGCGTCGACGTCCAGCGCCTGCCCGTGCGTGGCGCCCGCGGCCCGGCTGATGTTCTCCTCCATGAGCGTGCCGCCCAGGTCGTTGACGCCGGCGCGCAGCAGCTGCGCGGCGCCCTCGCGGCCGAGCTTCACCCAGGAGGCCTGGATGTTCGAGATTGATCCGTGATAGGCGATCCGCGCCGCCGCGTGCACCAGCACGACCTCTCGCCAGGTCGGCCCGCGTCGGGCCGCGCGTTTGAGATAGATCGGGGCGGCCATGTGCACGAACGGCAGGCCGACGAACTCGGTGAATCCCCCCGTCCGATCCTGCAGCGCTCGGGTGACGAGGAAGTGCCGGGCCCAATGCCGCGGCTGCTCGATGGCACCGAACATCATCGTCACGTTGCTGCGCAGTCCGACTGCGTGCGCCGCCTCGTGCGCCGCGAGCCACTCTTCGGTATTCACCTTGTCCGGGCACAGCACACGCCGTACTTCGTCATCGAGGATCTCGGCGGCCGTGCCCGGCAACGTCTTGAGGCCGGCGCGCTTCAGTCGCCTCAGGTATTCGGTCAACGGCTCGGCGAGCCGTCGCGCGCCCTCGGTGACTTCCAGTGCGGTAAAGCCGTGGATGTGCATGCCGGGCACCGCGTCGTGGACCGCCTGGGCCGCTTCGATGTAGAAGTTGCCGTCGAAGCTGGGATGGATACCGCCCTGCATGCACACCTCGGTGGCGCCGCGGTCCCACGCCTCGCGGGCGCGGTTGGCGATCTCATCGAACGACAGCAGGTACGGTTTGCCCCGCAGGTTGAGCGACAGGGGGCCTTTCGAAAAGCCACAGAACGTGCAGCGGAACGTGCACACGTTGGTGTAGTTGATGTTCCGGTTGATCACGTAGGTGACCGCGTCGCCGACGGCGTCCTGGCGGAGCTGGTCCGCGAGCTCGGCCACGGCCGCGACGTCGGATCCGCGGGCTTCGAGCAGGGTGACGATTTCGTCCTCGCCGAGTCGATCTCCCGCAGCCGCCCCGTCGAGCACCTCGCGAACCGCGCCCCGCGCCGCCGGCCGGGCCGGCACCAAGAGCTGCGGCGTCGTATCCGCGCCGGCATACCAGGCCGTCGAACGGCGGCCGATCTGCACGATTTCGGCTCCGGTGCCGACATTAGCCGCCGCCTGGTGACGTTCCGGCCAGACCGCGCCGGGGTCGTCCCGGGCGAACCCGGTCGCGTCGGAGCGGTCGAGCACCGGAAAGCGGGTGGCGGGGTCGAGCCAGCGCTCCGGTTGCAGCGCGAACTCGGGATAGACCGTGAGCCGGGGCACGAGCGCGTAACCCTGGCGTTCGGTGACGCGCCGCAGGGCGTCCAACGCCGGCCACGGGCGTTCCGGATTGACGTGGTCGGCGGTGACCGGTGAGACGCCACCCCAGTCGTCGATACCGGCGTCGAGCAGGCCGCCGAGCGCGGCTTCGTCGGTGAGGTTCGGCGGCGCCTGGACGTGCACATCGGTGGGCAGGATCAACCGGGCCAGTGCGATCGCGCGCAGGTGATCCTCGGCTGGACAGGCGGGCGACGCGCGCATCGCCGTTCCCGGTTTGGGGAGGAAATTCTGGACGATGACTTCCTGCACATGCCGGTGCTGAACGTGGCTCTCGGCGATGGCGGCGAGCGCGTCGATGCGGTCGGCCTCGGTCTCGCCGATCCCGACGAGGATGCCGGTGGTGAACGGAATCGCGAGCCGGCCAGCAGCGTCGAGGGTGGCGAGCCGGCGCCCGGGCGTCTTGTCCGGAGCTCCTCGATGGGCGACCAGATCGGGCCGCAGGGACTCGATCATCATCCCTTGCGAAGGTGCAACCGGCCGAAGCAGCGCCAGCTCGTCGGCGGAGATCGCTCCGGCGTTGGCGTGCGGCAGCAATCCGGTCTCGGTCAGCACGAGCTCGCACATCGCGTGCAGGTACTCGACCGTGGAGGCGTATCCGTGGTCGCGCAGCCAGGCCCGGGCTTGGGGGTAGCGCGATTCCGGACCCTCGCCCAGCGTGAACAGCGCCTCGTGGCAGCCAGCTTCGGCACCGGCCGCGGCGATCGCGAGCACCTCGTCGGGGGAGAGGTAGGGCGCGCTGAGTGACCGCGGTGCCGTCGCGAACGTGCAGTAGCCGCACCGGTCGCGGCATAGTCGGGTCAGGGGGATGAATACCTTGGGGGAGAAGGTGATTCGGTAGCCGAACGCACTGTCGCCTCGGGATCGAGCCCTGTCGACGAGCTCGGCCGTGGACAGCGCGGCCAGCGAACCGAGCGCGTGTGTGACGCCGGTCACTCCGAAACCATCCACGAGGGTTTCTCGGGCAGCGGGCGACGGCCGAACGTCGCGAAATCGGCGATCAGCAGCAGCCGACGCGCTTGATCGGCTGCGGGCAGGTCGTCGATCGACCGCGCGTAGCGGCCGACCGTGGGGTGGGCGAGAAACTGTGCGTCCGGCACCGGAGCTCCAAGGGACGAGATGGGGCTTTTGAACAGTAGCTCGTGACCCTGACCCGGGTGCCGCGCCGGGTCGCGATTGCTCGCGCGACCCGGCCGGTGCACGGGCTGATGATCAGTCGGGCGACCGTTGTGTGTCGTGCATGCCCAGCAGTTGGCCGAATCCCCGCCCGCTGGCCGGTGAGCAGCGTCGATGGCTCGGCACCTCCGTCGCGGGCTCGCTACCGAACTGTCAGAGGTCTGCGCTAGACAACATCCATGACTTGGACCTATCGGCACAGTATTGAAACGACCGCTTCACGTGAGGAGCTATGGCGGCATTGGTCGGACATTTCGAGCTGGCCGCAGTGGAACGCCGGAATCCGGGCGATCGAGGTCGAAGGGCCCTTCGCGGTCGGGACGACGTTCACCATGACACCCCCGGACGGTGAGCCGGTCCGGATGCGGCTGACGGAAGTCGTTCCCCGTCGAGTCTTCACGGACGAAGCAGACGGCGGCGACTTCGTGGTGCGTACCGTGCACCAGCTCGAGCCGCTCCCTGATGGCCGAACTCGGGTGACCTACCGGACGGACATCGTCGGGTCGGCGGCGGACCACGTTGGGCCGGAGATCGGGCCGGCCATCACGGCCGACTTCCCCGATGTGCTGGCCGCCCTCGTCGGGCTCGCTGAGGCGGCTGCGGAGCCGGCCGGCCCGTGATCTGCGGTCAGGCCGCAAATCGCTCGACGAAGCGGCGCAGAATGGCCGGCGGGTAGATGACATTGGAGTGACGAGTTGACTCCTTCAGCGAGTCGGCCGTATCGGGGTCGAAGTAGCCGAAATGCTTGTAGACCTCGATACGGGTGCAGATTCCGGCCACGTCCAATTCCGGGTGGAACTGGGTCGCGTAGATATTGCGGCCGACTCGGAAGGCCTGCACCGGGCAGGCGGGCGAACTGGCCAGCAACACCGCGTCGGAGGGAAGCTTGCTGACCGCTTCCTTGTGTCCCACGAACGCCTCGAACATGTCGGGAACGTCAGCGAACAGCGGATCGTCGCGGCCGGCCGCGGTCAGCGATATCTGCACCGATCCAATCGGCTCGGCGAATGTGCGATCAACCGTCGCGCCGATATGCATCCCGAGCGCGCCGATGCCGTAACAGCAGCCAAGGAAGGGAAAGTCACGAGGCACGACCTCGTCGAGCAACGAGAGCACGTCAGCCTCGGCCCGCAGCTGGTCGGCCGACTTGTCCTCGGAGGCATCGCTCGCGTTGTACGGTCCGCCGCCCAGGATGACGCCGGACCACCGATCGAGGTCGACGGGGCCCAGCGGCTCGCGGGCCAACCGGATCCGGTGCACGTTTCGCTCGTCCAACCCGGCGAATCTCATGATGGCCGAGTACTCGTCGTCGGCGGCGGCTTCCTGGGCGCGAACCGACAGAAACAGGAACGGCGCGGGAGCAGGTCGGTTTCGCATGGGCAATTGCAGCCTATCGCCGACCGAGTTCCACGATTCGAGCAGAGCGGTCACCCGAAGCGTTGGTGATCGGTGATCACCTCGTCGATGATCTGCTGGTTCACGGTCCACTCGGGCGCATCGACGTCGTCGTCCAGGCTGATCAGCGCTTTCCACAGCGCCCAGCCGCGAGCCCGGGCCCAGGTGCCTGCGTCCGGCTGCACGTGGTCACGAAACGTGTCACGACTGCGCCCGCGAAAGAACGTCCAAGCGATGACGTAGTCGCAGGCCGGATCGCCGACGCCACACGTCCCGAAGTCGATGACGGCGCGAAGCTGATCATGCTGCACGAGCAGGTTCCCGATGGCCAGGTCACCGTGAAACCACACGGGCGCCCGGTCCCAGCTCGTGCCGAGCGCGGCGTCCCACACCGCGGAGGCCCGTTCGGCGTCGATCCGATCCGGCCACGCGCGCAGGCATCGGCGTGTCTCGTCGTCGTAATGGGCGAGCGACGCGCCCCGGAAGAAGCTGTGCTCGCCCGCAAGGGGACCGTCGGTAGCGTCGGTTCGCTGCAAGGCCAGCAGGAAGTCGGCGACGCAGATCGCGAAGCTCGTCCGGTCCGCGGGTGGCTGCTCGCGTGCCGTTCGCCCGTCGAGCCAGCGGCGTACCGACCAGCAGAACGGGTAGCCCTCGCCGGGCTGGCCCATCGCCAGCGGCACCGGAACGGCAACCGGCAGCGACCGCGCCAGGATCGGCAGCCACCGGTCTTCCTTCTCGACCGCGAGCGCATAGCTCGGGCCGGTGGGAAGTCGAACCGCCAGGTCCGGGCCGAGGCGATAGGTGCGGTTGTCCCATCCGTCGACGGCGACCGGCGTTACCGGTAGATCACGCCACTGCGGGAACTGGGCGGCGATCAATCGCCGTACCAGCGCCGCGTCGATCCCGGCCCGACCGTCGGGGTGCCCGTCCGTCACAGTGCCGCGATTGTGGGACGGCACGTCGCGGCCTCACAAGCCAATTCAGCGACCGACCGCCGCGCGCTGGCTGCTGGCCGCTCCGATGGCCGGTGACGCTCGAGGTTGATGCCCCGGGCCGCCGTCAGATTCGTGGTCGTGGACTTATTGCCGGTCCAGTGCAGTAAGTCCACGATCGCGACCCGGGCCGAGCCCCTCTGGTCTCGTTCCGCTCGCACCCAACTCCGTACGGTGCACGACACGCCGTCGAGCTAGACATCGAACATAAGAACGCGGTAAGTGTGTCGCCTGCGGCCCTCGGCGACGACTCGGATAGCTCTTGCCGGGGGCTGCATTCATCGAACTTCCCGGCCGGGATGGCGACAAGGTCTCGCAACCTCGTCCTGACGTCGAGACTTGCGGCTGCTGGTCTGAACGATTCGGTGCCGTCGGCCGAGCCCGCCGATCCGACGGCGCACTGTCATCTTCGAGTTACTGCCCTGGAGCAACTGTTTCTCCAAGATCACGCCCGTGAGCTTCGACGATGATTGGAGGATCGTCAGAGCTGGGTCAGTGCGAGTCCGGCCGCAGCTGCCGCGAGGCCGCCGGCGAAGCTGCCAACGATGTTCACGGCCGCCTCGAGCAGATCGCCGGCCTCGACGAGTGCCAGCGATTCCCACGCCCAGGTAGACAGAGTCGTATAGCCCCCGGCCAACCCGGTGCCAATGATCAGCGTCGGCGCGCTGGGCAGGCCGTGATGAAGCGCGAGTCCGGTCACCACTCCGAGCAAGAGGCTCCCCGACAGGTTGATGATCAGGGTGCCGTACGGGAAATCTCCCCCGGTGCGGTCCTGCACGACCTGGTCGATCAGGTAGCGGAGGACGGCGCCGAGACCCGCCGCGAGCGCGACCGCAAGCGCGAGCATCAGCGCTGCCTCGGGCTACGTCCGGCTGGATTGCCGACATAGCGGACCACCTCGACCTCGTCGAGGATCACCAGTCCGCCGGTCACCAGTTCATCCAGCTGTGGCAGGAATTCCTCGACGCGCTCGGCCGAGTCCACGATGACGATCGCAACCGGAAGGTCCTCAGAGAGACTGAGCAAGCGCGCCGTGTGGAGATGGCCCGTCGCCCCGAAGCCTTCGGTGCCGCGGAACACGGAGCACCCGGCCAGCCCGATCTTGCGGGCCCGCTCGACGATCTCGCTGCACAACGAGTGGTGCCGATAGTGGTCGGATTCGCCGATGAAAATCGTCAGCCGCTTGGCCGGCCCTTGGGTGATCACCGCGAACTCCTTTCGTGACGCGCTCGCCGACGGTTCGACGCGATGGCGCGGCCGACGACGAGCCCGAGCAGTGACAGGGCGAGCCCGGCGACGATAGTCCCGAGCAGGTACGCGGTCGCCGTGCGGGCGTGGTGGTGCGCAAACAGCTCGTCCGTGGCGACGACCACCGACGAGAAGGTCGTCAATGCACCGCAGAACCCGGTGCCGATCAACGGTCGCAGGTAGCGGGACGGCGTCACCTCGGCCGCGATGACGATGATCAGGGTGAGGATGAACGCGCCGGCCAGGTTGACCCAGAAGATGGACCACGGAAACCCACCGGAGGGCGTCGGCCACGCCGATACGGCGGCGTACCGGACGTAGCCGCCTACACAGCCGCCGATGAATATGGCCAGGACGACGTCGATCCGAAGCCGGGGCCAGAACGAGCGCCGTCGCTGCTCGAACGACGACGCGGTCGAGCGCGGCTGGGTCGTCTCAGCTCGCGGTCGCTCGGCATCCGAGTGCGTCACGAGAACCTCGCTCGTGAGAAAGGGCCGTAGGGACCGTTGGCCGCGACTGTTGACGGCGGGCCCCACCGCCGTGACGCGTTCCCCACCGTACATGCCACGCACCCACGGATGACGCGGCCTCCGATCGACGGCGGCCAGAAAACTGTCGGACCTGGTCGCTAACGTCCCGTGCATGGACTTTCGTTTGGAACTCGTGCAGGTGCCCGTGTCTGATGTGGACCGAGCCAAGGCGTTCTACACGGAGAAGGCCGGTTTCACCGCCGACCACGACCACCGGGTGAACGACGAGATTCGATTCGTGCAGCTGACACCACCCGGGTCGGCTGCATCGATCGCCATCGGTACTGGGCTCGGCGCGCCAATGCCCCCCGGATCGCAGCATGGGCTGCAGCTGGTGGTCGATGACATCGAGGCCGCCCGGGCCGAGCTGGCCGGCCGGGGGGTCGAGGTGAGCGATGTGCAGCAGTTCCCCTGGGGTCACTTCGTGTTCTTCAGCGATCCGGACGGCAACAGCTGGGCCGTCCAGTGGATACCGCCCCGCGAGTAGCCGGCCGTCACGGCCGGCCGCCGGACATATCGCGGACGATCTCGGCCGCAGCGTGCATGACGATTGCGGCCGTTGCCGCTTCGTCGCGGGGCCCGAGGGATATCACGCCGACTGAGGCGTCAGCGGTAGTGCTCAGGGTGATCGGAGCGGCGAGCCCCCACGCCCCCGGCTGGAGTTCCCCAGCGCTCGCGACGTAACCCTGCGCGCGCCCTCTGCGGACGGCAGCCCGCTCGCCACGGCGAGGCGGTCCACCGATCAAAATGGCCATGCCGGCCGCTCCCACCGTCAGTGGATGCCGGGAACCAATTCGGTAGGCGACGTGCATCTGGGCGTGCAGCGGCTCCACGACGGCGATGCTGACTGCGTCCGATCCGTCGCGAATCGTCAGGTGAGCGGTCGCACCAGTGGTCTCGGCCAACCCGCGCAGCCGCGGGTGGGCCGTCTGCTGCAGGTCGGCCCGTAGCGCGGTCGTCAGACCGGCCGTCGCCGGGCCGAGACGGTACCGACCGTCCGGACCGTGGCTGACCAGGGCGTGATCGGTCAAGGTCACCAGTAGCCGATAGGCGACTGTGCGATGGATCCCCACCGTGCGGGCCAGGTCGGCGATCGTCGCCCCGTCCGGACGGGCGGCCACTGCTTCCAGGACGCGAAGCCCGTTGTCGAGCGTCTTCGCCCCCCGTTCGCGAGCCGGTGGGGCTGCGTTGACCAGGCTCACCGGGCTCCTTATGCTCCAGCCAGGGGCGTTTATCGCACCTACTGTGCGATTATCGCACACAGCCCGGATCGCGAGGAGAATCACGGTGGTCAGTTATCAGTCCGGCTTCGGTAACGGGTTCGAGACAGAAGCGATTGCGGGCGCACTGCCGATTGGGCGCAACTCGCCCCAGCAAGTGGCGTTCGGTCTCTACGCCGAGCAGCTGAGCGGATCGCCGTTCACCGCGCCGCGCCGGACCAACGAGCGGTCGTGGCTGTACCGGATCCGCCCGTCGGTCAGACACGTCGGCCGGTTCCGGCGCGTCGACGCGGGTCGGTGGCGTACGGCGCCGGACTCGGAGTGGGGCGGTCCGATCGGCCCGATGCGATGGGACCCGTTTCCGATTCCGCAGCAGTCACAGTCGTTTCTCGAGGGCGTCAGCACGATCACGACCGCCGGAGATGCCGCTACCCAGACCGGGATGGCGAGCCATGTCTACCTCGTCACGCGCTCGATGCAGGACGAGTATTTCTACAATGGCGACGCGGAAATGCTCGTCGTGCTTCAGCAGGGTGGGCTGCGCTTTTGGACAGAGTTCGGCATCATCGACGCGACTCCTGGCGAGATCGTGGTGCTACCGCGCGGCCTGAAGATTCGGGTCGAGCTGCGGGGTGATGAGCCGGCGCGCGGCTATCTGTGCGAAAACTACGGCGGCGCGTTCACTCTGCCGGACCGCGGTCCCATCGGCGCGAACTGCCTGGCGAATTCGCGCGACTTCCTCACGCCGGTGGCCGCGTACGAGGAGCGCGACACCGAGTCTCGGCTCTTCGTCAAGTGGGGTGGCGCGATGTGGTGCTGCGACCTGTCCCACTCGCCGCTCGATGTCGTCGCCTGGCACGGGAACTACGCTCCGTACAAGTACGATCTGCGCCGCTTCTCTCCAGTTGGTCCGCTCCTGTTCGATCATGCGGACCCATCGATATTCACCACGCTGACCTCGCCGTCCGAGTCGCCCGGAACGGCCAACGTCGACTTCGTGCTGTTCCCCGATCGGTGGCTCGTCTCCGAGGACACGTTCCGCCCGCCGTGGTACCACATGAACGTCATGTCCGAGTTCATGGGACTGATCTACGGCGTCTATGACGCCAAGCCGCAGGGCTTCGTCCCGGGTGGAATCAGCCTGCACAACTGCATGACGCCGCACGGCCCCGATGCCGAGGCGTTCGAGCGGGCCAGCACGGTAGACCTGCAGCCGCAGCGACTCCTCGGAACGTTGGCGTTCATGTTCGAGACCCGCTATCCGCAGCGGGTGACCCGGTTCGCCGCCGAGTCACCGCAACTGCAAAAGGACTACGCCGATTGTTGGGCCGAACTGCCGGTGCGGTTCGCTCCCCCTGTCGGCCGGGAGTCGGTTTCATCCAGCGATGGGTATTCCAGCCCCTCGGCCCGATGACATCGCGATTGGCCGCGGGTATCCGCTCACAATGAATTCCCAGGGGACGGCCGCGCTGATGACATAATGTCGTCAGATGGCTGATCCGCATCACCAGACACCGGCAGCAGAGGCTGCCGGCGACGAGGGTTGGATCGACCGGTTTCTTCGCCCCTTTCGACACGCGCGTGCGTGGGTTCGACGCGTACCTGGTGGTCGGGTCGCGTGGCGGGTGGCCGTCGCCATCCTCGGTGGGATCGTCATCGCGCTGGGCATCGTCTTGCTTCCGCTGCCCGGACCGGGCTGGCTGATCATCTTCGGCGGTATCGCGCTGTGGGCGACGGAGTTCGCCTGGGCTGAGCGACTGCTTGTCTGGACGATGCGCCAGGTCCGCGAATACTCGGCCCGGATCAAGTCCTGGTGGGTCCGCCGCCGAGGCGCCGACGTGTAGGCTAACCAGGCTTGGACGACCGCCGTCGCGGGCGGCACGGGCGATTAGCTCAGCGGGAGAGCACTGCCTTCACACGGCAGGGGTCACTGGTTCGATCCCAGTATCGCCCACCCCTACAGGCGACCTGCTCAACCAGTACAACCAGGCGGTTCAAGCCGGGACGGCGCTGCCGGTCATGAACATCACCATCAAGGGGGTCGTCGACCCGAACCGCGACGACTACAACGTCATCGCCGAGTCCAAGGGCGGCGACCCGAACCACGTCGTGGTCGTCGACGCGCACCTCGATGCGATCTACGGCGCCGGCATGCTCGACAACGCGTCCGGCTCGGCGACGATCCTCGACATCGCGCAGATGATGCGGAAGGTCAATCCGCGCAACAAGCTGCGTTTCATCTGGTTCGGCGGTGAGGAACTGGGCGAGTTGGGTTCCAAGGCCTACATCAACAGCCTCAGCCCGAGCGAGCTCAGCAAGATCGGGTATGACCTCGACGCGGACGTGACCGCGACACCGAACTATGACGTCGGCGTCCTCGACCCAGCCGCGGTCGACTTCTTCACTCGGACCGTCTCGACGCAGTTCCCGCCGCAGGTCTATGAGCCGTCGAAAGTCGCGCGGGACCAGGGGATCGACTACTTCAAGTCGATCGGGCTCAACCACATACTGTTCTCGCCGGTCGGAACGGACGCGGAACAATTCAACCTTGCCGGGATACCCGCGAGCGGCGTACTGACCGGGCAGGACTGCTGCAAACCGCAGAGCGACGTTGACCTGTTCGGCGGGTTCTCGGCAACTTCGAAGGAAACGTTCCGAGCACCGACGGAGGGTGCGTCGACAACCCGTTCCTGTGGTGCGACAACCTCGCCAACAACGATCCCAACGTGCTCACGTTCACGTCGAAGGGGTTCGCCAACATGGTGGTCCAGATGGCCTTCGACACAACGGTGCTTGGCTCGGGCGGAAAATCAGCCCAGAAGGCAGCGCTCGCGAATCCGGGGAACGCCGGCCAACGCGGCTCAGCGCGCTGAGCACGTGCCTACCCGAACGCCGCGGCGCTGAACCTGTCGGTTGGGTGGCGCGATATTTCGCGCCACCCAACCAGCTATGCACCACTGGCAGAAAGAATCGCTTGGCGCCTCCCGGTGCCTCAGCCGGTGCACAACCGCTCTGAGAAGCGCACTCGCTCATCAAGCATGAGCGCGCCCAGGCGCGGCGTTTCATCCGCTGAGGCGGGCGTTGTCGTATGCGCGAGCGATGATGCAGGCATGACCAGCCCGTTCGGCGCTGAGGCGCAGGACCGGTACCGCTGGCCCGACCGCGGCGCCGCCGGTGGGCACTCAAGCGTCAGGCTGGCACTATCCGAAGCTTAGGCGGCCCCGGCCGGTGTCGAGAGCACCGAGCGGGGCCTAGACCGCGCTACAGCGCCGCCGAGCAAGGCCTGCCCGACCTCGCCAGGGGCTAGACCGTTAGAGCAGCGGACCGCGAGCGTAAACGTTCGTATGTGGACGCCGCTCGGCGCGTACTCACCCGGGTGGCGCGCCGGGCGGTGACCGGCCGGCGCCATCTCTCCGCGGTGGCCGGGCGGCCCGCCGCCCTAGCAGGAGGGATGCCGGGACGAGCCGCCCCAGAAGTCTGATGCTATAGACGAGGCCACGGGAGGGGCAGCATGGGCACACCCGAGGAAATCATCGCGGCACAGGACGCTTGGCGAGACGCCAAGAGGGCCTACGACGACGAAGCCGCGCAGTATGTCGGGGTAGCTTGGCTGCCCTCAGTCGCCCGACCCGGCCCGGTGGACGGGGTGACCCGGGAGGCATGCCAGAAGCTAACCCAGCTGGGTGAGGCGGAGCAGGCAGCGGCTGCGACCTTCTGTGTGGTTCTCGACAAGGAGAACTGACGGCACGCGACGCTGAGAGACGCCCTGCCCGAGGGGAATTCGGCAGGGCGTCTCTAGGTCGCGGACGTTTTGGTCGGCCCCCCGGTGACCGGCTCCGTTGCCGAGAACCGGGCGCGCCGGACAGTCTGACCCACCCGCAAGCGACACGCCAGACCAACGGCGTTTCGCTCGCAACGAAGCTCGGCACGATGCGGTAAGTGGCGCCATTGGTCTGTTAGGTGACGACTCGGACCGCTTGGGCCGAGGAAGGAAGTCGCGCCGAGCCCGCTCAGCGGAAGTGCCTCGCACCCGTCACAGGCGCGACGGCCAAATCAGGATTGAAACCGCCCGTGGCCAACTTCGCACTTGATCGTCCTTCGTTACCGGCCACCGGGTCACTACGCGATCATGGGCCTGGAACTGCTCGTCGGTGATGATGATGGCCTGACGATCATGCCAGGTATGAGTGATCACAGGCGCGCGTCCGCCCGTATTGCGCCATGCTCGCCCTTGCATAGCGGCGAGCGTGGGCACCTACCCCGGGCTCGCGAGCCGGGGCACAACACGCTGGCGTGCGGCTCAATGCATGAGGATGGTCTCGTTAGCCGGAACCGGAGCACGGGTTGTGGCCGGCGCCACGCCGGGGCCATTGGGTGCCACTGGCTGGGGTGTCACCTCGACGTTCAGACGCGCCTGCGTGAAGTAGGCCAGGTAGGTCTGGGCTGCAAGCTGAGCGGTGTGTTCCTCCCGACCCGCATAGTTGTACTCGGTCGAACTCTGGTACATGGCACCGGTGGAACTGCGCCGTTGCATTGCCGCCGCTGCGGCAAGGTGCAGGCTCGCCTCGGTAGCTGCTGACATCACGGCCGCGTTGTCGAGGCCGAACACATCCGTATCGGCATCGAATAGGGCGTACGGGGTCTCCTGGCCGGTGCCCCAGTCGCATCCCTGCGGGTAGTAGATCGTCGCCGTGTTGGGTGAGTACACGGTGCCGCCGGGAGATGCATACGGCGGCGCGGTGTAAGACACTGCACCCAACGCGTGATACACGGGTCCCAGTCCGAACAGCGATGCCTGCGGCACCGGTTGGCCCGCGAGCACAGCCATCTTGAGCGTGTCGACAGACTGATACGCGGTGGTCGAGTAGTCGGGAGCAATCCGGCTGTGATTGGTCACGACGCCGTTTTGCGCGACGTTCGACCCGTCCAGCCAGGCTGTGAGCGAAGTGCCATCGACCGACTGGGAGGAGGTAACGTCACTCGGCCGCGCCCACGCGGCGACGAGCATCTGCTCCTCCCGGCGGCGCCATGTATCGCGCTGTTCGGCGGTCGGCATCATCGCGATCGCAAGCCCGGGGGCGAGGGCGTACCAGGAGTCCTCTTCGGCGCCCGTGTCGCCGGGGGTAAGCACCTTGCCGTTGGCATCGATCAGGTACTTCGGGATCAGCGTGGCGACGTAGTCAGCCTCGGAGATCATCATTTGCTGGACGCATGTGGCTGTCGCGGACGACAGGTTTGACCACAGCAGCCAACCTGCCCGGCCTGCGAGAGAGGCCCACATGGCGCTCTGCCAACTGCCACCCCAGCCCGAGACACGGTTCGCACGGTGACGGCAGGCTACTGTGTTGACGATCTGAGTCACGACGTTTGTCGCCGTCTGAGTGCTGGCGCCAGTCTGTATGGGGTCGTACGCGCCGCTCGCCAATGACGTCGCCAGAGAGAACGCCTCCATAGACAGTCGACGGACCGCGTCTGTGGAGTCGGCCTGAGCATTCTTGTCGAGCGGGCTGGTGAGCAGTCCTGGCGCCACCGTCGGCCACCAGGTCTGTAGCGCGTAGCGATTCGTAGTGGTGAGGACCGATGCGGATCGTGACGGCTGATCGCCCACGAGCGGGGTGCGATCAGCCTGACTCAGCACCGTTGGTACCACCGGCGGCAGAGTGCGGGCCCGGACGTACCCGTTTAGGTCGACAATGATGTCGCCACTTCCGAACTTGTAGAGCAGCGTGAACCCCCCGTCCGGGCCAAGAGGGACGAGGAACTGCGACGCGATCGGGACATCACGCAACGGATTGAGATCCGAGACCGCAGGTGTGGCCTCGCCGTCGGCGTAGGCGACGAGATAGCCACCCGCGGTACTGCTGGGCACGGACGTCACGGTGACCAACGCATGATGCGCGTCCGCCGGGGCGCCGTGGCCACGTACGACCACTGACCTGGTGCCACCGGATGGCAGCGGCTGGTGATTGACTCTCGTGTCGAGCACCCGCGTGGGGGTGATGGCGACCATGCCGCCCGGCATCGCAGTGCCGCCGGCGACGTATCCCAGCAGGTCGACGATCAACTGGGTCGAGCCGGTCCCGTAAACGGCGAAGCTGACCGCGCCGCCGCCGAGACCGACGACTACGGAGGCGGCGACTGGACGCCCCAGCGCCGAGTTCAGACTCGATGCGAGTGGACGAGGTTTCCCGGCCGGCCAGACCGTGATCGGCAGCGATCGCGTGGAGTCGACGACTGTGACATTGAGAACGGCGGCGGCCGCGCCCGATGGAACACCGGCACCGACGTTGAGAGTGAGCCCGGCGCTAGTGAGCGGCGTATGCCCGGGCGTGCGGGTATCGAGGAGCCGAGTCGGCGTCACGGGCACGACGCCACCGGCTGGCACCACGGCACCGCCGACTACCCAGCCGAGGACGTCCACCACGATGTCCGTGGCGCCCATCCCCAGCCGCACGGCCACTGATCCGTTGCCGCCAGGTGCAACCAGGACATTGTTTGACAATACGAGTCCGCGCGTGAAGTTCAGGGCGGAGGTCGCTGGCAGCGTCGTGCCGCTCGGGTAGACGGTGGCATAGCCGCTGGCCAGGACATTGGCCGCAGTGACATGCAGGAACACCGCAGCCACGCCCGAGGTCGGCACCGCGGACCGTCCGGTGACGGCCACGTGGACGACGGAACCTTGCTTGGGGTGTGTCGAGGACTGTCGGGTATCGAGCAGCCGCGCCGGCGAGACCGATCGGTAGGTTCCAGGAACTGGCGACGCTGCGGGCGGCAGCGCTGTGACTGGCGGCCGCACTATGTCGGCACGGGCCGCCGTAGTGATCGCAACAAGCCCCCCGCAGAGCCCGACCGCACACAGCAGGCTAACCAAACGTTGGGTGTGTCGCACCTTTTCCTCCCCCCAGCGCGCGTCTCGCTCGGGCTAATCACCGCGACGACGCCGCGCCGCGGTATGCACTGGAGGCTGATTACAGTTATTTCGCGTAGGCCTGGCGACAACATTAGCGCGACGAAGGTCTCACGATGCGTCAGTATCGGGGGCCGATTCGGCCGGTCGACCGCCGCTGACAACTGCGCGTCCGGTTTGGCCGGTGGCGCCCGCACCGCCGGCTCGGCGACGATCCCGGCGCGAGCCAGCAGTTGCTCAACCTGGCCGCGCACGTCGGCGGCGTTCCACGCCGACCGCGCACCACCCAACCGAGTGACGACGTCGGCGACCGCGGCGTCCCGGTCCAGCGCACCGGGCAGATACAGCGCGAGCTGGCTCGGCTTGTCGCGATCGCGGTAGCCCAGCCCAGCCCAACTCGGTCAGCCACCGTTCCCGCAACTGGTCACCGAGCCCGGGATCACCTTGTCCGGTCGGTCCTTGGCCCACGCCCGCGCGCCCCACGCCCGGTGCAGCCCCGGCCCGGGCTCGCGTCCCGGATGCTCAGTTCGCCATTGCGCTTCGTACCGGTCCAGCAGGCCGGAGATCTGGGCGGCGCGTTTGGAGAACGCGCCGACGAACGAGGCAAGCTGCTCGACCTCACCCGCCCCATCGAGGGTGTAGCCATGCCCGGCCAGCCCGGCACGGAATTCCGGATCACAGGCCACCGCGGCGTGCCCGATGCCGTTGATCGCCGCGATCGAGTCACGGAAGGCGACCGTGTCCAGCCCGCGCCACTTCCCGGCGCGAACACCCGCGCATTCACCTGCAGGTGCACGTGGCGGTGCGGGTCGCCGGCGCGGGAGGTGTAATGCCGCACGGTCACCGCCTCGAGCCGCTCCACCGGCACCGCGACCTGCCCGCCCCGCGGACCGACCCGCGTCGTCGCGTGCTCGGCAAGCCAGCCGATGATCTGCCCGGCCGCGCGGTCTTGCGCCGCCTCATACGCTGCCGCGACATCGGGGTGTAGCTCAGCCGCCAGCGACCACGACTTCGGCCCGTTCACCACCACCTCAACGAACCGCACCGCGCTCGCGTCGGCGCGCAGCCGCCCGCGCGGCTGACCGGTCTCGAGATCGACGCCGGCGATCCACGCCTCGTACCCGTCACCGGTCAGCGAGGGCAGCTCAACGACACATCCGTCGGGACGGGTCACGAACCGCCAAGCGATGCCGGTGCCTTCGGCCAGGTAGTAGTCATCGGCGCGGGACCGGTCCGCGTCCAGGTAGTTCCGGACAGCCGCCGCGGTCCCGCGGTACACGTTCACCCCGCCGTGCATTTACTCAACCATTTCCAATAACAGCCAATAACAACCAATAATGCATTTTTCGGCCTACCCGCCACGCATTCTTTAGGCTACCGAATTGGTAGCATGCGTGCCGCTATTTGGTAAAGACTTGGGAATTGTTGGTAACTGACGGCTGCTATTGAAGATGCTATTTCGGTGGGAAGAGGTAGAAGGGTGGCGGGTCAGGGGTGTCGGAAGCGGTGAGTGCGGTCGGCTGCATACCGTCGCGGCGCAGTCCGTCGGACAGGATAATCCGCCTGTGACTGACGATTCGCGCCGACACCGCTGACCTCATCCGGCACTCGGTCACAGATCAACCAGCTGGCCGCCACCGGCGTGCGACGCACGCAGAGTCTGCCGCTCGCACTGTCCATCGGCAAGCTAATCGCATCGCTCGACCCGGCAGTATCAAGACGAATTATCGACCACACCATCCGATTGCCGGCGTCGAAATCAGCTGGGATTAATGACAGGATGCGCATCACCGCCGGAGAAACAGAACCAACTTGAAGCGACAATTCGACATGCGGTACGCCTGCGAATACCGACGCGAGCGGTACCGGACCCAGCTTGCCGGTGGTCGACGAGCGTTACGGCGCGCGCTTGACGAAGGTCCGATCGTCGAAGGCCGGTGAGCCGCGGGCGGGCGAAGGAAGGAAGGCCGGAAGGGATCGATCCGGTCTTGCATGTTGTTGCCATGCGCGGTCCTTTCTACCTCAGCCCCGCAGCGGTACGGCACGCCCGAAGGCTCGCTCGCGGCCCTGTATGGCCGCGGCCTGCGCGTCCCATCAGGACAGAGCTCAGTCTGATCCGTTGCCGTGAACCGTAGGTCACCCGCAGCGAGTGACGATGCCACATGGGCCACCCGATATCGTTCGCCGGGGATGATCCAGCGGTCGCGGTCATCCTGTGCTTTTGAAACTCGTGCGGAGGTCGACATGGCGCTGTCCGAGTACGAGCCTGGAGCTGCCTTCCCGGGGGTTATTGGTAGGACGACGGATGTGTCGGCGCCGGCGTGGCCGGTGACTCCCCGGCCTGCGCCGGGCACGCCCAACGTGCTGATGGTCGTTCTCGACGACACCGGATTCGGGCAGCTGGGCTGCTACGGCAGTCCCATCGAGACGCCCAACTTCGATGCGCTTGCGGCCAACGGGTTGCGCTACAACAACATGCACACCACGGCGCTGTGCTCGCCGAGCCGGTCCTGCATTCTGACCGGCCGCAACCACCACAGCAATGGCATGGCCGCGATCACCGAGCTCGCCTCGGGCTACCCCGGCTACAACGGGGTCATCCCGTTCGAGAACGGATTCCTGTCCGAGATGCTGCTCGGCCACGGATACAACACGTTCATGGTCGGCAAGTGGCACCTGACGCCCAGCAACCACGAGACCGCCGCCGGGCCGTATGACCGTTGGCCGCTGGCACGAGGTTTTGAGCGCTTCTACGGATTCCTCGGCGGCGACACGAGCCAGTGGTACCCCGACCTCGTGTATGACAACCACCAGGTCGAGCCGCCGGCGACGCCCGAGGAGGGTTATCACCTCAGCGCGGATCTGGTCGACCGGTCGATCCAGTTCATCGCCGACAGCAAGCAGGTCGACCCCGATAAGCCGTTCTACCTGCACCTGTGTTTCGGGGCCACGCACGCGCCGCATCACGCCCCCAACGAGTGGGCGGACAAGTACGCGGGCAAGTTCGACGACGGCTGGGACGCCTACCGCGAGCGGGTCTTCGCCCGGCAGAAGGAATTGGGGATCGTCCCCGCTGATGCGAAGCTGTCCCGGCACGACCCGGACGTGCCGGAATGGGAGTCACTGCCGGAACCGGCGCGAAGACTCTTCAGCCGCTTCATGGAGGTGTTCGCCGGCTTCCTGAGCCACACCGACTATCACCTCGGGCGGCTGCTGGACTTCCTCCGTGAGCGCGGCGAGCTGGACAACACGATCATCATGGTGATCTCCGACAACGGCGCCAGCGCCGAGGGCGGCCCGACCGGCACCACCAACGAGGCGCAGTTCTTCAACAACGCGCCGGAGTCCCTCGAGGACAGTCTCAAGCGGATCGACGAGATCGGCGGTCCCAAGACCTTCAACCACTACCCGTGGGGTTGGACCTGGGCGGGCAACACACCGTTCCGGCGTTGGAAGCGTGAGACCTATCGGGGCGGCGTCTCGGATCCGTTCCTCGTGCACTGGCCCAAGGGGATCAAGGCCAAGGGGGAGGTTCGCACGCAGTACGCGCACATCATCGACATGGTGCCGACCGTTCTGGACATGCTGGGCATCGACCCCCCGACGACGATCCGCGGCGTCACTCAGTCCCCGCTCCAGGGCGTGAGTCTCGCGCAGACCTTCGACACGCCGACCGCAGCCAGCCTGCACCACACGCAATACTTCGAGATGCTCGGCCACCGGGCGGTCTATCACGACGGCTGGCGGGCGGTGTGCCCGTGGCCCGGTCCGTCATTCACCGAGGCCGGCGTCGGGTTCGGGCAACCCATCTCGGCCCAGACGCTGTCCGAACTGGACGGTCAGCGCTGGGAGCTGTACCACGTCGAGGAAGACTTCGCGGAGAACCACAACGTCGCCGCAGACAACCGCGACAAGCTCATCGAGCTCATCGCGACGTGGTACATCGAGGCCGGCAAGTACGGGGTGATGCCGATCGACGGCAGCGGCCTGCAGCGCCTGATCGCCGAAAAGCCTGCGGCCGCTCCGCCCCGCGACCGCTACACGTACTTGCCGAACACCCAGTCCGTTCCGTTCGCCGCCGGCCCACGTGTCCTGAACCGGCCACACTCCATCACGGCGACGGTCGACATCCCCGACGGCGGCGCGGAGGGTGTCCTGTTGTCCCAGGGCACCGCGGCCGGCGGCTACTCGCTGTTCCTCAAGGACGGCAGGTTGCACTACGTCCACAACTACGTCGGTCGCAGCCTGCACCGCGTCACATCGCCCGACCCGGTACCGACCGGAACGCACGAACTGCGCTTCGAATTCGAGCCGACCGGTCAGCCGGACCTGCCCCACGGACGCGGCGCACCGGGACGGCTGCAGCTCTACATCGACGGCACACTAGTCGCCGACGCCGACACACCCGTGACCACGCCGTTCGTCCTCAACCCCGGCGCGCTGACCTGCGGCGCCAACCCCGGCTCGCCGGTAACCCCCGACTACCCATCACCGTTCCGATTCACCGGAACGCTGCACAAGGTCACCGTCGACGTGTCCGGTGAGCTCATCACCGACACCGAAAGTGAGATGCGAGTCGCCATGGCCCGGCAGTAGCCGATAGCCCAGGCCGGCCACCTCCGCAGCCCTCGGCCCCAACGCCTACTACGACACCCCAGGCGAGGCACTCGAGGCCTTCCACGCCGCAGAAGGAGTAAGCGGTGAGTAAACGGTGCACGTACCATTCCGCGGCTAATGCCGGCTAACGACGAGTCGATCACGGACGGCTCAAAGCCAGGCTGCGACCGATGCCTGGACTCAAGCGACTGCGATCTGCTCGGATCATCGCGGCAGGTCACGCTTTCATTCAGAACCTGCGCCGCAGACAGTACGACGACGTAGCTGACGAACCGCCCCTCGCTCGCGCCCGCACCGCGTTCGACCAAGTCGCGCTCTGCATCTGAGCGGGGTTCCGCCCGGTCTCACCCAGTCAAGATCATTCCCGTCAATCAACGCAAGAGAGCCCTTCAGCTGCACGGCTCGCGGTCGTCAAGTCATGATTGCGGCGGTCGGCGGCCTGCGGCGTTGTTGCTGGCGGCGGGCTAGCGTTTCCGGTATGGCTCGCACCCGCTGCTACCGCGCCAGTGTCCTCACCGACAAGGACTTTGCGCTCGCCGACGTATCCGAACACCTCGAACAGCCGGACGCACTAGTGGATCGATTTGTGCGCTCCTGACGTCGATGACCTGCGGCTGGTGGCTGACGAGCTCGGGCTGCACGAGCTCGCCGTCGAGGACGCTGTGCACCCGCGGCAGCGCGCAAAGCTGCCCGGGACCGAGTGAACCGAAGGCCTGCGAGACCTGGTGACTAGCGTGCTGGAAACCAACCTGACGATCCAGGGCAACCGGCTCACGTCATCACGAAAAGGTGACGAGCTGGGCGGCGATCCTTGCTGTTCCCACCGCCATCACCGGCTTATGCGGACAGAACGTGCCCTACCCGGGTTCAGCAGGACATCCGGCTTCTACGCCTCATCACTCGTGATCATCGTTATGTCCGGGTTGCTGTACATACTCTTCAAACGCAAGGACTGGCTGTAAACACAGCGACACGCGAGCGATCACAGCGGATGCGTTTTGGCGAGCCCAAGGCGGGCGTTCTTTGCGGCCGACCGAGGTGGTTACCGGCTCAGGGCGCCTCGCCGGCGAGCGCTGGATGAGCGGCTTGGATGTAGGCCAGTTGCTCGACCCGGCTGGCCTGCACCTCCGCGGGCGAAGGCTGAGCGTTGGCCAGCGCGCGGCCTGGTTTCTAGTCCCAGTCGCCGAAGCGGCCACGCCGCGCTGTGACGAAGATCATCGAGAGTGCTCATGGTGGGCGCCGATCCAGGCCAGCTACGGCCGGTCGTCGATCGCTAGGGGCGAGGCTGGCATTGGATGCCAGGGTGCGAAATACCCTCAGTGATACTGATCCTAGTCCACGCGCCACATCCGCTCGGCGGTGATGACTACGCTACCCGCGGCTATGTGCCTGCGTTCGGCCTGAGGCGAAGGCGCTGGTTCCGCTCATCGCCCGGTTCAGCCGAGGCGTACGCTCAGGCGGAGGCCCCTTCCCTTGGACCCCGGTGGCGTTCAGCGACCGGACGGAGCACGCGATGCCGAGTCGAAGGAACCGCGTGAACGAGCTGAGCCTCGGCGTCATGGCCCGGTCGCTTAAGGAGCATGAGCGCCGGCTTCCGCTGCATCCCAACCACCTCGGTCGGATTCCTGATGATCTCCGGGACAGCGTCTACCTCGAACGTGGCTACGGGGACCGTTTCGGCGTGGTCGACGACCAGCTGAAGGGCTGGGTCGCCGGCTTCGGGACCCGCGAGCAGCTCGTCGAGGTGTGCGACGTCATCCTGCAACCCAAGCCGCTGCTCGGCGACATCGCCGGGCTGCGCGTTGGGCAGGTCCTGTGGGGGTGGCCGCACTGCGTGCAAGACAGGGAACTCACGCAGCTCGCCGTCGACCAGAAGCTCACTGTGATCGCATTCGAGGCGATGAACCACTGGAACAGCGACGGCTCCTTCAACCTGCACGTGTTCCATAAGAACAACGAGCTCGCCGGCTACTGCTCGGTGCTCCACGCCATGAAGATCGCAGGATCAACCGGTGCCTACGGGCGTCGGCTGCGCGCTGTAGTCATCGGCTTTGGCGCGACCGCCCGCGGGGCGGTGACGGCGCTCAACGCGCTGGACGTGCATGACGTCGACATACTCACCCACCGTGAAGTCGCGGCGGTGGCCGCACCGATTCACTCCGCACGGATCGTCCACTTCGACAACGACCACACCACAGCGCGAGTGAGCCACGCGATCACGCAGAACCGCAGGGTGCCGCTTGCCGGGTTCCTCGCGGAGCACGACATCATCGTCAACTGCGTGCTCCAGGACACCGATGCCCCGCTCATATTCCTCACCGACGACGACCTTGCGGACATGACACCAGGCACCCTGATCGTCGACGTCTCCTGCGACGAGGCCATGGGATTCAGCTGGGCGCGCCCGACGACGTTCACCGATCCCACCTTCGTGGTCGGCGAGAAGGTGCTCTACTACGCCGTCGACCACAGCCCCTCGTACCTGTGGAACTCCGCGACCTGGGAGATCAGCGAGGCGCTGCTTCCCTTCCTCCGCACGATCCTGACAGGACATGACGCATGGGACGCGGACCCCACCATTCGTCGGGCCATCGAGATCCGTGACGGGGTCATCCAGAATCCCGCCATTTTGTCCTTCCAGGACCGCGCATCGAAGTATCCGCACCGACCTCTGGCGACCTAGGCTCCCCTGACAGGGCCCTGTCGGCGTGACGGTTACGGGTTTGGTTCGGTCCTCGACGTTGTGGCGTGCCGACGCTAGGTTTCGCACGTGGGTTGGATCGATGCCGAGCTCGTGCTGGTGGCGCTTGCCGCGATGTTGTCACCGACGACGTTGGGGTTTTCGGTGCTCGCGCTCGTGTTGGGGGATCGGCCCCGGCGTACCGGCCTGTGGTTCTACCTGGGTGCGCTGACCGCGACGTTGGCGGTTGGGGTCATCGCCGCATTCGTTATCGGCGATATTGCGGCATCCGACACTCCGTCGCAGCCCAAAACGTGGGTCGCGATCGTGGACATCGTCGCGGCGATCGTTCTCGCCGTCTGGACGGTGCGTGTTCTGCGGCGGCCGCCAGATCAGAAACGCGTCGAGGGCATGATCGCGCAAATGAGTAAGGTCGCCAGTTCGCCGGTCATTGCGATTATTGGCGCCGGCGCGGCGCTCGCCAATCCGGGTGCGTTTATCCCGCTGGCGCTCAAGGACATCTCCGAGACCCATCCGAGCACGACGCAGTACATCGTCGCGTGGGTCTTCTTCTCGTTGGTGTCGTTGTTGCCGTTGGCGGTCGCGATCGTGATGCTGTTTGTGGCACCCGAACGGGCTGAGCGTGCTCTGCAGGCGTCGCGGGACTGGCTCCTGCGCAACCGGCGCAGAGTCGCGGCAGTCGTCGTTTTCCTGTTGGTCGCATCGCTGCTGCGAAACGGAATCGCCGGCCTAACCAACTAGTGCCTGCCTGCCGGGAGAGCTCATGAATTGAGCGCTGGGATCAGTGGCGCCATTGAGACCTCACGCGACCGAGCAGGACCGACGCCTCCGAGCGGTGACGGAGTTGCCCACCGGTAGCCGATCGTGGATGCCGCGTCGTTCGGCCTGGTGCCCGCGGACGGTACGGCGTCGTTCGACTCGGGTGCGGGCCATACTTGCGGTCCATCATGTCTGCCGCCGGTCCAGAACAAGCAATGCCGACGGCAACTCAAACCGCTTGTCGTACCCGCTCGGGTTCATGGTGATGACGTCCGGCGAGGTCGTGGAGGCGGATGTTAGGCTCACGCGCCGGCGCCTTCTCCGGGATGTCGCCGGCCTTCGCGATAGACGCCCCGTACCGGGCGGCGAGCGGAGGCGCCGAGATGCCGTGCAGCACCACCGAAAGCAGGATCGTCCATGTGACGGTCTGCAGGAGCAGACCACCGGCGCCGCCACGCTCGATCTCCTCCAGGGCCAGCAGCGTGAAGACGACCGAGGCTAGCCCGCGCGGGCCGAACCAGCCCATGAAGGCCACGGTGGTCGGTCGCAGGTGCGTTCCGATCAGCACGATGGCGACCGGCACCATCCGGATCACCGTGAGGCTCAGTATCGCGTAGACGATGGGTTTGGCTGACCGGTCGTGGGTGGTGAGCAGGTCTCCGACGAACAGCGCACCGAAGATGGACCAGACCACAAATGAGGCCGCCAATCCGAGCGTCTCGGTGAACTGGACCGGTTTTGCCAGGCGGCGTTTGGTCGCGGCCCCGAACAAGATACCGCCGGCGAACCCGGCGATGAATCCGTTCCCGCCGATCGTGACGGCACCCTGGTAGGCGAGCAACGCGAGCGCAAGGATCGCGATCTGCTCCGACACCTCGGAGGTCCATCCGCGGTCCATGGCGAAGGCCAGCGCCTTTCCGCCGAGGTATCCGACGACGACCGCGGTAACGATCGCCAGCCCGATTTCCTTTAGCGCTTCGAGCCCCCATGATTTGTCGCTGATAGATTCCTCGGCTGCGGCCGCAGCGATGAAAAGGGTGACCAGTGGCGTAGCGATCCCGTCATTGAGACCGCTCTCGACGTTGAGCGCTCGTCGAATCCGCACCGGAACAGCCTTGTTCGTGACGACCGCCAAGCCTAGCGCCGCGTCGGTGGGCGCCAGGATCGTCGCGACCAGTGCCGCCGCCGCCCACCCGACATTGGGAAACATGAAGTAAGCCAGCAGGGCGCCGGCAACTACCGTGAGCGGCAGTCCGACGAACAGCAGCCGGCGGGGCAGACCAGCGTCGCCCTCGACGTCCCCCAGCCGTACCGTCGACGCATCGGAGAAGAGGAGAAGAGCGAGCGTCAGCTCGGTGATGGTCACGACCGTCTCATTGGTCAGCGACAGGGGGAGAACATCCAGCCCGCCCGGACCAAGAATCGTGCCGGCGGCGACGAACACCATCGGGCCGGTGATCCACCAACGGTCGAGCTTTGACGCCACGAGTGTGTAGGCCACGATGACGATCGCGAGAGTTGTCAGACCACCCATCAGATCCCCCTTGCCACGCCAGCCAATTCCCTTGCCGATCGTCGCGCTCATATTGCGGGGCCATGGCTTTCGATGCCGCTCGGTCGTGCTGCTCCGTCGTTCGCAACTCGGTCCTCTTGCATTTGCTCAGTTAATTCAACTGGGAATGCAATACCTTGGCATCACTCAAGTTGTGTGAATCGGCGCCGCCAAGACGGCAGTGCGCTGAGGAGCCCGATCTCCGGTGAGGACCGGTACGTGGCTGAGGACCGGCACCGCAAATTGTTGATACCAGACGAATTGTCGATGCCGGACTGCCTGAGAATCTTCAGCGGATCCCGCCGTCGACCCGGAGCAAGCGATGACTCATGCGGGCTACGCGGTCGCCCACGATCCGCCGTGGAGCGCGACACTCGATGGCGGAAGGTGGGGAGTCTTCGTCAGTCGACTTCTTTGGCGGCTTGTTGAACGGCGGTGTCGACGTCCTTGGCGCTGACGTCGAGCTGCTTGGCGACACGTTTGTCGGCTTTCAGCTGGGCCTTGTCGATGGCGTCTTGCAGTGTGCTCTGGCCGACGATGACAAGCGCGGCCTGCCCGGAGTCGATGAGCTCGCCGAACTCTTTCACGTCGGCGCGCGACATTCCGCGCCACAGGTGGCCGCCTACGCCGCCGACCGCAGCGCCGACCACGGCCGTGCCGATGACCGCCGGCGGGAACAGGATGCCGACCACGGCGCCGACCGCGGCACCGCCCCAGGCCCCATGCCGAGTCGCCGTCTCGTCCTTGTTGACGTGCACCTTGCCGGCTTCGTCTTTGGTGACGACCGCGGCGTCGTAGGTGCCGACGGCTCCCGCGCTGTGGAGGTCCTTGACGATGTCGTAGTCGGATCGCGCCGCCGCCTCGCTCGGGTAGGTGCCGATGAACAGGAATACTGGGTCGGACTGTGCCATTTCTTTTCTCCTTAACTCAGAGGGGTGTGATGTGAGAAGATCCCGATCAGCAGCATCATCACCGAGGCGAAATACCTCCAGCCGACCGCCTAGCTACTCGGCGCTCTCCTGGACCCACTCGTCCGCGGAACTCGAACATCAGTCATTCGTGAACCCCTTCATCTCGCTCGGACGCGTAAAGCGAATCACGACATCTGCCCTGCGCCATCACACAAACTGTGTGAAACACATTCAGCCGCTGTGGCCGTTGATGCCCTGTGCGAGCGGTGGTCATGAGGTTCCGGGATCGGCCCTGGTTTTGTTTGCTAGCCGGTCCCGGCCGCGTTGCACGGCGGTGACAAGGATTCGCACCCCGAGGCCGAGGAAGAGGAGGTCGAGAATCATTTGCGCGCTGACCACGAGCCGAGCCGACCCGGCGCGAGCGCTGATGTCCCCGAACCCGACGGTGGAGAAGATTGTGATCGCAAAGTAGAGACCGTCGGTGCGGGATAGCGGCGCCGTGAAGCTCGCCTCGTCGGCCTGACTCATGAGGTAGTACGTCGATGCGAATAACAGGATGAACAGCGGCACGGCCAGGGCCAGCCCTTCCACCGCGCGTAGAGCCGGGCTCTCCGACTGGGTGATCGACCGGATGTGCCACGTCATCAGACCAATGAGGACCATGAACCCGAGTACCAGCTTGCCGTACGTTGACAGGTGGGAATCGCGCACATCCAGCGGCAGGACGTAGTACAGCGCGACGAGCACCGACGCGGTCAGCACCGCCCTGACGGTAGCCACGGTGGCCGGCCACCACCGCCAAGACCGAAGTGCCTTGAGGCCCACGCCACCGATCATCTGGCGCGGACCCCCAGCAGTCGTCACACAGATCGCATGAAATCGCTTCTCATCCGGGTGTCCTGCGGTGTGCCGGGGGCGCGGGCGCCGACCTGATCGGCGATTCACCTAATCTGCATGATGCCGCCGGAGTCCGCCCTGTCGTTCAATACGTTGGGCGGGGTTCGGAGGCCCGATCGGTCGCTGGACGCGCCCGCTGAGGAGCGCCCGTCCGGTGATCTTGTCGGGCCACGCTGGCGCGGAAGGATGAGCCGCCTTGGACAGCATGGCCGATATGACATTCGACAGGACCTGTCGGCCGAGTGAGATCCAGCCGAGTTCCTGACGAAATGAGCAGCTCTGTGGGCAGACGCATCGGCGATGTGCGCGAGTGGCTGGCCGCGGTGCGGGCGTGGTTGGAACGACTGCTCCTGTGGCGTGTGTGGGAGCGCATGCTGGAGATCGAGTTTGTCGATCGCAGCGTCGCGCTCGCGGGGAAGGCTTTCGTCTCGTTCTTCCCACTGGTGATCGTCGTCGCCGCCTTCGCACCCGAGCGTATCCGTTCGTCGATCATCACCACCGTCACTGCCCGGCTCGGCCTTCGGGGAGACGCGCTCACGAGTGTCCGAGACGCGTTCGCGTCCGCGGACGACGTTCGGAAGGCGACCGGCGTGCTCGGTCTGGTGCTCGCGATCTTCTTCGCAACCTCGTTCACGACGGCGCTGCAGCGCATGTATCTTCGCGCGTGGCGAAGACCGCCGCAAGCCAGAACCGGAGCCTACTGGCGTGGCATGACTTGGCTGCTGACGGTGCTACTCAGTACAGCGCTCCTCGGTGGTTTGCGCGGCGGCCTCGATGGTGGGCTGGGCTTCGGGCTTTTCGTCATCCTGTCACTCGCCGTGACGACCGGGCTGTGGTGGTTCACCGCATGGTTCTTCCTGCTCGGTGAAATCCGCGTGCGGGTGCTGCTACCTACTGGTGTGATCACCAGCATCGCGCTGGCCGGGTTCGTAGCATCGGCCACGATCTGGATGCCCAACGTTGTGACGGAGAACGAGGCTCAGTTCGGTTTCGTCGGTGTTGCCCTCGCGTTGGTGACCTGGTTCTCTGGCGCCTCGGTCTGCGTTTTGATCGGGGCGTGTGCCGGACCGGTCTTCGCCGAGGACACCGGGCGGGTCGGGTCGATCATCCGCGGCGGCGAATCCCCGACACTGACCGCCGGTGCCCCGCCGGCGCTGCCGCCGCCCACCCGTGAGCTCACTCTTCGCGAGGCTTTCGACAGCGCCGGAGACTCGTGACCACCGTCATGAAAACTCTGGATCCGGGTCCCGGCAGATCGGACAACACAGGAGGTCGAGCCGCATGCCCGGTACCAGTGACATAGCTGCCGAATCCGCCGCGAGCGCTCACCAAGACCGGGCAGCCGACAGCACCAAGGGTTCGAGTCATGTCCCGGCACTTCTCGCGAGGGTTCCCCGGCTGGGGGTGTGGGCGTGGAGCTTCGTGGGGTTTGTGGTGGCGAGCATCATCGTGGTCGTCGCGCTGGCCGCGGTCAACGAGATCGTGCTCCCGATGATGTTCGCGGCTGTTCTCGCCATCATCTTCAAACCTCTCGTCCGAGTTCTCGAACGCCATAAGGTCTGGCCCGCCCTCGCCGCCGGGATCATCGTCCTCGGGCTGCTCGCCGTGGTGACCGGCGTCATCATCGCGACCGTCCGGGGCGTGACCCAGCAAGCCGATCAGATCAGCGGCGTGGCCGACAAGGCAGTGAGCAAGGCGGCGGATCTGACCGACGCGCTCGGTGTGGATCAATCTTCGTTGCACGCGATGCGGAAGGCAATCGAGGACGCCGCCCCGATGATCACTACCGGCGTCCTGTCCGGGCTGATTTCCGGCTTCGGCACGGTAATTGCGGTGGTCAGCGGCGTGATACTCGGCGCGCTCATCATGTACTACCTGCTCAAGGACGGCACTCGTCTGCGACGCGCCGTCGTCGGACAGGTCGATCCCGAGTTCCGTAATGATCTGGATGAATTCATCGGTGATTCGTGTCGAGTCCTGCGCGACTACGGGAGGGGCCGCACCGTCATGTCCGCCATCGTCGCGGTGGCCATCGGCCTGGTCGCCCTGTTGCTCGGCCTGCCGCTCGTGTTCACCATCGTCGTGGTGAACTTCATCGGTGGCTATATCCCCTACATCGGCGCTTTCCTCGGCGGCGGGCTCGCCGTGATCATCGCCCTCGGCGATGGTGGAGTCCCTGAGGCTGTCGTCATGCTCGTGGTGGTGCTCGCCGCCAATCTGGTCCTGGAGAACTTTGTGGAGCCCAAGGTCATGGGCCGGACTCTCGACATCCACCCGCTCGTCGTACTCATCGTCACCGCGTTGGGTGGCCTCCTGGGCGGCATCGTCGGCCTCATTTTGGCCGTGCCCGTGACCGTGATCGCTGCAGACGCCATCGGACGGATGCGGTCGAGAGGCATCCTCCAGCAGGCGGCCCAACGCGCCCGGCCGGCCGTGCAGCACATGCTCGACTGACCTGGATACCGGCTGATCTTCGGCGAGTGCCTCGGTAATCACCCAATCTGAGCGTTGCGCGAGGCCGGGGGACCCGAACACACTTGCCTGCACATCGGCATACCCAATACGGTGCCGACGGACCTATCCAGGAAAGGAACCGACGTGGCTATTGGACCCGTTCAGCTCATCGTTTTAGGCTTTCAGCAGCCAAATTTCCACGGGGAGATCATCGCCGAGTTGGAGCGGTTGCGCGCCAGTGACACTGTGCGCGTGATCGATGCCCTCGCCGTCTATAAGGACGCCGAAGGTGAGATCGAGATCGAGCACCTCAGTAACCTCAGCACCGATGAGGCCATCGAGCTCGGCAGCAAGATCGGAGCACTGCTCGGACTGGCCATCGACGGCGAGGAAGGAATAGAGGCTGGCGCGGTCGCCGGCGCCGAGGCCGCCGCAGACGGCGTGGAAGTCTTCACCGACGAAAACGCGTGGGAGGTCCTCGACGACATCCCCAACGACAGCGCGGCTGCGGTGCTGCTCCTCGAACATCAGTGGGCTGTCCCGCTCCGCGACGCCATAATCCGCGCCGGCGGATTCCGCCTCAGCGACGGTTTCATCAGCCCCCTCGATCTGGTCCAGATCGGCCTGCTCAGCGCCGATGAAGCCCGTCAACACCACGAGCTAGAGCACGGTGGCGCCTCAACGACGGCGTAACATCCACGACAGACGACCGCGTTTTGGAGGTGTCCCATGTTCGGATCACGCAGAGTAGCCCGGCGCACGTCACGACGAGTGAGCCGCCGCCGCTAACCCTCTAACCGGTTGCGCGGCTTCGCACAGCGCAACCGCTCGAAGGCTTACGCCTATATGTTCTTCTAGGCGCTCGCTCTTGCTCGATTGGTTCGAGCCCGGGTTCGCCCGCATCTCGACACTCAGCGCCTTGCGGTCATGGTGTCGACGGATGGTCGCCATTGAGATCTTCGCGGGCCGCGTGTTCCACCAGGACGGGGATGAACTCGCGTATCGGCCGACCGTCGAAGGTGTGGTAGCGCTCATTCACGATAGCTTCCACGGCCTCGGCCGGAAGCTCGGGGAACTGCTGCTGGAGGCGGCGGGTGATCCGGGATATCGCCTCGGCTTCGCTATCGGCTTGGCGGCGGCTGTGTCGGCTGGCAGCCCTACTCATGACGACCTCCACGCACGTTGTGGGTCGGTTGTATTCACCGCGTGGCCCTGCCCCATGACACGGTGATCATCCGGCGTAGGACGCCCGGTTGTCGTCACGCAGAACGTGTGAAATCGCTTTACCCGGGACGCGCCGCCGTGCGCGACGCGTCGCTGGTGTCGACGCGACATGCGGTTCACCTGATCTGCGTGATGCCGACGGTGCCCACTCTGCCGAGAATGAGTTGCGCACGACTGCTACAGAAGCAGGAATACAAGCCATCGCTTTGGCGATCTGCCCGGACCGGCGTTGGCCAGGCAGGCAGCGCATTCGTGGCTCGCCCGCCGGAAGGCGCGGCGATGAGAGTGAGAGGTGGCGCGGGATGGCGACTAAGGGTATTGAGCACCCGAGCATCGATGAGCGGAGAGCCAGAGCGGCGGAGGCTCGCGCGTCGACGCCTCCGTCGAGCCACGTGAAATGGCGTCCGGCCGCGGACCGGCCAGACCCAGTTGCGCTGCTGGAGGAGCAGAACATCACCCGGGAGCCGGACCTGGTGCCGGTGCGGCACGGCCGGATGATGGTCTCACCGTTCACTTTCTACCGGGGCGCGGCCAAGATCATGGCCGCGGACCTGAAGGACACCCCGATCGCCGGGTTGGATGCGCAATTGTGTGGTGACGCGCATCTGTCGAATTTCGGGGTGTTCGCCTCCCCGGAACGGCGACTGTTGTTCGATGTGAATGACTTCGACGAGACGTTGCCGGGGCCGTTTGAGTATGACGTGAAGCGGATGGCGGCCAGTTTCACGATCGCGGGCCGCAACAACGGGTTTGCGAAGGCAGACATCGCGGCGGCGACGCTCGCCTCGGTGACCGCCTACCGGGAGGCGACGGCCGAGTTCGGGCAGATGGGGACGATGGACGTCTGGTATACGCATCTGGACGAGGACACGCTGATGAACGCGGTGCGCGGCGTTGTCGCGGAGACGGCGACGCAGGCGAAGGCGAAGAAGGCACCGAAGAAGGCCAGGGAGGAGGCCAAGCGGCAAGAGAAGCAGGTCAAGACCGCGGCGAAGGGGGCGGAGAAGGGGGCGGCGAAGGCGCGCACCCGGGACAGCCTGCAGGCGCTGTCCAAGCTGGGTGAGCTGGTCGACGGGCGGTACCGGATAGTCAGCCAGCCCCCGATCGTCGTCCCGGCCCGTGACATGGCTGCCACCTACGGCCTGTCCGCGGACGAGGTCGAGCCGGTGATCCGGGAGCAGTTCCGCGCCTACCGGGCCACCCTGCAAAACGACCGGCGGCACCTGCTGGAACGCTTTCAGGTCATCGACATGGCCCGCAAGGTCGTCGGCGTGGGCAGCGTCGGCACCCGGGCGTTCATCGTGCTTCTGCAAGGCCGCGACGCGCAGGACCCGCTGTTCCTGCAGGTGAAGGAGGCCACCGCATCTGTACTCGAGGCCTACCTGCCCAGAAGCCGCTACCGCCAACACGGCGAACGGGTCGTGCACGGTCAGCGGATGATGCAGGCTGCCAGCGACATCTACCCGGCTGGACCAAAGGCGTCGACCAGAACCGCCACTTCTACTGGCGTCAACTACGCGATATGAAAGGCTCCGCGACGGTCGAAACCATGACACCGGTCGCGCTCACCTTCTACGCCCGCTCCTGCGGGTGGACACTCGCGCGAGCCCACGCCCGATCCGGGGACCCCGTCGCGATCGCCGAATACCTGGGCCCGGACGATGCCTTCGACCAGTCCATCACCGACTTCTCCAAGCGCTACGCCGACCAGAACGAACAGGACTATCAGCAGTTCGTGAACGCGGTTCGATCCGGACGGCTGCAAGCGCGTGAGGGAGTCTGAGGGCGCACGGACGGTCTTGACCAGGCGCGGCTCGCCTTTCACCTGACCGCCCGCTTGTTCGCCTGACCCACGACCGAGGGGGAACCACTGATGACCTGGACTGACGATGACTGAGGTCGTACCCAGTTCCGCACCGGTGGCCGCACGCGCGCGATGGTTCGCCCGGCTGGCCTACCTGTTGGCGTTTGCAGCGGTGCTCGTGCTGCTCGTGGGGGGCGTCACGAAGAGCCTCGGCGTGCTGTTGGTGGGTGTGGGCGGACTGGCAGCTACGCTCGTCGGTGGCTGGTGGTTCCTGAGCAATCGCGGCGTCGTCCGCTGGCTTGGCGCGCTGGTCGCGGTCGCGGCGCCGATCGCAGTGGTCGTTGTTTATATCTCCCAAGACCTGCTGCTACCGATCATCATCGTCGTGGTGCTTATGGGGGCGGCCGTCGCCGCGGCAAGGGCTGCTCTGGTGCGGGCGAAACCGCCCACGCGCATACCCGAGCGGGAGACGCCGCCGCCTCGCCGACCCTACGTGATCATGAATCCGCGCTCAGGCGGTGGCAAGGTCGGCAAGTTCGACCTGAAGGACAGGGCCGCCGCCATGGGAGCGACGGTGGCACTCATCGAAGGCCCGGGGCATGTCGACGTCGCCGCGATGGCGCGCGACGCGGTCGCCGGCGGGGCCGATCTGCTCGGCGTCGCTGGCGGCGACGGTACGCAGGCATTGGTCGCCGGCATCGCCGCCGACCACGGCTTGCCGTTCCTGGTGATCTCGGCGGGCACCCGGAACCACTTCGCCATGGATCTCGGGCTGGATCGGGATCACCCGGAGTTAGGTCTGGACGCCCTCACCGACGGGGTTGAGCTCACGCTGGATCTTGGTGTGATCGGCGACCGGACCTTCGTCAACAACGCGTCCTTCGGTGCGTACGCCGAGATCGTGCAGAGCCCGGCGTACCGCGCCGACAAGCGCGACACAACGCTGCAGATGCTGCCAGACCTGCTCTCCGGTCGGCGTGGCGCGCGCCTGGTCGGCCGGATCGACGGCGACATGACGATCGAGGGACCCACAGCGCTCCTGATCAGCAACAACCCCTACGATCTCAGAGACATCGCGGGTCTGGGTCGGCGCGCGCGTCTGGATAGCGGTGTGCTTGGAGTCGTCGCGATCACCGTCGACAGTGCCGCCCAAGCCGCCGCGTTAATGCGCCGGCACTCCAGTGGACTGCGCCAGGTGACCGCGCACGAGGTGGTCATCGATGCTGATGCCGAGGAGATACCAGTGGGCATCGACGGGGAGTCGGTGCTGATGCCGACCCCGGTGCGCTGCCAGATCCATCCGGGAGCGCTGCGGGTACGCGTGCCGCGCGTCCGCCTGGCCCCGCCAACACCCACGCCCGACCGGGATCCGGCCCTGCTCTGGCGTCTGGCGTTGCCGTGATGGTGGATCTGACGGTTCGACGTTCGGAGCGCTGACGGAGAGACTGCGCTCGTGACGCGATGCCGACGAGACGTCCGCTGATCGAGATGTCAGGGGCGCGAATGCGCACCCGACGACGGTTCGGTTCGGCGGTCCGCACCGTAGCCTCAAGCACGAACACGGCTACCGCATCACGCCCAGCGACATTTGCCAGTCTCTCCGCCGGAAGGTGAGCGTTGAACGCCCCGAAGATCGATCCGTAGGATTCGACCGTGACCGAGGATCGGGGCGGGCCGACGCCGACGGTTGCTGGCTTCGACGAGGTGCTGCTCGATTCGAAGCTTTCGGTTCCGCAGTCGCGCCCGGGTTTCGTGAGTCGCGCCGGGCTGATCGACGCGGCTCGGGCGAGCGGTTGCCGTGTGGTCGGCGTGACCGCGCCGGCGGGATACGGCAAGTCGACCTTGCTGGTCCAGTGGGCCCGCGCGGAGGATCGTCGCGTCGCCTGGGTGAGTCTGGACCGCTTCGACGATGATCCCGCGCTCCTGCTCGCCCTATTGGCGTCCGCGTACGCGCGGATCTCGCCGGGCGGCGCCGACCTGATCGCCGACATGGGCGGTCTGGGGGTGTCGGTGTTGGGACGGGCTGCGCCGCGTCTGGCCTCAGCGTTACGGACGAGCCCGGTTCCGTTCGTGCTCATGCTGGACGATCTGCACGAACTGCGCTCGCCCGCCTGTCACGATGTGCTCAGCGTGGTGATCTCGGGGATCCCTCGAGGCTGTCAACTGGTCGCGGCGAGTCGTGTCGAGCAGCCGCACCTGCCGCGGCTGCGGGCGTCGGGTGACGCGCTGGAGTTGCGTTCGGACGACCTGGCCCTCGACGCGGCCGGCGCCGAGCAGATCTTCGCGCAGGCACACGTAGGCCTTACCCGCGAGCTGGCTGCCGCGCGTCACCGAACGGACCGAGGGCTGGCCGGTCGGCATCTACCTCGCCGCGCTGATCGCGCGCGACAGTCACGGTCAGGCGTTGGCGGTCTCCGGTGACGATCGGTACGTGGCCGACTACCTCTACCGCGAGTCGTTGATGCAGCTGCCCGCGAGTCTTCAGCGGTTCCTGCGGTGCACCGCGGTCCTCGATCAACTGTCTGCTCCGCTGTGCGATGCCCTACTCGAGGAATCGGGCGCGCAGGAGCGGCTGCGCGCGCTCGAGGCCGCGAGTTTGTTCCTGATTCCGCTCGATCGTCGGCGCGAGTGGTACCGCTACCACGCACTGTTCCGGGAGTTCCTGCTCGGTGAGCTTCGTCGAGTCGAACCCGACGTCATCATGAAGCTGCATCTGCGAGCCGCTGACTGGTATGAGTCCAATGGATCCCCGGCGATGGCTGTCGAGCACCTGTTGAACACGACCGAGCGGGACCGATGCGTCAAATTGGTGACGGAGTTGATCCTGCCGACCTACCAGGCCGGCCACATGTCGACCGTGCAGCGTTGGCTCTCCGCGCTCGGCGACGCCGCGATTGAGGACTATCCCCCGCTCGCCGTGCTGGCCGGCTGGGTCGCGGTGTTGACCGGACAGACCGCCGAAGCGCAACGGTGGGCGGCGATCCTCGACGTCGCCTCGTTCGACCTGACACCAGTGGACGGCACGGCGTCGTTCGACTCGGCGCGGGCGATGTTGCGGTCCATCATGTGTGCCTCCGGTCCGGATCAAGCGATGACCGACGCCGTCTTCGGCGTCGCCCACGAGCTGCCGTGGAGCCCGTGGCGCGACCAGGCGCTCGTTTTGTGCGCCGAGGCGCACCTGCTCCGCGGGGACCTCGACCGCGCCGCTGCGCTGTTCGCGGAGTCCTCCGCCCTGGCCGCCACCATGTCCAATACCGACACGCTCGTCCTCAGCGAGTCCGAGCTCGCGTTCTTGGCGATGGATCGTGGGCAATGGGCCGAGGCGGCCGACCACGTGGATCGTGCCCTCGCCGTCGTTGATGAGGCCCGGCTGTACGACTACATCGTTTGCGTGTTCGCCTTCGCCGCCGCGGCTCGGCTGTGCGTGCACCGATACGACCTGAGCGAGGCGAACCGCCAGCTCACTCGGGCGATGCGAGCGCGTCCGTCATTGACGTTTGCGCTGCCATATCTGGCCGTGCGCGCGCGACTGCAACTGGCCAAGGTGTACTGGGCCCTGGCCGACCACACGACCGCTCGTCACCTGCTGCGTGAGATCGACGACATTCTGCTCCACCGGCCGGCTCTTGGCGTCCTCGTCGACGAGGTGTCCGAGTTCCGCGGGATCGTCACCTCGAGCCCCGCGGTGGGAGCAACCGGCGGGTCGCCGCTCAGCCCGGCGGAGCTTCGGCTGCTGCCGTATCTGCAAACGCATCTGACGATTCGTGAGATCGGGGAGCGGCTGTTCGTGTCCCGCAACACCGTCAACTCGCAGGTCGGCTCGATCTATCGAAAATTGGGCGTGTCCTCCCGCGGCGACGCGGTCCAACGCGCGTCGCTGATCGGACTGCTCGGCGGCGTAGCCGGCATCATCGATCGGACTGGTGTTCCAGGGCTTGGTCAATGTCGTACCCGAGCGCCGTCGCGACCTTGGGGGCAGCCGCGACAACCCGGGGCAGCCCGACGATGGGAACGACGCCGACCAGCACCTCGACGATCTCGGCCGCCGTCGCCCCCGCATCCACCGCCGCATCGGCCTGCGCGCCGTAGGACGGAACAGCGCCGCCCACCGCGACCAACCCGGCCAGACGCACCAGCGCCAACGTCCTCGCATCGAGCTCTCCGGAATCAACGCCGGCTCCGCCGACGCAGTCCCGCGCAAAGTTCGCGTCGTTGATCGCCAGACGGCGCAGCCGGTCCGTGTAATCCAAAGCCCACCCACCCTTCCGCGCCAACGGCGACCGACAAGATCACCGGACGGGACTCCATGGCCAGGCATCCGACGCCCGATCGGGCCGCGGATCCCTGCCCACCCATTGAACGACAGGACAGACACCGCCGGCATCACACAGATCAGATGAATCGTCAAATCTGTCGACACCGCCGCTGCCGGCATACCGCAGCAGACCCGCGAGAAGCGACTCATGCATTCTGTGTAACGACCATGGCAGGCGCCGGATGTCGGCAATGCCTCGCGGGGTCGCTGCCGGCTTCGACGGACACAATCGAGGATCCCGGCCCGGGTGCGGCAACCCATCGGCCTTCGCCGCACTTTCACACAGTATGGGTGAAGCCCGCGGGCGCCCAGCATCCCTACGCTTACGTCAATCGGATCTGGAGGAGACAGCGATGCCCGCTACCGACGACGTAAACAGGACGGCCGTCCCGCCATCGGTCACGACTCCATCGAGGGTGGAGTCCGGGATCGGGACCCTGGAGTTCACCGACGGCTACCCGACGAGTGCCACCGCAGCGGGGCTGCGCGACCACCTGGACTACCTGCACGGCGTCGAGACGTTCATGAACACCATCCAGGGGGTGTCCGTGTTCGCCATCCGCAAGGGGTTTCAGGACGCCGGCATCGCGGATGGCGACGTGCTGATCTTCTCAGAGCTGATGGATTCCCGGTCGCTGTTCTTGACCGCAAATGCCGACACCGTCTACTTCTGGTCCTTTCACGACCTGTCGCAGGGACCACTGGTGATCGAGACACCATCCGACACGTTCTGGGCCTCTTCGACGACATCTGGTTCCGCTGGATCAGCGACTTCGGCCTGCCCGGTGCGGACCGCGGCCAGGGCGGGACCTACCTGCTGGTCGGCCCCGAGTACGACGGCCCGCTGCCCGAAGGTGGCTACTACGTGCGGCACTCGCGCACCAACATCGTGACCTTGATCGGCCGGGCGTTCATCAACGAGAACCCCGGCGACGACCCCGCGCCGACCGTCGCCCGTATCAAGGAGCAGCTGAAGATCTATCCCTACGCCGCCGGTGGCCTGGGCAGCAGCATCGGCGCCTACCTAACCGGAGAGGGTCCGCTCGGCCAGGTGCCCAGTCCGCAGAGCCCCCGGTTCGTGGAGGGGACCGGTCTGGCGATGAACACCGTCCCGCCCAACGACTTCGGCCACTACGAGATGCTCAACGCCCTGGTGCAGCTGGAGCCGGCCGAGGCGCTCGACACCGAGCTGGCCGGTCAGTTCGCCGCGATCGGGATCGCCAAGGGCGAGAAATTCCAGCCCGATGATCGGCTGCGCGCGATCCTCGACGACGCGGTGGCCGTCGGCAACGCCTCGTCCCGGATGATCGGGCTGGGGGCGTCGCCGACCGAGGGCTTCCGCTACTACGAGGGTGACACCGCGTGGTGGAACATGCTGTTCGTCGGCGGGTTCGAGTTCACCAACCCACCGCCGGAGATCACTCCGGAAGGTATCAAGCCCTACCCGAACCAGGATGCCCGCCGGCTGCACTCCCGGACCGCGATGTTCTACACCGCCACCGCCATCACCCCCGCCATGTGTATGCGGCTGACCGGCGTCGGGTCGCAGTACCTCATCGCCAACGTCGACCCGGACGGCGAACCCTTCGACGGCGCGAGGACCTACCGGCTGCGGCTGCCCAAGGACATCCCGGCGGCCCGGTTCTGGTCACTGACCGTCTACGACAACCAGACCCGCTCCATGCTGCAAACGGCGCAGCGCTATCCTCGGGCGGGCAGCCAGAGCTATCCCTCACCTGCGGCCGAGGCGGAGTCGGACGGGTCCACCGTGGTCTATTTCTCACCAACGCGACCGGAGGGCGTCGCTCGGGGTAACTGGATCCAGACCGACCCCGACAAGGGCTGGTTCGTCGCGCTTCGCCTGTACAGCCCGCTTCAGTCCTTCTTCGACAAGACTTGGCGACCCGGAGAAATCGAACTCGCGCAGTGACGCGCTCATCGAACTGTTCGTGAATTGTCCATTATCTGAGGAAGGGGACGTGTGGTGGAAGTAGCGGGTGGCGGTTGGCGGTTTTTCGCCGGGACGGTGCTGGGCATCGCCGGCATAATGCGATTCTTCGACGCGATATGGGCCTGGCGCTACGACGGGGCGGTGCCGGACAGGCTCGAAGGGGCATTGTTCGGGCACAGCCTCACGACCTACGGCTGGGTGTACTTCATCGTCGCCCTCATCCTGATCGGTAGTTCTTTCGGCGTCCTGAGCGGCTCGCAATTCAGCCGATGGATCGGCATCATTGCCGGCGGCATCATTGCCATCAGCGCCATCTGGTGGATGCCCTACTATCCGGTCTGGTCTCTGCTCTACATCGCGATGGGCATCCTCGTCATTTACGCCTTGGCGGTATACGGCGGCCGTCAACCGGCCGACGAGGCTCGCGCGGGATACTAAATTCCCAACGACACCAGCGGTGGCGATTACCCCGATACCTGAAGGAGAATCGCTCGTGCTGACGACCGATTTCCAGGAGCGGGCCCGCCGTCTGCGGAACGCAGTGGAGCCGGTGGCGGCCGGGGTGTACTTCGCCCCGGAGGCGCTCGCGGCCTACGCCGCGCTCGGGTTCGCGGGCAGCCCCGCCACCGACGCGCGCGGCGTTGCCCGCCCGGAGTTGACGTCGTATTTCACCAGTCGCGGGGCGTGCCTTGGTCAGGTGCCGGGGGAGGTCGTCGCAGCGGCGTTCGGTGTCTTCAACCCAAAGGTGGTGGTGTCGGCGGTCGCGGCCGGTTGGCAGATCGCCGGCCGAGAGGCATTCTCGACGCTCGGGAGAAGGGCGCCACCGCGATGCTGCGGCGGGTGCTCGGCGAGCAGCCCGCGGGCCTGGCTCGGGTCACTGAGCTGCTGCTCCGCGGCGCCGACGCGGCGCCGTGGGCGGGCCGCCCGATCTACGGCGGACTGCGCTCGCTCGGTTCCCCCGGCCACCCGCTGGGTGACCTCTGGCGGGCTGCGGACCTGCTGCGCGAGCACCGCGGCGACAGCCACGTCATCTCCTGGGCGGTCGGCGGGGCCGACGCGGTGGAGATTCTGCTGCTCACCGAACAGTGGTGGGGGCTGCCGGCCCGCGCCTACACCCCGAGCCGGGGCTGGACCGACGCCGACATGGACGCCGGGTTCGAGCGGCTCGCCCGTCGCGGGCTGATGACCGCCGGTGAGCAGCTCACCGACGCCGGTCGAGCGTTCCGGGAAGAGGTCGAGGTGCGTGCCGACGAGCTCGAACGACCCGTTCTGGACGCGCTCGGCGATGACCTCGACGAGCTGCTGACGCACCTCGACCCGTGGTCAGAGGCGATCATCGCCGCCCGCTCCTACCCGAAGCGAATCGCCGGGGTCTACAACGTCGGCGGCGGGCCGCACTTCGGCTCCGGGCTGACCGTCGACACCGCCGCCGAAATCTACGACAACAAGACATGATGTCGCCACCCGAATGAGGCCGTCGGGCTCATTCGGGTGCCGAGTGGGCCTGGCCTGCCTCTGCGATGTCGAGCCGGAGTGTTCACGGTCGCGATGTAGAAGAGCATCGTCCGGGCGTCGAGGTTGCGGCCGGCCGCCCCGTCATCGCGGAGCCACCGGTAGTCGTGCCGATGAACCCGGTCTGCCTGCGACGGTTCGGGTAGAGGTACGCCTTGGGGTCGCGGGACTTGAACGAGATGGCCCGCGCCGCACCGTTCGCCACCGCCACCGCCGCCGCCTCGGTGAGCAGTGCGCGCATGCGGTCGTCAGGCGCGAACAGGGTGCCCTTGTTGATCCCGATGGAGGGCGAGCAGCCCACGGATCTCGGGGTCGATCACGCCGAGTGACTCACGTTGAAGAACCGCGTCGAGCTCGTCAAAGAACGAGACGTCGTTCTCGTGGATCGTGTGAACTCCTTCTCGGACAATGAGGTACTTGCCTCCATCACCACGGTCGAGACCCGGCCTGCCCATGTCGGTGATGAACCGGAACCACGCGTCGTTGACCGTGGTCGGGCCGCAACCAGGCGGGATCTCCACGATGGTAGGACCGTCTCGTTCGAGGTCGAGAATGCCCGACACGTAGACGGTGTCGGTGTTACCGGTCAGGAAGAGCGGGGCGGAGTCCAGCAGACGGTCCAGGATGCCGACCTGGTGGCAGGCCTTGACTCCAACCTCCTCCATCCCCATGCGCATGTGCGGTGCCCAGGCGTCTCAGAGGTCACGTGGGTGCGTGGGACGCGACGCTGTTGCCTCCTTGACACATATGCAGATTCCGTCGCATGAGCGACGGAATCTGCATACTGATCGTGAAAAGCGGCGTCAGCCTACGGGCTCCAGCGCGAGGTTCCCGTCCTCGAGAGCGACCTCGAGTTCCTCGGGCTTCGACTCGACGAGCACTGCGGCGAGAACCGCTCCCAGCACCGCAACGGCCGCGAGAACGTAGAACGCGATCTGGAAGCCGTGGGTGAGCGCGGCCCCACTGAGAGCGGCCGTTCCCGGGTGCGCGAGGACGAAGTGGCTCGTGTACGTCGTCGCAATCGTCGTCGCCGCGGCCACGCCGATCGCTCCGCCGATCTGCTGACTGGTGTTGATCAGACCGGATGCGACGCCCGCATCGGCTTGCCGGACTCCGGTCAATCCACCGATCGACATCGGGACGAACGCCATCGCCAGCCCGATGCCGCTGAGCAGGAACGCGGGAAGCAGGTCAGTGGCGTAGTGCCCGTCGACCGGAAGCCGGGCGAAGAGGAACAGCGCACCGGCAGAGAGAGCCAGCCCGAGCGGAAGGATCCGGCGAATACCGAACCGCGTCGCCATGGCCTGCGCAACCGCGGAGAAGCTGATGATCGTCAGGGTCAGCGCAATGTAGGCGGCACCGGTCTTCAGCGCCGAGTAGTGCAGCACCTGCTGCATGTAGAGCGTCAGCAGGAAGAACTGCGAGAAGATCGCGCCGCCCATAAGCAAGCCGCTGACGTTCGAAGCCGTAAGCGTCCGCAGTCGGAAGATCCGCATCGGCAGCAGTGGCGCCGCCGAGCGCGACTCGATCACCAAGAACGCAACGATCAGCGCCGCAGACGCAACCAGCAGTGTGACGGTGCTGGTCGTGGCCCAGCCGTGCTCGGCCGCCCGCGTCATCGCGTAAACGAGCAGCATGAGGCCGCCGGTGATCGACGCGGCGCCAGCGAAGTCGAAGTGCCGGTGGGCCAGGTCGGCTCGGCTCTCTTTCAGCAGCCACGGGCTAACCGCGAGTACCAGGATGCCGGCCGGCACGTTGATGAAGAAGATCCAGGACCAGCTCAGGGCGCTCGTGAGGGCGCCACCCAGCAGCACGCCAGCGGCACCGCCACTTCCTGAAGCAGCACCCCAGACGCCGAGCGCGAGGTTCCGCTCGCGCCCCTCTCGGAAGGTAGTCGTCAGGATGGACAGGGCGGCGGGCGATAGGAGCGCGGCCCCGAGGCCCTGCAATGAGCGGAAGGCGATCAGCGAGCCCTCCGACCAGGCCAGCCCGTCGAGCAGCGAGCTGACGGTGAACAGCAGCAAGCCGGCCATGAACATCCGACGCCGCCCGAGCAGATCGGCGAGCCGGCCACCCAGCAACAGGACACCGCCGAAGAAGATCGCATAGGCGGTGATGACCCACTGCAGGCTCTCCTGGGAGAAGCCGAGATCGGTCTTGATGGACGGTAACGCCACGTTAACGATCGCGACGTCGAGTACGACCATGAACTGTGCGGCGACGATTACCGCGAGCGCAAGCCAGCGCCTGCGACTGCTGGGATCGGCGTGGTCTTCACGCTCTGGCAACATTGCCCGAGTCATTCGTTTCTCCTCGAGATGATGGACCAATTCCACTATCAGATGGCTCAACGCTGGAGCTTGATACAGTTATTCTGTGGCAGTGGTCACAGTTGCGCGGGACGGCGGAGCGCTGGACGCCGAGGACGAGGCCGAACCGCTGCGGTTGCCGAAAGAGCTGCTCGAGAAGAGCGGATTCCTCATGGTGCGACTGGGCCAGGAGTTCCGATCCCGAGCACTCGCGGCGTTGGAAGAAGCCGGTTTCAGCCAGTACCACTACAGCGTGCTGGCGCTCCTCGGCGAGAAGGCGCGCAGAACCCAGGCGACCATCGCGGACGCGCTGGTCATCGACCGCAGCCAGCTCGTCGGAATCCTGGACGGGCTGGAAGAGCGCGGGCTGATCGAGCGGCACCGGGATCCGGAGGATCGGCGCCGTCACGTCGTGAGCCTGACGCCCCCGGGTCGGCGGCAGCTCGTTCGCCTGCGGACGAGGATCAACCGACTAGAGGACGAGCTGTTCGCACCGCTCGACGCCCACAGCCGCGCCACACTCCACGCGCTGCTGCTGCGGCTGGCGGGCTACCACGACCCGTGCTGTTCGGACAGCGCCGCAGGCGCACCCTAGCTCCCCACTCAGGCGGCCTCAGCCTTGCGTGGCCGCCCGCGCGGGCGCTTGCGGGGGATGATGTGGCCCTGGTCGAAGATCTCGCCACCCCAGACGCCCCACGGCTCCCGGCGGCTGATCGCCCCGGCCAGACAAGCGCGACGAACCGGGCAGTCGGCACACAACCTCTTGGCTCGCTCCAACTCCGCGGGCGGGCCGGCGAACCACAGGTCCGGATCGTGGGACCAGCAGGGCAGATCCACCAAACTTCGCGGCGGGATCGGTCCGATCGCCGTTCTGAGCAAGGCCAGTACGTTGGCCACCGATGGCTGGATTGTCGGGCGGGACACGACGCGGATCACCTTCGTTCATCTCTGACGCGCATGCTCCTTCCAGGGTCGGATTTCCTCCTGCCCAAGACATCGGCCAACTGGCCGATTTGGCCTGTGCCCTCGTGGCTAGGCCTTTCCCTCTAGCAGTGGACTTCCGGCGCGAAAGCTGCAACGACGCTTCGTCGGCCAGTGCAGCGTGCGCCAAGCGTCCCGAACGAGACATCCGCCAGCTGGCGGATATGCGGGATTGGGCGACCCGAGGGTTAGTCGGCCCGACGCTGCGTGACGTCGGCGGCGAGCTGGGCGCGGGTGGTGATGTCGAGCTTGATGAAAACGTGGGCGAGATGGGTCTGCACGGTGCGGCGCGAGATATAGAGGCGGTCGCCGATCTGGGGATTGGAGAGTCCTTCGGCCACGAGGTCCGCGATCGCGTGCTCGGTCGGCGTGAGGCTGGCCCACCCGGTCTGGGGCCGGCGGCGCGGTCCGCGACGACCACGTCGAACACCCATGCCTCGCAGCGTCGCTTCTACGCGACCCAGGTCACGCGCGGCGTCGAGCCGCTCGCAGATCTCGACGGCCCGGTCGAGGAATACGCGCGCCTGGCCCGCGTCCCCGCGCCGCGCGAGCGCGGTGCCGGCATCTTCACAGGCCTGGGCCAGCTCGAATGGTCGCGCGCCCACGGAATAGGCCGCGACAGCGGCACACAGCATCTCCGGGTCATCCTCGGCCAGTCCCTGGCAGCGCAGCGCAGCGCCGGCAATCGACGGGACGTCCGGATTGTCGTCGGCGAGCGCGGCCACGGCCGCTGCGGCAGTGCGCGCCCGCGAACGGTCGCCAGCCAGCAGGGCCAGTCGGACGAGATCAGGCCCCAGCATCCGGTACTCGAGCGCGAGCCGCGCGTCGGCGCACCGATCCCAACACGAGGTGAGGGTCAGCAGCGCCTCAGGACTCTTGCCCTCCGCCTCCAGGACGAGCGCACGCGCCCACGCCGCCCACTGTGCGCGATAGTGGGCACCCGTCTCACCGAGCTGGCCCACGGCGGCCGAGGCGGCCGCCTTGGCCCGGTTGAGATCGTTGCGATGCAGGCTGATGAGCGACAACACACTGCGATCGAGTATCAGCCCGAAGGCCTGGCCGGTCTCGTGCGCGAGATCGACACTCGCTTCGACTTCCGTGATCGCGTCGTCCCATTCGCCGGCGACGAACCGTTCGGCGGTCCGCACCATCTGATAGCTGGGCAAGTGCCAGCCCCGGCCAAGGTCATCGCTGATCCGCCGACCCGTATCGAGGGCCGACCTGGCCTCATCCAGCCGATCGAGCTCGGTCAGGATGTGTCCGCGATGGGCGTGGAGAGGATAGCGATGCCCGTCGCGGCTCGGGGTCTGGTCGGCGATCCGCACCGCCTCGTCCATGGCCTCGAGCGCGTCTGTGAGCCGGCCCCGAAGTTCGGAGACCGTGGCCAGGGACGTCCGTGCGATCGCCGCGGACTGATCGTCGCCCGTGGCCTCGGCGGCCGATCGGGCCTTCTCGGCGGTGATCGCCGATTCGTCCAGATCGCCCATCCAGCGATAGGCAATGCTCGCCCAGGCCAGTGCGCGGGCGCGGTCAGCCTCGGTGAAGGCGGGTGCCTCGCCCGCGCCTTCCAGCTCGCGCAGGCCGTCGGCCGGCCGGCCGCTCACGAGCAGGGCGTGCCCGAGGCAGACGTGCGCGGGACCGGTTGCGCGCGGGTCATGGTCGCGGGCCAGAACGGCGCTGCATATCTGCATGGCGGCCGAGATCTGGCCAGCCCACATAAGGCTGCTGGCTCGCTCCACCATGAGCAAGTCGCGGGTGACATCGGTTGGCGTCATCAATCCGAGCGCGCGGTCGAACAGGTCGGCTGCGACATCGGGCGAGGTCGGCGCGGCTTGCCGCGCCGCCGTGGTCAGCCAGGCGATGGCGTCGACATCGCCGCGGCTCGCTCCGCGGTCGAGGTGCTCGGCCACCTGGGACGCCGTGGCCCCGGATCGGGCGAGCCGCTGGCCGGCCTCGCGGTGCAGCGCCCGGCGGACGCTACCGGGAAGATCGCCGTATATGGCGTCCCGAATCAGGTCGTGGCGGAACTGCAACTCGGCGCCGTCGTCTTCGAGCACCCGCGTCCGGATCGCCTCGGCGAGCGCCACCGACAGCTCCAGGGCCGAGCGGCCGGTCACGGTCGCAAGATCGGTAAGGCGGAAACTCGATCCAAGGATCGACGCGGCCCGCAGTAGCTGCAGCGTGTCGTCGGGCAGGAAGCTGATGCGGCGCAGAATTGTCAGCCGCAACGTGGGCGGCAAGTCCATCGTCAAGACCTCGACCCGTTCGCCGTCGGTCGTGATCGCGCCCTCTTGGGCGAGCGCTCCCAGCAACTCGGTGACGAACAATGGGTTGCCCGCAGCGCCGGACATCTCGGCCAGCAGTCCCGGACCGGGCGATGCGGCCACGGCATCGGCCACCAGCTCCGATACCGCCTCGTCAGTCAGCCCGGGCAATACCAGGCGCATGACGCCGGCCGCCTCCAAGCCCTCGGTGAGCCGGTCCAATTCAGGACCACGGGGCGACGGCCGCAGACACCCGACGAAGCCCACCGGCAGATCCGCCAACCGTCGGCTGACCGCGCCGATCGTGACCAGGCTGGACGGATCGGCCCACTGCAGGTCGTCCACGCCGATCACCAGCGGGCCGGCTAAGGCCAGCTCTTCGGCGAGGTCCGCGAACGCATCCACCACCCGAAATCGCAGTCCGGGATCGCTGGTGACCGTGATCGGATCACGCCCGCCGTTGCCAGCCGGGGCGAGCAAGTGCGCAATCGCAGCCCGCCGCGGATCCGCCGACGATCGAACACAGCCGAAGATCCCGGCCACCACGCCGAACGGGCGCGTTCGCTCCAGCTCTCCAGCCCGGCCCGCCAGCACCTGCAGCCCGCGGCCCTTGGCGTCCTGCAACGCATGGTCGAGCAGCCGGGTCTTGCCGATCCCGGCCTCACCTTCGAGGAGCACCATCGCCAGCCGGCCCGATTCGACCCGGTCCAGTGCGTCCCGCAGGACGGCGAGCTCCGCCGCCCGCCCGCGTATCGACCACGATGGCGCGAGAGCGCCCACCACGTCGATGCTAGTGCCGGAGGCGGGCCTGGCGTCCAGCCTGCGTCACATCGGACAGCATCTGGCGCGGTTTCCTCGTCGCGTCCGAAATCGCTTTCGGGCCGCTCATGGCGGCAGGACCATCCGCCGCTGGCATCGTGATCTTCGAGTAAGCGTCGCCCTGAGGCAGCAAGTCCAAGATCACGGTCGCAAATGACCGCGGGAGTCGTCCGGTTTGCGCTCGACGGCGGTCGGGCTCGCTACCGCTCGACCTCCCCGGCCGGCGCCGCCCGTGTGGTGAACCGAGCCCGCAGTGGCTGCCGAAGCCAGCGAAAGTCGCCGGCCTCCGGACAGTCGCCGGCCTCCGGACAGTCGCCGGCCGCTATGGTTCCCGCAGCTCGACGGAGAACCATCGGGGGTCGTCCGTCCGAGCCAGGTCAGGAAGTACCAGTTGGCCTTGCCATCTCGGTGCATCAACGATGGTACGAGAGTGCTCCGGGCCGCGGGTCGAATCGGGGCGCGGACGGCGAACTACGGTCGACGGCCGGTACGCCAGCGGCGCTCGGGCCTGGTGGCTTCGGCGCGCCGGTACCGGCGCTCGGCCTTCCGGAACTCTCTGGCGATGTGATCTCGCCGGTGGTCGGCCTCGATCGCGGTCAGATGCTGGTACATGACTGGCTCCCTTGTTAGCTGGCGGATTCCGCAATGACGAGGGCACGAACTGCTGGTCGCGCGTCGCCGGCGACACTCACCCGCCCGCGTGCGTTGTCGCGCAACGCGTTGGCGAGCCACCCGAGCAGGGCGGCCTGGTCGGTGGGTACGGCCACCCACGACGCGGTCTGGGTGTCGTCGGCATGCCATTGCCAGACTCTCGCCTGGACGTTGCCCAAGCCGTCAGAGCGGGCGTCGTACCCGTAGGCGCGAAGCGTCTCGACGGCTGACTGACCGACCATTGTCGTCCTCCTCGCGGCGTCGGCAGGTGACGTGAGGGCTCCAGACTGCGATCGCGCGACGACGAAGACATCGGCCAGCTGGCCGATTCCTCGACCGCGGCTGGCCGCGCAACGAGATCCGGACCCGAGGGTTCTCCTTCGGGTCAGCGTGCGAGATCGGCCGCGCTGCGGCACATGACCTCAGCGGCCAACTGGGCCCGAGACGATACGTCCAGCTTCGCGAACACATGCCAGAGGTGGGTCTGCACGGTCCGGCGCGACACGAACAAACGATCGCCAATCTGCGGATTGGACAGGCCCTCGGCGACGAGCTGCGCGACCGTCTGCTCGGTCGGCGTAAGGCTCGGCCAGCCGTCACGTGGCCGGCTGCGCTCTCCACGGCGTCCGGGCCGGAAGCCAGCAGCGCGTACCCCAGCCTCTGTGCGCGCAACGTCGCGAGCGGCGTCGAGCCGTTCGTAGGCTTCGAGGGCGTCACGCAGCAGGGGCCGAGCCCGATCTACCCGGCGCTGTCGAGCGAAAGCCGCGCCCGCGTCCTCGCAGGCTTGCGCCCGTTCCAGAAGCCGCGCACTGCGCGCGTAAGCGTCGACAGCCGCGCTCAGGATCTCCGGATCGCCGTCGACCAATCCCTGGCAGCGCAAAGGCGGTGCCGGTCAGCGACGGCAGGTTGTTGCCTGCCGCCAGCTGGGCGACGGCGGCCGACACGACCCCAGCGCGTTCCCGGTCGCCAACGGCGAGCGCCAGACGAACGAGTTCAGGCCCGAGCACGCGGTACTCCAGCGCCAGCCCGAGGTCGGCGCAGAAATCCCAGCTCTCGGACGAGGTCGCATATGCTTCCGCGATCTTGCCCTGAGCTTTCAGGACGAGCGCCTGCGCGCACATCGCCCACTGCGCGCGATATCGAGCGCCGGTCGCAGCAAGCTGACGCACAGCCACCTCAGCGGTCTGCTCAACGCGGGCAAGGTCATTTCGATGGAAGAAGATCAACGCCAGCACGCCGCGGCTGACTATCAGGTTGTACGTCTCACCGCACTCAGCGGGGACCATCTCCGCGACCAACTCGACCACGGCGTACTCGCCGAGCGGGCCAACACTCAGCTCCTGAGCACTCGCGGCCCGCAGGAACTCGACCGTCCGCTCTAGCTGGGGTGAGCGCGGCGCCGGCCGGTAACACCCGATGAGCGCTACCGGGAGGTCGGCCAGGCGACGGCCGATCGTGCTGATCGTCAGCAGGCTGGACGGATCGGCCCACTGGAGGTCGTCCAGTCCGATGACGAGTGGCGTGTGCAGCGCGACCAGGTCGACGACGGCGTCCACCGCGCGGAACTGGAGGCCGGGATCGCTCGTCACGGTGATCGGACCCTCGTCGGGCGGTGGCGCGCCGCGGATCGCGACGCGAGTGCATACGAGGCGCGGCGAGACCCCGAAGGACGGTCTGCTCCAGCTCTTCGCAGTGCCCGACCGCAACCTGAATCCTCGGCTGCGGCCCGGTCCAGCGTCTCGCTGAGCAGCCGGTCTTGCCGATGCCGGCCTCGCCCTCGACGAGGCCAGCGCCGGTCGCCCCGAGGCCAGGCGACGAGCGCCGCTCCCCCCTCCGCCCGCCCGTACAAGGCCGTCAACGGTCCTGCGACGGGCATGCCGCGGATGCTACTGGTCGGCATCCTGCGGAGCGGCGTCGTCGGGCGACGCCATCAGCTCGTCGAGCGCTCGCAGCAGGCCCAGCCAACCAACAAAGGGGATCCCTTCGCCCTGACCACCGGGCGACCAATCATCGGCCGATACCCGCCGCACCCGGCCGGCCGGCGGCTCGACTGTGTCGAGGGCTATCCGAATCTCCACTGGATCCACTCTGCCGGCCGCCGCGTGACGCAACATCAGCCAGCTGGCTGATGTTTGCCCGGGCGGCCAATTGCCAGCTCGAAAGGCCCGCGAGTGACTACCGTCGGCCCCGTGACGCATCGCGTAGTCGTGGTCGGCGCGGGACCGGCCGGGCTGAGCGCGGCCGCTCGGTTGCAGGGTGCCGGCATTCCAACGCTCGTCATCGATCGAGCCGATTCGATCGGCTCGGCCTGGCGAACCCGCTACGACAGCTTCCGGCTGCACACGATTCGCTGGCTGTCCGGCCTGCCGGGCCTGTCCATTCCGTCGACGTTCGGGGCCTGGGTGGCCCGCGACGACTTCATCGCCTATCTCGAACGCTATGCGCAGCGGTTCGAGGTCCGGCCACAGCTTGGCGTCGAACTCCAAGGCCTCATGCCGCACAACGGGGACGGATGGACGCTGTCGACGTCGGACGGTCCGCTGCGGGCCGAGCGGGTCGTGCTGGCGACCGGAGCGTGTACCGAACCGCGCATTCCGAACTGGCCCGGTCAGGCCACGTTCCGGCCGCCCGTGATCCACTCGTCGGAGTACCGCAATCCGAGCTCGTACCGCGGACAGCGTGTCCTAGTGGTCGGATCGGGCAACTCCGCGGCCGAGATCGCAGCTGACCTGGCGGCCGCCCGGGACGTCACCGTAGAGATGGCCGTGCGCACGCCGCCGACCATCCTGCGTCGAGACAGCTACGGAGTGCCGACCCAGACGGTTGGCATCGCGCTGCGCTACGCGCCGGGCGCGATCATCAATCCACTGGCGACCGCTATGCGTCGGGTTACCGTTCCCGATCTTTCCGCGCACGGCCTGCCCCGACCGAAGGCGCCCTACACGCAGTTTCGACGCACCGGCACGGCGCCGGTGCTGGATCACGGGTTCGTCGCCGCGGTTCGGTCGGGCACCATCGCCATCCGCAGCGGCGTGATCGCCCTCGACGGTCGGGACGTGGTCCATGCCGACCGCTCCCGATCGGCACCGGACGCGGTGGTGGCCGCGACCGGTTATGCGACCGGGCTGCAGGCCATTCTCGGTCCGCTCAACCTGCTCGACGACCGCGAACTGCCGACCATCGGCTCGCGGGGCGCGCCCGGGGCAATCGGCCTCTACACCGTCGGCATCAGCATCCTGCTGTCGGGGTTGCTGCGCGAGATCGCCTTGGACGTCCGCCGCCTAGTTCGCGCGGTCGCTCGCTGACGACCGGATCGACGGTAGGCGACGATGGTCGTCGTTGGGCAGGCTGACGGGGCGGGAGGTGCCAGTGCGAAGCATCGACTGGGTGGATGACCATATCGTCTTGCTCGATCAAACTCGGCTGCCCCGCGAGGAGCGCCAGTTGTCGATCACGACCGTGGACGAGTTGATCGACGCGATCCAACGGCTGGCCGTCCGAGGCGCTCCGCTGCTCGGCGCCGCCGGTGCGCTCGGCGTGCTGCTCGCCGTCCAGGAAGGCGCGCACGCGGGCTGGGACGACGCCGCGCTGCAGGCCGCCATCGAGCGGCTGCGCGCGGCTCGACCCACCGCGGTCAACCTCGCCCGCGGGGTGGATCGGGTGCTCGCCCGTCTCCCGGAGGGAGCTGTCGCAGTCAAGGACGAGGCGCTGCAAGTTATGGCCGAGGACGGCAAGGTGAACCGGGCTATCGGTGCCACCGGCGCACGGCTGCTCATCGACCTCGTCGGCAGCGACCGGGTGCGGGTCTACACACACTGCAACGCAGGAGCCCTGGCCACCGTGGAATGGGGCACCGCGCTGGGCGTCGTCCACTCGCTGTCGTCGTTGGGCCGGCTCGGCTCGGTGTACGTGGGCGAGACCCGACCGCTGCTGCAGGGCAGCCGGCTGACCGCCTGGGAGCTGGAGCGGCTTGGAGCCGACTACCAGATCGTCGTCGATGGCGCCGGTCCCGGCGTGGTCGCGAGTGGTCTGGTGGACGCCGTCGTCGTGGGGGCTGACCGGGTGGCTGCCAACGGAGATGTCGTCAACAAGGTGGGAACGTTTCCGCTGGCGCTGGCTGCCGCCCGGGTCGGGCTGCCGTTCGTGGTCGCCGCGCCCGAGTCCACGGTCGACGCCGAGACGCCGAACGGCGCAGCCGTGCCGATCGAGCTCAGGTCGCAGGACGAGGTGCTGAGCGTCGGCGCGGTTCGGATTGCTCCGACCGGGGCGCGGGGCCTCAACCCAGCCTTCGACGTCACGCCGGCCGACCTGGTCACCGCACTGGTTACGGAGCGAAGAGTGGTCCGGCCAGCGGCTGGGGAGACTCCGGCGTGACCGATCGGATCCGAGAGCGGGTGATCGGTCTCGGGCGCGCGGTCGTCGGAGCGGGGCTCGTGGTGGCTGCTGGCGGCAACATCGCCGTCCGAGCCGACGACGACGCCGACCACGCGTGGGTGACACCGAGCGGATGGAGCCTCGCTGACCTGAGCGCCGCCGATCTGGTGCTGGTCGCGCACGACGGGCAGCACCTCGAGGGCGCGAACGCCGCGACCAGCGAGCTCCTGCTGCACCTCGCGGCGCTGCGGGTCCGGCCGGACGTCACCTGGAGCCTGCACCTGCACCCGCCCGTGGCCACTTTGCTGCACGGACTCGACATCCCTATCCGCACCATCACGACCGACCACGCGTTCTACCTGCGCTCGATCGCGACAGTCCCGTACTTGCACCCAGGTTCGGCCCAGCTCGCCGAGGCAGCGGCCGCAGAGCTCACGGCCGGCGCCGACGTGGTACTGCTCCGCCACCACGGTTGCCTGGTCGTGGCTGACACGGCTGATCTCGCCCTCTGCCGGGCGGTCAACCTCGAGGCCGCCGCGGAGGCTACCTACCGAGCTCGGTTGCTCGGCGACGATGCCACCGTCTGCCCGCCGGAGTTCCTGGAGCACGTCCGCCGCGACGAGGCACGTGGCCATCGCTATGGCCTACGTCACGCTGGGTCCTGACCGCTCGTGCCATCACCTAGCGTGTCGTGGTGATCGCGGACTGGAACTGTCCGCCAAATATCAACTACTATGTCGGAAGAGCGGCATCTGGGGGCCAAACATTCGCAACGGCGATCAGACGGGCGGATCGTGAGAAACGAAAACCAGCGGCTACGGAAAAGACTCGTTGTCGGCGCTGTGGCCGGTGGGCTGGTGCTTGGGCTCTTGGCCATGCTCGAGGGTGCCAGCAGCGAACGAGTCAACGGCAGTGTGACGAGTAGGCACCTTAAGGCCACCGCGCTGACGGTGCCGGTCCTCTACGACGCAAGCCTGACGACGAGTGTGTCCGCGCAAGTGACGCTCCATGACCCGAACCCCGTTCCGATCCTGAACGCGGTTCCCGCATTTCGTGACTTGCGAAACCACACGCTGACCGATTCCGCGGACGTCATTGTGAATATCGGCACGAAGCTCCAATCACTCGAGGCCAAGCCCGATCCCACGACCGGCAAGCTCACTGTCGTACTGCATGGCGATCCTGATCCAGCCAAGTCGGATCTGGTCATCCAGCAGACGATCGATCCGGCGACAGAACGCACCTCGAATCGGGGTAACTGGGGCGACGTCATCGTCAACGGTCTCTACGGCGGCGCAAAGGTGATCGCGCAGGCCATGGGAAAGGACTTCACGTCGCCGGTGGACAATACGAACACCGTATTGGCCAAGATTGCTCATTTGCTCATGTACGACGCCGTCACGTCCGGACCAAACAACTGCGTCAACTTGGGAATCAACGAACTGAACAAGGAGAACAACACTCAACTGGTCAACTTCGCCAACCCCAATCCTCCCAAGACGCTCAAGCAGGCTCTTGCCAAGGTGGTGTTCGATACCTACGCCGCCAAGTACGGGCAGGTCTTGGCACCCTCCGACATCGATATTCGTTTCGATCTGTCGCCCCAGGGTTTGCCCAACCCGTTCCGCGACGAGCTGGCCCGGGCCCGTGGGGCGGTCACCGCCGCCGGCGCGACCGGCACCAATGAGCGCATCGATTTGCAGAGTCCCAATTCATATCCGCCGTGCACGATGAGTGCCACCCAAGGGGGGCGTTAGGAATGGCGGTCTCGCGGGGCGATGGTCGTTTCGAGCCGACGGCCGAGGCATATCCGTCCGGACTCGATGAGTACTGGACGACGATGGGACCGGCCCAAGGGCAATCGCCGTGGGCCGCGCCCTATTATCCCGAGCCCGCCCAGTGGAGCCCGCCACCAGCGCCGCCATCGCCCGCCCGCAGCGCCGGGCCCAGGCGGCTATCGAACAACTTCTGGGTACGGTGCGGAAAATCGATCGCCGCAATAGTGCTCCTAATGTTCGTCGCGGCTGATGTTGGCGTCAATCTTGCCCATAATGTGGGCGCGGTAGTTTCGCGAGCCATTCCCTTCGTGAATGACCAGCCGTTCTACTTCGATCCGCTGGCCGTCGTGCACGACGTGGAGAAGGTGACCCACTAGCGGAGGCTCGCTCCGCCCCATTCAGCTCGGCCTCGAGTCGCCCGGCCGGATAGAGCTCAATCCCATTCCCACGCCGAGCAGCGTGGCGCTCAGTCGTAGTGGGTGAGACGCGGCCAGAGGGCCGCCCAGCTGGCGGTGATCTGGCAGAACTGGATCGGCAGCCCCTGTTCCTGATTGTCGAGGCCGACGCCGTTGTCGACCGTGGCGAGCGTGACGCATCCGCCGAAGTACGGACGAGCGTCGGCGGGACCGTCATAGCCGACGAGCAGTACCTGCGTTGCCGCGCGATCCGGCTGGCCCCATTCGCTGAAGCCGTTGTGCCCGCTGTAGGCGTCGGGCAGGCCGTGGGAACGTCCAAGGACGTCGATGGCACCAGCCTCGCCGTAGTTGTTCGTGAAGATCACCGTGCTGGTGCGAGCCGCATCCGGGATCGCGTGCCATGCGGTGCTGACCGTGCCGATGAACCTCGGCCAACCCACCGTCTCCCCCTGATCCGGGTTGATCGCCATGATCACGCTGCCGGGAAGTGCCGTCGTGGGCAGCAGCGGAAGGGCGATCAGCGCGCCGATGGCGGCCGAGACGACGATCGCCGTACCGAGGACGGCGGTGCGCAACCGGGCCCGGCGGGACCGCATCGTCCAGTCGGCCACTGGCAACGAGCCCAATCCCAGCAGCGCCGGGTAGAGGCTGGCCAGGTAGTACGCCTTGCCGTTGCCGACGAGGTAGACGACGGCGAGAACGGCATATGTCAACGGCAGGAATCGCAGCGAGCGCAGCGATGCTCGGCGGAACGGCACGATCAGGCCGGCGATCCAGACCGGGGCCAGGACCGGGCTCACCAGCAGGAACTGGAAGGGGAAAAAACCGGCCCGTCCACCCTCCGCCGATCCGCCGATGTTGCCGGCGACCGTCACCTGAGGCCAGCCGTGCCGCGCCTGCCAGATCACGTACGGCGCGGCGAGCAGCGCGGCCGCGGCGATGCCACCTGCCAGCCACCAGGAGCGGAACGGCCAGCGTGGACCGGTGATCGCCAGCATCGCCAGGATCACGATGGCGACGACCACGACCTGCGGCTTCGCCTCGCAACCGATCCCGACGACCATCCCCGCGGCTAGCAACGACGCGGGGCTTCGCCGCATGACCGCGCGGATCATCAGCCAGCCCAGCGCGCTCGTGCTCAGCAGGTCGAACGTCGTCGTCGTCACGAAGTGGCCGATCGCGAGCGCGAAGCCAGACGACGCCGCGCAGCACGCCGCGATCAGTTGGGCCCGAGCGCCGCCCCCGACCTCGCGAGCGACGAAGGCCGCCAGAACCGTCGTCGCGGCCGCCGCCAGCGCGGACGGAAGGCGCAACACGAGCAGCGAACCCGGGGCCAGCTCATGCAAAGCCCAGCACAACAGCGGTACGAGTGGTGGCTGATCGGGATAGCCGAACGCCGGATGAGACCCGGCAACGATGAAGTACAGCTCGTCGCGGTGGTATCCGTACCGGGTGCTCGTCGCGATCAGCAATGCCAACTGCGCCGCCGCGACGACGCCCACCCAGACCGACAGCCGCGGTCGGGCCACCGGCCGGCGAACCGGCGAGACCGCCGGTCCCTCCGTCTCAGATCGGGTCACGGATCAAGCCTGGCAGTACCGATCACGAAGGCAACGGGCGCTCGACCTGTCGTGTCGTGGGTGGCCCGGAGGTCCGCGCGGGTTGCCCGCTCGACGAGCACCGGCACGAAATCACGCACCGGCCGGCCGTCGAACGCCTCGTAATGTCCGCTCACGATGGCGTCGATGGCGTCGGGCGGCACTTCCGGAAACTGTTGGCGCAGTCGCTCCACGACCCGGGACATGGCCTCGGCTTCTTTGCTCGAGGGCTTTCGCGGTCTTCGGCTGGTGGACCCGCTCATGACGTCCTCCACGCACCGTGGAATCGGGGGGTTACCGTGATCCTCGCACCGACGGTGGTTGCGTCGTCAAGAACGCCGTCGGCGTGAGCCGGGTACCGGCGTCCGGGGCGTCAGGCGCCAGCAGGTCTCCGGGCACCCGCTATCGCCTGAGCCGACCGACACGGTAAATTATGGCTGGGCATCGGGCCGCGTCCGCGGCTGGTTGGCTCAACGGGGGATTCTTGCCGAAGAAGCGGGGGAAGTCGCGCGCGGCGGCAGGCCAGCCGCGACGAGTCCGGCGAGTCGCCGGCATCGGTCGCGGACGGGCCGCGAGCGTCGTCGGTTCGGCGACGGTCGAGCGCGGGCACAAGACGGTAACGCGCACCGCGCGTGTCAATGCCATTCGGCGCAAGAACACGGCCAAGTCGAGGGATCGCAAGCGTCCGTCCAAGCGACGCAGGGTCTCCCCGGCGGCGGCCAGGTTGCGGCGCGCGGCCGCGCATCGTTGGGCCCACGGTCGTTCCGAGCCAGCGAACCCAACGTCCGCCGTGCTCCGGACGTCCGGGCTGCTGGCGGTGGGGGGTGCCGCATCGCGGCGCGGTCGAGACACCGAGCCGGGTTCGATTCCGGCTGCTGGGACATCAGCCGCCCAGGACGCGCCGCAATCGAGCCGCCCGGGCAAGCGGGCGCTGCTTGTGCCACGAGGGGCCGGGGCAGCCTCATTCGGAGTGGCTGCTGCGGCAATCGTCGCGGCTAGCGTCATTGCCGCGACGGTGATCCATGGGTCAGGGGACGGCAGCGCCCCGGTCGGACGCGTGGATCCGTCGCTCACCGCGCCAGCCCCGAGCTCTCAGGTTGCGCCGCGAACCCTCGGCAGCCATCCGACCTCGGGAAGCAAGCGCCTGCCGACGCCCTGTGCCGGGTGCATACTGGCGCCGCCGCCCAACGTCAGTCAGGTGCTGATCGGCGACCTGGCGTCGTTGGGTCCCCTAGGAACGGCTGCTCCGTCCGGCCCGAGCCGCGGGGGCGCCCCATTGGTCGGTGGCGCTGCGGTCGCCGGGTGGCCGTCGAGCAGGGCGGGTTCGACGGTCGCTCCGCCGGCCACCAGCCCGCGCCCACCAGCCACATCGGCACCGACGAGCCCACCGGTCGTGACCACTCCACCATCCACACCGACACCGCCGTCCTCGCCAGCGACTACCCCCCCGACAACGCCCCCGACCACGTCCCCGACAACGCCCCCAACGACGCCGCCGACGACGACACCAACGGCGACGACCACGGACACCCCGGCCGATACCGGCTTGCCGACGCCGTGAGCGATGCTGTTCCGGCTGGCGGCGAGCGGGCCGACCTCGTCCAGGCGCTCGACCGGCATCGGTTCTTTCTTCGGAACACGCTCAGAGGTCTCACCGACGAGCAGGCCGCGGAGCGGACGACCGTCAGCGAGCTGACACTCGCCGGCCTGATCAAGCACGTCACCCAGACGGAGCGACAGTGGTGCCGCTTCATCGTCGAGGGGCCGTCCGGCATGGGCGGCGCATCTGACCCCGAGCAGACGTTGGCCGATTGGCGCAATGGCTTCCGCATGCTCGAGGGCGAGACCGTCGACTCCCTGCTCGCGGCATATGACCGAGTCGCCCGCGAGGCCGACGAGCTGGTCTTATCGCTTCCCGACCTGGACGCCAGTCAGCCGCTACCGCCGGAGCCGTGGTTCGAACCCGGCGCCCGATGGTCGGCGCGGCGCGTCCTCTTGCACATCATCGCCGAGACATCGCAACATGCCGGGCACGCCGACATCATCCGAGAGTCCCTCGACGGAGCGAAGTCGATGGGCTGATCTGCCGCTACCGGCTATTCGGTGAGGCAGAACGGATGTCCGGCCGGGTCAGCGAAGACCCGGAAAGTCTCGCCACCTCCCTCCAGCCGGGATGCCCCCAGCTCGAGCGCTCGCGTCTCACCGGTGTCGAGATCCCCGATGATGATGTCGAGATGTGCCTGCTGCGGGTACGTGGGGTCCGGCCACCGTGGCGGCTGGTAGCCGGCGATCTGCTGAAACATCACGCTCTTTCCATCCCCGGCGATGAGCGCGCCTTCTGGGCCCTCGTAGGTGATCTCCATGCCCATCAGCTCGCCGTAGAAGCGGGCTAGCGCCAGCGCATCCGGGGCGTCGATCGTCACGGCGAACAGCGCCATCTCCGGGCCGACGCCATCCTTCTGGCAAAGGTCGAACGGGTGCCCGGCCGGATCGGCGAGCGTGACCCAGCTCGGGCCCTCGGCCAGCCGGGTAGCGCCCAGCCCGACCGCCCGTTCGGCCGCCGCCTGGTAGCCGTCGACCTGCAGGTCGAGGTGGACCTGCTGCGGTTGCTCCTGCCCGGGCCACTGGGGCGCGACGTGGTCGGGAGCCAGCTGGAACGCCACTTCCTGGCCGTCGCCGGCGCGCAGCGTGATCCAGTCGGATTCCTGGCGGCCCATCTGCCACCCGGCCAGCTCGACGTAGAAGGCGGCCATCTTCTCGATGTTCGGGGCGTCGAAAGCGACGAGTTCCAGGCGTCCGGTTACGGTCATGCCCCCGATCCTGCCGTTGCCCTCTGACAAGAATCGAGCGCACCCTGGACCGCTGGTCCGCGAGTGGATCAGCCGCGCCAGGGCTGACCGATGCAAAGATGAGCGAGAGCGCACTGCCGGCTCGCTAGCCGGCGTGAGGAGCGCAGTCCCGCGCGCACCCACGTGACCGCTGAGGCGCCTGGGGCACCGCAATTCGGACTCACGCACCACTGATGCGCACAACGCTGCGCTGCCCAACGGCGGATCCGGGCCGGTCGGAGCAGACCAACGGTGTGCGGCCGCCCCGGTACGGCGCGACGCTGGCTGCCTCGGTCCCCGCGCCCGGGCTAGCGTCGCGTCCTGCGCACCCCCGTGACCACCGAGACGCCTGGGGCACCGTAATTCGGACTCACGCACCACCGATGCGCACAACGCTGCGCTCCCAACGGCCGATCCGGGCCGCCCGGCCGGCGGATCAGCGGTGTGTGGCCGCCCCGACGGCGCGACGCTCGCCGCCGATGGCACACGGAATACTCCATGTCGAACTCTCGGGACGCGACGCAGCCGGCGGCCCTGGCCCGGAACGACCAGCCAGCCACGACCTCGGCCGGCTCCGGGATCGTGATCAGCAGCGTTCGGGTGTGCACACATCGAGGGTGCCGGTCGGCAACCAGTCCGGCACGCATCCGCGATCCGAGGCGCCGGCTTAAGGCCGGCCAGTGCGACGAACTGTGCCGCTATTGCCGCATAGGCGAGCAGGGAGCTGAAGGGTCCGACGCTACTGTTCTGGAGACGGCTTCGTACGTGGACTGATGTCCGCTGCGACCTAGACGGTCGGCGCCCGATAATGTCAGCCTGGAGAATGTCCGCCGACGTTGTGAGGTACATCCGATGAGCGTTCACCTCGCCGACTCTCGCGCCCCCTGGGTTCTAGAGGGGCCGGATCACCCGCTTGCGCAGCTGTCTGTTGAGGAGATTCGGGATGCCCGCAGGCTCATGGCGGACGCTGGACTGGTGAACGAGACCACCCTGTTCCCAATCTTCGGGCTGGACGAGCCCAGCAAGGCGGCTGTACTCGCATACGGTGCCGATAACGATTCAGCCCCTCGACGGGTGCGTGCCGTACTCCTGGACACGGCAACCGGTGATGTGCGCAAGGTGCGTGTGTCGCTGACCGATCGCGCGGTGGAGCAGATGGAGACCGTCGACACGGCCGTGGACGGGCAACCACCGATCATGCTCGACGATTTTTTGGCCGTTGATCAGATTGTGAAAGCAGACAAGGGCTGGCGCGCCGCGATGGAACGACGCGGTATTACAGACATGGATCTGGTCTGCCCATGTCCGCTCTCGGCCGGATCGTACGACTTTCTAGGTGAAGAGCGACGGCGGATCCTGCGAGTTCTCTCCTTTGTGCGGAACCGCAAAGCTGATCATCCGTGGGCGCACCCGATCGATGGTGTCGTGGCCTATGTCGACCTCATCGCTGGCGAAGTGTTCGAACTCATCGATGACTTTCCGTCACCGATCCCCGGGGAAGAAGGCAACTATGACGATGCCGACTACGTCGGGCCTGCACGTTCGACCCTCAAACCAATCGAGATCACTCAGCCTGAGGGCCCCAGCTTCACTGTCTGCGACGATGTAGTCCGCTGGGAGAATTGGTCGCTTCGCGTTGGATTCGACCCCAGAGAAGGCCTGATACTGCATCAGGTCGCGTACCGAGAAGGCGAGCGTGACCGGCCGATCCTTTATCGCGCCTCCATCGCAGAAATGGTGGTGCCGTATGCCGATCCAGGCGCAGTACGATTCTGGCAGAACTACTTCGACGTCGGTGAATATCTCGTCGGTCAGCAAGTCAATTCCCTCGCTCTCGGCTGCGATTGTCTAGGGGAGATCCACTATCTCAACGCAGTTATGGCCGACTCGCACGGTGAGCCGCGCACCGTGGAGAACGCTGTCTGCATCCATGAAGAGGACGTCGGCATCCTGTGGAAGCACACGGACATTTTCACTGAGTCGGCCGAGACACGGCGCAATCGACGGCTCGTCGTCTCCTTCTTTGTAACCGTCGGCAACTACGATTATGGCTTCTACTGGTACTTCTACCTGGATGGACGGATCGAGCTCGAGGTCAAATCGACGGGCGTCCTCTTTACGTCGTCATACGTGCCCGGGAGCCCATGGGCCTCCGAGGTGGCGCCAGGCTTGGGTGGCCCGTATCACCAGCATTTGTTCTGCGCACGGATGGATATGATGATCGACGGGCTCGATAACGCTGTTGATGAACTAGACGTCGTCAGAGTGCCCGCAGGACCAAAAAATGTCTATGGCAATGCGTTCACGCGCACAAGTGCACGCTTGACCGACGAGTCCGATGGGCGCAACATCGAATCTGGCCGTACATGGCGGATAAGCAATCCATCCAGCACCAATCGGCTTGGCCAGCCGGTAAGCTACGAGTTGCGGCCGCAAAATCAGCCCACGCTACTCGCTGATGACAACTCCTCCATCGCTCGCCGCGCCGCGTTTGCGACCCGACACCTCTGGATCACACACTACGATCCAAACGAGCGCTACCCAGCCGGAGAATTTGTCAATCAACACCGAGGCGGCGCCGGTCTTCCTGCTTGGAGTGCCGCCAACCGGCCCATCGACGGTGCTGACATTGTGGTGTGGCACACATTTGGCGTCGTGCATTTTCCGCGTCCAGAGGACTGGCCCGTGATGCCGGTTGACAGCTGCGGATTTACGTTGCGGCCAGTCGGATTCTTCGACCGCAATCCAACTCTAGATGTGCCCGATTCCCCGCACTGCGCACCAGGTCATGCCCATGAGTAGAGGGTCACGCTCCGTCACTCATCGATGAATGGTGACCATGATCGATGCGACCGTCTCGTCGATGCCAGCCAAGAGTTCCTGTAACGGCGAGGGCATCGCCGCGGTCAGCGAGTTGATCACTGCACGAAGACGCTCGCGGGGCATGTCCAGCGCGAGGAGCGCCTCGATACCAACCGCGGTTAGCAACGACGCTAAGACGGCCTGGTCCAAGTCAATCTCTTCACGATGACGGATGACATAGTTCAGCTCGAGCCGTGGGCGCGTCGCGTCATAGAGGTCGACGGCTGGGTACCGTTCGCCAGCTTGTCCGAGAAGTCTGCGGCTGCGCTCACGGCGCAACTTGCCGTCCGAGACAAGGCGGTCTGAAATCATCCGATAGGCATCGGGCCCGAGTTCTTCGGCCCAGGTTCGGACGCGATGACTCGTTGACTGTCGGTCGACGGCGTTGACGATCCGGTCGCCAAGACTGCTGTCCACTGGGTCATGGGCGAGAACCACAACCCGGCCGTCCTTGACGCTAAGTCGGCCCTCTATGATCAGTTCGCCCAACAGGGCACCAACCAGCCCGCATTCGACCAGCTCCTGGCTAACCGCCGGCCGGCCGGAGAACTCGTCGTGGCCGATAAGGAAGAACTGCTTGGCCAGGTCGAGAGTCGCCATCGCTCACCCCGAGTCAACTGCTGTCATCTTGGTCGTGCCGTCAGGATGGATGGAGTGTATCGATATACAGGCGGTGCTGGACGACTGCTACCCAACGCGACCGAAGGGCTGTGGATATCGCTGGGCGTACACACCCGTCGCCAATCCGTAGCTCGACTTGAACACGAAGCCGACAGAGCAATAGACTCCCCCGCGGCCTATCTTGACCCGGGAAGGATCACCCTATGACCGCTACCCAGGCCGCCGAAGCCCCCCGACTCGCACGCCGCCGCATCGGCGTCGGCTCGCTCATCTTCTTCACCGTCGCTGCGTCTGCACCGTTCACCGTGCTCGGCGGAGGAATAACGACGACCTACGCTGTCACGGGCATAGTCGGCGTCCCGTTGTCGTTCATCCTTCTTGGCATCGCCCTGGCCCTGTTCGTCGTCGGCTACGCGGCAATGAGCCGCTATGTGTCCAACGCCGGCGCGTTCTACTCCTACCTGGCACGGGGGCTGGGCGGAGAATCTGCTGTCAGCGGCGCGTTTGTTGCCCTCATCTCCTACAACGCCATCCAAATCGGTCTGTACGGACTGTTCGGAGCCGCGATCGAGTCGTTCATCTCAGACAAGACCGGTTTCGACATGCCCTGGTGGGCATGGGCACTATGCGCATGGGCCGTGGTTGGCCTTCTCGGCGCCGCCCGCGTAGACCTCAACGCGCGTGTGCTGGCCGTTTTTCTCATCTGCGAAGTGATCATGGTGACGATCTACGACATCGTCGCCTTCGCCCACCCTGCCGGCGGGAGCGTCTCAACAGCCGGCCTGAAGCCGTCGAACTTGTTCGTGCACGGCGTGGGGGCCGTCTTTGCTTTCAGCGTCGCCGCGTTCATTGGGTTCGAGTCCGGTGCGAGCTACAGCGAGGAATGCCGCGACCCGAGGCGGACTGTCGCGCGAGCGACATACTTTGCCCTCGCGTTCACATCGATCTTCTACGCGGTCTCGGCGTGGGCGATGGCAGCCAACGTCGGAGCACCCGACCTGCAAAAGGCCGCAACGGAGAATGGCCCCGGTCTCGTATTCGGCGTCTTGGACCAATATGTCGGCTCCGGCGCAGCGGATGTCGCTAATGTCCTGTTCCTGACCAGCATCTTCGCGGCTCTGCTCAGCTTCCACAACGGTGTGGCCCGCTACCTGTTCGCGTTGGGCCGCGAGCGGGTATTGCCGAAGCGACTCGGTCTCGTCGGGGCGCATACCCGCGGCCCACTCGCAGGCTCGCTTGTCCAATCGACCTTGGCGCTCATCGTCGTCGTGATCTTCGCGCTGGCCGGCGCAGACCCGATCTTGGCCCTATTCACCTGGTTAAGCGGCATATCGGCAGTCGGGGTGATACTTCTGATGGCCGGTACTTCGGCGGCCGTGGTGGGTTTCTTCCGAAGGCGCCCGAGCGAAGAAAACGTGTGGCAGAGGGCAATAGCGCCCGCGCTGGCGGTGGTGATCTTGCTTGCCCTGGTCGTGCTGCTGATTGATAACTTCGACACGCTTCTCGGGTCGGAGCCCGATTCGCCACTACGCTGGATACTCCCGGCACTCGTGCTGGCTGCAGCGATCGCGGGTGTCATCTGGGGCGCCGTTCTTCGTCGCACCAAGCCGGAGATTTATGAAGGGATTGGCTACGCGGCGACTGGCTTTACCGATGACACTGCCTCCGATCTCGAGGGCATAGACCTCTCGACACTGCGGCGCGGCTGACACGTTCCGCGGCAATTTAGGTTCTCAGGATCTCAGCCAAGCTCGTTTTGGATCGTCGATCCAACGGACCAGGGGATGCCGCGACATCAATGGATCAGTAGGCCCTTTTGACACGGCCCGGAGGCCAGTCAAGGCTGCTGACTTGCAACACGTTGGGCCACAAAGACATGTCTCGATCAGCGTGCCGAAAAGGCGGAAACCTGGGCTGTGGCGGCCGCGGGTGCGTACGCGACCGTCGTCCCGTTAGCTACTTCGACCTGAAAAACTCTGACCGTTAGTGGCGGCTGCGGGACGAGGTCTGCGTGTCGGACCGAGCGTCGCGGCGGTGATCTTCATGATCGGTCCTCACGCGGCCAGGCTGCTGATCTTGACCAGGTTGTGGGCGAGGACTCCGTATCCGGCCCAGGTTCGGGCGCCCTCGATGGTGTCGATGCGGGTGCGTTCCCAGCCGTAGTTGCGCTTGAGGTTGCTGATTCGGCCTTCGCATCCGGTTCGCCACTTGACCTCGCGGCGGAACGATCGTCGTCGCTCGTAGGCTTGGCGGGCCTTGCTGGTCTTGCCCGTGCGGGGGATGACGACGTTGCGAACGCCCAGGTCGCGCAGGTCGTCCTCGACGCCGGCGTCGCTGTAACCGCGGTCCGCGGTCGACGGTGCGTGGCGGCCGATTCGCGCGGCTTGCTGACTCGCTCGATCGCCGGAGCCAGGCGGGGTGCGTCGGGCGGGTTGCCGAGGGCGACGTCGTGGTCGAGGACGATGCCGTCGTCGTTGTCGGCGATCTGCGCCTTGTAGCCGAACTCGACCGGCTTGCCGAGCCGGCCCTTGCGGATCGGGCGGGCGTGCGGGTCGTGCAGGCTGACCCGCCGGGTGGCGCCGTCCGGGGTCTTCCCGGCGAGCCGCTGCCGGGTCTGCAGCGGCGATCTTGCGGGTCGCGGTCAGCAGTTCGGTCAGGTCGTTGACCGCGCGGGCCAGCCGGCCGCGGCGACGCCCGGCGGCCGCGTCGCGCTGCGCCGGAGTCCTTGAGCCGTTGCGGCCTTCGCTCGAGCGCGGCGCAACGCCACCTTCGCGTTGGCCAGCAGCCGCTTCGGCGTCGTGCGCAGCCTTCTCGGCCAGGCCGGCGAGCTCGCCGGTCACCTCGCTGCACCGCGGCCTGCGCCTCGTCCTTGCCGAGCGCGGCGCGCGAGCGCAGCTTCGAGGCGACCTCGTAGGCCCGCTTCCCGGCCGTGCGCGAGCGGTCCCGCACCCGGGTGCGCGTCGCACCGCCCGCGGCCTGGATCCGCCGCCCCGTCGCCGCGATCCGCCGGACCGCCTTGGCCAGCAGCCCCGAGTCGGTCGGGTAGGACACGTTCGCCGGCAGCACCGTCGTGTCGACCCGCACCCGGGTCGTGCGCAGCAGCTTCGCCTCCGCGGCCTTGGCCAGCAGCGCCTCGTTCAGCCCGTCGACCGCCGCGCTGCCGCAGCGGGTGGTCAGCTTCATCAACGTCGTCGGATGCGGCACCGTGCCATCGAGCGGGATCCGGCAGAACCGCCGCCACGTGATCGAATCGGCTGACCTCCCGGCACAACGACTCGTACCCGAGCCGGTAGCGGAACTTCAAGAACATCAACCGCAGATACGTCTCCATCGGCGTCGACGGCCGCCCGATCCGCGGATCGAAGAACGGCACGAACGGCGCGAAGAACGCCTCGTCATCCAGCAGCGCGTCCACCCGCGCCAGCTCGTCCGGCAACACGCAGCAACTCCTCGGGCAGCATCGACTCCCACAGCGACACCTGATCGCCTACCGTACGAAACACGATGGCCTCGATCCCTTCCGCCAAAGGGTTCGAGGCCATCGTTCCCGCTCAACCAGCCCGTCCCGCGGGACCGCCACGCGCCGACTTTTTCAGGTCGAAGTAGCTAGCTCAAGGGTGCGAAGCACGTCGCAAGCGAAGGGTTGGGCCACACCGTAACCCGGTTCGTGCCGATAGGTCCGGTAAGGTATCGCGATCAGCCGACTCGGGCTGCTACCCGGCGACCTCAAGCTGGCTACAGCCACCATTCGGGTCACGGAAGGATTGCCGATGGACCGGATCGACACGCAATACGGGCCGCCTCAAACATCCCAGGAGCCCGAGCGCTTTGTATCCCCCGTCATCGTTCAGCCAGCACCGTGGCGACGTCTCCTGCCGGCATTCATGGCCATCGGGGGAATGATCTTCGGCGGCGTCCTTGTGGGTGTCACTGGCACGCGATCCGGTCATAGCAGCGCTTCGCCTAATCCGAGTCCTAGTCCGCCGGCCGCGGTGACAACCCCATCGTCGACTACTAATTCGTCGTCTGCGCAGACCGCCTCGTCGCTGCAAGCAACGATGACGGCAACGGTCACGGCAACCATGACGACAACTGTGACGGTGCCGCCACAGCCGCTCGCCCAGCTCGGTGACGGGACGTACTTGGTGCCTACGCAGGCGCGGCCCGGCATATGGTCGACGAACGGAGTAAGTACGATCTCCGCAAGCCTGCTTGGCTGCTATTGGGCTCGGCTGCGCTCCACGTCGGGCGAGATGAGCGCGGTCATCGCAAGCCAGAATCTTGCTCAGGGCGCGCCGACGACCATAACTGTTGACCGAACCGACAGAGCGGTCAAGTTCTCGGGCGGATGCACGTGGCGCCAGATCGAATAGAACACTGCTCGCCCATCCAGGCCCCAGATAGCACCTTTACTCTGTTGACAGAGTCTCATAGAGCGTAACAAGACATCGAACCTGTCTGGGAGCCATGCGACAAGGATTGGGCGAGCGGAGCGTCGGCAATCCGCCCGGTCAACGATTGTTGCTGCCGCACGGGAACTGGTGTGCCGAGATGGGCTGGCTGCCCTGTCAGTCCGCGGTCTGGCGCGGCAGCCAATACACTACATCGCGATCACTGTCACGGACCTCGACGCAAGCGTTCGATGGTACAGCAGCGTCTTCGGCATCAGCGATCAGTTGGACGTACCGCACTCGGTCGGCATCGGCAAGATCCTTACCGACGCGCAGGAGCACCTGACCTTTGCCATCCACCGGCACGGCGCCAACGCCCGTGAGACATCTCACGAGCGCGCATCGGACTCGATCAAGTCGGGCTCTCGCTGGCAAGTCGCGCCGACCCGGAAGCCTTGCAAGATACCGACACGAAGGACAAACCGCTCACCCAGTCGCCGATCGCCGACATACCGTGGGGTTCAGTGCTCGTCTTCCGGGATCCCGACAACATCCAGCTGGAGCGATTCGCCCCGCCGAGCGCCTGACGTCGGGAGAGCTCCCAGGCAGACTGGCTGCCCTTCAACTCCATCCATTTTCATTTCAATCAGCTGAGGAGTTCTATGCCTGCGACAACGCCTGACGAGATCCACCCGAGACCCCCAGAAACCTCGCTTGACTCGATCGAAGAGCCGGCGTTGCCTAACGAGGCGCGTCCATTGCCCTATTGCACTTACCCTGGGTACGCAGATGTTTCGGATCACGGAATACAAGCCCTCCCATCGAACTTGCCGCTGGTCGACTTCACCCTGGCCCAGCCCTATCGCAGCAATCGGCACGCTGCCCTCCCGGCGGCAGACCTGGCGCCGGCGCAGGTGCTGGATATGGCCAAAGTCGTAGGCGCGTCGTTCGCCAAGCGAGAACCGGAGGCTCGTCACCTCTGCCCTCCGAAAGGCCCACCGATCGAACTTACGTACGCCCGCCACGTCGATCCATTCGGGACAGACAGCTTTGGCCCATGGACCCGTGAGGCGCTGTTGTACTGGTTTATCCGCCTGCTGGTATTGACCGATCCCACCGCCCCACCGTCTGCAATTACCATCAATGAGGAGGTCCTGGCGCAGTCCATTGCCTTCGTGGATCAGTACGGCCGCGTCGTCGGCGGCGCATTCAACGAGACGATGCCGCCCTTCGACGTATCACCTAACCTCCGTATAGATGACCCATTTCTAGCGTCCGTCGTGAATTTTACGGGGCCTATACTTGCGCTGCTCGGTACTCAAGATGCCGAGGCACTAACAGAGTTAATCACACGTTATCCCGACTTTCGGGACGCATATGAGTCCAGCAGAGTGGGCCACCACTTCATGATTGCTCGCTCTGATCATCTCGCGAAGGCCGATACGTTCGAACTCGTTGCAGCAACAGCGGAGAAATACCAAGCGCTCGGCTACATCTATATGGTCGTGGAGGCCACTAATCAGTGGTCCGGTGCGGCGTGCGAAGTGCTGTCCGGCGTCCGGGTACACTTTGCTCCGTTTCGAGCTGAAGCTGTTGTTCGCGAAAGCCGCGAGCCACTTGAGGGCACCGTGACAAGTCCAGACGGATATCTGTCAAACAAGGACAGCGGAAGCATGTTCTACGTGGTTCGTCTTAAGTGATGGTGCTAGTTTTTGGAACAATGTTGTTCGTTGACCGCTGGACTAATCTTTTCGTCGCTGCGGAGCGGAGGCTGAGTTGACCTTGCGCTGCCGGTGCGTTCACGTCCCACCAGGTTTACATCGCCGGGTGGGTGACGGTCTGAACGACATGGCCCGATAAGCTACTAAACGAGATTGGCAGGCCAGGTGTCGGGACTGTGTCGCCAGTCGTTGTGCCGCCGTGTCCCGCGCATGAGTGAGGGCGAAGTCGACTCGGGAGCACCTCATCCGTCTCATCGATCACGGGAGTGCGCGCGACGCGACACGGTCGGGGAGGTTCCGGTGCGCGAGGACCCACACCGCGCGAGGGTCTGCTGTCCGTGCAGCAGGCCCCGATCACTACTGTGACGGCATGTCGCCGGTCGCCATCGTTACCGATTCCACGGCGTACCTGCCTCCGGGTGTCGCCGAGGAGTTCGGGGTCCGGGTCGTACCGCTCGGGGTGACGATCGGCGCTCGGACGGGCACCGACGGCGTTGACGTCACGCCCGGCGAGGTGGCGAGCGCCCTGCAGAATAAGGAGATTGTCCGCACGTCTCGTCCCTCGCCGGCAGAGTTCGCGGCCGCCTATCAAGCGGCCTTGGCCTCCGGGGCGGACAGCGTGGTATCGGTGCATCTCTCGGCGGCGCTGTCCGGGACGTGGGAATCCGCAGTGTTGGCTGCGCAGGATTTCGGCTATGGCGTGGTGCGGGTGGTCGATTCACGCTCGGCCGCGATGGCGCTGGGTTTTGCCGTGCTGGCGGCTGCGGATGCCGCACGATCCGGCGGTTCTCCGGCTGACGTACAAGACGCCGCGGTCTCGACCGTCGATGCCACTCGAACGTACTTCTATGTCGACACGCTCGAATACTTGCGACGGGGTGGGCGGGTCGGAACGGCGGCTGCGCTGCTCGCAACGTCCTTATCGGTGAAGCCGTTGCTGCACATGCTCGATGGCCGGATCGTCCCACTGGAAAAGGTTCGGACCTCAGCCAAGGCGATCGCGCGCCTTGTCGAGCTCACCGTCGAGTCAGCGGGGGATCGGTCGGTTGATGTCGCCGTCCATCACCTGTCCGCGCCCGACCGGGCGATGATGCTCGCCGACCGACTGCGCGACGGCATCCCTCGGCTCGGCGAACTTCACATGTCCGAACTCGGCGCCGTGGTCGGCGCTCACCTAGGTCCCGGCGTGCTCGGCACGGTCGTGGTCCGGCGCTGACGCTGGATCGGCTGGGCGGCGCCGAGTACGCAGCGTGAGCCAGCACGCGACGGCCGATCCGGCAATTATGTTGATCACTGCGGGATCCATCTGGAGGCCCTCCCCGTTGGGCCGGATCATGATGACGCTGCTCACGATGGTCGTCATGAGCACGAGCCAGACCCAGCGACGCGTCACGACGAGACCGGCGAGCACCAGCGCCCAGCAGTAGTACCACGGCTGCACGGCCGGAACCAGGACCGCGGCAGCACCAAGCCCGATGACGAGGCAGGCCAGGGGCGCCCATCGGAGCGCCACGAACCACAAACCGGCCAGCACAACCCCGGTGAGAGCACTTCCGAGCGATCGGATGAGGCGCATGCTCGCGTCGAGATCGGTTGCCCCGCTGACGTGACCCGTGACGAGCTTGAGAACGATTGCGATTGCTGTTGGCACGGAAAGCCAGTTGATCACGGAGATATCCGAGCTGATTTCGTGTACCCAGGCCCAGCCGAGACCGCTGGCAACGGTGACGATCGTCATGGTCGCAATGCCTACGGCGCCGGCGAGAATCGAACTGGCCACGATCGTCCGGACCGGTGGGTAGCCACGCATACTCGGTTGGCGAACATGCAGCCAGATAGGGATGGCGAAGGCCAGGCCGGCGACTGCTGGAGTCTTCACTACGGTCGCCGCGCCGAGTATGACCGCGCCCAGCGCAAGCGCGACCCAGCTGCCCCGGCAGACGACGGCCAGTCCAGCGACGAGCAGGCCGGCCATAAGCAGATCGTTGTGACCGCCCCCCACGCCCAGAACCAGGGTGAGGGGGCTGGCAACGCCCAGCCACAAGCCCAGCTCGGCGCGCCCACCGATACGCCGAGCGATGGGCGGCAGCGTCCAGGCGGCAAGGAGCACGCCGAGCAGCGCGGGCAACCGCAGGAGCAGGACGGCTACCGTCGGGCGATCGCCGCTAACACCGACAATCGCATGGGCAATCTGCATCCACAGCGGTCCATAGGGTGCCGGGCTGAACACCCACCGGGGGCTCATCTCGTCGGTGAACGGGCCCGGCACGGTGAACGGTCCAAAGACGTAGGGGTTGACGCCCCGCACCATCATGTTGCCCTGCGCCGCGTATGCCCACAGGTCGCGACTGGCCACCGGGGCGGCAACGAGCAATGGCGCGGCAACGCTCAGCACATAGCGCAGCAGATCCCGCGCGGGAAGCGGTCGTCCGTGCACGAGCAGCCAGCGGCCGAACGCGAGCCAGGTCACGACTACGAGTGCGAGTCCGACGTAGTAGCACACACGCGGCACCGCGCCACCGAACGGGAAGACGCTGAGCACGGTTGGAGGGTTAGGCCGAAGCGTCGAAGGGAGGGCGGCGACCCACCACGAGCTGGCCGCAATGATCACCGAGCCGAGAGCGCCCGTCGCGCAGATGAGCGAGACCGGTCGACCGAGATCTGGGCGTTTTAGCAATGACCTCGACCCGACCCACTTGTCAGGCTGGACGAGATCACATAGCGCGATGCCGAACCGGCCAGACTTCCGACGCGCAATGCGACTCCCTGACTTGACCGCTCGATACACGCGCCGGGTTCGCCGTCGAGCGTCAACCACCGCCACCACCGTAACCTCAGCTGTAGAACCGATCCCGGGGGTGCATCGAGGGTGATGTGGGCGGCGTCTTGCGCGACGAGGACGCCGGGCGAGGAGACAATCGGTGTTGCACCGTCGACGGCGTACAAGCGCCAATGGGCGGAACGCCATAACTCCCGCAGGTACGGAAGCCCGGCGTCGATCAAGTCGATCTCCCGACGGCCGTAGTAGGTCGCGGGCGCGTCCGCGACGGCGACGTACTGCGTCGCTGTGCGCTGAAGGAAAGCCTGGTATGACTGGGCATTGGGTCGTTGGTCGTAGAAGACATCATCATTGCGCCCGATGTCCGTCTGCCGCAGCCATCCCCGCGCGATCGGAATCCGGCGGGCGACGTAGTAGGCCTCCCAGTGCCCGGTGAGTTCGGGAACCTCCACCCTTCCGGTCAGCGGGCCCGCCCCCGCGATCTGGTCCAAGAGTGGCTGGTAGTAGCTCGCCTGGGTCGCATCGGATCCGGCGTTGCTCAACGTACCCAGCGTGATGGGTGGTTGGGCCAGCACGGCGAGCGCGACGACGACAGCGACCCATCGTCCGTTCACCGCTGCGTACGCCAGGACGACCGGAACCGCAAACAGCAGTGTCAGCCGAGCCGAGCTGACGCCGACTGGCGTCGAGACCAGAAACAGGGCGAGCACCAGGACGGCGCCGACGGTCGCAGCGATCCGAATCTCGATCACCGGGACAGCCGCCACTAGCACCGCGCTGATCGCTATCGCGCGGAAAGCGTCATTGGCCGAGAAGAGCGCGGGTCCTGGATCGGCAAATAGCAGCGACAGCACGGCGGCCGGAACGACCGAAACCATGAGTACAGCTGCGTCGGCGAATCGGCGCCGCGCGAGGAGAGCGGCGGCGCAGACAGCGAGCAACAGCGCAGCGACGGGACTGGCCGCACCGGCCAGGAAGGCGAAAGTTCCGGCACAGACGCGCCGCGGCCGGCCTGCGCGGCTGATCCCGAGCAACGCGGCCAATCCGCAGACGATCCCGCAGGCAAAGGTCACCCGTCCCTCGACCAGGTTGCTGCCGAGCGTGACGGCCGCGGCCGCCGCTCCCCAGACCGCCCGACGAGCACCGGTGCGCACGAAGAGCCGGGCCGTGAGCCAGGTCGCCAGGATGGTCGCGAGGACCCCGGTCACCCGAACACCAATGGCGCCCATCAACCAGGGCACCCACGTGGAGTATCCGAAAGGCAGGAAGCCGCCGAACCATCGCAGGTCGACCGGAGTCAGCGGGTATTCCGCGGCGAAGTCAGCCCGGGCCAGCTGGGCCGACAGGTCGCCGCCCATGAGTGGTGCGAGGAGATAGCCAACCCCGATCGCGAGCGCCGTGAGTACCCCGACGAGCTCGGCCGCGGAGACGTGCGGTCGACCTGACCGGTCGTCGGACGCGGATCGGGCGGCACGTGGCTCGGCGGACAAGTCAGAGACGTCTCGCTCAGAGGCCTCGGGATCATGCCGGCGTCGCGGCAGAGTCGAGCGGCGGCGCTGCGGGGCCGGCTTGCGGCGACGCGACGGCACCAGGCGGCGATGGCTCCGCGGCCCCGAGACCGTGCGGAGCGCATGGTTCCCCCGCAGGGAACTTAGCCGCCTCACCCACGATTTCCGAGTCTGTCATCCACAGCCGGTTCCGTTGTCCACAACTGCCTTCGTGCGCCCCGGGAGGCGACCAGCTGAACCTAGCCTCACGTCCGTGGGTCGAAGCGGATCGGCTGGCATGGGCTGGCGTGGAGGCGAGCGGGCACGCGTCGCCGCGCGTGTGCGCGCGCTGCTGGCGGAGCCGTCAAGTGCGCCTCTCGACATGGGTACGACCGAATCGGGGTGGCTGCCCGACCTCGGCCTCCAGAATCCCGCCGGTTCAGCGCTGAGTCAGTCTCCAGATGAGGTCGAGCCATTTCCGCCGCTCCCCGTGGATGCGTCCGCGCCACCTCCGGTGCCCGAGCTTCGATCGGGCCGGTCAGCCGGCCTGGGAAGACGGGGTCGGCACCACCGCGCCGGCATGGTGCCCTGTACAGGGTGGGCAGCGCATCCGTTTCGATACTGGTCGGCGCGGCGTCGTTGCCGTAGGCGTCGCACTCCTCGTCGTGGCAGCGGTGACTGCATGGTGGGTCTTCCTCGGACGTCCGCACGCCAGCGCCGTACCCGTGATCACGTCAGCTGTCGGGTCACCGTCCAGCTCGACGTCTCTCGCTCGCACCAGCTCCGTCCCGGCGAACGTTGTCGTCGACGTCGTCGGCAAAGTCAGGCGGCCAGGTGTCTACCGGCTACGGTCCGGCTCGCGCGTCGAGGACGCCGTACGGGCAGCAGGAGGAGCGGTCGCCGGCGCCGACCTCGCATCGACGAACCTCGCCCGCAAGCTGGTCGACGGTGAGCAGATCGCGGTCGGGCTCGCGCCCTCGGCGCCGGCGACTACGGCTGGCGCTGACACGACCGGGGCGAGCGGACTTGTGGACCTGAATACCGCCACCGCCGCGGAGCTCGACGCGCTGCCCGGCGTGGGTCCGGTTCTCGCGCAGCACATTCTCGACTGGAGATCAGCCCACGGACGATTCGATTCGGCCGATCAGCTGCGTGACGTATCAGGGATTGGTCCAAGTAAGTTCGCTGATCTCCGACCGCTCGTGACGGTATGAACGCGAGCAAAGCGGCTACCGCACCGGCGATAGGCGCGATCAGCGCACCACTTGACCTGCGCCTCGGCGTCGGCGCGGTAGCCGCCTGGCTCGCGATCGTGTTGACGATCGGCCGACCGCCAGTGATCGCACTCAGTATCGCTGTGGGCGCCACGCTGGTCGGCGTCGCGGTATGTGTGGTGACGTGGCGATTTGGCCACGCGACGGCGCTGGCTGCGGCGGCATTCTGCGTGGCGCTGGTCCTTCTCCCACTCGCCGCACGGTTGGCTTGGGCGCGCGATGGTCCATTGGCCCACCTGGCGACGAGCCACGCGGACGTTGTCGCCGATCTCCGGGTGGCGTCCGATCCCAGGCCGCTCTCAGGCCGAGGCTCGACGTCAGCGGCCCCGCGGATCGCTGTCGACGCGGAACTGAAAGCGGTACGGATCGCCGGCCGAAAGATCGCCGTCGGTGGGCACCTGGTCGTGTTCGCCCCCGCCTCGAGCTGGCGGGAGCTGATACCTGGGCAAGTGGTTCGCAGTCAGGTGCGGCTTGCGCCGGCCGATGGCGGTGAACTGCTGTCCGCCGTCGCATCGGCGCCATCTGCCCCGGAGCAGATTGGCCAGGCACCGTGGTGGCAGCGCACGGCGGTTGTAGTGCGCTCGTCACTGCGGAAAGCGGCGAGCCCGCTTCCAGAGCCCGCCCGGGGATTGCTGCCCGGCCTCGTCGATGGCGATACCAGCGAACTTGATCCAATGCTCGCCGAGCATTTCCGGACAGCCGGGTTGACGCATTTGCTCGCAGTCAGTGGCACGAACTGCGTGATCATTGTTGGTGCTGCCGCGCTGGTGCTCCGTCGGTTGCGCCTCGGGCCGATCACCTGCGCGGTCGGAAGTGGGCTCGTGCTGCTCGCGTTCGTCGTGGTCGCCCGGCCATCGCCCAGCGTTCTGCGGGCCGCGACGATGTCGGGAATCGCGCTGGTGGCTCTGGCGGTCGGCCGTCCGCGGCTAGCGGTACCCATGCTCGCGGCAGCGGTTCTCGGTCTGCTGGTCTGGCGGCCGACACTTGCGACCGACGCCGGATTCACCATGTCGGTGCTCGCTACCGGATCGCTCTTGCTGCTCGCCCCGACGTGGGCGGCTGGGTTGCGCCGCCGCCGTGTTCCGCCGGTCGTCGCCGAATCCGTTGCGGTAGCGGCGGCCGCTCATGTGGTGACGGCTCCGGTGATCGCTGCGATTTCCGGCATGGTGAGTCTGGTCGCGATTCCGGCCAACGTGCTGGCGGAGCCTGTCGTCGCGATGACCACGATCGTCGGGTTCGGTGCTGCGCTCACCGCACCGGTTGTGATGCCGCTCGGACAGCTGTTGAGCCTGTTGGCCGGATTGCCGTGCCGCTGGTTGGTCTGGGTCGCGAGCTGGTTCGGCGGGCTTCCGGGCGCAGTACTGCCGTGGCCGTCGGGCCTCCTGGGTGGCTTGGGCCTGCTCGCTGTGATCGGTGTCGTGTGGGCCCTTGCTCGGCGGCCGCATCGGCGCCTTCCGCTCGTGGCCATGGCCCTCACGGCGCTGATCATCCAGATCCCGGTTCGATCGGCGACATCGGGCTGGCCGCCCGCGGGCGAGGTCTTCGTGGCCTGCGACGTCGGTCAAGGTGACGCGTTGGTGCTTCCGGCTGGCCCGGGCTCGGCTGTCGTCATCGACACGGGGCCGGATCCCGTCCTCGTCGACCGATGCTTGCGCGATCAGCGGGTGAGCGACATCCCGCTGCTCGTGCTGACTCACGATCACGCGGATCACATTGGCGGCATTGCCGGTGTGCTGCACGGCCGGCGGGTCGGCCGGGTGATCACCGGCCCACTCGCCGAGCCGGAGTTCGGCGCCCGACTGGTGGCCGGCGCATTGCGGCCGCGCCAGCTACAAGCTGAGCCGGCGCCTGTGGGTCTGCGGCTGCAGGTGGGAGACGTCGCTCTCGAGGTGCTCGGGCCGCCGCATGCGTTTCGTGGCACTCGGTCCGATCCCAACAATTCGTCGTTGGTCTTGCGGGCGGAGAGTCATGGAGTTCGGATCCTGCTGCCGGGCGATGCCGAGATCGAGGCCCAGCAGCAGTTGCTCGCCGTCGAGGCGCATATCGGGGCGGACGTGCTAAAGGTTCCGCATCACGGAAGCGCTTACTCGGACCATTCCTTTCTCGCTGCGGTGCATGCCCGGCTCGCGATCATCTCGGTGGGCAGCCATAACGACTATGGCCAGCCGGCTCCGTCGTTGCTCGCGGAGCTGGATCGACTCGGCCTGCTCGTGCGTCGAACCGATCGCGACGGGGATGTGGCGGTGACCTCGACCGGCGGCCGGCTCGTGACCCAGGTACGTCATCCGACGGGAGTGGCTGGGGCCGAGGGCTGCCGAGCAACGACGGATCCGGGACGCGACCCTGTCGGCATGGCCGGTTGCCCAGGGCGTGCCGGCAGCCGGAGCGTGTCGAGCCGGGCGAACGCTCAGGCCGCGGCCGGGCTGTCGGCGCTGCGTGCCACGATGGTCCAATGCCGGACTCTGGTGTGGACGCGCCCGTGGGCACGTCCGCCGACGTCCAGCAGCTGCCGCACGTCGTGCTCGTGGTCGGCGACGAGGAATTTCTGGTTGCTCGAGCCGTCGAGCAGATCACCGCCGCCGCCCGGCGGCACGATTCGAGTACCGAGGTCGACGAGCGCATAGGCGGTCAAGTCGAGCCAGCGGAGTTGTTCGACCTGCTCAGTCCGTCGTTGTTCGGCAGTCGCCGGGTTCTGGTGATCTCCGCAGCTCAAGATCTACGCACGGCTGCCCTCGCCGCGCTCGATCCGTTCTTCGACGCCCGCTCCGATGACACCACGATCGTTCTGGTGCACGCCGGCGGCGCCAAGGGCAAAGCGGTGCTGGACGCGGCTCGTCGGGTGCAGGCGCGGCAGATCGTGTGCTCCCGGCTGACGCGCGCCGACGAGCGGCTGGACTTCATCCGAGGGGAGGTACGTCGCGCCGGCGGTTCGATTGCGCCGGATGCGGCGGCGTTACTGCTCGACGCGATCGGCAGCGACTTGCGCGAGCTCGCCCAAGCGGCTGACCAGCTTGTCGCTGACTCGGGTGGCCGAGTGAGCGCCGACACGGTGACGTCGTACTACCGCGGCCGGGCTGAGGTCAGCGGCTTCGCAGTATCCGACCGAGCCGTCGTCGGTGACACGGGCGGTGCGTTGGAGACGTTGCGGTGGGCGCTGTCCATAGGTACGCCGGCCGTCGTGGTCGCGGATGCGATGGCCGACGGGGTTCGTTCCGTGGCTCGGATCTCCGCAGCCGGTCGGGGCAACCCCTATCAGCTGGCGCAACGGCTCGGCATGCCGCCGTGGAAGGTCAAGCGCGCTCAGTCGCAGGCCCGGGGCTGGACCGACGAGGGTTTGCACGATGCCCTGCAAGTTGTCGCCGAGTTGAACGCCGACGTCAAGGGCGCCGCTGTCGACGCGGAGTATGCGTTGGAGCGGGCAGTGCTGCGGCTGGCTCGGGCGCGCGCTCGACGCTGATCGTCATGCTTCGCATTGCGCTGCGACATCTATGGCGGAGGTCGATAGGGGCGCGGCGGACGGCGACGTCGGCGGTCTGGACGTAGCACCGCGGGTCGAGGGACGAGCTGCGGGGCGGTGGCGGGGGACTACAGAGAGTTGACCCGCTGGGCCATGGCTGATTTCTTGTTCGCCGCCTGGTTGGCGTGAATGACACCCTTGCTGACCGCCTTGTCCAGCTGCCGGGATGCGCTCGTGAACGCGGCGTGGGCGCCGTCCTGATCGCCAGCGTCGGCCGCCTCGCGGAAGCGGCGTACCGCCGTCCTCAGTGACGACTTGACGCTCTTGTTGCGCATCCGCGCCTTCTCGTTGGTGCGGTTGCGCTTGATCTGGGACTTGATGTTCGCCACGAAGGAGCCTCAACATTGGTCTGGACAGGGAATCGCGCACTCGGCCGGCCTCGGATGCCGGGCTACCGTCGTCGCGCCCCCGAGGGCGGACAACCGCGCCAGCTTACCAGCGCGCGTCATGACTGCCCAACCTCGAAGGAATCGGCGTGCTGACCCGTCTCGGTGGAACTCGGGAACCGGCCGAGTCGTAGGCAACCGACGGGTCGGCGTGCTCGACCGAGCAGGCTGCTGAGCGCCCTACCGGGCTGTGCACCCGGTCAGGTCGAGGCGCGGACGGTGACCAGCTCGAACTTCGTGTACAGGTAGGTGCGCACTCCGTCGTCGGCGCTGATCTCCTCGACGATGGGTCGCTCTTCGTCGTCGTCGGACACCGCCATCGCGACGCCGTCGGAGTAGTAGATGTTCGAGTCGACCGGCGCGAGGTCGGTCAGCTCCACGACGACGTACCGGCCGGCCAGCGACTCGACGAGGGATCGCACCTCCCCGGTGACACCGCTCAGTCCGGATGGGGAGGCGTAGACGCCCAGCACCTGCTGCCAGTCGTCGTCCGCGCCGGGAGAGGTGTTCACGAGGTCTCCAGGGCGCAGCTGGGCGGCGGGTATGCGGTACTCGACCACGGCTCGGCGATCGGGCGGGACGGTTGTCATGCCGACATCTTGGCGGACGCCGTGCGATCGGCCCAACCCGCCCGTCGACCGGAACCATGTTGCCCGTTCCGTCGGGCGAGGGCGGCATCCACGGCCAGCGTCAGCGCCACGATGCTCGCGACGACGACCAGCTCGACAGCGGCACTGGTGGCGAGGCCGGCCGGCACGGCGGCCAGGCAGCTGGCTCCGCCGACGATTCGCGGCCGGTAGTCGGCGTAACCGAGCGCAGCCCGGAATGCCCCCGATCCGACCAGGAATATCGCCGCGCCGCCGGCAATCAGCCAGGCCGAGGCCCCGTCGAGGTGGCCGGTCAGCTCGGGCGCAGACGTCCCGATGCCAGCTGCGATCACGAGGATTCCGTAGATCATCGCCAGGTGGGCGAAGAAGTATCCGGTGATGGCGAGCGTCGGGCGGCGCTGCGGTGCGGCGGCGGCGAGTGCGGTGGCCGCTCGTTCGTCCTCGCCGACGAAATAGCTCCACCAGATGGTCGCCGCCGCCAGCAGGCCGGCCAACACGCCCACCGCGGTTCGAAGCGTGACCGTGCCGTGCCCCTCGGACAGGCCGAGGTTGATCAGGGACTCACCCAGCACGATGAGAATGACCAACCCGTGCCGTTCGGTGAAGTGTTCGACGTTGATCCGGTAATGGCGTCCGGTTTGGGCGACGGCCGGAGTGGCGAGCTGGACCGCAACGGCAGCGAGCCAGAACGCCCAGTCCGCAACGCCGTGCACCCAGCCGGCGGCGAGCACCAGTCCGGCACTGATCAGGTTGCAGCTGAACAGTCGCAACACGGGGCGCAAGGCGCCGAGGCCCGCGAACACGAGGAATCCGACGGCGTGGACCAGGATCAGCGCGAGATAGGCCAGACCGAAGGCGACGCCGTTCCCGCCGAAGGCATCGGGGACGCTGAGCGACGCCAGGAAGAAGCCGGCCATGGCTACGAGCAACACCAATCGGCGGCCGGCCGAGTCGGGCTCGGTGGCGTTGGTCAACCAGGCATAACCCCCGTACATCCAGAAGATGACGGTCAGGACGATCGCCGCCTGACCGAGGCCGGCTGGCGCAGGATGATCGACGATGATCTCGGTGACCTGGGTGATGGTGAACACGAACACCAGATCGAAGAACAGTTCGAGGGTCGAGACGCGCGACGGAGCGTCCTCGACGGGCACGTGGGCGGTCACCTGCTCATGGTGGGCTGGATCGGCTCGCCGTGCCGATCGGTTTCGCGGCGCGCTGAACGGCCAAGCGCGAACCGGGCCGCATGGGACGATGAAAGCGGCCCGCTACCCACCGAATGAAAGCGATCCGTGACCGCAGAGACGTCTGGCGCCCGCCGCACCGACCCGGCGCGCATCCGCAACTTCTGCATCATCGCGCATATCGACCACGGCAAGTCCACCCTGGCCGATCGCATGTTGCAGCTGACCGGCGTCGTCGACGCCCGCCAGATGCGCGCGCAGTACCTGGATCGGATGGACATCGAGCGAGAGCGTGGCATCACGATCAAGGCCCAGAACGTCCGCATGCCCTGGCATGGGCCGGACGGCGACTACGTGCTCGACATGATCGACACGCCGGGCCACGTCGACTTCACCTATGAGGTTTCCAGGTCCCTCGCCGCCTGCGAGGGGGCCGTGCTGCTGGTGGACGCCGCGCAGGGCATAGAGGCGCAAACGCTGGCGAATCTCTATCTCGCCCTCGAGAACGACCTGCACGTTATCCCGGTGCTCAACAAGATCGATCTGCCGGCTGCCCAACCGGATCGCTACGCCGCGGAGGTTGCGCATGTCATCGGCTGCGCACCCGGCGACGTGCTGCGGGTCAGCGCCAAGACGGGTGAGGGTGTCCGCGAGTTGCTGGACACCATCTGCCGGGACGTTCCGCCGCCGATCGGTGACGCCAACGCGCCACCGCGCGCGATGATCTTCGATTCGGTCTATGACATCTACCGGGGGGTTATCACCTATATCCGCGTCGTCGACGGATTCATCGCCCCCCGCGAGCGCATTCGGATGATGTCGACCGGCGCTACTCACGAACTGCTCGAGGTCGGCGTGATCTCGCCGGAGCCGAAGCCGACGACAGGACTCGGCGTGGGCGAGGTCGGCTACTTGATCACCGGCGTGAAGGACGTGCGACAGTCGCGGGTCGGCGACACCGTGACCGACGCGGCCAAGCCGGCCGCGACGCCCTTGGGTGCGTATCGCGACCCCAAGCCGATGGTGTACTCGGGCCTGTATCCGATGGACGGCTCGGACTACCCGCTGCTTCGCGACGCCCTTGACCGGTTGCGACTCAACGACGCCGCGCTCGTCTACGAGCCGGAGTCCAGCACCGCGCTCGGCTTCGGCTACCGGTGCGGATTCCTCGGACTGCTCCACCTGGAGATCGTGCGGGAGCGACTCGAGCGGGAGTTCGACCTTGATCTCATCTCGACCGCACCCAACGTGGTGTATCGGGTGGTCCTGGAGGACGGGACGGAGCACGTGGTCACCAATCCGTCGGATTGGCCGGGGGGGCAGAAGATCGCTGCGGTATACGAGCCGATCGTCAAGGCGATGATCATCGCTCCGAGCGAATACATCGGTTCGATCATGGAGTTGTGCCAGTCCCGACGCGGAACCCTAGGCGGCTTGGACTATCTGTCCGAAACTCGGGTCGAGTTGCGGTACACGCTGCCGTTGGCCGAGATAATCTTCGACTTCTTTGATCAGCTGAAGTCGCGCACTCGCGGATACGCGAGCCTCGACTACGAGAACGCCGGCGAGCAGCTCGCCGAACTGGTGAAGGTCGACATCCTGCTGCAAGGTGAGACGGTCGATGCCCTGTCCGCCATCGTGCACAAGGACAAGGCGCACAGCTACGGGACGTCGATGACGGCCAAGCTGCGCGAGCTGATCCCGCGGCAACAGTTCGAGGTGCCGATCCAGGCGGCCATCGGCTCTCGGATCATCGCGCGCGAGAACATCCGCGCGGTGCGGAAGGACGTGCTCGCCAAGTGCTACGGCGGTGACATCACCCGCAAACGCAAGCTGCTGGAGAAGCAGAAGGAAGGCAAGAAGCGGATGAAGATGGTCGGCCGGGTCGAGGTGCCGCAGGAGGCGTTCATCGCGGCGCTGTCCACGTCGGATACCGACGTGCCGAAGCGTTGACCGGCGTCCGCCCCAGGCCGGTGCCGGCGCGCCGCTGTGGGAGCCGCTGGGAGCCGGATCAAGCGTGATCTTGGAATTGCTGCTCTCTGGGGGCGATAAGTCCAAGATCACGACCGCCGGAAGCCGGATCACGACCGCTGGGATCCAAGATCACGACCGCTGCGCACCGCTGGGGGACCGGAGCACGACAGGCATGGCCGCCGAGCGGCGACGCTACGGTTCGATGACGATCTTGCCGATCACGTCACCGGATTCTATGGCGGCGAGCCCCTCGGCGACCCGGTCGAGCGGCAACGTCCGATCGATCGTCGGCCGGACGCCGGTGGCCAGCAGGAAGGCAATCAGGTCGGCCAGCTCGGCTCTGGTCCCCATGGTCGAGCCGATGACCGACAGCTGCAGGAAGAAGATGCGGTTCAGCTCGGCGGGGGGGTTCGGCCCGGACGTGGCGCCGGATACGACGACCCGGCCGCCCGGCTTCAAGGCTTTCAGCGAGTGCGACCAGGTGGCGGCGCCGACGGTCTCGAGGACGGCATCGACCCGCTCGGGCAGGCGGGCGCCCGTGTCGAAGGCGGCGTGCGCGCCGAGCCGGCGGGCCGCCTCCTGCTTGGCCGCCGACCGCGTTGTGCACCAGACCCGGTAGCCGGCCGCGCGGGCCAGCGCGATGCAGGCTGAGGCCACTCCACCGCCCGCGCCCTGGACCAGCACGGTCTGGCCCGGGCGCAGTCCGGAGTTCACGAACAGCATCCGATACGCGGTGAGCCAGGCGGTCGACAGGCAGGCTGCCTCGGCGAACGAGAGTTCGGCCGGCTTGGGAATCACGTTGGCCTGAGGCACCGCGACGAATTCGGCCAGCGTTCCCTGGTGCTTCTCGGACAGCAGTGTCCGCCGCGTGTCGAACGTCTCGTCCCCAGTCCATCCGTCGCTGCGGATGACGGAGTGGACGACGACCTCCGCACCGGTCTGCTCGTCGACGCCGGCGGCATCGCAGCCGAGGATCATCGGCAGCCGGTCCTCCGTGATGCCCACACCGCGCAACGTCCACAGGTCGTGGTGATTGAGGCTCGCCGCGGCGACCCGGACGGTGGTCCACCCGGACGGTGGCGCCGGGGCGGGCCGCTCGCCGATGACCAGCGCTGACAGGGGAGTGTCCGCGTCGAACGACGACGCATAGGCCGCGCGCATGACCGTCAACGTACGGCGTCGGGACGTGCCGCCAGAGCGCGCCGCATCGCGTCGACGAGCCGCTCGGCCGAATCGGCGTCCAGCTCGACCGCCACCCGGGCGGCCGGGCCCAGGGCCGGCGCCGCGAAGTCGATGTTGAGCGTGTGCTCGGCGAGGGCATGGACGGGATGGTCGTAGTACACGTTCGCATCCGTGAGCCGGAACCAACCGTCCCGTCCCTTGCCGCTGCCGGCGATTGCGATGTGCTCGGTGGCGTAGGTGCACATGGCTCAGACCGCCGGGCCCACGTGGCGACCGAAGAAGGCGGCGATCCGTTCCCAGCCGTCGAGGGCGGCCGTCACCCGGTAGCTCGTGCGGTCGACGGCGAAGAAGGCGTGTCCCGCGGACGAGTAGCGGTAGAACTCGGCCCGCTTGCCGTTCGCTCGCAAGATCGCCTCGAACTCGTCGACCTGCTCGGGTGACGGCGCCTTGTCCTCGTTGCCGAACAGCCCGAGAACCGGGGCCGACAAGTTGGGCAGGATCGGCACCAGGTTGGTCACCCGGACCGTGGCATTCGGCGGCGGGTCGCCCGTGACGAAGGCGCCGTAACAATCGACAACGGCATCGACCTGGAGGTGGCAGGCGGTGAGCACGGCTTGCCGGCCGCCGGAGCAGTGTCCGATCACGCCGATGCGGCCGGTCGCGTCCGGCAGCGCCCGGAGATAGTCGGCCGCGGCCGCGACATCGTCGACGAGCCGCTGGTCGGGGATCCCGCCGGCAGCGCGGGCCGCCGCGGACGCGTCGTCCGGCTCCGCCCCGGGTGCCTCGCGCCAGAACAGGTTCGGGCACAGCGCGTCGTACCCCATAACCGCGAACCGCCGCGTCATCTCCTTCGTCGCCCGGTCGTACCCGGGCAGATGGTGGATGACGACTACGCCACCGCGGCGACGATCCGAGAGCGGTCGAGCGAGATAGGCCTCGATCTCGTCGCCGCCTGCTCCCAGCATCCGGATGGTCTCGGCGCGCAATGCTTCATCCATGACGCTGATACAAGCACGCCGCCTAGGGTGAGCCTCCGTGCGCTCCCTCCGCCGCGTCCGCTGGCCGCTCCTGGCGCTGGTCGCACTGATCGTGCTTCTCGTGATCGGCTACGCGGTCTCGGCCGTCCACCATGGGAGTCCGCGGTCCTCGACCTCAGCGTCGTCGAGCGCACCCGTTTCCCGATCGAGCGTCGGCTCGGCGTCGGCCAGGTCGGGTGCGCAGGTTCCGCTGTCTGCGCTTCCGCCGCAGGCCGCGGACACGGTGGCGCTCATTCAGGAGGGCGGTCCGTTCCCGTATCGCCAGGACGGCGTGGTGTTCGCGAACGCCGAACGCCATCTTCCGATCGAACCCCGCGGGTACTACCACGAGTTCACCGTGTCGACCCCCGGATCCCCGGATCGGGGCGCTCGTCGAATCATCACCGGGCGCGACGGCGAGTTCTACTACACCGCCGATCACTACGAGAGCTTCCGCCGAGTGGACGTGGCCAGGTGAACTGTGACTGACGCCGGCGCGCGGGCTGACGTGCGCCGGGCCGCGATTCGGGCGATCTATGCGGCGGTCGAGGCACCGGCATGGGCATCCGCCAATCTGGACGGCCTGGCCGACGTGCTGCGGGACCTGTCGTGGCTGCCGGCTGGCCCGGTCACACTCCGGTGGCTGCCTCCGCCCGGGCTCCCGGCCGCAGACCGGGCCGCGCTCGCCGACGTGCTGCGGCGGACAGTCGCCGAGACCGCCGAGACGACGCGCCCGGTGACGGTAACCGGGCTACCCGCCGGGTAATCGGCGGGCCGGCTCCGCGGGTCGCGCGTGCTCGCGGCCCCGCGAGGATGAAGACTGGAGGCGTGCCATCCGCGTTGCCCGCGGGCGATCCGCCTCCCCCTGACGGGCGCTTACCGACCTCCGTCCGGGACGCCGCGCGAGGAGTTCCGTTCGGTATCTACGTGCACGTCCCGTTCTGCCAAACCCGGTGTGGCTACTGCGACTTCAACACTTACACCGCGCCGGAGCTGGGGGCGGGGATCAGCCGGGGAAGTTACGTCGACACCGTGCTGTTGGAGTTGCGGCTGGCTCGGCATGTTCTTCGAGATGTCGGGCCGCTCGCGTCCACCGTCTTCTTCGGCGGCGGCACGCCGACGATCCTTCCGGCCGACCATCTCGGTCTCATCGTGCGCGAGATCCGGGACCTGTTCGGTCTCGTTCCGGACGTCGAGATAACCACCGAGGCGAACCCTGACTCGGTGACACCGGCCTACTTCGACAAGCTGCGCGCCGCGGGATTCACCCGAGTGTCGCTCGGCATGCAGTCGGCGATTCCCCACGTGTTGGCCGTGCTGGACCGCACGCATCGGCCCGGTCGACCCGAAGAAGCGGTGGCGGAGGCGCACGCCGCAGGGTTCGACCACGTGAATCTGGACCTCATCTACGGCGCGCCGCACGAGACCGACGCCGATTGGCAGGCCTCCCTCGACGCGGCGATACGGGCGCGACCGGACCACATCAGCGCGTACGCGCTCGTCGTCGAGGACGGCACCGCCCTCGCCCGGCAAGTTGCCTCCGGCGCGCTGCCGCCGCTGGATGACGACGTTCTCGCTGACCGGTACGTCCAGGCCGACGAAACCCTGCGGCGCGCCGGCTTCGAGTGGTACGAGGTGTCCAACTGGGCCCGCTCCGCCGCCGCCCGCTCGCGGCACAACCTGCTCTACTGGCGAGAGGCGAACTGGTGGGGGATCGGCCCGGGAGCGCACAGCCACATCTCCGGCGTGCGGTGGTGGAACGTCAAACACCCGGTCCGCTACAGCGCGATGCTCGAGGCGGGGCGGAGCCCGGCCGCCGGCCGCGAGACGTTGAACGAGCGGGCGCAGCTCACCGAGCGGCTCATGCTGGGCGTGCGGCTCCGCGAAGGGCTGGACGTGCGCGACCTGCCGCGACCGTCCCGAGCCAAATTGCCGCAGCTGGTCACCTGGGGATTGGCCGAGGCGGCCGCGTCGCGGGACGGGCGGCTGGCGCTCACCCAGCGCGGTCGGCTGCTGGCCGACGCCGTGGTTCGGGATCTGCTCGGTTGAGAACGGGCCTGGCCGGGCATAACCCGGTCATGCGCGGCAATCCGGAGCAAGCACCCGGCACCCACAGCCCCGATAAGGCCACGCCGGATCCGGACAGCTTGCCGATCGATCCGGACGAAGTGGTGCAGGAGCCGGTAGCTCGCCGCCCGGCGGTGGACTCATCCCCTGAACCGGACGGAGGCGACAAGCCCGCGGACGGGTAACGGCGCCGCCTACGTCAGGAGCGGTCCGGCCGCGGGCAGCAGGCCCGCGGTGTCGCACGCGGAACGTAATGCCGCGGCTCGTGTAGGGCCGCGCGCGTGATGTGTAACTCCATCTGGAGCGGTGAGCACGATGTCGTATCCACCCCGATCGACCCGGCCAGGAACATCGCTCGGATCAACGTACGCCTGCGAGTGGACGACCCAACCGTCCTCGGTAATTTCCTGCTCCAGGGTCAATAAGTTGTGTGCTTTCATCTACCCCTCCGAAACGTCCAGGCAACCTCACCACAACTAGAAGAACCCCCGTCCGAACTATGAGAACAGACGGATCGAACTCCCGACAGGGTCTGGAGACAGGAATCTCGGTGGATCGGCCGACGCGAGGTCAGCTGTCCGGCCTCGCCCGCCGCACATAGCGGAGCGCATCGAGGTCGAGGACCCGTACATGCAAGGTGTGCCGTTGTTGCAGGGCGGCTCGGAGGGCGCGGTGCAGCCCGTCTTCGAGGTAGATGTTGCCCTGCCACTGCACCGCATGCGGGAACAGGTCGCCGTAGAACGTGGAGTCCTCGTCCAGGAGCTGGTCGAGAGCCAGCTCCTTGCGGGTAGTGATGAGTTCGTCGAGTCGGACCGCACGGGGCGGGACGCTCGACCAGTCGCGGGAGGACAGGGCGTGATCGGGGTAGGGGCGGCCATCGCGCACGGCCTTGAAGATCAGAAGATCACCTACCCGGTACCGCCGGTCGCACCCTGCGGAATGCGACAAATCATCCTAGGCGGTGCAGCGTACCTCGTCGCCGGTTAACTACGATGGTCACGGTGGTGCACAGCGGCCCGCCAGAGCGCGTGGGCGGCGAGGAGACGGATCGCGGATGAGCGTGGAGGACCGCAAGCTCGAGGTCCTGCGCGCGATCGTCGAGGACTTCATCAGCACCCGCGAGCCTGTCGGCAGCAAGGCCCTCGCTGATCGGCACAACCTCGGGGTGTCGTCGGCAACGATCCGCAACGACATGGCCGCGCTGGAGGAGGACGGGCTGATCGCCCAGCCCCACACGAGCGCGGGTCGAGTGCCGACGGACGCCGGCTACCGGATCTTTGTCGACCGGTTGACGTCGATCAAACCCCTGTCTGGCGCGGAGCGCCGGGCCATCGAGACGTTCCTGGACGAGGCGGTGGATCTCGACGACGTACTCCACCGGGCCGTGCGCACACTGGCCCAACTCACGCGCAACGTGGCCGTCGTGCAGTACCCGTCGCTGTCCCGCAGCCGGGTGCGGCACATCGAGATCGTTGCCCTCAGCTCGTCCCGGTTGCTACTCGTGCTGATCACCGATACCGGCCGGGTCGAGCAGCGGGTCGTCGAGCTGCCGGGATCGGTCAGCGATGACGTAGTGGCGGACCTGCGGGCCACGCTCAACAACCGGCTGCGGGATCGATTGCTGGCCGAGACGCCGGAGATCATCACCGATCTGCCGCTCGGCGTGGCCCGCGAACTCCGCGGCCTGGTCGCGACGCTGACCTCCGTGCTGCTGGAGACGCTCGTCGAGGCACACAGCGATCGGATCGTCCTTGGTGGTACGGCGAACCTGGCCGAACATGCGCTCGACTTTCCAGCTATTCGTCCGGTGCTGGAGGCCCTGGAAGAGCAGGTCGTGCTGCTCCGCCTGCTCGACCAGTCGATGGCCTCGAGCCAGGTGGTGGTCCGCATCGGCAACGAGAATGTCCACGCTGGGCTGCATTCGGCATCCGTCGTGACGAGCGGCTACGGGCCGCCGGGCGCGGCGGTCGGGGCGGTCGGCGTGCTCGGTCCGCGCCGGATGGACTACGGCCACACTATGGCTCGGGTCGCCGCCGTTGCCCGATACGTGGGTGACCTGCTGGCTGAGCGCTGACGTCGGTGGGCTCCGTACACTGGTGAGACCTAGCGGTGCCGAGTGCCAACCGCGACCTGACCACACCGAGAGCAGAATGTCCTGTGCCTGATTCGCCTCGCGACTACTACACGCTGCTCGGCGTGCGCCGAGATGCGACGAGTGAGGAGATCAAGCGCGCCTACCGGAAGCTCGCCCGGGAGCTGCACCCGGACGTCAACCCCGACCCGGGCGCGCAAGAGCGCTTCAAGCAGGTGACCGCCGCCTACGAGGTGCTGTCCGATCCGGAGAAGCGGCGGATCGTCGATCTCGGCGGCGACCCGCTGGCCGGCGCCGGGCCCGGTACGGCCGGGAATCCGTTCGCGGGGTTCGGCGGCTTCGGCGACGTGTTCGAGGCGTTCTTCGGCGGCGGCACGGCCAGCCGCGGGCCCCGACCGCGGCGGCGGCAGGGCGCGGATGCGCTGCTGCGACTAGACCTCAGCCTGGCCGAGGCCGCCTTCGGTGTCCGCAAGGACATTTCGGTGGAAACCGCGACGTTGTGTTCCACGTGTTCGGGGAGTGGCTGCGCGCCGGGCACCTCGCCCCGCACCTGCCCCATCTGTAGCGGTTCCGGTGAGGTGCAGTCGGTGCAACGGTCGTTCCTCGGCCAGGTGATGACGAGCCGCCCCTGCTCCGCCTGCGGTGGCACCGGGCAGCAGATTCCGTCACCGTGCCCGACCTGTGGCGCCGAAGGCCGGGTCCGCTCCCGCCGGACGGTGACGGTGGACGTGCCGGGCGGCATCGAGGACGGCATGCGGATCCGCCTGTCCGGCCAGGGCGAGGTTGGTCCCGGTGGCGGCCCGGCCGGCGACCTCTACATCGAGGTCGCCGAGCAGCCGGACGATACGTTCACCCGCGAGGGTGCGGACCTGCACTGCACGATCGCGGTGCCGATGACCGCCGCGGCGCTGGGTACCGATCTCGTGCTGACGACGCTGGATGGCGAGGAGAAGCTGGACATCCGGCCCGGCACTCAGAACGGCGCGATGCTCACCCTTCGCGGGCGCGGTGTGCCCCGGCTGCGCAGTTCGAGCCGGGGAGACCTGTTCGTCCACGTCGAGGTGCGGACGCCAACCCGCCTTGACGACGCACAGGAGAAGCTGCTGCGGGAGCTGGCCGCGCTCCGCCAGGAGGAGGTCGCGGTGAACGGCAGCCGGTCGGGCCTGTTCAGCAAGGTCCGCGACGCCTTTGGCGGCCGCTGACGCGAGTGACCCCTCCGCTGTTCCTGCTCGACCCGCTGCCCGGGGGCGGCACGGTTCTGCTCGACGGCGACGAGGGCCGCCACGCGGCCACCGTCAAGCGCATCGGCCTCGGCGAGACCGTATTAGCCGGTGACGGCCGAGGGGCCGTGCTCGAGGGAACCGTCGTCGCGATCCGGCCTGGCGGCCTAGAGCTCACGGTGTCGGCTCGGCGCTTCGAGCCGGTGGCTGATCCCCGAATCGTCGTGGTCCAGGCGCTGCCCAAGAGCGATCGGGGCGAGCTTGCGGTCGAGTTGCTGACCGAGCTCGGGGTGGACGAGATCGTGCCGTGGCGAGCGGCCCGGTGCGTCACGGTCTGGAGTGGTGCCCGCGGCGAGCGAGCGGTGTCGAAGTGGCGCCGGACCGCGCGAGAGGCGGCCAAGCAGAGCCGGCGGGCCTGGGTGCCGACGGTTGCCGAGCCCTTGGACACGGGCGCCGTGGCCGCCCGGCTCGCCCGCGCATCCGGGGCGTTGGTGCTGCACGAACAGGCAACCACCCGGCTGGCCGACCTCCCGCTTCCGACGACCGGCGAACTCGTCATCGTGGTCGGCCCGGAAGGCGGGATCACCGACGGTGAGCTCGGCCGACTGACTGCCGCCACACCTGTTCGTCTCGGGCCGCACATCCTGCGCACCTCGACCGCCGGCGCGGCCGTGCTCGCTGCTCTCGCGCCCCGGCTCGGACGCTGGACGTGACGAGGATCGTGGCTCGCGATCGCCGCCTGAGGGGAATCCGGGCCGAAGAAAGTAGAATGAGCCGGGTCCACCCCCGGACCGAGCAGAAAGCCGAACTTGTCAGATCCCACTTCCCGGTCTGATCGCGTCTCCACCACCCTCGTCGTACCCGGCGAGCAAGCGATGGTTGCCCTGCTCGGCTCCCGAGATGAGCTGCTCCGGGTCATCGAGACGAAGCTCGACAGCGACATCCACGTGCGCGGCAACGAGATCACGATCACCGGCGCCCCGGCCGACAACGCCATCGCTGTGCGGCTGTTCGAAGAGCTGCTGGAACTCATCCGCGCCGGCCAGAATCTGACCCCGGACGCAGTCGGCCGGGCTCTCGGCATCCTCACCGCCGACTCGGGTGAACGCCCGGCCGAGGTCCTGAGCCTCAACATCCTGTCCCGGCGGGGCAAGAACATCCGCCCGAAGACGCTCAACCAGAAGCACTACGTCGACGCGATCGACCGGCACACGGTGGTGTTCGGCATCGGACCGGCCGGCACCGGGAAGACCTATCTTGCCGTCGCCAAGGCCGTCCAGGCGCTGCAGGCCAAGCAGGTGACCCGCATCATCCTCACCCGCCCGGCCGTCGAAGCCGGCGAGCGGCTGGGCTTCCTGCCGGGCACGCTGTACGACAAGATCGACCCGTACTTGCGGCCGCTGCTCGACGCCCTGCACGACATGCTCGACCCGGAATCGATTCCCCGCCTGACCCAGGCCGGGACCATCGAGGTGGCGCCGCTCGCCTACATGCGCGGGCGCACGCTCAACGACGCGTTCATCATTCTGGACGAGGCGCAGAACACCACGTCCGAGCAGATGAAGATGTTCCTGACGCGACTCGGCTTCGGTTCGAAGGTCGTGGTCACCGGGGACATTACCCAGATCGACCTGCCCGGCGACACACGCAGCGGGCTGAAGGTCGTACGCGACATCCTCACTGACATCGACGACGTCCACTTCGCGTATCTCACGAGCACGGATGTCGTGCGCCATCGGCTGGTTGGTGAGATCGTGGATGCGTATGCCCGGTGGGACGAACGGGACGGCGCCAGCCGGCAGAGCCCGCCGCCGCATCGAGCCGCGCCCCGCCGCTGAGGCCGAGATGAGCATCGAGATCAACAATGAGTCGGGCCTACCCGTCGACGAGGTGGCGCTGGTCGAGCTCGGCCGGTACGTCCTCGACTCGCTGTCGGTGAACCCGATGGCTGAGCTCTCGATCGTGCTGCTCGACGTGGAGGCGATGGCGGCGCTGCATCGGCAGTGGATGGACGTCGAGGGACCGACCGACGTGATGGCGTTCCCGATGGACGCCGAGGACCTGTCGTCCGAGCATGCCGAGTCCAGCGGTCCGCCGCGGCCGGACGCCAACGGCGTCGGCGCGCTGCTCGGTGACGTCGTGCTGTGCCCGGAGGTAGCGGCCGAGCAGGCCCGCCACGCCGGGCACTCGACCGAGGCGGAACTGCAGCTGCTCTGCACCCACGGCATCCTGCACCTGCTCGGCTACGACCACGGCGAGCCGGATGAGGAACGCGAGATGTTCGGACTGCAGGCGCGGCTGGTCGGTGACTGGGCCGAGCGGTCCGGCCGCGGCCCGATCCGCGCGCCGCGCGCCGGCACCCGAGGGGAACTGCGTGACACCGCGACCGGCGCCCACACCGGTGAGCGCCGTGGCTGATCCTGACCAACCTCGCCACGGGAGTAGCCCGTGAAGACGGCCGACATCGCTCTGCTCGTGATCGCGATCCTGCTGGTTCCGATCGGCGGAGTGCTGGCTTGCGTCGACTCGGCGCTGGCGCGTGTCTCCGTCGCCCATATCGACGAACTGGTGCGCGAAGGGCGCCGTGGCGCCCGCACGCTGAGCGTGCTGGTGATCGATCGCGCGCGCTACACCAACCTGCTGCTGCTCCTGCGAATGACGTGCGAGGTGACCTCGATCGTCCTTGTCACGCTCGTCGTGCGGTCGGTGTTCGGGCCCGACTGGCCCGTCGTACTGCTCACGATCGGCGCCATGGTGGTCGTCAGCTATGTGTTCGTGGGTGTCGGGCCGCGGACGCTGGGTCGCCAGCACCCCTATCGGGTGGCGCTCTTGCTGGCCGCGCCGGTCCACGCGCTCGGCCGGGTCTTCGGCCCGCTCGCGTCGTTGCTGATCCTGTTCGGCAATGCGGTGACCCCTGGACGGGGTTTCCGCGACGGACCGTTCTCGTTCTCGTCCGAGGCCGAGTTGCGCGAGTTCGTCGATCTGGCCGAGCGGCGCGGCGTCGTCGAGCACGACGAACGCGAGATGATCCAGTCGGTGTTCGAGCTGGGCGACACGATCGCGCGCGAGGTCATGGTGCCGCGGACCGAGATCGTCTGGATCGAGCACACCAAGACGGTGCCCCAGGCCATGGCGCTGGCGCTACGCAGCGGGTTCTCCCGGATCCCGGTCATCGGCGAGAACGTCGACGACATCATCGGCGTCGTCTACCTGAAGGATCTGGCCCGGCGGGGCCAGGACCCCGAGCACGCTCGGACGACACAGGTCGACGAGGTGATGCGCCAGCCGATTCTCGTGCCGGAGTCCAAGCCGGTCGACGAGCTCATGCGCGAGATGCAACGCCGCCGCACCCATATCACGATCGTCATCGACGAGTACGGCGGTACGGCGGGGCTGGTGACGATCGAGGACATCCTCGAAGAGATCGTGGGTGAGATCGCCGACGAGTACGACAACGAGAGCCCGCCCATCGAGCGCCTGGACGAGAACACCGCGCGGGTCACGGCTCGCCTCTCGGTCGAGGATCTGGCCCACCTGTTCGAGCTGGAGCTGCCCGAGCGGGACGACGTCGAGACGGTCGGCGGCTTGCTCGCCGAGCGTCTCGGTCGGGTGCCGATTCCCGGTTCGACGGCTGAGGTCAACGGGCTGGAGCTGGTCGCCGAGGGTGCCGGGGGTCGGCGGCACCGGATCGACACCGTCCTCGTGCGGCGACTGTCGAGGGAGGATGCCCTCGCCCGGGCCGAGGCCCAGGTGGACAGCGCATGACCGAGCGAGCATCACAGGCGCCGAGAAACGCGTGCCGGTCCGGGATGCAAGGTAGGCCAATGAGCGTGACACCTGCCCTGTCGCTCGAGGACAGCAAGCTCGTCACGCTGGCCCGGTCCGCCCGAGCTCGCGCCGGCACGGCCCAGGGCGCGGCCGTGCGGGACGCGGACGGGCGCACCTACGTTGCCGTGGACGTCGGCTTGGCGTCCCTGCAACTCACCGCCCTGCAGCTGGCTGTAGCGATGGCGGTGTCCTCCGGCGCCGGTTCGCTGGAGGCAGCCGTCGTGGTCGGTGACGAACCCGATGCCGGGCCGGGGCTCCGGGCGCTGCACGATGTGACGCCGGACGCTATCGCCTACCACGCCGGCCCGGACGGCACGCTGCGCTGACCGATCGGTCCTCGCCGCCCCGGCGGGGGTCTGGTTGGCGTGGCAGGATCCGGTCGATGGAACCGACCTGGTTACGAATTGCGGCCGATCGAGATCGGCACCTGGAGGTGCTGAGCGTCGGGCCGGTGGACGGGATGCCGGTGGTGTTCCACGGTGGCACGCCGACCGCGGCCGTGCCCTTTCCGCCGGCCGTCGATGCCATAGCTCGCCACCCCATCCGGGTGATCACCTACTCCCGACCGGGCTATGCCACGTCTGACCCGCAGCCGGGCCGGTGCATCGCCGACGCGGCGGCGGACGTCGAAGCGATTCTCGACGTGCTCCAGGCCGATCGGTTCGTCACGATCGGGTGGTCGGGTGGCGGTCCGCATGCGCTCGCCTGCGCGACGCTCCTCTCCGAGCGTTGCCTCGGCGCCGCGACGATCGCCGGCGTGGCGCCCTACCCCGCGCCCGGAATCGACTGGATGGCGGGCATGGCCCCGGAGAACGTCGAGGAGTTCGGTGCCGCTGTAGCTGGCGTCGACGCACTCTCGGCCTATCTGGCCGGCGCCGCTCCGCACCTCGCGCACGTGAGCGCCGATCACGTGGCCGACGCGCTGGGCGATCTGGTGTCCGACGTCGACGTGGCCTCGCTTTCCGGCTCGTACGCCGAATGGGCGGCCGCGGCGCTGCGCAAGTCGGTGAGCGCGGGCATCGATGGCTGGCGGGACGACGACCTGGCCTTCGTCCAGCCCTGGGGATTCGAGCTCGCAGCGCTTCACCGCCCGGTTGCGATCTGGCAGGGCGATGAGGATCGCATGGTGCCGTTCGCGCACGGCGAGTGGCTGGCGGCGAACGTGCCCGCGGCGCGGCCTCACCTGCTCACCGGCCAGGGCCACCTGTCCCTGGCCGTCGCGGCGTTCGACGAGGTCGTCGGGGACCTCCTGGACCTGGCGCGCTGACACTGCGGCGCCGTCGAGGGTGGCAGGGGGCGACGTCAGAAACGCGCTGGGTGCGAATGGGAGAATTTCGAGGTGACGATCGAGCCCACGCCGACGGCCGAGTTCCGCTCGGGATTCTGCTGCTTCGTGGGCCGGCCGAACGCCGGCAAGTCCACCCTGACGAACGCGCTGGTCGGCACCAAAGTCGCGATCATCAGTGACAAACCGCAAACGACGCGGCGTGCCGTCCGGGGGATCGTCAGCCGGGCCGACGCCCAGCTCGTCATCGTCGACACGCCGGGACTGCACCGACCACGCACCCTGCTCGGGGAACGGCTCAACGACGTGGTGCGCGCGAGCCTGAGCGACGTCGACGTTATCGGGTTCTGCGTGCCGGCCGACCAGCGCGTCGGTCCCGGTGACCGCTACATCGCGGCCGAGCTCGCGTCGGTGGCTTCGCCCGTCGTCGCCATCGTGACGAAGACCGATGCGGTGGGCCCCGCCCAGGTGGCCGCCCAGCTGATGGCGGTCAGCGGGCTCGGCGAATTCGCCGTCATCGTTCCGGTCTCGGCGGTCACGGGCGACCAGGTGGCCCTGCTCGCCGATCTGCTCGTCGCGCGTCTCCCCGTCGGCCCCGCCCTCTACCCAACCGAGCTGCGCACCGACGAACCGGTCGAGATTCGAGTGGCCGAACTCATCCGGGAGGCAGCGCTCGAAGGCGTCCGCGACGAGCTCCCGCATTCCATCGCGGTGACCGTCGAGGAAATGCGCTCGAGAGAGGGGCAGCCCGATCTCACCGAAGTGTTCGCCACCATTCATCTGGAACGAACCAGCCAGAAAGGCATCATGATCGGCTCCGGGGGGTCGAGGCTGAAGGCCATCGGTTCCGCCGCCCGGCGCCAGATCGAACCACTGCTCGGCACTCGGGTATACCTCGACCTGCACGTTGCGGTCGAATCCGACTGGCAGCGTGACCCACGCAAGCTCAGGCGGCTCGGACTCTAGTCACTAGAAGGCACCAGTGCTCGCCACCTACCGCGCTGCATTCCGCACTCCCGGCACTGTGGCCTTTTCCGCCGCCGGCTTCGTCATGCGCATGCCGATCGCGATCTATCCCATCGGCCTGGTACTGCTCATCTCGATCCGGACCGGGCACTACTCCTTTGCCGGGGTCCTCGCAGGTACGTACGTCGTGGCCAACGGTGTCGGCATGCCGGTGCTGGGGCGGCTCGTGGATCGGTACGGGCAGCATCGGGTCTTGATCCCGGCGTCAGCCGGGCACATCGCCGCGGCGATCACCCTCGGCCTGCTCGTCGGAGCCGACGCCCCGGATGCCGTCTTGCTGGTCCCGGCTGCGGTGCTGGGTTTCTGCTACCTCGCCGTCGGGTCGCTGACCCGGGCCCGCTGGTCGTTCGTCCTCGCTGGACGACCGGAGCTGAGTACGGGGTACTCGGTTGAGTCCATCCTGGACGAGGTGATCTTCATGGTCGGACCGCTGATCGCCATCCTCGTCGCCACCCAGATCGACCCGATCGGCGTCCTGGTCGTCGCGGGCGCGCTGGTCGGGGCCGGAGCCACCTGGCTGTGGCAGCAGCGGTCGACTGAGCCCCCCGCCCATCCAGCCGGCGCGCCCCGTCACCCCAGCGCATTGCGTTACCCCGGCATGACGCTTCTCACGGCCGCTGGAGCGGCCATGGGTGGCGTGTTCGCAAGCGCCGAGGTGACCGTGGTGGCCTTCTGCGGGCAGCGCGGAGTCACCGCGTGGAGCGGTCTGGTGCTGGCGGCGTTCGCCGCTGGCAGCGCGGCCAGCGGCTTCTACTACGGCTCGCGACGGTGGCCTGCTCCCGTGCTGGAGCGGTTCCGCCTCCAGGCATTGATCTTCGGCCTGCTCCCGTGGCTGTTCCTGCTCGCCGTCAACGTCCCCGTCCTCACTGTGATTATCTTCGTGGTCGGATTGGGGATCGCGCCCACGCTCATCACCGCGTTCACCCTGATCCAGGAGGTCGCTCCCGCGGCCGCGCTGACCGAAAGCATGGGCTGGTTCTCCACCGGCCTCGCGGTCGGCTACGGGATCGCGTCCGCGTCGGTCGGTCGCATCGCGGACGCGCACGGTGCGCGGCCGGCCTTCCTCGTAACGGTCGGGTGCGGACTCGCCCTCGGGGTGATCGCCCTCGTGCTGTTCCGGCGGTTGGCCCGCCAGCCGCGAGCGTCGCACCCGGTGCCTGTCGGTCCGGTCTGAGACCATCGGTTCGTGCCGCTGTATCGGGACGAGGCGGTCGTGCTGCGGGTGCACAAGCTCGGCGAGGCCGACCGGATCGTCAGCCTGCTCACGCGTCGGCACGGTCGGGTACGCGCGGTCGGCCGGGGGGTACGCCGTACGACGTCGAAGTTCGGCGCCCGGCTGGAGCCGGGCAGCCACGTCGACGTGCAGCTGCTTACCCGCAATCCGCAGGGGGCCGGCGACGCCCCCGCTCGCCGCAAGCTGGACACCGTCATCCAGACCGAGTCGCTGGACGCGTTCGGGGCCCAGCTAGCCGGGGACTACGCCCGGTGGACGTCCCTGTCCGCGATCTGCGAGACGGCGGAGCGCCTCACCGAGGAGGGTGAACCGGCGCTGCGGTTGTACCTCCTCCTCGTCGGGGCACTGCGGGCGCTCACCGAGCGCGCGCACGATCCCTCGCTCGTCCTCGACGCGTTCTTCATCCGGGCCATGTCCGGTGCCGGCTGGGAACCGGCATTGCGCGAATGCGCCAGCTGCTCAGCGCCGGGCCCGCACGTGGCCTTCAATGTCGCCGCGGGTGGCTCCGTCTGCGAGACTTGCCGCCCACCCGGGTCGCCGCGCCCGCAGGCCGGAACCATCGACCTGATGGTGGCGCTGCTCGGCGGTGATTGGCCGCGAGCTGATGTCAGCCCGGGCAGCGTGCGCCGTGAGGCCAGCGGGCTGATCGCCGCTCACCTCCAATGGCATCTCGAGCGCGGGCTGCGGTCGCTGCCGCTGGTCGACCGCTGATCCGCTCAGACGCGAGCCAACGGCGGGATACCGTGGCGCGGTGAGTTCGTCTACGACCGCGCCCGGCCGCCGGGGCGACGCCGCGCGGTGGCCGGATCCACCGCCCCACCCGTCCGGCGAGCGCCCGCCGATCATCCCGGCCGAGTTCCTGCCGCGCCATGTCGCCCTCGTCATGGACGGCAACGGGCGCTGGGCCCGGCAGCGCGGGCTGCCTCGAACGGAGGGCCATCGAGCCGGCGAGGCGGCCCTGCTCGACGTGCTGCACGGCGCCATCGAGATCGGCGTCTCCACGGTGTCGGCGTACGCGTTCTCGACCGAGAACTGGCGCCGGACGCCGGAGGAAGTGCGCTTTCTCATGGGCTTCAACAAGGAGGTGATCCGGCGCCGGCGGGACGAGCTCGGGGCGCTCGGCGTCCGAATCCGATGGGCCGGGCGGCGGCCGCGCCTGTGGCGCTCGGTGATCGATCAGCTGGAGGACGCCGAGGCCTACACCCGGGACAACGACCGGCTGACGCTCCAGTTCTGCGTCAACTACGGTGGCCGGGCCGAACTCGTCGACGCCATGCGGGCCATCGCCCGCGAGGTCGCAGCCGGAACGATCAATCCGGCGAAGATCGACGAGCGCACGATCGACGCGCACCTCGACGAGCCGGGTCTGCCCGATGTGGATCTGTTCATCCGCAGCTCGGGCGAGAAGCGGACGTCGAACTTCCTGCTCTGGCAGTCGGCCTACGCCGAGCTGGTCTTCGACGACACGCCCTGGCCCGAATTCGATCGCCGCAACCTGTGGCGGGCCTGTCTGTCCTATGCGCAGCGGGACCGGCGTTTTGGCGGCGCCGGCCCGGTCACCTGAACGCAACTCCAAGATCATCGGTAAGGACGGGAGCGCGTTCGGCGTCCCGGTACTCTGGCTAAGTGCCTGCCGACCGCAACGACACCGTCGTGAATCTCGCGAAACGTCGCGGCTTCGTCTACCCGTCCAGCGAGATCTACGGCGGGACCCGGTCGGCCTGGGACTACGGCCCGCTGGGCGTCGAGCTGAAGGAGAACATCCGGCGATCGTGGTGGCGGGCCATGGTGACCAGTCGCGACGATATCGTCGGACTTGATTCCGCGGTGATCCTCGCCACCGAGGTCTGGCGGGCGTCGGGGCATGTCGAGGCGTTTCACGACCCGCTGGCCGAGTGCCTCCACTGCCACCATCGGTTCCGGGCGGATCACCTTGAGGAGGCCTACGAGGCCAAGCACGGGCACCTGCCCGACCACGGCCTGGCCGACATCAACTGTCCGAACTGCGGCACGAAGGGTCGATTCACGCCGCCCCGCGAGTTCAACATGATGCTCAAGACGTTTCTCGGCGCGGTCGAGAGCGACGAGAGTCTGTACTACCTACGACCGGAGACGGCGCAGGGCATATTCATCAACTTTCTCAACGTCATGACCACGGCGCGGAAGAAGCCGCCGTTCGGGATCGCGCAGACCGGCAAGAGCTTCCGCAACGAGATCACTCCGGGGAACTTCATCTTCCGAACCAGAGAATTCGAGCAGATGGAGATGGAGTTTTTCGTCGAGCCGGGCACCGACGCGGAATGGCACGACTACTGGTTGCAAGAGCGATGGAACTGGTGGGTCGACCTCGGCGTCGATCCGGACAACCTGCGGCTCTACGAGCACCCGAAGGACAAGCTCTCGCACTATTCGACACGAACGGTCGATATCGAGTACCGATTTCGCTTTGGCGGCACCGAATTCGCCGAACTCGAGGGCATTGCGAACCGGACGGACTTCGACCTGAAGACGCATGCCAAACACTCCGGCGTCGATCTCACCTATTTCGATCAGGAGCGCAACGAACGGTGGACGCCGTACGTGATCGAACCGGCCGCCGGCCTCACCCGGGCGGTGCTGACCTTCCTGCTCGACGCCTATAGCGAAGACCAGGCGCCGGACGCGAAAGGGAAACTGGAGAAGCGCACCGTGCTGCGACTGGACAAACGACTGGCGCCAGTCAAGGTCGCGGTACTGCCGCTGTCGCGACACGGCGATCTCTCGCCAAAGGCGCGCGACCTCGCCGCGATGCTGCGGCGCTCCTGGAATGTGGAGTTCGACGACGCCCAGGCGATCGGGCGCCGCTACCGGCGCCAGGACGAGATCGGCACGCCATACTGCGTCACCGTCGATTTCGACACCCTCGACGACCACGCCGTGACGGTCCGGGACCGCGACACCATGGCCCAGGACCGCGTCGGCCTCGACCAGGTCGAGTCCTACCTTGCCGCCCGGCTCGCTGGTTGTTGACGCGCCGACCGGCATCGGCGACCGCCACCCGGTGACCGCACCGCTCCGACTGTCGGAGCGGGTGGTCGCTCCGGTACCGGTCGTGTTGGCGCCGATGGCCGGCATAACGAACACCGCCTTTCGTCGGCTGTGCCGGGCCTACGGTCCCGGGCTGTTCGTCAGCGAGATGATCACGTCGCGCGCGCTCGTCGAGCGCCATCCCAAGACGCTTCGGCTGATCCGGTTCGCGGCGGACGAGCGGCCGCGCAGCCTCCAGCTCTACGGCGTCGATCCCGCGGTCGTCGGCGCGGCGGTGCGGATGATCCTCGAGGAAGATCTGGCCGACCACGTCGACCTCAATTTCGGCTGCCCGGTACCGAAGGTCACCCGCAAGGGTGGCGGGGCGGCGTTGCCGTGGCGTATCGACCTGTTCAGCGACATCGTCACCGCGGCAGTTGCGCGCCGCCGCCGGGGCGCTGCCGATCACCATCAAGATGCGGCTCGGCATCGACGTGGACCATCTGACCTACCGGGAGGCCGGCCTGCGGGCCCAGGACGCTGGCGTGGCCTACGTGGCCCTGCACGGACGCACGGCGATGGACTTCTACGGAGGCCAGGCCCGGTGGGAGCCGATCGGCGAGTTGGCCGCGGCGCTGGAGGTGCCCGTGCTCGGCAACGGCGACATCTGGGAGGCCGAGGACGCGCTGCGCATGGTCGCGCAAACCGGATGTGCGGGCGTGGTCGTCGGTCGCGGCTGTCTGGGGCGACCCTGGCTGTTCGCCGATCTCGCGGCCGCATTCACCGGCCGCGCCGAGCGATGGCGACCGGATCTGCGTGAGGTGACCTGCGCCATGCGCCGGCACGCGGAACTCCTCGCGGAGTGGCTCGGCGTGGAGCACGGACTGCCGGAGTTCCGCAAGCACGTCGCGTGGTACTTGAAGGGGTACGTGGTCGGCACCCCGACGCGGGCGGCGCTCGGCTGCGTGTCGACACTCGAACAACTCGACCGCCTGCTCGTCGGCCTGGATCTCGACCAGGCGTTTCCCAACGACGTGCTCGGCCAGCCCCGCGGTCGGACCACGCCGGCCCGGCCGGTTGCGCTGCCCGATGGTTGGCTGGCCGATCGACGGCTTCGAGCGGTGCCGGCCGACGCGGAACTGGCCGATTCCGGCGGCTAATGGCCAGCCGACTATGACCGGTGTCCTATGCCGAAAGCGATCCCGGGACTTAACGTCAGGTAACCCCCGCGACCGATCGAGATGGTGAGATCGCTATGCCCAAGTACGTCTACGACTTCGCCGAAGGCAACAGGGATCTGAAGGATCTGCTGGGCGGTAAGGGCGCGAACCTGGCCGAGATGACGAATCTGAAGTTGCCGGTGCCGCCGGGTTTCACGATCAGCACTGATGCGTGTCGGGTGTATTTGACGACCGGCCGGGAGCCAGCCGAACTCGCCGACGAGGTGGGTGAGCATCTCGCCGCTCTGGAACAGTCGATGGGTAAGCGGCTCGGCAATCCCGAAGATCCGCTGCTGGTGTCGGTGCGGTCGGGGGCGAAGTTCTCCATGCCCGGGATGATGGAGACCGTCCTCAACATCGGATTGAACGACCAGTCGGTACGCGGCCTGGCCGCGCAGGCCGGCAACGAACGCTTCGCGTTCGACTCCTACCGGCGGCTGATCCAGATGTTCGGCAAGACGGTGCTCGGTATCAAGGGCGAGCACTTCGAGGACGCGCTGGACTCCGCCAAACAGGTCAAGGGCACGAAGAACGATCTCGATCTGGACGCCGCCGACCTGCGCACGCTCGTCGAGACGTTCAAGCAGGTGGTGGTCGAGCAGGCCGGCCGCGAGTTCCCGCAGGAGCCGCGCGAGCAGCTGGAGCTGGCGGTGCGGGCGGTGTTCGACTCGTGGAACACCGAGCGGGCGGTGATCTACCGGCGGCAGGAACGGATCCCGGCGCGAGCTGGGCACGGCGGTGAACATCGTGGCGATGGTGTTCGGGAATCTGGGGATGGATTCGGGTACCGGGGTGGCCTTCACCCGGGATCCGGCGTCCGGCGCGCAGGGCATCTACGGTGACTACCTGCAAAACGCGCAGGGTGAGGACGTGGTGGCCGGGATCCGTAACACGGTGCCGCTGGCTGACCTGGAGCAGATCGACAAGCGCTCCTACGACCGAGCTGCTGGAGATCATGCGCACCCTCGAGGAGCACTACCGCGACCTGTGCGACATCGAGTTCACCATCGAACGCGGCAAGCTGTGGATGCTGCAGACCCGAGTCGGCAAACGGACCGCGGCGGCGGCATTCCGGATCGCGACCCAACTCGTCGACCAGGGCCTGATCGACCTGGACGAGGCCCTGCAACGCGTAACCGGGGCCCAGCTGGCCCAATTGATGTTCCCGCGGTTCGACGACACGGTGGGCCGCAAGAAGATCGCGCAGGGGATGAACGCCTCACCGGGCGCGGCTGTCGGTCGGGTGGTGTTCGACTCCTATACCGCGATCAAGTGGTCGCGGTCGGGGGAGAAGGTGATCCTGGTCCGCCGGGAGACCAACCCGGACGATCTGGGCGGCATGGTCGCGGCCCAGGGCATCCTGACCAGTCGCGGCGGCAAGACCAGCCACGCGGCGGTGGTGGCCCGCGGCATGGGCAAGACCTGTGTCTGCGGGGCCGAAATGCTCGACGTGTCCACCAAGGACCGGCGATTCCGGGTCAAGGGTGGCATCGAGGTCCACGAGGGCGACGTCATCTCGATCGACGGCACGTCCGGTGAGGTGTTCCTCGGCGAGGTCCCGGTCGTCGAACCGCCGGTGGTGCAGTACTTCGAGGGCGAGCTCGACCCGGATTCGCCGGACACTGGCGACCTGGTCGCGGCGGTTCACCGGCTCATGCGGCACGCCGACGGCATGCGGCGGATGGCGGTGCGGGCCAACGTCGACACCGCCGAGGACGCGGAACGGGCCCGGCGGTTCGGCGCCGAGGGCATCGGGCTGTGCCGGACCGAGCACATGTTCCTGGGTGATCGGCGCGCGCTGGTCGAGGCCCTGATCCTCGCCGACACCGACGAGGAGCGCGACCGCCAGCTGGCGGAGCTGCTTCCGCTGCAGCGGGAGGACTTCGTCGGCATCCTCGAGGCGATGGACGGACTGCCGGTCACGATCCGGCTTCTCGACCCGCCGCTGCACGAGTTCCTGCCCGACATCACCGAGCTGTCGGTGCGGGTGGCGGTGGCGGAGGCTCGCGGTGACGCGCGGGAGAACGACCTGCGCCTGCTGCAGGCCGTGCACAGGCTGCACGAGCAGAACCCGATGCTCGGGCTGCGCGGGGTCCGGCTCGGGGTGGTGATTCCCGGACTGTTCGCCATGCAGGCGCGGGCGATCCTGCAAGCGGCCGCCGAGCGCATCCTGGTCGGCGGCGTGCCGCGGGTGGAGATCATGGTTCCGCTGGTCGCCAACGTCCAGGAATTCGAGACGGTCAAGCAGGACATCATTCAGGTCGCGCGGGACGTTCGCGCCGAGACCGGCGTGCATCTGGAGTTCCTGGTCGGAACGATGATCGAGCTTCCGCGGGCGGCTCTGACCGCCGGTCAGATCGCCGAGTCCGCCGAGTTCTTCTCCTTCGGCACCAACGACCTCACCCAGACGACCTGGGGTTTCTCCCGCGACGACGTCGAGGCGGCGTTCTTCTCGGCCTATCTGGAGAAAGGCATCTTCGGCATCTCGCCGTTCGAGACGATCGATCCCGAAGGCGTCGGCGAGCTCGTCCGCGTCGGCGCCGAGAGAGGGCGGGCCAAGCGACCCGGCCTCAAGCTCGGCGTGTGCGGCGAGCACGGCGGGGACCCCGACTCGGTCCACTTCTTCGACGAGGTCGGCCTGGACTACGTGTCCTGCTCACCGTTCCGGGTTCCGGTCGCTCGACTCGAGGCGGGCCGGGCCAGCACGCCGGCCGACGCCGCATGAGACCGGACTGGGAGCGGACCTGAGTGCGGTTCTCGACGGTATTGACAGTCGTTGGTGCGCACGCGGAAGGGGAGGTCGGCAACGTCGTCGTGGGCGGCGTTGGCGATGTTCCCGGTCACACGATGTTCGACAAGATGCGCTACCTGGCCGAAAGCCGCGACGACATCCGCCAGCTGCTGCTGAGGGAGCCCCGCGGCAACGTCATCCGCAGCGCCAATATCGTGTTGCCGTCCAACCATCCGGAAGCGCAGCTCGGCTACGTCGTGATGGAGTCGACGGAGTACCCCGTCATGTCGGGCAGCAACACGATCTGCGTGGCTACGGTCGTGCTGGAAACGGGCTTGCTGCCCATGGTCGAGCCGATGACCGAACTCGTCCTCGAATCGCCGGCTGGCCTGATCCGGCTGACCTGCGCGTGCCACGAGGGGAAGGTGACGAGCGTCCGGTTTCGCAACCAGCCCGCCTTCGTCTACCACCTCGACGCCCCGGTGGAGGTGCCAGACCTCGGCACCCTGTCGGTCGACGTCGCGTGGGGTGGCATGGCCTACGTGCTCGTCGACGGGCCGAGCCTGGGCTTCCGGCTTGCGCCCGACGAGGCTCGGGATCTGTGTGTCGTCGGCCAGCAGGTCAAGCAGGCGGCGGCCGCGCAGCTTCCGGTTGTGCACCCGGAGCATCCAGAGTTCGCGGGCATTACGATCACCGAGTTCACCCGGCCGGCCGAGCGGGTCGGGGGCGGGTTGACCGCGCGCAACGCCGTGGTCGTCTCACCCGGTCGGATCGATCGCTCACCCTGCGGCACCGGCACGTCGGCTCGCCTCGCCGTCATGCACGCGCGTAAGGAGATCGGGGTGGGGGAGCCGTTCGTACACGAGTCGATCATCGGCAGCCGGTTCGAGGCGGTGATCGAGGAGCTGACAACCGTCGGGCCGATCCCGGCGGCGATCTCGAGCGTTGCCGGCCAGGCGTATCTGACCGACATCTCCCAGGTCGGCCTCGATCCGGCCGATCCGTTTCCTCAGGGGTACACGCTGTCCGACACCTGGATGGGAACGCCGTACCGACCAAAGCCGGATTCGGCTGCGAGGTAGGTTCGAGGGATGTTCCGTCGCCGCTCGCGCTCGCCCGAAGAGGCGTTGACGCAGCGCCGTCGCGAGCCGCGCGGCAACACTGAGATCTCTCCGACGACAGCCGTCCTGCAGCAGATCCTCGACGAGTACGGGCTGAAGCACACGATCGACGACGATGGCGACCTTACCGTCCGGTGGGAGAAGTGCAGCGTCTACTTCTTCCACTACGGGGACCGCAATGAGGTCGTCCAGGCGCGGATGTACGTCAACCGGCGGTTCGCCGTCGACCTCCGCCCGTCCATCGCGTTGATGCTCGACGATTGGAACCGCACCAAGCTGTTTCCGAAGGCCTATACCGTCCTGCCGGACGACGGCATGGTGGGCATCTGCGCCGAGCAGTGCTACGACTTCGAAGCCGGAGTCACCCGCAACCAGCTGAAGTACACAGTGGGCGTCTGGATCGACACGTTGCTGCGCTTCGCCGAGTGGGTCGACGACCAGGTCCCCGAGGGCGACTAGCCGGTGTACGACGCGGCGGCGCGCGCTCGCCGCGCGATCGAGCCAGCCAAGCGGGCCGATGCCGGCGCGGCCACGCTTAGCCGCAGCGTGTTCGAGCGGGATCGGGCGCGCGTGCTGCACTCCTACGCGTTCCGCCGGCTCGCGGACAAGACCCAGGTCGTCGTCCCGGGCGAGGACGATTTCCCCCGCACCCGGCTCACCCACTCTCTCGAAGTGGCCCAGATCGCCCGGGAGATGGGGGCGGCTCTCGGCTGTGACCCGGATGTCGTCGACGCGGCCGGTCTGGCCCATGACCTCGGGCACCCGCCGTTCGGCCACAACGGCGAGGACGCGTTGGACCAGCTGGCCCGCGACATCGGCGGATTCGAGGCCAACGCCCAGACCCTGCGGATCCTGACCCGTCTGGAAGCGAAAGTGATCGAATCCGACGGCACGTCGGTCGGACTGAACCTGACTCGGGCCACCTTGGACGCAGCCACGAAGTACCCGTGGCCGCGTCGTGACGGCTCCCGGAAGTTCGGGGTCTACACCGACGACCGGGCGGCGTTCGACTGGCTTCGGGCCGGTGCGCCAGCCCGTCGGCGCTGCCTCGAGGCTCAGGTCATGGACTGGGCGGACGACGTGGCCTACTCGGTGCACGACGTCGAGGACGGTGTGTACGGCGGACACATCCGGCTCGCCGAGGTCGGCGACACGGCCCGGACCGAGCTGGTCGGGGTTGCCCGGGAGCTGTACACGGACGTGCCCGCCGCCCAGCTCGAGCCGGTCCTCGACCGGCTGCTGGCCCTGCCGACCCTTGCCGATCTGGCCGGATACGACGGCTCGTTCGCGGCTCAGGCCGCCGCGAAGCGGGCGACCAGCGAGCTAACCGGCCGATTCGTCGGCGCGGCGGTCCGCGCCACCCGTGAGCGGTTCGGGCGAGAGGCATTGTGTCGCTACGCGGCCGACCTGGTCGTTCCGGAGACGGTCGCTGCCGAGTGTGCCCTGCTGAAGGCGCTCGCCGCCCACTACGTCATGCGCCGGCCGGGCACCGACGAGCGACTGGCCGGCCAGCGTCGAACGCTGCACGAGTTGGCGTCGGCGCTGTTCGAGTCCGCTCCTCCGGGGTTAGGCTCCGTGGCCCGCGCCGCCTGGGCGGCTGCGCCTGATGACGCCGGGCGACTCCGGGCGGTGGTGGACCAGGTCGCACAACTCACCGATTCGGCTGCGACGGCCTGGCTCGCCGCCCTACGCGGCCGACCGGGCGTCGGCGTTCGTGCCTAGACTCGCCTCTCGTGGCGGGTCGCATCCGGGACGAGGACGTCGCCGCGGTCCGCGACCGGTCGCCGATCGCCGATGTCATCGGTGAACACGTCGCATTGCGCAACGCCGGCGGCGGCAACCTGAAGGGACTCTGCCCGTTCCACGAGGAGAAGTCGCCCTCTCTGTCGGTTTCGCCGGCGCGGGGCCTGTTCCACTGCTTCGGATGCGGCGTGGGCGGTGACGTCATCCGGTTCGTCGAGCGGATCGAGCACGTCAGCTTCGGCGAGGCGGTGGAGCGGCTGGCGGCGGCGGCGGGAATCGAGCTGCACTACGTCGAGGGACCGGGGCCGAGCCGAGCGCCGGGCCAGCGGTCCCGGCTGGTCGAAGCCCACGCCGCGGCGGCGTCGTTCTACGCCGAGCAACTGGCCGGACCGGACGGGGCGGTCGCCCGAGCCTTCCTCGAGGAGCGAGGATTCGACCAGGCCGCCGCCGCGACTTTCGGCTGCGGGTTCGCCCCTGCGGGCTGGGACGCGCTGACCAAAACGCTGCTCGGCCGTGGCTTCGCCTCTTCGGAGCTCGTCGCCGCGGGACTGGCCCGGCAGTCATCTCGGGGATCGCTGATCGACCGCTTCCACCGACGGCTGCTGTGGCCGGTCCGCGACCTGGCCGGAGACGTGGTCGGCTTCGGCGCCCGGCGGCTGTTCGACGACGACCCGGTCGAGGCCAAGTACCTCAACACGCCCGAGACGCCGATCTACAAGAAGAGCCAGCTGCTCTACGGCGTGGACCTGGCCAAGCGAGAGATCGCCCGGCAGCACCGAGCCGTGATCGTCGAGGGCTACACGGACGTCATGGCCGCGCATCTCGCCGGGGTGCCGACCGCGGTGGCCACCTGCGGCACGGCGTTCGGCGGGGAGCACGTCGGCCTCCTACGCCGGCTGCTCATGGACTCGGATGCGTTCTCCGGCGAGATCATCTTCACGTTCGACGGCGACGCAGCTGGGATGAAGGCGGCCGAGCGCGCGTTCGCCGACGACCAGAAGTTCATGGCCCAGACCTTCGTCGCGATCGAGCCGACGGGGCTGGACCCGTGCGAACTGCGGCAGAAGGCCGGCGACGAGGCGGTGCGCGATCTGGTCGCTCGCCGGGTGCCGCTCGTGCGCTTCGTGCTGAGCTCGGTCGTGGACCGGCACGATCTCGACACGGCCGAGGGACGGGCCGCGGCCCTCGATCAGGGCGTGCCGCTGGTCGCCCGGATCAAGGATCACTCGCTGCGAGTCGAGTACGCGCAGTTGCTGGCTCGGATGGTCGGCGTGGACGATCCAGACCGGGTACTCGCCCGAGTCCGCGGCGTCGTGCGCTCCGGTGGCCGTCAGGAGGAGCCGTCGCGCCGGCCGGCGACGCCGCCGATCGACGAGGCCGTCGTCTCGGTGGAGCGGGAGGTGCTCAAGGTCGCGATGCAGCTGCCCGCGGTGGCCGGTCCGGCGTTCGACGCGCTCGAACCGTCAGCGTTCGTGGTGTCGGCGCACCAGGCCGTGCGCGCCGCGATCGCCGCCGCCGGCGGAACGGCCAGCGCGGTGACCGGCCCAGGATGGGCCGAGGCCGTCGTCGGACAATTGCCCGACGACGCGGCCCGATCGCTCGTGCACGCGTTGGCCGTGGAACCGCTGCACACGATCAGCGGAACACCGGAGAACTACGCCGACGTGCTGCTCGCCCGGCTGCAGGAGATGGTGGTCGCCCGGCAGGTCACCGCGCTGAAGTCCCGGGTGCAGCGGATCAACCCGATCGAGAACGCCGAGGAGCACAGCCGCCTGTGGGGCGAACTGGTCGCGTTGGAGATGCACCGGATCCGGCTGCGCGAGCGCGCGATAGGCGGCCTGTAGTGCCCTGGCTGCGCCGGCGACCGCAACCGCCGGCGTCCGTCCTGCAGCAATTGGATCGAGACGAGCGGGTGGTCTCGTTCGCCGATGTCGAGGTCGGCGTCGTCGTCGCGACGTCGCGGGGGCTCTGGTGGCCGTTCCCGGACGGGCTGCGACGCATCGGCTGGGAGTACGTCGACAAGGCGGTCTGGTACGAGGGCTGGCTCAGCGTCACCGAGGCCGACGTGATCGACGACATGATCCTTGTCGACCGGCCGCCGGTTTCGACGCGGATCGTCAACCCGCGCGATCTTCCGCCGATCGTGCGCAAACGGGTCGAGTCGAGTGTCGTTCGCTCCGAGGTACACCCGGTACCCGGGGGCGCCGCGCGGTTCGTCGGGCGCCGCATTCCCGGCCGCGATGGCGTGACCTGGTGGGTGCGGCTGGAGCCGGGAACCCGGGATACGACGGCGACCCGCGCCGGCATCGCCGAACGCGTGAACGGATTGCGGGCCGCGTACTCTGCGTGAACGCTGATCCAGCGATCAGGGGCGGTAGCCGTTCGGCTCGCCGGATCCGGTCGCCGTCACCGTCGACGCGCGGCCGCGCGCAGGATGCAGCTTGCTGGTCACCGCGCCGGCGGCTCGGTGACGGACGTCGTCGATCTGGGCCTGGAGCACTCCGGCCGTTGACTGGACCGTCTGACTGCCGGCCACTCTCCGGCCGAATCGCACGATCGACTCGTACCGCTCTCGGCCCGCCCGAGCGCCGAGCACGTAGCCGATGGCGGCGCCGACCAGGAACGACAGCTTCATCTGTGCGACTCCCTCCGTTTCACCTGCGGCCTGGATTCTCTGCTCACCCGAGACACTAGCTGGGCCCGACTCGGGTACGACGATGAGATACCCTGACACGGCCACGCCCGCACGCATCGGGCGCCGTCCCCCGTAGCTCAATTGGCAGAGCGTCCGACTGTTAATCGGCAGGTTGCAGGTTCGAGTCCCGCCGGGGGAGCCAATCCGGGGCCTCTAGTGTCGTGTGGCGTTAAGATCATGCATGGTGCCGCATGGGACGACCCCCACTGCCGGTGGGCACATTCGGCAAGATCGGCTTCGTCGAGCAGTCGAGCGGCGATATCCAGGCCCGGGCACGACTCCGAGACTACGACGGCCGCACGCGGCTGGTAGCCAAGACCGGCCGTTCCCGGGCCGCCGCTGAGCGTGCGCTGAAGAAGGAGCTTTCGAGTCGTCAGTCCCCGGCCGGCAGCGGCGCGATATCTGTCGCTGCGGTGGCCCCGCGCCGGTCGAGGTCACCACCGACCGGGCGGTCTACCCGCGGGTGCTCGACGAACTCGTGCCCGGCCGCGCGGCAGGTGCGCCGCGCTATCGGTGCGAGCATCGCAAGGTCGCACCGAACGCGCGCTCCGAGTCGCCGGATGCTCAGGATCCCGTACAGATGCAACCGCGGCTCAGGGCGCCCGCCGAGGTCGCGGTGCAGAACCGCTGGGCGATGGCGTCATGCTGATCAAGGGGATGCGGGCACATGTCGCAGCACACGTTTGCTGCATCCTGTGCCTGCTCGAGCTCGACGGCCGGATCCAGATGCGTGGGATGGGTGGGTGCGAGCAGCTGCTTATTCATGATTGACCTGACTGGCCCGGTATCCCCGGTGCGAACGCACAACTCCCGGCCCGGCATCTGGCATGGACCCGATGCGCGACATGACCTGAACTCTTTTGAAACTACACCTGCTCGTCGATGGCAGCGTCCGTAGCCACAGTCGTCTGCCGCGGCAGCCCCGAGACTGGCATGCCGGGTAAGAGCAGCTTCTCGCCGACCGGCGCCAGGCCTGTGAGCTGTCCATCGGTCAGGTCAGCGGCCAATTGTGCACCGGCTCGTTGGTGTGCATGTGTTCGACGTAGCGGCGCAGCATTTCCCGGAATGCGTCGCGCCGATCCAGCGGGCGCTTGTCCTCGTCGATCTGGTGGAAGGCGCGGGCCTGCCATTCGGCGCCGTTGACGTGCGCGGTGCAGCGCCTTTCGATGACGCCCAGCAGCCGATCACTGACCGATGAGTCGACGCCCCACGCGGTAAGCCCCTGATGCGCTAACGGTAGGAGGTGTCGTAGCACCAGCTCGGTGGCGGGCACCTCACCTGTGCCGGGCCAGTAGATCTGTGCGTGGATGCCGTGCCGGGCGCCCGCGTCGAAGTTGTCTTCGGCGGTTCGGAAGGACATCTGCGACCACACCGGTCGTTCCTGCTCGCAGAGCGTTCGCAATAGGCCGTAGTAGAAGGCTGCGTTCGCGAGGACGTCGACGACGGTCGGACCGGCTGGCAGCACGCGGTTCTCGACGCGGAGGTGCGGCTTTCCCCGGTACACGTCGTATACCGGACGGTTCCAGCGGTAGATGGTGCCGTTGTGCATCCGCAGCTCAGCCAGGCGCGGGGTATCGCCGCGGGCCAGCACCTCGACCGGATCCTCGTCATCGCACACGGGCAGCAGCGCAGGGAAATACCTGACGTTCTCTTCGAATTGATCGAAGACAGATGTGATCCACCGTTCGCCGAACCACACTCGCGGGCGCACGCCCTGGGCCTTCAGCTCCTCCGGCCGGGTATCGGTGGCCTGCTCGAACAGGGCGACGCGGGTCTCCCGCCAGAGTTCCTTGCCGAACAAGAATGGCGAGTTTGCGCCCAGGGCGAGCTGCACGCCGGCCAGACATTGTGCCGCGTTCCAGTTCGGCGCGTAGTCCTGCGGGCTGACCTGCAGGTGAAATTGGACGCTTGTGCACGCTGCTTCGGGCGCGATCGTGTCCGCCTGTGTAGCCAGCCGCTCTACGCCGTCGATTGCGATGTGCAAGTCCTCGCCCCGGGCCGCGAAGATCTGTTCGTTGATCAGCTTGTACCGCGGGTTCGCGCTCAGCGATTCGCCCGTGAGATGTTCCGGGGTGAGCGTCGGCAGCATGCCGATCATGACGATATGCGCTCCGATGGCGCGTGAGCGTTCCTCAGCATCGTTGAGGCTCGCTCGCAACTCTGCTTCCAATTCTGCCACCGCCGTGCCGACCAGGCTGCGCGGACGAACGTTGATCTCGATATTGAACTGCCCGAGCTCGGTCTGAAAGTCCTCATTGGCGACCGCGGCGAGCACGTCGGCGTTGCGCATCGCCGGATCCTGCCCGGCATCGATGAGATTGAACTCGATCTCCAGACCGGTCAGCGGGCGGTCGAAATCAAACCTGGCCTCGGCCAGCATCCGGGCGAATACGTCCAGGCAGCGCCTCACCTTGGCGCGATACTGCTGCCGGTCCTGTCGGGTGAAGGTCCGGCTGTCGACGTCCTCGCCCATGACGGTCGCCTCCCGCCTCGCGATACAACCACAGCCTGGCAGATCGGCTGCCATTCAGTCAGTGCTGTGACAGGCCCGGTTGTCGGGCCACGCGACCCATTGCCGGCTCCCCGGGGGCTCACGACTGACGCGCAGGGTGATCCTGGCCAGCACTTGGACCCGGCAAGCGCCCCATCCCGACGGATAACTCCTCGTCATGGCAGCCCTTCCAAGGCTCACGGGCAGCGGAAGTCTCCGAAGACGACTCCATCAAGCCGGGCACATCATGTCCGCCAAGTCGGGGAGGCTCAGAATTCCCGCAGCTCCTTCGGCGGTGTGGGCGCCCAGGGTGCCAAGGTCATGGAGGCGGGCGGGATGATGAACGAATCCGAAACCGCAGGGAAACGGTCGGTGGTGAGACGTTGCCGGGCTCGCGTGGGGGGCGCCAGCGAGAATGGCTGCGGGCGCTGCCCGCGATGCGGGGGCTGCTGCCGATCGACCGGTCCCAGGTACCCGCGGATGTGCTCGCCGGCATGACGCTGGCCGCGCTGGGCATCCCCGAGGTTCTCGGGTACGCGAAGATCGCGGGGATGCCGGTGGTGACCGGCCTGTACACGATGCTGCTGCCGATGGCCGTGTTCGCCGTCCTCGGTTCGTCGCGCCACCTCGTGGTGGCCGCGGACTCCGCTACCGCCGTCATACTCGCCGCCGCGCTTACCGGTCTTGCGGCGGCCGGGTCGCAGCGATACGTCCGGCTGGCCGGGCTCGCGGCCCTACTGGCCGGGGCGATGCTGCTGCTTGCCCGGCTGGCCAGGTTAGGGTTCCTGGCGAATTTCCTTTCCCGCACCGTGCTGGTCGGGTTCCTTACTGGCGTCGGCATCCAGGTGGCTGCCGGCCAGCTCCCTGACATGCTCGGGGTAACCGCGGCGGGCAAACAGACCCCGGCCAGGCTCCTGGACACAGTGCGCGCGCTCCCGCACATAGATCGGGCCGAGGTGGCAGTGTCGGTCGGGGTCATCCTGGTCGTGCTTACGGCTCGCAAGATCACCCGCAGGATCCCGGGGCCGCTGATCGCGGTGATCATCGCGATCGGCGTGAGCCGGGCCGCGGATCTGGCCAGCCGCGGCGTGGCCGTAGTCGGGCCGGTCCCGCGCGGGCTTCCGAGCCTGGGGCTGCCGGCCCTGGGCTGGCACGATGCCGCCATGCTGATCGGCGCCGCGGCGTCGATGTTCGTGGTCATCCTGGCCCAGAGCGCGGCCACCTCGCGTGCCTACGCCGTGAAGTACGAGGAGGCGTTCAGCGAAGACACCGACCTGGTCGGCTTGGGCGCAGCCAATACTGTCGCCGCGTTGTCCGGTACGTTCGTCGTCAACGGTAGCCCGACCAAGGCGCAGATGGTCGACAGCGCGGGCGGCCGCAGCCAGCTGGCCCAGCTCACCACCGCCGCGGTGGTTCTCGTTGTCCTTTTGCTGCTCACCGGGCCGCTTGCCTACCTGCCGGACGCCGCGCTGGCGGCGGTGGTCTTCCTCATTGCTATCGGGCTCATCGATGTCAGCGGGATGCGGCACATCCTGGCCGCCCGGCGCCACGAGTTCGCCGTTGCCCTAATCACGATGGCCGCGGTGGTGGTGCTGGGAGTCGAGTACGGCATCGTGCTCGCCGTCATCGCGTCGATCATCGACCACCTGCGCCACAGCTACAACCCAAGTAACGGCGTGCTAGTCAAGTCACCGGCCGGGCACTGGCAGCCTGCCCCGGTAGCGCCAGGCGCCCGGACCGAGGAAGGGCTGGTGGTCTACCGGTTCGGCACCAGCCTCTACTACGCGAACGCTTCCAGGCTCCTCGACGACGTCACGGCCCTGGTCGGGCACGGCGGCCCGCTGCGATGGATCGTTCTCGACTGCGCGGCCATCGGAGACGTCGACTACACCGCATCCGCCGTCCTCACCAGGGTCATTGAACACGTTCACCAACGGCACGTCCGCTTCGTCGTTACCACCGTCCTCGGCCCGGTACGCAAGCAGCTCGACCGCTACGGCATCAGCGCAGCCCTCGGCCCCAGCGCCTACTACGACACCCCAGGCGAGGCACTGGAGGCCTTCCATGCCGCAGAAGGAGTAAGCGGTGAGTAAACGGTGCCCGTACCATCCCGCGGCTAGTGCCGGCTAACGACGCCGCGCCGCACTATCGGCTCGGCCTGAGCCCGGACGGTGGGGGAGAGCCGCCTGCTTCGTCCGGGTGGTTGCCTAATCGTCGGCGTGCCTGGCCCGGGCCCGGCGAACCGCTTCGGCGACGGTCGCATCGGCCACCGCGGACAGCTTACGGTTCTCCTTCTGGCTGATGATCCGCAGCCGGTCGAACGCCTCTTCTGCCGTTGCGCCGGTGCGGCTCATGATGATGCCCAGCGCTTGGTCGATCACCGCGCGATTGGTGAGCGCGACTTGAAGCTGGGCCGTGAGCCGCTTGGCCTGAGCCAGCGCCTGAGCGTTCTGGACGGACACCGCGGCGGGCACTGCGAATAGTTCGCCGAGCTCCACCGCCCGTTCGGTAAACGCGTCCCGTTCGTGGGCGTACACATTCATCGCCCCCAACACCCCGGCCGGGGTAGCCAGCGGAAGGGACAGCACACTGTGCACGCCCAGCCGGAGCACCCGCCGGCCGAACCGGGGCCAAGTTTTCTCCTCCCCGATGGACCCCGATCGGAACGTCCGATTTTCGGCCGCAGCACTGATGCACGGACCTTCGCCCAGCCCGTACTGGACGGCGTCGATCTGCCGGACGAACTCCGCAGTGGCCACGATGGTGTCCGACCGGCCGTCCTCCAACAACGTCAGCCCGGCACCGTCGGCCCCAGGGATCGCCCGGACCGCGAAGTCCGCGACATGGGTGAGCATGTCCTCCAGGCTGAGCGTGTTCATGGTCAGCTGTGACAACCCGGCCAGGCTTTCCTGCAGGTCATCGTCCTCGGCTGCGGCTTGCGTCTGCTCGGCCCCGCTCCCGCCGGCGGGTGCGTCGTCGTCCGGCGTCATGTCCGTCATTCTGCTACTCCATGCTCAAGCACCGACATCGGTCATCATGCCAGCCCGGGGCCGCGGAGTACCCGCACGTTCGGCAACTTCTTGGCAGTAGCGAGACGCCAGCTAAACGTCCGCCCCGTGTTATGTAGTTGTTGGGCAGCCGCTGGTCTGACACCGCGTGGCGAGCGCTGAGTCAGACGAGCTGGCACCGGCGGCTTGATCCGAGGAGGATCTCAGCCGACGGGGCACCCGAGGACGTGGACCCGGCAAGTGCCGAACTCGATGAGGAAGAGCTTCTAGAGGTGGCGGAACGGCACAGTGTCGGCGATATGCAGGTCATTAACAGCGCCTCGAGCGCAGCCGCACCCCGGTCTCGCATGGGTACTTCTCGATGAAGGTGGCCATGCTGGCGCCGATCGCTTGGCGAACCCCGCCGCGGCATTACGGTCCTTGGGAGCTCGTCACCAGCCTGCTGACCGAAGGCCTGGTCGCGCGCGGCGTCGAGGTGACGCTGTTCGCGACCCTGGACTCGCAGACAAATGCGCTTCTCCGCGGCATCAGCCCGGGTGGCTACGCCGAGGACGCTTCCATGGACGGGCGCGTGTGGGAGGCACTGCACGTCGCCACCGCGCTGACCGCGTCGACGGACTTTGATCTGCTGCACAACCAGATGGACTGGTTGCCGCTGGCGCTGTCCGGTCTTTGTGACGCGCCGATGCTGACGACAGTCCACGGCTTTTCCGGCGCCGGCATACTGCCCGCCTACGCCCGGGCCCGCTCGTCGTATGTGGCAATCTCCGAGGCGGATCGCTCCCCCGAGTTGGAGTATCTGGCCACGATTTACCACGGCATCGATTTCACCGTTCTGCCATTCCAGCCCACCGCCGGTGACGGGCTGGTGAGCTTCGGGCGAATCCACCCGGACAAAGGCACAGCTGAGGCGATCGCCATCGCCAGGGCGAGCGGGCGAAGGCTGGTCATTGGCGGCATTGTTCAGGACGGTCGCTACTTCGCCGAGCAGGTGGAACCGCACATCGATGGCGATCGCGTCACCTATCTAGGCCCCGTCGGCTCGGCTGATCGGGCCGACGTTTTGGGATCGGCCGCTGCCTTGCTGCACCCGATCTCGTTCGCCGAGCCGTTCGGGCTTTCCGTTGTCGAGGCAATGGCCTGCGGTACGCCGGTCGTCGCGTTCAGACGCGGGTCGATGTCCGAGGTTGTAGATAGCGGGGTAACTGGATTCCTCGTGTCGGACGTCGCCCAGGCGGTCGCGGCTGTGGACCAGGCGGCGGCGTTGGATCGGGCCGCGGTGCGGGCCCGGGCGCTGACCCGGTTCGGCGTGGACCGGATGGTCGAGGAATACCTGAGCGTCTACGCCCGGCTGCTGACGACCTGATCGCTACGGAGCCTCGGGGATCATCGCGTCGAGCAGTTCGTCGATCGATGCCCACGCCACACCGATCCGGCTGTCGCTGATGCCGTAGGGCAACCACAGCCGGCCGTCGTGGACCACGCCGCCGCACGAGTAGACGACGTTGGGAACGTAGCCGTCACGCTCGCATACGCCGGCCTCGAGTAGCGGCTCGGCCAGCCGACACCTAACCCGGGTCGGGTCGTTCAGGTCGAGCAGGATCGCCCCGACGGCATACGTTCGCATCGGGCCGACCCCATGAGTCAGCACCAACCAGCCCCGGTCGGTCTCGATCGGCGAACCGCAGTTGCCGACCTGCACCACCTCCCAGGACTCCTGCGGCCGCTGCACGAGGGTCGGCCGCCCCCAGATTCGACCGTCGAATGATGTCGCCACGCTGGTGTTCTCACCGTCGGATCGGCACAGAGCCCAGTGCCGGCCATCGATCCTGCGCGGGAACAGGGCCATCCCTTTGTTGCGAGCGGCCGGACCGGCCAGGCGATGGGCGCGGAACGTCCGCAGATCCGGGCTGATCAGCAACCGCGGCGCGATTTGCTGACCGTCGTACGCGGTGTATGTGGCGCGGTAGTCGACCTGGCCGTCGTCGTGAAAGCGGACGAACCGCGCATCCTCGATACCGTTGCGTTCCTCAATCGTGGACGGAAATAGCACCTGCTGGCTCAACCCGAGGTCAGCCGGAAAGCTCACCTCGTAGGCCGAAGCCATCACTCGACGCAGCACTTCGATGCTGGCCATGGCGCTGGGCCGGGTGAGCAGCTCGGGGTGCGCGTCGGTGAGTACTCGCTCCGCCTCCGATGCTGTGAACACCTCGGGCAGGCCGGCCAGGACGTTGTGCATGAGCTCGTCGACTTGCCCCTCGTCAGCCAGCACGGCCCGTAGATGATCGCGCACCCACTGAGCCGGCATGCTAATTCCTGGGACGGCTGGGCTCTCGCGCGGCTCGAAAGCCCACGTCGCCCCGGGCCCGATTACGGCCGCAGCGAAGCCCAGAGACGAGACATGCCCTTCGCCGATGGCCCGCAGGCTGAGGGCGAGACGAGCCTGGCCGGCGCCCAGGCCGCTCTGGTCCGGATGTAGCACCGCGCTCGGATTGCAGAGCGCGGCAGCCTCGACGGCATATTCGGCGGTGAAGCTGGCACCCATTACATGCTTCCGCGCTCGTGACATAACCGGCGTCTGTCGCAGGTGTGAGCCGATGATGGCGGCGTGCTCGTCGAGCTGATCGGTGTAGTTGTTGTGTCGGTCAGCGAATTCCTCGACTAGCCGGGCGGCGAGCATTTCGATGCGATCCTCGGGGAGCGCCAGCACGCGCGCGACGACGTGGCTAGTCCGTGACTGGGTGTCGGGCGACTCCTCGCCCGGCAGGTACAGCCGGGCGATCACCCGCTCGGGATCGGCGCGCAGATCGGCGGCGACGAGCCGCTGGGCTATCAACCGAGCAGCCCGAGTCGTCGGGCTTGTTGCGCGGTCGACAGCGCCGCCAGGGTGGACTCGGCGCCCTGATTGAGGTTGCGGCCTGCCCGGTGCAGACCGTCGAAGCCGGCTCCGGTCTGCGGATCGAGCATTGGAATGGAGGTGTCGTTGTCGCCGAGGAACCACGCCCAGGCCATTCGCACCCCGCTTCGCCACCGATCCTCAGCGGTCATTGCGAACGCGCGGGCACACGCGTCGGCGAGCGCGGCGACCTCGATCGGCTGCTGGTCGAACGCTGGGGTCACGTCGAAGCGGCCCCGGCCGCCCACCGGGGTGACCGAGAGATGTCCGTCGCGGGTCTCCGTGCGGAGCAGGAAGTCCAACAGGTGCAGGCCGCGTGACGCGACTACCGGATCGGGTAACGCCTGACCGGCGATCAGCAGCGCCTCGGCGATCGAGCCATTGCTATAGCGGAGCCGAGCCTCCGGCCAGGGCCAGGTGGGATCGGGACGGTCCACGCCGATGGCCGCGACCACGTCGCTCGAGCAAACGGCGGGCCGGCCATTCAGCCGGCCGATCGAGCAGAATCTCTCCCGCGCCGAGCGCCGCGAAGGCGAGGGCACGGGTATGCGGCGAGCGCTGCCTGGCCGCCGTACGGAAACCCGATAGGGCCGCCGCCCGCAACTCGGGATCGGCCGAGGACGCCGACAAGCTACCCAGCCCCCAGATCGCGCGACCCCACCAGTCACCCAGGCCCGGCGCATCCAGCCAGCTCCCGTCGGAGCCCATTCGGTTGTGGCATCGGCCGGCCGTATCGAGGGCCGATCGAGTGAACCCTAGGTAACCGGGGACCAACCCAGCCACGTCCGTCCCCGGGTTCACTTCGCGAGAGACCACCACCAGTGCTCGGGCGACATCGTCAACGCAGTAGCCATACTTCTGCCGTGGTTCGTCATACTGCGCGTGCTCGAATACCCCACGCTCATCGGTCAGCCGGATTAGGTGGTCGAAGACCGGTGCCGCCGTCGTCCCGGATGCCGTCACACCGCCACTCGCACTCTGATCAACTGGTCGGCAAGCTGACGGTAACGCGCCGCAACGGCCGGCCACAATTCCGTGAGTACCGTGGCCGAACCATCGGGCCCAGCGGCCGCGGTAGTCGGGCGCGTCAGCAAAGTTCGCAGGGCGTCGGCAATGGCGGTTGGGTCCTGGTGCGGCACCAGGATTCCTCGTCCGTCTTTGAGCATTTCGACTGCGTGCGGGAATCGGGTGGCGATGACCGGCCGCCCCGCCGCGACTGCCTCGACGAGTACTCCCGATGTGACTTGGTCGGTGGAGTCATAGGGCAGTAGGACGACATCGGCCGACGCCACCAAGTCAGCGAGAGCCTCCCGGTGCCGGTAGTGCCCGTCGAAGGTAACGGTCGTTGCCAACCCGAGCTCCATCACGCTCTTTTGCAGTCGGCTCCGATAAGACTCTCCCTCGCGGCGCAACACTTTGGGGTGCGTTTGGCCAGCGACCAGGTAGCGCGGCGTCGGACCGAGTCCGGCCAGCTGGGACATCGCCTCGATGCCCCACTCGATGCCCTTGCCGGGTCCGAGAAGACCCCAACTGAGGACCAACGGGCGTCCCCCGCGGAACGTCGGCGCACGGTTCACCCGGCCGACCGGAGCGCCGTGCGGAATGACGCTCACCTTCGACATGTCGACCGTGTACCCGTCAACCAGCCGTTCCCGTGCCGTCGCGGTCATGGTCACCACGGCGTCGGCGAAGCCCGCAACCCGTTCCAGCACGGTGCGCTGGTGGGCGGTCGGGCGACTCAGCACCGTATGCAGCACGACGACGGTTGGGACGGTTAGCGCGTCGAACAGCGTCAGCAGCTCGTCGCCGTCCGGGCCTCCATAGACTCCGTACTCGTGCTGAATGATTGCGATGTCGCAGTCGTTGAGGACCGAGGCCGCTCGGTAGACGCTGAGTTCATCGCCAGCGACCAAATCCGCCGCGATCTCCTGGCTGCCGGGCTGCTCGGCCCCGTCGACCGCGCGAACCACAGGCCCAGATTCGCCGCCGGGCACTAATTCGGTGCGCAGCGCCGAGGTGAACGTGGCCAGGCCACACAACGTCGGAGGATAGGTGCTCAGGAAGCCGTAACGAGTCGTCAAAACGATGCCTTTCAGTCGGTCACAATCGATCCTCAACGCTGCGCAGCCCGATGAGCGAGCCTGCCGCCCCGGACAGGCAGAACGTGTGAAGTCCGTGTCCACGAACAAAGTCGGCGAAGTACCGGACCCGCATAGCGGGTGCACCTGGATCGCCGGAGACGAAGCCGGCGGAGGGCCGGCATGCCAACATCTCGGTAGGTCGAAGCGTACCCCACGCGGCCGGCAGACCCCTCGAACGCGACAAACGGCCTAGTCGCGCGGGACAGCCAGCGTCCACGCCTAGGTCACGCCGGCGCCCGACGTGCGGGGGGATGCGCCGGTCCGGCGGCTAGCTCGGCGGTCGATCTCTTGACTCAAACGCGCAGGGGCCGGCGTGTAGCGCTGGGAGCAGACATACGCGACCGTCCTGCAGGTGCGTCGTGCCGCACTGGTCATCGCCGGCGGCGGCCTCGTCGATGTTCGTGTTGTGTAGGTCGTTGCGCTCTTGGGTGGGATCACGGTATGCCAACGGATTTAGCACGGAACCTTCTTTCAAAACATATCGTCCTGAGCTCGCCTGTGTCGGCGCTTGGCGGCCAGCTGTTGGTCGGTCAGGCCGCTCCGCCGAACTCACCGGCAGCCTCTCTGTTACCGGCTTCGAATTTCGACCGTGTCGGGTCGGAGCGCGCTGGTTGACTCGGTACGGGCTTGGGGTCGACGTCCGGGCCCCGCTGTCGCCGCAGTAGGACGCGGACGCCTCCTGGCCGGAGAACGCCGGCTTACCCCGGTACGCGGTGCGTTCTGTGGGCCATTACCCACGCTAGCCCCGCGGCAGCGCTATTGATAGCGATGCCGACGAGGCTAGCGCTGTCAGGAGGCGAGCACGCGTCCGCCGTCGATCTCCCAGTCGCCGATTGGTGGCGGCTCGAGGCAGCCATCGCGGCTCATCCGGGTCGGGCGCTCGAAGGCCGCCTGGTGGAGAATCTCCTGGGCGCGGTGCAGATCACCGTCGAGTCCCGCAAGAGTCTAGCGCACGGTGCGCTACCAGAGCGTCGGTGGCCGGCGGAATCACGACCAGGTCGATGCGTCTCCACCCGGACAGGTCGATCAAGCTCAGCGTCGGCCCGTCGGAGCGGTAGCCGTCGACCTTCACCAGATGTCCGGTCACTGTCATGCGGCGGGGCGGCCGATCCCAGCTCGCCAGGTCGTAGGTCACCCGGTACACCTGATGGCCGGCCGACCACATCGCCATGAGCAGCGGAGGAAGTTCCGTGCTGAGGTCATCCGAACGCGGCCACCACCCGCCGTCGACGAACCCGCTGCCGAGGTTCGCACGTAGCCGCAGCCGCACACCATCGGGTGACAGTGACGGTGCGGAGAGTGCAGCGGGCAAGGGAATCACGGTGCTGAGGGTGGCCATCAGGTGCGCCGATCCGAGCCGCTCGGCCCAGTTGTTGATCGCCAGGGGCGAGGCCGGCATGGACACCGTCGTACGACATACCCTTAGTGTTACTGAGTCTACTCCCCGCAAGACCCCACGACGCTGCTCAACGGTCCGAATTCCGCCGACGCCTCCGCTGCCAACCGGATCCGGAAGCCGTCCCGCAGGTCGTAATCGGCCGTTCGCGAGAGCAGCAGCCGTCACTCCGTCGCGAGCCTCATGCCGAAGCCGAACAGCGCGATGCCAGTGACCGCATCAAGAGCGCGCCGGACCCGCCGTCGGACAAGGATCCGTCGGGCGGCATGAAGGCCGTGTACTAGCGCCATCAGATAGACCACGGACAGCACCGCATGAGTCAGCGCGAGTGCGATCAGCGCCCACAGTGGCGCGTGCTCGCCGAGGAACTGTGGCAGCACGGCCAGATAGAACACCAAGACTTTCGGATTGGTGATGTTGCACAGGAAGCCCTGTCGCCAACCCCGGACGCCGGTCGCCTTGGTTCGGAGCGTCCAGCGCACCGTACTGGACCAGCCACCGCAGACCTGAACGCCTGGACCGCGAGATAGGCCAAATACACGATGCCCGCCCACTTGATCGCCTCGAATACCGGCTGGGCTTCGGCGATCACTGCGCCCAGGCCGGCAGCCGCAGCCACGCCCTGAATCGCGGCAGCGCTAGCAACACCTACCGCCGTCCACCCACCGCGACGCGGTCCGCCGACCAGCGTGTTCCTAGTGACAACAGCAAAGTCCGGTCCCGGCGCCAGGATCAGCACAATCGCGAAGATCAGAAACGACGCATAGGCCGACAACGTCACCGGCTCATGGTGACACGTCGGCCACCTGAATTTCGCGCGAGCAAAGCTGGGATGATCTTTGACTAATGCGCCCCAGAATGCATTAAGTCCAAGATCACGACTGATCCCCTGCACAGCCGATCCCCGACTGTTGGTCACTTTACCTTCGCGGCACCGGTCAGGACGACGGTGCCGCTCGTGGTCGGGTTTCCGTCGACCGGCTGCACGGTGATCTGCATGAGCGGGAACTGATGAGGATCCGCCCATGACCACATCTGCAAGTCCGCCTGGCCGGTCGTCGACGCGTCAAAGGTCCCCGCGCTGACCCGAAATGGGTGGTCCGGCTGATCCCGGGCCGGGTCGACGTACCAGCATTCGTAGTAGGCGCGGTCTTGCAGGGGAGCCAGCCCATGGAGGGAGAGCTGGATGCTCCAACCATGACCGGTGTCGTGCGCGCTCGCGGTACCGGCGGCAGCACCGCCGGTAGGGCTGGCCAATGCGAAGTGAATGTTGCTGGTATTGCCGCGGCCGATGAGAAGCGCTACACCGACGGCCACGGCGGCGATGCAAGCGGCCGCGGCCAGGGCGACCGTGGTCCAGCGTTGCCGCTTCCTCGCCCGGGCGGCACGTTGGACGGCCGCCACCGTCCGCAGGCTCAGTCGATCGGGCGATCCGGCGTCGGGCGCGACGCCCGCCAGCCGCGCGACTGTCGGACCGAGCGCGGCCACCTCGTCCTGGCACTGCTGACAGTTCTTCAGATGCGCCTCGAAGGCGGCGGCGTCAGCCGGATCGAGAGCGCCCAGCACCCATCCCGCCGCGTCCACGTGCGGCGGCTGTGCTTCGGCGGTCGGCCTACCCACCGTCCTGCCTGCTTTCGATAAGGCCCCGCAACGCACGAAGGCCATGGAACATTCGCGTCTTGACAGTACCGAGCGGAATGCCCAGACGCTGCGCGATCTCAGTTTGCGTCAATCCCTCGTAGTGGGCCAGCACGATCACATCTCGATGGGCCGGCGGCAGCGCGTTCAACGCATCGCGTACGGCGAGGCTCTCGATGAGCTCGGCGACGTCATCGGCGCCCGCTTGGTCAAGTGCACCGGAGCTGGCGATGTCCCTGGTTGGGGATTCGCGCCGGTAGAGATCCACCGCGATGCTGCGGGCCATCATGAACAAGTAAGTCCGCACGCTGGCACGCGAAGGATCGAACTTCCGTGCGTTGCGCCAAAGGCGCACGAAGCATTCGTGGACGAGTTCCTCGGCGAGCCAAGAATCGCCGAGCGTCTTGACGCCATATCCGAATAGCGGACCCTTGTACCGCTCGACCAATTCCGCAAGCGGCGCTCCGAGATCGCCGCCGGCCATCTTGGCGACGAGTTCGGCGTCCTCGCTTGCCCGTTCATCCGGTCGGCCTTCCGTCATGCCGCGCAGACCCGGCCGTTCGTATTACGTCCCACAGCAGGGAAACGGTTCACTGTCAACGGAAAAACCTCGCTTGGTGCGGGGTGTGTTTAGTCGACACAACCGTGCTGGACACGACGATGCCGCCCAGCATACGGTGTCTTGCGCGTCATCCCGACGCGTGCGCAAGGCGCCGCCGGAGGTGATGGCCATGACCGCTCGACGCTACCGAAACGGCTGGCGCTGGCCCTGGCTGGTCGCCAGTGCAGCTCTCGCCTATCTCGCGCTGCTGATCGGAGCACCGTCAGCCTCCGCTCATCACGCCGACATTTCGGCGGCGATTTCCTGCGACGGCCGCGTCGTCTTCACCGCAGTCGCCTGGCAGACGGCATCGGTCCCGGCTCGGGCCAACAGCGCCGTCGCGATTTCCTACTCGGTGGACCAGCACAGCTTCGTACACTTGCCGCAGAAACCGAATTACGCCTTCGGTCCGGCTGACCGGTTCAGCTTCACCGACAGCTTCCAGCTCCCTGCTCCGCTTCCCCGGCGCGTGGTCATCGCAGCCCAGGCCATTGCCCATTGGGGGGACGGAACTCCGGCGGGGCCGGAGCACCGGACCGCGGCGCTGGCCGTGCCCGCCTGCCGAACGACAACACCCGCACCCCCATCGACGGCTGCCGCCGGAGGGCCCGATTCCTCGTCGCCGACGGCGGCTTCCCCTCCTGATGCAGCTCCTGCGCTCCAGCCACGATCTGCAGCCGAGTCTCGATCTGCGACCCCAACCGGGGTCATCGTGGGCGGGGCCGCCGCCTGCGCGGGCTTGCTGGCGGCCGGTGCCTGGGCGCTTCGCCGGGTGCTCCGTGGCTAGCAGCGCGAATTCCTACCTCGCTCCGCGACGCGGGAGCTGGCCTCGCGGACCGTTCGTCGTGGCGGCGGTTCTCTCGGGAGTGAGCGGCGCGTGCGCCGGCCTGCTCCCGGCCGCCTTCGCGGCGGTCGTCCAGCACCGACGGGGAGGAGACGAGCTAGCCCTGACCGCCCTGGTCCTCGCCGGCGCGCTGTTTGCCGCCCTCGCGTTGACGATTGTCGCAGCGATCAACATTCGGTGGGCACCAACGTCAGACGGTGCGGGCCTCGATCGACGATCGGTCCGCGCCGCCGCTATCGCGATCCCAGCTGCGATACCCGCCGTGCTCTGCGGCGTCATCGAGCTTGTTCGCGTCGGAGACCTCGTTGCTGCCATCGCGGCGGTCGCCGTCATAGCAGCAGCGGTCATCGGATCGTTTACTCCGCCGGTCGCGTTGCGCACCGCCCGTGCCGACCACTCGGATGTCCTCGCCGCAGTTCACGACACGTCGGCTGGCCGCCTGCCCGAACCGTGGCTCGTCCTGGCCGCCCGCGTCGCCGCCGACGACCGGAAGTCATCGGACGTTGCTGTCGTGATTCGGCGCGGTGTGGTGATCTCACTCGTGGCGGTGACCGGCGCGGCAGCTCTCGGGCTGGTCCTGGCCCGACTGCCGTCAGCCGCGCCCCCCTGGCATGTCGTGCTCGAAATCACCGGGATCTTGATCGTCGTGCCAGCCGCTGCCGTCGCCGGGGCCGGGTTGCGGCGCCTGGCTCGGCCGTCTTACGCCGGGAAAGTTCGCAGCAGTCCGGTGGTTGCCGGAGCCAGCCGGCCGCACAGCGGAGCAGTTTCACTGCGACGTGCCTCGGTCGAGACCGCTCACACCGCCGCGGGATTGAATGTGGACGTCGCTCCCGGCGAGCACGTCGGTCTGCTAGTACCACCCGGTCCAGCGGCACGATCTCTTACGGCGTCACTACTGGAGCTGGCCGCGCCGTGGCCTCCGGAGGTCGTGCACTACGGCACGGACGGCCGCGTGCTCGGACCATCCGACGTGTTGCCGCAAGTGGGCCTGGTCACTCCGGACGTCACCTTGGTTGCCGGAACAATCCGAGACAACCTGATCTTCATCGCGCCGCCTGCGGATGAGGCGCGCATCGGGCACGCGGTCGCGTCCTCGGGGTTGGGCGCGATGCTGACATCGTGCGGAACCGGCTTGGACGCCGACATCAACACGCTGACGTGGGATCCGACCGCGTTGTGGCAACTGGCTGCGGCCCGGGTGCTCCTGGCCGCCCCGCCGGTCGCGGTGGTGTACGACCCGTTTCCGCCCGCGGCCGGCGGTCCGACCCTCCCGCCCGACGCGATGCACGCGCTCGGCCATGGCCGTACGTTGCTGCTGATTACGAGCCGGTCCGAGCTCGTGGATGAGACCGAGTATGTCGTGCGGGTTGGTCGATAACCGCAACCGCCGCACTGCAGCATGAACCGTCTCACCGCCGCCGCGCGTATACCCCAGTGATCAATCACCGTGTGCCGGCTCGCTACCGACGTCCTCGACCGGACGTCGGCCTGCTTGGGGAGACGCCATGTCTGCTCGTGCTCTGGTGGTCATTGTCGACGATGGGTCCAGCTCGCCGGCCGAGATCACCAAAGAGGATCTAGCGGTCTACCGGCTGCATGCTGGAGCCGGGGAAGCGCCGAGCTCCATCGCGCACCGGCTGGTTCCGGCCGCGGTCGACGCCGATCAGATCGCCACCCTGCTTGAGGCGACGCGAACATCGGAGGCTCCGCCGAACGGCGCCGCGCTGCCTCGATTGTCTCCCCGGGAGCGGGAGGTATTGAGATGGATCTCCGGCGGTATGACCCACGGGCAGACGGCGACTCGCATGCAGATCACGAAGGCGACGGTGGACACCTACGTCGAGCGGATCCGCCGCAAGCTGGGCGCCGGAAACAAGGCCGATCTGACGCGGGCTGCGGTGACCCTTGACCTGTGGCAGCGCACCGAGGACCTCGCGGGACAGTTAGCCGAGCAGGCCGCGCACGAGCCCGAATAGGCCGATAGCAGCGGCGCACAACGGCAGTAGAGACAGCGTCAACAGACCGTCGAGGATGTCGGCCGCTCGGCCGAGTGCCGGCGACGTGCGAAAGCCGGCGCGGTCTCCGCGCACGGCCACGCCCGTGATCGCCACAGCGGCGAGCGGCAGCAGCAGTAGGAGACGGATCCCCGCATGGTGGTAGGCCACGGCGGCGATCGCTGCGGTCAGACCGGCGGCGCCGACGGTCAGGCAGCACGTCCGCTGCGCCCGCCGCACGAACAACCGGCCCCGAAGGAGCAGGACCGTGCTTGCCACCACGGCGAGGACGAGCGACCACCCGCCATGAATCGCCAGCGGTATCTCGCACGCGGCGGCGACCGCGGCGCTGGCTCCGACCAGCGCGGTGAGGTACTGATCTCCGAGAATCGCCCGGGTCATGGCGTCGCGGCCGGATGACCTTGCCGGCTGCGCCCGAAGATCGCTCGCTCCGGTGGGGATGGGCGGCAGAGGTACTCGCGCGATCCGAAACGCCAACCCGGGCAGCAACGGCATGATTGCAACGGTCACACCCAGGACCGCCGCCGCCACGGCGAGGGCGGCAACGCCACCGTATAGGCACACCAGGCCGGCGATCAGGCCAACCGCTGCCGCCGCACCGACCCCGGCGAACTGCGGCGCCCGGCCCCCGACGCCGAGGGCTCCCAGCACGGCGACGACGATCACCAACGCGCAGCCAATCACGGCCGAGGCCGCTGTCAGGTGAGCCAGCGAATCAGGCGCGGCCACCCCGAGCGCGCCGGACAGAGCGGCGTAGGGCAGCGCGGCAACGGCCAACACCATGCCGGCGCCGGAATGGCCGAAGGCCCGAGACAGAATCGCCGCAGCCGCAGTGAGAATTGTTGCGACGGCGGCCGCGGCCAGCGCAGGTGGCGCCCACGGCGGCCCGGCCGCTGCCACGAGCCAACCGCCGAACGATAATGCGGCGATCGCCAGGCCCAGCGAAAACCGTCGCGTATCAGCCGGCGACCAAGCCGGACCGCGCTCCCGGCTTGCCGTGGCAACCGCGTCGAGCACATCGTCGAAGACGGCCTCGGGCATGGGTGCGTGCGCGGGTTGCAGGCGAAGCACATCCCCGTCGCGGATCCCCAGCGCTGCGACGGTCATGCTCGTATCGAGCGGCCGCTCGCCCAGGCGTTGCAGCACCCAGCCGGCGCCGCCATGGCCGTCTCGGCCTGCGTGATTGGCCAACGCCAGAATCGTGGGCAGTAGCTCGGCCACCGTGACCTCGGCCGGCACGGCGACGTCCACGCGGCCGCGTGGGGCGATGACAGTGACGCGGGCCAATGCCGCTAGTGCGTTGGCGGGGTGCCCGTCAGTCGGTGGCAGGAAAGGTGGCGGCGCGGGTGCTGCAGGTGGCGGCGCGGGCGCGGCTGGCTGGGGTGGGGCCGGCGCAGGCGCGGCTGGCCGGGCCGATCCGGCCGGCGCGGTAGCGATACCGGCCGCCGAACGGGGGGACGCGTGCGAACGGCTGTCGACGGGCGTTGCCCACGGCACGGTCGGACAGTCGGAAAGCTCGTCGGCCGAACCGGCGTTCGGTGAGGCTGGCGGCTGCGCCTGCGGTCCGAACCGGGGGAGTGCTGATCGCTCGATCACCGGCACAGCAGGTGGCCACATCGCCTGAGTGGCGATCCGGGCCGCTAGTTCGGCGCCGCTGGCGTCGTGCTCATTGATGGGTGGCATGGGGTCTCCTCTGGGGCCCACCGGGCCAACTGTCGGCGGCGTATCCGAGTCGCCCGGGTTGCCAGCGCCGGCGACGACCGCGTCTGATGACCTGGCCCGCGAGCAGGGCTGCCCCGGCCAGCACCACGCAGGCGGCGGCGACCAGGGCCGGCCGGATCGGCGGCCGCATCGAAGGATGCGAAGCCGCAGGTTGAGGTGCCGAGGACGAGGTGGCCACGGGTAGCCGGCCACCTTCCTCGGGCAGCTCGGCGGTCACCGCAGCGTACGGATCTACCACTCCCCAGCCCACTTGGGCGTTAGGGACGATGCCCGCCGGGTGGTCTGCGGTCACCTCGATGCGGTGCCGAACCTGCGCCGCCGTCAGGCCCGGACGGTAGGCGCGCAGCAGCGCGGCCACGCCGGACACGAATGCGGTCGCGTAGCTCGTGCCCGACCCGGTCAACTGCCCGGGACCGCCCGGACCGATGCCCACCACATCGCTGCCGGGTGCCGCGACGTCAATGAAGGAGCCGCTCTCGGAAAAGGTGCTGCGCTGATCATCCGGGCCGACCGCGCCGACCGCGAGCACGGTGGGAATCGATGCCGGATAGGTGCGCGGGTTGCCGGATTGGGCGTCGTTGGCGGCGGCGGCGACGATCAGCGCGTTACGGCTCTCGGCGTAGGCGACAGCGGCGTCCAAGGCAGTGCTGGGAACGGTAGACGCGAGGGAGATGTTGATCACCGAGGCACCGTGATCAGCCGCCAATCGGATGCCAGCAGCCAGCCCACCGGCCGTGCCGTCCTGATCGGCGTCGGTCTGGCGGATCGGCAGAATGACGGCGGCCGGAGCCAGGCCGGCGAAGCCAACGCCCGGGCGCGGACCGGCGGCGATGAGACCAGCGACGAACGTGCCGTGGCCTACACAGTCGGAGTTCGCCGCGCCCGAGCCGTGCACGACGTCGAAGCCGTCTTCGACCCGACCGGCCAGCTGCGCCTGACGGGCGTCGACACCCGTGTCGATGACCGCGACGGTCACGCCCTGCCCTTGGGACAACGGCCATACCCGGGCGTAGTCCAACCGCTGTTGCGGCCAGGGCACCGCTCCGCTCACCTGAGTCGGTGCGGTCAGGCAGGACCCGGCTGGTATCGGCGCCGCCAGCGCGCGAGACGGAGTGAGGCCGCTGACCATGGCTAGTCCGGCCGCCACCATCCACCATCGGCGCATGCAGCTCCTCCCAGGCTCCTGCGGCGACCGTATGATCCGTGCCCGCATCGCGACAGGCCCGCAAAGACCGGACTTGACAAGCCGCGGCCTGGGCCTTCCGAGCCGTTCGTGATCTTGGACTTACAGCCTCAGGGCGACGTTAAGTCCAAGATCACGACTGCGGCTTTCGAACTGAACCTTCGTGATCTTCGGTGCCGTCTTCGTGATCTTGGACTTACGACCTCAGGGCGACCACAAGTCCAAGATCACGACTGGCCAGTCCCGGGCCCGCTCGTCGGGGGCTGGAAGCGTACGCGGCGGCGGAGCCGGCTACCGACGCGGAGGTCGCGCGGATCCAGCGGGGCTTCCTTGGCTGCGACCCGGTACCGGATAGGCGCCCCCTCGCGGCGGACGAGCACGGCGCTGGCTTGGCCGGGGGCCTGGCGGAGCAGCTCCAGATCGGCGAGGGCGGGCTGGGTCCCTTCGGGCCGATGCGCTTCGCTGTGCACCAGCACTCTGATGAACGGCGGTGGCGAGCTGATGCTTTCGCCCAGCTCGCGGTACGCCTCGAGGAGATACTGCCAGGCCGGCGAGTCCGGCGCGGCTGGGTTGAGGTAGCCGCCACGGCGGCCGAGTGTGACGACATAGCGCCGACCGTCGGCGCGTTCGACGAGCGCCACCGTTCGATTGCGGGCGATGCTGGCCTCGCGCAGCGCGACGATGAGTTGGTAGAACTCGGCGGTGTCGGTGCCGGTCTCGATGTCGATCCGCTGTAGGTCGGGTAGCCCGAACAGCTCGATCGGCCGGGCGGTGGCGATGGGGGGCACCGCGACCCGGCCCGGCGCGGCCGGGGCGGCGGGCAGATCCCGGCCGCCGAGGGTCAGCTCCTCGATCGTGACCGGCTCCGCGGCGGCCGATTGGGGCGCTACCGCTGGTGTGGTCGCCAGCGCCTGGCGGACGGCGGACGGTGCGCCGCCTGGGGGCGGTCCCGGGACGAGGGCGCTGTCGAGGAGTACCTGCCGCATAGCGTGGTAGGCGGGCTTCGGCGCGAGGTCGGACGTGAATGGGGTGGCGGCCGTCGTGCCCGGAAAGCGTTCGCTGACCGAGGACAGCCCGTCGCTGGTCCCCCAGATCGTCATCGACCGGACCGCGGTGACCTGCTGGGCGATCCGGGTCACCTCGGCGTAGGTGCGCGCCTGTACTTCCAGGACGTCCGGCCCGGCCTGCTCCGGCAGCCGTACCTCGACGGTGATCGCGATGTCGAGACCGAGATCGCGGAGCCGCCCCAAGTGCCGGCGCACGGTATCCGGCGACCACGACGCGAACGGCATGCCGTCCGGCCCGATCCGCACGGCGGGACGCAGCTGCACCTCGACGCCGTGCACGGGCACGCCGCTGTCCCGCAGCTCGCGCACCAGCCGGTAGAAGCGCGTGGTCTTGGCCGGATTCTCGCCGGCGATGTCGTAGTCGGCGAGGTAGAGCTTCGCGTTCGGGTCAGCGGAGGCGGCCGCTCGGAAGGCGTTGCGGATATGGCTCGGGCCCAGGCGCACCTGCCACAGCGAGCGGCGGCGCCCGCCGGTGTCGGACAGCGGCCGGTCCACCACGGTCCAGGCGGCGAGCTGACCGCGGTGACGGTGCACCAGTGTCGTGATGTGGGCGGTGAGGATGTCCCGAAGCTCTCGGCGCCGGGTGGCAGCGTTCAGCCAGCTCGCCAGGTCGTCCGGCGAGACCAAGGCGTGCCCGTGCACGGTCTGGTTATGCATGGCGGCGAACTGGATCAGCGCGTCGAATGACCGGAAGTTCCATTCGCCGCGGCGCGGGTGCACTGTCGACCAGCCCAGCATTCCCTCGGTGGTGACCTCGGCTGCCTCCCGCGCCACGTGCGCTGCGACGCCGGGGACGCTGAGCGCCGCGGGTGTGACCGCCATTCCGATGCGAAAGTAGGGCCTGGTCGCGATGGTGCGCAGCCCAGGCTGCGGTGCGCCTGCCTGCGGTGCGCCTGCCTGCGGCGCGCCGACGGGTGGGGCTGAGGATGGCGCGGTTGCCGGTGGGGGTGTCGGGACCACGGCGCCGACCGCCGTCGCCCGCAGCGCGTCGATTGTCTGCTCGAGGCGTCGCAACGGCTCGATATCGAGCACGAGCGCCCACAGTTCGGACACGTTGCCCGCCACGTGCGCAGTGCCCCCGTGGCGCGTCATCGCGTCGGCGGCGGTGACGACCCGGCGGAGGTCCCCGAGGTGCTCGGTCACCTCGGTGGCTCGGCGGCCCAGCGACTCGAACTGCGCGCCGGCATCGGCGGGTGTCTGCTCGATCACGTCCCGGGCCGTCAGCGCCAGCTCGCCGGCCAGGAGCGCCCACGATTCGATCTCGCCGGCGACGCCACTGAATTCCGAGTGTCGGCGGACCGGTGGGTCCGGGCGGGACGCGGTCTGGTCCAGCTCCAACGCGTTCGCCACCAGTTGTTCCAGGGAACGCAGCGCGCTGTGCCGGTGTACTTCGGCCAGAAGCTGCTCCGCGGCGCGGTGCATGGCCGCGGCCGCCCAGGCCGGGCCGGTCGGCCATTCCGGCTTGGCTCGCCAGGTCCGCGATGTCACGGCGCAGCTGATCGAGACCGGTGGCCAGCTGGGTGGCCGGCCCAGCCGGGTCGGCCCCCAGCAGATCTTCGGCGCTGGTGACGGCGGCCAGGGCGTGCGTGGCCGCGTCCCCGACGACGCCGCTGGTGCCGGGCAGGCCGGTGTGGTTGAGCAGTACGCCCAATCGGTGCGCGTTCTCCCGCATCGCCTCGAGCCGCGCTGGCCTGCGGGTCAGAGAATGGTTCGACCGCGGCCCGTTCCGCCTCGGTGTCGCGCCGCCAGGCGGCGACTTGCCGGTTAACGGCGGTGTCGGTTGCCTGAGCGGGCAGCGGCTGCGGAGCGCCGGATGGAGCCGAGGCTTGGCCCCAGTCGCGAAGCTGGTCCCACGACCAGCGAACCGGGGTCAGGAGGCCGCTGGTCCACACCTGCCAGGCCACGACGCCAAGCGGTGTGGCCAGCCGCAGGTAGCGCGCGACGGCCGCGCGGACCAGCTCCGTCCCGCGGTTCTCGACAAACGGCATCAGGCTGCGGCCGTGCACCCGGTTGCCGATGGTGGTGCTGATTCCGAGGCCGCCGAGTGCTTGCCAGGCGCCCGAAGGGAAGAACGGTCCGAAGGCAATCGAGATAAACAGGCCTGACACCCACTCGACGCCGAGCCCGACGTCGGCATGGAGCCAGGAGAGTTTCGGCTCATTGGTCAACTGGGCCTGCAGCACGCCGCCTACGGCGCCCAGAGTGACCAGGCCGTCCAGACCGTCGGTCGCGTGACCGTAATACAGCTGAGCCAGGAGCAAGAGGTCAGCGCCGACGCCGGCTTTGAATTGCACGTCGAAGCGGCGAGCGGGCGGTCCGGTGCGCGCGACGTCCGCCGCCGGCACGTAAACCTCGTACTTCGACGGCAGATCCGGGAGCGGGTCCGCCATCTTGCGGCGCCGCCCGTCCGGTCCGATCTCGTACTTGGGAATCTTGGTGACTCGAAGCCGTGCGCCCTCGACGTGGTCGAAGTCGTGAAAGGCGGTGGGGAGGAGGAATGCTTCGCCGGTGATGAACGGCGCGCGCACGATGCCTTGCAATAGGAGACCGAACGGCAGGTGGGGGAACTGGATGGGCACAGCCGTCGGGACCGGCCCGAAGTGCGGCGGGGCGCCAGGTGGAACGCCCTTGTTGTTGGGATAGACACCGGGCAGGTCGAACGGTAACCCGAACCGGTTCGAGACGGACCGCGGCGGCACCGCACCGGAGACGCGGGTCATCATGAACGGGCTTTCCAGGATCGTGGTGCGATAGATCGTCTTGTCGATCCGGAGATCCGCGCCGGACAGGTGAATGACCCTGGGTGCCTGCCGCAGCGTGCTACGTACCGGGAGCAGGCCGCCGAACGGGTGACGCGGGCTCCATCGCTCCACGTCGTAGCTGACCCGGTCATAGCCGCCCATGTCCTCGATGTGGACGCCGACCCAATCTTCGGGATTGACGCCGAGATCGGTGGACAGGATGCTGGCGCCGGTTACCGGGTCGGATCCGACCAGGTGCCGCGCGGGTGCCGGCGTCATCGGGCCGTCAGCGGCTGGGTCAGGGGCCACAGGCTGTCTTGTTGGGCCCTCCAGCCGCCACCGCGCGAGCCAGGTCTGCCGACGCGCGATGCGTTGCAGCAAGTGGCGCATCCGGGCGGTGGAGACGACCGGCCGCTGGTGCCGATCAGCGAGAATCAGCCCGATGTCACGCGACAGTTCGGCGAGCTGAACGACGAAGACCCGGCGCTGCTGCTGGGCCGTCTCCCAGCGCTCCATCGTCTCGGTAACGGCCGCCTTCGCTTCCCGAGTGTGTACGGCCAATGCGCCGAGGTAGTCGGTACCCCACCGGCCGATCGGCACGTCGGAGCTGGTCAGTCGATCGAGGCTCTCGGCGATCGCGTCCAGCCGCGGCGCCGCTGCGCGCGCTCGGGCTGCGGCCGCGGCCCGTCCGCTCGCCCGCGGACCGATAGGCGAGCTGCGGTCGGACAGTTGTTGCAGCCGGTCGACGGTCGCGTGCACGTCGCGCAGGCGCGCGCCCGAGACGTCGACGTCGCGGAGCGGTCCGGCCAGCTGCCGGAGCCACTCCTGCGCGTCGACCAGGACGCGGTCGATGTCGGCCTCAGAGATGTCAGCGGGGAGCCCGCTGGAACGCAGCTCCCGCAGCTCGGTGTCCAGCTGAATCAGTCGAGCTCGGGAGGCCTCGGCCAGCTCCCGCTCGGCGGCGGCGAGCTCGTCGCCGAGCCGGACTACCTCCCAGGCCGCGGTCGCCGGCTGGCCGGGTCGGTCCAGGGCGCGCCGCGCGCGACGCAACTGGGCCGTCGCGTCGGTTCGGCGCTCGCGCAGCAGCTCGTAGCGGGCTTGCAGCCGGGATGCGGAGGCCGCGACTCGATCGGCGCGGCGCAGGTAGCGTTCGGCGCGCTGCCGATGCTTCATCGCGTCGTCGAGCTCGGTCGTGATGTGCTGGATCTCGGGGTCCGGCCACACAGCGTCCGGGTTGGCCGCCAGCTGCTCGATGCGGCGCTGGATCTGGGTGCGCAGTTCGGTCAGTGTGAGGTCGCTGCCGCGTTCCGGGTCAGTGGCCCGCTGCCCGTCATGCACCTGCTCGCGCCTGTCGAACACTCCGGGCAGCAGCCCTAGACCGTCCAGGTAGCGGCGCACCTCGATCGCGGCAACGACGTCGGTCCGCACGCGCGCTGGCAGGTCGCGCAGATCGTGGTTCACCCGGGCGACCAGATCGGCGGATGTTCTGCGGTCGTGCTCAAGCGCCCATAGTCGCTGCGCGCCCCGCGTCCACAGCCAGGCCAGGAGCCGCGCATGGGCGAGCGACTCGGCCGCGGCGGCGGTGGCCTCGGTCAACCGGTTCTTCCGTCTCAGGGCCTCCAGCTCGGAGGTGAAGCGGCGCCGATCGTGGTCGGCGATCAGCTCTCGGGCTTCGGTCAGCGACGTCCGCGCGGTTTCGACGGCCTGCCGATACGCGGCCTCGAACTCTGCCATCAGGTGCGCTGCTTCGGCGAGCTCGCGGGCCGGCGCCAGGCGAGCCTGCAGGTCGGCGAGCCGGGCCGGATCGTCCAGGACGGCCTGCTGATCGTCATGCTCCCGCAGCAGTCCGGTGTACGCGCGGCTGAGCGCGGCCACGCTGAGACCGGCGGAGTCGGTCATGTCGATCATCAATTCCGGCGTGATGCCGGGCTGGTCAGCGACCCGCGCCGACTCGGCGCCGGTCGGGGCCGGCTCAACCAGTAGGTCGAGCTGCCGCTCGAGGCTGGCCAGTATGGGCGCCGGGTCCATCCCGGCAGGGTTGGCCTGGATGATCCGGGTCCGGATGGCCCCCAGGTCGGGGTACTCCGCGAGAAGCATCCGGGCTGGAGTGTCGCCCCGGCGGTGCGCCCGGCGCAGCGCCCTTCTTCGTCGGCGCTGCGCCGCGACCTGGGCGCGGGCTTGGCCCAGCTCGGCGATCAGCTGCCGGCGTCGCTCGATCTGGTCGCTGAGTCCGGTGAGATCGCCGGCTGCGGCGGAGTCGGTTTCCCGTTCCGACACCATCGCCAGCTCAGCTTCGATGTCGCGGATGAGCACCGGCAGCTGCTGGTTGTGGCTGCGGAGCAAGAGCCGAAGCCGGTACCGGTGCATGGCTCGCTCCGGGGAGCGGGACGAGGCGCCGGTTTGCAGGGCGTTCAGCTCGTGCCATACCGCGTCGATCTGCCGGCGCAGCGCACGCACGTTCTCCCTCCCGGCGAGCAGCGTCGTGCTGACCGGGTCGACCCCGCCGAGGTGACCCAGGTTCAGCATTCCGTGATCACGCCGGTCCCGGTAGCGGCCGAGGACGGTCACCAGCTCCGGGAGCCAGCCCGTGGGGACGACCAGCGCCAGGAGGGCCCGCTCAGCGTCGCTGACCAGACCGGCCCGGTCGGCAGTCCGGTCGCGTTCGGCGCGTTCGGCCAGTGCGTCGTCGGCGGCCCGCACTCGCTGGTACAGGGCGTCGATTTCGGCGGCGAGCAGGCCGGCCAGCCGGGCGTCCTTGACCGGTTCCCGCGCGATCGCGTCGATCTCCTCGACGTCCGCTTTGCTGTGCACGGTGCGGGAGCGGCGCCAGGCCCGTTCCCGCTGGGAGAAGCTGACCGCCTCGGCCGCCTCGCGCACCAGCCCGGCGACCTCTGCCGACAGGGCAGTTGTCTGGCCTGCGCGTGGCCTACGGGCCGGCAACGCCGCGTCGGTCTGGACGAGCCGGTCCACCGCCCGCGCCAGCTGCGGCACTAGAGCGACCCCATCGGCCGAGCCGTGCTGCCCCGCCTCGGCCAGCTGCTCCCGCCGCTCGTGCACCTCGGTGACCGCAGCGTGCACCGCGGCCAGGCGGACGGCGGGCCCCAACGGGCGGCGCAGGGCCGTACGGGCGAGGGTGTGCCTAACCCAGCCCCGGGCGTGGTCGAGAGCGGCGGCCGCGGCGGCCTCGGCACGCGCTTGCGCGTCGTCGTAACTGCCCGCCTCGATCGCGAGCTGGTGGGCGGCGCGGCGCGCGGTAGCCACGTGATCCGCAAGGACGTCGGCGCCGGGGCCACGCGTGAGGTCCTCAGTGATCAGGTCCAGCGCCGGGTTCAGGGTGGCCAGCGCGCGCTGCAGCCGCGTCGCGCGGCTGAGCGCCTGGCTCGCCTCGTGAGCGGGCGAGGTCACGGTGAGCGCATCGGCCAGGATGGCGCTCCGGACGGCCGCGTAATGGGCGACGGCGGCGATGCCCTGGGCCAGCGCAGCTATCTCCGGCTGTGCGGCGAGCGCGGCGCCGCGGCTGGCGGCGGCGCGGGCCTCGTCGGTCGCGGCGAGCAGCGCGGCCCGGGCGGCATCCGGCCGGGGCTGGGCGCCCGGTCCGGTCGGGTCGGCGCTCAAGACCCCCGCCACGCGGACGCCGCGTTGGTCTCCTCGCTGCCCCATCACTAGCTCAGGCAGCAGCTGGGTCACCTCGCCGGTCGGGGGGCCGCCCGGGATCGGCGAGGCCAGCCAGGCGCCCGGCAGCTCGGCCCCGGGCGCTGGGTGGAATGTGCGATACCCCTGTAGCTCCGCGGGCACGGGCGTAAGGACCAGCTGGCCATCGGGCCCCCGCTCCTCGCGAACCAGGGTGGTGCGACCGTGCCGGTCCACCTGCAGCAGCGCGTCCGGAGCCTGTTCTGCGTGGAGCGCGCGCACCTCGATCGTGGCATCGGCCCAGCCGGCGGCGGGAGCGACGGCCCGGCGCCACGCGTTGAGCGTGTCTGCGACCTGCTGCGCAACGGGAATACCGGACGGGGAGACGGTAACGCCGCAGACGTCGAGCTGAATGGTTGCGGCCGCCGCGACGGCGTCCCGGAATGCGCGGTAGTGCACCAGGAGCTTGACCAGGCCCACGCCGTCGAGCGCTTGGTCGATGACGGTGCGGGAGACGCCATCGGACTGCGGTGGCGCGTAGTGGTCCCAGACGACTTCACCCGGGCGGCCGTGAATGACCACCCGTACGGCCCCGCTGATTGGCGGCAGCCACTGTGACAGCGTGACCAGCTCGGTCGCCCGCTGGCCGAGGTCCGGGCCGAGTCGATCGACGAAGACCACGGTGCCATCACCGGCCGCTGGCATGCCCCAGCCCAGGAGGTGCCGGCCGTAGCCGCGGATCTCGGGCAGCAGCAGCGCTGCCGCCTCCGCCGGGCTGACGGTCTCCGCCAACCCCGCGTGGGGTGCCTGCGAGATGTCGGCGAGCAGGCGGGTGAGGTCGTTGTGGAGTTCGTGGACGTCGGCGACATGAGCGGCCAACGCGGCCGGGTCGATGTCGCCGATGCCATCCGCGAGGTACCCGAACCGTCCGGCGATCTGCTCGGTGCGCTGGTGGGCTGCGTGGATGAGCTCGTCGAGCCGGCCTAGCTCAGCGGCGTTGACGACGGTATGCGGGTCGCTGAGCAGGCTGGCCAGCGACCCGTGGATCACGTCAGCCGCCGAGGCGAGCTGCCGGGCGGTGTGCTGCACGGCGCCGACCTGCGCCACGAGCGCTGTCCCGTGCGTAACGCCGGTCGCGAGGCCGACAATCCGCTCGCCCAGACCAGAAAGTCGAACGGCTCCTCCTGCAGATTGCGCAGCCGCACATCAATGGGCGGATCCGCCAGGTTCAACCCAGAGGCCGGCGAGGCCCCCGGCGGCCGACCGACGGAGGCGGGCGCTTCTGCGGCTGTGTAGTCGGTTGGACGCCCAGGCTCTGGACCGGTGCGCGCGGGTCGGCGCCGAGCGGGTTCTGACTGAGACTGGCGACGATGTCCTGTTCGGCGCGGGCCTGGGCGTCCTCGATCAGGGTTCGGACACTCGCCGCGGCGTGGCCGAGCTCCTCGGAGCCACGCGAGCTCTCTCGACTGGCCTCGAACGCGTCGTGCGCTGCCTGATAGCGGACGACCGTCTCGGTGCACGTTCTTCGAAGGCATCCGGCGGAAGATCGCGTCGGTCTTCGCGCTGTATTGGTGAGCCTCACCCGGATCGCCGTAACGGGCGGCTCGATTGATCGTCTGCAGATCGACGCGGGCCGAGATGTCGGAGAACGCCGTCTGCGTGACGCTGAGTCCACCCGCCTCCCGGGCGCCGTCCTGCAGACGCACGTTGACGCCACGAGTGAGGCTCCGGTTTCCCACGGTGATGCTGCCGACGGCCCCTGCTCGGCCGAGCAGGTTCTCGATCTCGCCGTCGCGTGCGTTTCCCCACGCCAGCACCCGCTCAGCGTCGATTCCGGCCACGTTCGTGGCTCCGACAGCGGCGCAGCTGCCGCTCGAAGGTGTCGACGAGACTGTTCCGATCGACGATGAGAAGCTGGGGCTGGTTGGTTTCCGCCTGCCGCCGAACGATGTCACGAACGATCGTGGCGATCTTCGCGGTCTCGTCGTCCTGGGGGCGCTCGAGGACAATGTCGAGCTTGGAGCCGTGTAGCCGGGGAACCTCCACTACCTCGCCCAGCCCGTAGCCGCGCAATGCGGCTTCGGCCGGTTTGGCGGTGCCGGACATGCCGACGACCGTGTCCAATCGATCGAACAGTTCCTTCGTCGTGATCGAACGCATCGTGGTGGGATCAGCGCGTATTTGCAGGCCGTGTTCGGCCTCGAGCGCCTGGGCCAGGCCGCCGTTCCAGCGGCTTTCCTGGTTGGTCTCCTGGTTGTAGGCCGGCTCGTCGTTGACCCGGTGGAGGATGATCACCTTGCCGCCGTTGATGACGTAGTCGTCTCGCGGTCGGAATGCCCAGCGGGCCAGTGCGGCCATCTCGAGCCGATGGACCTGGGCCTCGGTGAGGGCCGCGCCGAGGTGGGCTTCGAGCTGCCGCCGGGCTGGCTCAGTGAGCGCCGCGTCTCCGCCCCACTGACCGGGCTCGCGGCCGAAGGTGGCCTCGGTGAGCGTTCCATCGGCCGTGCGGGCCGTGAACAGCTCCTTCGCCCACCGCACATCCGCCACCACGCCAGCACTCGCCGGCTCGCCGGTGCCGCCGGACAGAATGAAGGCCTGATGGGCCTGGTCGACTCCGATGCCGTCGATCTCGTCCACCACCCCGACGACGCCCGGGACCGGGTGACCGTTGAGTTCGCTGAAGGCGAAGTCATCGACGCTGCCCACGAAGACGGTCGGCTCACCGGGTGGTGGTTCGGCCAGGATTTGATCGGCGTTTGCTCGGACCACTCGGATGCCGAGTGGATCGAGCACGGTTCGGTTGAAGTCAAAGTCCCGGTCGGCGAGTGTCTGGTGCGTGGTCATCAGCCATACGGCGCCCTTCGTGATCGCGTACCGAGCGACAGCGAGGGTGGCGACAAAGGACTTGCCCTCGCCGGGAGCCATCTGGACGAGCTTGCCGTCGCTCATCGCATCGGCCGCGGCGAACTGGGGCCAACGCACCAGCTTGCCCCCGGTGGTGTCGAAGATCTGGCGGACGACTGCGGCGTAGAGCGCTGCAGGGTCGCCGGACATCGGCATCCCGGCGCGATCGGCCGCGTGCTGGGCCATGTCCCATCGCGCCATCACCTGCTGTTCGGTGTGCCGCCCGACCGGCTCGACGTGGGAAGGATCCGACTGGCCGGAGATCGCGCTCTCGCTGGTGATCGGATGCTCGCCGACGGTCGAACCAGATCCGTTGGGTGGGTCCGGCTGGTCCGGGCCGGAACGGCCTCGGCCCGATCCGGTCGCTTCCGCGTGCGCGACCATAGCCTGGCCCTCGACGACGGCCGTGGGGCCAACCGGACCCCGCCTCGACCGTCGTGGCGTGGGCGCCGTCGGCGGTGGCGTCGACAGCCTGGGCGACGGGCGTCCGCTCCGGGCCGGAGGTCTCGGTCGGCCCGACGGTTGCGCGGGCTCGCTTCGCGTGGCGCATCGACCTGCTGCCGGATGTCGACGGCCGCTGGCTTGTTCGCAGCTGCGGCGAGCTCCGCCGTGGGTCCGACCGGTAGTTCACGCGCCGCGGTGGGTTCGGTCGGCGCGGCGGCCTGCGCCGGAGCTACGGGCGCGCGCGTCTGATCCACGCCCGGATCGGTGCTCGTCGCATGTCCGGCTGGCGCGCCCGGCGGTGTCGCCCAGGGCGTCCGTGGCCTGGGCGCCGGGCGGCCGTAGCGGCGGCTTCGGTGGAGCTGCTCCGATCGACGGACTGGTCACGGGCGACCGGGCTGGGCTCCGCGGGCTCCTCGGAATGCCCGGCCGCGGTGGCGTGGGCGTCCGGGGGCGGTTGTCCGGCTGCGCTCCCGAACTCGAGATGCTGGCCGAAGACGGTGCCGCGGAAGTCGGCCCGCGAGACGGCGTTGCCCGCCGCGTCGAAGTACCGCATCTCGCCGGTGGCCGTGCGCTCGATCGCGCCGGTCGGCTGGAAGACCGGCGGCGCCGCATCGGGCGTGGCCGCCGTGTCCTCGACCGGCTGATAGAACGTGCTGCGCGTGCCGTCGTGGACTGCGACCTGCACGATGCGCCCGTCCGGCCCGATCGTGAAGGTCGAGCCGGCGGGCACCTCGATCCGCTGTCCGTCCGGCGCCGGAGTGCAGGTCGCCGGCGAGCCCTGACGTCGCGACCCCACTGCCGGGGCTCGGTGCCAGGCTCGAAGACGCGACGTGCGCCGCGCCGTCGGCGGTGCTGAAGCTGGCCGCGCGACCTCGACGGACCGGCCGCCGATGGTCAGCGTGCCGTCCGGGCCGAGTGCGCCCCGCCCGGCGAGAACGCCGTCCGGCGTGATCAGCGAGTAGCTGCCGTCCGGGTACTGGATGCCGTGGTAAAGCTCGCTGCCGGACGGGTCGCGGAACGTCGCGACGGTGTGGTCAGACAGCTGTAGCTGGTTCAGGCCGTGGAATACGCCGCCGACGACCGCGCCCGACAGGGCAGCCCGCAGCCAATTGTCGAAGGGGCTAGCCGGATGCTCGCCGTCCGGTGTAGGCAGGTAGTACATCGCCGCGTTCGTGGTCACGTTGACGACCGCGCCCTGCGTCATCGCGGACACCAGGGCGGTCGGGTTCTGCCGACGTGGTCCGCGGCGTCCCGCAGCAGCCCGGCGACCGGCCCCCTCTGGGCCAGTCCGTACAGCCCGAGGCCCGTGACGCCGGCGACAACCCCCATCTCGACGTCGGTGAGCAAGCGCTTGCCGTCGAGCGAGCTGACGTGCCCGTTGGCGAGCTGGATGGTCTGGCTGAGCAGGTCGGGGATGACCATGTACAGCACGGATTCCAGCAGCCGGCCCACGATGAGCCGAACGACGCCGCGCGTCATGACCGTCGCGAGCATCGCCTCGGCCAGGCTCAGGCCGTCAGTGAACGGCGCCAATAACAGGTCGTATGCCACCTGGACGAGCAGCATGGCGAGCTGGATGTTGATCGACAATTTGTGTGTTCCAACTGCTCGGCGAACTCGAGCAGATACGCCGCGAACTGTTGGCACTGCTGGGCCTGCTGGCCGAGGTAGGAGTTGTCGCCGGCGACGTACTTGTCCCAGTAGCCGTTGAAGACGTCGCTCGACACGCCCTGCACCGAGTAGTTGACGGCGTTGGTGGCGAGGCTGCCGGTATCGGCGAGCTGCACGAGCCCGTTCAGCGCGTCGGTCCACGCCTGGGCGGCTTGACGGGCCAGATCCTCGTTGCCCTGGGGCCAGTCCTGGCCGACCACCACCGGGTAGATCCAGTCCATGGGCGGACCGGGGAACAGCGGCGGGACGGCCATCGCTCGCTCAGCCGGCGGACGGGGTGCTCTGCGCTACCGTCGCGTCGGCGTCGATGTAGTTTCTTGCCCAGCTCGTTACGCCGTCGACGACCGACTGCAGACCGTCCCCGGTGGCGCCCATCTGTTGCAGTTGCGAGACGGCCTTCGGGCAGTAGTCGCGGGCGAAGGATTGCCCGCTCTGGTCGCCGCCCCAGAACTGTCCCGTGGCGTCGAGCGCGCGCGTCAACCGGTCGTAGATCGACGCCAGCTCGTCGTGCACCGCCTGGTACTGCTGCCCGCTGCCGTACAACGGGTTCGGCTCGGCGATGAAGCCGGTCATTGGGGCCGGCTTCCGACCGAGCTTTCGACGCTGTCCCACCACTCCTGCATCGACATCCCGGTGGCGGTCTCGCGGAGCGCCCAGCGCGCGGGATCGACCTCGCCGCGGACCATGTCTTCGACCGGAAGGCCAGGCGGCAGCGCTGCGGCGAGCAGCTCGCTGAGCTGCCGGTTCGCGTCGGCCGCCGCGGCCTGGACCGTGTCCAGGATCTTCTCGGCGAGCTTGTCAGCCGACAGCGTCCGGGACGCTCGCGGGTCAAGGCCCAGCGCGGTGAGCGTGCCGCGGGGCCCAACCGTTGCCGTGACCAGCCGGTCGGCGGACTCCGCCCGGCCATTGATCGCACGCATCCCCGCGTGAGCGTCGGAAAGGGACCGGCGGGCCCGCTCGTAGTCGGCCAGCAACGTGTCCAGCTGGATCCGCAGCTGATCGCTGGACTCGGGCATGGTCGACCTCCTGTGATGTTGGCAGCTCAGGTGGGCCGGGTTGTCTGGCACCGGCCCACCCGGCAGCTTCCGTGGGACCCGCTCAGGCCGTGCGACCGATCACCGGTGGTGCCAGCTGGCCGGTGTCGGTCGTCCAGACGTCCTCGTCCTCCTCCAGCCAGCTACGCCGGTCCGCTCCGTCGCCTCGCTGACCGCCCATCGGGCCCATCGGCATGTAGGGCATCATCGGCATGCCGCCCCGGCCGCCCTCCTGGGCGAGGGCCGCTCCGTCCGCGGCCGCGGCGCGTTGGGCGGCGGTGCCGGCACCCAGCCCGGGACTCAGCTCGGCTGCAGTGCCCGCGACGGTCCCGCCGCGACCAGCGGCACCCAGCCCGGCGGCGCCGCCAGCGACGCCCAGCCCGGCGGCGCCTGGTTCGGCGCCACCCAATGACCCCAGCCCGGCGGCGCCTGGCTCGACGGCGCCCAGACCCGGCGCCGCGCCGAGATCAGCGGTGCCGAGACCACCGGTGCCGAGTGGTCGCAGACCGGCGGCTGCCGGCCCGGCGGCACCCAAGGGACCAAGCCCGGCAGCACCCAAGGACCGCCCGGCGGCACCAAGGGACCAATCCCGGTCAGCGGGCCCAAGGCGTTGGTCGACGGCAGCGGCGCGAACGCACCCAGGCCGCCGGGCAGCGTGGACCCGGCGCTCGGCAGGCCGCCCACGATTCCCGGCGGAAGTGAACCGAGCGGCACCAGCCCGCTCGCATTGCCCAGCCCGGACGCGAGCCCGGCCGGATGAATCCGGCGAGCTGAGTCTGCGGGTTCGCGTCCGGCAGCAGGCCGCCGAAGCTGCCTGCGGGCACTCCGACCGGTGACGTGCTGGCCAGCGGGTGCACGTTGGCCAGCGGAGAGGTCCCGCTCGGCAGTGCAGACCCCGCCACCGCGGTGGACCCCGGCAACGAGCCGGAGGGCAGTTGCCCAGCAGTCGGCGCCGCCGGCCGCGCGGTCAGCTGCTGCGCGGACGGCGCGTGCGTGCT
>CAVZYJ010000013.1:0-898795 GCA_963779485.1 uncultured Actinomycetota bacterium | reverse complement strand
TCAGCTCAGCGCCGTCACCAGCACGGAACGCGTCCAGCAGTTCGGACAGGGCAGACTGAGACAGGACCATCGGTGGGGTCTCCTTCGGTGAGTACTTGGCCGTACACACCGACGATCTCGCCGATGGCTCCTAACTCACCGGAGCCGCACCGGACGACCCCAAACCCCACCACGTCACGGGACGCTCACGCAATCGCAGTGGCAGCGAGGGCGACTCGCAACACTGGGGAGTGCCATACGACCTCGAACCCTCCGCCCATACCGCGCCACCCTGGCCGGCGTTCCGCGGCGCTCGACGGTCGGCGTCGAGCCCGGACCAGGGCGGCGGCGACGGCCAGCACCGCGAAGCTAGCCGCGTCGAGCAGTACAGCGGTGGTGACCCCGAGAGTGCCGGTGATCAGACCGCCGGCCGCTGGGCCAAGGACGGCGCCCAGACTGCTGCCGGTGGCCAACCGCGAGTAGCCCCGAGCTGAGTCCTGCTCCCCGGTGATCGCCGGCACTAGCGCCGACGTGGCCGGGCCGACGAACACCGAGAACGCATATAAGCCCGCGAACAGACCTACCGTCGCCGCTGGCGATGAGACCAACGCCAGTGGGACCGCAGCCACTGCCTGACCGGTCAGCGCGATAACCAGCACTCGGCGGTTCTCGAAACGGTCCACGACAAGCCCCGCCACCGGCGCCAGCAAGACGACCGGGATCAGCTGAGCGGCCAACAACGCAGCGACCCAACCACTGCCCTCCGGGCGCAGGCGCAGCAGCAACGCAATCAGCGCTGCTAGGTCGCCGGCCGTCGAGACTGCCCTGCCGACAGCGAGCACCGCCAGGTCCCGGCGGCCCATCACTCGCGTCACGGCATTGACCCTGTCACGGACGGTATGAACGCCTTGAGCCGACAAACTCAGCGACAGAATCTGCATACGAACCGGCAACCGGGTCGGCTCCCCGGGCGATCGCTGCCGGCGAACAACGACGGGAACATTCGAGCTGGATCACGCATTGAGTCTCGTGAACTCAACTTTCGGAGGGTTTACGTGACCGAATCCCTGCGCCTGCCGGTCCTGTCGCTGACCGACCAGGTGGTTCTTCCCGGCATGGTCGTGCCGGTCGAGTTGGACGAAGCCGCCCAAGCCGCGATCGACGCCGCGCGGGCCGGAGCGGACGGGCAGTTGCTGCTCGCGCCGCGCCTGGATGACCGCTACCCGGCGTTCGGGGCAGTCGCCACGATCGAGCAGCTGGGGCGGCTGCCGGGCGGTAAGCCGGCGGCTGTGCTGCGCGCCGAGGGTCGCGCCCGCATCGGGTCCGGGGTGACCGGCCTGGGCGCGGCGCTGTGGGTGGCGGCCGAGATCGTCGACCCACCGGAGCCGTCCGAGCGGGCAACGGAACTTGCGGCCGAGTACAAGGCCCTCGTGGTGGCGACCCTGCAGCGACGCAACGCCTGGCAGATCATCGACACCGTCGAGTCGATCACCGACCCCTCGACGCTGGTCGATACGGCCGGATGGGCGTCCTATCTGACGCTGGCGCAGAAGCGGCAGCTCCTGGAGACACCGGACGTCGAAGAGCGACTGACGGCGGCCATCGCGTGGACCCGGGACCACCTGGCCGAGGTCGAGGTGGCCGACAAGATCCGGGACGACGTGCGCGACGGCATGGAGAAGAACCAGCGCGAGTTCCTGCTCCGCCAGCAGCTCGCCGCGATCCGCAAGGAGCTCGGCGAGGACGAGCCGGATGGTGCCCAGGATTACCGCACGCGGGTCGAGTCGGCGTCGCTTCCGGACAACGTGCGCGAGGCTGCGCTGCGCGAGGTGGGTCGCCTGGAGCGGGCCAGCGATCAGAGTCCGGAATCCGGGTGGATTCGTACCTGGCTGGACACCGTCCTGGAGCTCCCGTGGAACGAGCGCACCCAGGACGGCTCTGACGTCCGCGCCGCTCGTGACGTGCTCGATGCTGACCACCACGGACTGCACGACGTGAAGGACCGCATTATCGAATACCTGGCCGTGCGCGCTCGCCGGGCCGAGCGCGGGCTGGAGGTCGTCGGTGGGCGCGGGTCCGGTGCCGTGTTGGTACTGGTCGGGCCGCCCGGCGTGGGCAAGACCTCACTGGGCGAGAGCGTCGCCCGCGCCCTCGGGCGCAAGTTCGTGCGGGTCGCCCTGGGTGGCGTGCGGGACGAGGCGGAGATCCGCGGGCACCGTCGCACCTATGTGGGTGCGCTGCCTGGACGCATCGTCCGCGCGATCGGCGAGGCCGGTTCGATGAACCCGGTTCTGCTGCTCGACGAGATCGACAAGGTCGGAGCCGACTACCGGGGTGATCCGGCTGCGGCCCTGCTCGAGGTGCTCGATCCCGCACAGAACCACACCTTCCGCGACCACTACCTTGACCTTGACCTTGACCTGTCCGACGTGCTGTTCATCGCCACGGCGAACGTCATCGACACGATCCCGAGCGCGCTGCTCGACCGGATGGAGATGGTCGCTCTCGACGGCTATACCGAGGACGACAAGGTCGCGATCGCCCGTCAGTACCTCCTGCCGCGCCAGCTCCAGCGGGCGGCTCTAACTGCCGACGAGGTGCAGATCACCGACGCGGCGCTGCGCGAGATGGCCGCGGATTACACCCGCGAGGCCGGCGTCCGGCAGCTCGAGCGGTCGATCGCCAAGGCGTTGCGCAAGGTCGCGACCCGATTGGCCGACAGCACGGACGCATCGGTACCGCTCGTCATCGACCAGCCGGATCTGCGCGACTACCTGGGGCGGGCGCGGTTTACGCCCGAGACGGCCGAGCGGACCTCGGTGCCCGGCGTGGCGACCGGACTGGCCGTGACCGGGCTGGGCGGTGACGTGCTGTTCATCGAGGCGAACGCGACCGAGGGCCGGGCCGGGTTGACCCTGACCGGGCAGCTCGGCGACGTAATGAAGGAGTCGGCGCAGATCGCGCTGTCGTACGTGCGGTCGCACGCGGCCGACCTCGGCCTCGATCCGGCGACGCTCGACCGCAGCGTGCACGTGCATGTCCCCGCGGGCGCGGTACCCAAGGACGGTCCGTCGGCGGGTGTCACGATGGTCACGGCCCTGACGTCGTTGGCATCGGGCCGGCCGGTCCGCAGCGATGTCGGCATGACCGGCGAGGTCACCCTCAACGGTCGGGTCCTCCCGATCGGGGGCGTCAAGCAGAAGCTGCTGGCCGCGCAACGCGCCGGTCTTCGCGAGGTCTTCCTGCCGAAGCGCAACGAGCCTGACCTGGACGACGTGCCCAGTGAGGTGCTGGAGACATTGCAGGTCCATCTGGTCGGCGATGTCGCAGAGATCCTGGCTACGGCACTGGACACTGCCGTCGGCGCCGCCGAGGAACGGGCCGCCGCCTGACCGGGCCGCTCCGTGGGGCTCGCCAGCCGAGTCAGCGGGTCCCGCGGAGCCGGCCCTCAATCCGGGTGGGGGCCGAGCGTGTCCCCCAGGGCGTCCTCATCACTCTCGTGGGTGATCACGTGCAAGACGGCGTTGATCAACGCCAGGTGGGTGAACGCCTGCGGGAAGTTGCCCAGCTGATGTCCGGTGTGCGGGTCGATTTCCTCGGCGTAGAGCTCGAGCGGTCCGGCGAAGGACAGCAGCTTCGCGCACAGCTCCCGGGCCCGCTTGTGCTCACCGATCTCCGACAGCGCGGACACCAGCCAGAACGAGCAGATCGTGAACGAGCCCTCCTCGCCGCTGAAGCCATCGTCGATCTCGTCGACCTTGTAGCGGAGCACAAACCCGTCCACGGTCAGCTCGTCAGCGATAGCGAACACCGTGTTGCGGCAGATCGGGTCATCGGCAGGCAGGAAGCGCAGCAACGGGGCTAGCAGGAGCGAGGCGTCGAGGGCCTTCGTGTCGTAGTGCTGGACGAGCACGCCGCGCTCGTCCACGCCGTGCGCGAGGATGTCGGCCTTGATCTCGTCGGCGTGCATCTGCCACTCCGAGGCCATGGCGTCCTGCCCGATGACCGCGGCGAGCTTCGCCCCGCGATCCAGGGCGACCCAACACATCATCTTCGACGAGGTGAAGTGTTGTAGTTGGCCGCGCACTTCCCAGATTCCGGCGTCTGGTTCTCGCCAGTGTTTGAGCGCGGCGTTGATCTGCTTGGACAGGATCGGCCAGATACGTCCGTCGAGGTGATCGGCGTTCTTTGCGTGCAGGTACACCGAATCGAGCAACGCCCCCCAGACATCGTGCTGCTGCTGCGCGTACGCGGCGTTGCCGGTTCGGACCGGCCGCGAGTTGGCGTATCCGCCGAGATGGTCGAGTTCGGACTCGAGGAGCTTTCGTTCGCCCCCGACGCCGTACATGATCTGCAGGTCTTCCTCGCCGGTCGCCACATCGGCGATGAACGAGAGGAAGTCGATCGCTTCCCAGTCGAAGCCCAGGGAGTACATCGCCCACAGGGCGAACGTGGTGTCGCGGATCCAGGTGTAGCGGTAGTCGTAGTTGCGCTCGCCGCCGAGCGTCTCCGGTAGCGACGTCGTCGCCGCGGCAGCGATGGCCCCCGTCGGTGCATAGGTGAGTCCTTTGAGCGTCAGAGCGCTGCGCTGCAGGTAGCTACGCCAGGGGTGGTCCGGGAACTGTCCACGGGCGAGCCAGTGCTGCCAGTGGTGGGCGGTCCAGACTTGCCGGCGGTACGCGTCGTCGTAGTCGAGCGGCGGCGCCTTGCCACCCCAGGACAGCGCGATGAAGCGGACGTCGCCCTCCTTGAGCAGGGTGCGGCTTGCCGCCCGCCCACCCTCGAACCCGAGCCGCATATCCGTGGTCAGGGTGAGCTTGATGCCCGCGCCTGCCCACTCGCTCAGGCCCTGGTGGTAGACGTGCTCGGTGTATGACCATTTCGCGGTCTGCCGCCCGTAGTCGTACACCGGCTCGCACTCGGCGATCATCTGCACCTCGCCGCTGACGCAGCGGATCGTGCGTAGCAGGATGTGCTCGGCGTCGTAATCGGTCGGAGTGCGGCGATGGGTGTGCGAGAGCTCGGTTTCGTGCCGCCACGGGCCGACGATCAGCGAGTCGCGCACGATAATCCAGCCCGTGGCCGTGCCCCAGCTGGTCTCGAGGATCATCGTTCCGGGCAGGTAACGCCGAGCGGCGGGCACCGTGACGTCAGCCGGGGCGACCCGGAAGCTACCGGCGTGGCGGCCCAGAAGGGCGCCGAAGATGCTCGGGGAGTCCAGCCGCGGCAGGCACATCCAGTGCACGGAGCCGCCGGGAGAGACAAGGGCGAGCGCTTCGCCGTCGGAGAGGAATCCGTAGTCGCCGATCGGGACCGTCTTCGGTGCGGTCGTGATCGAGCGCGCTCGCCGGAGTTCGTAGCCGTCCATGATCGACAGCATGAGGCACGTGGGTGCTGGCTACAAGCACCGGATGAGGGCACTACTCAGTCGAAGCCGGCGGGCGCGGGCGTGCTATCGGGGCTGATGACCGGGATCTGCGCGCGGCGAATCGATAGGTAGCGACGCAGGTGATCCGCCTGATTCTGTAGGGCGAGGACGACGGCCAGCACAACCGTGGCGACGATTCCGTCGAGCCAGAAGTGGTTCGCGGTCGCGACGACGACGAGCACCGTGACTATCGCGTGGCCGACGGCGAGCCAGCGCCAGCGGCTCGTGGTGAGCGTCCAGGCCGCGACGGCCACGAGCACCGCCCAGCCCACATGCACGGACGGCATGGCCGACAGTTGGTCGGGACCTACCGCACTCAGGGCGGTGTAGACCGACTGGCCGTACACGGCGGCGGTGTCGACGAATCCGAATTCCGGTAACAAGCGCGGCGGCGCGACGGGCAGGAGCTGGACGAGCAGGCACGCCGCAGTGAGCCCGACGATCGTGGTGCGCCAGTACGCGTATCGATCTCGGCGGCGAAGGAACATCCACAGCAGCAGGACGAACAACGCGGCGAAGTGCATGGTCGCGTAGTAGAGGTTGATCACCTCGACCAACCAGGGATGTCCGATGACCACGTCCTGCACGCGCGCCTCGCTGGGCAGATGCCAGTCCCGCTCGACACGAACGATCCATCGAGCGCGGGCGAAGGCTCCGTCGGTGTGCTGCAGCGAGGTGCTGCCCGCGAATTGCCAGAGCGCGTACAGCCCGGCGAGGACACCGGCCTCGCGCGCGTACGGAGCGAGGCGCTTGAACCGGCTGGCCGCGGACCACCGGACGACCAGCGTCAGCCCGAACAGAACCGCGCTCAGGGCGGCCGCTTCACGCCAGGACAGCGCGATGTTCGGCATCCGCTCACTATGCCTGGTCCGCGGCTACGACGCGCCGACGCCAGCGAGCCGGGCCAGCAGCCAGCTCGGGGAGACCGCGGTGACGCGTGGGTCCAGCCGCTCTCGCAGCGCCCGGTCGGCGCTGACCACCAGGACCTGCTCGCCCCGAGACACGCTCTGCGCCGCCAGCTCGACGACCTCGGTGTCGGCATCCCGCGCGCTGGCGTGAACGCCCAGCGCGGCCGCCCACCACGCCGGCGCGCTCTCCACCGGATCCTCCTTGATCTGGCGGGCGACGCCCTCGACGACGAGCGTTACCCGCGGGAGCAGGACCGGATAGCGCCCGGGATCGGCTCCTGCCGGCAGCTCGTCCGCCGCAAGACCGTCCCTGACGATCGGTCTGAGCTGGTCACGTAGCCGCCGTGTCGCGCCCGGCCGGTCGCGCCACCAGCCGTCCGGCCGCGATCCGACGACGTTGGCCGCGTCGATGAGCAGGGTGAGCGGCCGCACGGGACGTCGCACGAGGGACCAGGTCCGGGCGAATCCGGGATGCAGCGGCAACCGATCGATGCCGGCCTCCGGCCACCACCGGATCTCCGTGCTCTCCGCGTTGACCGAGTGCGGTTCGAAGGAGCGGCGCGGAATGGCGGACACCGTCGTGTACGACCAGCCGCCGTGATCGTCGACGCTCAAGGACACGGGCGCCACGAACGTGTCATCGATGTCTGCCTCTTCCTTCGCTTCGCGCAGCGCAGACGTGACGACGTCCTCGTGACTGTCCCGCGCGCCGCCGGGCAGCCCCCAGGTGCCGCCTTCGTGCGTCCAGGGCGCCCGGTGCTGGAGCACGAACCCGTGGTCGGCCTTGACGAGCAGGCCGGCCGCGCCGAATCGGCCCCAGTGGCGGTGACCGAGCGCGCAGTACACCCAGCCATCGCCGTCGCCCATGTGCGGTCCCTGCTGCCTCGTGCGGGGCGCCGACCCGCCAGGTCGCCTCACGGCGAAGGGCCGCTCGCAGCGGCGATTGTGGGACCGGGGGCCATGGATCGGGCCGACGCCGTGTTCCACGGTACGCGGGTCGAGTCGGGCGCTATGAGTCCGTCCCGGTGCTGGCTCCTATCGTGGTTGCGTGACGCTATGACGACCGGGCCGGGGAGCGCCGGGACGCGCATCGACCCGTCCTGGTGGCCGACATCACTGCGCTGATCGACGCGGCGGGCGGTACGGACCACTCGGCGCGGGCGGAGGTGGCCCATGCGACCGCGCGAGCGGTCATATCGGCTGGACGCGCCGAAGCGTCGCCGGATCGTGGACAATCCCTCGTCGGACTGGCCGAGGTGCTCGGACTGGATACCCTGGCCGCCCTGTGGAGCGACGCCGACCCGGTGAGCCTGCCGGGTGCGCTGTGGTCGCTGTACTTGCTCCGAGAGTGGTGCCAGAACCAGCCGGACGAGGTCTGCCGGTTGTGGCGGCTCGGAGCCGCCCATGCGGACGTCGAGGCCGTGATCGTGGGATGTGCGGCGGACGCGGACGAGCAGGACGTCCAGCGGACCGCCGATGACATCCTCGACGGCGTCTACCACGCCGATCCCGCAGTCGCTCTCGATCGGGCGAGCGCCTTCTACCGGGTCATCGCGGTCGGCCGTCGAGAGCGCGCGGCCGACGCACCGGCCTGGTGGCCGGATCTCGGTTCCCATCGCCCTGACGCCCAGCTGGCTGACCGAAACGATGCCGCGGCCGCTCATCTCGCCGTCGCTGCGCGGCACTGGCGGATGGGCTCGCTCGCATAGCACAACCGGCCGACCAAGTGTGGTTGCGCTGTCCACAGGCGCGCACTCTGTCCACAACGCCGCTGATTCGCCCCACCGACGCAGCGTCGCATCCGACACTCGGTCCATGCCGCACACCAGCCAACGCCAGGACGTCTTCCACGTTCGAAGCCCCGGGGATCTGATCGATCTGATTCCCTATCTGCTCGGCTTCCATCCGCGATCAAGCCTGGTCGTCGTCGGGCTCCGTGCGGGCATCGTTGCCGCCACCGCTCGCACCGACCTGCCCGATGTCGCCGCCGGCCGAGTCGAGCTTTCCGAGCCAGTTCGGCTGGTCGCCGGAAGTCGCGCCGATCAGCTCATAGCCGTGATCTACGACGATGCGGCGCACGTCGGCCCGACGGGCCCGGTGACCGGCGGCGACACGATCCACGCACTCGGCCAGTGCGCGGACAGCGCCGGCCTGCGGCTAGCCGACGCCTTGCTCGTCGCGCACGGGCGATGGTGGTCTTACGTATGCACGGCCGAACAGTGCTGCCCGCCGGACGGCACGCCGCTCGCCGGCGACTCATCGGTGGCGGCGGCCGCCGCGACATATGCCGGTCTGGTGGCGCTATCCGATCGGTCTGATGTGACGGCCCTACTGGATCCGTTGCCCACCGAGCAGCGCGAGAGCCTCGAGCCGCTTATCGCGCACTACGAGAACGTCGCGGCCGCCGCCATCCTGGACGGGCGATCCCAGCAGCACCAACGCTCGGTGAAGCGGGCGCTGTTCGCGGCGGCCCGCGATAGCGATCGCGCGCTGTTCCCGGGTCAGGGTGGCGCGGTCCGCGACGAGGAGGTGTGCCGCTTCGCCGTCGCATTGGTTGAGACGCCGATTCGCGATGCGGTGTGGGTCGCGACTGAACGACGCCAACTCGACGGGCGGCCGCTCTGGCGCGAGATCGCCCGCCGTGCACCACAGCCGTACGACGCCGCCCCGCTCTTCTTGTACGGCTGGGTCTGCTGGCGGGACGGCAGCGGCATGCTCGCGGCGGTGGCCGCCGAGCGAGCATTGAGCAGTGACCCCGGATATCACGCCGCCGATCTGCTCCTCGGCGCGGTCAGGCACGGTCTCGATCCGCGCCGGACCCCGCGTCTCCGCCTGCCCAGGTCAGCATGACCGCCGAATACGCCGCCCGGGCCGCGGCGAAGCGCTCACAGCGTGCGGATCATCGCGTTCGGTGGGACGGGCTGCGGCAGGTCGGAGCCGCCAGTCAGGGCGGCGTCCACCGCGGCCGCGCAGGCTCGGCCTTCAGCGATCGCCCACACCACCAGGCTGGCGCCGCGCGTCGCATCTCCGCACGCGTACACCCCGTCGGCCGTGCTGCACCAGCCGTCGTCGATGGTGATCGTGCCGCGTCGCGGATCCGTGGCGGTGCCAAGCTCGGCGAGCAGCTCCGGCACGTCAGTGCCGACGAAGCCCGCGGCCAGCAGCACCAGGTCGGCGGGCAGCTCGGCTCGCGAGCCGGGCACCGGGCGGAACTCCCGGTGCCCGTCCACGCGGAGGATCTCCACTTCTTCGACCAGCACGGCCCGCACCGAGTCCGCGCCATCGGGAAGAAACTCGACCACCTCGCGAGCCCAGGCCTCGTGCACACCCTCGTCGTGGGCTGGCGAGATGCCGCGGCTGCTCGGCGCGGCCGGCCAGATCGGATTCACCAGGCTGGTCCGCGGCGCCGGACGAGGATTGTGGTCGAGAACGGTCACCGTGCGCGCGCCCTGCCGGTTCGCGGTGCCGAGGCAGTCGGCCGCGGTGTCGCCGCCGCCGATGATGATCACATGCTTGTCGGCGGCGTCGATGTCGGGTCTCGCGATATCACCCGCCTGCACACGGTTTCCCTGCGGCAGGTACTCCATGGCCTGATGGATGCCGCCCAGGTTCCGGCCGGGGTTGGTCAGCTCGCGCTGCCGCAACGCACCGACCGCGAGGACGATCGCGTCGTAGTCGCGTGTGAGGGCCGGCACGTCTTCCGGACGGACGCCGGTGTTGGGTCGGAATACCGTGCCCTCGGCGACCATCTGGTCGAGCCGCCGATCGATGATGTCCTTGGGCATCTTGAAGTCGGGAATGCCGTACCGGAGCAGTCCGCCGAGCCGGTCGTCGCGTTCGAAGACCGTGACGGCGTGGCCAGCGCGAGTCAGCTGCTGGGCGGCGGCCAGCCCGGCCGGACCCGAACCCACAACAGCGACCCGCTTTCCGCTATGGCCGGAGGGCGGCGCGGGGGTCACGTTGCCGTCATCGAAACGCCTGCTCGACGATCGAGATCTCGATCTGCTTGATCGTGACCGGATCGGTATTCAGCGCGAGGACGCAGGCCGGTTCACACGGAGCGGGGCAGATCCAGCCGGTGAACTCGGGGAAGTTGTTCGTCGCGTGCAGTCGTTGGCTCGCGGTCGCGAAATCCCCGCGCGCGACGTACTCGTTCCACTCCGGAATCAGGTTGCCCAGGGGGCAGCCGCTGTGACAGAACGCAACCCCGCAGTCCATGCACCGCGCCGGCTTGCTGCTCGACGACCTCGGCAGAGGATCGGAGATAGATGGGCCGCCAGTCGCGGACGCGCTCCGCGGCGGGTCGTTTGGGCGTATCGGCACGGGCATGCTTGAGGAAGCCCTGCGGGTCGTGTGCCACCTACCACCCTTTCGGCGGATGTTCTCTGGCTGGGGTGACGGCCGGGCGCGGATGGGCGGTATCCGGCTGGGCGGGCCGTCGGTCGACGAGACAGCGGCGGCCCGTGAACCGATCTCACAGTCTAGCGGCCGTCACCGTCAGCAACCGATACGGCGGATCGGAACTCAGGCGACGCGCTGGCCGACCGATGATGTCGCGAGCCGCACGAAGATATGGTCGCTCTCGCTGCGGCGCAGCGTGGTGCGCTCGCCGTCTGCCTCGACCGTGACACCGTCGGCGGTCGGCGAGACCTGCACCCGCCGGCCGGGTAGCACACCGGCCGTGCTCAGTCGCTTCATCACCGCCGGCGTCCGGCTGGAGCTGCTCGCTGATCCGGTCGACGATGATCGCCGTCCCGGCCGTCTGGGCGGCCTCGGTGAGGCTGAGCAGAGGGTCCGTCGATTCGGCCGCGGCGAACGGCAGCCCGAGTTCTTCGAGACCGGGGATCGGGTTGCCGTGGGGGCAGACGAGGGGTTTGTCGACGAGAGCGACAATGCGACGCTCGACGGCATCGCTCATGACGTGCTCCCACCGGCACGCCTCGATGTGGACCTGCTCCCACTCCAGACCGATCACGTCGGCGAGCAGACGCTCGGCGAGGCGATGCTTGCGCATGACGGCGACCGCCTCGCGCCGCCCCTGGTCGGTGAGTTGCAGGTGGCGATCGTCGGCGACGTGGATGCAGCCCGTCCCGCTCCATGCGCGCGACCGTCTGGCTCACCGTGGGGCCGCTCTGGTTGAGCCGCTCGGCGATGCGGGCACGAAGAGGAACCACACCCTCTTCTTCCAGCTCGTACACGGTCCGCAGATACATCTCGGTCGTGTCGATGAGCTCGCTGTGGTGGCTCACGAGCGGCCCCTCTTTCAGCGGTGACTGCTCACATAGTAGAGCCACAGCAGGTCACGGAGCCTGCACTCCGAGCGTTCCCGGTCTGGCTACTCCAGGTAGTCGCGCAGGGCCTGGGCGCGCGATGGGTGACGCAGCTTGGCCATCGTCTCGCGCTCGATCTGCCGGATGCGCTCCCGCGAGAGCTTGAAGGCGCGGCCGATCTCATCCAACGTGCGAGGCTGACCGTCGTCGAGTCCGTACCGCATCCGCACCACGGCGGCCTCGCGAGCCTCCAGTGTCCCGAGCACGGAACGCAGCTGGGTACGCATGAGCCCGGCCTCGACCGCAGCCTCGGCCGCCGGAGCGGTGTCGTCGGCGATGAAGTCACCGAGCGCCGCGTCGTCGTCCGTGCCGACGGTCTGGTCCAGGCTGACCAGGTCCCGCGAGAGATCGATGAGCTCCCGAATTCGGTCCTCGGCGACGTCGAGCTCGGCGGCGAGCTCAGCGTCGGTCGCCTCGCGGCCCAGGCTCTGGTTCATCTCGCGGCGCAGCCGCTGCAGCTTGTTGACCTGCTCGACGAGATGGACCGGTAGGCGGATCGTGCGGGACTGATCGGCCATAGCGCGGCTGATCGCCTGCCGGATCCACCAGGTCGCGTAGGTCGAGAACTTGAAGCCCTTGGTGTAGTCGAACTTCTCGACGGCCCGGATAAGACCGAGGTTGCCCTCCTGGATGAGGTCCAGGAAGGGCATGCCGTGCCCGGTGTATCGCTTGGCGAGGGAGACCACCAGCCGAAGGTTCGCTCGAAGCAGGTGGTCCTTGGCCCGGCTGCCGTCGATGACCAGTGCTCGCAGGTCGCGGCGACGGGCCGCGCTGAACGAGTTCGAGGCGGTCAACAGATGCTCGGCGTAGAGCCCGGCCTCGATGCGCTTGGCCAGCTCGACCTCGTCGGCCGCGGTGAGCAAGGCCACCTTGCCGATCTCGTTCAGGTAGACCCGCACCAGGTCGGCAGACGTAGCCGCCTCGTCCAGGTCGGCAAGGGTCGCACTCGGCGCCACCGTCGCATCGTCCTCGGTGTCGACCGCGAGCGCTGCGGCATCAGGGCCGTCGAGCGTCTCCGGAAGACCGTCCGCAGACTCGGCGAAGCCATCCGCCGATGGCGGCCGCTCGGCTGCCTTCAGCTCGGCGACGAGCGGCCGGTCGGCATCGACGATCACCACCGCGTCCTCGACCGGTCGAGGCGCGGTGGACTCGGTCGCGGGCGTCGCCGGACGCGCGGAACGATGTCCGCGCGTCGCGATGCGAGGCTCGCGACCGGAGCCGGAGCGTCCACTCGCGTGGACACCGGCAGTACGAGACGTTGTCACAGAGACACGACCACCTAGTTCTTGATACTGCGGGCCATACCACATTTCGTGGCAAGCGGTCCGGAAGGTTCACTAATACAAACGTTCAGCCGACGTTGGTGTTCCCCGCCAACCGGGCCAGGTAACAACTCTCTCAGCGTGGCCACAGCTAGTAAAGCGGACGCACATGACCCAGCTCGGGCGGCGCCTCGGGAGTCCCGCCCGTGTGCCTTTTGCGACCAGGCGAGGGGCGGTCACACAGCGAGATCAGACCTCGAGCAGCAGCGTTACCGGGCCGTCGTTGACGAGGCTGAGCCGCATATCCCCACCGAAGACTCCGGTGGCCACGCGGGCGCCACGCGCCCGCAAGGCGCTGGCGAACGCCTCGACCAGCGGTTCGGCGACCTGGCGGCCGGCCGCCGCCGACCAGGTCGGACGTCGCCCCTTGCTCCCGTCTCCATACAGTGTGAACTGGCTCACAACCAGGACCGCGGACTCGGGGACGTCCGCGATCGATTGCTCGTTGCGTAGCAACCGAACCTCGTGAACCTTGCGCGCCAACTTCGCCGCTTCGGCGTCCGTGTCAGTGTGCGTGACCCCGATGAGGGCGACCAGGCCGACCCCGATAGCCCCGACAGTCTGGCCGTCGACACTGACCGACGCTCCCCGTACTCGCTGCAGGAGCGCTCGCACCGGCATCCTCGCTTCTCGATGTCAGGAACCTCCGTCGGAGGCTGCGGTGCTGATGGTGGCCCATCGTGACCAAGTGTCGTTGGCCGGCCATCCGTCGGGCGGCGTGGACCCGCCATGGGGACGCCATGAGGTGTATTCATGAGATGTGAGCCGACGTCCTCGCGACCAGCCCGTGCTCATCACCGATGCGCCGGTGAATCCGGACGACGAGCTCGATCGCCGGAGGCGCCGCTACGGCATCATGATGGCGCTGCGCGTGCTGTGCGTGATTGGTGCCGCTCTCGTCTACCACGTCTCGCTGTGGCTGGCGCTGGCCTTCATCGTGGGCGGCGCGGTCCTGCCGTGGTGTGCCGTGATCATCGCCAACGACCGGCCGCCGAAGAACCGCAGCCGGCTGACGGTGCATCGCTCTCCGCCGCCGGAGCGGACGTTGCCAGCAGCCGAGAAAGACCGCACGATCGACGGCTGAACGTCGGGCGCAGCGTCAGCCCGACCGCCCTCGGCTGGGTGGCAGAATCAGGCCTGTGACGAGCACTGAGAGTCTCCAGTCGCCGAAAACGTCCGACGCCGACACCGGCGACGAGCTCTTTCACTACGTGCGAAAGGCGAAAATCGCCGAGAGTGCCGTGCTCGGCACGATGGTGCAAGCCTTGTGCGGCGAGGTGTTTCCGGTGACGAAGGCGCCGAAGCCGGGCTCGCCCGTGTGTCCCCGGTGCCAGGAGATCTACGACCGCCTGCCGCCGGGCGGCGGGTCGGACGGCTGACGGCGGCGGCGCCCGAACCGGAACGGCGCGGACCCAACCGCACCGTCCCCGCCGGCAGCAACGCCGATTGCTGACGGAGTGGGTGGCGGGACCGGGGGGTCGGGCGGTCGCGTCGCCGTGGGGTCGAGCTGTGACGTTCCCGCGAGGTCGCGCGACGCTGGCAGTGCGGCGTCGCCCGGCGACGGTATCGCGGGGTCGGGCGCAGGTGATGCCGCGGGCGCGAGCGTCGGCGGTCCCGTGGCTTCCGGCCCAGACATCGGCGACGCCTTGTCGAGGCGCACCCAGCGCCGCGGGTGCAGTGAGCGGGGACGGCGCGCCGGCGAGGGCCACATATATTCGATGGCGGCGTTGAACTCCGCGCCGAGCAGCACGCCGAGCGCCAGGATGAACAGGAACAGGAGTGCTGCGATCGGAGCGGCCAGCGACCCGTAGGCATGGCTCTGCCGGACGATGAAGGTGATGTAGCTACGCAAACCAGCCGCGCCGCCGAAGAACACCGCGAAGGCCAGCACCGCGCCCGGCACGCCACGGCGCCACGGCAGGCGGCGCGGTGGCGCGAGGTGATAGAGGGTCGTCAGACCGATCAACAAGAGGACGACGAGCGTGGGGTAATAGGCGCCGTTCACGACCGAACGGGCGGTGTCCCGGGCGTCGACCGGAAACAAGTTGATGACCAGGCTCGGGCTGAGCACAAGGAGCGGCAGCGCGATCACGCCGATCAGCACCGTGCCGAGAAACAGGCCCAGAGCCAGCAGCCGGCTGCGGACGGCACCGCGCTGCTCGCGCATGTCGTAGGCAATCGTGATCGTGTTGACGTAGGTCGCGGTGCCCGAAGATCCGGCCCACAGCGCGAGGATGAAGCCGATGCTGATGAGGCCGGCGCGCGGTCCGTGCAGCACCTCGTTGAGTGTCGGGGCGATGGTCTGGTTGACGAACTCGGCGCTGAACCCGCGGCTCAGAGCCGATTCGATCTGGGCCTGCACCCGGGTCACCGTGTCGGGACCGAACCAGTCGGCCACATACCCGAGTGAGGCGAGGCCGGCCAGGATGAGGGGCGGCAAGCTGAGCAATTGCCAGAAGGCGGCCTCCGCGGACAGGCCCAGAATCCGGTCGTGCCACGCCTTGGACACCGTGCGGCCCAGCAGGGCTCGCAGACGATGGCCGGCGCTCACAGTGACCTAGTCTGCCGAACCGCGCAAAGAGCGCGACAGGATGCGGGCAGTGGCGTGTCGCCGGGAGCGCGGCGCCAGGGCCAGGCGACGGCGGTGAACCCGCCCCCGCCCTACGGCTGAAAGCGGTAACCCATCCCAGGCTCGGTGATCAGATATCGCGGCCGACCGGGTTCCGGCTCGAGCTTGCGCCGAAGCTGGGCCATGAAGATCCGCAGGTAGCTGGGATCGGTGTGCTCGGGCGCCCCGCGCAAATCGGTCAGCAGCACGCGCGACGAGACGAGCCGGCCGGGTTGGCGCATGAGCGCCGCCAGTAGATGCCATTCGGTCGGCGTGAGGTGGATGCGCTCGCCGGTGGACCGGGTGGCGGTGGTGGCTGCGAGGTCGACGGTGATGTCTCCGAGCTGGATCGGCGCCGCGCCGACCGCAGGCTCCGCCCGGCGAGTCACTGCGCGCACCCGAGCTAGCAGCTCCTGCATGCTGAACGGCTTGGTGACGTAGTCATCCGCCCCGAGGTCGAGTGCCTGCACCTTGTCCGGGCTGCCCACCCGGGCCGAGAGCACGATGATCGGGGTCTCGGCATGGGCACGCACGCCGCGGATCACGTCGACACCGGAAACGTCAGGCAGCCCGAGATCCAGGACGATGAGGTCAAGCCGATCGCGCGCGGCTGCGGTGAGCGCTTCAGTGCCGGTGCGGGCCTGGACGACCTCGTAGTCGCGCGCCGTGAAGTTCATTGCCAGCGCTCGCAGCAACGTGGGCTCGTCGTCGACGAGGAGGACTCGAGGCACGCCGTTCGGTCAGCCGATCTCGGCCGGAAACGAGCGCGCCGATCGAAACAGGGTGGCACGCTGCGCGAGCGCGAGCGCGGTCAGCTGGAGCAATGGCAGCCGCAGGAGGAGCACGCCCGCCGCGCCCGCGAGTGGCGCGACGACCCACAGGGCGGCCGTGCCGAGAACGAGGACCCGTCGGCGGGCCACGGCGTCTCGATGTCGGATCCGTATGACGACGGCCGCGGTGATGAGTGCGAGCACTTCCAGACTCCACAGCAGGTACGCGCTGCGAGTGCCGCCGAGCCACTGCTGCGGCAATACGCCGCTGAACAGAGCGACGCCCACCGCGACCCGTGTCGCCACCCGCCGGGCCGGAGGCTCGCGTGGCGGCTGGGGGTCGTAGCAGGACAGCTCGCTCGGTGGATGCTCCTCGAGCAGCCGGTCCACATCCGACTCCACGACCGCGGACGGATAGCGGGCCGTGACCGCATGGCGTAGGTACTCCGGCACCTTCGGCGACATCCAGACCGCCTCGATGCGGGCCTTCCCGGCCCGGACGCCGCGCGAGCCGGCGATGACCCGGCCCCAGCAGGCGACGACCGCGAGAACATGACGCGCATGGGGATACTCGTCGGCGGCACGAGCGGACGCGTAGGCGTAGAAGCCGCAGGTGCACTCGGGATCCGGCGCCGCATGGTCAGGATCGTCGGGGGTGACGCGACATCGGGCCGTGTTGGTTCCGTCGACCCAGGCCTGATCGCTGAACAGCGGGTACAGCGTTCCATCCGGGCCCACCCGGAAGCTGCGCACGGCTCGGATCTCGCCGACCTGTGGCTCGAACCCTGCGAACGCATCCATGACCGTCGCCGCGGCTACGAGCTGGGTTGTGGCTCTCGAACTGGCTCCGCCGGCTCAGACGCGGGGGAGCGCGCCGGGGGATGCTCTTCGACGCGGTCCGGCTCTGTCAGCGGAAGTACCTCGATGCGGCGACGCTCGTCACCAATGTCTCCCATGGGTTCACGCTAGGCCGCCGAGCGCCTAAGCGCCACGCCCTAACACCGGTCGCCGCGACGTGACCGGTTCGCACCGGCACCCCATCGCGTAGCCAAACCGCGAGGGTTCGTGACGAATCCGTGAGGTCGCGGCGCAAACCGCGTCGCGACCTCTGTCGCCGTTTCACTCAGTGAGCCGGCGGCACTGCGTTCGGCGGTCCGTGGCGTTCGACCTCGGATCCGGGATGCCCACAAGGAGGCCATCGTCGTGGGTGACGTGCTGTTCGTAGCGTTGACCATCGCGGGCATCTTCGGACGGAACGGGTGATCTACGACCTGACGTGGATCTGCCTGCGCGTCCTGCTCCCGATCGCACTGGTATTCGCCATCGTGTTCGTCGGGGCGGGAATGATCCAGAATGGCGGTGGCTTCCTCAACACCAACTCCGCGCACCCGTTCGAGAACCCGACGACGTGGACGAAGTGGCTGGAGATCTTCCTGCTTCTGCGTATCTCCTTCTCGCTGCCTCGCGCATTCGGCGTCATGGTCGGCGATCGCCGTCAGGGCCGGGCCATTGTGACCGTGATGGCGGTGCTGGCGATAACCAGTGTTGTCCTGATCACCGTGTTCCGGACCGCACACGATGGCACCGTTCCCACCGCGGTTGGTGCGAGTACGGAAGGTACCGAGACGAGATTCGGGGTGCCGGACTCAGCGGCCGTTCGCCGCCGGCACAACGCTTACGTCCACCGGTGCGGTGAACAGCTTCCATGACAGCTACACCAGCTTGGGCGGCGCGATGACGCTTCTGAACGTGCTCCCTGTACCTGCTCACCACCCCGGCGCTGGTCCTGGTCGGCGCCGCGACCGCGATGGCCCTGCCGGGTCAGCGGGCGGGCATGCTGAACACCGGTCCGCATGGTTTCTCCGAAGTCCTGTACGCCTTCACGTCGGCCGCAAACAACAACGGCAGCGCGTTCGCGGGCATATCGGTCAACACGACCTGGTACAACACCGCCCTAGGAATCACCATGTTACTAGGACGATTCCTGCCCATGGTGTTCATACTCGGGCTGGCCGGATCGTTGTCCAGGCAACGCATGACACCCGCATCCGAGGGCACGCTGCCGACCCATCGGCTGCTGTTCGTCGGCATGCTCACCGGCGTGACGATCATCGTCGTCGCCCTCACCTACTTCCTGGCGCTGGCACTGGGTCCGCTCGCGGAGGACTTGCACTGATGACCACCGGACGCGCCTTGGGGTTCATGGGCGAACCCGCGGTGAATGTCGTCGAGTTGAACCGCGCACTGGACGCCAACTACCCGTATCAGAAGTAGCGTTCATCGAGATGACCGAACGCGGCACGCTGCGGGTATACCTCGGCGCGGCACCGGGCGTCGGCAAGACGTACGCGATGCTCGCCGAGGGCCACCGCCGCGCGCAGCGGGGCAGCGACGTGGTCGTGGCGTTCGTGGAGCCGCACGGACGGCGGCACACGATCGAGATGATCGGCGACCTCCCAATCGTCCCGCGCCGGATCATCACGTACCGCGGAAGCGCCTTCGAGGAGATGGATCTCGCCGCTGTTCTCGCTCGACGCCCACAGATCGCGCTCGTCGACGAGCTAGCGCACACCAATGTGCCCGGCAGCCAGCACACCAAGCGGTGGCAGGACATCGAGCAGCTGCTCGAGGCCGGCATCGACGTGATCAGCACGGTGAATGTCCAGCACCTCGAGTCGCTCAACGACGTTGTCGAAGCGATCACCGGGGTTCCGCAACGCGAGACAGTGCCCGACTCGGTGGTCCGTGCGGCTGAGCAGGTCGAGCTCGTCGACATGACGGCCGAGGCGCTGCGCCGGCGGATGGCGCACGGCAACATCTATACCCCGGACAAGATCGATGCCGCCCTATCGAACTATTTCCGCCCGGGCAACCTCACCGCGCTCCGGGAGCTGGCGCTGCTCTGGCTCGCGGACAGCGTGGACGAAGGCTTGCAACGGTACCGAGAGCAGCACGGCATCGCTGCGAGGTGGGAGACCAGAGAACGCGTCGTCGTGGCCCTCACCGGCGGTCCCGAGGGCGAGGCGCTGATCCGCCGGGCCGCTCGCATCGCCGGCCGGGCCACGGGCGGGGAGATGCTGGCGGTGCATATCGCTCGTAGTGACGGCCTGGCCGGCTCGAGCATCGCAGCGTTGGACCAGCAACGGCTACTCGTCGAATCACTGGGCGGGAGCTACCACTCGGTGATCGGCGACGATGTGGCTGAATCCGTGCTGGAGTTTGCGCGAGCCAACAACGCCACCCAGATCGTGATCGGTGCGAGTAGGCGGAATGCGCTGGTAGCGGCGCTGACCGGGCCGGGAACGGGTCTGACGATCACTCGAAAATCGGGCAGCATCGACGTGCACGTCGTAAGCCACGAATACGTGGGCAAGGGACGGGTGCTGCCGCGGATTACCGCAGGGGTGGCTCGCCGTCGCCAAATTCTGGGTGTAGTTGTGGCGGCCGTACTGATTGCCATTTTGGTGCCACTCTTAGCGGCGACTCGCGACAGCGTGTCGCTGGCGAGCGACTTGTTGTTGTTTCTCCTCGTTGTGGTGATCGTCAGCCTCATCGGCGGTATCTGGCCCGCGCTGGTCACAGCTATCGCCGCGAGCCTGGTGGTCAACTACTATTTCGTGCCGCCGCTGCATCAGTTCTCAATCTCGCAGCCGGAAAACGTCTTGGCGCTGAGCGTGTTCGTCGTCATCGCCGCGCTCGTGTCGCGGGTCGTCGACATGGCGGCGCGGCGAACTAGCGAGGCGGCCCGATCGAACGCGGAAGCCGAGACGATGTCCACGCTCGCCGGTAGCGTGCTGCGTGGCGAGCAGGCGATTCCAGCCCTACTGGAACGAGTCCGCGAGACCTTTGCCGTCGACCGGGTGTCCTTGCTGCGAAGAGACAGTCCAGCCCCGGCGAGTGAGGGCCCGGGCGGCATGCGCGGCAGCTGGACCTGCCTAGCTGGCGTAGGCGATCAGCCATGCACCCATCCCGAGGACGGCGACGCCGAGGCGCCCGTAGGACCAGACCTTGTGCTGGTTCTCGGCGGCCGGGCCTTGGCCGCCGAGGACCAACGCGTGTTGAGCGCCTTTGCGGCGCAGGTGGCTGTCGCGTTCGAACAGCGCCGGCTGACCGAGGCCGCTCACGCCGCCGCTGGTGTGGCCGAGGCGGATCGCATGCGCACCACGCTGCTGAATGCGGTAAGTCATGACCTTCGCACGCCGATCGCGTCCGCCAAGGCCGCGATCTCCAGCCTCCGCAGCGGGGAGGTGCGCTGGAGCCCCGAAGATCGCCAGGAGCTACTGGCGACGGCCGACGATGCGCTGGACCGGCTCACCGATCTTGTGACCAACTTGCTCGACCTGTCTCGCCTACAGGCCGGCGTGCTCTCGGTCGCAATCCGCCCGGTAGGTGTCGACGAAGTCGTGGGCGTCGCTCTCGACCACGTGCGCGGCGCGGTCCCGGATCGGCGCGCGCAATCGGTGGAGGTCGACGTCCCCGCGACGTTGCCCGAGGTAGCGGCCGACCCGGGCCTGTTCGAACGGGTTGTCGCCAACCTGGTCGAGAACGCACTACGCCATGGCCCGGCCGATCAACCGGTCCGGCTCGCGGCGAGCACCATCGGCGACGTGGTCGAGCTTCGCGTCATCGACCGCGGACCAGGCATCCCCGCCGACGATCGTGCGCGGGTGTTCGCCCCGTTCCAACGTCGCGACGACCATGGCGTGAGCGACGGGATGGGCGTGGGACTGGGCCTGGCGATCGCGCGCGGGTTCGTGGAGGCAATGCGCGGCACCGTCACCCTCGACGACACGCCCGGTGGCGGGTTGACTGTGACGGTTGGCCTGCCAACGGCCTCCTGAGCCGGCCGGCCGAGCAGCCGCCGTGCGGCCGTTCGCTTGGCGCGAAACGAACTCGTAACGCGCCAGGACTAGGCATGTCATGTGCCTGTCGATCGTTGAACATGACACTGGTGAGCAACCGACCACCGGGACGACCGAGGAGGGTGCGATGAACACGTTGATCAGTAGTCCGCTTGTCGCGGCCGACCGGTGTGACCGCTGCGGCGCGCAGGCCTATGTCCGGGTGACTCTACTGTCCGGTTCGGAGTTGTTGTTCTGCGCCCACCACGCCCGTCGGTTCGAGTCGACGTTGCGCGAGCAGGCCGCCGAGATCCATGACGAGTCCGGACGACTGGCCGAGACCCCAGCTGCCGCCCCACTCGACGAGCGGTAAGGCGAGCGGGCCGGCCGATTCGGTCGGCCCCGGCACGGCGCGGCACGCACCGGCCGGGGCCTTGCCCATCGCCCTGACTCGGAAAGGGATGGACCGTGCTGAACGATAACTCGCGTTCGGGCTGTTGCCGTACTTTTCGGCGGTTCGATGGTCAGGTCCGATAGCGAGCTGCGATGGTGATGATCTTGGACTTATCGTCGTCCCAGGCAGCAAGTCCAAGATCACGACTGGAGCCGGAACGGGTGACGCGCCGGAAAGGCCTCAGTCCAGGTAGTCGCGCAGGACCTGCGATCGGGACGGGTGCCGCAGCTTGGACATGGTCTTCGACTCGATCTGCCGGATGCGCTCACGGGTCACGCCGTAGACCTGCCCGATCTCGTCCAGAGTCCGCGGCTGCCCGTCGGTGAGCCCGAACCGTAACTTGACAACGCCGGCCTCCCGCTCGGAGAGCGTCTGCAGAACCGACTGCAGCTGATCCTGCAGCAGGGTGAATGAGACGGCGTCGACGGCAATCACCGCCTCGGAGTCCTCGATGAAGTCGCCCAGCTGACTGTCGCCCTCGTCGCCGATGGTCTGGTCGAGGCTGATCGGCTCCCGGGCATACTGCTGGATTTCCAGCACCTTGTCCGGAGTGATGTCCATCTCCTTGGCGAGCTCGTCGGGGGTTGGCTCGCGGCCCAGGTCCTGCAGCAACTCGCGTTGGATGCGGCCGAGCTTGTTGATCACTTCGACCATGTGCACCGGTATCCGGATGGTGCGGGCTTGATCGGCCATCGCCCGGGTGATCGCCTGCCGGATCCACCAGGTGGCGTAGGTGGAGAACTTGTAGCCCTTGGTGTAGTCGAACTTCTCGACCGCCCGGATAAGGCCCAGGTTGCCTTCCTGGATCAGGTCGAGGAAGGCCATGCCCCGCCCGGTGTACCGCTTGGCGAGCGAGACCACCAGGCGAAGGTTCGCCTCGAGCAGGTGGTTCTTGGCCCGTTCCCCGTCACGAACGATCCACCGCAGGTCGCGACGCATCTGCGTCGACATCTTCTCGCCGGTCTCCTCGGCCTGCCGCAACCGCTCCGCCCCGTAGAGGCCGGCCTCGATGCGCTTGGCCAGATCGACCTCTTCCTCGGCGTTGAGCAGCGCGACCTTGCCGATCTGCTTGAGGTATGCGCGAACGGAATCCGCCGACGCCGTCATCTCGGCGTCCTTGCGGGCCTGCCGCAACGCCTCGGACTCCTCCTCGTCCTCCCAGGCGAACTCCGTGGCGTCCTCCGGACCCTCGGCCTCCTCCTCCTCCGGCTCGACCTCGACCGCCGCGGTGAGCTCGACCGATTCTTCGAGAAGGACCTCGACGCTCTCGTCGGCCTCGAGTGCGGTCACGTCGGGGTCGGGGTCGGCGGTTTGGGCTCCGGGGTCACCGACGACGGCGATCTCGGGCTGGGCCGGATCGGCCTTCTTCGCCGCCTTCGGCGATGCCGACTTGCTAGTCCGAGCCGGCTTCGATGCGGCAGCGGACTTCTCCGATCTGGCTGACGCAGTCACCCGCTTGGTCGCTGTCGCGGTTGCTGGCACTACTTTGCGGACGGAATCCGCGGGAGCTGTTGAGGAAGAGGAGGTGCTTGCGGCCACGAACGCCCTTTCGCCACGTCGTGCGTCAGGACAAGGTCCTGCGCGATGGAGTCGCCGATGCGGAGATCGAAGAGCGGGTCAGCTCGCCGTCTGCGTGTCGCCTCAACACTCGAGTCCAGTACGTGCGTAGTGCCCTGGCTTAGCAGTGTACTGCGCGATCGTGTGCGCGCGACCCGAAGCGCATCGGATGGGCGTGGCTACTCGCCCCGGCGCTCGACGGCCGCCACGGCCGCGCCGACGATCCCGGCGTTGTTCAGCAACTGGGCCGGCTTCACCGGGGCGTTCAGCGAAAGGAAAGGAACCCACTTGTGAGACTCCTTGCTCACGCCGCCGCCGACGACGAACAGGTCAGGCGTGAACAGCCGCTCCACATGTGACAGGTACTTCTGGACGCGGCGGGCCCACCTCCGGTACGACATCTCCTCCCGGTCCCGCACTGACGCCGCCGCGCGCGATTCCGCGTCGTGGCCGTCCAGTTCGAGATGACCGAGCTCAGTGTTCGGGACCAGCTTCCCGTCCACGAGGAGGGCCGAGCCGATACCGGTGCCGAAGGTGAGCATGATGACGACGCCCGAGACACCCTTGGCCGCCCCGAACCGCGCCTCGGCGATGCCGGCGGCGTCGGCGTCGTTGAGCACGATGACGTCGCCTGTGGTCGCCTTCGTGAACACCGCGTCCACGTCGGTACCGATCCAGCTCGGGTCGACGTTCGCGGCCGAGCAGGCCACGCCGTGCTGGATGACCGCCGGGAAGGTGGCGCCGATAGGGCCGTCCCAGCCCGCGTCGCCCACGAGACGCGCGACGATCTCCGCGACGAGATCCGGCGTCGATGGGCTCGGGGTGGCGTAGCGCACCCGCGAGGTCACTAGCGCGCCGGTGGTGGTGTCGACAAGGGCGCCTTTGATTCCGGAACCGCCGATGTCTATGCCGAAGGCCTGGCTAAGGCTGCTGCCGGTTTGCTCGCTCACGGCTCCTCCGCTCGTAGCACCGGATCCTCGTGCCGCACCCTATCCCGCCGGTGTGGTGCGATGATCATATGTTGCCGCGCCCGGAGCCAGAATCGCTGCTCGAGATCGCCGTCCAGCTCGCCACCGGGGCGGGGGAGCTCATCCGGGCCGGTCGAGGGACGCATCTCGACGTCGATACCAAGAGCACCCCGACCGACATGGTGACCGCGGTCGATCGCGAGGTCGAGGAGTGGCTGTCCGCCCGGATCGCGGCGCGCCGACCCGACGACGCCGTCTTCGGCGAAGAAGGGGTGCCGTCGCCGGGCAGCAGCGGAGTGCGGTGGCTGGTCGACCCGATCGACGGGACCGTCAACTTCGTCCTGGGCCTGCCGGCCTACACGGTCTCGGTGGCCGCTGAGCTGGACGGGCGCGTGGTAGCCGGCTGCGTGCACAACCCGGAAACCGGCGAGCTGTTCCGCGCGACGATAGGCGGCGGCGCCTATCTGGGAAGCCGGCGGCTCACTGGTCCTCGGGAGGTGCCTGTAAGTCGGGCGGTGGTCGGCACCGGTTTCGGCTATGACGCAAGGCGGCGGGCCCGGCAGGGCGCCCTGGTGGCTGCGTTGCTGCCGCGGATCGCCGATATTCGCCGAATCGGTTCGGCCAGCCTCGACCTGTGCTTCGTCGCGGCCGGACGGCTGGACGGCTTCTTCGAGACCGGCCTCAACGCCTGGGACTGGGCGGCTGGGGCCTTGATCGCGGAGGAGGCGGGCTGCGTCGTCAGCGGGCTCCGGGACAACGCCGTCGGCAAGCCGGTTGTGGCCGCGGCCGGCCCGTCTTTGGCGTCGGACTTCTTCGCGCTCCTAGAGGAGCTCGAGGCGGACCGAGTCTGACCGGTCAGCACGCCGTCGGCGACGGCGACGGCGTCGTGGTACTCAGCGTGCCCTGTCGGGCCGGCGCGACCTGCGTGACGTGGTCGCGAGTAAGCGCCGCCTTCACAGTCGCGGTGGTGCTGACCGCCGTGAACTTGGCGCCGAGGGAGATCTCCACCTGGTTGTCGGTCCGGGCCGAGCCGATGAGCGTCGCCCCGGGAAAGTAGTACCCGACGAGCTTGGCGGCCGCCCGACCGGCCGGGCCGTAGCGGATCTCGGCAATGCCGGGCAGCGGAACGTCGTCGTTGCCGATGTCGGCAACGACGAACCCCGCCCTGGCCAGACTCGATCGCGCGCCGGCCGCGAGTCCGGTGCGATTCGTCGCGTTCAGGATGTGCACGGTCACCGCTGCGGGTATCGGTACGACCGTGACCGCGGCCGGCGAGCAGGACGCCGAGGGCTTGGCGGATGCCTCGGAGCTGACCCGATGGATCACCCGCCACCACACGATCGCCGTGAGCAGAGCGAGCACGAGGATGAAGATCAGAGCCGGCAGCGGTCGTCGCGCGGTGCTGGGACGAACCGGCTCCACGATGTCGACTCCAAGGGGTTCTACGGCGGACACACCAGCCGCGGTCGGGCCGGGTCGGGGCTGGGCGTCGGTGTCGGAGAGCGTAACTCGCGGCAGCTGCGAGAACGCGCAGGCGTGCCCTGCACCCCTCGGCGACCTGAACGGTGTAGTTTTGCCGGTCCCACCTCGTGGACGGCGGTTGCCCGGCCGAAATCCTGTCCGCCGAACCCGCGATTCGGGGCACAAAACACGGCAGTCATGCGTTGCATCGCCGCAGACGTCGATCAGCCGGTCCGGCTGCGCGACGAATGTGACGAGAACTGACCAGTCGCCGTTACGGCACAACCATTTCGCATAGCGTTCCGAGTAGGAGTTGAGGGCCGATGGCCACCGATTACGACGCTCCCCGTCGAGGCGACGTCGACGAGCTCAGCGAGGACTCGCTCGAGGAGCTCAAGGCACGCCGCGCCGAGGCACAGTCCGGGTCGATCGACGTCGACGAGACCGAACTCGCCGAGTCACTGGAGCTGCCCGGAGCCGATCTGTCCAGCTTGTCCGGTGAAGAGCTCACCGTGCGAGTGCTGCCCAAGCAGGACGACGAGTTCACCTGCTCCAGCTGTTTCCTGGTTCACCATCGGAGTCGACTAGCGCGCGAGCGCAACGGGCAGTACATCTGCAGGGATTGCGCCTGATCCTTGCCCGGACGGGGGCGCCGGTTCTCCGACGGCCCGGCCGCTTCGTAGTCGGGCGGGTCAGGCGATCAGTTCGCGGACCAAGGCGACGACGCGTGCCGGATGGCGCGTGCTGACCACCCAATACGGCGTCGGATCGTCGGGGTCATCCAGCCAAATCTGTACTCCCGGGCCGATCCAGGGGCGGATCGAGAGGAACGCCTGCGGGTCGCCTTCCCGTCCGACGACCCGACGCAACGTGTTCGCGTCCAGAGCTACTGCGCCGCTCACGAAGCGGAACGGTACGTGGGCGCCGCGGATGCGCAGGTCGTCGTTGGTGATCGCAAGCTCGGCCCGGCCCAGCGCCCAGATGATCAATATCGCGGCTGGGATCAGCACGCCGAACGGGATCCAGTCGGTTAGCGGCACCCCCGAGATGTGGAACTCTCCGGCCAGGAGGGCGGCGACGCCGACGCCGATCGGGTACCACCACCACGGCGTGCGAAGGCGCTCGCGGTAACGGATCACCTGCACCGCCTCGACTCCGCCCTTCGCGCGGAGTCTTCTCCCGCGCTGTCGCTCGCCGCGATGCCCGTTGCTACTTGGCTGTGATTCGCTCATCGGCTCGTTCGCTGCGCTCCTCGCTCACTGCCGCTCGCTGCGATGCTCGCTCACGATGCCAAGGGTAGCGTTGCGCGTCGTGACGACATCGCCCGTCAGCGCCCCGGGCAGCGGTCTGCAGGTGCTCGTCCAACGACTGGATCCGGAGGCGCCGCTGCCCACCTACGCATTGCCCGGCGACGCCGGCGCGGACATTGTGACGACGGTCGACGTCGTCCTCGGCCCGGGCGAACGGGCCGTGCTGCCCACTGGCGTCGCCGTTGCCCTGCCCGATGGTTACGCCGCTTTCGTACATCCACGATCGGGGCTGGCGGCGCGCGCTGGGCTGGCCTTGCTTAACTCACCCGGCACGGTGGATTCCGGATACCGGGGCGAGGTGAAGGTGATCGTGGTGAACCACGACCCGGTGTCACCACTCGAGCTACGTCGGGGCGATCGGATCGCGCAGCTGGTCATCCAGCGGGTCGAGCATGCTCGGTTCGTCGAGGTGCCCGAGCTGCCATTGTCCGAGCGGGGCGCCGGCGGACACGGATCCACGGGCGGAGCCGCGGCGTTGCTCACCGACCGAGGTGTGTGATGGCGCCGCCATGGCGACGCCGCGAGAAGGCCACTGACCGGTCGAAGCTCGACGCGACGCCTCCGTGGGAGGTGCGGCAACGGGAGGATCCGGATCCCACGACCGGCCCGTTCGATGTCCGCGACTTTCCGGACGACGACCAGCCTCGACTGGATCTTGGCGCCCTGCGGGTGCCGGTCTGGCCGGGCGTCGATCTCCGTTTGGACATGAACGAGGCGCAGCAGGTCGTCTCGGTCACGCTGGCGAGCACCGAGGGCCAGATGCAGCTCGGCGTGTTCGCCGCGCCGCGCAACGAAGGCATCTGGGACGACGTTCGGGCCGAAATCAGCCAATCGCTCGCCGCCCAAGGCGGCTCGGCGAGGGATCGCCCCGACGGCCCGTTCGGCACCGAGCTCACCGGCACGCTCAAGGGTCCCGAGGGATCGATGCCGGTCCGGTTCGTGGGCGTGGACGGTCCGCGGTGGTTCCTGCGCGCGATGCTGGTCGGATCGATCGCCGTCGACCCCGCGAAGGCGGCGCCGTTCGAGGAGGCCCTGCGGGCCATCGTCGTGGTGCGCGGCGCCGAGCCCCTGCCGGTGCGGGAACCAGTCCCGCTGCAGATTCCGAAGGAGGCCGCCGACCAGCTCGGCGCGGAGGGCTCCCCGCTGGCCGACAGCTAGACCGAGGGCCGACTTCGAGATCCGTCGACGCGGGCCGGCCGGGCTACCCTAAGGGCGTGGGACGCCTGTCGATGTTGCGCCGGCTCACGGCCGACGTGCAGGCTCTGGACGCCGCCGAGCTGATGACCGACGTCGAGCAGTGCGCCGCGGTGCCCATCAACAGCCTGAGTCGGGGCGATCTCGCCCTCGTCACTGGTCGTCTACGAGCCGTGCAGTACACACCGAAGGAGAACGTGCCCACGTTCACAGCCGAGCTGTTCGACGGCTCCGCCTCCATCGACCTCGTCTGGTTGGGCCGCCGGCGCATCGCCGGCCTCGAACCGGGGCGCGCCGTGTTCGCTCGGGGCCGCGTCGGCGTGCATGACGATCGGCTCGCCATCTACAACCCGTGGTACGAGCTGCGCGAGCTGCCGTGACTGTGCTAGCCCGCGGGCACCGACCACTGTCCTCTGGTGACCTTCCACCCCACAAAACCACCCTGCGAAATCGCTGCGCGATTTCGCAGGGACCCCGGATCGCTGCGCGATTTCGCGGGGGCCCCGGCCTCGTGATCGGTGCCCGCTCGTGACCGATCCGGCTGACGAGGGATCGCCGCCACAGGCCGGTCGGGGGGGCTACCGGGAGCAGTACCGGCAGCAGTTGCTCACCACTCTGGGCGGCTGGTCGGGCACTGTTGTCACGGCGATCCCCACCGTCGTCTTCGTCGTGGTGAACGCCATCACCGGGCTGCGAGTGGCGATCGGCGCAGCCATCGGGTCCGCCGTCGTGCTTGCCATCTACCGGCTGCTACGCAGGCAGCCCGTGCAGCAGGCGCTCACCGGGTTGATCGGTGTGCTTATCGCTTCGCTGATCGCCGGCGGCACCGGACAGGCCCGCGGTTACTTCTTGCTCGGCATCTGGACGAGCTTTGCGTACGCGGCTGCGTTCGCCGTATCCCTGATCGTGCGCCGCCCGCTCGTCGGGGTGGCCTGGGAATTCCTGGATCCGACTCCCGGCAGTTCTCGCCCCTGGTATCGGCGTTCCTGCTTGCTGCGGGCCTACGCGCTCGCGACGGCCGGTGGCCTGATCGTGTTCCTCGCGCGGGGCGTTGTGCAGACCGCCCTGTTCCGCGAGAACGCGACGGGCTGGCTCGCGGTCGCGAGGATAGCGATGGGCTACCCGCTCTACCTGCTGGCGCTGGCATTCGCGTTCTGGGTGGTCACGCGGGCCCGCCGGCAGCTCGCGACCCCCGAACAATCCTGAGAAACGCTCAGCGAATCACTACGTGTCGGATCGCCGCTTCGGTCTCCGGCAGTGCGACGAACAGCAGCTCGTCGCCCGGTTCGAGTGGCTCTTCCGGCGTGGGGGCGATCACGCGCTGGTCGCGGACGATCGCCACCAGCGCGGCGTCTTGCGGAAGCAGTAGGTCACGGACCGGGGCGCCCGCACAGAGCGCTCCATCGGGCAGCGTCACCTCGATCAGGTTCGCCTGACCCTGGCGGAAGCTGAACAGCCGGACGATGTCGCCGACCTCGACGGCCTCTTCGACCAGTGCGGCGAGTACCCGGGGAGTCGAGACGGCGACGTCCACGCCCCACGCCTCGGTGAACAGCCACTCGTTGCCCGGATGGTTGATCCGGGCCACCACGCGCCGCACCGAGAACTCGGTCTTCGCGAGTAGCGACACGACCAGGTTCACCTTGTCGTCGCCGGTGGCGCCGATGACCACCTCGTACTCTTCGAGCTTGGCGTTCTCAAGATTCTCCAGCTCACACGCGTCGCCGAGCAGCCACTCCGCCTCCTCGAGCTCCTTCGCGCCGACCTTGGCCGGGTCCTTGTCGATGAGCAGGACCGCGTGGCCGTTGCCCAGCAGCTCCTGGGCGATGGACCGGCCGACCGCGCCGGCTCCGGCAATGGCGACGCGCATCAGTGCCCCCCTTCCGGCGACGCGCTGGCGACGTCGCGCAGCAACGGTGTCCGCGCGTCGGTGGTCAGCACGTGGATCGTGTCGCCCGCCTGGATCATCGTCGAGGCGGTCGGCAGCTCACCCACTCCGAATCGGGTGACGAGCCCAACCCGGGAGCCGCTCGCCGCCTCGAACTCGGACAGCTTGTGCCCCACCCAGCCTTCGTGCGGCATGACCTGGAGCATCACGACCGCGCCCGAAGGGTCGCGCCACGCCTCCGCGGTCGATTCGCCCAGCACGCTCTTGAGCAGGCGACTGGCCGTCCACGGCACGGTGGCGACGGTCGGTATGCCGAGCCGCTCGTAGACCTCGGCTCGTTTGGAGTCGTAGATGCGGGCGATCACCTTCTGCACACCGAAGGTCTCCCGCGCCACGCGGGCGGCGATGATGTTCGAATTGTCGCCGCTGCTCACCGCGGCGAAGGCGTCCGCTTCCTCGACGCCGGCCGCGATCATCGTGGAGCGGTCGAAACCCAGGCCGGTGACTTTCCGGCCCTGGAAGTGATCACCCAGGCGACGGAACGCGATTGGGTCCTGGTCGATGACAGCGACGCTTTGCTCCAGCCGTTCCAGGTGATGCGCCAACGACGATCCGACCCGGCCACACCCCATGACGACGACGTGCACGGCGGCACATCTCCTCTCCTGGAGTACAGCGAATCCCTGGCACGAGACGACCCGCGGCTCCTACTCCCGCGCCCGCGACGCTACACACACCGCTGCCGTCCGGCACGCACAGCGCGGGTCGCGGCGCACGGCGACGTATTCTGCGCCAAGTGAGCGTCGTCACGAGGGTCGCCAAGCGACTCATCATTGGCAGCCCGATGCGCTCCGATCGGGCCGGCCACGTGCTGCTCCCCAAACGCCTGGCCCTGCCCATCTTCGCCAGCGACGCGTTGTCGAGCGTCGCCTACGCCACCCAGGAGATCCTGCTGGTGCTGGCGTTCGGCGGCACGGCCTACCTCTACCTGACCCCTTGGGTCGCTACTGCCGTCATCGTGCTGATGATCGCCGTGGTCGCGTCCTACCGGCAGCTCGTCGGCGCCTACCCGACCGGCGGCGGCGACTACGAGGTGGCGAGCAAGAACATCGGCATGCCGGCGGGCGTCGTCGTCGCGAGCGCGTTGCTCGTCGACTACGTGATGACGGTCGCGGTGTCGGTGTCCTCCGGCGTCGACAACATCATCTCCGCCGTCCCGTCGTTGCACGGAGCCCGGGTGTGGCTGGCGATCGGTTTCGTCGTACTGCTTGCCGCGGTGAACCTGCGCGGCCTTCGCGAGGCTGGCATCGCGTTCGCGGCGCCGACCTACCTGTTCGCCGCCGGGGTCTTCATCATGATCGGCACCGGCCTGATCCGGGCCGCCGTCGGTCAGACGCCGGTCGCCGAGAGCGCCCACTACGTGATCGAGCCGCAGCCCGGTTACGGATCGCTCGGCTTTCTCGCGTTAGGTTTTCTGGCCCTCCGAGCGTTCTCGTCGGGGTGCACCGCGCTCACCGGCGTGGAGGCGATCGCCAACGGCGTGCCCGCGCTGCGGCCGCCGAAGGCCCGAAACGCCCAGACCACGTTGCTGATGATGGGCGTGCTGGCGACCACCATGTTCGCCGGTATCACCGCGCTGGCGCTGATCACGAAGGTGCACGTGGCCGAGAACCCATGTGACCTGACCGGCTTCGTCGACTGCCAGCACCGGCCCCAGCGCACGGTGATCGCCCAGGTGGCGGCCGCGGTGTTCGGTGGCTCGAACTCGGTCGGATTCTTCTACATGCAGGCCGCCACCGCGCTGATCCTGGTGCTTGCGGCCAACACGGCATTCAACGGCTTCCCGCTGCTCGGCTCGATCCTCGCTCAGGATCGCAACCTGCCCCGCCAGCTGCACACGCGCGGCGACCGGCTGGCCTACAGCAACGGCATCCTCATGCTCGCGGTGGCGGCCGGCGCGCTGATCGTCATCTACCACGCCGACGTCACGCGGTTGATCCAGCTGTACATCATCGGCGTGTTCACGTCGTTCACCCTCGGTCAGACGGGCATGGTGCGGCACTGGAACCGGGCGTTGCGGACCGAGCGAGATCCGGCCGAGCGGCATCGGATGCTGCGGTCCCGCGCGATCAACGCGTTCGGCGCGAGCCTCGCCGCGCTCGTGCTCGTCATCGTCATCGTCACGAAGTTCACCAAGGGCGCGTATCTCGTGTTGATCGCCATGCCGCTGCTGTACCTGCTCATGCGCGCGATCAACCGCCACTACACGCACGTGTCTTCCGAGCTCACCGCCGATCAGGGCGGGCTGATGCTGCCCGCCCGCAACCACGTCGTCGTGCTGGTCTCGAAGCTGCACAAGCCGACGATGCGGGCGCTGGCCTATGCGCGAGCGACCCGGCCCGACACGTTGACCGCCTTGACCGTCAACGTCGACGACGAGGAGACCCGGGCCCTGCTCGCCGAGTGGGAACGTCGCGATCTGCCGGTCAAGCTCACCGTGCTGGAATCGCCGTTTCGCGAGGTGACGACGCCGGTCGTGGACTATGTGCGGAACCTGCGGACGAAGCGGCCGAACGACATCGTGAGCGTGTTCATCCCGGAATACGTGGTCGGGCATTGGTGGGAACACCTGCTGCACAACCAGTCCGCGCTTCGCCTGAAGGGTCGCTTGCTCTTCCAGCCGGGAGTGATGGTGACGAGCGTGCCCTGGCAGCTTGCCTCTTCCGCGCTCCGGGCGGACGCCGAGACGGTGGTCACCGCGACGAGCCTGCCCCGGCACGGACGTGGGCCCACGATCTACACCGACGAGGCCGCCGCCGGCCCGATGGTTGAAGCGCCGCGGCCCGCGGAACCACAGCGGCCGGCCGAGCCGGACGAGCCCCGGATTCCGTCCCGGTCGTAGCGCTGCTCTCGACACCGCCATGGCCGAGCTACCGATGTCCGTCGGCGAGCAGCTCGACGTGTCGATCGGCGCAGTGGCCCACGGCGGCCACTGCGTCGCCCGCGTCGGTGACGATCCAGCCGGTCCGGTCGTCTTCGTGCGCCACGCGCTGCCGGGCGAGCGAGTTCGTGTCGTGATAACTGAGCTTCATCCGTCCTACGCTCGCGCCGACGCAATCGAGATCCTCCAGCCGTCACCGGACCGGGTGCCGCCACTGTGCCCGCATGCCGGGCCGGCCCGGTGCGGCGGCTGCGACTGGCAGCACGCGTCCGCTCCGGCTCAGCGCCGCTTGAAGGCGCTCGTCGTCCATGAGCAGTTCCAGCGCATCGCCGGGTTGGATGTGACCGCGCTGTTCAACGGGGTCGAGGAGCTACCGGGCGGCCTGCTGGGTTGGCGAACGCGCACGGCGTATGCCGTCGACGCCGCTGGCCACCTCGGACTTCGCCGGCATCGCTCACACGACGTCGAGCGGATGGACGCCTGCCCGATCGGCGTGACTGGCGTCGGTGATCATCCGGCGCTGCGCCGAAGCTGGCCCGGCTACCGCGAGATCGCGGCGATCCAGGGCAGCGACGGGACGACGACGTTGCTCGGCTACCGGCAGCCTCCGCGCCGTAGTGGTCGGTCGCGGCGTGGTGCCGATCTCGTGGAAGTGATCGACGGCCCGGCCCGGTTGCCGCATCATGTGGGCGGCCACGACTTCCAGGTCGACGCGGCTGGGTTCTGGCAGGTGCATCCGGCCGCGGCGTCCGCACTCGCCGCAGCGATTCTTTCCGGGCTGCGGCCCCAACCGGGCGAGGTGGTTCTCGATCTCTACGCCGGAGCGGGCCTGTTCGCCGCGCTGCTCGCCGAGGCCGTCGGGGACGCCGGGCGGGTCGTCGCCGTCGAAGGATCGCGGCAAGCGGCAGCGGATGCGCGGGCCAACCTGCGATCGGTTGGTCCAGTTCGCGCCGACGTGTGGACCGACGAGGTGTCGGCCGCGACCATCGGCGGCCTGACCGCCGACGGGGTCCACCCCGATCTGGTCGTGCTCGACCCGCCGCGGGCGGGTGCCGGGGCCGCGGTGATCCGCGCGATTCTCGCCACCGAGCCGCGACTCGTCGGTTACGTGTCCTGCGACCCGGCAACGTTGGCTCGGGACGTGCGGCTGGCGGGTGACGCGGGCTGGCGGCTCGGCGGGTTGCGGGCGTTCGACGCCTTCCCGATGACGCATCACGTCGAGTGCGTAGCCATCCTCACTCGGGCCGGACAGACCACGTAGGCTCGGCCCGTGACTGGTGTGTTGGATCGCGTTAGTTCGCCGGCGGACCTGCGCGCGCTGTCGGCCGACGAGTTGGTGCTGCTTGCCGAGGAGATCCGAGACATTCTCATCCAGACCGTCTCCCGCACCGGCGGCCATCTGGGTCCCAATCTCGGGGCGGTCGAACTCACCATCGCCCTGCATCGCGTCTTCGATTCGCCGGCTGAGCCGCTGCTGTGGGACGTGGGTCACCAGGCCTACGTGCACAAGATCCTCACTGGACGGGCCGATCGGATGTCCACGCTGCGGCAGCTCGGCGGCGTCTCCGGGTATCCGAATCGGGCCGAGAGCCCGCACGACTGGATCGAGAATTCCCATGCGTCGACCGCGTTGTCCTACGCCGACGGGTTGTCCAAGGCGTTCGCGATCCGGGGCGAGCGACGCGTGGTCGTGGCTATCGTCGGTGACGGCGCGCTTACCGGCGGCATGTGCTGGGAGGCGCTGAACAACATCGCCGTCGCTCGCCTGCCGGTCATCATCGTCGTGAACGACAACGGCCGTTCCTACGCTCCGACCATCGGCGCCGTGGCCCAGCATCTCGCGAAACTCCGGCTCCGTCCCGGCTACGAGCGCGTGCTCGCACAGCGTGAAGAAGAATCTGCCGCGGATACCGATTGTTGGGCCGCCCGTCTACGAGGCGCTGCACGGCCTGAAGCGCGGCATGAAGGATCTGCTTGCGCCGCAGGGACATGTTCGAAGACCTCGGGCTGAAGTATGTCGGACCGGTCGACGGGCACGACGTCGCGGCGGTGGAGTACGCACTTGCGCTGGCTCGCGGCTTCGACGGCCCGGTGATCGTGCATGCCGTCACCCGCAAGGGCTACGGCTACCCGCCGGCCGAGAACGACCAGGCCGATCAGATGCATCAGTCGCGTGGCTTCGATCCGGCGACGGGCTTGCCGACCGCCACGTCCGGCCGGACCTGGACCGGGGTGTTCTCCGACGAGCTGCTGCGCATTGCCGAGACTCGCGACGATGTCGTCGCGATCACCGCGGCGATGTGCGATCCCACCGGACTCGGGCCGTTCGCCCGTCGCTTCCCGGAGCGGTTCTACGACGTGGGGATCGCAGAGCAGCACGCCGTGACGTCGGCCGCAGGCATGGCGACCGGTGGCTTGCACCCGGTCGTCGCCATCTATGCGACCTTCCTCAACCGGGCCTTCGACCAGGTCTTGCTCGACGTCGCGTTGCACCGGCTGCCGGTCACGTTCGTCCTGGATCGAGCCGGCCTGACGGGTGACGACGGGCCGAGCCACAACGGGATGTGGGATCTCGCCGTTCTCGGAGTCGTGCCCGGGCTGCGCATCGCTGCGCCGCGCGACGAGACGACGCTGCGGACGGCGCTCGACGAGGCGATCGAACACGACGCCGGGCCGACCGTCGTGCGATTCCCGAAGACCCCCCTGGGCCGGGAATTGCCCGCCGTTCGGCGATTCGGCCGGGTCGACGTGCTCGCCGACCCTGACGTCGACGGCAGCGTCGACGTCCTCGTGGTGTCGATCGGATCCCTCGCGTCCGACGTGCTGGACGCGGCCGAGCGGATCCGGGGGGCCGGCTTCACGATCCGGGTCGTCGACCCCAGGTGGGTCAATCCGGTCGCGGGCGAGCTTGTGGAGCTGGCCCGGACCGCTCGCCTGGTCGTCACCGTCGAGGATGGAGTCGTCGCTGGGGGTGTCGGTGCGCGCGTGGCTCAGGCGCTGCGGGCCGCGGGGGTCGACACGCCGACACGGGAAATCGGCATTCCGGTTGTGTTTCTCGATCATGGCAAGGTCGCCGAGATTCGAGCCGAGGTGGGTCTCACGGCCCAGGACATCGGTCGGCGGATCGTGGAGTGGTCGGCCGAGCTGCAGCGCGTCGATGCCGATCGGCTGGTCTCGGAAGCAGCCGATCCGATGAGCACGGAGTGACGATGCGGTTTCCAACTATCACGCCGAATGGGGGAGGCTGACGATGCGCATACTCGTCGTCGAAGATGAAGTGCAGCTCGCCGAGGCGGTGGCCCGTGGCCTCCGCCGGGAAGGCATGGCGGTCGACGTCGCCACTGACGGGGACGACGGCTACCGCAAAGCAGTATTGACCCGGTACGACGTCGTGGTGCTCGACCGTGACCTGCCGGGCATGTCGGGCGACGAGATCTGCCGCCGCCTAGCCGACGAAGGCGTGCTCACGCGGGTGCTGATGTTGACCGCGAGCGGCACCGTCGAGGACAAGGTGGCTGGGCTGGCTCTCGGTGCAGATGACTACCTGGCCAAGCCCTTCGCGTTCGCCGAACTTGTCGCTCGAGTGCGAGCGCTCGGCCGTCGGACGACGCCGGCGGCACCACCGGTGCTGACCGCCGGGGACCTGGAGCTCGACTCCGCGCGCCGCATCGTCACCCGCGGCGGAGAGGTGATCGAGCTGACCCGCAAGGAATTTGGCGTCCTGGAGACATTGCTCACGGCGCAGGGTGCCGTGGTTAGCAGCGAGGAGCTGCTCGACCGGGTATGGGACGAGAACGCAGACCCGTTCACCACCACCGTGCGGGTCACCATGATGACTCTGCGGCGCAAGCTCGGCGAGCCGCCCATCATCGCGACGGTCGTTGGATCGGGGTACCGAATCGACCCCGGCGCGCGCGTTCCGTACGACGAGGAGGCCGGATCGGTGCCGTGAGGATCTTCCGCCCGACGCTGCGCATCCGCATGGCGCTGCTATACGGCGGATTGGTCCTGCTCGTCGGCGTGTCCTTGCTGGTGTTGGCCCTGCTGCTGCTCGATCGGGCAGTCGGCAATCTCGGCATCTTCACCAACAACCAAGGCACGGTCACGATCACCGACGAACGACATACGATCTACAGTGGCTCGACCGACGCGCTCGTTACCCAGGCGCGACAAGATGCCCGCGACTATGTCCTGCACACCGGCTTGATCTTCTTCGTGCTGGTCGTCGTCATCGGTGCCCTCGGCGGCTATCTGCTGGCGAAGCAGGCTCTTCGCCCGATTGCCAAGGTCACCCACACCGCGCAGCAGCTGTCCACCGATACTCTCGACCAGCGCATCAACCTGGGCGGTCCGGACGACGAGCTCCGCCGGCTGGCCGACACCTTCGATGAGATGCTGGCGCGCCTCGACGCGGCGTTCGGCAGTCAGCGATTATTCGTGGCCAACGCCAGCCACGAGCTGCGAACGCCGCTGTCGGTGATCCGCACCGAACTCGACGTCACGCTGTCTGATCCCGACGCGTCATCCGAGGAGTTGCGCCGGATGGGCGAGGTGGTCCAGCAGGCGACCGACCGAGCCCAGCGGCTGGTCGGGTCGTTGCTGACGCTGGCTCGGCTCCAGGCCGGCGTGCGCGGTGAGCTGGAGGTGCGTGAGTCCGTCGACCTGGCGAAGCTGGTGCCGTCGGCGCTCGAGGGGATGGAGCGGGAGGCCGCGGCGCGCAACATCACGATCGAGCAGGACATCTCGACCGCCCGTACGGTCGGTGATCCTCGCCTGCTCGACCGTCTGATCGGCAACCTGTTGGAAAACGCCGTTCGGCACAACGTCACCGGTGGGTGGATTCGGATCAGCTGCGGGGAGAAGAGCGGCGGCGCCTGGCTGCATGTCGCAAACGGCGGCGCCGTCATTGCGCCGGCCGAGGTGGTGGCGCTGTTCGAGGCATTTCGCCGCGGCGGCACCGGCCGCGCCCGCACGGCGACGCGGGGCTCGGGCCTCGGTCTGTCCATCGTCCGGCTGATCGTCGAGGCGCATCACGGGCGGCTGCAGGCCGCCGCCCCGCCGTTCGGCGGCTTGGCCATGCGCATCGAACTGCCCGGGCCCGAACGCGCGGCCGCGATCGCCCTGGACGCTGCCGACCGCCGGTCGCTCGGCGTGCCCGAGCCCGCCCGCCGGACGGGCTGACCTCACACCGGGACCGAGGCCACCCCCGGCGGCAAGAACCGGGCGCCGGTGACGCGCTCGGACACGCCGGTTCGGTCGAGGAACGGCGTGACGCCACCGAGGTGGAACGGCCAGCCCGCCCCAAGGATCAGGCACAGGTCGACGTCCTGCGGCGCCGCGACGACACCCTCGTCGAGCATGATCCGAATCTCGGCGGCGAGGGCATCGACCGCCCGCTCGCGTACCTGATCCGCGGTGCTCGGCGCCGAACCGACCTGGAACAGGGCGGTCACCTCGGGATCGACTCGCGGCACCCCGCCGTCCCACAGGTACACCCCGGGCTTGCCGGACTCGACCAGCCGGCGGGCGTTGGCGCTGACCGCGAACCGGTCGGGGAACGCCGTGTGCATGGTCTCCGCGGTGTGCAGGGCGACCGCCGGCCCGACCAGCGCGAGAAGCGTCATCGGGCTCATCGGCAGCCCGAGCGGCTCGAGCGCCCGGTCGGCCTCCTCGATCGGCGTGCCCTCATCGATGGCGGCTATCACTTCGCCGAGATATCGGGAGAGTAGCCGATTCACCACGAACCCGGGCCGGTCGTTGACCAGCACGCAGGATTTCTTCAGCTGCTTGCCGATGGCGAACGCGGTGGCCAGAGCCGAGTCGTTCGAGCGGTCGGCCCGCACCACCTCGAGCAGCGGAAGGATCGACACCGGATTGAAGAAGTGCATGCCGACGACCCGCTCGGGCCGGTCGAGACCCGCGGCCATCGCGCTGACCGAGAGTGACGAGGTGTTCGTCGCGAGTACCGCGTCCGGCGCGACCACCGCCTCGACGTCGGCGAGGACCTGCTGCTTCACCGCGAAGTCCTCGAAGACCGCTTCGAGGACGAGTTCCGCATCGGCGAAGGCGTCGAGCGACAGTGATCCGGTCACCAGCGTCGTGAGCCGGTTTGCGGAGTCGGCGTCGATCCGGCCGGTGGCCTGCAGCTGTGCGATCTCCCGATGCACGTGGCTGACGCCGTTGTCCAGCCGGGCCTGGTCGATGTCGGTCAGGACAACCGGAACCATGAGCCGTCGGACCAGGAGGAGCGCCAGCTGGCTCGCCATCAGGCCGGCGCCGACCACACCGACCTTGGTCACCGGCCGGGCGAGCGCGCCGTCGGGGGCGCCGACCGGACGCCGGGCGCGCTTCTGGACGAGGTCGAACGCGTACAGCCCGGCTCGCAGCTCGTCGCTCACCAGCAGGTCGGCGAGCGCGTCGTCCTCGGCTGCGGTGCCGGCATCGAAGTCAGCGGTGCGCGCCTGAGCGATCAGGTCCAGCGCCCGATAGGGAGCGCGGGCACCGCCGTGCAGGCGGAGATCGACGCCGGTTCGGCCGGCCCCGATGACGCCGGCCCAGTCGTCTGTCGCGTGGCTGTCCCGGGCCACGGTCACCTCGCCGGTGACGACCCGGGCCGCCCACCGCAAGGACTCGGCCAGGAAGTCCGCATCGGAGAGCAGCACATCGACGATGCCGAGCTTGGCGGCCTGCTCCGCCCGCAGCATGCGGTTCTGGTTCAGCGGATTGTCGACGATGACCTTGATCGCCGACGCCGGTCCGATCAGCCTCGGCAGCAGCTGGGTGCCGCCCCAGCCGGGCACGAGGCCGAGGAACACCTCCGGGAACGCGATGGCGGTGACGCTGTCCGCGAGGGTCCGGTAGTGGCAGTGCAGCGCGAGTTCCAGCCCGCCGCCGAGCGTCGCGCCATTCAGGAACGCGAAGGTCGGCACGGGACTGTCGAGCAACCGCCGGAAGACCCGATGACCGAGCTGGGCGATCTGCCGGCCCTGCTGCCGATCCGCGATCAACGCCAAGCCGGTGAGGTCGGCGCCGGCGGCGAAGACGAACGGTTTGCCGGTCACGCCGATCGCCGCGACGCGCGGAGCATGTGCCTGCGATGTCGTCCAGGGCGGCCGCCAGGCTCGACAGGGCGGCCGGGCCGAGCGTCGAGGGCCGGGTGTGATCACGCCCGTTGTCCAGGGTGATGAGCGCGAACTCGCCCGGCAGGCCCGGGACGTCCAGGTAGCGGACGAGCGCGCGCGTGACGACCTCGCCCGGGAAGACCAGGGTCTCGGTCGCCGTCACGACTGCCCACCGGTGTAGTGCGGGTTCTCCCAGACGACGCTGCCGCCCTGCCCCAGACCGACGCACATCGCGGTGAGGCCGTAGCGCACCTCGGGGTGGTCGACGAACTGGCGGGCCAGCTGCGTCATGAGTCGCACTCCCGACGAGGCGAGCGGGTGGCCGACGGCGATGGCGCCGCCGTAGATGTTGACCCGAGGATCGTCGTCAGCCAGGCCGAAGTGGTCGAGAAAGGCCAGCACCTGCACGGCGAAGGCCTCGTTGAGCTCGAACAGCCCGATGTCCTCGATGCGCAGTCCCGTGGCTCGCAGCGCCTTCTCGGTCGACGGGATCGGGCCGACCCCCATGACCTCGGGGTCGACGCCGGCGAAGCCGTAGCCGACCAGACGCATCCGGTTCGGCAGGCCTAGCTCGGCGGCCGCGTCGGACGGCGGCGAGCAGGCAGGCCGTGGCGCCGTCGGTGAGGCCGGCGGAGTTGCCGGCGGTGACACGGCCGTGGGGCCGGAACGGCGTTCGGAGCCCGGCGAGCGCCTCGACCGTGGTCCCTGGACGCGGCGGTTCGTCCCGGGTGGCGAGCCCCCACCCCAGCGCGCTGGACCGGGTCGCCACCGGCACGAGGTCCGGCTGGATCCTTCCGTCCGCGTAGGCCTTGGCCAGCTTGGCCTGGCTGGCCGCGGCGAAGGCGTCGGCGCGCTCCCGGGTCAGGTTCGGGTACCGGTCGTGCAGGTTCTCGGCGGTCGCGCCCATCGACAACGCGGACAGGTCGACAAGCTTCTCGGCGAGGAACCGCGGGTTGGGATCGGCCCCTTCGGCCATTGGGTGACGGCCCATGTGCTCGACGCCGCCGGCGATGGCCACGTCGTAGGCGCCGAACGCGATACCGCCGGCCAGCGTCGTGACGGCAGTCATCGCGCCGGCGCACATCCGGTCGATCGAATAGCCCGGGACGCTGCGGGGGAGACCGGCGAGGATGGTCGCGATGCGGCCCAGGGTGAGTCCCTGGTCGCCGATCTGGGTGGCGGCGGCGATGGCCACGTCGTCAATGCGGTCCGGCGGCAGCTGCGGGTGGCGGCGGAGCAACTCCCGGATGACGGCCACGACCATGTCGTCGGCTCGGGTCTCGGCGTAGTTGCCCTTCTCGCCGGCCCGGCCGAACGGGGTCCGAACCCCGTCGACGAAGACGACGTCGCGCAGCGCGCGAGGCGATGCAGGTGTACCCACTGGTGCTCCTCGAAAGCTACTCATCGGTAACTTAGACGATAGTCGGTGGGTCGGATCCGGGCCAGGCGGCACATCCCAGGTGCGGGCGCGGCCCGAGGGTCATGGACTCGATTCGGCGGCGTTCGCCGCGCGCAGGGCATCGCTGAGCGCCTGGGCCGTCAGCCCGATCTGCCATGGGCGGGCGCCGAAGCGGGCGAGGGCGGTGCCCACGCCGGACCGGTCCGGCGGATCGGGGGGCTCCCAGGCGAGCCTGCGCACGATGTCTCCGGCCAGCAGGTTTTGGGCCAGAACCTGATGCTGGGCGGCGAGCCTGGCGACGACGTCGCGACACGCCATAAGCCGAGCGGCGGCGTCCGGGTCACGCTCCCGCCATCGGCTGGTCGGCGGGATCGCATCGGGCCGGCCGGCCGACTGCGGCAGATCGGCGTCGGGTAGCGCCAGGGCCCTGGCCACGGCGTCCCACCACCGGCCGATCGCCCGGCGCTGCCGGGGTCCGCGGAAGGTGGGCAGCTGGGCCAGGTCGGACGGCCCGGCGAGGTTGGCTCCTGCCGCCGCGATGATGGCCGAGTCGGGCAGCAACCGACCCGGCGACACATCCCGCTCCGCCGCCCAGGTATCACGGGCGTACCAGAGTGACCGGACAACCGCGAGCTCGCGCCGGGTTCGGATCACATGCAGGCCGGACGTCCGGCGCCACGGGTTCTCGCGCGGCTCCGCCGGCGGAGCGGTCCGGATCGCTTCGAACTCTTCGGCCGCCCATTCCGCCTTCCCGGCGGCGGCCAGCTGCCGAGCCAGAACCTCGTGGAGCGGGATGAGCAGCTCGACGTCCAGCGCCGCGTAGGCGAGCCAGTCCCGGGGGAGCGGCCGGGTGCTCCAGTCGGCCGCCGAATGCTCCTTCTCCAGACGCACGTCGAGCCACTGCTCGACCATCGTGCCGAGTGCGACCCGCTCCTCGCCGAGCAGCCGGCCGGCCAGCTCGGTGTCGAACAGCCGGGCCGGGCGTAGTCCGAGCTCGGCCAGGCACGGCAGATCCTGGGTGGCGGCATGCAGAATCCACTCGGTGCCGTTCACGGCGTCAGCCAGCTGCTCGAATCCCGCCGGGCCGATGGGCAACGGGTCGATGAGCACGGTGCCCACGCCCACGCGGCGCAGCTGGACCAGGTACGCCCGCTGGCTGTAGCGATAGCCCGACGCGCGCTCGGCATCGACGGCCACCGGACCGGAGCCGGCCGCAAGCGCGGCCGCGGCGTGCGCCAAACCGTCGGTGGTGACGATTGGCTCGGGTACTCCGTCGGCTGGCTCACGCAGCACCGGCACGCGGCGTTCGGTGGAGGATCGCGTCTCGCCCGCTGCGGCCGAGGGTGAGTCGTCGGCCATGGTCAGGCGGTCGGAAGGACGGCCACTCCTTCGGGGGGCAATCCGGCCGCCATGCTGAGCAGATCGGCGAAGGCGAGCAGGTGCGGGCGCAGGTCCGCTGTGTCGGCCGTCCACGACCCGCGGAGTTCGAGTGTGACGGTGGTGCGGGGACCGTGCAGGTCGCCGAACCGCGTCGAGGTGGTCTGGGTGACCGTGCCGCCCGCCGCGCGATGCGCCGCGGCCCGCTCGCGGAGCGCCCCGGTCAGCCAACTCCAGCCGACTTCGGGCAGGAGGGGATCGCCGCCGATGTCGGGCTCGATCTCGGCTGACGCGAAGGCGACCAGCCGGAGCACGCCGTCCCACGCCTCGACACCGTCGGGGTCGTACAGCAGGACCAGGCGGCCGGTGGCCAGCTCGCCACCGTCCCGGGTGGGGATCTCCGCGGACAGCGCATAGGTCCAGGGCGCGAGTCGCTGTGGTGGCCGGATCGGTTCGACCCGGATCTCCGAGCGCACCTGGGTGCGCCGCAGGCTGTCGACCGCCTTGCGGAACTCGCTGGGTGAGTTGCTCGCGGGAGCTGCCGGTGCCGGATGATCACGGTCAGCGGCCGGGGAGACGGGGGTGCTCGGCGTCATGGACGGGGCGGGATCAGGCCGCTCGCCGTGCGGGCCGACGGGTCACACGCGGAAGGATAGGGTCGAAGAACAGCGCAGTCCCGCAGAGCGCGCAGGCGACGTCCGGGCAATCAGCACCGTGACCATCCCGGCAGTCGGGCATTTCCGCCGGGCACGGGCAGCCGCACACCGGGCAGTCGAGGTAGCCGTCGTCGACCATCTGCTCCATCCCGTCCATCGCGTGGCTCCCGTGGTTGGTCCGTCGTTGCCAGTGACGCTCGCACAGCCCACCGGTCGAGTTCGGGAGGCTCGCCGACCCGAGGTGGAGAGTGGGGCATGGCACGATGAGGCGTGATGACGAGTGTTCCGCCCGCAGCGGCTGACTCACTGCTGGTGCGCGCGGCGTTCGGCCGGCCCGGTCCGCGACCGCCGGTGTGGTTCATGCGGCAAGCCGGTCGTTCACTGCCCGAGTACCGGCTGGCCCGCGCCGGGACGGGCATGCTCGAGGCCTGCCGAACGCCGGACCTGGTTACCGAGCTGACCCTGCAGCCGGTGCGTCGGCACCACGTCGATGCGGCGATCCTGTTCTCCGACATCGTCGTGCCGTTGGCTGCGGTCGGTGTCGGCGTCGACATCGTCTCCGGGATCGGGCCGGTCGTGGAGAAGCCGATCCGCACGATGAGCGACCTCGATCGGCTGCGCCCACTGGAGCCGAGCGACGTCCCCTACCTGACCGAGGCGGTGTCCGCGCTCGTTCCCGAGTTGGGCGCGACGCCGCTCATCGGGTTCGCCGGGGCGCCGTTCACGCTGGCCAGCTATCTGATCGAGGGCGGCCCGTCCCGCGAGCACACCCGCACCAAGGCGCTGATGCACGGCGAGCCGGCGCTGTGGCACGCCCTGCTGGCCCGGCTGGCCACGATCTCGGCGACCTATCTGGGCGTGCAGGTGGACGCCGGGGCGGCCGCGGTGCAGCTGTTCGACTCGTGGGCCGGGGCGCTGTCCGCCGCCGACTACGAGCACTTCGTGCTGCCGCACAGCCGAGCCGTCCTGGAGTCGCTGGGCGGGCGTGGCGTCCCGCGCATCCACTTCGGCGTGGGCACGGGCGAGCTGCTGGCGCTCATGCGAACCGCTGGCGCCGACGTCGTGGGCGTCGACTGGCGGGTGCCGCTGTCGGAGGCAGCGCGGCGGCTAGGCCCGGGCGCCGTCGTCCAGGGCAACCTCGACCCGGCGCTGCTGCTGGCGGATTGGCCGGTCATCGACGCTGCGGTGCGGCGCATCGTCGCCGAAGGGCGCGGCGCCGCCGGGCACATCTTCAACCTCGGACACGGCGTGCTTCCCGAGACCGATCCGGACGTGCTCACCCGAGTCGTCGCCCTCGTCATGGAGCTGACGGACTGACGTGGAAGTCGTGGTCGTCGGTGGTGGCATCGCGGGCCTGGCCGCGGCCTGGACGATCTGCGATCGCCTTCCGTCGGCGGCCGTGACGGTGCTCGAAGCGGCGCCGCAGATCGGCGGCAAGCTCCGCGTCGCCTCCGTCGCCGGCCAGCCGGTAGACGTCGGAGCCGAGGCGCATGCTCACCCGCCGTCCGGAGGCCCTCGAGCTCACCCGAGCCGCGGGTCTCGGCGACGAGCTGGTCGACGCGGTGACGACGTCGGCGTCCGTCTACGCCGCCGGGGTCCTGCACCCGCTGCCCGCCGGGACGTTGATGGGCGTTCCGTTCGACGCAGCCGCGGCGCGGTCGTCCGGGGTGCTCAGCCTGGCGTCGGTATCGGCGATCGAGACCGAACCGATGCTTCCCGCGCTGCCGCCTCTGGTCGACGACGTCGGGATCGGTGCGTTGGTTCGGGAGCGGCTCGGCGATGAGATCGTCGACCGACTCGTCGAGCCGCTGCTCGCGGGCGTCTACGCCGGACGGGCCGACCGGATCTCGCTGCGCGCGGCGCTGCCGGCGCTCGCTGCGCGGCTGCACGATCGGGGGTTCGCTCGTTGCCGCAGCGCGGGCCGCCGCCGGGGATGGCGGCGCGCCCTCGTCCGGTCCGGTGTTCGCGGCGATCCGCGGCGGGGTCGGACGGTTGCCGGAGGCGCTCGCCGCGTCCGGCCGGTTCACGGTGCGCACCGGCGTGACCGTCCGCTCGATCCGGCGGACCCCGGACGGATTCGCGCTCGAGTGCGGGCCGGTGCCGCAAGCGGAGCGGATCGCCGCCGACGCGGTGATCGTCGCCATTCCGCCGGCCAAGGCGGCGGGCGTGGTGCGGGCGGTGGCCCCCCGCGCGGCCGCCGAGCTCGGTGCGATCGAGACGGCGAGCGTCGCCATCGTCACGCTGGCCTACTCGGGCGTACGCCTGCCGCCGGGCAGTGGCCTGCTCGTGGGCGCCCGGGAACGGTTGGCCGTCAAGGGCGTCACGCTCACGTCGCAGAAGTGGCCCGGGCTGCCGCCCGGCCTGGACGTGCTTCGAGCCTCGATCGGCCGGGTCGGCGAGACGCGTGACCTGCAGCGTTCGCGACGAGGAGCTGATCGGGCTGGTGCGCAGCGACCTGCGCACCCTGCTCGGCGTCGCCGCGGCACCGGTGGACGCGTTGGTCACCCGCTGGGGCGGCGGTCTGCCCCAGTACGGGATCGGCCACGTCGAGCGGGTCGCCCGCATCCGCAGCGCCGTGGCCGCTGTCCCCGGGCTGGCTGTGTGCGGGGCCGCTTACGACGGGCTCGGCATCCCGGCCTGCATCGCTTCGGCCCACGCCGCCGTCGCCCAGGCCTGCGCGACCCTCGTTCAGACGGGACAATGACCCCATGGTCGACGGAAAGAAAGCGCGGGAACTCAACGCGCTTATTCGCTATACCGCCTGGTCGGTCTTCCGGCTGGGCCAGTCGATAGGCGACGGCGATCGGCCCCGGCTCGCGGACGAGGTCACCGAGCTGTTCGAGCAGCTCGCCGCGAAGGACGTGACCGTCCGCGGTACCTATGACGTGAGCGCCCTGCGGGCCGACGCCGACCTGATGGTGTGGTGGCACGCTCCGACGGCCGAGGCTTTGCAGGACGCCTACAGCCGGCTGCGGCGCACCGGCCTGGGGCAGCACCTCGACCCGGTCTGGTCCGTCATGGCGCTACACCGTCCGGCCGAGTTCAACCGCAGCCACATCCCGGCCTTTCTAGCCGAGGAGGAACCGCGGCGCTACGTGTGCGTCTACCCGTTCGTACGGTCGTACGAGTGGTACCTGCTGCCCGAGGTGGAACGGCGCGCGCTCCTGGCCGAGCACGGTCAGCTGGCCCGCGAGTACCCGGACGTGCGGGCGAACACCGTCGCCGCGTTCGCGCTCGGCGACTACGAGTGGATCCTGGCCTTCGAGGCCGACGATCTGCACCGCATCGTCGATCTCATGCGGCACCTGCGATCGTCCGAGACCCGGCGGCACGTTCGCGAAGAGGTGCCGTTCTACACCGGAACCCGGCGCAGCATCGCCGAGATCGTCTCGGTGCTCCCGTAGCGGGTGTCGCCCTGCCCGCCCCGCCAGGCGCCAACCCCCACGGTTCGTGATCTTGGACTTACTGCCGTGGGGCGACGATAAGTCAAAGATCACCTCGTAGATCGACGAGACCGACGAGACCGGCGAGGATCGCGCGTCAGCGAAGCGTGATCGGCGGCATGCGGAGGGCGGACGTCGTCGGCAGGCCCAGCGTGGTCATGATGTCGGCGGCGCTCGGCAGCATCGCGCTGCGCGCCGCTCGCGGGTCCTCGCTGTTCTTGGGGCGGCCCAGCCGGGCCCACGGTGACAGGTGTACGGCGGGCCGCACGGGTGCGTCGGCGGGCAGATCGGCGCGGGCGCGGGCAATCCGCACGGCGTCGCGCAGGCCGCCGAGTTCGTCGACGAGCCCGATATCGAGGGCGTCCCGTCCGGTCCACACCCGCCCCCGGGCGATGCTCTCTATCTCGGCGATCGAGCGGTCCCGCCCTTGCGCGACCTTGGCCACGAAGTCGTCATAGATGGCGTCGATCGTGGCGGCCAGGCGCTCGCGCTCGTCGTCGCTGAATCCGCGCCGGGAGGAGAACATCAGCGACCGCGCGCCGTGGGAGATCATCCCGGTGGTCAGCCCGACCCGATCGAACAGCTCACGCACCACCACCTTGCCGCCGAACACGCCGATCGATCCGGTCAGCGTCGCGGGCAGCGCCACGATGACATCGGCCGGGCAGGCGATGAAATACCCGCCGGACGCGGCGGTTTCCCCCATGGACACCACGACCGGTTTGCCGACCTCGCGGACCCGGCTGACCTCGCGCCAGATCGTGTCGGACGCGACGGCCGAGCCGCCGGGCGAGTCGATGTGCAGGACGACGGCGGCGACGTGGTCGTCCTCCGCTGCCGCACGCAGCGCGGTCCCGATCGAATCAGCGCCGACCTGCCTTCCGGTCGCGCCTCGGCGGGTGCGTCCGGAGACGATCACGCCGCGTGCCTCGACGAGGGCGAGGTGGGGGCGCCGACGGGTCAAGAAATGCGGCCGGCGGCGCGGTCGCCAGCGGTCGGCAAACAGCAGGTCGGCATCGGCAGCGACCCGCGCCTGCAGGGCGGCATACGCCTCGTCCCGATACCCGAGCCGGTCGACCAGGCCCGCCTCCCGCGCCTCGTCCGCCGTACGGGGGCCGGTATCGGCGAGCTCCCGGACGCGGGCCACGTCCAGGCCTCGCCCGTCGGCGATCGCCCCGACGGCGTCGGTAAAGACCGACTCGGCGAGCCGATCGAGGGCGGTCCGGTGAGCCTCGGTGAATTCGGTACGCAGGAGCCGGTCAGCCGCGTTCTTGAATTCATATCGCTGCTCGAGCTGCGGCTCGATCCCCAGCCGGTCGAGCGCGCCCCGGACGAAAGTCGTCTCGACTCCGACCCCGAGCAGGCCCAGCCCGCCGCCCGGTTGCAGCCAGATCTCGTCGAAGCTGGTCGCGAGCACGTACCCGGCCATCCCGCCGGAGTCCTCGCCGAAACTGTCCGCCCAGGCCAGCGTGGGCTTGCCACTCGCGGTGAAGGCTCGGACCCCGAGGCGCAGTTCTTGCATGATCGCCCACGGCAGGCCCGAACCCACCTTCGCGATCAGGCCGAGAACGTGACGGTCGGCGGCCGCCTCGTGCAGCGCGCGTAGCGTGGGCCGCAGCTGTTGACGGCCGCGCGCGCGGAATCGAGCGAGCGGGTCGTCCACGCCGGGCTCGACAGGAAGCTCGGTGAGGTCGAGCTCGAGCAGCACGGGCGGTCGTTGACCAGGCAGCAACATGCTCTCACCGTAAACGGCTACCCGGCCTGGCGCCCTTACTCAGGTTCAGCCGGTGCTAGTTCCTCGAAGGTCAGCGCGACCGAGTTGATGCAGTAGCGCAGGTCGGTGGGAGTGCCGTAACCCTCACCCTCGAACACGTGCCCGAGGTGACTGTGGCAGTTGGCACAGATGACCTCGACGCGCCGCGTGCCCAGACTCCTGTCAACGCGCTCGATGACCCGATCGCCGGCGAGCGGGGTGAAGAAACTCGGCCAGCCGCAATGCGAATCGAATTTCGCCTCGCTCCGGAACAGTTCGGCTCCGCAGGCCCGGCAGCGATACACGCCGATTCGCTTGTTGTCGGTGTACTCGCCGGTGAACGGTCGTTCGGTGGCCGCCTTCCGGAGAACGGCGTACTCCTCGGGCGACAGTTCGGCGCGCCATTGCGCATCAGTCTTCACTACGTTGGCCCGGTCGGTCTGCGTCATAACATCGACGGTACGTGGCCGGATTCGGACGGCACAGGTCGGTGAGCAGTCTGTTCGTAGTCGGTAACTGATGACGATGATTGCCGCATGCGGATCGAAGTGCTGCTCTACGACGGTTTCGACGAGATCGATGCGATCGGCCCCTACGAGATCTTTGCCAATGCGGCCCGCGGCGGGGCGCCCTTCGAGGTGGAGCTGGTCGCAGCCCATCGAGCCGGCGAGGTGCGCGGATCGCACGGGACCGTGGTGGCGGTCAGCCGCACGCTCGGCGACCCCGACGCGGTCGTCGTCCCCGGTGGCGGCTGGAACGACCGTTCACCCGCCGGGGCATGGCACGAAGCACGGCGCGGCATACTGCCCGCCCGGCTCGCAGCCCTGGCGCCGAACCTCCGGTGGCTAGCCTCGGTGTGCACGGGCGCGATGCTGCTGGCCGAGGCTGGCCTGTTGCGTGGGCGCCCTGCGACAACACATCACAGCGCGCTCGATCAGCTGCCGGCCTACGGAGCTCACGTCATCGACGCGCGCGTCGTCGATGACGGCAACGTCATAACGTCGGCCGGCGTCACGGCCGGTCTGGATCTGGCCCTCTGGCTGGTGGAACGAGAGGTCGGCCCGCACATCGCCGAGGAGGTCGCGACCGAGATCGAGCGAGATCGGATCGGCCAGGTCGCGTTCGGGCCGTCGGCCTCGGCCGTGCGGCCAGTCGATCCGCGCCTCGTGCTCGATCAGAGCCGAACGATGCCGATCACGCCGTAGGCGACCGCGACCGCGAAGCCGGTCAGGATGAGCCACACGATAACGACGGCCGCGATACGCCGCGGACCGGACAGCCGGCTCAGGCCGCCACCGAAGGCGGCCATGTTCTGCAGTTCGCCGTCGGCGGTGTTCGGATTGGCCGTGCGGCCCCAGGCGAAGTCGGGTTCCGGAACCCGTCGTGGCTCCTCGGGCTCCTCGTGAGTCCATTCGTCGGCACGCACTAGCCCAGCGTAGGCCGGTGTCGGGGGCTACCGTCGCGTCCATGGCGTCCCCTTACACCGACGTCGAGGTGGGCGACCGAGTCGTGCGCGTCAGCAACCCCGACCGGGTGTACTTCAGCACGCGGGGCGAGACCAAGCTCGATCTCGTGCACTACTACATGGCGGTCGGCGACGGCATCGTGCGGGCGCTGCGCGACCGGCCGTGCATGATGCATCGCTATCCGGACGGGGTGGACGGCGAAAAGATCTACCAGAAGCGGCTGCCGAAAGGTGCTCCGGACTGGGTGCAGACGGCCGAGGTCCAGTTCCCGTCCGGCCGCTCGGCTCAGGAATTGTGCGTGACCGAACTCGCGAGTGTCGTGTGGGCGGTGCAGATGTCCACGGTCGAGTTCCATCCGTGGCACTCCCGTCGCGGGGACACCGAGCATCCCGACGAGCTGCGTATCGACCTGGACCCGCAGCCCGGCACTGGTCTGGCCGAGGCCAAGCAGGTCGCCGCCGTCGTACACGAGACGCTTGACGACCTGGGTGCCGTCGGCTGGCCCAAGACGTCGGGGTCGCGGGGCATCCACGTCTACGTTCGGATCGAGCCGACATTCGGGTTCCGGGAGGTGCGGCGCGCCGCACTCGCCCTCGCCCGGGAGGTCGAACGACGGGCGCCGGATCTGGTCACCACGGCATGGTGGAAGGAGGAGCGCACCCGCGCCATCTTCGTCGACTACAACCAGAACGCCCGCGATCGGACAATCGCCAGCGCCTACTCGGCGCGAGGCAAGTCGTGGGGGCCGGTGTCGGCGCCGGTGACCTGGTTGGAGCTGCCGGACGTGGAGACCGAGGACTTCACGATCGCCACCATGCCGGAGCGGTTTGCCCGCTATGGCGATGTGCACGGTGGCATCGACGAGGCCGTGTGGTCGATCGAACCGCTGTTGGCGTGGGCCGATCGGGACGAGCGGGACCGCGGCCTGGGCGACGCGCCGTATCCGCCGAACTTCCCGAAGATGCCGGGGGAGCCGCCGCGCGTCCAGCCGTCGCGCATGAACAAGGCGAACTGGGAGGCCGTGCCTGCGACGGACGATGAGGTCGAGCCGCAACAGCTCGACTGACACCGCGTAGATCGCCCGTGTAGATCGCCGACTCTGCGTGGCGCTAGACGACACGTCCGTCAAGTCCATGTTGGTGATATGAGCCCGACGATATGGCACCCGACCAGGCCGACCTCCTCGCGACCGCTGGGCCCGGACCATCGCACCCTCACAAGCGATCCTCAACGTGCGCGGGACATAAGAGTCACGGAAACGTATCGCGACCCGATAGTTTTGCCTCGTAACGTGAATGGCGAACTTGCGTAAGCCTGGCTAGCGAGAGACGGCCCCACGGCCCCGTCATCGCGGGTGACCACGACCGCCCCCGCCCGCCGAGGTTCCTCGCCCCGGCGGTGGCCAGTCCTCGCGACCCTGAGGACATCGAGAAAGGGGCAGGTCATGCCGCAGCGGCACCATCGCCTATGCGCGGTACTCAGTCTCGCGGCCGTCGGACTACTCGGACTGACCGCGTGCAGCAGTGGGAGTTCGTCGACGGGGGCCACCACCTCGCCATCGGCGCAGCCGGTCAAGGGTGGCACCTTGCGGCTGTACGGCGAGGGTGACGTCGACTATATGGACACCGCCGACGGCTATTACGACGTGACGTACACGCTCATGCGGGCATTCACCCGCCAGCTGTATACCTACCCGACCACCGCAAGCTTCCAGGACCAGATCACTCCGGTGCCTGATCTGGCGACCGGAATGCCGAGCATCTCCAACGGTGGAAAGACTTATGTCATTCACATCCGCAACGGCGCCATGTGGGACACCAGCCCAGCGCGGCAGGTGACCGCGGCCGACGCAGTGCTCGGGTTCAAACGGCTGTGCAACCCCGCCCAGCCGACCGGCGCGCCTGGGTACTTCACAGCCACGATCGCCGGCATGAAGAGCTACTGCGACGGGTTCGCGCAGGTGGACGCCAAGAGCGCTGCCGCAATCAAGGACTACATCAACTCCCACAACGTCTCAGGGCTGAAAGCCGTTGACGCCACGACCCTGCAGATCACCCTTACCCAGCCGGCATCGGACTTCGTGAATATCCTGTCGCTGCCGTTCTCGTCGCCGGCTCCGGTTGAGTACCTGAACTACATCCCGGGCAGCGCGCAACAAGCGCAGCACACGATATCCGACGGTCCCTACGCGATTACCCAATACCAGCCGAGCAAGTCCATAACACTGGCGCGTAACCCGGCCTGGCAGGCGTCCAGCGACCCGATTCGTAAGGCGTACGTGAACGCGATCCAGATCACCGAAGGCGGCAACGAGCAGGGCACCCAACAGCAGATCCAGGCCGGCACGCAAGACATGGACTGGGATCAGAACGTGCCCACTGCCCAGCTGGCCGCGCTCAACGCCAGCCACGACTCCGGTTTGGTGATCGGACCGTCGGGGGACAACTTCATCACGATCAACCCGTACATCGCGATCAACCTGCAAAGCCCGAACAACCATGGCGCGTTGCAGAACGTCAAGGTGCGTGAAGCACTCGAGTATGCGTTCAACAAGACCGCCGTATCGCAGGTCTACGGTGGCGCGCTGATCTCCAAGCCACTCGACCAGGTCATCCCTCCGGGCAGTATCGGCAACGTCTCTGGCTACAACCCGTACCCGACGCCCAACGACAACGGTGATCCGGCGAAGGCCAAGCAGCTGCTCGCCCAGGCTGGTTACGCTCCCGGCCAGATCACGTTGAAGCTGCCCTATCGCACCACGACCGTGCACCCGCAGGTGGCGCAGACCGACCAGGCCGCACTGAAGGCTGCCGGCTTCAACGTGCAGCTGATCGCCGTGACGCCGGCGAACAACTTCTACACCCAGTACCTGCAGAACCCCACTGCGACCAAGACCGGCGCGTGGGACATTGCCGAGGCGGGCTGGATACCCGACTGGCTTGGCAACAACGGCCGTTCGGTGATCGAACCGCTATTCGACGGACGAGGTTACGGACCGGGATCGACGGACTACGGCGACTACAACAGCCCAGCGATGAACGCCCTGATCGACAAGGCACTCTCGGCGTCCAGCGTCGCCGATGCCACGAAGGACTGGCAGGACGCGGCCAAGCTGGCCATGCAGGATGCGGTGATCGTCCCGCTGGGCGCGCAGAAGGTTGCCGTCTACCACTCCTCGCGGGTGCAGAACTGCATCTTCAACTTCTTCAACGAGAACTGCGACGTAACCAACGTGTGGCTCTCCGGTAGCTGAAGTCGGGCCCGCCTGCCGTAGCTGCGTGGGCAGCTGGCAGGCGGTACCAGAAGGTGCGGTCATGAAACTCTTGGAGGTCAGCTCGCTGAGCGTGTCGTTCCCGACCGAGGACGGCATGGTGGACGCGGTTCGTGGGCTGTCCTTTGCCGTCGACGAGGGCCAGACCCTCGGCGTGGTGGGCGAGTCCGGATCCGGCAAGAGCGTGGCGACACAGACGATCGTCGGGTTGACCCGGGGCGCGCGAATCCGCGGCCAGGCCATGTTCGACGGACAGGACCTGCTGACGATGGGGCCGGCGGAGCTACGGGCAGTACGCGGCGCCGAGATCGGGATGATCTTCCAGGACCCACTCTCCAGCTTGCATCCCTACTACCGGATCGGCTGGCAGATCGCGGAGATGATCCGAGCCCACCGCAGCTGCACCCGCCAGGCGGCCCAGGATCGTGCCGTCGAGCTGCTCGGCCTGGTCGGCATACCGCAGCCAGAGCAGCGGGTGCGCGACTACCCGCACCAGTTCTCCGGCGGAATGCGCCAACGCGCGATGATCGCGATGGCGCTCGCGCTGAATCCGAGGTTGCTCATCGCCGACGAGCCGACGACAGCGTTGGACGTGACCGTCCAGGCGCAGATCCTGGAGCTGATCCAGCGGTTACAGCAGGACTTCGGCATTGCCGTCATCTTGATCACCCATGACCTGGGTGTCGTTGCCGGAATCGCCGACGAAGTCTTGGTCATGTACGCCGGCAAGGTCATGGAATATGCCCCGCGCCGTGATCTCTACTACCGGCCGCACCACCCCTACACCGTCGGGCTGCTCGAGTCGTTGCCGGAGACCGGGCAGGCCGGCCAGCGGCTGCGTCCGATCCCAGGCCAGCCCCCGAGCCTTATCAACCCGCCTGACGGCTGCCCGTTCCACCCGCGCTGCCGGCACGTCATGACTCGCTGCCTAACCGACGAACCGCCATTGCGCCGCGTAGCTGGCGACCCGGCGCATCGGTCGTCTTGCTGGCTGCCGGCCGACCTGGTGGGTTTGGGCGTCGAAGCTGCGCGAGGCGCCGTGGCTACCGGCCACCGACCCAGGAAAGCGAATCTCCCATCGGACAGGCGAGCGGCCTCATGACCGGCAGCCAGGCAGGAGGAAGGTCGCCCGGCCCTGCGGACCCGGATCTGCTCGTCCGCCTCGACGGAGTCGTCAAGCATTTTCCGGTACTTTCTGGCAGCCTGCTGCGGCGCAGCGTCGCCGAGGTGCACGCGGTCGATGAGGTCAGCCTCGACGTGCGCCGCGGCGAGACGCTCGGGCTCGTCGGCGAGACGGGTTGCGGCAAGTCCACTTTGGCCCGCTGCATCGCCCGGCTTTACGACCTGACTGCAGGCCGCGTCATCTTCGACGGCCACGACATCTCTACGCTGACCCGCCGGCAACTACGGCCATACCGGCGCGAGCTGCAGATGATCTTCCAGGACCCTTATGGATCACTGAACCCGCGGCGGCGGGTGGGTTCGATCATTGGCGACCCGTTTGCGGTGCACGGCGTCGCCGACGGCGCGCAGCGCAAGCGGGCGGTCCAGTTGCTGATGGCGCAAGTCGGACTCAACCCAGAGCACTACAACCGATTCCCGGCCGAGTTCTCCGGCGGGCAGCGACAGCGCATCGGCGTAGCCCGCGCCCTCGCTCTGCAACCCAAGCTGATCATCTGTGACGAGCCGGTGTCCGCACTCGACGTCTCGATCCAGGCGCAGGTGATCAATCTGCTCATCGATCTGCAGGGCGAGTACGCGCTGACCTACGTCTTCATCGCGCACGACCTAGCCGTCGTGCAACGCGTCAGCACCAGGGTCGCGGTGATGTACCTCGGCCAGGTCGTGGAAATCGCTCCATCGCAGGAGCTGAGCGAACGCCCGCGCCACCCCTACACGAGAGCGTTGCTGTCCGCCGAGCCGATCGCCGATCCGGACCGGGCAGACGCACGCCAGCGGATCGTGCTAAAGGGCGAGGTGCCTTCGCCCACAAGTCCGCCGGCTGGCTGCCGGTTTCATCCGCGGTGCCCGAAGGCGCAGCCAATCTGCCAGATCCAGACACCTCCGCTGCAGCCGCGATTCCTCGACGAAGCGACACACGCGACGGCGTGTCACTTCCCGCTCGCGGACGGCGAGTCGCTTGCCTATGCACGCGAGAGCACGGAGCAATGACGAGCGGCAGCATCATCGACGTCACCGTCGAGGTCGCGCCCGCCGGGGCGAAAGCCATCGAAGGGCGAAGTCCTTGGCAGCTCGCATTTGCCAGGCTGCGTCGCGACCGGGTAGCCGTCGGCTCGGCCGTGGTGATCGCGTTGATCGTCTTGATGGCGATCTGTGCACCGCTCGTCGCGGCCGCGGTCGGCCATGGCCCGAACACTCAGTACCGCTCCACGGGCCTGTCGCCAGAGGGCATTCCAGTTGGGCCGAACCACACATTCCTGCTCGGAACCGACGAGCTCGGCCGGGACGTGCTCGTCCGCATCTTCTACGGTGCCCGGATCTCGCTGCTGGCTGGCGTCGTGGCGAGTCTCTTGGCCGTGGCCACCGGGGTTGTCGTCGGGCTCGTCGCCGGCTACTTCGGTCGGGCAGTAGATACCGTGCTGAGCCGGTTCATGGACGTCGTGCTGTCCCTGCCCTATCTGGTCTTTGCCATCGCGCTGATCGCAGTGGTCGGCCCCGGCCTGTCCGTGTCGATCGCCGTGATCGCCTTCTTCTCATTCGCCTCGGTGGGACGAATCGTGCGCGGCCAGGTCTTGTCGATTTCGCAGAAGGAGTTCATCGAAGCCGCACGGTCGGTGGGCGCCAGCGATCTGCGCATCATGTCCGTCGACATCCTGCCGAACGTCCTGGCTCCGGTGATCGTCTACGCGACGCTGCTCATTCCGGCGTCGATCGTGTTCGAGGCCACGCTGTCATTTCTCGGTCTCGGCGTGGTGCCGCCAACGGCCAGTTGGGGCGGCATGCTCTCCGAATCCATCCAGTACTACCAGGTCGCCTGGTGGTACGTCGTGTTCCCCGGCGCGGCGCTGCTCATCACCACGCTCGCGTTCAACCTGCTCGGCGACAGCGTGCGCGACGCCTTCGACCCGCGATTCACCCGCACGATCGGGGCATAGGTGGTTAGCCGATGCTGCACTTCCTGATCCGTCGGATCTTCTTCGGCATCGTGGTCATGTGGGCCGTGGCGACCGGGGTATTCATCCTCTACTTCGTCGCCCCGCACAACGTCGCGCAGACCCTCGCCGGCCGGCAAGCCACCGCGCAGACAATCGGGCTGATCGAGCATCGTCTCGGCCTCGATCGCCCACTGCTCGCGCAATACGGCAGCTACCTGTGGAGACTGCTGCGCGGCGATCTCGGTTACTCCTACGTCAACAACGAGTCCGTTGGCACCATCATCAAGCAGGACCTCCCGGTCACCGCGTCGGTCGCGATCGGCGGCGCTGTGCTGTGGCTGCTGATCGGGGTCGTATCAGGCGTCCTCGCCGCCACGCGTCCACGTACCGTGGCCGACCGTACGGTTACCGGCTTCGCGCTGTTCTTCTACTCCATGCCGACGTTCCTGCTCGGTGAGCTGTGCCTGCTCATCCTCTTCTACCGACTACACCTGGCCGGGTTCACGTTCTTCCCCGGCAGCGGCTACGTCCCGCTGACCCAGGATCCCACCGAGTGGTTCCGGCATCTCGTGCTGCCCTGGATCACGATCGCATTGGTGACCGCAGCCACCTACTCGCGGCTCACCCGCGGTTCGATGCTGGACGTCCTTGGCGAGGACTACATTCGCACGGCCCGTGCGAAGGGCATCCGCGAGCAGCGCGTCGTGTACCGGCACGCACTGCGCAGTGCGCTGACCCCGGTGGTTACCCAATTCGGCATCGACCTGGGCACGCTGCTCGGCGGGATCATCGTGACCGAAACGGTGTTTGGGCTGCCCGGCCTGGGCCAGGAGATCTACAACGCGATCAGCCGGCAAGACCTGCCAGTGATCATCGGCCTCGTCCTGCTGGCGTCGGCGTTCATCGTCGTGGCGAACATCGTCGTGGACCTCATCTACGTGGTGCTCGACCCCCGAGTGCGCCCGTCCTGACGGAGCCTGCGGCGACGGCGAGCCCTAGGCCGACGACGCGTCCTCTACCAACGCGGTCAGGATCGGCGCCAGCTCGCGTAGCTCCTCCACGTGCGCACCGCTCAACGCATTGACCTTCCGGCGGCCCTTGGCGGTAAGGGCCAGCCGCACGACCCGGCCATCGCGCCGATCACGCCGGCGCGTTATGAAGCCGAGCAGCTGCGTCCGGTCGACGAGCTCGACCGCCGTGTGGTGCCGGACGAGCAGATGCTCAGCAACCTCGCCGATCGTCGGACCCCGCGCGTCATCGTGCCCGCGTATTGCCAACAACAGCTGATGCTGGGCGTGGGTCAAGCCGAAGTCGCGAGCCCGTTGCTCACTCCATCGGTCGAAGCGTCGCAGCTGGGTTCGCAGAGCCAATAGTCTCCGATAGTCCGTGTCGGAAAGAATCATGCCCAGCAGGTCCTTGCTACCGATTGTCGCTCCAGGCCCAGCCGACCCGAACTAGATCGGGAAACGATACTGCATCACTGGGCCGCCCGCCAAGAGTTGCCGATCTGTCCCTCGGAAGCAGCAGCTGCTACCTGAACAGCTCGAGGAGTGGCCGCTGTTAGTGGTTGCGGGCTCGCCAAGCGGCGACGGATGCAACGGGTGCGGTCGCCATCGTGCGGCCACCGGCATCGCGGGCCGTCAGGACACCGAAGGCGTGCGCGAAGTCGCGCTGCCGGCCGGCGGGCAGGTCGTACCGGTAGGTGTCGTCAGGCTGGGTCGGGATCGTGGCGACGGTGCCGTCCGGGTAGGTGAGTTCGAGGGTGGCGTATCCCTGCACGTTGACCCGTCCCTCGATACCGAGCAGCAGGGTGAGATCGTCGGCGTCGGACCGTGTGCTGAGGAAGATTGGTTGCCGCTGGTCGAGGTTTTCGTCCCCGGTGTCGCGCAACGGCGGCACACGTACCTGCGCGGCGACCTGGCTGTGGGAGTCCAGCCCGGTCAGTTCGATGCCATCGTCGAGCGCCGCCGCATGCTGGGCGGTCGGCACCTCGATCAGAAAGTAGTTGGCGAGGCCGAGGGTAATGCGAGTCGGCGCACTTCCGGAGTAGGTCGCCTCGAGGGCAGTGAGGTCAGCGCGGTTGAGGCGGCCTCCGATGAGGAGGGGTGCGTCGTCGCTGGCCGGAATCGGCGCGATGACCTCGATCGGCCGGGCGCTGGCCTCGGTGGCGCTCACGCAGGTTCCGCCACGGGGCTGCTCGGCCGCGGAGGCGGCCTCGATGCAGTAGCCGCCGTCCGGACGATCCGCGGCATACAGGGTGCCGGAGGCCGTTGCGGCCACCGCGTGGGCATGAGCGAGGTCAGGGTTGTAGCGCAGATCGGGCGGCAGGCCGTGATCGAGCTCGGCCAGGTGGGCGCGGACGGGATCCGGCGCAGGCCGACCGAGCCGGGTTGCCGCCGCCGCGGCGGCGGCCGCTCCCACGAGGATCACGGCCACGACGATGGCCACGAGTCGGGAACGTCCGCGGTGGCTGCTGCGGGATCGTTCGACGGGGGTTGCGATGATGTCGCGGGCGATCCGCTCACGGCTCTGCGATGTGGTCCACGCTCGCAGCTCATCGGGATCCAGCGGGTCGGCAGCGCGGACCAGGCTGTCAGCTGAGGTTCTCATCGCTCTCCTCCAGCACTCGCGCCAGCCGTTGGCGGGCGCGATGCAGCCGGACGTACACCGTTGCGCGGGCGATCTCGAGCGCGGCCGCAACCTCGGACGGTGTCAATCCCTCCCACGCGACCAACTCGATTACCTCACGCTCACCGGCCGGCAGTGCCGCCAGCGCGTCCAGCACCCGGCCATCGATGGCTCGGGTTCCGCCAGGATCCGCAACGCGGGTCCGGGCCGACGTTCGCCGCAACCGCTCGCCCAGCGCGGCCCGCCGGTTGTCGGCCCGGCGCCGGTTGGCCAACACGTTCCGGGCGACGCCGATCAGCCATGGCACGGGCTCCGCCGGCAGGTCATCCAGGCGTCGCCACGCGACAAGGAACGCCTCCGACACGACGTCCTCCGCCTCCTCTTTCGTCACACGCCTGCGCGCATAGGCATAGATCACGTCCGAATGCGCGGTGAACACAGCCTCGAACCGGGCGGCCCGACCCTCGATGCCATCGACGCTCGCCATCGCCAACAGCGCACCACGCTGCATCACACCAATGCCATGTCCGGACGGGTCCGATATCTTTCCGATCCCCTGTCGCTCAGGCGGGCGAGAACCTGCTGATCGATAACTGGGGCTTCGGCCCACCGATGTCGTCGGAGCACAAATCACCCGCCGAGGCCGCGGCCGCCGTCGACGACGATACGTTGGCCGGTGATAAAGCCGGCTTGATCGGACGCGAGAAAGCTCACGGCATGGGCGATGTCCTCGGGCGTGCCCATGCGGCCGGCGGGCACCGAGGCAAGATAGGCGTCTCTGACGTCGCCGGGAACATCGGCATGGCGCTCGACGGGGATGAAGCCCGGAGCGACCGTGTTCACGGTGATGCCAGACGGCGCAAGTTCTCGGGCCCAACTGCGGGTGAGACCGATTTGCGCGCTCTTCGCCGTGACGTAGGCCGAGCGACCGGGTGGCGGGCGATGCGCGACCTCGGAGTCGATGTGCACAATGCGACCAAACCGCCTCGCCTGCATTCCGGGCACGACCGCGCGGGCAAGTAGTACCGGGCTCTTGACGAAGAAGTCGAGCTGAGCGAGGTGATCCTCCCACGCCACGTCGGTCAGGTCCGCTTCCGGCTGCGCACCGGTCGCATTCACCACCAGCACCTCCACCGGGCCCAGGCGGTCAGCTATCGCGGCCACCAGTTCGGTGACTTGGCGTTCGTCGGTGACATCGGCGACGAAGTCATCGGCGAGGCCGCCGACATCACGGATGGCGTCGGCGACCTCACGCACCTGCCCGTCACCGCGGCGGCCGTTGACCGCGACCGCGAACCCGTCGCGAGCAAGACGCAACGCGATGGAACGGCCCAGCCCACGCGAGCTACCCGTGACGAGGGCGACGCGGCTTACCAGCATTTCCATGCGGGCAGCATCACACCCCGCTCATGACGGAAGCCACGGGGTAGCAGCAAGCACTGAAGACGAAGCGCTCTCGAGCCCCGGCATGACGCGCCAGCGCGAAGCAGCAGCGCGTAGCGTCTGCGCTCGCGAGCCCGTCCGCACCTCGCCTCGGAAGGAATCGTCGAGTGATCACCAGCGTCGTCGTGACATACCAGGTCCGTCCGCAGGCCGTCGCCGAACACGTGCAACTCATCGAAGCGGTCTTCGAGCAGTTGCGCACCGAGCAACCGGCGGGGGTGCTCGACTACCAGGTGCGATGCCTCGACGACGGCGTGTCCTTCGTGCACGTGTCGACGGCGGACACCCCGGACGGGTCGAATCCGCTGCCCGACCTGGCGGCATTCCAAGCCTTCGGCCGCGACAGCAGCGCGCGAGTCGCTACAACACCGGTTCCGAGGTCAGCAACGGTCATCGGTTACTACTACGCCGCCGCCCAGCTACCCGACACGCCCTAGACGCTTTGGTGTCCGCCTCCACCTAGCGGGATGCCGGCATTGTCGAGGACGAGTTCGGCGGTTCGTCGTGCGGTGCGGGCGGTCTCGCGTGCCTTGTCCAGCTGTGCGGTCGCCACGGCGACGTCGTAGAGCAGGACCAGGGTTTCGGCCAGTTGCTTCGGATCTGCTGCGCCGGTGTCGGTGGCGAGGTCGAGGAACAGGTTAGTGGACCCAGGCGCGGAGCGTTGTCGCGGCGTGGGCTTCGACGCGGTCTGGTGCCAAGCGCTGGCTGTCGGCCGATCGGAGGACCCGGGCCTCGTCCGGTCGATCACTCGCTCGATGGACTGCGTACGGCCGCTCTGAGCGCAAGGCTGATTGAGACAAGTCCCGAGATTCCTGGAGACGGAGATGACCGAAGTACTCGACCGCCCGCGCGCGACCACCCACCTGTTCATCCGGCGGCGTCGGCGGATTACCTGCCCGCAGCGAGCGTCGCTGGCCGACCTCAGCTGCCCACCCGCCGTGGCGTCGATCACCGATCCCAGCCTGACCACCGAGCAGTACAACCGTCTGCTCGCCGAGGTTGTCCGCAATGTGCCGCCGATGGGGATCTAGCAAAACCCTTGCTACTCGCGAAGCCGAGCGCCTTCGCGTGCTGGCCTGCCTTATCGCGGGCTGGTGTCGGAGCCATTGCCATCGGGCTGGTCGTGCCGTCGGGCCCGGGCCCGACGTAGACCTTCGTGCATGGCCTGGACTCGTGCGATCGGGATCAAACGCCCCTCGGCGACCAGGTCAGGGGGCAATCGTTGCGGCTCTGGCATGAGGTCTTTCCAGGGATCCCGTCGGGAAAGCATGCTCGACGCAGTTCGGATCGTGAAGTCGTGTGGATCTATGCGCCCGAGCTCGTCCCAGGCCACCGGGTAGGACACGGGTACTCCGGGCCGTACCCGTGGACTGTATGCCGCCACAACGGTGGCGCCACCCGCGCGCGTCGAGTCGAGGAACACCTTGCCGCTGCGGTCTTCGCGGACGAACGCGGTTGTGGCGAGCGTTGGATCGAGGCGTTCGGCCTGAGCCACGATGGCGCGGGTCGCGGCGGCGACGTCTTCTGTAGTTGCCGACACGACGGGCACGAAGACGTGCAGACCTTTGGCACCGCTGGTCTTTACCGCACCGGTCAGCCCGGCGCCGGCGAGTGCCTGACGAATAAGCAAGGTGGCCTGGACCGCCAGCCGAAACGCGTCCCCGTTGGGCGGATCGATATCGAGCACGAGATATGTCGGCTGATCCCACTCATCGATTCGGAATAGCGTCGGGTGATATTCCACGGCCCGTTGGTTGGCGAACCACAGCAATGTCTTGCGGTCGTTACACAGCGCGTAGGAGACCTCTCGCTTGGACGACTCGGCCCACAGTGGCACCCTCGCTACCCAGGCCGGGGTATATTTGGGGAGGTTCTTCTGCATGAATGGCGCCTGGCCGCGCAGCACGCGGATCACTGAGAGCGGCCGATTCTGCAGCGCAAGGATCATTCGCTCACTGACCGCGTCGAGATAGTCGACGAGATCCCTTTTGGTGGCAGCGGCGCCGTCGAACAATTGTTGATCGAGGTTGGTCAACTCGACGCCGTGACGCACCTCGTCCTTGCTCATTGCTTCATCCTCCACCGTCGCCGGGCGTGGCCGGTCGCGACGAGCAGGCAATACGGTAACGCCGCTCGGGTGGCAACCCGTCAGTCAGTGACAAGCAGGCCGTGCTGGACGGCGAACAGGCTGGCTGCGGCGCGGTTTGGGGCGCCGGTCTTGGCGTAGATGTGCTCGGTGTGGTTGCGGACCGTCTTCGGCGCGAGGACGAGGCGGGAGGCGATCTCCTTGCTCGACATCCCGCGGGCGAGCAGCCGGAGCACTTCGACCTCCCGCGATGTCAAGCCAGCGGGGTAGGCGTGCCGTCGCGCCGGCCGGTGTCCCGCCGCTTCCAACACCGCCTCCGCGGCCCGGGCGTCGAGCCGTTCGGCGTGGACGTCGCTGCGCACGCGGTCGGCCGCCTCGACGGGAGAGAGCGCGGCCCGGTGTGGGCGCGGTTCGCGCAGCGTCTGGTACGCATCCGCAGCGCCGAGCACCCGGGCGAGCGGGGTGATTGCCGCTCCGGACAGTCCGGCGGGGTAGCCGGAGCCGTCGATCCGCTCATGATGCTGGACGGCAATCTGTCCGAACGGCGCGAGGGCGGCCGATTGGGAGAGCATGCGCTCGGTCAGGTATGGATGCATCCGCACCCGTTCCCATTCGCCGGCGCCAAGGGGGCCACGCTTGTCCCAGATCGAGTTCGACACGCCGAGCCGGCCGAGGTCGTGGACGAGGCCGGCGCGGCGCAGCGTGCGAACTTCGCTCGCCGACAGGCCGAGCACCTGTCCCGCGCCCGCGACGAGCTCCGCGACGGCGCGCGCGTGACCAAGCGTGTACGGCGACTTGATGTCGACGAAGTCAGCGATGGCCACGAGCGCAGCATCGACGGCGTCGCCGCGCAACCGCACTCGGAGCGCTGGCTCGGCCGTGATCACGGCCTGCCAGCTGCGGGTCGAGTCGAGGTCCTCGAAGATCTCTTCTGCATCGCTACAGAGGACCTCGGCTAGCTGCGGGTCGAACTGCTTCCCGGCGCGTTTGCGGGCAAGCGCGCGGGCAGCGCCTAAACCACCGAGCCGGTGGGCGACCTCGACGTACTCGGCGAGTTGGGTTATACGCGCCGCGATCGGGATATCGTCGCCGCGGACTGCGCCCGGCCAGCCCTTGCCGTCCCAACGTTCGTAGGAGGCGGCGACGGCCCCCTGCACCTGGACGTTCAGGCCGAGCCGTGCGGCGAGGTCACGGGCGAGCAATGAGTGCCCTTCGACCATCTTGTCGAGGTCGTGGCGGCCATGGAACGCGAACTCCAGCCCGACGCGGAACCGGTGCAGTGGCGGATTGCCCGCGCCGATGAATCGGATGGCGCTCGCCGCGCCGCGCACGCTGCGGTGGTCGTGGTCGTACTTCGTCGACCGCACGGCAACGTCGTCGCCAAACCACTTTGCCTGCTCGTGCGCATCGGAGTGGCAGCCAACATTGACAAGCAGAGCGGCGTAATAGACAACCGAGCGCTGTTCCTCGGGCAGGCTGAGCCGCTCGCATAGGCGCAGGGCGAGAATGCACTGGCGCAGAACGTGTTCCATAGGCTGCCCGAAACCGAGGTCGACGCCGAGCGATAGCGCGGCGACGAGTTCGGCGAGCGGAACCTCGTCGCCCTGATGGGTCGACTGTGTGGTTGTGGACGGCTGCGAGCACGTCATAGCGACCCCTGGGCGCGACCAACTCCTGCGCGCCTCAGGCTACGCCGAAGCGGGTCGGTCAGGTGCCTTGGAGTTCCTGCATGCTGCGGTGGATTGCCTCGTCCGTAGCCCTGAGATCATCCGTCGGGCTGAACTGGATCAGCTCGGTACCCACCTGGTAGGTGGGGACGTGCCCGGGAGTCATATGGAACCAATCGCCCTCGTTGACCGTCTCGACCCGATCGGCGTACCGAACGGCGAAGCCGCCTTTCAGCACGACGCCGAAGTGCGCGCACTGGCAGCGCCCGTCGGGGAGGCTCTTGAGCATGAAGGCCATGTCGACCGGCTGCTTGACGACCAGGAAGTCGGCCGTGATCCCGTCGAGTTCGGCGGTGCGGACCTCGACCAGCCCGTGGTCCTGGACTACGACATCCTGCGGTGATGTACGTGCCATGCTGCCCTCCTCGTCGCGGCGGGCGCGTGTCCCGACTGCGCCGACCATAGGTCTTTGCCGCTCCCGTCGCGTGGGGCGTATGCCTCAACTTCTTGCCCCGCCGAGGCGGTCCAACGCGCAATCCTGTGACGCCGGCCTGATCATCCCTTCGGGATTAGCTGACGAACCAGGCGAGCAGAAGCGTCAGGGAGCCGAGCTGGGTCAGGCGGATCCTGGTCATCGCAGCGCTCTTCGCGTCCCCGGCGTCCTCGCCGGCTGCGACAAGAGTCGACGGCCGCGGCCGGACCCGGCATCAGGGCGCGTCCCTTACTTTGTCCAGACCCGTCCCCCATTTTTCGCTGGTTCGTTGACCGCGCGTTCCCGCGGTTCCTAGCGTGACGTCATGAGGCTGGTCGAGCGCGGGCCCCAGCTGGCCGCGCTGTCGGAGTATCTCGAGGACACTCGGGACGGAGCGGGGACGCTTGCCCTCGTGGGCGGGGAAGCCGGCGCGGGCAAGTCCGTGCTGGTGTCGGCCTTCCTGGCCGAGGTGGCCGTTCCCGTCGTCGCCGGCGTGTGTGACGGGGTGGCGACTCCGCGGCCGCTCGGCCCGGTGATCGAGATCGCGGCCCAGCTCGCGGTCGACGCCGGACAAGCCCGCGATGACCTATTCGCTGCGATTCTCGCCGCGCTGCGGCAGCAGTCGACCGTCATGCTGGTTGAGGACCTGCATTGGGCCGACGAAGCGACGGCCGACTTCCTGCTCCATGTAGGACGTCGCTTGGACCGGGTGCCCGCAATGGTGATCGGGACATATCGCGACGATGAAATCCGGTCGAACGCGGCGCTGACTCGCTTGATCGGCGAGCTGGCGCGCCTCGGTGTCGCGCGGCGGGTTCCGGTGGGCTCGCTGACCGAATCAGGTGTGGCGTCGATGATCGCGGGTTCTGGCCTCGATGCGGCGGAGGTGTATCGGCAGACGTCGGGAAACCCGTTCTTCGTCACCGAATGCGTGGCCGCAGGATCGATCATGCCCGGCACGGTGCGCGATGTTGTGCTCGCGCGTGCGGCGCGGTTGTCGGTACAAGGGCGCCGTGCCTTGGACGTCGCGTCCCAGCTGGGGGTGCGGTTCGACGCGGACTTGCTCATCGAGGCGAGTGGTTCCGACGCCGATGGCGTTGACGACTGCGTCGAGCAGGGCATGCTGATGACCTTCGGAGCGGAGCTTGCATTTCGGCACGAGTTATCGCGGGCGGTAATCGCTGCGGAAATCCCGCCTATCCGGCGGGCCACGGTGAACCGAGCCATCTTGCGCGCGCTGGAACAGCGGCGTGGTATGGACGTTGCGCGGCTGGCCGACCATGCGGCAGTGGCCAACGAGGCCGACTGCGCGTTCCGGTACGGACTGGAGGCGGGGCGCGGCGCTGCTGATCTGGGGTCGCACCGGGAAGCGGTGCACCACTACCGCACGGCGCTGCGGTTCGCCTCGCCGCGTTCCGCTGCGGAGCGCGCCGGGCTGCTGGACGCGCTCGCCGCCGAGTGCATGGTCACCGATCAGATGGACGAGGCCCGCACGGCGGCCGAGGAGGCGTTGCAGCTGTGGGACGAGGTCGGTGACCCGATAAGGGTCGGTGCCGCACACGTCGCCCTGGAGTACATCGCCTGGTATCTCGGGCAGGGCCACGTAGCGCACCAGCATGCCGCCCAGGCCGTTGCGACTCTCGAACCTCACGGACCGACGGTCGAGCTAGGTCGCGCCCTGGCGGGTGCGGGCACGTTCGAGGTGGACCAAAGCGACCCACAGCAGGCCATCGTGACTCTGCGACGCGCCCTCCAGATCGCGCAGCTGGTCGGCGACCCCCAGGCCGAGTCGAACGCGCTCAACTCCATCGGCTGGGCGGAGGGCTATTACGGCGACGTCGATACCGGCGTTTCCCACCTCGAGCGAGCGCTAGATGTGGCGCTGGCGTACGGCCTCGGTCACGTCGGCGGGCGGGCTTACGCGAACCTCGCGTCCGTTCTCGTGGACAACGACCGGTTCGAACGCGCCGACACCATCATTACGGAGGGGCTTCGCTACGCCGAAGACCACGACCTGACCCTGCGGTACGTGTGCGTCACCGCGGTGCTCGCCGACTCGGAACTCAAACGGGGCCGCTGGGACGACGCCATCGCCGACGCCTGGGCCGTCCGGCAACGAGCCGGGACCATGGCGGTCGGACACATTCCCGCACTGACCATCATCGGGACGATCACGATGCGCCGCGGGGGCCCGGACGCCCGTCCCACCCTCCTGAAAGCAATGCAGCTAGCACAGCGGACCGACGAGCTGCTCCTGATCACCCCTGTCGCGCTCGCCCTGGCGGAGGAGGCCTGGCTGCACGGCGATGTGGTCGGCGTCAGCAACTCGATCAAATTAGTGCTTGACCGCGTTGACGCGCGCGTCACTACACAACATCGAGGCCACCTGATGTCGTGGGCCGCACGCCTGGGCGAGCGCCACGACGTGCCCACCGGGACGCCGCGCCCCCTTGCCCTGCAGGTCGACGGTCGATGGCAGGCGGCGGCCGACGCCTGGCACGCGCTTGATCGACCGTACGAACGAGCACTGGCCCTGATCGAGGTCGGCACGCCGTCCGCCCTGATCCAGGCGTTCGACATCCTGGACCGCCTGGGAGCCGGTCCAGCCATGGCCCTCGCCGCCGAACGCTTGCGATCTTTGGGCGAGCGAGTTCCGCACGGTATGCGATCCAGCACCCGGGCGAACCCAGCGAGCCTCACCACCCGGGAAGTCGAAGTCCTCCAGCTCGTTTCTGACGGCCTGACCAACGCGGAGATTGCCGCCCGGCTCTTCGTCTCGGACAAAACCGTCGAGCACCACGTATCTCGGATACTCGGCAAGCTGCGCGTCACCAGCCGCCGCGAGGCAGCAAAAACGGCCCGCCAGCTCGACCTCCCCAAGTAACCGCAGGGGACTCCTCGCGTTTCGGCGGTAGTACCCTCACTGCGTGCGACCGGTGTCCGTGCGCCCGCTCGAGGTCGACGACGGTGGCACGGTGACCGCCTCGCGGAGTTGCCCGGGGTCGACCACGACCCCTGGCTGGGCGACAGCGACGAGGTGTTTGCGGCGCTCACAGCCTTCCTCGCGCAGGCCGTGGAAGGTTTGCCGAAGGTCGCCACACCGGGCTGGCGGTCATGACCTCGATGATTGAGTTCGACGACACCGTCTCCCGCCAGGTCGAGGCCGTCTACACCACCGCGGACATCGTCGCGCACCGACAGGTGATCCACCGCCTACTCGACCTGCAACCGGGTGAAGACGTGCTCGACATCGGATCCGGCCCCGGCTTCCTGGCCGCCGAGCTGGCCGAGCGGGCCGGCCCGTCCGGCAGCGTGCGCGGCATCGACCCGAGCGAGCAGATGCGCGCCGTGTCCGCCCAGCGCCGCCTCGCCGACCGGGCCGCACCCGTCACGTTCGGCAGCGGCGATGCCACCGCGCTGCCCTTCGCCGACGCAAGCTTCGACGTCGCGACCGCCACCCAGGTGTACGAGTACGTCGCCGACATGCCGGCCGCATTGGCCGAGGCGCACCGCGTGCTGCGTCCGGGAGGACGGCTGCTGATCCTCGACACCGACTGGGACTCGATCGTCTGGCATTCCTCCGATCCGGCCCGCATGCGGCGCGTGCTCACCGTCTGGAACGATCACCTAGCCGACCCGCACCTGCCGCGCCGGCTGGGACGGTTGCTCCTCGACGCTGGATTCACCGTCACCCACGTCAGCGTCCTGCCGCTGCTGAACACCAGCTACGGCGAAGAGGTCTACAGCCACGGCCTCATCGGCTTCGTCACCGGCTTCGTGCCGGGACGGGCCGGCATCACCGACGAGGAGGTCGCCGCCTGGGCTGAAGACCTGGGCGGCCTCGGGCCCGACTACTTCTTCAGCCTCAACCGCTACGTCTTCCTCGCCACGCGCGAAGCTGCGATCAGCCGCGCGCCGCTCGGCGGCTAGCGCGACTCAACTTCCCAAGTTTCTGCTTCACTCTCGGGGTGGGCCCGGTGATCGCCGAGCTGCAGTCGGGCGGCGTCCGCGCCACGCCCACCGCACACGGAAGGTGAGCAGATCGTGGACTATCGCGCGCTCGTCAAACGCCTCAATCGGCCCGCCGGGTGGGCCGCGCCCAGGGAACTCGGTTATGACGACATCCGCGCCCGCGCGCTCACCCGGGATCACCTGCATGACGACGTCCGAGGCATCAACGCCAGTCTCGAGCTGATCCGTCGAACGCGCGGTGGGTCCTGGCCGACCGAGCCGGTCACCGAGGACTTCGACTACGTCGACCTCGTCTGGCACGAATGCGAGTTCCGCGAGGGCGACTCGTTCACCTACGCCGCGTATGACACCGAGGGTCAGTACCTCGGCTGCTGCTACCTGTACCCGCTGGGCCGGCGCACACCGCTCACCGAGGAGCTGCTCGGCTACGACGTCGACGTGAGCTGGTGGGTGACCCCCGACGCCTACCGACGCGGGTACTACGCCAAGCTATATCGCGCACTCCGCCACTGGATCGCCACCGAATTCCCGTTCCCGAAGGCGTACTACTCCAACGCGGAGATTCCCGTGCCGGCCCGTGAGCGCAAGGACAGCTCGTCGACGAGCACGTGACGAACTGGGCAATGCGACCGGTGGATCGGCACAAATCACGTCCGACGTGAGTCCTTTTCGCGCCGGAAGCGCGACAGTTAGGTCGTGGACGGTAGCTCGAGCGACGCCTCGCTGCTGGCCGCCGTCGGTGAACGCGACCTCGACGCCATGCGCGCGCTCTACGACCGGCACGCGGGATGGCTCTCGGTGCGTCTGGGCCGGCGCTGCGCTGATCCGGACGTCGTCGCCGACGCGTTGCAGGACACGTTCGTTGCGGTGTGGCAACGGCCGAAAGGCTTCCGAGGCGACGGCGACGTTGCCGCGTGGCTGTGGGGCATCGCGATACGCCGGCTGGTGAGCCGGCTGCGGTCCCGGCGGGACGTGACCGTCACGCTGGACATGGCGCGTCCGAGCCCGGCGCCGGCGGCTGAGGAGCAGGTGTTGCTCTCGGTCGAGTACGGCGACGCCGGTCAGGCGCTCGCCCAGCTCTCGCCCGAGATGCGGGTCGTGATCCAGGCGGTGGTGCTGGACGGGCTGACCACGCGGGAAGCCGCCCGGCTGCTCCGTGTGCCGGAAAGCACCGTCAAGACACGCCTGTCCCGGGCGAAGGTTCGCCTGCGTGCGGCTTTGGTGGAAGGACAGCCATGACCAGCTGGCATGTCGACGAGGTGGCGCTACGGCGCTGGATCGACGGGACGGATTCGCTGCCCCAGAGCGCATCGGTCGAGCAACACCTGCTCGGGTGCCCCGAGTGCCGAGATCGGGTTGTCGCGAGCATGGCGGCCCTGCCGACCACGCGGCCGGTCGACCTGGAGGTCGCGTGGTCGCGGGTGCGGGACGCCATCGAGCTGCCCCGACCCTCGGTTGGAGAGCGGGTGCTCCGTCGGCTGGGGTTGCCAGCCGCGGACGCGCGACTGGTTGTGGCCGCTCCGGCGTTTCGGGGCGCATGGGTCGGCGGGGTGCTGCTCGTGTTGCTCTTCCTGGCGACGGCGAATACCTACGGGCACGCGAGCGGGCTGTGGCTTTTCCTCGTGCTCGCTCCGCTGCTGCCGTGCGGGGCCGTCGCGTTCAGCTACGACCCGCGCTTCGAACCAGCGCTCGAGCAGGAGGTCGCGACACCGTACTCCGTCGTCCGACTCGTTCTGCTCCGCACGCTGGCCGTGCTTGCGATCGTGCTGCCGGTCGCCGTCGTACTCGGGACGTTGATGCACGGTCCGACGCCCTATCTCTGGCTATTGCCGGCGATCGGGTTCGTCGCCGGCGTTCTCGCACTGTCGACGTGGGTGCCACCGATGACGGCGGTCGCGGCGATTGGCGTGGTCTGGGCCCTGGTGGTCGGCGCCGCGACCGTGTACGGCTCCTCCGTCGATGTCGTGAATTTCCCGTTCTCGCCGATCTATGTCGGGCTGGCTGTGGTGTCGTGCGCGGTCGTCGCCGTGCGAGGGCGGCAGCTACGTACGCCGCATCCGAAGAAGGCCCGATGATGACCGGGACGATTCGTCTGGATGGTGTGGAGCGTCGCTTCGGCGGCACGACCGCGCTGACCGGCGTCGACCTCGAGCTCACGCCCGGAGTCGTCGGGCTGCTCGGTCCGAACGGGGCTGGGAAGACGACGCTGTTACGCATCCTCGCCACCGCGCTCGCCCCGTCGTCGGGCGAGCTCAGGGTCCTCGACTGGGATCCGTCTATCCCGGCTCAGCAGACAAACATCCGTCGCCACCTCGGATATCTCCCGCAGGAGCTGGGATTTCCGCGCGGGTTCACTGCGTTCGCGTTCGTCGACTATGTCGCGGTGCTCAAGGAGTGGACGCAGCACGACACCCGGCACGCGGAGGTTCGTCGGGTGCTGGACGCGGTGAACCTGTCGGGTGCGTCGAGCAAGCGGATCCGCGCACTGTCGGGCGGCCAGCGACGGCGTCTCGCGCTCGCCCAGGCATTGCTCGGGCCGCCGGCGATCCTGATTCTGGACGAGCCCACGACCGGTCTCGATCCCGAGCAGCGCGCGTCGCTGCGCGGCGTACTCGCCGAGCTCGCCCGGACGTCGATCGTGCTGGTGTCCACGCACCAGACCGAGGACGTCGCCGCGCTGTGCGAGCGGGTCATCGTGCTGGACGACGGACGAGTGCGCTACGACGGTGCGGTCCGCGACCTCGTCGCGCGCGCGAACGGACGCGTCTGGCTGACCGACGACGCACCGCCGGATGCTCCGGTGTCGTGGCGCACGGGGACCGGGCGCTACCGCAGCCTGGCTCCGCAGGCCCCGCCGGGCGGCGAGGCGGTCGAACCGTCGCTCGAGGACGCGTACCTGTTGCTGCGCGGTGCCGACCGAACGAAGGTGCGATCGTGACCGCTCTCGTGGCCGCGCCGTCGTCGAACGTCGTCACGCTGGCCGCCCTCAGCCGCGTTGAGATCCGTCGCTATCTGCGCCATCCGGTGTTTCTTCTCGGGCTGGCCGCGACCGCCGTCATGCTCACGGTCTTCCTGACCCGCCGCAGTACCGATGTCGACAACCTGGTCACCTATCCGGCGTCGTTCCTCGGCCTCTTCGGCGTGATGACCGGGTACTGGCTCGTGCTCTCGACGCGGCCGACCGCCGAGGCCCTGGACGCGACGCCGACGCCGGCGCACTTACGCACCGCGGCCCTGTGCACCGCGGCTGTCGTGCCGTTCGTCGCCGGCGTAGTGGCACTCGTGGCGACTCGTGGCGTTCCAGCCGGTCCCGCTGTGGACGCAGCGGTCGGTCGCGACACCGGACCGCGTGACGATGCTCGTCGCGGAGGTCGTGATGAGCGCCGTCGGCGGACCCTTGCTGGGCGTCGCCGTCGCGCGGTGGGTCCGCGCCGTGTGGCTGCCACCGGTGCTCTTCGTCGTGATCGAGTTGTGGCTAGGTACCGCGGCCGGGCTGGCGTCGAACTTCCAGAACTCGACGCTCGTCCTGCTGGTACGGATGTTCACCCCGTTCACCTTCTTCGTCACCGCGAACGGGTTCGACGCCGGCGAGGTGTGGCGAGGGTCGCCGTGGTTCTACGTGGCCTGGCAGGTGTGCCTCTGCGCGCTGGCGGTGACCGTGGCCATGCTGAAGGACGCGGACCCGGTCACCCGCCGGCGGCTGCACGACACGCTGCTCGTCGTGGTGGCTTTGTGCGCCCTGACGTACTGGCTCGCCGTCACCGGGGGACTGAGCCACGCCGTCATGGTGGATTACACCGGGTTCAAGCAGCCGATCCTCTGAACGGCCCACCGTGATCGCCGTCCTGCTCCGCGCCGCGCCGTGGCCGGCCATCGCCGGCATCACGTGTGCATCCATCGTCACCGGCGTCGGGGCACTGTTGCTCCCGCAGACCCGGCTGGGTCCGTTCGTACTTACGATCGCGGTCGGCTTGCTGGCTGCGGCCAGCGCGTTCGCCCTCGACGAGCCGGCGGCCGAGATCGTCGACGTCACGCCGCTCGGTCGGCCGCGTCGGACGGCCGCGCGCGCGGTGACGCTGATCGTTCCGTGCGGCGCCGGGCTCGTCGTCGTCCTGATCGCGGCCGGGCAGGATGCCGGGTGGCCCGTCGGTCGGCTCGGCGTCGCTGTTGTGGGCAACGTGCTGCTCGGTTTCGCCGCGGCCGCGGTGGCCCGCCGGTACGCGGGCCAGCCGGGGCCGGTCGTCGCGAGCGCGATCACGCTCGTGCTCGTCACATTGTCGCTGGTCCGTCCCCTCGCGGCGTACGTCGCGACCGCGGGCGGCGCCGACGCAGCCGTGGTCTCGCCGTGGGCCGTGGTGGCGGGAGCAAGCGTCGTGGTCGTGCTTTGGGCCGCGCGCGACGACCGGCTCGGCGGCTAGCCGCTGTGCGCACGAGGCCGGACCGCGGTGACGCGATCGTGTGCGTCCACCAGGCCGGATCGGCGCCGCGGCGTTTCAACCTTTCGACAACCTGCTGGCCAACGTGACGGACAAGGTGTGGTCCGACGATCGTCCAAACCCGGACGAGGAAACAGCAGGAGGGAACCATGGCATCCAGGAACGTCGAGAACTATCGAGCCGGTCACGAGGCTTTCAATCGAAGAGCCTTCGCGACCATGACCAACGACTATGCCGACAGGATCGCGTGGACCGATCACGCGCGAGGTTGGACGTTCACGACGCCCGAGGAATTCAGAGACGATTTCCTGGCCGGGTGGATCGAGTCGTCGTCCGACATCCGGATCGCCACTCCCCGTTACATCGACGCCGGCCAGACGGTCGTCTGCACCTTCACCGTCGAAGGGACGCACGACGGGCCGCTCGGACCGTTCCCCGCCAGCGGCAAGCAGTTCGTTTTGCCGCTCTGCGAGATGTGGCACTTCGACTCGAGCGGCCGCGTTGTCGGTGGGGATCTGTACTACGACCAGGTCTCGATGCTCACACAGTTGGGTCTTCTCGAGCCGGCCGGCGCCTAGGACCCGACCGACGCGATTGGCATGTCGCGCCGGCACTATCGCGGTCAAGGCGAAGACGATGGCCCTGGCCGATGTCGAGGAAGTCTGGGCCCAGGCCGATCCGCCAGGCGAGCGAACGGTACTCGTGCCATAGGCCGGGCGGGTTCGTCAAGTGGCTGCCCGCGGAGCAGCAGAGCGTGCAGCCTCTGGGTTTCCGGGCCCGGGGGGACGCCCAGTGTCTCGCGCAGCAGCCGACGCAGCTCGTCGTAGGCGTCGAGCGCGTCCGCAGCATCGCCACGCGCCGCGAGGGCGCGCATCAGCAGCCGGTGCCCTGTCTCGGCCAGGGGCGCATAGGCCACCAGGCGGCGCGCGGCCCGCTCGGCCGCAGGCAGCTCCGTCCCCCCGATGCCCAGGCAGGCCTCGGCGTAACAGGCGAGCGCGCGCTCGTAGGTCACGTCCAGCGCTCGGCGCCACTCGTCGATCCAGGGTGCCTCGAACTCGGCCAGGAACCGTCGGCGCGAGGCGTACTGAGCAGCGAGCGCGTTCGGCCAGGCGCGGCGCCAATCCCGCATCGCTACTGCAGATTCAGCTGAATGAAGGGACGTCATCGCCATCTCGAGATCGACGACCGAGTTCGCCGGCAGCACGAGCTGTACGGTGCGCCGACCCACAATCTCGGCCGGAGCGAGGATCGAGCGGACCTTCGACATCAGAACCGTCAGCGTGCCGGCCGTCCCGGCGCCGCCTTCGGGCCACAGGGTATCGAGCAGCACCGTCCGCTCGACCGGTTGCGCGCGGTGTGCCGTGAGATACGCGGCCAGCAATCGGCCCTGCCGCCCCGGAAGCCGCGCCTCGACCCGCTGCCCGTCAATGACGACGGCAAACCGGCCGCACAGCTGAATTCGCACCATGACCTACAGCGTTCGTTTCGGCAACCTTTGGCCAAGATAATGACAAGGCGCGGCCACGACAATCGTCGGCAGAAGGAGGCGATCGATGGCCAACCAGGTGACCTGCGAGTGCGGCTACATCATCCGTGACGATGACGAGGACCGGGTCGTGGCGCTGGTCCGCGATCACATCCGTACGGATCACCCCACGCTGCTCGATATGGCGACCCCGGAGATGATCCGGAACTGGATCGAGATCACCACCCCGTAGCGACAGGGTCGATTGACGGGGAATTCTTGCCCCGTGTCGCCCCGACTGGGGCATTCGTGCGGCCGCCCGTGGTGGTGGTGATGGGTTTCAGCCGGCGGCACGCGAGACCCCGCTGACGCCTAGCCGGTCAATCGGTCTACTTCGGCCAGCAGATGTGTGACCTGACCGGTCACGCTGAAGCGGTTGCGGGCGTAGTGCGCGGCGCCGGGGCCTCGGGTGTGCTTCCAATCGGCGCGTAGAGCCTGATCGACTGCCTCGGCCAGTGAGGTTGCCAGCGCTGTCCGGTCGTCGGTCTCCGGGACCAGGGTGCCGACCTCGGAGGTGACGAAGTCGCGCGGGCCGCCCGAGTCCGCACCAATCACCGGCGTGCCGCAGGCCATGCACTCGACAAAGACCAGTCCGAAGGGTTCGCGATAGGAGGGAAAGCAGCCAATGTCGGCGCACCCGAACAGCAGCGCGAGCTCGTCCTGCGGTCGCGGCCCGAGGAAGTAGGTCCGGCGCAATCCCAGCGCCGTAGCCAGGTCATGCATCTCGCGTTGCGCCGGGGGCGGGCCCGAGCCGATGACGAGGGTGACGATGCGGGACTCCTGCTGCTCGTAGATCGCGGCCGCGCGTAGCAGCGCGTCCAGCCGCTTCCAGTCGGCGAACTTGCCGCAGAACGCGACGACCGCGTCGAACCCTTCTGCCGGGGCGACCGGTTCAGGCTCTTGGTCGCTGCCGTCGAGCGGCTGGGTAAAGAATCCGGCCAGTATCGCCGCGCGGTCGGTGCCCTCAGGCAGCGGCCCGAACACGTCCTGGTTATAGCCGTTGGGTGAGAGCACGACCCGCTCGCGAGGGAAATCACCGAACACGTCGAGCAGCGCGTTCACCTGCTCCATCGAGATAGCCGCGGCGACGTCGACGCCGTGATTCGGGTCGGCGTAGTCGAAGATCTTTTCGCGCTGCATGAACGGCAAGAACCGTAGCGGGAATTCCTCCGGCTGATCCCCACGCCGCTCGTTGTTGAACATCTTGAGCTCGGTGCCGTGCGCGAAACACAGCAGCGGCATACGAGCCTGGCCCGCGGCGACCCGGCGCCGGATAACGTCGCGCAGCACCACCGTATTCATGAACGCGTGATGCGCGATCGCCAGTGTGAATCGGTCGCCGGTACGCGTCTCGATCTCGTCCATCCAGTCGGCCACCGCGTTGGTCAGCCGTTGCCGGTACGCAGCCACCTCCGCCTCGCTCATCGCGTGCCAGCGATAGCTGCTGACCGGCGACACTGACTCGCATATCGGAATGTCATGGTCCAGCGGGAAGACTCGGACGTCCTCTTCCCGGTAACGCTGCCGCCGAGACGGATACATCGAATAGCACCGAACCCCCGGCAACGCGTTGTACGCGTGATGGTGCGCCTCGTGCAGGATGCCTGAGCCGGGAGCGAACTCGCCATCGCGCTGCCAGTTGTTGGTGCCAAGCTGAAAGATCAACCGATCGGACACCGCTGTATCCTACGGGTCCGAGAATCTACCGCGGCGGGTACGACGGTCGTGTCTGAGCTGTGCACCAGCACGTCAGTCCGCGGTCCGCACACCCGGCGTGATCTTGATGGCGACACCGGCCGGGCGCAATGGTCGAGGCGTACCGTGTGGCCGCGTGGCGACCTCCACCTGGCGTGTTCGCTCCCAGCCCTGTAGTGGCTGCGGCGGCGCGGTGGTGGTCGTGCAGACCCGGCTCAGTGGGTTGGGTGGGCTGTGGCGCATCGTGCCGCCGGACCGGGCGCAGCACGCCGACTTCGAGCCGGTCGGCCAGCGCGTCGATCAGATCGACGCGGACTGCCGACGAGCCTAGCGGGCGCGGCCTGACGCTCCTCCGAGCTGAGGCATCAGTGCAGCCGGCGCTGGGGGTAGGCGCAGTCGTGATCTTGGAAATAGCAGATGTTTGCCGGATCGTGCGTGCGAGAATCGAGGTCGCGGCAGGGGAGGTCGAATGCTGTTGGTCCCACGGCAGTTACAGCGAGTAGGCATGACCGGCGATGTGCCCTACTACGGCGGCCGTTTCACGCCAGCACAGGCCTATGCGGCGTCGCATCCGAAGCACCGCCAAGCTCCCGCGCCGAGTGCCGCTGGCCCGCCGGCGGCTAGCCCGCCGGCCACTAGCCCGCCGGCCACTGTTGACGCCCTTACGCATCTCCGGGACACCGGCGTGATCACCCAAGAGGAGTACGCGAAGCTACTGACCCGGACGCAGACCTGATGGGTCCGGTGCAGGTGCTTGTCGTCGGCTTCGACGACGCGAAGTTCTCCGGAGAGGTGCTGACGGAGTTCGCGCGGCTGCGAGAGGCAGGCATCGTCCGCTTGCTGGATCTGCTCCTGATCGAGCGCGCGGCGGACGGCAGCTTCGACACGCTTGACGCGCCCGCCGAGCTGGGCTCGAACTCGGGCGTGCTCGCCGCCGCGGTCTTGGGTCAGCCCGACGCGGTGGCCGGCCCCCAGGCTGCCGGCGCCGACGACGAATCAGCCGACGTCTCGTCATGGTCTCTGGCTGATGCGGTCCCCACCGGATCCGTCGCCGCGGTCGCGCTGATCGAGCACACCTGGGCGACACCGCTGCTGTCGGCGATTCGCCGGGCCGGCGGTACACCGCTCGAGGAAGCGTGGCTGGGTGCAGCCGATGTCTCAGTGATCGAAGCCCGCACGGCCCAATAGGTGCCTGGGTTCAAGTCCACGATCACACTCGTTACGGTCGCCGGTGCTTCGTACGCCAGTCTTGATTCATTCCAGAAAGTGGACGACACTGTGCTGCGTGCCGACGAACTCCGACTTCGAGGGCATGTTGCGAGGGGCTGCGCTCCGCGTAACGCGTCCTCGAGTGGCGGTGCTAACCGCGGTGCACGCTAATCCGCACGCCGACACGGACTCGATCATCGGGGCCGTGCGTGAGGATCTCGGTGAGGTGTCCCACCAGGCCGTCTACGACGTGCTGCGAGCGCTGACCGCGGCGGATCTGGTGCGGTGTTTCCAGCCGAGGGGCTCGGTCGCGCGCTACGAGGCGCGGGTCGGGGACAACCACCATCACGTCGTCTGTCGATCATGCGGTGCGATCGCCGATGTCGACTGCGCCGTCGGCTACGTCCCCTGCCTGACGGCTGCCGATGACGTGGGCTACGAGATCGGCGAAGCCGAGGTCATCTACTGGGGGCGATGTCCCGAGTGTGCCGCGGCAGTCTGCCGCGTCCGGCGGTCAACCAGGCAGCGCCGACCGGCTGAGCAGCACCCCTTGATCAGCGCAACCAGTCAAGAGCAACCAGCCATAGAACGAGACAGGAGAAGGACCGACGTGTCTGACCGCGGCAGCGAAAGCGAGAACCCAGTAATCCCCTCCCCGACTCCCAAGCCGAGTCGGCCCAGGACGAACCAGGACTGGTGGCCGAATCAGCTGGACCTGCAGGTTCTGCATCAGCACTCGCCCCGGTCCAACCCGATGGGCGAGGACTTCGACTACGCAGAAGAGTTCAAGACCCTCGACCTCGACGCGCTGAAGCGGGACATCATCGAGGTGATGACGACGTCGCAGGACTGGTGGCCGGCCGACTACGGCCACTACGGGCCGCTCTTCATCCGGATGACGTGGCATGCCGCAGGCACGTACCGCATCGCCGATGGCCGGGGCGGTGGCGGCAGCGGCGCGCAGCGCTTTGCCCCCCTCAACAGCTGGCCCGACAACGCGAGCCTCGACAAGGCGCGCCGGTTGCTCTGGCCGGTCAAGCAGAAGTACGGCCGGAAGATCTCCTGGGCCGATCTGCTGATCTTCGCCGGCAACTGTGCCTATGAATCGATGGGGTTCAAGACGTTCGGCTTCGGCTTCGGGCGAGAGGACATCTGGGAGCCCGACGAGATCTTCTGGGGGCCGGAGGACACCTGGCTCGGAGATGAGCGCTACAGCGGCGACCGGGAACTCGCCGGTCCGTTCGGCGCCGTGCAGATGGGCCTGATCTACGTGAATCCGGAGGGGCCGAACGGCAACCCGGATCCGCTGGCTGCCGCCAGGGACATTCGAGAGACCTTCCGTCGCATGGCGATGAACGACGAGGAGACGCTTGCGCTCATCGTCGGCGGCCACACGGTCGGCAAGACCCACGGCGCCGTCGATCCGCAGTACATCGGTCCAGAACCCGAGGCTGCCCCCATCGAGCAGCAAGGCCTCGGCTGGAAGAACACCTACGGCAGCGGCAAGGGCGCCGACACGCTCACCAGCGGGCTGGAGGGCGCGTGGACCAACGAGCCGACGAAGTGGGACAACGGATTCCTGGACAACCTGTTCAGCTACGACTGGGAGCTGACGACCAGTCCGGCCGGGGCGAAGCAGTGGACGCCGAAGAATCCCGAGGCCCAGGGCACCGTGCCCGACGCGCATGATCCGTCGAAGCGGCACGCTCCCATGATGCTGACGACGGACCTTGCGCTGAAGGTGGATCCGATCTACGCGCCGATCGCGAAGCGCTTCCACGAGCACCCGGACCAGCTCGCGGACGCGTTCGCCAAGGCGTGGTACAAGCTGTTGCACCGCGACATGGGACCCGTCTCGCGCTACCTCGGCCCGTGGGTTCCGGAGCCGCAGCTGTGGCAGGACCCCGTCCCCGCGGTCGATCATGACCTGATCGGAGAGGACGACATCGCCGCCCTCAAGAGCAAGATCCTCGCCTCGGGACTGTCCGTCTCCCAGCTGGTCTCCACCGCCTGGGCGTCGGCGGCGAGCTTCCGCGGCACCGACAAGCGGGGCGGGGCCAACGGGGCACGGATTCGCCTTGCGCCGCAAAGGAACTGGGAGGTCAACGACCCGGCCGACCTCGCGAAGGTGCTGCAGACCCTCGAGCAGATCCAGCAGGACTTCAACGGCTCACAGTCCGGCGGAAAGAAGGTCTCGCTCGCCGACCTGATCGTCCTGGGCGGGTGCGCGGCCGTCGAGCAAGCGGCGAAGAACGCCGGGCACGACATCACGGTCCCGTTCGCGCCGGGGCGCACGGACGCCTCGCAGGAGCAAACCGACGTGGAGTCGTTCGCCGTGCTCGAACCGACCGCCGACGGGTTCCGCAACTACCTTCGCGCCGGAGAGAAGTTGCCGCCGGAGCAGCGGCTGCTGGATCGGGCCAACCTGTTGACGCTGACCGCTCCCGAGATGACGGTGCTCATCGGCGGCATGCGGGCCCTGAACGCCAACTTCGGGCAATCCCAACACGGCGTCTTCACCGACCGGCCCGAGACGTTGACCAACGACTTCTTCGTGAACCTGCTCGACATGAGCACGGAGTGGAAGGCATCCGCTTCGGCTGAGAACGTGTTCGAAGGTCGGGATCGCGCCACGGGCGAGGTCAAGTGGACCGCCACCGCCGTCGACCTCGTCTTCGGTTCGAACTCCCAGCTCCGCGCGATCTCAGAGGTCTACGCCTGCGACGACGCGAAGGAGAAGTTCGTGCGTGACTTCGTCGCCGCGTGGGACAAGGTCATGAACCTCGATCGCTTCGACCTCGCCTGATCGGCGTCCAGCCCGCGTGGTAGGTGACGTCGTTCCTGGCGTCGGGGAGCGATTCGGGCTGGTCGCCGACGCATTCCGGCGAAACTTCGAGGGTCCGGGCGAGGACGCGGCGGCGGTCGCTGTCTTCTACCAGGGCGTCAAGGTCGTTGACCTGTGGGGTGGCACGGACGTCTTGCGCCAGCGACCGATGTCGCCCGACGCGCTGATGATGGTCGCGTCTTGCAGCAAGGGCATTACGGCTACGGTTCTGGCGATGCTGGTCGAGCGCGGCGACCTGGACCCGGAGGAGCGGGTGGCGGCCCATTGGCCAGAGTTCGCCGCGGCGGGCAAGGAGCACGTCACCGTCGCGATGATCGCGTCACACACGGCCGGCCTGCCGTACCCACCGCTGCGTACCGGGCTGCAAGGTCTTGACTTGCACCGCGGCGAGGCGGTGACCGGCGCGTTGGCCGCCGCGGCGCCACTATGGGAACCGGGGACGGCGATGGCCTATCACCCCGTGACGTACGGCACCTTGCTCGACGAGATCGTCCGGCGGGCAACCGGCGCAAGCATTGCCTCGCATGTCCGGACGTCGATCGCCGAGCCGCTCGGGATCGACATGTGGATCGGCGTCCCCGAGAACGTTATCCAGCGCGTTGTACCCGGCCGCTGGGAGGAGCACAGCCCGGTGGAACCTGCGGATGAGGATCTGCAGCCGGGCAGCTACGCGGCGGCCCGCCAAGAGTTCTTGCGCGAAAACCCACCGATGGACGACCCCGACGCCTCCAACCCGGAAGAGGTACGCGCCCACTACACCGCCGAACGCCCCGCCGTCGGAGCGGTTACCAATGCTCGCGCCCTGGCCACCATGTACGCCGCGCTGCTCGGGCCCGTCGGCAGCGTCAGGCTGATCACTGACGACACGCGCGCGGCCGTGACCCGTCCACGCACGGACACCCTGACGACGCTGATCGAGAGCGGGACGGCGGGCCCGGACATCCGCTTTGGTCTCGGCTACCAACTCGCCTCGCCGAGCATGCCCGGCTTCGGGCCCGGCTCCTTCGGACATACCGGCGCGGGCGGGCGGCTGGGCATCGCCGACCCGGACTATCAGATCAGTTTCGGCTATCTCTGCAGCCGGATGCGGAACATCGGGCCGCACGGCGACCCACGCTGGCGAACGCTCATCGATGCCGTGAAAATGTGCCTCGACCGAACCTGAGCACAATGGACTGCACTTCCCGTCTCCCGTTTCGCAGTTGTGATCTTGGACTTATCGCCGCCAGAGGGCAGCAAGTCCAAGATCACGAAAGGCCACGAATGGCGCCCAGTCCCTGCCCGGCACGGCAGAGGGGGAGTGGCCATCCTGGTTATCACAGAGCCTCCCACCGCACCGGAAGATCTCGTAGCGTGGTCGCAGCCGAGCGGACGAGTGCCGGCCGCAGGCCAAAGCCAGTTGAGGAGGGCGCCCGTGGACGTTCAGCCCAAGCCGCCGACCGCGAAGGGGCCTGCCGAGTGGTTCACCGGAGACGTCTGGATCGACAGCATCGCCCGAGGTGAAGATCCTTCGCGGGTGCGGGTCAGCGCCGTCCGCTTCACGCCCGCCGCCCGTACCGCGTGGCATTCCCATGCCGTCGGTCAAACGCTCTACGTCACCGAGGGAAAGGGTCTCGTACAGGCTCGGGACGGTGCGGTCGTCGAGATCCGGCCCGGTGACATCGTCTACACGTCGGCCGACGAATGGCACTGGCACGGTGCCGCACCCGACCACTTCATGACCCACCTGTCCATCACCGAAGCCGTCCCCGGAGATGCGCGACCAGAGGCGAACTGGGGCGAGCACGTCACCGACACCGAGTACAGAACCCGCTGACCCGCCGGAGAACAGAGAGAAGTTGCTGATATGGAGAAGCGCAAACTTGGTCGGAGCCTGGAGGTCTCGGCCATCGGGCTCGGCTGCATGGGGATGAGTCAGAGCTACGGCCCGGTTCCGGAGCGGCAGGAGAGCATTGCCCTGATCCGGGCCGCGGTCGAACGCGGGGTGACGTTCTTCGATACGGCTGAGGTATACGGCCCGTTCGTGAACGAGGAACTCGTAGGCGACGCCCTCGCGCCGTTCCGCGACGGCGTGGTGATCGCGACGAAGTTCGGGTTCGCCATCGACTCCGACGGTCACCAGACCGGGCTGTCCAGCCAGCCGGAGCACATCAAGCAGGTCGCCGACGCCTCGCTCACGCGGCTCAAGGTCGAAGCCATCGACCTGTTCTATCAACACCGGGTCGACCCGGAGGTGCCGATCGAGGACGTGGCCGGAGCCGTGCGGGATCTCATCCGGGCCGGCAAGGTCAAGCACTTTGGCCTCTCCGAGGCCGCCGCGCAGACTATCCGGCGCGCCCATGCCGTCCAGCCGGTCACAGCCGTCCAGAGCGAGTACTCGCTGTGGACACGAGGCCCGGAAGACGAGGTGCTGCCGACCCTCGAAGAGCTGGGCATCGGCTTCGTGCCGTTCAGCCCGCTGGGCAAGGGCTTCCTCACCGGAAAGGTCGACGAGACCGCGACATTCGGCACCGACGACATCCGCAGCACGATCCCGCGCTTCACGCCGGAGGCTCGTCAGGCCAACCAGGTCTTGGTCGACTTGCTCGCCACGATCGGCGAGCGCAAGCAGGCCACCCCGGCCCAGGTCGCCATTGCCTGGCTGCTCGCCCAGAAGCCCTGGATCGTTCCGATCCCCGGCACGCGGAGGGTGCAGCGCCTCGACGAGAACATCGGGGCAGCCGCAGTCGAGTTGACCTCCGACGACCTCGGCGAGATCGAGCGAGCGGCCGCAACGATCCAGATTCAGGGTGCCCGGTATCCGGAGCATCTCGAGCGACTGATCGACCGCTGAACGGCGAGCAGGCTCGGTCGGCCTGATCCGGCCATCGGGAGCTGCGCCCCGATGGCCGGCGTGCCACCGTAGGGACCATGACGGACTATGGGCGTCCGATTCAGTTCGGCGTCTTTCCAACTCCGGCGGCCGCGGCGCTGGATGAGGTGCTGACGCTGGCTCGGATTGCTGACGACGAGGGCTTGGATCTGATCGGCATTCAGGATCACCCCTACCAGCGGCGTTTCCTCGACACCTGGATGCTCATGGCCACGGTCCTGGCCCGCACGCGGCGGGCGCGCGTCTTCCCCGATGTCGCGTGCTTGCCGCTGCGGCCCCCGGCCGTGATGGCCAAGGCCGCGGCGAGCCTCGATGTGCTCTCGGGAGGGCGGTTCGAGCTCGGGCTCGGCGCGGGCGCGTTCTGGACGGCGATCGAGGCGATGGGTGTTCCGTCGCGTCCACCCGGAGAGGCCGTGAGCGCACTGGAGGAGGCAATCGAGGTCACTCGGTTGATGTGGTCGGCGCAGCGGTCGGTCCGGTTCGACGGTCAGTACTACCGGCTGGCCGGTGTGAAGCCCGGTCCGCAACCGGTCCACGACATGGGGATCTGGCTCGGCGTCGGCGGCCCGCGCACCCTCGCGCTGGTCGGCCGCGCGGCGGATGGGTGGGTGCCGTCGAGTGGGTGGGCGACGCCGGACAAGCTCCTGGACATGCAGGCCCGGATCGACGAAGCCGCCGTGGCCGCGAACCGCGATCCAGCGCGGATCCAGCGGGTCTACAACGTGTGGGGATCGATCGACGGCACGGGGGAGTTCCTGCAGGGCTCGGCTCCGCAATGGGTGGACGAGCTGACCGAGCTCGTCGTCGAGCACGGGATGGATACCTTCGTGTTCGGCCCGAGTGCGGATCCCGTGGCGCAGCTGCGACGCTTCGCCACCGAGGTCGCGCCCGCCGTGCGCGAACGCGTGGCTCAGTATCGGGGCGCACACTGGCCAGCATGAGCCTGCCGACAATCGGCTCGACGCGGCCGTGGTTACGGTGGCCGGCGACCGGACTCGCGGTGGGCGCCCTGGGCTTCGCCTGGATTGGCGGTGGGTTGCGGCCGTTCACCGAGCCGGCGATGGTGTGGGCGACAGTCGGTGGTCTGGCGATATTGATGTCCGCCTGGCGGCTCCGGCGCTTGCCGACGAGGGTGCGGGCGAGTCGCGAGGGCGTCGTGGTCTGGACCGCCTGGCTCGCCGCGGCAACGGCCTGGGAGTTGTGGGCGTTGTCCATGCAGCCCCGCTCGGCGCATCCCACGATCAGCTCGCTGCTCAACGGCGTGGTCGACACCCATCCGGGCCGCTCGGTGGCCTGGCTGGGTTGGCTGGCGCTCGGCTGGTGGCTGGCCAGGCGATAGTCGATGATCGAACCGGCAGTTGTCCTCGGCGGCTACGGCGTGCTCGTCGCGCTGGCGATCATGCTCGCCTGGCCGGCTCGTGGTCCGGCCCGGTCGGGCTCGTCGCCAACCGCGTATCTGGCCACGGTAATGAGCCACCCAGCCGGTCGGTGGCTCGTCCTGCTGATGTGGATGTGGCTCGGCTGGCACTTCTTCGTGCGCTGACGACAGCTCCCTGACGGGTCGGTCCCGAGTCGCGCACGACCTGTACCGAGAATCACGTGATAACACTTGCGAATGAAGTCCTCCGCGTGGGTCGGGTCGTGCAGCGAGCCGCCGATGTTCAGCTTGACCCCGGCATAGGTCCGTTCCTCGGCAGTAAGCCAGCCAAGGAGTCCAGCCGGGATCGTGCGGATAAAGCGACACGGCTGCTTGTGCAGATCGAGCGGTGCTCGACTGTGGCATGACTTACGTTCTACCTGCTGTCGGAACGGGCGACCTGACAGTAGGCATAGGGTCCCGCTAGCCGGGCGAGGAGCGGAACATGACGAAGACGTATCGGCTTACCCCCATTACTCGGGTCGTGAACGGCATCTTCAGCGTGATGACCCAGCGCGGACGCGGCGCCAACTATCGCTACATCTTGACGGTCGAAGGACGGAAATCTGGAGTTGCAAAATCCACTCCTGTCGACGTGATGGAAGTGGATGGACAGCGCTGGCTGGTTGCACCGTACGGCGAAGTGAACTGGGTCAAGAACGCGCGGGCGTCAGGGCAGGTAGAGCTCTCGCGAGGGGGTACCTCCTCGCAGTGGAAGGCAGAGGAGGTACGGGGGCTCGAAGCCGTGCCCGCAATTCGGTGCTACATCACGTCAGTGCCCGTCACCGCCGCCTACTGGGAGGTCGAAGCCGACTCTCCCGACGAAGCCGTCTCGGCTGCGTCCGAGCAGCACCCCGTATTCCGCCTCGCGCCGCTCCCGTCTGAGCCCGCCTGACACATCTGCTATTGCGCGATCCGTGCGCGTCTCGGGGCTCGGCCATCGGCCCCGTTGACCGAGGATCGCCATCTGATACGGGCAGCTTGCGGCCAATCGGGCCGCGATCGCTGACTCGACGTGTTCAGTTAGGTCAGCGCGGCGGCGGGGGACACCGATTCCAAACGAGGTCGCCCAGGAGCTAGGCCACGAGCCGCGCTCAGCGAGCGCGTGGCCGTGGATACTGGCGATGCAGTGGTCACGATGAAACCGTGATCGCCGCCTGATGATCACCAGGACCACTACCGAGCAGCGGCGAACTCGGGACATCCTCGATCTTGTTCATTGATTGCTGGAGATCGGACCGGAGGTGGCGGCAGGGTGGCGCTGCGAGGGGGAGGAGCCGACGCCTACGACGCTGCGCGGTCAGCCGCGCCGGACGTTCATCACACGGCCCAGGGTGAGAGCAGCCACGCGGACCCGCTCGTGGTCGATGTTCGCGGCCTGGTCATGTCCTACTCTGGCGTGCAGGTTGTCAGGGGTATCGACCTCGCGATCCGCCCGGGCGAGGTTTTCGCGTTGCTCGGCCCGAACGGGGCGGGCAAGACCACCACGGTGGAGATTCTTGAGGGTTACCGGACCCGTGAGCTCGGCGAGGTCAGCGTCCTTGGTGTGGATCCCGGCCAACACCGGGCCAGGCTGAAGAGCCGCATAGGCATCGTCTTGCAGTCCACGAGCATCGATCGGTACCTCACCGTCCGCGAGACGATCGCGATGTATGCCACCTTTTACCCTCGCCCGCGCCCAGTCGATGAAGTGATCCACTTGGTCGGCCTCGACGACAAGCGCAATAGCCGGGTGCTCAAGCTCTCTGGTGGCCAACAGCGGCGGCTGGACGTCGCGATTGCCCTGGTAGGTGACCCAGAGCTGTTGTTCCTCGATGAGCCGACCACCGGCTTCGATCCGTCGGCTCGGCACGATGCGTGGGAAGTGATCAAGAACCTGGCGACGCTCGGCATGACGGTGCTGCTGACCACGCACTACATGGACGAGGCGCAGTTCCTCGCCGACCGGGTCGCGGTGATCGTGGCTGGCCAGATCGTGGCCGAGGGTCCGCCCGCCACGCTCGGTGACCGTCAGTTGGCCAAGCCGCGGATCCGGTACCGGCCGCCGGCAGGGGCGACGGTCCCGGACGGGTTGTCCGCCCCGCCCGGGCCGGACGGCTACAGCGAGATCACACCCGACGACGTGGTCCAGGCACTGCACCAGCTCACCGGATGGGCCATCGATCACGCGGTGAGCCTCGACGGGCTGCAGGTGACCAGGCCGTCGCTGGAGGACGTCTATCTCTCGCTCACCGAAGCGCCATCCGGTAGCCGCAGCAGTCGTCCCATCCCCGACGGAAAAGGGCGCACGTCATGAACGCGGCGGCGCTGACACTCTCCCAGATGCGTTACGTGAACAAGGCCTATTGGCGCAATCCGGCCGCTGCGTTCTTCGCGTTCGTGTACCCGCTGATGTTCCTGGTGATCTTCACATCGATATTCCGTAATTCCGACGTCCAGTTCGGCGCGAAGAGGGTGAACGAGGCCACCTTTTACGTTCCTGCCATGGCGGCACTGGCGGTGATCACCGTGTGTTTCAACAACATCGCGGTCGCAGTAACGTTCCAGCGAGACTCCGGGGTGCTCAAGCGAATCAACGGGACTCCGTTGCCCGGCGCATTGTTCTTTGGCGCCCGGATACTGCACGCGGTGCTCGTGTCGGTATTGCTGGTGACAATCACGGCAGCATTCGGGCGCGCGTTCTACAGCGCCGACATCCCCACCGGGGTCACGCTGGCGCGGATGCTGATCATGCTCGTTGTCGGCGCTGCCGCGTTCTGCGCGCTCGGGCTCGCGATCTCGTCAGTCATCCCTAACGCCGACGCCTCGCAGCCGATCGTCAACGCGGTCATCCTGCCGCTGCTCTTCCTGTCCGGGGTGTTCATCCCGCTCGGGAACAACCCGCCGGCGTGGATGGCCTGGGTCGGCCGGGTATTCCCGCTCAAGCACTTCCTCACCGGAATGCAAGCCGGGTTCCTCGGCAGCCCCTTCCACTGGACCGACGTCCTCGTGGTGGCCGCCTGGGGGCTTGCCGGTCTCCTCTTCGCGATCCGCTACTTCCGCTGGGAACCGCGAACCGGCTGACGGCTCCCTGCCGCTAACCAACTCTGCTGCGAGATCCCCATCCGACCCCTCCGGAGGTGCTTCGGAAGGGCTACCTGCAGCCATATCAGCCCATGGCATCGGTCAAACCGGTTGAGGCCTCGGCCTGGTCGACAGTTGCGTCGGTATCCTCGCGGGCATGGCCGGTTTCGCCGTAGTGATCTGTGGGGGAGGCATCGCCGGGATCGAGGGACTGCTGCGGCTGCGGCGGCTGGCCGGCGATCAGGTCGACGTGATTCTGCTCAGCCCGGTCGATCATCTGGTCTATAGACCGCTGGCCGTACTCGAGCCGTTCGCGGCGGGCGCAGTGCGCCGCTATCCGATCGAGCAGATAGCAGCCGATGCCGGCGTCCACTGGGTGCGGGACGCGTTGGCGTGGGTGGATCGAAATGAGCGAGTGGTGCACACGGTCGGTGGTCAGGAGTTGCCTTATGATGCCGTGCTGCTGGCGGTCGGCGGCCGTGAACTCCCGTCGTCTGAGCACACCGTCGTCTTCACCGGCCGCGACGCCGAGCACACCTACGGCAGCGTTCTCGCTGCTGTCGACGTTGGCGACATCGGCCGCCTTGCCTTCATCCTGCCCGACGGTCCCACCTGGCCGCTGCCGCTGTATGAACTGGCATTGCTGACGGCACAACACGCTCGGGATGGCGATCGGCGACTGGAAATTGCGTTCGTCACGGCGGAGCCGAGGCCATTACACGCCTTTGGCGGTAACGCCGGCGAGGCGATGACACGTCTGCTGCAGCAAGCTGGGGTTACCCTCTACACCGACTCCAGCGGGGACATCCTCGGGGCCGGGCACCTGATTCTGCAGCCGAGCGGTCTCGAGCTGTATCCGGACCGGATCGTGACGCTGCCGGCGATCACCGGGCCGAATATCCGCGGCATCCCCGGCTTTGCCCTCGACAGGTTTCTGCACGTGGACGAGTTCTGCCGGGTGCGTGACACCGACGGGCGTATCTTCGCCGCCGGGGACGCGACCGACCTTCCGGTCAAGCAGGGTGGCGTCGGAGCGCAGCAGGCCGACACCGCTGCCGCCGGAATTGCCCACCTGGCCGGGGCGGCGGAAGAACCTAAGCCGTTGCGTCCGGTGATCCGCGGGACGCTGCTCACCGGGGGGGACCCGCTCTACCTGGCCGCTCACCTCATCGCGGGGCGAGGCTGGATGGCCCAGATCTTCGACAAGCCACCCTGGCCGGCTGATGAGAAGGTGGTCGCGGAGGAACTCGGGCCTTACCTCGACGATTATGAGCGCTCAAGGCCGCAGCCGCCGGCCGGCTAGGCTCCGTACTGGAGCCGCGCGATACGGAGCGAATCCACAGGTCTGTCGCGGGCGGCGCGTTGGAACAGGCGGACGCAATTGGCTGTCTCGGCAGCGCGCCACCTAGCGCCCCGCATATGGGCTGAACATCCTGACCCCAAGGATGACTACGCCGCCGACACGAAGGCAGCCGTTTGATTCGGCGCCCGCCGGGCACTGTGGCCTACCCATTTAACTGCGGGAAGGCGGAGACTTCGGGCATGGCCACTGACCCGCGGTCTGGGATAAAGATCCTCGAGGCGAACACGTGCTGGATGCTGCTGCGGTCCAGCGAAGTGGGGCGGCTCGCCGTTTCAGTGGCCGACCATCCCGACATCTTCCCGATCAACTACGTGATCGATCACGGGACAATCGTGTTCCGGACCGGCGAGGGCACGAAACTCGCCGCAACGGTCACCTGCCCAAATGTCGCCTTTGAGGTGGACGGATACGAACCGGAGGCGGGAGAGGCGTGGAGCGTCGTCGTTAAGGGCCGGGCGGAAGAGATCAAGAACATGTACGAGGCGCTCGATGCCATGGCCTTTCCGCTGTTCCCGTGGCACGCCGGACCCAAGCACCGGTTCGTCCGCATCGTGCCCGACGACATCAGCGGCCGCCGGTTCCACATTCTCGACCGCACAGCCTGGCGCACGCCCCTCACCGATGCGCCCCATGCACCGCTCGAATAAGCGATTCGTCGACGGTGCGCAGGATCCGCGGATGTCGATGCCACGTGGCCGCCAGGGGTACCTGCTGGCTAGATCGTCGCCGAGACCAACTCCGACAAGCCCGCCCGCTCGGCCAGGCCCAACACCGGCGTGCTCGGATCGCGTGAATCAGATCCTCGACAAACCCGCTTCTCCCGATCCGGAAGGCACTTCCCCTTGATCACCACGCCGACAAGTCGCTCGCCGTCAGACAGCCAACAGCCCACGGATCGAGGATTAAATTAGACGGTGTGCAGCACGTCGGCGACGGCACGCCGACGGGTCAGCGGTGCCGCTGTATCAGCGGGTGGGGTGCCTAGCCGGAGCATCATCTGGGGATAGTCGGTCCAGTTCATGAGCGTCTGCAGCCGAACGCGGAAGGCCAGCAGGTCGACTGCCTGGCTCAGCGGGCAGCTCGACAGACCGGCCAGCTCCGCCTCCACCATCAGTCTCATCATCGCCTCCCCGGCCTGTAGACGATCCAATGTCGTATCCGAGCTGGTGAATACCACGGCGAGCAGCGGCTGCTCGTCGATGTCGGCTTCGATGAGTTGTGCACCTGGCACGCCGACCTCGAAATCACGCAGGGGGACATCGGTGTGCCGTACCCCGCCCTCTGGTAGGTGGGGAACCGTGGTGGCAGGGATGCCTTCTGCGTGTTCGTCGTCTTGCTGCGTCCAGCGCGCCATCTCGGCGAGGTAGTCAGGATCTTTGCGTTGGAACCGGTCGGCGTAGGAGACCGCGACAGCCAAGTCAAGATTTTCATCGGCTCGAACGGGGAAGTGGGCGTCCACCCCTGGGGACGCAGCTGCCTGGCGGAGCCGTTCGATGACCTCCTCTGGCGGGCGGCCTGCGTCGAAGGGTCGTCGCTCACTGCGGCGGCGCCGGCTGGCGGCCACCCGGTCGAGGTCCACCTGGAGCGGTTCGGCGTGCCCGAGCCCCCGCAGCTGCGCGAGGAGGTCCGGTTCGGCCGGGTCGGGCACCCGACGCACCTCGACCGTCCATCCCGCCGCCCGCAGCGCTAACTCGGTCAGGGCCAGCGCCGCTCCGCAGCTGATCAGAAGGGAATGACCGTCCGGGTCAGCGATGCCCAGCTGCCGGGACCGATCGGCCCGCAAAGCCAGAACGCCGCCGCGCAGCTCGAACCGCCACGGCTGCGTGTTATGGATCGACGGAGCTCGAATCGCAACGGCCAGCGCGCCCTCCACAGCAGCGACGTCAAGGCTCGTCACGGGGTCGGTGTGCTGACTCGCAGGCTCGACCGGATCGGTGGACGGCGGCATCTTCATGACGAGGCTCCCGACTCCGACGCGGACACACCGCGGACGGGACACATCATCCACCAACTGATGCCTCACACCGAGGCAGGGTCGCCCACCGGCACGGGTGCCGGCGACCGCGTGTTCCAGCAGTCCCCAGCCTCGCGTTGTCCTGCTGAGAGCGGGGGCCGGGGTGAACCAGCGAGCGGTGTGGCGCGTGGTCGGATGTGGAGGGGTCGGTGATCAGCGCCGGCGGTGGCAGGCTCCCCTGCTCGCGGTCGCTGCAGATCGAGGTTGATGATGTGGGTCCGGGCCGCGGCCGGCGTGGCGTTGTGTGCGCTGGGTGGCGTATGGATCGCTCAGGGTTCTGGTGCGATGCATGGCTCGATGATGACCGGGCACGGTCAGTACACCGCGCTGGGAGGGTTGGCGGTGCTCATCGGGCTTGCCTTGATCGGCTGGTCGTTGCTGGTGCTGCGCCGTACCGGTCGTCATAAGCGGTGAAGCCCGCTGGCAGCGAACTGGGCCGGAGGCGATGCCGGTTCGGCCGCCGCGGCTGGTTGGGTCTGCTGAGGCGTTGGGCGCCCAAGGTTCCGCGGTGCTGCTGGATTGCGATGCTGCCGGCAGGCCTTGTTGGGAGCGAAAGTGCGTGAGAGCTACGTTGCGCACTCGCACCGACGGCTACCCCGTCACCGACGATGACGCGGCGCACCTGACACCCGCGCAGCACGACCGCATCAACTCGGTCAGACGCTCACCTATCGCTACGGGCGGCGGATCACGCGGATCAGCGAGGACGGTACGTAAAGTCGGGCCGTGATCAATGTTTGCTTCGCCGGAATTACCGGTTGGACGGCCGGACCGATCGTCGCGGCGATCGACCGCGCGGATGACCTGGCGCTGACATCGGGCGTGTCCCGTTCAGCGGCGGGGCAATCGCTGGCTGCCGTCACCGGCAACCCGCGGACCGGGTCGGTGTACGTGACCGCCGCGGAGGCAGTCGCGTCGGCTCCGGTGGATGTGCTGGTGGACTTCACGAGCGCGACCGCGGTGAAGCCGAACGCGTGGGCTGCGGTCGAGGCGGGAGTCCACGTCGTGATCGGGAGCAGCGGGCTGACCGCGGATGACTACGCGGAACTGGATCAGCTGGCCCGGGCCCGGGCCGTGGGGGTGATCGCCGCCGGGAACTTCTCCGTGATGGCGGCCGTGCTACGCCACGCGGCTGTGCTGGCCGCGGAACACCTGGCCCAGTGGGAGATCATCGACTACGCGAGCGATACCAAGGCGGACGTGCCCAGCGGGACCGCGCGAGAGCTGGCCGAGACGTTGGCGACGGTCCACCCGCCCGAGACCACGGTCGCGACGACCGAGTTGCACGGCCCGGTCGAAGCGCGAGGAGCGGCGATCGCCGGTACCCGGATCCACTCGGTCCGGTTGCCCAGCTTCGTGGTCAGCACCGAAATCGTGTTCGGTGGGCCGGGCGAACGCCTGACCATCCGCCACGATCCGGGCCTGACCGCCGAGCCCTACGTGGCCGGCACCGTGCTGGCCATTCGGCACGCCGCGGACGTGATCGGCGTGCGCCGTGGGCTGGACGCACTGCTGTTCGGTGAGGGATCTCCGACCGGCGTCCGGTGACAGGATGGACGAGGAGTTGCGAAGCGGCGGGTCAGCGGGTGATCAGCACGATGGCCACTGCGGCGAGACCCAACCCGACTTGTTGAGAGCGGGACGGTCGCTCGTGCAGGAACGCGATCGCGAGCGCAACCGTCGCCGCGGGGTAGAGCGCGGTGATCACGGCGGCGAGCGAGAGCAGGCCCTGCCGCGACGCGAGGAGGAAGAACAGGTTTGCCGCCGCGTCCAGGGCGCCCGCGATGACGCAGAGCCCGAGCAGCCGGCCACGAACGGCCGTCACCGCGCCGGCCCGGCGGGCCAGCGGAACGATCAGCGCCGCGGAGGCCAGACGGGAGATGAGCAGCGGCCACAAGCCGGTCGCGTCGCCGGCCCGCGCCAGGAAGACGAAGTACCCGCCGAATCCCACCCCGGAGACGATCGCGAGCGCCACGGTGCGCAGCGCCAGCCGGCCGTGGGGAGCCTCAGCCGGCTGGCGGCTGACCAGCACCACCGCGGCGAAACCGACCGCGACGCCGAGCCACGCGGCCGCCGCTGGCCGGTCGCCGGTCAGCACACCGACCACCACCGGCACGGCGGCCGCCAGCACGGCGGTGATCGGCGAGACGACGTTCATCGGCCCGACGGCCAGCAGGCTGTAGAGGAGCACCACACCGACCATCCCGAACACTCCGCCCAGAACCCCGAACAGGACCGCTCGCGCGGTCAGCGTCCCGGGTGCGAGGGGAAACAGTGCGGCCATGAGCACCGCACCGACGGGATAGCTGTAGAGCAGGATGGTGAGCGCGGATCGTCGCCGTGACGCCAGACCGCCGAAGAAGTCACTGACGCCGTAAGAAACCGCGGCGAGCAGCGCAAGGACGACGGCCACGCCGCAGGTTATCCGGGCCGAGCCCAGATCGTGACGTGGTTATACGACTGCCCCGCGAGCCGGTTTCGCCAGGCAGATCTGGCTGACGTCGAGCGATCCGGTGCGAAATCCCGACTCCGAGTACGCCAGGTAGAACGACCACATTCTCCGGAACGTCTCGTCGAAGCCCAGCCGGGCGATGTCGGCGCTGCGCGACTCGAAGTTGGCCCGCCAGCGGCGCAGCGTCTCGGCGTAGTGCGGCCCGAAGGAATAGCGGTCGAGCAGACGCAGGCCGGTGTGGCGGGTCAGCGTCTCGTGCAGGGCCTCAGCCGACATGAGCGCCCCGCCGGGGAAGATGTACTTGCGGATCCAGGTGTGGGAGTTGGCGGTCGCCCGCATCAGGTCGTCCGGCTGGAGGATGGCCTGCAACCCGGCCCGTCCGCCGGGGACGAGCGCACGGTCGATGGTTTGGAAGTACTCCGGCCAGTAGTTCATGCCGACCGCTTCGATCATCTCGACGCTCACCACCGCGTCGTACCGGCCGGTTGTTGCCCGGTAGTCCTGCAGGAGCACGGTCGCCCGATCGGTCAGGCCGGCCTGCGCGATGCGCTGCCGGGCGAGCGTCGCCTGTTCGTGGGAGTTGGTGATCGAGGTGACCTCGGCTCCGCGCCGGGCGGCCCGAATGGCGAGCTCACCCCAACCGGTGCCGATCTCCAGGACCCGGGACCCGGCGCGCACGTGGGACGCGTCGAGAAGCCGGTCGACCTTGCGCCGCTGCGCGGTCGCGAGCTCGTCCGACGACTCGGCCGGATCGCCGTTGTAGAGGGCGGCCGAGTAGGTCATCGACTCGTCGAGGAACACCGTGAACATGTCGTTGGACAGGTCGTAGTGCCGCTCGATGTTCCGCCGAGCTCCGGCCACCGTGTTGTCCTCGAACACGGGCGGGCGCCGCAGCGCGACGGCCCGCAGCCGCTGCAGGGCGGTGGGGACGAGTTCGCGCAGGTGCGCGGCGAATGTGCACAACACACCGGCAAGGTCGTCCGCGGTCCAGTCGCCGGCCATATAGGCCTCGCCGAACCCGACGCTGCCGGAGGCACCGACTCGTTCGTAGAACGCAGCCGGCCGAAGCAGGCGAAATACCGGATCCTGGCTGCCTCCGCCGCCGTAAGTGTGCCCGGACGGCTCGATGACCCGCAGCGGGATTCGCGCGACGGCGCGGCGGAACAGCCGCCGGGCGATCGCGGCGCGCATCGGCGAATGTGGCACGATCGCGACGTCCGGCCAGCGGGTGGCGTCGATGCCTGGTGTGACAGCAGATCCGGCGACGGTCACGTCAGTCTCCCTTCCGCACAACGGCCGGGCTCCCAGGATCACTGGACGAGCGACGGCCCACGCACGCGCCTCGCCACCAGTATTCGGTATCGCCGCGACTGCGAGTGCCCGAGGCGCGACTATCGGGCGGGGCACGTGGTGTTCGGGGTCGGCAAGGTCTTGCTGATCAAGTAGGCGTCGACCGCCCGATTGACGCAGGTTGATCCCTCCAGGTAGGACGTGTGCCCTTGCCCGTTCCAGGTCAACAGGGCCGCGCGGCCGAGCTCCTTGGTGAGGTTGACCGCGCCGGCGTAGGGGGTCGCGGGGTCGTGCAGATTGCCCACCACCAGGATGGGCGCGCTGCCAGCGGCGGTCTCCGGAGGAATGGGGGTGCGCTGCTTCTGCCAGCCGACGCACTGGGTGAGGCTGGCGGCCTGCCAGAGCCCGAACATCGGATATTGCGTGGCCCAGGCTCGGCCGGTCGCCTGGATGGTGGTGTCATCCGGATCGGTGGCCAGGTCGTTGCAGGTGACCGTGAGGTAGACGTCCAGAGAGTTCGAGTACTGGCCGGAGTCGTCGCGGTCGGCGTACTCGTCGGCCAGCGCGAGCAATCCGCGCGCGTCGCCACCGCGGGCGGCGAGCAACGCCTTCCCCAGCGCGGGCCACAGGTCTCGGCTGTACAGGGCATCAAGCACGCCGTAGAGGACCAGGCTCGCGGTCGCCCGACGGTGGTCGTGACTGTTGCTCGACGGGATCGGACTGGTCGCTGCCCGGTTCCGGATGGAGTAGACCGCCTGCCGCGGACTGCCGAGCTGCCGGCAGGGATCACGCGTGACGCAGTCCGCGGCGAATTGGTCGAAGGCCTGCTCGAAGCCAGCAACTTGGGCGTTGCCTTCGGTGACGAGATCGTCCCACTTCGGGTCGACGGCGCCGTCCAAAGCGGCCACCCGGATCGTCGCCGGGAAAAGGTGCGCGTAGACCGCGCCGAGCTCGGTGCCGTAGGAGAAGCCGAGGTAGTTCATCGTCGCGTCGCCGAGCGCTGCGCGTATCCGATCCATGTCCCGGGCGGTGTCGACCGTGTTGTACTCGGCGATCGCCGGCCCGTACGACGCGTTGCACGATGCGGCGAAGCCGGCCGAGACCTGCTTGGCCGCGCGGAGCCCCCCGGTCGTCCGCACGTCGGTGTCGAGTGCGAGCAGCTGGTCCTCCTGCGCTGTCGTCATGCACTTGACCGGGGCCGACAGGCCGACGCCGCGGGGATCGAAGCCGACGATGTCGAAGTGCTCCAGCACATCGGTGGAGAGTGTCCCGGCGAGGTTGACCGCGAGGTTTACTCCCGAAGCACCTGGACCGCCGGGGTTGACGAGCAATGAGCCGATGCGCTGGGGCTGGTCGGCGTAGTGGACCCGGAGCAGCGCGATGGAGATCGTCGCTCCGGCGGTCCGGGCGTAGTCGAGAGGCACTTGGAGCCGGGCGCATTCGACGGTCAGCTTCTTGCGTCGATCCTGGGAGACCCGGCCCAGATCGAGCAGCCGGGAACAGTCGTTGAACTCCAGCGGCGCTGCGGCTGGCGAACTGGATCCGCTCGAGCTCGGCCCGGACGCCGACGACGGGGTGTCGCCGGCCCCACCTGTCCCGCGGCCCGAGGTCGTCGTCGTGCAGGCCACGAGCAGGCCCACGGCAGCGAGCACGACCGCCGGCCGGAAGTTCGTGGAGCGCACGATTGCACGGTACCGAGAGCACCCAGGTGGCTGCCTTCCGCGCGCATCCCGCCGATGATCTTCGACGCAGCGTCGCTATTGCATTCGGCCGCGGCCCAGCCATGGCGCACACTCTTAGCTCATGAAGCTGCCAGTGATGCCACCGGTCGCGCCGATGCTCGCGAAAGCGGTGGGGGAGATTCCGCGCGACGCGTCGTACGAGCCCAAATGGGACGGCTTCCGGTCGATCATCTTCCGGGACGGGGACGAGGTGGAGATCGGCAGCCGCAACGAACGGCCGATGACCCGATACTTCCCCGAAGTCGTCGACGCGGTGCGCGCCAACCTCCCGGATCGCTGCGTGATCGACGGGGAGATCGTGGTCACCGCCGCGCATGGGCTCGACTTCGAGGCGCTGCAGCAGCGCATTCATCCGGCTGAGTCGCGGGTGCGGTTGCTGGCCGAGGAAACGCCGGCCTCGTTCGTCGCGTTCGACCTGCTCGCTCTAGGGGACGCCGATCTGACCGAGCGACCGTTTGTCGACCGGCGCATGGCTTTGGAGGTCGCGCTGGCGCGAGCGCGGGCGCCGATCCACGTCACGCCCGCTACCCGCGATCCGGTGATCGCGCGGGAGTGGTTCGAGCGCTTCGAAGGAGCCGGACTGGACGGGATCGTCGCCAAACCTCTCGGTGGCACGTACCAACCGGACAAGCGGGTCATGTTCAAGATCAAGCACGAACGCACGGCGGACTGCGTCGTTGCCGGTTACCGGGTGCACAAGAGCGGGCCCGACGCGATCGGTTCGCTGCTCCTCGGCCTGTTCGACGACCGCGGTGAGCTGGCCTCGGTCGGCGTCATCGGCGCGTTTCCGCTGGCCCGCCGCCGAGAGCTGTTCGTCGAGATGCAGCCGCTGATCACGACGTTCGACGACCATCCCTGGAACTGGGCCGCGACCGAAGCGGGCAGTCGCACTCCGCGAGCGAACGAGACCTCGCGGTGGAACGCGGGCAAGGACCTCTCGTTCGTTCCGCTGCGCCCGGAGCGGGTCGTGGAAGTGCGCTACGACCACATGGAAGGCCCTCGGTTCCGGCACACTACGCAATTCGTCCGCTGGCGGCCGGATAGGGACTCGAGTTCGTGCACCTACCAGCAGCTCGAGCAACCGGTCACGTTCCGGCTCGACGACATCGTGCCGGGATTGGGGCAGCGGTCGGGACGCTAGTCCCGGTGCACGATCCGGTAGCGGCCGAACAGGGCGCCGTCCAGCTCGAGCAGCCCCATGAGATCGAGCCGGGTCGGATCGCCAGACCACGCTGCGCCGGCTGTGATCCGGCCCGGCCCGGGGCCGGCGAGCAGGGGTGTGATCGAGAGGCATAGCTCGTCGACCTCGCCGGCCTGGGCGAGGTCGGCGAACAGCGATGGTCCGCCTTCGCAGAGGATCCTGGTCAGCCCGCGGCTCATGAGCCGGGCCCGCATGGCCGCGAGGTCGACGGTGTCCTCGCCGCACAGCACCACGTCCGCGACCGGACGCAACGCGCGCTGGGCATCGTCTCCGGCTGTCGCACACGTGATCACGATCGTTTGGGTGTCCGGGTCGACGGTTCGGAACAGGTCGGAGTCCGGGTCCAGCCGGGCCGACTGGCTCACCACGGCGATGGGCAGCGCCGGAGCCAACCCGTGGGAGCGCCGGATCGATTGCTTGGCCGCGCTCAGCCGGACCGCCCGATAACCTTCCGCCCGCGCCGTGCCGGCGCCGACGAGCACCACGTCGGCCAGATCGCGGAGCGCGGCGAACACCAGGTTGTCTCCGGACGTCTGCAGCCCCCGCGACAACCCACCGGCGGACGCGGCACCGTCGACACTGGCCACGAAGTTCGCCCGTATCCCGCCGGATGCGACCCAGCCGTCCGCGTAGTGGTCATGGATATCGACCGGATCGATCGGCCGCGGGAGCAGGGCGCGCATCGGGTCATCTCACCACGCGGACCCCGGTCGGTCGGCCGGCATCGCCCTCCTTCGGTGCGACGCCGGGGTCTGGGCGTCCTGGCAGATCGGCAGTGCGGCCGGCAGACTGAGGTCATGGCCACCGATGTCCAGCCGGGCGAGCAGAGTGACACCGCGCGGCCGGCGTGGGCCCCCGGGGCGCCCCATGGCTAAGTCTCGCCGTCGCCGCCTGCCGATTCCGGTGCCCTCGTTCGTCGAGGGCGTGCTGGACTCCTCGCTCGACCGCGCGATGCGCGTCCAACGGCCGGGCATCGTCTCCTATGTCGAACGAGCGCGGGCCAAGCGCGGCCTGTCGCCCGCCGACACCGTTCGCGAGCTCGAAAAACTCTATCTGGGCACGGTGGCGACAATCGGGGCGGTGGCCGGAGCGTCGGCCGCGCTTCCCGGCGTGGGCACGGGCGCGTCGGTCGCCACCGCGGCCTTCGAGATCGGCGCCTTCGCCGAGGCCACGGCGCTGTTCGGCCTGGCCGTGGCCGAGGTGCACGGCCTGCAGGTGGACAACCTGGAGCAGCGGCGGGCGCTCGTGCTCGCGCTGCTGCTCGGTGACGAGGGGGTGCGGATTCTCGAGGAGTCCGCGCAGGGCGCGAGACGTTCCCGGGCCAAGTGGGCCCAGGTGCTCTCCCAGCACGCCTCGGAGGAAACCGTCCGCCGGACCAACCGCAAACTGGCCAAACACTTCCTGCCGCGCTTCGGCATCCAGCAGGGCGCCTTGCTGCTGGGGCGGGCCATTCCGATGGGCATCGGGGCCGGGATCGGCGCGGCCGGCAATGCGGCGCTCGCCCGCGCGTCGATCGCGGCCGCTCGTCGGGTGTTCGGACCCCCGCCCGAGCAGTTCCCACCCCGGATCGTCGACGTCCCGCCCCCGGATTCGCCTGCCCCGGACGCCAGCGCTCTGGTAAGAGTTCGAGACAACACTCGCGGGAGGCCTGGAGGCGGTTGATGAGCGAGAAGAAGCAATTGCAGAACTTCGTCGATGGGCAGTTTGTCTCCGGATCGACCGGCGAGTACCTCGACGTGATCAACCCGTCTACCGGGGAGGTCTATGCCACCGCTCCGCTCTCCGGATCAGACGATGTCGACGCCGCGATGCAGGCCGCGCAGCGGGCCTTCGCCGAGTGGGGCCGGACGACCCCGAGCGAGCGGATGAACGCGCTGCTCAAGATGGCCGACGCGGTCGAGTCGCACGCCGACGAGCTGGTCGCCGTCGAGCACGAGAACACCGGCAAGCCGGTCGGGCTCACCCTGTCGGAGGAGATTCCCCCGATGGTCGACCAGATCCGGTTCTTCGCCGGAGCGGCGCGCATGCTCGAGGGCAAGGCAACCGGCGAGTACATGCGGGGCTACAGCTCGTCCATCCGCCGCGAACCGCTGGGGGTCATCGGATCGGTCGCGCCCTGGAACTACCCGATGATGATGGCGGTCTGGAAGTTCGCCCCGGCCTTGGCCGCCGGGAACACCATCGTGCTGAAGCCGTCGGACACGACGCCGGCGAGCACGGTATACCTGGCCCAGCTGTTCGCCGACATCCTGCCGCCGGGAGTCTTCAACGTGGTCTGCGGCGACCGTGGAACGGGCGCACTGCTCACCGAGCACCGCATCCCGGCGCTGCTGTCCATCACCGGCAGCACCCGCGCCGGCAAGGCGGTGGCGCGGGCCGCCGCGGAGAACGTCAAGCGCACCCACCTGGAACTCGGCGGAAACGCGCCGGTCGTGGTGTTCGCCGACGCGGATCTGGCGGATGCGGCCGAAGGAATCTCGATGGCCGGGTACTTCAACGCTGGCCAGGACTGCACCGCGGCGACGCGGGTGCTCGTCGAGCAGTCAGCCCACGGTGATTTCGTGGCCGCCCTGGCCGAGCGGGCCAAAGCGGTTCGGCTCTCGCGGGACGAGAAGCCCGACGACGACGCGTTGTTCATCCCACCGGTCAACAACAAGAACCAGCTCGCCCACGTCTCGGGCCTGGTCGACCGCGCCCCGGCGCACGCGAGCGTGGTCACCGGTGGCGAGGCGCTGGGGCCGGCTGGCTATTTCTACGCTCCGACCGTCATCGACAACCTGCGCCAGAGCGACGAGCTGGTCGGCACGGAGATCTTCGGACCGGTCATCACCGTGCAGACCTTCGCGGACGAGGACGAGGCGATCCGGCTCGCCAACGACACCGACTACGGGCTGTCCTCGAGTGTGTGGACCAGCAACCATGCCCGGGCGTTGCGCACGTCGGCGGCCATCGACGCCGGCTGTGTCTGGGTGAACTGCCACATCCCGCTGATCGCCGAGATGCCGCACGGCGGGTTCAAGCAGTCAGGCCACGGCAAGGATCTGTCGCTGTACTCGCTGGAGGACTACACCCGCATCAAGCACGTCATGTCGTTCCTGGACAAATAGATGGGCGAGCAGGTCCAAGATCATTGGCCGGCCGGGTGCCGGCGGCGTATCTCCGAGATCATCCGCTCCCGAGTTCGATGACGGGACCGTAGATGGCCAGGTACGGGCCGCAGTTCGGCCCGGACATCACCTTCCTCGGGGTCGATCGCTGCGACTGGGCCGACGCGACTACCTACGCCGACGCCGACGTGGTGATCCTCGGCGCCCCGTTCGACGGCGGGACGTCGAACCGCGCTGGCGCCCGGTTCGGGCCGCAGCTCATCCGGCAGACCGACTACCTTCCGCACGACGGTTCCCGGCCGTCGCTGGCCCTGCGGGTCGACGGTCTGCGCGACCTGCGCGTCTACGACGCCGGAGATGTCGAGCTGTTCTCCGGCGACGCCGCCCGCTCGGTCCGGGATCTGCAGGCGGCCGTGTACGAGGTGGCCCGCAACGGCGCCATCCCGCTCATCCTCGGCGGCGACCACACGATCGCCTGGCCGGACGCCGCGGGGGTGGCCCAGCACCTGGGCCAGGGCCGCATCTCGATGATCCACTTCGACGCGCACGCCGACACGGGGGACATCGAGTTCGGCTCGCTGATTGGCCATGGCCAGCCCATGCGTCGGCTGATCGAGTCCGGCGCGGTCCGTGGGGATCGGTTCCTGCAGATCGGGCTGCGCGGCTACTGGCCCCCGCCGGAGACTCTCGACTGGATGGCCGAGCAACAGATGCGCTCCTACGAAATGACCGAGATCGGCGAGCGCGGCCTGGTGACCTGCCTGACCGAGGCGTTCGGCATCGCGACCGACGACTGTGACGGCGTGTTCCTGTCCGTCGACATCGACGTGTGCGACCCGGGTCACGCCCCGGGAACCGGAACCCCGGAACCGGGCGGCCTGTCCGCGCGCCAGCTGCTCGACTCGGTCCGGCGTATCGGCTACGAGCTCCCGGTCGTGGGCGTCGACGTGGTGGAGGTATCGCCGCCCTACGACCACGCCGATATCACGTCGTTCCTCGCGAACCGCGTCGTCCTGGAGGTGCTGTCCGGCATGGCCCGCCGACGTCGCGACGCGGATAGTGGCGCCGCTTGGGACCGCACGCGCCCGCTGCTCGAGGGACGCTGACCCCTCGCCGGACGTTCAGCCGCTCGGCCCGAAGCGTTCTACCCGAACGTCCTGCACCGGCACTCCGAGCCGGACGAGCAGCAGGCTGGCGAACTCGGCGAAGCCAGCGGAGCCGCAGACATAGGCGGTCGCGCCAGGCACGAGCAACGGCATCAGGTCTGCGGCGGACAGCCGCCCGGCCGGCCGATCCCCATGTGGCGTGCGGGTCAGGGCGACGGTGGCGCCGGCCGCAGTCAGCTCGGCGGCGTAGGGCAGCTCGGGCAGGTTGCGGCCGGACACGGCGAGCTTCAGCTGCTCCGTCGTGCCGACCTTCTGGGCGAGTCGGGCCATGGCGACGAGCGGCACGACACCGGTACCCCCACCCACGCCCACCGCCGGCGAGACCCCGTCCCAGACGAACCACCCGCCGATCGGCCCACGCACCTGCAGCTCGTCGCCGGGTCGGACGACATCGGCCAGGAAAGTGGACACTTCGCCGTTGGGCAGCCGCTCGACGAACAGCTCGACGAGCGGATCCGACGGCGCGGACGACACCGAGTACGAGCGTTGCGCGGTGTAGCCGTCGTCCGCGGTCAGCCGCACGACGTAGTGCTGGCCGGCCATATGGGTCATCCGGTGCATGACTTCCAGGCGCAGCAGCACCGATCGAGCCGACGGATGGCGCACCTCGCGCACCACCGCCTGGCGCCAACCGCCGGTCGGAGCGGCCGGCGTGGCGGGCAGCGTCAGCGGCGGCTCAGTCACCCTGGTAGCGCTGTTCGAGCCAGGGATCGCCCCGGTCGTGATATCCGTTGCGTTCCCAGAATCCGGGCTGATCGTGATCGAGCAGGGTCAACCGCGTGACCCATTTCGCGCTCTTCCAGAAGTACAGATGCGGCACCAGCAGGCGGACCGGGCCACCATGGTCGACCGGCAGCGGCTTGCCCTCGTGCGTCCATACCACCCAGGCCTTGCCGTCGGTCACATCCGCCAGCGGCAGATTCGTCGTGTAGCCGGTCGTCGATGTCACGAACACGTACGACGCCTCGGGCAGCGGGCGGGCCGCCTCGAACAAGGTGTCCACGCTCACTCCGCCGAAGCTCGTCGCGAGCTTGGACCAGGTGGTGACGCAATGGATGTCACCGTGGAATTCGGCGGCGGGCAGCCGATGGGCCTCGTCCCAGGTCCAGGTGGTGGGCGAGCCGACCAGGCCGTCGACCGTGATGGACCATCGCTGCGGGTCCAGCCGAGGCGTCACCTCGGCCGTCAGCACGGGAAAGTCGGAACCGACGTCGTACTGCCCCGGTGGGAGGCGCTCGTCCCGCGATCGGTGAAACCGACCGGTGAAGCCTCGAGTCGGAGTGCTCACGCCTCGCTCCTTCGCTCGACTGAAATCTCACGGTAACGGACGCGGTGCCGCCCAGTCAGCGTCGACCGGACAGCTGGGCGGAAGCGTCGTGGCCAAGCTCCTCGACCGCCTGGACGGGAACCGGCGCACCCGCTGGCGCGCGGACGGCCACGGCGACACTGCAGCCCGGAGCACCCGGGACGACGATCGCGCCGTCGGCGGGACCGGTCGCCGGAAGCCTCGCTGACCGCGGAGGCCCCGCCGATCCCCCCGGCAGGCACTGAGCCGTCGTGGTGACCGTGACCCCGTCGTTCATCACGGCGGTGAGGGTCGTGCGGTACGTGACACCGGTCGGCATGTCCGAGACGGTGGCCGCACCGATCACCGTCGGAAAATCCAGTGCGCGATCCACCGCGGCGAGAACAGCTGGCTCGGCCTCGAACGACACCCAGCAGCTTCGGCCGAGTGGGCAGCCTGCGGCGTCGACCCCGAGCGGCACGACCGCCGCGATGTGCGTCGTGGTCGTGACCGTTCGGGAGCGGAGGACCAGGCTGGCGACGGCGACCGCGAGCGCGAGCGCGGCCAGGCTGAGCGCGAGGACGACCGTGCGGCCAGATACCGGGCGCGGGGCCGGCGATGACGAGGCCCCGAGCGGCGCGGCGGGACCGGTCGCCGTGAGCTGTACGTCGAGCCATTTGGCCGACGTGGGGCGCTCGGGCCGGATCATCGCGGCGCCACCTGGGCGGTCGGGTCGTGGGCGAACGAGATCGCCGCGGCCTGCCACTTCGTCTGGCCGCCGGGGGAGTCGAGGTACACGTGCACGCTGCACCCGGCGGCGCCCGGCACGATCGCCGACAGCTGGCGGGCGTGCACCACGGTGTTCCCGGCCAGGTCGAGGCTGGTGTTCGCGGAGCGCACGGTCTGCTCGGTGATCGGTGCGCCCTGCGGCACGCACTGCGCGGTTGCCGAGATCACCACCCCACCGCTGAGCGTGCCAACGATCGCGGCGTGATAGATCCGGCCCGGGCCGCTCGCGGCGGCGGTGCGTTGGCCCGCGAGGACTCGCGCGCCGGGAAACGCCCGGAGCAGGGCGGCTTGCAGCTGCGTCGGCGGCCAGGCCGAGATCGTGCACTCGGCGGTGACCGGGCAGCCGGCGGCGTCGACGGTGACCGCGGCTGGTGGCCCGGGGTCGACGACGGTCCTCGTCCGGTGGATGGGACCGGCGGGCGCCGCGACCACGCCGACGACCACGGCCGTCGCGGCGATCACGACCGCAGCCACCAGCGCGAGCCGGCGCCAGGTCGGCGTGGCCGCCCAACGGGCCCGGGACGCCGCGGCACCGGTCGTGACGACATCGGCGGCGCGATCGTCAGGCAGGCCCACTCCGACATGATCGTCGCGCAACGGAGCGCGTGCCACCCCAACCGCCGGAGCGGCTCAACCTACCCGGACGACAGCTGCGCTCTGCCCGTCGAGCGACAGGCCGTTGTCAGCGGCCTTCACCTCGCCGGTGGCGAGAACGACCGCACCAGTCAGGCCGGGCACGACCTGCGGACCCTCGTCGAAATTAGCCGCGATGCGCAGCCGTCCCCGATGGAGGACGAGCCATCGGGCCGCCTCGTCGTAGTCGACCGTCACCTCGGAAAGTCGGACGTCCTGCAGATCTGGCTCGGCGCGCCGTAGCTGGATCAGCCGGCGGTAGAGGGCCAGCACGTTCCGGTGCGGAGCAGCGGCGAGCTCGGACCAGTTCAGCTTGGCGGTCTGGAACGCCAGCGGGTCCTGCGGATCGAGCATCTCGCTGGCGTCCCAGCCGAACGTCGCGAACTCCTCGATCCGGCCCCGGCCCTCCGCTGCGGCGAGCTGGGGCTCGGGATGTGAGGTGAAGAACGGCCAGCGGGTGCTCGCGGCCCACTCCTCGCCCATCCAGAGCATGGGAGTGAACGGCGCCGTGAGCAGCAAGACGGCGCCGACATCCAGCAGTCGCGGCGAGGTGATCTCCGGTAGCCGGTCTCCGAGGGCGCGGTTGCCGACCTGGTCGTGATCCTGCAGGTAGCCCACGAATCGGGAGCCCAGCGTCCGCTCGCGGTCGATGGGGCGCCCGTGCACCTTGCCGCGAAAGGTGGAATAGGTGCCGTCGTGCAGGAACGCCGAGGTGTAGACCTTGGCCAGGGTGGCAAGCGACCCGAAATCGACGTAGTACCCCTGGCGCTCGCCGGTGAGGACCGCGTGCAGCGCGTGGTGCATGTCGTCGTCCCACTGCGCGTCCAGGCCGTACCCGCCCTCCTGCCGCGGGGTGATCATCACCGGATCGTTCAGCTCGGACTCGGCGACGAGCGTTCTCGGCTGACCGAGCTGGGTCTCGAGCTGGTCGACGCGCTCGGACAGCTCGGCCAGCAGGTGGCGCGGCGAGCGGTCGACGAGCGCGTGCGCGGCGTCCAGCCGGAGGCCGTCGATGTGGTAGTCGCGCAGCCACATGAGGGCGTTGTCGATGATGTAGCCCCGAACCTGGTCGGAGCCGGGGCCGTCGAGGTTCACCACCTCGCCCCACGTGTTCCGCTCGGTGGACAGGTACGGCCCGAAGCGGGGCAGGTAGTTCCCGCTCGGCCCGAGGTGGTTGTAGACCACGTCGAGCAGCACGGCCAGCTGCCGGGCGTGACAGGCGTCGACGAATCGCTTCAGCCCGTCCGGACCGCCGTACGGCTCGTGCACGGCATACCAGCCCACCCCGTCGTAGCCCCAGTTCCACACCCCGTTGAAGGCGTTTACCGGCAGCAGCTCCACGTGGGTGACGCCGAGATCGACGACGTGGTCCAGCCGCTCGATCGCGGCGTCGAACGTGCCGTCTGGTGTGAACGTGCCGATGTGCAGCTCGTAGATGATCGATCCGGGCCAGTCCCGCCCCGCGCCAAGCGCTGTCCTGCCAGTGGTAGGCCGCGTCGTCGTAGATCCGGCTCGCCTCGTGCACGCCGCGGGGTTGCCAGCGCGACCGCGGATCGGGCACGCCGTCCTCGTCGTCGTCGAGCAGGTAGAGGTAGTCGGAGCCCGGGGGCGCGTCGAGGTTCGTCAGCCACCAGCCGCCCTCGACCGCCGTGAGCTCGTGGGCCTCGGGCCCGACCCGGACGCGCACCCGGTGGACTCGCGGCGCCCAGACGCGGAAGGTCGTCATGAGCGGGCATCGATCACGAGGCCGGGTGGAAGGTCACGCCAGGACCGCAATGGTCGCTGCCCGCCGGCTAGCCCCGTCATGCATCTCACCCTGCCAGGTCTGCGGACGGCCACATCCGACGCCCTAGGCTGCGACGCATGGCAGATGATCCGAAGTCGGTGCGGGATGCCCTTCGAGCGGCGCCGGGCGCCGTGAATCTCGCTGGCTACGAGACGGCGAGCACGGCGCTGGCGCCCGGCGCCAAGAACCGCACCCTGAAGAGCTTGGCCGCCGCGGGCAGTGACCTGGCCGATCTGCAGGAGCGGCTCTACGCGGAGTCGACCGAGGCCGGTCAGCGAGCGGTGCTCCTCGTGCTGCAAGGCATGGACACGTCGGGCAAGGGTGGCGTGGTGAAGCACGTCATCGGTCTGTGCTCGCCCGGTGGGGTGGCCGTCACGGCGTTCAAGAAACCGACCGCGGAAGAGGCGGCGCATCACTTCCTCTGGCGGATCCGCAAGGCGCTGCCGCGGCCCGGAATCATCGGCGTGTTCGACCGGTCGCACTACGAGGACGTGCTCGTCCCGCGGGTGCACGAGCTGGTGCCCGAGGAGGAATGGCGACGGCGCTACGACGAGATCAACGCGTTCGAGGCGGCCCTGGTCGAGCAGGGCACGACGGTCATCAAGTGCCTGCTGCACATCTCGTACGCGACCCAACGCGAGCGGCTGCTCGCCCGCCTCGACGATCCGACCAAGCAGTGGAAGTTCAACGAAGGGGACATCGACGAGCGCGCCTACTGGGCCGACTACCAGGCCGCGTACGCGGGGATGCTCCAGCACTGCTCGCCGGGGCACGCGCCGTGGTACGTGGTTCCCAGTGACCGGAAGTGGTACCGGAACTGGGCGATCACCCAGCTTCTGCTCGAGACCCTCAACGACCTCGATCCGCGGTATCCGGAGCGCTCCCTGGACCTTGAGCGGCTGCGCCGGCGCCTAGAACCGCCGTACTGATCCGACCGGCGCGATCAGCGCCGGCGGCGGGCCTGGCCGTAGGCGGTAACCAGGCGAGCGGTCTCCGCGAGTTGGGCGAGTGTCCTGCCCGTGGCGGTGGGTTTAGTCGGCAGCAGCAGCGACGGCGGCACGTCGGCATAGGTGTCGTCGGTGCGCGTGATACGAAGCGTCGGCCCGGTGAATCCGGTGCGCCGAATCGTGATCTGCGCGATGTCGGACCAGTCGATGTTGTGGGTGCGGACCAGTCCGCGGAAACCGATCCCCGCCTGGTCGACCACCATGTACATGCGCAGGCCGTCGAGCGCCGACACGAAGGCGACGGCGCCGAGCCCGATGGTCACCACTCGTATGAGCGTATTCGGCGAGGCGTACAGGTTGAGCGCGATCACCCCGCAGACGAACAACATCAGGGTGGCCGGCTGCCAGGACGGGATGCGCCAGACGAGGGGAGCGGTCGGATCCGATGGGTCGACGGACCGGGCGGGCATGCCACGAGAGTACGGATCTCGCGCGACCGGCACTCGTCACGGCGCCGGCCGGCCTTCGTGATCTCGCCCGCCGCTTTCGTGATCTTGCCAGCCGCCTTCGCTGATCTTGGACTCGATGCCCTCGGACGATAAGTCCACGATCACCGGCAAAGACGCAGTGGGCCGAGGATCATGGGCTCAGGCGGTGGCGCTGATCGGTGAACTCGGCCAGCCGACCGGCGAGGAACTGCTGCTCGGCGTGGTTCTCGGTCATCAGCAGGGCCTCCTCGTAGGCCGGCCGAGCCTCGGCGTCGCGGCCGAGACGGCGCAGGAAGTCGGCCCGGGCCGCGGCCAGGTAGCCATAGCCGGCGAGCTGTGGCTCGGCGGTCAGCGGCTCCAGGGCCGCGAGGCCCGCTTCCGGGCCCTGCTCGAACCCCACCGCGACCGCTCGATTGAGGGCCACGACGGGCGATGGCCAGATCTGCACGAGCACGTCGTAGAGGCCGACGATCTCGTGCCAATCGGTGTCGTCCCAGGTCGGCGCCTCGCTGTGTACGGCCGCGATCGCGGCCATCAACGCGAACCGGCCCGGCGGCCGGTGCCGTAGGGCGCACCTGACCAACCGGACCCCCTCCCGGATCGCGGCCTGGTCCCACTGCGTTCGATCCTGGTCGGCCAGTAGCTGCACGCCTCCGTCGACTCGTAACCGGGTGTCCCGTCGCGCGTCGGTGAGGAGGATGAGCGCCAGCAACCCGAGGACGCCCGGGTCGTCCGGCAGGAGCGTGGCCAACATCCGGGCCAGGTCGAGGGCGCGCTCAACCAGGTCGCGCCGCACCAGGTCGGAGCCGGCCGGAGCGGTGTGCCCAGTCGTGAAGACGAGGTGGATGACGGTCAAGACCGCGTCGACCCGCGCGGGCAGTTCCTCCGGCGGGGGCACCCGGTAGGCGATGCCTGCCGCCGCGATCTTGTGCTTCGCCCGCGTGATCCGAGCGGCCATCGTGGACTCGCTGACGAGGAACGCGCGCGCCACCTCGGCGGTCGTGAGCCCGCAGAGCAGCCGCAGCGTCAAGGCCACCTGGCTGGTCTCGGCGAGAGCCGGATGGCAACAGGTGAACACGAGCCGGAGCCGATCATCGCCGATGTGGTCCTCGGCAATCTCGGCCTCAGCGCCGGGCCGATCGTCGATCAGGAGCAGCGGGAGGGCTCGCCGCAGCGTCGCGTCGCGCCGCAGCACGTCCATGGCCCGCCGGCGAGCCACTGTCGTGAGCCAGGCGCCCGGGGAGGCCGGGATGCCGCGGGACGCCCAGGTACGCAGCGCCTGCGCGTAGGCGTCCTGGACGCACTCCTCGGCCAGATCCAGATCCCGGGCCACGCGCACGGTCGCGGCGAGGACGAACGCCCATTCGCGCCGATGGGCGTCCGCGACCGCCACCGCGACGGCGGCGCCGGCGGGATCTGCGGCCCCGATCAGTCGAGCACCCGGATCGGGCGCACCTCGACCCCGCCGAACGGCGCGGGCACCTCCTTGGCGATCGCCAACGCTTCGTCCAGGTCCGCGGCGTCGACGAGGTAGAAGCCACCGAGCGCTTCCTTCGTCTCCGCGAAAGGGCCGTCGGTCACGGTCGGAGTAGTCGTGTTCCAGCCCCGGATGGTCGTCGCGGTCGCTTGGGGCTGCAGGGCGGAGCCACCCTGGAGCGAGTCGTGGTACCGCTCGCCGAACGCCCGATGCGCGGCCAGCATCTCGGCGGCCATGCCGTCGCCGGCCTCGGCCCAGGACTGCTCGTCTTCGTACAACAGGATCAGGTACTGCGGCATGGTTCGTCCCCTTCGGATGCGGCCTACTCATCGAGCCTTCACCAGACCCGACGAGCGGGCTAGTCCGGGATCGACAGATGGCCGCTGGGACCGCTGGCCCAGGTCACCCGGATCGTCAGCTGCCGAAGTGGCCGGCACCGAGGAGGAGCCGAATGAGATGCGGCAGGTGGTGGTAGGAGTTGACCAGGTCGTGCAGATCGTGGGCCGGGCCGGTCTTGACGACGAGCAGGGCGACGATCGCGAGAGCCACGACGATGAGGGCTCCGACCGGCGCGTAGGTGCGGCGATGGCTCCGGACGGTGGCGGTGATGCTGGTCATTTCGGTGGCTCCTCGTGCGCGGTGGCTGATAAGGCCAGCCTCGCTGCGGAAACCTCCCGGCACCGTCGGGTGAGCGGTCGATCCACCGGCGGAAAGCCGGGTCCACCGATCGGGGGACAGCTCAGCGCGGCGGCACGAGGACAGCGACCGGGTAACGGGCGAGCAGGTCGGCCAGCGCCACCCGTCCGGCGTGGCGGCGAGCGGTCAGCGCGTCTTCGAGCTCGTGCTCGAGGTCGAGGGTCGTGTCGTCCCAGCCTCCGGACCGCTGCAGGCCGACGGGCCGGATCGTGGCCACGGTGACTGCGCCTCCGCGGTCGAAGGCCAGCGCGTGGCCCGCGGCGCGCCCATGGACCGGAACGGGCCGATAGTCGGCGAACAGCTCGGGTCGATCCCGCCGGAGTCGCAGGGTGCGGGACGTCGCCCACAGCTTGGCGGCGCCGGTGCGGTCGACGGGAGGCGGCTGGCCGGCCGCGTCGAGGGCGCGCAGCATCGACCGGCGAGCCCCGAAGTCGACCCCGCGGCGATTGTCCGGATCGACGAGCGAGTCGTCCCACCACTCGGTGCCCTGGTAGACGTCCGGAACGCCGGGCATCGTCAGGGCTACGACCTTCTGGCCGAGAGCGTTGCTCCAACCGAAGGGCTCGATCCGGCTCACGAAGTCGGCGATCGAGGCGTTCACCCCTGGATCGTCGTAGCAGGCGTCGACAGCCGTGTGAACGGCGGCTTCGAACGAGGCCACCGGATCGGTCCAGCCGGTTCCATCCGACGCCTCGCGCATCGCCTTCTCGGCATAGGCGTGCAGCCGCTCGCGCGAGATCAACCCGGCGCCGACCACCGTCTGCCAGAGCAGGTAGCCGAAGGCTCGATTGGGTACCGCCACCAGCCGGTGCAACTGGCGGGCGAGCGTGGCCCACTCGGTCGGCAGCTCGGCCAGTACGGCCAGCCGAGCGCGGACGTCCTCGCCCCGCTTGGTGTCATGCGTCATGAGGGTCGTCATTCCCGCCGGCCAGTCGGCGAGCCGCCGCTGCGCGGCGGCGTGGAACTCATCGCGGCCAAGCCCGAATCGGGCCGGATCGCCGCCCACCTCGTTCAACGCGATGAACCGGGCGTACCGGTAGTACGCCGTGTCCTCGACGCCTTTGGCCATGACCGCGCCGGACACCTGCTGGAACCGCCGGCTCAGCTCGTCGGCGGGATCGCGCAGCCGCCCCGCGAGTGTGGTGATGACGGCCGCGAGATCCGGCCGGCGCCGTTTCGCGCAGGTGATCGCCTCGCCGAGGTACTCGGCGCCGATCGGCAGGTAGGAGCGATACACCGGCATGGCGACCAGCAGCTCGGTCAGAGCGTCCGGGGCCTGCGACACGTCGGGCACCAACCGGGCCAGGCGGTTCACCTCGGCCCGCAAGATTGTCGTGGCGACTAGGCGCTTTCCCTCGGCGGCGTGGTCGGCGAAGGGACGCTCATCACCGGTGAGCTCGCGGTAGATCCGGTCGAGCGGCTCCTCACCGGCCGGGTCGACGAACACCCCGCCCACTTCGGCCAGCGCGTCGTACCCGGTCGTGCCGTCGACCGGCCAGGCGCGCGGCAGCCGTTCGCCGGGCTCCAGAATCTTCTCGACCGTGAGCCAGGCGTGGGGAACGGCCGCGCGCAGTCGCCGCAGGTAGCCGGTTGGGTCAGCCAGGCCGTCCGGGTGATCGACCCGGAGCCCGCTCACCCCATCGTCGCGCACCCAACGCACGATCTCCTGGTGCGTCGCGTCGAACACCGCGGGATCCTCGACCCGTAGCCCGGCCAGGCTGGTGACGGCGAAGAAGCGCCGATAGCTCTGGTCCTCGTCGGCTCGCCGCCAGCTCACGAGCTCGTAGTGCTGCCGATCGTGCACGGCGCCGGCGTTCTCGCCCGGTCCAGGCCCCGTTCCCGGCGCAATGGGGAACCGGTGATCGTAGTAGCGCAGCTCGCCGTCGACGACGCGCAGCGCGGCGAGGGCGTCGCGATCGTCGCCGAGGACGGGCAGCCGGATGCGACCACACGTCCAGTCGATGTCGAACCAGCCCGCGTAGTGCGAATCGCGGCCCAAGCGCAGGACGTCCCACCACGCCGCGTTCTGACTTGGCTCAGCGACGCCGGCGTGGTTGGGCACGATGTCCACCACGATCTGTAGCGGTCGGCGCCGCACCTCGGTCACGAGTCGTGCCCAGCCGGGGTCGTCGCCGCGGGCCGGATCGATCGTCGTGAAGTCGACCACGTCGTAGCCATGTTCGGAGCCGCTCAGTGCGCGGAGCAACGGCGAGAGATAGACCGCCCCGACCCCGAGGTCGGTCAGGTAGTCGAGGATCGAGACGACATCGAACAGCGTGAACGCGGCCCGTACTTGCAGCCGATACGTGGATGCAGGGGGCATCAATCGATCCGCTGCAGAACGACCAGCGCCCGTGGTCCGACGTCCACCCGCTGGCGGTACCGCAGCACCTGCTCGTCGCCCACATCGGGATTCATCGTGTCCAGCACGACCTGCCAGTTCCGGCCGTAGGACGCAGGCGGAAGGGTGAAGTGGAGATGCTCGTGGTGGGCCGAGAAGCACAGCACGAACGAATCATCGACGACGCGTTCGCCGCGGCTATCTCGGTCGGCCAGGCCCTGCCCGTTGAGAAAAACCGCGACCGCTCGACCGAAGCCCGATCCCCAGTCCTCCACGGTCATCTGGCTTCCATCCGGACGCAGCCAAGCGATGTCGGGCAGTCCCTTGCGGCCTCGGCGACCGACCGGCAGGCCGTCGAAGAACCGACGCCGGCGGAACACCGGGTGGTCGTGGCGGAGCAAGGATACGTAGCGAGTGAAGGCAAGCAGGTCGACATCGAGGTTCTTCCAGTCGATCCAGGTCAGCTCATTGTCCTGGCAGAACCCGTTGTTGTTGCCCTGCTGGGTGCGGCCGAGTTCGTCTCCATGACAGATCATCGGAACGCCCTGGGACAGCAACAGGGTTGCGAGGAAATTTCGCTGCTGGCGCGCCCTCAGCGCGTTGATCTCGGGATCGTCCGTCGGTCCCTCGTGCCCGCAGTTCCACGATCGGTTGTGGCTCTCTCCGTCCCGATTGCCTTCCTCGTTCGCCTCGTTGTGTTTCTCGTTGTAGGAGACGAGATCCCGCAGGGTGAAGCCGTCATGGGCAGTGACAAAGTTGATCGATGCGACCGGGCGCCGGGCCGAGTGCTCGTACAGGTCCGCCGACCCAGTAAGTCGAGATGCGAACTCACCCAGGGTCGCCGCTTCGCCGCGCCAGAAGTCACGAACAGTGTCGCGATACTTGCCATTCCATTCCGTCCATTGCGGCGGAAAGTTTCCGACCTGATATCCACCAGGGCCTACGTCCCACGGCTCAGCGATCAGTTTGACCTGGCTTACGGTCGGGTCTTGCTGGACAAGCTCGAAAAAGCTGGACAACCGTTCGACGTCGTAGAATTCGCGCGCGAGTGTCGCCGCCAAGTCGAACCGGAACCCGTCGACATGCATGTCGGTCACCCAATATCGCAATGAATCCATGATCAGCTGCAGGACGTGCGGGTGCTGCACGTTGAGCGTGTTGCCCGTTCCGGTGTAGTCCATATAGAACTGCTGATCGTTGTCGACCAGCCGGTAATACGCGGCGTTGTCGATGCCCTTGAAGCACAACGTGGGCCCCAAATGGTTGCCCTCCGCCGTGTGGTTGTAGACCACGTCGAGGATCACTTCGATGTCGGCGGCGTGCAGCTCGCGGACCAGTGACTTGAACTCCTGAACCTGGCTTCCGGGGTGGGTGCTCGAGCTGTACTTGCTGTCCGGAGCGAAGAATCCGATCGTGTTGTAGCCCCAGTAGTTCGACAGGCCTCGGTCGATCAACGTCGCGTCGTTGGCAAAGTGATGCACCGGCATGAGCTCGATGGCGGTCACCCCGAGGGAGCGCAGGTGATCGATCACAACCGGGTAGGCGATCGCCCCGTACGTGCCCCGCAGCTCGGCCGGGATCTCCGGATGCTGGTACGTGAATCCCTTCACATGCGCCTCGTAGATCACGGATTCCGCGTACTGCCGCTTCGGCGGCCGGTCGACCCCCCAGTCGAAGAACGGATTGATGACGACCGATTTCGGCATCGCTCCGGCGGAATCCTCGTCGTTGCGACTGTGCGGATCGCCGAAGTTGTAGGAGAAGAGTCGCCTGGCCCCAGTGGAAGGTGCCGTCAATGGCTTTCGCGTACGGATCGAGCAGGAGCTTGTTCGGATTGCACCGGTGGCCTCGGGACGGGTCGTAGGGGCCGTGCACCCGATAGCCGTATCTCTGACCGGGCTCCACCCCCGGAAGGAACGCGTGCCAGACGAAGCCGTCCATGTCAGGAAGGTCGAACCGCTCCTCGGCACCCTCGGCGTCGAACAAGCACAGCTCGACTCGTTCGGCGACCTCACTGAACAGCGTGAAATTGGTGCCGGAACCGTCGTAGGTCGCGCCCAGGGGATACGCCGTTCCAGGCCAGATCTGCATCGCGCTCCCTCCAAGAGATGGGGCCCGGGCCGCTGTTTGGCTGCCTTTGAGCCTGCCAGATCAGGGAGGGATGCGCACAACAGGGATCTTCCGGCGACGGCGGTCACGGTCCGGCCGGTATACTCGGATGCGTCTGGAGGGGAGTAACCCCAGGATATTTGGCGGAGTCCTCGTCATCACGGCCGCAACCGTTACGCGGCCCGGGGATCCGGCCCTGGACCGTGACCGGTCTGTATGGGTGGGTGAGACCTCTGGCGACCGTTAGCGCGCGTGTCGCGCGTGTGAGGTTGGCCGGAGGAGATGTGCACGTAGCGCCATGGGTGTGGGTCGTCACACTCGTAGTCGCACTCGGGTTTCTTGCCGTGGACGTGTTCGTCGTCGGCCGTCGTCCGCACGAACCGTCGATGCGAGAAGTCACCCGAGATCTTGTGTTCTTCATCGGTGCTGCCTTGCTATTCTGCGCCGGAGTCTTCGTGATCAGCGGGCCCCACTATGCGGCGCAGTTCCTCGGTGGCTGGCTAACTGAGTATTCGCTCTCCATCGACAACCTGTTCGTGTTCCTGGTCATCATCGCCAAGCTCAACGTTCCTCGTGAATTGCAGCAGCACGCATTGCTCGTCGGGATCGTGGTCGCCCTAGTGTTGCGCGGTGTGTTCATCGCCGTTGGCGCCGCGGCGATCTCGACCTTCAGTTGGATTTTCTATTTGTTCGGTGCGTTCCTCTTGTATACGGCGGCAAAATTGGCGGGCGAGAGCAAGGAAGAGGACGAGTACCACGAGAGCCGAGCGGTGCGATGGCTCCGTCGCCGGGTGCCTTCCACCGAAGACTTTCACGGCGCCAAGCTCACCGTGAAGCAGGCGGGAAAGCGCCTGGTCACGCCAATGCTCTTGGTCGTCGTCGCGCTGGGGACGACGGATCTGCTCTTCGCGCTGGATTCCATCCCGGCGATCTACGGGATCACGGCGGAGCCTTACCTCGTGCTCACGGCGAACATCTTCGCGTTGATGGGGCTGCGCCAGCTGTATTTCCTGCTCGGGGGCCTGCTCAAGCGATTGGTGTACTTGAGCCTGGGGCTGGCCGTATTACTGGGCTTCATCGGCGTGAAGCTCGTGCTGCACGCCTTGCACGACAACACCCTGCCATTCGTCAACGGCGGCGAGCCGGTCTCCTGGGCGCCCGACATACCGATCTGGCTGTCCCTGGTGGTGATCATCGGCATCTTGACCGTGACGACGGTGGCGAGCCTCATCCGGACCCGGCTGATAGACGGTCAACAGGCGGCGTGACGGGGGAGTCAGTCGGCGTCGGCAGCCGATCGCGCGTTCGTGATCTTGGGCTAGTGCCCTGGGCCGATGAGAAGTCCAAGATCACGGAACCGGCGCTCAGGGCGTCATCTGAACCGAAGCCGGCCGCGCCTGTCTCCGCGCTCGCAGACGGCGGGCGGTGACGGTGGGATCCCAGCGCGGGCGCCCCCGCGTCATCGGGTACATGGCGAGGCCGATGCAGAACGCGCTCAGATGCCCGACGGACGTGAACGACCCGGTCGCGGCCACGGCGGCGATGGTGAGCGTGAGCCCGGCCGCGAGGTAAGCCCAGCGCCACATACCCCGGGCCAGGTAGAAGGTCAACACCCCCGCGACCGCCGCGAACCCATAGCTGACGCCGACATCGACCACGTGGCGGAGCGACCGGGGGGCCAGACCCATCTCGATCGCTACGGCGATGCCTCCGGCGGTGAGCAGGGTCGCGCCGATGTGCCCGGCGACGACCACCGCGAACCACCGGAGGGTGCCCAGCCAGCGCTCGGCGATCGCGAGGAAGAGCGTAAAGACCGCGAGGTAGTACAGGGGCCGGGGCGAGTCGGTCCACAGGGCGCTCACCACGAGGACGCGCAGCGGATCGTGGCTGAGGTTGGCGAGATTGGTGCTGTGGTCGACGAGAAAGTGCTGTCGGAAGGCAGGCGACATTTGCAGCAGGACGATGGTGTTGACCGCCAGCACCAGGTACCAGATGTAGGTGCCGGGTGCGGATCGCACCCAGGCCCAGACCGTTCGGGACAGCCGGGTAATGCGCGACGCGCTCGAGCCGCTCCCGGACGGGTGCGCCGGGTTGCCGCGCCTCGCCCCCTGTGCCGTCATGTCGCCAGTCTGTCCGAGCAACCTGTGGCGCCCGTGGGTTGTCGGTGCCGAGCCGTACCGTGGGCTCATGCGGGTGGCCAGCGACATCGTTCCCAAGGCGGGGAAGTTCGAGGTCATATCGGACTTTCAGCCATCGGGTGATCAGCCGTCGGCCATCGACGACCTGGAGCGACGCATCCGGGCCGGGCAGCGGGACGTCGTCCTGCTCGGGGCGACCGGTACCGGAAAGTCGGCCACGACGGCATGGCTCATCGAGCGGCTGCAGCGCCCGACCCTCGTCATGGCGCCGAACAAGACGCTGGCCGCGCAGCTGACCAACGAGCTGCGGGAGATGTTGCCGAACAACGCCGTGGAGTACTTCGTCAGCTACTACGACTACTACCAGCCCGAGGCCTACGTCCCGCAGACCGACACCTACATCGAGAAGGACTCCTCGATCAACTCAGAGGTCGAGCGGCTCCGGCACTCGGCGACCAACTCACTGCTGACCCGACGGGACGTGGTCGTCGTCGCCACCGTCTCGTGCATCTACGGTCTCGGCACTCCGCAGGAGTACGTCGACCGCTCGGTCCGCCTGCATCTCGGCCAGGAGATCGAGCGTGAATCACTCCTGCGGCATCTGGTCGACGTGCAGTACACCCGTAACGACCTGTCCTTCACTCGCGGCACGTTCCGGGTGCGCGGCGACACGGTCGAGATCTTCCCGATGTACGAGGAACTCGCGATTCGGGTGGAGATGTTCGGCGACGACGTCGAGCGGCTGTACTACTTGCATCCGTTGACCGGCGAGGTGATGCGGGAGGTCGAGGAGGTGTTCGTCTTCCCGGCGTCGCACTACACGGCCGGACCCGAGCGGATGGCCCGCGCGCTTCGGGGCATCGAGCTCGAGCTCGCTGATCGGCTGGCCGAGCTGGAAAAGCAGAACAAGCTCCTGGAAGCGCAGCGGCTGCGGATGCGCACCGCATACGACATCGAGATGATGCGCCAGGTCGGGTTCTGTTCGGGCATCGAGAACTACTCGCGGCACATCGACGGCCGTGCGCCCGGGAGCGCGCCGCACTGCCTGCTGGACTACTTCCCGGACGACTTCCTGCTCGTCATGGACGAGTCGCACAACACGGTGCCCCAGACCGGCGGCATGTACGAGGGGGACATGTCCCGCAAGCGCACGCTGGTGGAGCACGGGTTCCGGTTGCCTTCGGCAATGGACAACCGGCCGCTGAAGTTCGAGGAGTTCGTGGACCGCATCGGGCAGACGGTCTATCTGTCGGCGACACCGGGACCCTACGAACTCGGCCGGTCTCGGGGCGAGTTCGTCGAGCAGGTCATCCGGCCGACGGGACTGATCGACCCGGAGGTCATCGTCAAACCCACCAAGGGACAGATCGACGATCTCATCTCGGAGATTCGCGAGCGCGCTCAACGCGACGAGCGGATCCTCGTCACCACGCTGACCAAGAAGATGGCCGAAGATCTGACCGACTACCTGCTCGAGCTCGGCGTCCGGGTTCGGTACCTGCACTCCGAGGTCGACACGCTGCGGCGGGTCGAACTGCTCCGGGAGCTGCGGACCGGCGAGTTCGACGTCCTGGTGGGCATCAACCTGCTGCGGGAGGGCCTCGACCTTCCGGAGGTGTCCCTGGTGTCGATCCTGGACGCGGACAAGGAGGGCTTCCTGCGCAGCGGCACGTCGCTCATTCAGACCATCGGCCGCGCCGCGCGTCACGTGTCGGGTCAGGTGCACATGTACGCCGACACGATCACGCCTTCCATGCAGCGGGCGATCGACGAGACCAACCGCCGGCGGGCCAAGCAGGTTGCCTACAACACCGGGCACGGCCTCGATCCCCAGCCCCTGCGCAAGCGCATCGCCGACATCACCGACATGCTGGCTCGGGAGGCGGCCGATACCGACGAGATGCTCGGGGGATCGGGCCGAACCCAGTCCCGGGGCAAGTCTCCAGTGCCCGGGCGAGGAGGGCGCGGCGCCCCTGGTCGGGGGGCCTCCGGTCGGGGTGTCTCACCCGGCGTGGTCGGGGTTGGCACGCACGCCGACCGCCAGCTCGACGTCTCGCGAATGCCCAGAGCCGAGCTGGCCGATCTCATCCAGCAGTTGAGCGCGCAGATGCTCGGCGCAGCGCGCGAGCTGCAGTTCGAGGTCGCGGCTCGGTTGCGGGACGAGATCGCCGAGCTGAAGAAGGAGCTTCGGGGAATGGACGCCGCCGGCGTGCGCTGACGCCAGCGTGGGTCACCGGGTCACGGGCGGCCGCCGACCTTGCGGCAGGCGCTGGCGGCGGCCGAGTTGCCGGCGACGAGGGCGCCCCAGGTATCGGCTCCGCGGCCCAGGGCGTCCAGGCATCCGGCGGCGAAGGCGTCACCGGCACCGGTGGAGTCGAGCGGCTCGATCGGCTTGGTCGGCACCCGCACGGCTCCCGCCCGGTCGGCCGCGACGGCGCCACGCCGGCCGCACGTGACGACCGCCAGCCGCACCCGGCGAGCGAGTACTGCCGCGGCCGTCTCGGGGTCGGCGGCTCCGGTGAGCACCCGAGCCTCGTCCACGTTGGCGAACAGCATCAGGTCGGTGCCGATCCAGTCGAGGAATGCGACTGCGCCAACGCGGGCGAGCGGTGCCGCGGAGGCGGCGGCAACCGAGACCGTCATGCCCGCCTCGCGAGCCAGGCCGAGGGCGCGGCGCCCCGCCGCGCGCGCTGGGCCGAGAAGCGGGTAGCCCGACAGGTGCAGGTGCCGCCCGGCCGCGAAGTGCCCGGCGAGGTCGGCCGGAACCAGGGCCGCGTTCGCGCCGACATCCGGGACCATCGTGCGTTCGCCGTCCGGCGCCACGAGCACGAGGCATCGGCCGGTCGGGTGCGCCGGATCGCTCACCAGCCCCGCAGCGACCGCGGAGGACAAGCCGTCGAGCGCCGTGGCGCGAAACGGATCGTTCACGGGTCCGATCCGGCCGACCAACGTGACCCTTGTGCCCAGGTGGTGCAGCCAGCTTGCCGTGTTCCCGGCCGAACCCCCACCCCGGAGCTCTATCGCCGCGGGGCGGTCGGATCGCGGCGCCAGTGGACCCGGCAGCCGGACGACGATGTCCGCCATCACATCGCCCACGCAGACGACGTGCGCGCCTGCCCTCACATCAGTGGCTCGCCAGCTCGACCGCGACGGCGGCGGCCAGCCGCGCGTTGTTCCGGACGAGAGCCACGTTCGTCGCCACCGAGGCGCCCTCCGTCTCGCGGTGGAAGAACTCGAGGAGGAACGGCGTGACGTCCTTCCCGCGGACGCCGCCCGCCCGGGCGGCCTCGATTCCTGCGGCCAGGGTGCGATCGTGCAACTCGCGGTCCAGCTCGGACTCCGCCGGCACCGGATTGGCCAGCACCAGGCCGTAGCCGTCGGTGCCCAGCGCCCGTCGCGCCCGCCAGGCGGCGGCCACCTCGGCGGCGGAGTCCACCCGCCAGGGCACGCGATGTCCGGAGTCGCGCAGGTAGAAGGCCGGGAAGGTGTTCGTGCGGTAGCCGAGGACGCCGACCGACAGGGTCTCCAAACGCTCGAGCGTCGCGGAAACGTCCAGGAGCGACTTCACACCCGCGCACACGAGCAGGATCGGCGTGTGGGCCAGCACCCCCAGGTCGGCGGACTCGTCGAAGGTCTCCGTCGCCCCCCGGTGGATCCCCCCGAGGCCGCCGGTGGCGAATACCGCGATGCCGGCCCGGGCGGCGAGGTGCGCCGTGGCGGCCACCGTGGTCGCGCCGTCTCCGCGGCGGGCGGCGAGTATCGCCAGGTCGCGCAGGCTCGCCTTGACGACGGTGTCGGAGCGTGCGAGCCGTTCGAGCGCCGCTTCGTCCAGTCCCACGCAGGCCTCGCCGCCGAGGATCGCGACCGTGGCCGGCAGCGCGCCTTCCTCACGGATCGTATTCTCGATTTCGCGGGCTATCCGGAGGTTGTCCGGGCGGGGCAGGCCGTGCGCGACGAGCGTGCTCTCCAGCGCGACGACCGGACGGCCAGCGGCAAGGGCGGCGGCGACCTCCGGATGGACGTGCATGTCGGCATTCTGCCGCCGCGCTCACCGGCTCGGTTCGAGCTTCGGTCCGACGGCTCGCCGCCACGCGCCCACTACGACGCTCACGACGGCGGCAACCAGGAAGGAGAGCACGGACGCGCTCATCCAGCTCTGCGGCACGAAGTGCAGCCAGGCCTGGACCCGGGTCCAGGCCGACGCCCAGCGCGCGATGCCCCCCGGATTGATCAGCTGGTAGGTGACGAAACCGGCCGCCCAGGGCAGCAGCATCCACCACCGAGACGGCGCGGTCTCCGAGGTGTTCCAGTCTCGCCGGCCTCCGAGCAGGAAGTACTCGACGACGAACACGGCGGACAGCGGCACGAACACCGACCCGATCAGGTAGAGGAAGTTCTGGTAGTCGCGGATGTGCAGCGCCAGCGCGCCGAGCGTGGTCAGCGCGCCGATCACGAGGGCGAGGACCCGCCGATCCGCTCGGGGACGCAGGTTCTGCACCGACACGACGGTTGAGTAGACATTGGTGAACGACTCGTCGAGCTCGCGCAGTACCAGTACCGCGAACGGCAGCCAGCCGAACGGCACCGCGATGAACGCGTGGAACAGGGCCGACTCCCCCTCGGTGCGCACCACGGTCGAGTAGGCGAGCAGCCCGAGCACGTAGCAGGCGATCTGGGTCACCGAGTAGCCGGCGAGGGTGCCGCGGAATGCCGACCGGGAGGAGCGGGCGTGGCGGGTGTAGTCGGCGGCCAGCGGCACCCAGGAGATCGACACCGCGATCACGGCGTCGACCGCGAGCCAGAATCCCGACCAGCTGCCCTCAGTCAGACCGGGCAACGGCCCGCGTGCGAGCTGGACCAGGAAGTAGGTCATGGCTACGGCGACCGCAACCAGGGCGTACCGGCGTAACACCCGCACGACGCCCAGTGGCCGGAGGGCCATCAATGTCGTCACGACTCCGCCGGCCAGGATGTAGCACCAGCGAGCGTCCCAGGGCAACAGCTCGCCGGCCGCACTGGCGATCACCACCAGCTCGAAGATTCCCCAGCCGACGCACTGCACCAGGTTCAGGAAGGTCGGCAGGAAGGACAGCCGGGCGCCGAACAGCCCGCGCAGCAGCACCATCGACGGTTGTCCGGTCTCCGCGCCCGCGAATGCCATCGCCGCGACGGGCAACACGCCGATAACGCTGCCGATCAAGACCGCGACGAACGCGGCGAGCAGCGACATCGGCGCTCCGGTGGGAGCCAGGATGAACAGCGCCGCCGTGGGGCCCAGCAGGCTCACCCCGAGGTTGCCCCAGAGCGCGACCAGGTCGAGGAAGCCGAGCGTTCGTGGCTGTTCGTCGACGAGGGTGAGTCCTACCTCGTTCGCCGGGACGCGGCGAACGCCGGTAACGCTCACCGCACCGCCCCCGTCGGGTTGGTGGATCGTCACAGCACCGCCATCCCTTCGAGCGATGTCGAGGCCTGGGCCTGGTGCCGCCGGGGGATGCGGCCGGCGAGCCGAGCCAGGCGCCCGGCCCGCACCGCAGCCGCCATGGCCGCGGCCATGAGCGCTGGGTCCTGCGCCCGGGTGACCGACGAGGCGAGCAGCACCCCGTCGCACCCGAGCTCCATGGCGAGCGCGGCGTCGGACGCGGTGCCCACGCCGGCGTCGAGGATGACCGGCACCTGGGCCTCGGACGCGATCAGGTCGATGTTGTGGGGATTCTGGATGCCGAGCCCGCTGCCGATCGGTGATCCGAGCGGCATCACGGCGGCACAGCCGACCCGCTGCAACCGGCGGGCCAGCACCGGGTCGTCGTTGGTGTAGGGGAGCACGGTGAAGCCGAGGCCGACGAGCTGTTCGGCCGCGTCCAAGAGCTCGATCGCATCAGGCAGCAGGGTGCGCTCGTCCGCCACCACCTCCAACTTCACCCAGTCCGTCTCCAGGGCCTCGCGGGCGAGCTGCGCGGTGCGGACGGCCTCGAACGCCGTTCGGCAGCCGGCGGTATTCGGCAGAACGCGCACACCCCGCCGATCGAGCACGTCGATGACCGATCCGCTGGTTGTCGCGTCGATGCGCCGCATCGCGACGGTGCACATGGCCGTGCCCGAGGCGACGATGGTGTCGTCGATCACCTGCATGCTCGGCGCCCCGCCGGTGCCGAGGATGAGCCGCGACGCGATCTCGGTGCCGGCGATGACGAATGGATCAGGCATCTCAACCTCCCTGGACCGCGGTGAGGACTTCGACCGACGATCCGTCGGACAGGACGAACGTGTCCCAGGTGCCGCGCGGCACGACCGTTCCGTCGACGGCGGCGGCGCTCCCGCGGTTGCGGGCGTTCTCCCGAACCAACAGCTCGGCGAGCGTCATGCGTTCGGGGAGCGTCCTCGGGGTTCCGTTGATCGTCACGTTCATGTCGTCACCATTCCGGGAAGAAACCGGTCGGCGCCGAATTCGGACAGGACGTCCGGCAACGATCCGGTCGTAATGAGATCGGCAACGCCGTCGGCCGTCACGGGGGTCAGCAGGATGCCGTTGCGGTAGTGCCCGGTCGCCAGGACCAGTCCCGCCGCGGAGCTGGGGCCGATGATCGGCGCGTTGTCGGGACTTCCGGGCCGGAGGCTCGTGCTGACCTCGACGAAGTGCGCCTCGCCGAGGAGGGGGACGAGGGATTGGGCGTCGCGAAGCAGCTCGTACACCGCCCCGGCCCGGGGTTGCAGGTCGAACCCGACCTCCTCGCTCGACGCGCCGACGACCAGCTCGCCGTCGTCGCGCGGCACCAGGTACACCGGCGACCCCTTGATCGTGCCGCGGACGACGTGCCGCAGCAGGGGCGGTCCGGGGACGCGCAGTCGCACGGTCTGCCCCTTCACCGGCCGGATCGGCGGCACGCCCACCCCGGCTGCGTCGGTGAGCTGGCCCGACCAGGCCCCGGCGGCGAGCACTACGGTGTCGGCCCCGATCGCGCGTTCCTGATCCGTCCGGACGCCAGTGACCCGCTCGGCCGAGATCTCGAGGGCGACAACTCGCTCGCGCCGCATTTCGCCGCCGGATCGGTTCACTGCCGCCAACAACGCGGTGTGCAGCCGCCGGTTGTCGACGGCGTGATCGTTCGGGGCGTACAGGCCACCCGCGACGGCCGACGCGAGCGCGGGTTCCCGTCGACGGAGATCTCGGGCGGTGACCAGCTCGGTCGCCAGGCCGAGCGACGAACCAAAGGACTGCAGGTCACGCAGGCTCGCGAGGTCCGCGTCGTCCCACGCGGCGACAAGAGCACCGGACCGGCGGTAGCCGACTTCCTGCTTGCTGGCGGCGACGAGTTCGGCGGCGAACTCTGGGAACCGGTCGGCTGAGTCCAGATTGAGCCGGAGCAGGGCCTGCTCGCCGTAGTGCAGTTCCGTGACCGGGGCGAGCATGCCGGCTGCGGCGTACGAGGCTCCCGACCCGGGCGCCGGGTCGACCACAGTCACCGCGAGTCCGCGCTGCCCGCAGCGCCAAGCGATGCCAAGGCCGATGACCCCGGCGCCGATCACGAGCACATCGGGCATGCGCGTCCCCTCCGTGCTCACACGGTGTGGGATGGCGCCGCTGACTTCTCCCTGCGCCGGCATTACCCAGATCAGGTTCGACGGTCGGCGGCTCGCTAGCCAGCCCTCTCAGCCCGGTCCGCACCGAGCTCCCGTGTTCGCTGTCACCCTACTCCGCGGGCGTTGACGCTCGCGGAGGTTCACTCAGTACCAGTGCGGTGATCGGCCGAGCCACGCTTTCAGCGCCGCGCAGGGCGTGCCGTAGCGGGCCTTGATATACCCCATGCCCCACCTGATCTGGGTGCGCGCATTGGTCTTCCAGTCCGCTCCGGCCGTCGCCATCCGGTTGGCCGGCCAGGCCTGTGGGATGCCGTACGCGCCGCTGGACGGGTTGGTGGCGTTCCACCGCCAGCCGCTTTCCCCGTTCCAGAGCCGGACCAGGCAGCTGAATTCGCTCGTGGTGTTCCAGCCGTACGCGGGCATCAGCGATTTGGCGATGGCCTGAGCTCCGCCCGGCGTCACCACGATGACGGTCGTCGGCGCCGGTCGGGGTGCGGGCGGCGGGGCCGGTTTCGGAGGTGCCGGCTTGGGTGCCGGTTTGATCACAACCGGCGGGGCGACCGGTTTAGTGGGTGGCGGAGCCGGCTTGCTGACTGGCTTGGTCACCGGCTTGGTTTCCGGGGGCTTGACGGTTGGCGTCACGACCGGATGCGGCGTCGGGGTCGGCGTGGCCACCGGATGGGGAGTCGGCGTGGGCGTGGGCACCGGATGGGGGGTCGGCGTGGGCGTGGCCACCGGATCGGGGGGTCGTGGCGTAGGTGGTCGGCGAGGTGGCCGATGTCGTGGCCGGTTTGGGGGCGGCCGTCGACGGCGCCGATGTCGCGGTCGGCCCGCTCGCCGCTTTGGACGGAGGCGGCGCGGCGACGACCTTCGTACCGACGCTGACCACCTGGGTGACCGGCGGAGTCGTCACGACGTCGGAAACCGCGGTACGGGCGATCTGCTGGCCATCAACCATCAGCACGTCGTAGGTGACGGTTCGCACGCCGGCGACGCCAGCTGTGACCACCGTCGATTGGCCATCAGGCCGGGCGGCGTCGTCCTGCCAGCTGGTTCCGTAGGGGATCGCCAGGGCCGCGGTGACCGTCCGGTGTCGCACCTGCTTCCAGGTGATGGTCATGAGATCCGTGAGCGGAGTCGACGGCGGCATCGAGAGCATGTCGTTCGGTCCGACCGTGATGCCCTGCTGCGCGAGCAGCGCGCCTACGGACGGTGCCGTCGACGCGATCGAGTCGCTCTTGCCGGCCCGGATCAGGGTCACGCTCTTGGCCGTCCGGACCGTGATCGCGGTGGGGGCGAGTGGCAGCGTGTCGCTGGCGGGCAGCGAGGAATACGCGCTCGTGTCGAATCCGAGCAAGGCGAGCGCATCTCCGACCGTCGTGGCCGCAACCCACTCGTTGTCCGGCTTTCCGTCGACGGTGAGCGTGAGCAGCCGTCCGCGGAGCAGGTGGATATCGAGGCCTTCGCGAACGCTCTTGTTCGCCGCGGGTGTCACCTGATCATGGGCGCCCAGCGGGTAGCCGGCGTCCGCCAGTGCGCCACGAACGTCGCCGGACATGGTGTGCACGGTTCGCGGGGCGGCACCGTCGACCTGGATGGTGATCTTCTTGTCGAGCGCGGTCCAGGTCAGCACGGCGCCGACGCCCAGCAGGCCGAGCAGGACTGCTCCGATAACGCCGGTCTTCGCGCCGCGACGCATGAGGTGACTCCGTCCGCCGGTGCCGTACTCGGACCGATCGGACGATAACGTCCAGCCACTCCAGTACCAAGAGCACCAGAGACCACACAGGGCGCTTTGAGCCCCGGCGGGACGCATGTCAGCGTTTGATCCGGTCGATGGTGGGGTGATCGCTGAGATGTCTGAGCCCGGCGGTAATGGAGTTGCAGGGCAATACTTCCGGGGCATCTGAGGCCACCGGGGCCCTCGTGACCAGGTTGTCCGTCCGACCGTTATGCCGCACTCGGCAGCTAGCACGACCACCCAGCACGAGGCGGGAAGCCGTGTTGTGATTTACGTCACAGTGCTAGGTCGATGCGGTGTGTGGGCGCAGTCGAACACGACCGACCGCGCTCTAGGTTTCCACCATGGCCGACCCCAGGCACCGGCTGGCCGCAGCCCGGCTCTACCTGTGCACCGACTCGCGCTCGACTCGCGGCGACCTCGCCGACTTCCTCGACGCGGTCCTCGCCGGCGGCGTCGACATCGTCCAGCTGCGGGAGAAGGGCCTCGAAGCCGCGGACGAGATCGGGCTCCTCGAGCTGTTCGCGATGGCCGCCGAGCGGCATGGCGCGCTGTTCGCGGTCAACGACCGGGCCGATGTGGCGCTCGCCGTTCGCGCGCCGATCCTGCATCTGGGCCAGCTGGACCTGCCGGTTCCGGTGGCGCGGCGCATCGTCGGCGACGAACCGGTGATCGGACGCTCGACCCACGCCCCCGATGAGTTCGACGCCGGACAACGGCAGTCCGGTGTGGACTACGTGTGCGCCGGGCCGACCTGGGTGACGCCGACCAAACCGGGCCGACCCGCGGCCGGTCTCGATCTGCTCCGCCACGCTGCGCAGGCCGCCGGTCCGGACGGCCGACCGTGGTTCGCGATCGGCGGCATCGAGTCGCTCGAGCGGCTCGATGCAGTGATTGCCGCTGGAGCGCGCCGAGTCGTCGTCGTCCGCGCGATCACCGAGGCCGATGACCCGGGCGCCGCGGCGCGCGGCTTCGCCAATCGGCTCGCCGAGGCGCCGGCTGACTAGCCGGCCGGCAGGGCGCCGGCACTCCCGGCGGTCACGATGTGATCGTGGACTTGCTCGGCACCTCTAGCCGATCCGATGAAGTCCAAGATCACGACTTGGCACTCGCTGGCGGCCAGGCCCGGATGCGCCAGAAGTGGCCCACCGGACCGAGGCCGGAACCCAGCGGGTAGCTGCTGATGACCGCCTGGGTGACGTAGGCCTTGCCGAGCCGAACCGCTTCTGGAACGTCATTGCCGCGGGCCAGCGCGGCACAGATCGCGGCCGCGAGGGTGTCGCCCGAGCCGTGGGTGTGCTCCGTCGCCTGCCGGGGGGCCGTGAACTCGAAGGTTCGGCTGCCGTCATAGAGCAGATCGGTCGCCTCAGGCCCTGGCCGGTGGCCGCCCTTCACCAGCACCCAGGCGGCGCCCAGCGCGTGCAGCCGCTGGGCGGCCTCGAGGACGTCCTGCGGGCCGCGCATCTCGACTCCGGTCAGCAGCCGAACCTCGCCGACGTTCGGCGTGACCAGCGTGGCGAGCGGGATGATCCGGGTGCGCAGCGCGTCGATGGCGTCCGGTCGCAACAGCGGGTCGCCATGCTGGGAGGCGGCAACCGGGTCGACGACAAGCGGGGTAACCCCGAGGCGTCGCACGGCGTCCGCCACCGCCTCCATGATCGCCGCCGAGGCCAGCATCCCGGTCTTGGCCGCGCCGACGCCGATATCCGTGACGACCGACTCGATCTGCTCAGCCACCGCGTGCGGCGGCAACTCGTAGAAGCCCGACACCCCGATGGAGTTCTGCACGGTCACCGCCGTGATCGCCGACATGCCGTGAACACCGCAGCCGAGGAACGTCTTGAGGTCGGCCTGAATCCCGGCCCCGCCGCCAGAATCGGAACCGGCGATGGTCAGTGCGGTCGAGGGCGCGGCCATGGCGCACCAGTATGCGGGATGCGCTGGCGCGCGCTGGGGTCACCGATCGGCCGACCCGCGCTGGTTGACATGATCGGCCGATGACGTCGCCGGCTGGCCGGGCTGGGTGGAGTGCCGAGCTGTGGTCGTCGTCGACCTCCGTGTACGCGGCGATCCTGGTGCATCCGTTCCTCGGCGGCTTGATCTCCGGAAACCTCCCCGTGGACGCGTTCACGTACTACGTCGCGCAAGATGCCCACTACCTGCGCGACTTTGCCCGCGCCCTCTCCGTCGTCGGGGCGAAGGCGCCGACGCATGACGCGACCGGGATGTTTGCCCGCCACGCGACCGGCACGGTCCTCGTCGAGCGAGCGCTGCACGAGTCGTTGCTGGCCGCACTCGGACTGGACCGGGACGCCGTCTCCAGGACTCCGGTTTCCCCGACCACGACGGCGTACACCAGCTACCTGCTGGCCACGTGCTACGCCGGCAGCTTCGCTGAGGGGTTGGCGGCCGTGCTGCCGTGCTACTGGATCTACGCCGAGGTTGGCCAGGCCTTGCTGGCCCGCGGCTCGCCGGATCCGCGCTATCAGCGTTGGATCGACACGTATGGCGGCGAGGAGTTCGCTACCTCGGTGGTCGAGGTTCTCGACCTGGCCGACTGGGTTGGCACGGTCATCTCACCCGAAGAGCGCAGCCGGTCCACGGCGCACTACCGCGTCACCAGCCGCTACGAGTGGATGTTCTGGGACGCGGCCTGGCGTCGGGAGAGCTGGCCGCTGTGAACAGCCCGCTGCGACACGTCACGATCACCGGGACCGACATCAGGTCGAGCCTCGACTTCTACGACGCGGCGCTGGCCGAACTCGGCCTGCAGCGGTTCGCGGAGTTCGGCGACGAGGAAGAGCCGGACGATGCGGACATCGAAGCGGTCGGGTACGGCATCGCCGGCGCGGACCCGGTGTTGTGGGTCGTCGCCGGATCGGTCCAGACGCAGGGCCTGCATCTCGCGCTGACGGCCGGATCGCCGGCGCACGTCGACGCCTTCTTCCGTACCGGTCTGAGGCACGGCGGCTCGGCCCGGCTGGCGCCCCGCCGGTGGGAGATCTTCCGCTCCGGCTACTACGGCGCCCAGTTGACCGATCCGGCCGGCAACGTCATCGAGGCCGTCAGCCCCGAGTGACGGCGGGTCGTCATTTCACACCAGTCCCTCCTGGCACACTGGCACCATGCCGTCCGCCCGAGTGGTCGCCACCTCGGTAGTGCTGCTGGCGATCGTCGGCTGCGCCGCTCTCGTCGTCGGCATGGCCGCCGCCACGATGCCCAAGGCCGCCCAGACCGTGCGCCCGCTCCCGTCCTCGTCCGATCGAACGACCGAGGCCCCGGCGCCGACCTACCCGATCCGGCCGGTGCCAGCTACGACGGACGAGACATTCGATACTCGCGGGCTCACCGCGACTCCGACCGCACCGGCGACGGCGCACCCCGCCTCATCCGCTGGCGCACCGCGTAGCACGCCCGTTGCGCCGCCGCCCCGAACGGTCAACTCGCCCCACCCCGCGCCGGTTGCCCCGTCGGCCGCGGCTCCCATGCCCAGGCCCGCGCGCGGTCAGGCCCTGCCGTTGCCGTTCAGCACCGGATCGGCCGCCCAGGTGATCACCGTCGTGGCGTCGTCGACGGGCAGTACGACCGCGACGCTGCAGGCGTGGAGCCGAGCACCCGCCGGAGGCTGGCTGCGTTACGGTGGCGCGCTCCTCGCGCACGTCGGCGGCCAAGGGCTGACCACATCACCCAGCGAGAGCCTGTCCGCGACGCCGATCGGCAGCTTCGGGCTGACGCAGGCATTCGGCAGCCAGGCCGATCCAGCCACGGCGCTCCCGTATTTCCGCACGGACAGTGCGGACTGGTGGGTCAGCGACGTGCACTCGTCGCTGTACAACCAGCACGCGCGGTGTTGGCCGGGCAGCTGCCCGTTCAACACCGCGGTCAGCGAGAACCTCTACCAGGCGGGCTACGTCTACAGCTACGCCGTGGTGATCGACTACAACCGGTTCCCGGTCCGGGCTGGCGCGGGTAGCGCGTTCTTCCTCCACGTGACCGACGGCGGACCGACCGCCGGTTGCGTGTCGATCCCGGCGGCGAACCTGGTCTCGATCATGCGCTGGTTGGCGCCAAACGCTCACCCCAGGATCCTCATCGGAGTGGCGTGACATCCTGGAACGGATGACCCGTCTACCCGCTCGAATCTGGGCCGGGCTGGCTGTGGTGGCACTCGCGGTGAGCGGCTGCAGCGGATCGTCGGCTACCGGCCGGTCGTCGAGTGCCTCGCCGGCTTCCAGTCCGCCGACGAGCACGGCCCCACTCGTCGCGCCGAAACCATCGCCATCGCGCTCGACACCCGCGCCGCGCCCGGTGCCCACTCCGCGAGTGCGAACTCCGGCCCCGCCGCCACCCACCACCCGGCCGCCGGCGCCAGCGGTGCTGAAGCCGCCGCCGGGTCAGGCGCTGCCGCTCGCGTTCAGCACCGGGTCGGCCACTCAGGTCATTACCGTGCTCGCTTCGTCGACCCATTCGACGACAGCGACGTTGCAGGCGTGGAATCGAGCCCCGGGCAGCGGTTGGCTGTCCTTCGGTGCGGCCGTCTCTGCGCACGTCGGGTCCGACGGGCTGACTACCACGCCCAGCGAGAGCACCTCGGCCACCCCAATCGGGAGCTTCGGACTCACCCAAGCGTTCGGTCGTGCGGCCAATCCCGGAACGGCGCTGCCCTACTTCGTCGCCGGGCCGCAGGACTGGTGGGTGAGCGACTCCAGCTCGCCCTACTACAACACGCACCAGACCTGCGGAGCGGCCTGCCCGTTCAACACCGCCGCGGGGGAGAACCTCTACCAGGCCGGTTACGTCTACACCTACGCGGTGGTGATCGACTACAACCGGTTCCCGGTGCGGGCCGGAGCCGGTAGCGCGTTCTTCATCCACGTCAGCGACGGAGGTCCGACGGCCGGTTGCGTCTCGATACCCCAGGCGACGCTCGTCTCGCTCTTGTCGTGGCTCACCCCGTCAGCCCACCCGCGCGTGCTGATCGGCGTCGGCTGACCGGCGGCTACGCCAGCCAGTTCCAGCTCCTCGTGCACGTACCGCCCGCCGCGCATCAGCGATGCGACCGCGCCGATCAGCGACATGACGACCGCCACGCTGAAGACGATGACCAGGCCGTGGTGGAACGGACCGGCGATCAGCTGCGGGAAGAACTCCTTGCTCGTCAACGTCGATACGTCAGCGCCACGCACGTCTGACGCGGGCAGCCGGCCGAGCAGGCTGCCGATCGGGTTGGCGCCGAGGAAGGCCGCGAACAGCGAGCCGACGGGTGGCTGGTGGCTGATCGTCTCGGCGAGCCGGGAGGACAGCCCGTGCGATTGCAGACCGGAGCTCAAGGCGCCCGGCAACGTCGACGACAGGCCGATGATCATCATGCTGAAGAAGATGCCGATGGACAACGACGTTCCGGCATTGAAGAACGTGCCACGCATGCCCGCGGCCGCGCCGCGGCTGTTGGCCGGGACGCTGTTCATGATCGCCGTTGTGTTCGGCGACGAGAACAGTCCGGAGCCGATGCCGTTCAGCACCAAGAGGCCGGCAAACGCCCAGTAGTTGAAGTCGGTCGGAAGGAGCATCAGCCCGAGGAAGCTCACCGCCACGATCACGAGGCCGCCGGTGGCGAAGGCCCGGGCGCCGAATCGATCCGAGTAGTAGCCGGAGATGGGGCCGGCCACCAGGAACGAGACGGTGAGTGGCAGCAGGTAGATGCCGGCCCACAACGGCGTCCGGTCGAAGCTGTACCCGTGCAGTGGCAGCCAGATGCCCTGCAACCAGATGATGAGCATGAACTGCAAGCCGCCTCGGCTCACCGATGCCAGCAGCCCGGCGAAATTGCCGGCCGAGAATGCCTTGATGCGGAACAACGACATGTTGAACATCGGGTCCGGGATGCGGATTTCGTAGACGCAGAATGCGATCAGCACGGCCGCTCCGCCGAACAATCCGCTCAGGACCCAGGGGTTTGTCCAGCCCATGTTGTGGCCGCCGTAGGGCTGGATGCCGTACGTGATCGCCGCGAGCAGCGCAGTGAGGCCGCCCGCGAACAGCACGTTGCCGACCCAGTCGATCGATGCCGGCGTCCGGGCGCTGGTCTCGCGCAGGCTGTGATACGACCAGATCGTGCCGAGCAGGCCGAACGGGACCGAGATGAAGAAGACCAACCGCCAGTCGATGGGAGCGAACAGGCCGCCCAGGATCAGGCCGATGAACGACCCGGCGATGGCCGCCACCTGGTTGATGCCGAGGGCGAACCCTCGTCGGTTGGCGGGAAAGGCGTCGGTGAGGATCGCCGTCGCGTTGGCGAACAGCATGGCGGCGCCGACCCCTTGGACGATCCGCCAGAGGATCAGCCAGAGCGCGCCCGACCCGCCGGTGAGCGGGTCGACCGCCAGGGCGACCGATCCGATCGTGAACACCACGAAGCCGAGGTTGTAGATGCGCACCCGTCCGTAGATGTCACCGAGGCGGCCGAGCGTGACGACCAGCACGGCGGTGACCAGCAGGAAGCCCATCAGCATCCAGAGCAGGTAGCTGACGTTTCCGGGCGATAGGGGGTCGAGCTTGAGCCCCCGGAAGATGTCCGGCAGCGAGATGATCACGATCGAGGCGTTGATGGTGGCCATCAGCACGCCGAGCGTCGTGTTCGACAGAGCGATCCACTTGTAGTGCGGATGATCTCGGTCGAAGCTGAATCGCGATGCGATCGTCCCGATACTCGACGCCACCCGGTCTCCTTGCTCAGTTCGTTAGCTAAACTAACCTTACGCTCTGAGAGGGTACGGTTCTAGCCGGGATGACGATGACCCGCGTCACTGCCACGGCAGCGCACGTCCTACGACGGGCCCGGCGGTGACTGGCCCGGGCGGTGACTGGCCTGGGCGGTGATCTTGGACTTATCGACCTCGGAGAGCTGCAAGTCCAAGATCACGCCGCAATGTCAGAAGCGCTACCAGCCCCGTTCCCGCCATTCGCCGAGGTGAGGACGCTCGGCGCCCAGGGTGGTGTCGTCGCCGTGCCCGGGGTAGACCCACGTGTCGTCGGGCAGCACATCGAACACCCGATGCTCCACGTCGTCGATGAGGGACCGGAAATCCTGTGGCGAGGTCGTCTTGCCCACGCCGCCCGGGAACAAGCTGTCGCCGGTGAACAGGTGCGGGATGCCGGCCGGGTCGCGATACAGGACGGCGACCGATCCGGGCGTGTGCCCGCGAAGGGCGATCACCTCGAGCGTCAGCTCGCCGACAGTGAACGTGTCGCCGTGCTGCAGGCGCTCGTCGACGGCAACGGGCAAGGCGTCCGCATCGGCGTCGCCTGCGTACACCGCCGCTCCCGCCTCCGCGGCAATGGCGGCGAGCGCCTGCCAGTGGTCCGCGTGCCGATGGGTGGTCAGGATGGCCGACACCGGTGGTCCCTCGAAGGTCACCATCTCCCGCACCCGGGGCGCCTCGTCGGCGGCGTCGATGAGCAGGCCTTCGCCGGATGCGGTGCACCGGAGCAGGTAGACGTTGTTCGACAGGTATCCGACGGCCAGTTTGCCGATGGTCAGCGCCGGGAGGCGTCGGACGTCCATGGGACCGCCCACGGAGACCTGGCCGGTGTAATCAGTCATGATCGAAGACGATAGAGGTTAGTCGACGACGGCCGGAATCTCCTCGGTCGGCGGCCCGGTCAGCACCTCGACCTTCGCTTCCGGCACGAAGCGCAGGACGTTCTGCACGTAGGAGTTGACGGCTTCGTCCCGTCCGACGTCGACGCCGCGCGCCTCGGACAGGAACCACCGATGCTCGTTGATCTCGTGGAACAGCTCCGCGTCCGGCAGCTTGCCCCGCAGCTCTGACGGCACCCGGTCGAGGGTGCCGTAGAACTTCTCGTCCAGCCAGCGTCGGGCGGCCAGGTCCTCCCAGACCTCGCGCCCCAGCCCATCGGCCCACTTGGCCCGGAATCGGGCCAGATCGGCCAGCAAGCTGCGGGCCTGGTTCTCCTGCACCCGAAGGCCGCTCAGCTCGAACAGCCGCCGCTGATGATGACCCGGGTCCACGACCTGGGTGTGGAAGCGCAGCTTGCTTCCGCCGTCGACCGAGCTGATCTCCAGCTCCGAGACGTCGAACCCGAGTCGGTTCAGGCGCTTGATCCGGTGGTCGATGCGGTAGCTCTCGTCCCGCCCGACGATCTCGTCGCTGGTCAGCTCGGCCCACAGGTTCTCGTACTGGGGGGCCAGCGCCATGGCGGTCTCGACCGGGTCGACGTCCTCGGCGAAGTTTCCCGAGGCCTGCAGGTCGAACAACTCACCTGCGATGTTCTCCGTGGCGATCGTGATGTCGTAGTTGCGCTGACCCTGGGACAGCCGCTCGTGCAGCTCCCCGGTCTCGGCGTCCACGAGGTATGCGGCGAGCGCGCCGGCGTCGCGACGGAACAGCGTGTTCGACAGCGAGCAATCGCCCCAGTAGAAGCCGGCGAGATGCAGCCGCACGAATAGCTCGGCCAGCGAGTCCAGCAGGCGAGAGCGCAGATCGGGCATGCCCCGACCGGTGAACAGTGACCGGTAGGGCAGGGAGAACGGCAGGTGCCGGGTGATCAACAGGCCGCCGAGCTCGCCGCCCTCCGGCGCGGCCCGGTCGACCACCGTGCCGAACGCCTCCACGACCGGAACGCTGCGTTCGGCCAGCTCGCGCAGCAGGCGGTGCTCCCGCAGGACGAAGCGATCGGTGGCCTCCTTGATCGCAAAGATCTGGTTGTGCGCCCGGATGAACCGAACCACGTGCCGAGAGATGCCGCGAGGTACCCGGACGATCCGGGGATCGTCCCAGTCCGCAAGGGGCTGATCGAACGGGAGATCCAGCAGCTCGGTCGCCGAACCGAGGGTCGTGAGGGTGTAGTCGGCCATGACCGGTTCAGCCTACGAGGCCGCCCTCCCATGCCTGATCGGGTTGTCCGGCAAACGGGAGCCACGCTAGGCGACCGATATGGCCGGCAGGTTACGAGCCTCCGCCACTAGGAACTCCCGCCCTGCGCCGAGCCCAGCCGCCGGCTCTGAGTCTCACCAGCTCCCGACCGCCTCGGCCATCAGGTCGCCCAACAGCAGGTCAGGGTCGGTCACCTCGGCGGCGACGCCGTGGGCGGCAAACCACCGGCAGACGTTCAGGCAGTCCCGATGCAAATACGTCGCCCCCTGGGGGTTGGCGGCGATGTCCACAATCTGCGGCAGGTCGATCATGACCAGCCGCTCGTGGTGCACCAGCAGGTTGAACGCCGACAGGTCGCCGTGAGCGTAGCCAGCGCGCGCGAGGACGTGCATGGCCGCCCGGCACTGCTCGTAGAGATCGGCCGCCGCCTCCGGACCGGCGATCCGGTACTGCGCGAGTCGGGGCGCCGCTATGCCGTCGGCCTCGCCGATGAACTCGAGCATCAGCTCGGTTCCGCTGAGCTGGACCGGGTAGGGGACAGGTGCCTCGACCGGCCAGAGGGCGCTCAGCGCGGCAAATTCCGCGGCCGCCCACTGCCCCGCCAGGAGTTCGCGTCCGAACTCGGTGCGGCGGGCCATCGCGCGGGTCTCACGGCTGCGGCGCACTCGGCGGCCGTCGGTGTAGCCGGCGTCACGGTGGAACATGCGACGCTCGGCCGACCGATACCGTTTGGCCGCGAGCAGGGTGCCCGGCGTATCCGGCATACCCCGGTGGACCAGGTGGACGTCAGCCTCCTTGCCGGTCTTGAGGAGGCCGAGCTCGGTGTCGAGCGCGGACAGGTCGGTGACGACCCAGCCCGGTCGCGGGTCGGGGCCGTGGGTGGCGACGTCCCAGGTGGAATACGGGCGATCGTCGTCACGGTCGAGCAGATGCACTGGAGGTTCTCCTCGGCAGGGCCGCGCCCGCCGCGGATCGAAGCGGCGCTCAGCGCGACAGTGGACGGGTGGCGGAACGCACCCGGGCGACATTCATCGACACAGGGCTCCTCCTCTCCGTCCGAGCAGGCCGCTACGGGTCTGCCTCTCAGTCGACAATGGTCCGGATCGATCGCGGCCTCCGCAACCGGATTTCGGCGAGCTCGCCGTATCGGGTGCCTCCCACGTACGGGCGGACGCGGCCGTGACTATGGTGTCGGCCGTGCCCCCGCGCCCGCTCGAGGAGATCGTCGAGGCCGAGTGGGCGCAAGCGCTGACCCCGGTGGCTGCGCAGATCGCGGTGATGGGCGACTTCCTGCGCGCCGAGGTGGCGGCCGGACGGACCTACCTGCCGGCGGGAGCGAACGTGCTGCGCGCGTTCACCCAACCGTTCGCCGCGGTGCGGGTGCTGATCGTCGGGCAGGATCCGTACCCGACGCCCGGCCATCCGGTCGGGCTGTCCTTCTCGGTTCCACCCGGTGTCCGGCCGGTGCCGCGCAGCCTGCAGAACATCTACCGGGAGCTGCACGCGGATCTCGACTTGCCCACCCCGAGCAACGGCGATTTATCGCCGTGGGCCGCGCACGGGGTGCTGTTGCTCAATCGGGTGCTCACCGTCGCCCCGGGCCGCCCTGCCTCCCACCGCGGGAAGGGGTGGGAGACGGTGACGGACCAGGCCATCCGGGCCCTGGTCGCGCGCGGCACCCCGCTGGTCGCCATCCTCTGGGGACGGGACGCGCAGACGTTGCGGCCCCTGCTCGGCGACGTGCCCCGGATCGAATCGGCGCACCCGAGCCCGATGTCGGCCGATCGCGGCTTCTTCGGCTCGCGGCCGTTCAGCCGGACCAATGAGCTGCTGGCCGGCGCGGGCGCTCACGCCGTGGACTGGCGCCTGGCCTGATCCGGTCCCCAGACCTCCGAACGTATGCAGATTCCGCTGCCGGAACCGCGAGATATGCCTACCGAGGCCGACCGGGCGGCCGACTGGGCGACCGGAATGGCGATGTCGGTGCCGATCGTTACGCTCAATAGGCCCGCCTGTCGCGGGCGTGCCGCCGTGTGCCTGCCAGACCGAGAGAAGACCGTGGCTGACCAGCTGATCGTTCGGGGTGCTCGTGAGCACAACCTGAAGGACATTCACGTCGAGCTGCCGCGCGACGCGCTGATCGTCTTCACCGGCCTGTCCGGCTCCGGCAAGTCGAGCCTCGCGTTCGACACGATCTTCGCCGAGGGCCAGCGTCGCTACGTGGAGTCGCTGTCCGCGTACGCGAGGCAGTTCCTGGGGCAGATGGACAAGCCCGACGTGGACTTCATCGAGGGTCTGTCCCCGGCGGTGTCGATCGATCAGAAGTCGACGAGCCGCAACCCCCGCTCGACGGTCGGCACGATCACCGAGGTCTACGACTACCTCCGGCTGCTCTACGCCCGTATCGGGCGGCCGCACTGCCCGATCTGCGGTGAGCCGATCACCAAGCAGACCCCGCAGCAGATCGTCGATCGCATTCTCGAGATGCCGGAGGGGACGCGGTTCCAGATCCTCGCTCCGGTGATCCGGGAGCGGAAGGGCGAGTACGTCGACCTGTTCACCGATCTGCAGATCAAGGGGTACTCGCGGGTCCGGGTGGACGGCGTCGTGCACTCGCTCACCGACCCGCCCCGGCTGAAGAAGCAGGAGAAGCACACCATCGAGGCCGTCGTCGACCGGCTCACGGCCAAGGCGACCAGCAAGCAGCGGATCACCGACTCGGTCGAGACAGCACTCGGCCTGGCCGGCGGCCTGATCGTTCTCGACTTCATCGACCTGCCTGACACGGACCCGCATCGCGAACGCCGCTACTCCGAGCGGCTGGCCTGCCCGAACGATCACCCGCTGGCCATCGACGAGCTCGAACCGCGGTCGTTCTCGTTCAACTCACCGTTCGGTGCCTGCCCGGTCTGCACCGGGATCGGGACGCGGAAAGAGGTCGACCCGGAGCTCGTCGTTCCCGACCCGGAGGCCACCCTGAGCGACGGGGCGATCGCGCCCTGGGCCGGCGGACAGACCAGCGAGTACTTCCTGCGGCTGCTGCAAGGAGTGGCCGACGCCGAGGGCTTCGACCTGGACACGCCGTGGGAGCGGCTCCCGGCGCGAGCCCAGAAGGCCGTCCTGCATGGCCTGGACGAGCAGGTGCACGTGCGGTACCGCAATCGATACGGCCGTGATCGCTCGTACTACGCGAGCTACGAGGGTGTCGTCCCGTGGATCGAGCGCCGGCACGCGGAGACCGACAGCGACTACTCCCGCGAGAAATACGAGGGCTACATGCGGGAGGTGCCCTGCCCGGCCTGCCAGGGCACCCGGCTGAAGCCGGAGATCCTGGCGGTGACGATCGCGGACCGGTCGATCGCCGAGGTGGCGGCGTTGTCCATCGGCGAGGCGGCCGAGTTTCTCCGGGATATTCGGCTCACCGATCGGGAGCAGTTCATCGCCGAGCGGGTCCTGAAGGAGGTGCAGTCCCGGCTGGGGTTCCTGGTCGACGTCGGGCTCGACTACCTGTCCCTCGACCGGGCCGCGGCCACGCTCGCCGGCGGCGAGGCGCAGCGGATCCGGCTCGCCACGCAGATCGGCTCCGGCCTGGTCGGCGTGCTGTACGTTCTCGACGAGCCGTCGATCGGCCTGCATCAGCGGGACAACCATCGGCTGATCGAGACGCTGCTGCGGCTGCGAGACATCGGCAACACCCTCATCGTGGTCGAGCACGACGAGGACACCATCCGGACCGCGGACTGGGTGGTCGACATCGGTCCGCTAGCCGGCGAGCAAGGCGGAAACATCGTGGTCTCCGGCTCCGTGTCGGACCTGCTCGCGTCCAAGGAATCGCTGACCGGTGCCTATCTCTCCGGTCGTCGCAGCATCGCCGTACCCCTCATCCGTCGGCCGCGCCAGCGGGGCAAGGAGGTGGTCGTCGAAGGCGCCCGCGAACACAACCTGCGCAACATCGACGTGGCGTTCCCGCTGGGCTGCTTCGTCGCGATCACCGGAGTGAGCGGATCCGGCAAGTCGACGCTGGTCAACGACATTCTCTACACGGCGCTGGCCAACAAGATCAACGGAGCCAAGCTGCCGCCGGGGCGGCACAAGCGGGTGCGCGGCATCGAGCAGCTGGACAAGGTCGTCGGCGTCGACCAGTCGCCGATCGGCCGGACCCCGCGATCCAACCCGGCCACCTACACGGGCGTTTTCGACCACATCCGCCGGCTGTTCGCGGAGACCACCGAGGCCAAGATCCGCGGCTACCAGCAGGGCCGATTCTCCTTCAACGTCAAGGGCGGCCGGTGCGAGAACTGTGCGGGCGACGGCACGATCAAGATCGAGATGAACTTCCTCCCGGACGTCTACGTGCCGTGCGAGGTCTGCAAGGGCGCCCGGTACAACCGAGAGACCCTCGAGGTGCACTACAAGGGCAAGACGATCTCTGAGGTCCTGGAGATGCCCATCGACGAGGCGGCCGAGTTCTTCCGGCCGATCAGCAAGATCGCCCGCCACCTCGACACCCTGGTCGACGTCGGGCTCGGCTACGTCCGGCTCGGCCAACCGGCGCCGACGCTGTCGGGCGGCGAGGCCCAGCGGGTGAAGCTGGCCTCGGAGCTGCAGAAGCGTTCGACCGGGCGGACGATCTACGTGCTGGACGAGCCGACCACCGGGTTGCACTTCGAGGACGTGAACAAGCTGCTCGGGGTGTTGCAGTCGCTCGTCGACAAGGGCAACACCGTGCTGGTCATCGAGCACAACCTGGACGTGATCAAGACCGCGGACTGGGTCGTCGACCTGGGCCCGGAAGGCGGGTCCGAGGGCGGACGGGTCGTGGCGATGGGCACGCCGGAGCAGGTGGCAGCCGAGCCGGCGTCCTACACCGGTCGCTTCCTGCGGCGCGTGCTCGACGGACCGGACCGTCCCACTCCGGCGCCCCGCCGCCGGGGTGCGGTGAGCTCCGCTGCGGCCCGGACCTCGCCACGTACCCGGCGGTGAGCGAGCTCGCTCGCTTCATCGCGGGCCTGCCCAAGGCCGAGCTGCACGTGCATCACGTCGGGTCCGCCTCGCCGCGGATCGTTGCCGACCTGGCCGCGCGGCACGCCGGATCGACTCCGGTGCCGGCCGACCCGGACCGACTCGCCGAGTACTTCGTCTTCCGGGATTTCGCGCACTTCGTCGAGGTCTACCTGTCGGTCGTCGACCTGATTCGCGATCCGCAGGACGTGTGGACGCTCACCTACGAGGTGGCCCAGGAGCTGGCGGCCCAGCAGGTCCGGTACGCGGAGCTGACCGTGACGCCGTATTCCTCCATCCGCCGCGGCATCGCGGCCCCCGCGTTCTGTGAGGCCATCGAGGACGCTCGGGTCCGGGCCGAGGCCGACTACGGGGTGGTCCTGCGATGGTGCTTCGACATCCCCGGGGAAGCCGGCTTGGCCTCGGCCGAGGTCACCGTGGCCGCCGCGTTGCGCAACCAGCCGGACGGGCTGGTCAGTTTCGGGCTGGGCGGCCCGGAGGTGGGCGTCGGGCGCGAGCAGTTCGCGCCGTACTTCGCCCAGGCCCGCGCGGCCGGGTTGCACAGCGTGCCCCATGCCGGGGAGTCGACCGGTCCCGAGACGGTCTGGGATGCGCTCCACCATCTCGGCGCCGAGCGGATCGGGCACGGCATCGCGGCCGCGCGCGATCCTGAACTGCTCGGCTACCTTGCCGAGCACCGCATACCGCTGGAGGTGTGCCCGACCTCCAACGTCTGCACCCGCTCGGTCCCGTCCCTGGCGGAACACCCGCTGCCGGCCCTCGTTGCCGCCGGGATACCGGTGACGATCAACTCCGACGACCCACCGATGTTCTCGACGACGCTGAATCGGGAGTACGAGGTGGCGGCCGAGCTGCTCGGGCTCGATGAATCCGGTGTGGCTGACCTGGCCCGGGCCGCCGTGCGCGCGTCGTTCCTGGATGCCGCCGGTCAGCAGGCGTTGCTCGACGAGATCGGTCGGTACGCCGGACACGCCCTAGGCTCGAACTGTGCCTGATCCGTCTACGTACCGCCCGGCGCCAGGCACGATTCCGGTCGATGCCGGGGTCTATCGGTTCCGCGACGCCCGCGGGCGGGTCATCTACGTGGGAAAGGCGAAGAGCCTTCGGCAGCGGCTGAATTCCTACTTCGCGGACATGGCGGCGCTGCACCCGCGCACTCGGCAGATGGTGACGACCGCGGCCAGCGTCGAGTGGACGGTCGTACAGACCGAGGTCGAGGCGCTTCAGCTCGAGTACACCTGGATCAAGGAGTTCGATCCTCGTTTCAACGTGCGCTATCGCGACGACAAGTCCTACCCGTCGCTGGCGGTCACCCTGTACGAGGAGTACCCGCGGCTGCAGGTGATGCGCGGACCGAAGCGCAAGGGAGTGCGGTACTTCGGGCCGTATTCGCACGCGTGGGCCATCCGGGAGACGCTGGATCTGCTGCTTCGCGTCTTCCCGGCCCGGACCTGTTCGGCCGGGGTATTCAAGCGGGCCGGTCAGATCGGCCGGCCCTGCCTGCTCGGCTACATCGGCAAGTGCAGCGCGCCCTGCGTGGGCCGGGTGAGTGCGGACGAGCATCGTCGCATCGTCGACGACTTCTGCGACTTCATGGCCGGCAAGACCGACGTCATGATCAGGCGGCTCCAGCGGCAGATGGCCGAGGCGAGCGCGCAGCTGGAGTTCGAGCGCGCCGCCCGGCTCCGTGACGACCTGGACGCACTGCGCCGGGCCATGGAGAAGCAGGCGGTCGTCTTCGCCGACGGCACCGATGCCGATGTCGTGGCGTTCGCGCAGGATGATCTCGAGGCGGCGGTCCAGGTGTTCCACGTGCGCGGTGGACGGGTACGGGGGGAACGGGGCTGGACGATCGACAAGGCCGCGACCGTCGATGGAACGGCGGGCCTGCCGGAGCTGGTCGAGCAGTTCGTCACGCAGTTCTACGGGGGCTCGGCCGACGGCGAGGGCGGTGGCCTGGACGGCGCGGGGGTTCCCCGGGAGATCCTGGTGCCGCAGCTGCCGGCCAACGCCGACGTGCTGGCCGAATGGCTGTCGGCGGAGCGAGGCAGCCGGGTGTCACTACGCGTTCCCCAGCGCGGCGACAAGCGGGCGTTGATGGAGACGGTGGCGCGCAACGCGGCCCAAGCCTTCGCCCAGCACAAGCTTCGTCGCGCGTCGGATCTGACCGCTCGGTCGCAGGCGCTCAGCGAGCTGCAGGATGCGCTCGGTCTGGCCGAGGCCCCGCTGCGCATCGAATGCTTCGACGTCAGCCATGTGCAGGGCACCAACGTGGTCGCCAGCATGGTCGTGTTCGAGGACGGCCTGGCCCGAAAGAGCGAGTATCGGCGCTTTGCGATGCGCGCCGGAGGAGGCGACACCGACTGGATCGCCGAGGCGGTTCGCCGGCGGTTCGCCCGATATCTCGACGCGCAGGTGGCGGTCGGCGCGCTGGATGCCGCGGCCCCGGACGCGGAGGCTCGGGGCGGCATCGACCCGGAGACCGGCCGGCCGCGCAAGTTCGCCTACCCACCGAATCTCGTCGTGGTCGACGGCGGCGCGCCGCAGGTCGCGGCGACGCAGGCCGTGCTCGACGATCTCGGCGTCGACGACGTCGCGCTGATCGGGTTGGCCAAGCGGCTGGAGGAGGTGTGGCTGCCGGGGGAGCACTACCCGGTGATCCTGCCCCGCAGCTCGGAAGGGTTGTATCTCCTGCAACGGGTCCGGGACGAGGCGCACCGCTTCGCCATCACCTTCCATCGCCAACGGCGCTCCAAAGCGATGACGATGTCGGTACTGGACGGCATCCCCGGTCTGGGTGAGACCCGACGCAAGGCCCTCGTCGCGCGATTCGGGTCGCTCAAACGGCTGCGGGCGGCGTCGATGGCGGACTTGCTCGCTGTTCCCGGCATCGGGCCGCAGACCGCCGAGGCCATTCGGGCGGCCCTCGCTGCCGATCGCGAGAGCCGGGAGCCGGCGGTCAATGTCACGACCGGGGAAGTGCTAGAGATCGAGCAGGTGGACGATACCGGTGACGGCGGCGGCTGACGGCTGCGATCCTGTACCCGCTAGCGATCAGTCCGCGAGCGCTCGGGGGGCTCACTGTGACCAACCGCTCGGACCAACGCGCAGATCCGATCGACGAACGCGGCGCGCTCGACACGGTCGTGGTCACTGGCTTGTCCGGAGCCGGCCGGAGTACTGCGGCGAAGTGCCTGGAGGATCTTGGCTACTTCGTGGTCGACAACCTGCCGCCGGAGCTGGTAGCGACCATGGTCGAGTTGGGCAGCCGGACGCAGGGCGCGGTGACGCGCATCGCCGTCGTCATGGACGTGCGCAGCCGGGCCTTTTCGTCCGACCTGCGCGGTGTGATCCTCGACCTCGCGACGAAGGGCATGCGCCCTCGCGTGCTGTTCTTGGAGGCGCGGGACGAGGTGCTCGTACGGCGGTTCGAGAGCAACCGGCGCGCCCATCCCCTGCAGGGCGACGGTCGGCTGACCGACGGCATCGCGGCCGAGCGGCGACTATTGGCTGGGCTGCGCGGCGAGGCGGATCTCGTGGTCGACACCAGCGATCGATCGGTACACGATCTGCGCCGGGAGATCGAGCGGGCGTTCGCCACCGGGGGAGAGCTGGGCGGGGCCCAGCCGTTGCGGGCAACTGTGGTGTCGTTCGGGTACAAGTACGGCCTCCCGGTCGACGCGGATCTGGTCGTGGACGTGCGCTTTCTACCCAACCCGTTCTGGATCCCTGAGCTGCGCGAGCTCACCGGCGACGACGTCGAGGTGCGCGACTACGTCCTGGCCCAGCAGGGAGCCGTCGAGTTCGTGGACCGGTACGCGGAGATCCTGGAGATCATCGGGGCCGGCTACCGGCGGGAGGGCAAGCACTATCTGACGCTCGCGATCGGTTGCACCGGAGGCAAGCATCGCTCGGTGGTGATGGCCCGGCAGCTCGCCGACCGGTTGTCGGCCATGGGTGTCCGAGCCACCGTCGTCAACCGGGACCTCGGCCGTGAATAACAGTCGCCTGCGCGCGGTGGCGTTGGGTGGGGGGCATGGGTTGCACGCCTCACTGTCCGCGCTGCGGCAGCTCACCAGCGAGCTGACGGCCATTGTCACCGTCGCCGACGACGGGGGGTCGTCCGGCCGCATCCGCAACGAGCTGGGGTTGCTCCCGCCCGGCGACCTGCGGATGGCCCTGACCGCGTTAGCCGGACTCACACCCGACGAGGCGATGTGGTCCCGCCTGCTCCAGCATCGCTTCGGTGGCAGTGGCGCTCTCGCCGGACATCCGGTCGGCAACCTGCTCATCACCGGTCTGATGGACCAGCTGCAGGATCCCCTCGCGGCCTTGGCGATCGTTGCCGATCTCGTCGGTGCCGTCGGCCGGGTGCTGCCCATGAGCCCGGTTCCGCTCGATCTGGTCGCCGATGTCGACCGGCTGGACCCGGACGATCCCGCTCGCGTTCGGAGGATTCGCGGCCAGTCCTCGATCGCGGCCACCCCGGGCCGGGTGCGCGGCATCCGCCTGTTGCCTCCGGGAGCGCCCGCGTGCGCGGCGGCGGTCGACGCGGTGCGGGAGTCGGATGTGGTCGTACTAGGCCCCGGATCATGGTTCACAAGCGTCATTCCCCATCTGCTGTTGCGGGAACTGGGACACGCCATCGCGACGACTCGGGCGACGGTGGTGGTGACGGTCAACCTGGTGCCGCAGGCGGGTGAGACTCCGGATTTCTCGCCGGAGGAGCTGTTGCGCGTGCTGCAGGACCATGCCCGCGATCACGGCGGCCTGCGGATCGATGCCGTTGTCGCGGACGTCGATTCGGTGCCGGATCCCCAGGGACTGCGCCAGTTCGCGCGCGGCATCGGCGCGCGTCTCGTACTGTCAGAGGTCGCAGCGGACGACAGCGCGGCCCGGCACGATTCCACGAGGCTGGCTGCCGCGTATCGGCGCGCACTGCAGGCGACCGAGGTCGAGGCGACGGAGGAGGGTTCGCAATGGCGATGACCGCCGCGGTCAAGGACGAGCTCAGCCGGATCACGGTGACGAGACCGAGCGCCCGCCGGGCTGAGATCGCCACCATGCTGCGGTTCGCCGGCGCCTTGCATCTCGTCGGTGGTCACATCGTCGTCGAGGCGGAGCTCGATACCGGATCGGTCGCCCGCCGGTTGCGCAAGGAGATCGCCGAGGTCTTCGGGCACGGTTCGGAGGTCCAGATCGTCGCGAGCAGCGGGCTGCATCGGACGAGCCGGTATCTGGTCCGGGTGACAAAGGACGGTGAGGGGCTGGCTCGGCAATCGGGCCTCGTCGACCTCCGGGGCCGTCCGGTGCGCGGTCTTCCGCACCATGTGGTGGCCGGCGGCATCGGCGACGCGGAAGCGGCCTGGCGGGGCGCGTTTCTGGCCCATGGCTCGCTCACCGAGCCGGGCCGGGCCTGCTCGCTGGAGATCACCTGCCCGTCGACCGAGGCGGCGCTCGCCCTGGTCGGCGTGGGTCGCCGGCTGGGCGTGGCGTCCAAGGCGCGCGAGGTGCGCGGCTCGGACCGTGTCGTCGTCCGGGACGGTGACGCGATCGGGGCGCTGCTCACTCGTATCGGCGCGCACGAGAGCGTGCTGGTGTGGGAGGAACGCCGGCTGCGGCGCGAGGTGCGGGCAACCGCGAACCGGCTGGCCAACTTCGACGACGCGAACCTACGTCGTTCGGCCCGGGCCGCGGTGGCCGCCGGGGCTCGAGTCGAGCGAGCGATGGAAATCCTGGGCGACGACGCTCCGGATCACCTGCTGCAGGCCGGGCGGCTGCGGCTGGAGTACAAGCAGGCCTCGTTGGAGGAGCTGGGGACCCGCTCGGACCCGCCGATGACCAAGGATGCGGTGGCCGGCCGGATCCGGCGCCTGCTCGCAATGGCCGACAAGCGGGCCGCCGAGCTCGGCCTGCCGGATACCGAATCCGTCGTGACCGCGGAGATGCTCGCGCAATAAGGCGGCAAACCGCGTTCGGCCTTGGCCATTTCGGCCGGCCCCTTTCCGGCCGACCCAACGTCTCTCACCGATCAGGCGTGGGATAGCTCACCGATGACGACGAAGAAACGGAAACGAGTTACCGGAGGGTAGCTTCAGCGCGTTCGGAGCGTAGGCCCCGAACCGGCTAGGGTTTGGGGAGACGGGCGGTGCGTCGCCCCGCCAACGAGAACCCAAAGCCACGTACCAAGGAGCCGAAGCAGTGACCGTTCGTGTGGGCATCAACGGATTCGGCCGGATCGGCCGGAACTTCTTTCGCGCCGTGCAAGCGTCCGGAGCCGATCTCGACATCGTTGCCGCCAACGATCTCGGCGATGTGGCGACGATGGCGCATCTGCTGAAGTACGACAGCATCCTGGGCCGCTACCCCGAGCCGGTGCGGGCGACCGAAGACGGCATCCAGGTCGGCGATCGCACGTTGAAAATCCTCGCCGAACGCGATCCGGCCGCGCTGCCCTGGGCCGACCTCGGTGTCGACGTCGTCATCGAGTCGACGGGCCTGTTCACCACGGCGGCCGCCGCCCGCAAGCATGTCGACGCTGGCGCCAAGAAGGTCATCATCTCCGCACCTGCCACCGACGAGGACGTCACGATCGTCATGGGAGTGAACGAGGGGACCTACGACAGCAGCAAGCACACCATCATCTCCAACGCGTCCTGCACCACGAACTGCCTGGGGCCGCTCGCGAAGGTTCTGGACGACGCCATCGGCATCGAGCGTGGCCTGATGACCACGATCCACGCGTACACGCAGGACCAGAACCTGCAGGACGGCCCGCACAAGGACCTGCGGCGCGCTCGGGCCGCGGCGCTGAACATCGTCCCCACGTCCACCGGCGCGGCCAAGGCGATCGGTCTCGTCCTGCCGCAGCTGAAGGGCAAGCTCGACGGCTATGCGCTGCGGGTACCGGTGCCGACCGGCTCGGCGACCGACCTGACGGTCACCACATCCCGCGAGACCTCGGCCGACGAGGTCAATGCCGCCTACCAGGCCGCCGCCGACGGCCCGTTCAAGGGCATCCTGACCTACACCGAGGATCCCATCGTTTCGACTGACATCGTCAGCGACTCCGCGTCCTGCATCTTCGACGCCGGGCTGACGAAGGTGATCGGCAACCAGGTGAAGGTGGTCGGCTGGTACGACAACGAGTGGGGTTACTCGAACCGGCTCGCTGATCTCACGCTCTACGTCGGAACCGCTCTCTGAGGCGGCCGATGCGAACCGTCGACGATCTGGTCCGAGTTGGGGTTCGCGGGCGCCGGGTTCTCGTCCGCAGCGATTTGAACGTGCCGCTGGCGTACGAGGGAGACCGGGCGAGGGTGACCGACGACGGGCGCATCCGCGCCTCGTTGCCGGTGCTGACGAGGCTGCTCGACCATGGCGCCCGCGTCATCGTCGCGGCGCACCTCGGCCGACCCAAGGGCGAGCCGGACCCGCGCTATTCGCTCAGTCCGGTCGCCGACCGGCTCGCGGCCCTGCTGGGCCGGCCGGTGGATCTTGCGCTGGACACCGTCGGTGAGAGCGCCCGCCTGCTGGCTTCCGACCTGGAGGACGGCGAACTGCTGCTGCTGGAGAACGTGCGGTTCAACCCGGAGGAGACGAGCAAGGACAAGGTGGAGCGGCAGCGTTTCGCCCGTTGCCTGGCTCTGCTGACCGGCGGCGAGGACGACGGCGGCGCCTACGTGGACGACGCCTTCGGTGCCGTGCATCGCAAGCACGCGTCGGTCTATGACGTGGCCAAGCTTCTCCCGCACTACTGCGGCGACCTGGTGCGCGACGAGGTCGGGGTACTGCAGCAGCTGACCGGAGATCCGAAGCGGCCCTACGTGGTGGTCCTCGGCGGCAGCAAGGTGAGCGACAAGCTGGCGGTGATCGACTCGCTGTTACCCAAGGTCGACTCGCTGCTCGTCGGTGGTGGGATGTGCTTCACCTTCCTCAAGGCCCAGGGCCACGAGGTCGGCGATTCGCTGCTCGAGGACGACTACGTCGAGACCTGCCGGATGCTGCTCGAACGGTCCGCCGGCAAGATCGTGCTACCGCCCGACATCGTGGTGGCGGCCGACCTGTCCAGTGACGCGCAGACCCAGGTCGTCGCGGCCGACGAGATCCCACCCGGCACCAAGGGCCTGGACATCGGCCCGGCGGCTGTGGCTGCGTTCTCCGCGGTCCTGGCCGACGCCCAGACGGTGTTCTGGAACGGGCCGATGGGCGTGTTCGAGGTGGCGCCGTTCGCGGCCGGCACCAAGGGCGTCGCCGAAGCGGTCGCGGCCTGCTCGGGGTTGAGCGTCGTCGGCGGCGGTGATTCGGCGGCGGCCGTTCGGGTACTCGGCCTCGACCCCGAAGCGTTCGGCCACATCTCGACGGGCGGCGGCGCATCGCTGGAGTACCTGGAGGGCAAGACGTTGCCCGGGATTGCCGTCCTCGACGGGATCTGACCAGTGACGGATCGACAGCCGCTGATCGCCGGCAATTGGAAGATGAATCTCAATCATCTCGAGGCGATCGCGCTAACCCAGAAGCTCGCGTTCAGCCTGACCCCGGCCCAGCTCGCGGCGGTCGAAGTGGTCCTCCTGCCGCCCTTCGTCGACCTCCGCAGCGTGCAGACGCTCGTCGACGGCGACAAGTTGCTCATCGGCTACGGAGCCCAGGACCTGTCCCCCCACGACTCAGGGGCCTACACCGGGGACATCAGCGGGCCCATGCTGGCCAAGCTCGGTTGCCGGTATGTCATCGTTGGTCACTCTGAGCGTCGGCAGTATCACGCCGAGGATGACGTCCTCGTGAACGCGAAGCTGCAGGCCGCGTTGCGCCACGGCCTGCGACCGATCCTCTGCGTGGGCGAGGCGCTCGAGGTACGTGCGGCCGGCCAGTACCTCGAGCACGTTCGCACGCAACTCGACGGCGGCCTCAAGGGGTTGACCGCCGAGCAGGCATCGACGGTCGTCCTGGCCTACGAGCCGATCTGGGCCATTGGCACCGGGCAGGTGGCCACGCCCGAGGACGCAGAACAGGTGTGCGCCTCGCTGCGGGCCCGGCTGGCCGAGATCTACTCCAAGCAACTCGCCGGCGGGACTCGGATCCTCTACGGCGGCTCGGTCAAGGCGTCGAACGCGGGCGATCTGCTCGTCCAGGCGAACATCGACGGCGCGCTCGTCGGCGGCGCGAGCCTCGACGCCGAGGAGTTCGCCGCGATCTGTGCGGCGGCCATGGGATGACGGCAGCGGCTGGAGGGCCGGAACCAGCAGGTATCCTGAACCGGTCCTTGTCCCTCGACGCCGCGACGTCGGAGATCACTCGGAAGCCGGTCGCCGTTCATGATTCTTGCGTTGTCCGTCTTGCTCGTTCTGGTGAGCCTGCTGCTCATCGTGCTGGTGCTGTTGCACCGCGGGAAGGGCGGCGGCCTGTCCTCGATGCTCGGCGGTTCGTTCTACTCGAACCTGTCCGGTTCGTCGGTCGTCGAGCGAAATCTTGACCGGATCACGATCATCGCCGGTTTGGTTTGGGCGATCTGCATCGTGGGATTGGGACTGCTGTACAAGAACCAAGGAGGGTGACCCACGCGGCTCATCGCCGCACTGCTCGTGTTCCGTCGGCTGTAAGCGCATTCAGGTTGTGAACGAAACCGAGGGTTTGCCGTAACACCGATCAGCGATCAGGAGGAGATGACGTGTCTGGTGGCAGTGCGATCCGCGGAAGTCGGGTCGGGGCTGGGCCGATGGGGGAGCGCGAACGAGGTGAGTCGGCGCCGCGCCGGCGCGTCTCGTTCTACTGTGCGAACGGGCATGAGGTTCGCCCGGCGTTCGCGATGGACGCTGCCTTGCCAGACATGTGGGATTGTCCGCAGTGTGGCTACCCGGCCGGTCGGGAGTCGCTGCGTCCGCCGGACGCGCCGCGCAACGAGCCGTACAAGACGCATCTCGCCTATGTGAAAGAGCGCCGCAGCGACGAGGACGGCGCGGCGATCCTGGAAGAGGCGCTGCAGAAACTGCGCGCCCGCCGCGGCGAGTTCTGACACACCTCGGCGTCGACCCGACCGCTCGTCGCGTCGCTTCCCGCGCGGCCATGGTGCGGGTGTGACCGGTGAGGTGCTCAACCGGGGCCTTCTGTGCCACGAGGTCGCGGGAAGGGACACCGGTCAGCTCGGGCAGCGGCCGCCGGGGTTAGGGCTGCCGGGCTCGGTTGGCAACCCGCCAGCGCGACCGGTTCGCGGAGCCGCGGGCCGACTGGTCGGGTTCGCCGCCTTCGACGCCGCCCCCGGAGCCCCTGGAACGCGGCCGGATCGTCACTGCGGCGATCAACCCGGCCACGAAGATCATCAGGGCGGAGACCGTCAAGGCCGAGGTCAGACCGGCCCGAAACGCACTGTAGGCGGCGTCCAGGACCTGGTTCACGATCGGGCCGTACGCGGCAGTGGCCGCTGATTTGCCACCACTCGGAACCGTGCCGTCCTTGATCGCGGCGATCACGATCGACTGGAAGTTAGCCGGTATGCCCAAGGCTTCCAGCCGGTTCGTGAGATCCGACGTCAGGTGGGCGTTGACGAGAGAGCCGAGAGCCACGACGCCCACAACCGCACCGAGCTGCCGGCTGGTGTTGGTCGCCGACGCCGCCATCCCGGATTGGGCGGCGGGAATCGCGCTCAGCACCGCGGACGTCAGCGGCACGACCGCCACCCCGAATCCGATCCCGGCCACGGCCAGCGCCGCGGCCAGCGGACCGAAGTTGCCCTCCGCCGTGAGGTAGTGCTCCGTGAGCAGGATGCCCGCGGCGGCCAGCATGCTGCCGACCGTCATGGGTATTCGAGGTCCGACGCGAGCCACCCACCGGCCGGCGAGGAGCGATCCGACGATCATCGCCACCGTCATGGGCGCGAACTGTGCCGCCGTGCGGAAGCCCGAGTAGCCCACCACCTCCTGCAGGTACAGCGCGGTGAAGAAGAAGATCGCGAAGATGCCGAAGTATGTTGCGAACGCGACCAGCAACGGCCCGCCTACCGCCGGTTCCCGCACGTAACGAAGATCCAGCATGGGCGCTCGGCTGCGCTGCTCGACGATCACGAAGCCGATGAGGGCCGCGCCGCTGATCACGAAGAGCCCGATGATCCAGGGCGTCTGGTAACCGGCGTCCTCGCCGGCGATCCCGGCGAAGATCCCGCAGCCCAGCCCGATGGCAGCCAGGGCGAAGCCAGGTAGATCCAAGTCGGCGGCTTGCGGATCGGCGGACTCCGGAACGAAGCGCGCCGCGGCGGCGAACAGCATGATCCCGAGAACGAGGTTGAACCAGAACACGGTTCGCCAGCTGCCGATGCCGACGAGCGCGCCACCGAGGATCGGGCCGGCCGCCAGAGCCAGGCCGGACACGGCGGCCCAGACACCGAGCGCACGCGATCGGGTCCGCTGGTTCGGGTACAGATGGCGGATCACCGAGAGGGTCTGCGGTTCGCAGCACGCCGCGCCGACGCCCATGATCGCGCGAGCGGCGATCAACAAAGCCACGTTTGGCGCCACGGCGCCGAGCACCGATGCCCCGCAGAACAGGGCCAGGCCGATCAGCATCACCCGCTTGCGGCCCCACCGATCCGCGATCGTGCCTGCGGGGAGCATCAGGCTGGCGAATACCAGAGCGTAGGCGCTGACCACCCATTGCAGTGAGACGACACCCACCTGCAGGTCCGCCTGCACGCTGCCGAGAGCGACCGCCACGATCGTGGTGTCGAGGAAGGTCAAGAACAGCACGCCGCACAGGGCCGCTAGCGCCCGTCGTTGCAGCAGGACCGGGGCGTTAGTGACGGAGTGCGTCGGCTCCATGGGGGCTAGATCGTCAGGATGCCGCCGTGGAGGACGTCCGGCACAGGGCCGGAGCCGCTCCCTGCAAGGACAGCAGCTGGCAGAAGCTGGCGTCGCCCACCTTCCACTGGCTGTCGACGAGAACCGCGGTTCCGGTCTGGTTGGTCAACGCCGGCTGGCCGCCGATGCTGACCGAGTAGGTGACCGTCGCCTTGTCGGGGGACGTGACCTCGACGTTGGATACCGTGGCCTTCGCCGACTTGGCCAGCGGCGAGGCCGCGAGGCCGGCGATCACCGGCGCGAAGACCTGGCCGTTCTCCAGCAGCTGCGCCTTGCGGGCGGCCGGGGTGGCCCCATCGAAGAACTCGGTCCAGGCGGCGGTGATCTGGGCGGCCGCCGCTGATTCGGGACCGGACGACGTCGATGACGCGGCACTGCCGGACGGAGTTGCGCTGGATGCCGATGAGGTGGTCGGCGGTGCCGAGCTGCTGCTCGTCGTCGACGTGGACGGTGAGGAGCTGCTACACCCGGCCACGAGGACGATCGTGACCGCAACTGCCGCAACCACGCGGGTTCTACCGAGCAACCAAACCACCACCGCACTGCCCTTCCCGCGCCGGTGGACCGGTCATCCAACCGACTACGACGCTACTGCAAATCCTCGCCTCGCGGGGTTAGGCCTGCGGACGGTAGAGATCCGCAGGCAAGTGTGAGGCCGCATCGCGATCGATCAGCCACAGCGTCCGGTACCGTCCGCGCGGACCGGCCGCCGGAACCTGCACCCGACCGGCCCCGGAGAGCGCCATCATCACCGCGTCGGCCTTCCCGGTTCCGGCCGCGATGAACCACACCTCGTTGGCCGCGTCCAGCGAACGGAAGGTCAACGACAGCCGAGTCGGGGGCGGCTTCGGCGAGTTGTGGACGGCGATTACCGAGCGGTCGAGCTCGTATACGCCCGGATGTTCCGGAAACAGTGAGGCGCAATGCCCGTCCGGTCCGACGCCGAGCAGGATGACGTCGAAGTGCGGCACATCGTCGTCGCCCTGGCCGGCCGGAACCGCCGCCGAGAGCGCGGACGCATACCCTTCGGCCGCCGCGTCGGCATTCTCGCCGTACTCGCTGTCCGAGGCGGGCATCGGATGCACATTGGCGGGGTCGACGGGTAGGGCGTCGAAGACGGCCGCCATCGCGGCCCTGTCGTTGCGGTCCTCCGAGTCGGAAGGTACGTACCGTTCGTCGCCCCACCACACCGCGACACGGTTCCAGTCGATCGAGTCGCGAGCCGGCAAGTCGCGCAGCACGTGCATGACCTGCTCGAGGATGCCGCCGCCGGTCACGACGAGGTGAGCAAGCGGCCGTACTTGTTGCGCCGACACGAGCGCCGCAACGAGCCGCGCCGCGACATCATCGGCCAGCTGGGTGGCGTTCGGGGCAACGACGATTTCGGGGGCGGCTCCCATCAGGTGGCGGCAGCCGTCGGCGAATCCGCGAGGGCCGGGTCATTCCAGATGTGCACCCGCTGACTCGGACGGTCGCTCAGACCGGTCAGCCCGCTGACGGCACCGAGCGCCTCGGCGAACACCCGGTCGGCGTCCAGCCGGCGCAGCTCCTCGGCGAGCAGCTCGCCCAGTGACCGCTCGGGGAACGGCGCGACCGAGTCCTGCTGGCCTTCGCGGTGCAGGATGAGCCGCCCGTAGTCCTCGTCGGCGCTAATAACGGCACCGTCGGTAAGGGTGATGCGCACCTGGTCGATCGGACCGCCGCCGGTCTTGTTGACCGGGACGTAGAACCCGAAGCGCGCAGCGAGCCACCCGGCGAGAAGCTGCGCGGACGGATCGGCGTCATCGCCGTCGACCGCGGCCGACGCGGCGCCTTCGTGCCAGCCGTCGAACGCCGAGGCCAGCGCGGCCCGCCAGCCGGTGATCCGGGTCCAGGCCAGGTCGGTGTCGCCGGGTGCGAAATCGACGGCCCGCTGCCGCAAGGCCGCGACCCGGTCGTCAGCCCGCGAGACGTCGGTGATCCGCCGGTCGGCGAACACGCCCAACGGATCGTAGGAGATGCGGTCGGGCGGTGCACCGTGCCACCACGCGACGACCGGCGCATCCGGCGCGAGCAGCGGCAACGTGACCGACTCGGCGTGCAGCGCCAGCCGCCCGTGCATCCGCATGACGACCGCCTCACCGGGACCGAGCCGGCCGCCCATCTGCACTTCGGCATCCAGCCGCGGCACCGGTGCGTCGATGTGGCGCCGGATCACCATCAGCATGCGCATCGGGTGCCTGCTGGCGGCGAGGGTGGCTGCCTCTTCGGCCTCGTGCACGTCCCGTTCGTCGACGACGACCACCAGCGTCAGCGCGTTGCCACTCGTCACGGCCCCGCCGGTGCGACGTTCCGCGGCGAGCGCCTTGACCACAGCGGTGCCGGTGGTGTCCCACAGAGTGGTCATGAGACTGCCTCCGAGTGAGCACGCGGCTGGAGCGGAGCGAGGAGCCAGGCGGGTACTACGGTCATGCGGTCACGCTCCTCACGGTCGGCGCCACTGCCGGCCGTCGAGGGCCAGCATCTCGTCGGATTCCTTCGGCCCCCACTCGCCGGCGCGGTACAGGTACGGCGCCTTGCCGGCCCAGAAATCCTCGAGCGGGTCGATCACCTTCCACGAGGCCTCGACCTCGTCATTGCGCGGGAAGAGCGTCGCGTCGCCGATGAGCACGTCGAGGATCAGCCGCTCGTACGCCTCGGGGGAGGACTCGGTGAACGCCTCGCCGTACAGAAAGTCCATGGCGACATCCCGGACTTCCATCGAGCTACCCGGCACCTTCGAACCGAACTTGAGCGTGACGCCCTCGTCCGGCTGCACCCGGATGACCAGCTGGTTGCTGCCCAGCTCCTGCGTGTCGGTGCGGCTGAACGGCAGGTGCGGCGCCTTCTTGAACAGGATCCCGATCTCGGTGACCCGGCGGGGCAGCCGCTTGCCGGTCCGCATGTAGAACGGCACGCCGGCCCATCGGCGCGTCTCGACACCCAGCCGGACCGCGGCGTAGGTCTCGGTGAGTCGAGTCCGCGGGAATGCCTTCCTCGTCGCGATACGCCTTGGCCCGCTCACCGGCGAGCCAGCCTTGGTCGTACTGACCGCGGATCGCGTAGGCGTCGAGATCGGGCGGCAGGCTCACCGCTCGGAGCACCTTGATCTTCTCGGTACGGATCTCCTCGGCCGAGAACTCGACCGGCTCCTCCATCGCGGTGAGCGCGAGCAGTTGGAAGAGGTGGTTCTGCAGCACGTCGCGCGCGGCGCCGGTCGCGTCGTAGAACACGGCCCGGCCGCCGATGCCGACGTCCTCGGCCATGGTGATCTGCACCGAGTCGACATAGTGCGAGTTCCAGATCGGCTCGAACAGCTGGTTGGCGAACCGCAGCGCCATCAGGTTCTGGACGGTCTCCTTGCCCAGGTAGTGGTCGATGCGGAACACGTCGTTCGCGGTGAAGACGCTGTCGACGAGTTCGTTGAGCTTCCGGGCGCTGTCCAGATCGTGGCCGAACGGCTTCTCGACCACGACGCGCCGCCAGCCGCCACTGCGCGCGTTGCTGGCCATCCCGGTGCGCTCCATCTGCTTGAGCACGACCGGGAACATCGCCGGCGGGATCGACAGGTAGAACGCCGCGTTGCCTTTGATCCCGTGCGTGTTGCGCAGGTTGTCCAGTGTCTCGGCCAGCGTGTCGAACGCGTCGTCGTCGTCGAACGACCCGGGCACGAACTGGAGGTTCTCGTTGAGCCGGCGCCAGACGTCGTCGTTCCACTGCGGTTCGGGCGTGCTCCTTGGCCGCCTTCTTGGCCACGGCCGCGAAGTCACCGTCGCCCCAGTCGCGCCGCGCGAACCCGAGCAGCGCGAAGTCCGCCGGCAGCAGGCCCCGGTTCGCCAGGTCGTAGATCGCCGGCATCAGCTTCTTGCGGGCCAGGTCACCGGTCACGCCGAAGACCACCAGCGCGCACGGTTCGGGGACGCGAGGCAGCCGCCGGTCGCTCGGATCACGCAGCGGATTGGCTCGTTCGGTGACGGTGCCGGGCGGCGTTGCCGCCGGAACGTGCACCGCGGTCTGCTCCTCGGTGTCGGTCCCACTCTCTACTGGCGCAGTCGTAATGGCGGTACCTGGTTCGGTCACCGTTACCCCCAATCGGTCGCAGTCAGATCCACCGGCGTCCAGGCGGTCCTGGGTCAGGCCGGCCGGGCGGCGTCCAACTGGCTCTGCACTCCTTCGAGCAACTGCTTCCAGGCGTCCTCGAACTTCTGCACGCCCTCTATCTCGAGCACTCGCACCACGTCGTCATAGTCGACGCCGATCGCCGCGAGATCGTCGAGAACCTTCTGCGCGGTGGCGTAGCTTCCCCGTACCGCGTCTCCGGCGATCACGCCGTGGTCCGCGACCGCGTCGAGCGTAGCCTCCGGCATGGTGTTGACCGTGTTGGGTGCGACCAACTGGACGACGTACATCGTGTCGTCGTAGGAGGGGTCCTTGACCCCCGTCGACGCCCATAGCGGGCGCTGCGAGGTCGCTCCCTGAGCCTCGAGCGCCTTCCACCGGTCGGAGGAGAAAACCTTCTCGTAGCGCTGGTAGGCGAGCTGGGCGTTGGCGATACCGGCCTTGCCGCGGAGTTGCTGCGCCTCGTCGGTCCCGATCTTGTCCAGCCGCTTGTCGATCTCGGTGTCGACACGGGACACGAAGAACGAGGCCACCGACCGAATCGTCGACAGGTCGATCCCGGCGGCCTGCGCCTGCTCCAGCCCGGTGAGGTAGGCCTCCATGACGCCGTCGTAGCGGTCGAGCGAGAAGATCAGCGTGATGTTGACGCTGACTCCGGCTGCGGTCGCCGCTGCGATCGACGGAAGACCGGGCTCCGTTGCCGGGATCTTGATCAGCACGTTCGGCCGGTCGACGAGCCACCACAGAGCCTTCGCCTCAGCGGTCGTCTTCTCCGTCTCGTAGGCGATGCGCGGATCGACCTCGATCGACACCCGGCCGTCCATCGCCGCCGGTCTGCGTCGTACACCGGGCGCAGGACGTCGCAGCCCCACCGGATGTCATAGCTGGTGAGGAGCCGGACGGCCTCCTCCAGCGAGACGCCCCGGACCGCCAGATCCCGGACCTGGTCGTCGTACACGTGGCCCTTCTCCAGCGCCTTCTGGAAGATCGTCGGATTGCTCGTGACGCCGACGACATGCTTCTCGTCCACGAGGCTCTGCAGGTTCCCCGTCTGCAGGCGTTCGCGGCTGATGTCGTCGAGCCAGATGGACACACCCTGGGCGGACAGGTCGGCGAGTGCGTCGGACATGGTGATCTCCTTAACTACCGGTGGTCGCGCCACGGATCTGGCCCGCGCGCTCCAGTGATGCATGGGCGGCCGCGACGACGCGGTCTGGGGTGAAACCGAACTGCTCGAACAGCACGCTGCCTTCGGCGCTGGCGCCGTAGTGGTTGATGCCGACTATCTCACCTGAGTCGCCGACGAGTTCTCGCCAACCTTGGGGCACGCCGGCCTCGACGCTCACGCGCGCCCGGACGTCGGGCGGCAGGACGAGCTGCTGGTAGGCCAGCGACTGGGCCGCGAACCATTCCTTGCAGGGCATCGACACCACCCGGGTCGGCCGCCCTTCAGCCTCGAGGCGTTCCCGCGCCTTGAGCGCCAGCGAGACCTCGGAGCCGGTCGCGATGAGAATGACCGCGGGCAGCCCGGCCGACGCATCCTCCAGGACGTAGGCCCCCTTGGCGGCGTCGCCGGTCTTGGCGGCGTCGAGGACGGGAAGGTTCTGCCGGGACAGGGCGAGGGCGATGGGCCGGTCGGTGTACTCGAGCGTGGCTCGCCAGCAGACGGCCGTCTCGTTCGCGTCGGCCGGCCGGACGACGTCGAGACCAGGGATCGCGCGCAGGGCGGCCAGCTGCTCGATCGGTTGGTGCGTCGGGCCGTCACCACCGAGGCCGATGGAATCGTGGGTCCAGACGTAGATCGTCGGCAGCTTCATCAGCGCCGCCAGCCGGACCGGCGGACGCATGTAGTCGCTGAAGATCAGGAAGGTGCCGCCGTACACGCGGGTGCCGCCGTGCAGCACGATCCCGTTCATGATCGAGCCCATCGCGTGTTCCCGGATGCCGAAGTGCAGGGTGCGGCCGTAGGGGCCGCCCGTCCACACCTTCGTCTGGTGCTCGGCCGGAATGAAGCTGGGCTCGCCCTCCATCGTCGTGTTGTTGCTCTCGGCGAGGTCGGCCGAGCCGCCCCACAGCTCGGGCAACGCGTCGGCCAGCGCGGTGAGGATCTTGCCGGACGCGGACCGGGTCGAGACCGAATTCGCCTTGCCGTCCTTCTCGGCCGGGAAGGTCGGTAGGTTCGCGGCCCAACCGTCCGGCAGGGAGCGCGTGGACATCCGCCGGAGCAACGCGGCCCGCTCCGAATTGCCCTTGGCCCACGCGTCGAACCGCACTTGCCATTCGGCGTGCGCCGCCTGGCCGCGCTCGACGACCTTGCGAGCGTGTGCCAGCACCTCGGCGTCGACACCGAAGTGCACGTCCGGGTCGTAGCCCATGATCTCCTTGGTGCGCCGGACTTCCTCCTCGCCGAGGGCCGATCCGTGGGCAGCGCCGGTGTTCTGCTTCGTGGGCGCCGGCCAGCCGATGATCGTGCGGACGGAGATGAACGATGGCCGGTCGGTCTGCCGTTTGGCCCGCTCGATGGCCCGCTCGAGCGCGACGACGTCCTCGCCCGAGTCGACGCGCTGGGTGTGCCAACCATAGGCCTCGTAGCGCTTGACCACGTCTTCGGAGAAAGCGACGTTCGTGTCGTCCTCGATCGAGATGTGGTTGTCGTCGTAGATCAGGATCAGGTTTCCGAGCTGCTGATGCCCGGCCAGGCTCGACGCCTCGCTGGTCACCCCCTCTTCCATGCAGCCGTCGCTGGCGATCACGAAGATGTAGTGGTCGAAGACCGACTCTCCGGGTGCAGCGTCTGGGTCGAGCAGCCCGCGCTCCCGACGGGAGGCCATGGCCATGCCGACCGCGTTGCCGACGCCCTGGCCAAGCGGTCCGGTGGTCGTCTCGATGCCGAGGGTGTGACCGTGCTCCGGATGCCCGGGCGTGAGCGATCCCCAGGTGCGCAGGGCCTGCAGATCCGCCAGCTCCAGGCCGTACCCGGACAGATAGAGCTGGCAGTACTGGGTCAACGACGTATGGCCGTTGGACAGCATGAATCGATCGCGGCCGATCCAGCTCGGGTCGGTCGGGTCGTGGCGCAGGACGCGCTGGTAGAGCAGGTAGGCCAGCGGAGCCAGGCTCATGGCTGTGCCCGGGTGACCGTTGCCCACCTTTTGCACGGCATCGGCGGCCAGCAGCCGAGCGGTGTCGACGGCCCGGGTGTCCAGCTCCGTCCACCACTTCGGATGAGTGGTGACGATGCCGGCCGGCTGACTGCGATTCGATCTCGCGGACGCCCTGGACCGCGTGCCCGCGGCGCCGCGATGCTCGCTCATGTCGGCAACGGTCCCTTCGCTCATGTGGCGCGGGCCAGGCGCTGGTCATCCCACCCGCCTGGATCAAGCGTAGTCAGTCCGCGCCGGGGCGTACCTTCGGGCTGGCCTTCGTCGGCGCAACGTTCAGCCGGTGTGCGGGGTCTGGCCGGCGGCCCTCACCCGGGCGGATACGCTGGCATCGTGACGCAGACTCCCCTCGTGCCGGCGGGCGCCGGAGGGGAGGAGGTGTCGGTGACGCGGTCCATTGCCGCCGGTCGGACGTCCCGAGTGGGTGCTCGTGATCGAGTCGACGCGCACCCGAGGAAAGCGCGAAATCGCTCGCGCCTCGGCGCCTACGTCGCGCTCACCAAGCCACGCATCATCGAGTTGCTGCTCGTCACCACGTTGCCGTCGATGATTCTCGCCGCGGACGGCCTGCCGGACTGGACGACGGTCCTCGCGACCATGATCGGGGGCACCCTGGCGGCCGGAAGCGCGAATGCCCTGAACTGCTACCTCGATCGGGACATCGACGCGATCATGCGGCGGACCGGCCATCGGCCGCTCGCGCGGCACGACGTCTCGCCCCGGGCCGCGCTCACCTTTGGCATCGTTCTCGGCGTCGTCGCGGTCGGGGTCATCGGGCTGGCCACGAACTGGCTGGCCGGCTCCCTTACGGCGCTCGCCATCGCGTTCTACGTCGTCGTCTACACGATGGTGCTCAAGCGCCGCACTGCCCAGAACATCGTGTGGGGGGGTGCCGCCGGGTGCATGCCGGTACTCATCGGCTGGGCTGCGGTCACCGGGTCGCTGGCCTGGCCACCGATCATCCTGTTCGGCGTCGTGTTCTTCTGGACGCCCCCGCACTTCTGGGCCCTCGCGATCCGGTTCCGTGAGGACTACCAGCGCGCCGGCGTGCCGATGCTGCCCGTCGTGGCGGCTCCGGAGCGCGTCGCTCGCGACATCTTGCTCTACTCGGGGCTGACCGTCGCGACGTCGCTGGTCCTGTGGCCGGTCGCCACGAGCTGGGTCTACGGCGTCCTGGCCGCCGCCGCCGGCGGGGTGCTGCTCGTCGCGGCGCATCGCCTGTACGCGGACGTGCGGGCCGGCCGGGACGGGCGGCCCATGCGACTGTTCCACCTGTCGAACAGCTACCTGGCGTTCGTGTTCGTCGCCGTCGCCATCGACACATTCCTGCACTGATCAGGCTCCGTACGATCGCGGAGTGCCTGCCGTGACCCTCGCGACCTGCGCCCAGTTGCCCGCCGGCGACGAGGACGGAGCTGGCCTCACCGCGGCGATCACCGCGCTCGGCGTCGACTGGCAGTGGGCCGTCTGGAACGATCCCGCGGTCGACTGGAGCACGGCCGGGCTGGTATTCGTCCGGTCGACGTGGGACTACACGGCCGATCGAGATGCGTTCCTGACCTGGGCCGATCGGCTCGGCCGGGTGGAGAACGCTCCGGCCGTACTGCGGTGGAACTCCGACAAGATGTACCTGCGCGACCTCGCCGAGGCCGGCGTGCCGGTCGTGCCGACGTCGTGGGTAGCCCCCGGAGAGGACGTCGGGCTACCGCCCGGCGATGTCGTGGTCAAGCCGTCGGTCGGTGCTGGATCGATGGGGGCGGGGCGGTTCGACACCCGGCGGCCGGGAATCGCCGAGTCGGCTCGGCAGCACGCCCAGACCCTGCATGACGCCGGTCGGGTCGTCCTCGTCCAGCCCTACCTGGCCGACGTCGACGAGCGGGGTGAGACCGCGCTGATCTACCTGGACGGAGCGTTCAGTCATGCGATCGGCAAGGCGGCCATGCTGCCCGGTGGCACGGTCAACGACCTGGACCCGGACCTGTCGGGCGCGCTGTTCCGCAGCGAGCGGATCACCGCCCGAATGCCCGCGGACGACGAACTGGCGGTTGGCGAGCAGGTCGCTCGCCGTACTGCGCCGCCGGTTCGGCGGCAACCTGCTCTACGTCAGGGTCGATCTGCTGCCGGCTGGGGCCGGGCCGGTCGTCGTCGAGGTGGAGCTCGTCGAGCCGTCGCTGTTCCTCGCCTTTGATCCGGGTTCGGCTGACCGCGTCGCCGCCGCGGTGGCCCGCCGGCTGAGTTGACCGAAGGCGATCGATGACCCTCCCAATGCTCGCCGTCGAACGCATGCAGTCGCTGCGCCGCATGAAGCGGGCGGCCACCGGCATGTTGATCGGCGCGGCCGCAGTCTTCGCGGTATGCGTGATCGTCGGTGATGGGCACGGGTTATGGGGCTACGTGCAAGCGGCGGCCGAAGCGTCGATGGTGGGGGGGCTGGCCGACTGGTTCGCGGTGACCGCTCTGTTCCGGCACCCGCTCGGGCTTCCCATTCCGCACACCGCGATCATTCCCCGCAAGAAGGACCAGATCGGGTCGGCGCTCGCGACCTTCGTCCAGCAGAACTTCCTCACCGAATCCGTCGTCGGCGAGCGGCTGGCCGCGGCGCAGGTGACTCGGAGGTTCGGCGAGTGGCTCGCCGAGCCGCGGCACGCAGCCCGCATCGCGGACGAGGCCGGGAGCGCGCTCAACGGCCTCGCCAACGTGATCCGGGACGACGAGGTGCGCGACGCCGTCGCCCATTTCGCCGATCGCAAGCTACGTGAGGTCCAGCTAGCGCCGCTGCTGGCTCGGGTCCTCGACACGGTGCGGGAATCCGGTCAGCACCAGGCGGCGCTGACGGCCGGGCTGAAGGGCCTCATGCGGTTTCTCGACGACAACCAGGCGTTGTTCCGGGACCGGCTGTCCGAGGAGTCGCCGGACTGGGTTCCGAACTGGGTTGACGATCGAGTGTTCGCCCGGCTGTTCCTCGGCCTGCAGTCCTTCCTCGCCGATGTCACGGCGCAGCCTGACCACGAGCTGCGCCGACAGTTCGACCGGTACCTGCGCGAATACGCGGTCGCGCTGCGTACCGACCCGGAGAAGGCGGCAACCATCGAGAAGGCGAAGATCGACCTGTTGGAGCGGCCCGACGTTCGGGAGTGGCTGTCAGGCCTCTGGGCCTATCTGAAGCGGGCAATTCTTGCCGGGGCGGTCGACCCGAACTCCGACCTGCGCCGCACGGTCGCGTCGCTCACCGTGCAGGTCGGTACCACCTTGCGTGACGACCCCAACCTGCAGGCCACGGTGGACAAGAGCCTGCAGCGCCTGGTCGGCCACGTGCTCGCCCGCTACTCCGACGACATCGCCGAGCTGATCTCGGGAACCGTGGCGCGGTGGGACGCCGCCGACACCGGGCGTCGCCTCGAGCTACAGGTCGGGCGAGACCTGCAATTCATTCGGATCAACGGCACGGTCGTGGGGGCGCTGGTGGGAGTGATCATCTACGCGGTGAGCCAGGTCCTCTGACGGTCGCACCATGAGGGCGGTGCGCAGGGCCGCGACCCAGACCAGGCAGGCGCCGAGCATGTGGACGCCCACCAGCGCCGCCGGGACCTTGAGGAAGTACTGGGTGAACCCAATGGCAGCTTGGGCCAGCTCCGCGCCGACCAGCCACCAGGCCGCGACCCGCACCCGGGACGGCGCGCGCACGGCATAGAGCAGGACGAGCAGGCCGACGGAGAGGCCGATGAGCAGCATGACGACGTCGGCGTGCAGCTGGCTCACGGCCCGGACGTCGAGCCCGGTTCGATGGACATGGCCCGAGCTATTGCGGTCGCCGGCGTGCGGCCCGCTGCCCGTCACGATCGTGCCGAGCACCAGCACGGCCGCCACGACGGCGAGCACGAGGCGGGCAAGGGCGGCCGCGACCGGCCCGACCGGAGGCGGCGCGGGCACGTCGCGAACCCGCCACCACAAGACCACGGTGACGGCGATCGCGACCATCGAGGTGAGGAAGTGAAGCGCCACGACCCAAGGGTTGAGGTCGGTCAGCACGCTGATGCCGCCGATCACCGCCTGGATCGGAATGATCGCGAGGGCGAGCGCAGCCAGGGCCATCTGCCGGTGCTGCACGACGGCGGCGACCAGGGTGGCGAGCGCGATCGCCCCGAGGACGAACGTGAGCTGCCGGTTGGTGAACTCGATCAGCCCGTGGGCGGCGAACTGCTTGGTCGGCGTGAGCGAGGAGTCCGTGCACGACGGCCAGGTCGGGCAACCGAGTCCGGAGCTGGTCAGGCGGACCGCGCCACCCGTCACCACGATGCCGCAGTTGGCGACGATCGACGCGAGCGCCAGCCCGGTGAGCACCCGCGGGGACGCGAACCAGGCCCGGACCCGCGCGCTCACTCCCATCGGAACCATCTCGCGGCGGCCGGTACGGCGAGCGCCGTCCACGCCAGGAGCGTCACCAGGGCCCGCACCGGCGGCCCGGATCCGTCCTGCAGCACGAGGTGCAGACCGTCCGACAACGCGGCGGAGGGAAGGAGTCGCAACACGCTGGCCAGCCCGGCCGGGAACTTGTCCAGCGGGATGGCGATTCCGCCGCAGAACAGCAGCACCAGCCAGATGAGGTTGGCGGCCGCAAGCGTCACCTCCGCCCGCAGGGTGCCGGCGACCAGGAGCCCGAGGCCTCCGAAGGCGGCGGTGCCGATGACGATGAGCAACGCCGGCCACAACGGATCTCCCTGCGGCTGCCAGCCGAGCACGAAGCCCAGCCCGCAGATCAGCATGACTTGAGCAACTTCCAGGATGAGCACCGCGGTGGTCTTGCCGGTGATCAGCACCGAGCGAGGCAGCGCGGTCGCGCCGAGCCGTTTGAGCACGCCGTACTTGCGCTCGAAGCCGGTGCCGATCGCCAGTCCGGTGAACGCGGAGCTCATGACCGCCAGCGCCAGGATGCTCGGCACCACGAAGTCGATGCGGCGACCGCCGAGCGAGTACAGCAACGGCAGGTTGAAGAAGAACAGCAGCAGCAGCGGGATGACGAGGGTCAGCACCACCTGCTCGCCGTTGCGCAGCAGCAGCCGCAGTTCCATCCAGGTCTGGGCCAGGAGCATCCGGCCGACCGGAGCCGCGCCCGGCGCCGGTGCGAACGGGGAGACGTTGCTCGCGGTGGTCACGCCCGCACCGCGTGTCCGGTCAGGTCGAGGAAGACGTCCTCGAGGCTCCGGCGCTCGACCGAAAGCTGTTCGACGAGGACATCCTGGCTGGCGCACCACGCGGTCAGCGTCGCGAGCAGCTGGGGCGTTACCTCACCGGTCACCAGGTAGCGTCCCGGACCCTCCTCGATCACCCGGGTTCCCGGCGGGAGCGCGTCCCGCAGCTCGGCCACGCGCAGTCCGACCGAGACCCGCAGCCGGATCTGGCCCTCGGCGCCGTGCCGGGTCAACTGCGCGGGCGTGCCCGCAGCGACGACCTGGCCGGCGTCGACCACGACCACGCTGTCCGCGAGCTGCTCGGCCTCGTCGAGGAAGTGGGTCGTCAGCACGACGGTGACGCCGGCCGTGCGGAGCTCCCGCAGCAGCCCCCAGGTCGCGTGCCGGGCCTGCGGGTCCATGCCGGCCGTCGGCTCGTCCAGGAACACCAGCTCCGGACGGCCGACGAGGGCGAGGGCGAGCGAGAGGCGCTGCTGCTGACCGCCGGACAGCCGCCGCACCTGGACCGCGGCGACCTCACGGAGTCCCACCCGGTCGAGCAGCGTGGGCACGTCCAGTGGTCGCGCGGCGTACCCGGCGAACAACTCGAGCAGCTCGCCGGCCCTCGCCGCGGTGTAGCCGCCGACGCCGTCCTGCAGCATGACGCCGACCCGCGGTTTGAGGACGCCACCGTCCCGATGCGGATCACGGCCCAGCACCAGAACCTCGCCCGCGTCCGCTCGCCGGAAGCCTTCGCAGATCTCGACCGTGGTGGTCTTGCCGGCGCCGTTCGGGCCGAGGAGGGCGAGAATCTCGCCGCGCCGCACGGTCAGTGACAACCCGTCGACCGCGCGAGCACCCGCGTAGCTCTTGACGAGGCCCCGGACCTCGACCGCGGCGTCACCCACGCCACGAGTGTAGGAAGGCGCCGAACTCCGCGAGCCAGCGACCGCTGTGGGCCACGACCACGCGTCGTCGCTCAGGGCGCCTTGGCGCTGCTCGCGTAGACATCGACGTACTCCTGACCGGAGAGCGCCTGCACGGCCGTCCGAACCTGCTCGGTGATCTCCCGCAGGACCCGCGAACTGCGTTCGTCGGCCGCCCGACCGGAGAAGTCCAGCGGTTGGCCGAAATGAATCCCGACGGCGGCCTTGTGCCATCGCTTGGTATCCGGCGGCAGCACATCCCGGGTGCCGACCAGGCCGACCGGGACGACGGGCGCCCCGGACCGCAGGGCGACCCGGGCAACGCCGGTGCGGAACTTGTACAGCCGGCCGTCGGGGGACCGAGTGCCCTCGGGGTAGATGCCGAGCGCTCGTCCAGCGCGGAGCAGATCCACGCCGATGTCGATCGAGGCCGCCGCCGAACGGATGTCGCCGCGCTCGACCGACACCTGGCCCAGGCCGTGGAAGAAGCCCGCCATCGCTCGTCCCCGCAGGCCCGGCGTGTTGAAGTACTCGGCCTTGGCGAAGTAGAACACCTGGCGCCGGGCAGCCAGCGGGGTGAAGATCTCGTCCGCGAAGGAGATGTGGTTGCCGGCGATGATCACCGGGCCGCGCCGGGGCACGAACTCGAAGCCGACGATTTCCGGCCGGTAGAGCAGGCGCAGCGAGGGCGCGACCGTGAGTTCGAGCGTGCGGTAGAGCACGCTGCGGGAACTTACACTGGCCGGACGCCACCCCATTTCCGCGGCGCGCCGCCCCCCGGCCGGCACGCGGGCGTCAAATACGTCATACTGGTGTTGTGAAAATCGAGGCCAGCCCGCCCGACGCCGGTGCGATACGCACCCGCGACGCCGTGGCGCGCCTCATCCTCGAACGAGGCCCGCAGACCGCGGCGGCGCTGGCCGGCGCTCTGCGGCTCTCGCCGGCCGCCATCCGGCGCCATCTCGACGCCCTGGTGGCCGACAACCTGCTCAGCGAGTGCGACCCCCGCCCGCGTCGCCGGCGGGGTCGCGGTCGACCGGCGCGGGCCTACGCGCTGACCGACGCCGGGCGCGCGGCCTTCCCGCATGCCTATGACGACCTGGCCACGACCGCCCTGCGCTACTTGCGCGAGACCGGGGGCGAGGCCGCGGTCGCCGAGTTCGCCACACACCGAGCGCGGTCGCTCGAAGCCGCGGTCGCCCCGACGATGCCGCTCGGGACCGGGAGCACCGGCCGCGAACGCCGGGTCGAAGCCCTCGCCGAGGCGTTGACCGCTCAGGGCTACGCTGCCAGCACCGAGCAGACCGGCGCCGGCGTGCAGCTGTGCCAGCATCACTGCCCGGTCGCGCACGTCGCCGCCGAGTTCCCCGAGCTGTGCGAGGCCGAGACCCGCGCCTTCGAACGGGTGCTCGGCACGTATGTTCAGCGGCTGGCGACCATCGCCCACGGCGACGGGGTATGTACCACGTACGTCCCAGAGCCACCGAGCACATCCGCATCACACATGACACCGTCCCGATCCGGGAGGACCACCTGATGACCACCGCACCGGAGCGCGTTCTCACTCAGGACGAGCAGATCGACGCGCTCGGCCGCTACGGCTTCGGCTGGGCCGACACCGACGTCGCGGGTGCCAGCGCGCAGCGCGGCCTGTCCGAAGCCGTCGTGCGCGACATCTCGGCGAAGAAGAACGAGCCGGAGTGGATGCTGCGGCGCCGGTTGCGGGCGCTGGCGATCTTCGAGAAGAAGCCGATGCCCAACTGGGGTTCCGATCTCTCCGGGATCGACTTCGACAACATCAAGTACTTCGTCCGCTCGACCGAGAAGCAGGCGGCGAGCTGGGACGAGCTGCCGGCCGACATCAAGAACACCTACGACAAGCTCGGCATCCCCGAGGCGGAGAAGCAACGCCTGATCGCCGGCGTCGCCGCGCAGTACGAGTCCGAGGTCGTCTATCACAAGATCCGCGAGGACCTCGAGGCAGCAGGGCGTGATCTTCCTCGACACGGACACCGGCCTGAAGGAGCACCCCGAGCTGTTCGAGGAGTACTTCGGCTCGATCATCCCGGCCGGCGACAACAAGTTCTCCGCGCTCAACACCGCGGTGTGGTCAGGCGGGTCCTTCATCTACGTGCCCAAGGGCGTGCACGTCGACATCCCGCTGCAGGCCTACTTCCGGATCAACACCGAGAACATGGGCCAGTTCGAGCGGACGCTGATCATCGTCGACGAGGGCGCGTACGTGCACTACGTCGAGGGTTGCACCGCGCCCATCTACAAGTCCGACTCGCTGCACTCGGCCGTCGTCGAGATCATCGTCAAGCCGGGCGCGCGGTGCCGGTACACCACGATCCAGAACTGGTCGAACAACGTGTACAACCTGGTCACCAAGCGGGCCCGGGCCGAGGCCGGCGCGACCATGGAGTGGATCGACGGCAACATCGGCTCCAAGGTGACGATGAAGTACCCGTCGGTGTGGATGACGGGTGAGCACGCCAAGGGCGAGGTGCTGTCCATCGCGTTCGCCGGCGAGGGCCAGCATCAGGACGCCGGGGCCAAGATGCTGCATCTGGCGCCCAACACCTCGTCGACGATCGTCTCCAAGTCGGTGGCCCGCGGCGGTGGCCGCACCTCCTATCGCGGGCTCGTCCAGGTGAACAAGGGCGCCCACAACAGCCGCTCGACGGTGAAGTGCGACGCGCTGCTCGTCGACGCCATCAGCCGGTCGGACACCTACCCCTATGTCGACGTCCGCGAGGACGACGTGTCCATGGGGCACGAGGCCACGGTGTCCAAGGTGAGCGAGGACCAGCTGTTCTACCTGAGCAGCCGGGGGCTGACCGAGGACGAGGCCATGGCCATGGTCGTGCGCGGTTTCGTGGAACCGATCGCCCGTGAGCTGCCGATGGAGTACGCGCTGGAGCTGAACCGGCTCATCGAACTGCAGATGGAAGGAGCTGTTGGCTGAGGTGACCCTCACCGACACCCCGACCCATTCCCACGGTCTGCCGCTCACCGGGAGCCCCGCGGAGCGATTCACCTCACGAGACCCGGAAGCGTTCGAGCTTCCGTCCGGACGCGACGAGGAATGGCGCTTCACGCCGTTGGCCAAGATCCGCCAGTTCTTCGAGCCGATCGTCCCCGACGGCGTGATCGATGGCGAGAACCGGGTCCCGCTCGGCGCGGAGGTCCAGAGCGTGACGCCGGCCTCGCTGCGCGCGTTCGGCTCCGCGCTCGTGCCGGCCGATCGGGTCAGCGCTCTCGCGATGCAGCGGGCCAGCAGGGGGCTGCACGTGCAGGTGGCGGCCGGCGCCGACATCGTCGAGCCGATCGTGCTGGAGCGGATCGGCGCGGGCGGCGCCACCTACGCCCACCACGTCGTCGAGGTCGCTGCGAACGCGCGGGCCACGGTGGTGTTCGACCATTCCGGCTCGATCGAGGTGGCCGGCAATGTCGAGGTGGTGCTGGGCGACGGTGCGTCGCTGCAACTGGTCTCGATCAACGACCGGGACCCGGGCTCCGTCGAGCTGACCGCCTACGCCGCCTTGATCGGCCGGGATGCGACATACCGCTTCGTCAACGTGGCGCTCGGCGGTGAGGTCGTGCGAACCGTGCCTACCGTCAGGTTCGCCGGCCCGGGCGGTCGGGCCGAACTCCTCGGCGTCTCGTTCGCCGGTGCCGGTCAGCACCTGGAAAGCCGGCTGTTCATCGACCACGGCGCGCCCAACTGTTCCTCGACCGTGCTGTACAAGAACGCGCTGCTCGGCCACTCAGCTCGGACGGTGTGGATCGGAGACGTGCGTATCCGGCCGGCGGCCATCGGCACGTCGACGTTCGAGACCAACCGCAACCTGCTGCTGTCCGACGGGGCGCGGGCCGACTCGGTGCCCAACCTCGAGATCGAGACCGGAGAGATCACCGGCGCCGGCCATGCGAGCGCCACCGGCCGGTTCGACGACCTGCAGCTGTTCTACCTGCGCTCCCGGGGCATCTCGGAAGCCGAGGCGCGCCGGCTCGTCGTGCGCGGTTTCTTCGCCGACGTCATCAGCCGCATCGGATTGCCGGCCCTCGAGGACCGGCTGATGGCCTCGATCGACGAACGCCTGTCCACTCCGACGAAAGAGACAGTCTCTGCATGAGCACACTTGAGATCCGCGACCTGCACGTCAGCGTCGACACGGTCGAGATCCTGCACGGCGTCGACCTGACGGTGTCCTCCGGCGAGACCCACGCGATCATGGGCCCGAACGGGTCGGGCAAGTCGACGCTGGCTTATTCCATCGCCGGCCATCCGAAGTACACCGTCACCCAGGGTCAGGTCCTGCTCGACGGGCGGGACGTGCTGGCGATGACGGTCGACGAGCGCGCCCGCGCCGGGCTGTTCCTCGCAATGCAGTATCCGGTCGAGGTGCCGGGTGTCTCGGTGTCGAACTTCCTGCGCACCGCGGCGACGGCGGTGCGAGGCGAGGCGCCCAAGCTGCGCACCTGGGTTCGCGAGGTCAATGACGCGATGGCCGGGCTCGAGATCGACAAGACCTTCGCCGACCGGAGTCTCAACGAAGGCTTCTCGGGCGGGGAGAAGAAGCGCCACGAGATCCTGCAGATGACCCTGCTCCAGCCGAAGATCGCCATCCTGGACGAGACCGATTCCGGCCTCGACGTCGACGCGCTGCGGGTCGTGAGTCGGGGCGTGAACCAGCTCCGACAGACCGGTATCGGCACCCTGCTGATCACCCACTACACCCGAATCCTGCGCTACATCACGCCCGACTACGTGCACGTCTTCTTCGACGGCCGCATCGCCGAGTCCGGCGGAGCGGAGCTCGCCGACCAGCTGGAGAACGAGGGCTACGCCCGGTTCGGCGTCAACGAGACGGCGAGTGCGTGAGCGGAGTGAATCGTGCCCATTGACGTCGAGGCGATCCGCAAGGAATTTCCCATCCTGAGCCGCGAGGTGCACGGGGTGCCCCTCGTGTACCTCGACAGTGCCAACAGCGCCCAGAAACCGCAGGTGGTCATCGACGCCGAGGTCGACATCTACGCCCGTCACTACGCCAACGTGGCCCGCGCGGTGCACACGCTCGGTTCGGAGGCGACGGCGGCGTATGAGGGGGCACGCGACGCGGTTGCGGCCTTCCTGAACGCACCCAGCCGGGACGAGGTCGTGTTCACCAAGAACATCTCCGAGGCACTCAACCTGCTCGCGTATTGCTTTTCGAACGCGGCCACCTTCCCCGGGGCCGACCGGTTCCGGATCGGGCCGGGTGACGAGATCGTCGTCACCGAGATGGAGCACCACTCCAACCTGGTGCCGTGGCAGCTCCTCGCGCAACGCACCGGGGCGACCTTCCGCTGGATCCCGATCGACGAGGAGGGCCGGCTGGTCGAGTCCGCCATCGACGAGGTCATCACCGAGCGCACGAAGGTGGTGTCGTTCGTCTATCAGTCCAACGCGCTGGGCACGATCAACCCGGTCCGGCGGATCGTCGCGCGGGCGCGTGCGGTCGGCGCCCTGTCGATCGTCGACGCGGCTCAGGCCGCCCCGCACCTGCCACTCGACGTGCAGGAGGTCGGCGCGGACTTCGTCGCCTTCACCGGCCACAAGGTGTACGGGCCGACCGGCATCGGCGTGCTGTGGGGTCGCTACGAGCTGCTCGCCGAGCTGCCGCCCTTCCTCGGCGGCGGCGAGATGATCGAGACCGTCGCCATGACGGGCAGCACGTTCGCCGCTCCGCCGCATCGGTTCGAGGCCGGCACGCCGATGATCGCCCAGGCGGCCGCGCTCGGGGTGGCCGTGGAGTGGTTGGGCAACCTCGGCCTGGAGAACGTCCGCGACTACGAGCACGAGCTGGTCCGCTACGCGCTCGGCGAGTTGAGCGGCGTTCCCGGCCTGCGCATCGTCGGCCCGGCGACGCCGATCGACCGCGGCGCGACGATCTCGTTCACGCTCGAGGGCATCCATCCGCACGACGTCGCGCAGCTGCTGGACGAGCAGGGCGTGGCGGTGCGGGCGGGGCACCACTGCGCGCGCCCGGTCTGCCTGCGCTACGGAATACCGGCGACGACGCGAGCGTCATTCGGGGTGTACACGACGACCGACGAGATCGACGTCCTGGTCCGCGGGCTGGACCGGGTCAGAGGGGTATTCGCAGCATGACGGCGTCGCTGGACTCGATGTACCAGCAGATCATCATCGACCACTACAAGCACCCGCACCATCGTGGGCTGCCGGATGTGTTCGACGCCGAGGTGCATCACGTCAACCCGACCTGCGGGGACGAGGTGACCGTGCGGGTGCGCCTGCAGGACGGCACCATCACCGACCTGGGCTGGGTGGGTGAGGGCTGCTCGATCAGCCAGGCCGCCACCTCCGTCATGAGCGATCTCGTGGTCGGCGCGCGAGTACGGGCAGCGCTGGAGCTGCAGCAGAAGTTCCTCGACCTGGTGAAGTCGGGAGGCCACCCCGACCTGTCGGCCGAGGACGCCGAGCGGCTCGAGGACGCGATCGCATTCGAAGGAGTGGCCAAGTATCCGGCCCGGGTGAAATGCGCACTACTCGGCTGGATGGCCATGAAGGGAGCCGTCGCTGACGCGACGGCGAGGGCAGGAGAGTCACCGTGACCGACACCACCGCTGCCGTGACCCGCGACGAGGTCGAGGAGGCCATGCGCGACGTCGTCGATCCGGAACTGGGGATCAACGTGGTTGATCTCGGGCTGATCTACGACGTCATCATCGAGCCCGAGCCGGTGTCGGACGCCGCGCCGGTCGTGACGCTCGACATGACCCTGACGTCGGCGGCGTGCCCGCTCACTGACGTGATCGAGGACCAGGCGAGCGCCGCGCTGACCGGCGGGCCGCGGCCACTCGCCTCCGAAGTCAAGATCAACTGGGTCTGGCTACCACCGTGGGGGCCGGACAAGATCACCGACGAGGGTCGCGAGCAGCTGCGCGCGCTGGGCTTCAACGTCTGACCCGCACCCCGCTGGCACCGGGACTATCGGTAGCCGCCCTGCCGTTGGATCGCTATGACCTCTTCGCAGACCATTACCCGCGGCCGCATCCGCATTGAGCCCTCGCCCAAACGAGTCCGCGTCCAGCTCGGCGGCGTCACCGTCGCCGACTCCGGCCGCGCGATGCTCGTGTGGGAGAAGCCCTACTACCCGACCTATTACTTCCCGGTCGACGACATTCGCACCGACCTGCTCGCCCCTGACTCGGCCGTCGCCCATTCCCCGAGCCGTGGGGACGGCACGCTCTACACCGTGACCGCCGGAGGGCGCACGGCCCCAGGGGCCGGGCTGCGCTACGAGCAATCGCCGATTCCAGAGCTGCGGGATCTCATCCGGCTGGACTGGGCGGCCATGGATCACTGGTTCGAGGAGGACGAGGAGGTCTACACCCACCCGCGTGACCCCTACACCCGGGTGGACATCCTCGCCAGCTCGCGTCGGGTCCAGGTCGAGGTCGACGGGGTGATCGTCGCTGACTCGACAAGCCCGCGGCTGCTGTTCGAGACGGGCCTGCCAACCCGGTACTACCTGCCCAAGACCGACGTGCGGATGGACCTGCTAAGCCATACCGACGCCGCGACCGACTGTCCCTACAAGGGAACCGCCGAGTACTGGTCAGTCGAGGTCAACGGCCGCGCGCACCCCGACCTGGTCTGGTCGTACAAGGCACCGTTCGCCGAGAGCCAGAAAATCGCCGGGCTCATGGCGTTCTACAACGAGAAGGTGGACCTCATCGTCGACGGCGCGCGCCTCGACCGTCCACACACGCACTTCAGCGAAGCGCCGGCACGTCTCGGGTGAGACCTGATCCGCCGGTAGACTGACGACGTGCACGAGCTCCTGGTCGGGTAGCCGCGGCGCCGGAGCGCCGCTCCGTCAGCCTGCCATGCCCGCACCCGTCCTCAGGAGCCGCACTCGTGATCGCCGCCACTGACCTGGAGCTGCGTGCGGGCGCGCGGATCTTGCTCGAGCCGACGACGCTGCGGATCCAGCCCGGAGACCGCATCGGCCTCGTCGGCCGAAACGGCGCCGGTAAGACCACGGCCCTGCGTGCGTTAGCCGGAGAGAGGGCGCCCCACGCGGGACGGATCGAGCGCCGCGGTCCGGTCGGATACCTGCCTCAGGACCCCCGCACCGGCGATCTGGAGGTCACCGCGCGGGATCGAGTGCTCTCCGCCCGCGGCCTCGATCAGCTGGTCACGGAGATCGCCAAGATCCAGGTCCAGCTGGCCGAGACGCCCGACGACGGGGCCCTGATTCGCCGGTACGGCCGGCTCGAACATCGCTTCGACGATCTCGGGGGCTACGCCGCCGAGAGCGAAGCCGGCCGCATCTGCTCCAACCTCGGGCTGCCCGACCGCGTGCTCGGGCAGACGCTGCGCACCCTGTCGGGGGGTCAGCGCCGCCGGGTCGAGCTCGCCCGGATCCTGTTCGCGGACGGCGCTGCCGCGGGGGAGTCCGCCACCCTGCTTCTCGACGAGCCGACGAATCACCTCGACGCCGATTCGATCACCTGGCTGCGGGATTTCCTGCGCCAGCACACCGGCGGACTCGTCGTGATCAGCCACGAAGTCGGATTGCTCGACGCGGTGGTCAACAAGGTGTGGAATCTCGACGCGAATCGCGCCGCGCTCGACGTGTACAACGTCGGCTGGAAGACCTACCTGCAGCAGCGTGAGACCGACGAGCGGCGACGCCACCGCGAGCGGGCCAACGCCGAACGCAAGATCGAGGCTCTCCGCAGCCAGGCCGACAAGATGCGAGCCAAGGCCACGAAGGCCCGCGCCGCCCACCAGATGGATCGCCGGGCGGCCGCGCTCGCGGCGACGCTCCCCGACCGGCGCGTCGCCGACAAGGTCGCGCGGCTGCGCTTTCCGACTCCGGCAGCCTGCGGGCGCACGCCGCTGCAGGCTGAAGGGTTGTCCAAGTCCTACGGCTCCCTCGAGGTGTTCACCGACGTGGACCTCGCCGTGGACCGCGGGGCGCGCGTCGTCGTGCTGGGGCTGAACGGGGCCGGCAAGACGACGCTGTTGCGGCTGCTCGCCGGCCTGGAGCCACCCGACACCGGCGAGGTAATCGCCGGCCACGGGCTTCGACTCGGCTACTACGCGCAGGAGCACGAGACGCTCGATCACGACCGCACGGTCCTGGAGAACATGCGCACGGCGGCCTCCGCGGCTCCGGTCGATCTCACCGACACCGAGCTCCGGCGGATCCTCGGTGCCTTCCTGTTCTCCGGCGACGACGTGGACAAGCCGGCCGGAGTGCTCTCCGGCGGCGAGAAGACCCGCCTCGCGCTGGGCATGCTCGTCACCAGCGCGGCCAACGTCCTGTTGCTGGATGAGCCCACGAACAACCTCGACCCGGTGAGCCGCGGCCAGGTGCTGAGCGCCCTGCGGACCTACGCCGGCGCGATCGTGCTCGTCACTCACGACGAGGGCGCCGTCGATGCCCTCCAACCCGAGAAGGTCATCCTGTTGCCCGACGGTGTCGAGGACACCTGGAGCGAGGACCTGGCCGACCTGATCGCGCTGGCATGATTCACGATCCGCATCGCCCGGTAGCATGACGGCAGGACGCGATCCCCCGCGCCCGTCGTAACGCCCGTTCCCACCCCGCCGCTCCGCCGGCGCCGAGAAATGCCCCCAGCCCGAGCCGCCACGTTCGCGCCCGTGGGGCGAGGACTGACGTGCCCGCCCACCGCGACCTGTCACCCCACGACTGGCTCGCCGGCAAGGCGTACCGGCCCGGACCGACCCGTTCCGAGCACCGCCGGGCGCAACGCGTGCAGCGTCGACGGCGACGGGTGAGCGCGGGTCTCCGAGTGCTGTGCGGCGTGCTGGCTCTCGTGGTGCTGGCCGGCAGCGGCTGGGCCTGGGCCAGCTACCGCTCGTTCGCCTCCAAGATCGTCCGTATCGACGCCATTCCGGCTACCCCGACCTCCGGCCCGTCAGCCCGCGCCCACCAGGACGGCAAGGACCAGAACATCCTGATCGTCGGGAACGACAGCCGGGACGGGGCGACGCCGGCCGAGCTTGCCGACCTGGGAACCACCGCGGACCCCGGTGCCTCGAACACCGACACAATGATGGTGATGCACGTCCCCTCCGACGGCGGCAAGGCCAGCGTGATCTCCTTTCCGCGGGATTCCTACGTTGCGATACCTGGCCACGGAATGGGCAAGCTCAACTCGGCCTACGCCTACGGTGCGCAGGACGCGAAGGGAGATCCGGCTGGTGGGTACCGGCTGCTGATCCGAACGCTATCGGCGCTCAGCGGTCTGACGATCAACCACTTCGTTTCGGTCGGATTGCTCGGCTTCTATCGGATCAGCAACGCCATCGGCGGCGTACCGGTGTGCCTGCTTCACCCGCAGAACGCCCAGACCGACTCCGACGCGAACGGAGTCGGCTACTCGGGCATCGACCTCAAGGCGGGTTGGCAGACCATCCACGGCAAGCAGGCCCTCGCCTTCGTGCGGCAGCGGCACGGCGTCCCCGGCGGCGACCTCGGCCGCATCAATCGGCAGCATTACTTCCTCAGCCAGGCCTTCAAGAAGATCGCGTCGACCGGCACCTTCCTCAACCCAACCAGGATCAACAAGCTGCTGGACGCCGTGAGATCGTCGATCCAGATGGACCCGGGACTCGACCCGCTATCGCTGCTCGCCGAGTTCGGCGAGATGTCGGCGGGCAACATCACCTTCTCGAACATGCCGACCGACGGCAGCACGATCAACAAGGTCGGATGGGTGTTTCTGGTCAACCCGAGCGAAGTGCAGGCCACCGTGGCGGCCATCATCGGCAAGCGGCCGACTCCAGCAGCCACTTCGGCGCCGTCCGCGGATGCCCGATCGGCGGCGGCCGGCAGCCATCCGACCCTGGCCGCACCCGCGCCCACTCGGAGCACAACCACGAGCGACGTCACCACGGCGGCGCAGAACACCAGCCAGTGCATCGACTGAACAAGTGCCGGTCCTGGCGGCTCAGAGGGGCCAGAAAGATCCGTCCCATTCCGGGATCCGTCATCTAGTGATCTTGCGGCGTCGCAGGTGCGCTGATATCAAGACGTGAGGGCTTCCGCGGTGCGGAGCTGCCTGCGGACGGTTCGGGAAGGGAATGACGATGGCCGCGCTGAAGAAGGGCGTCCGGATCACCGGCGCTGAACGGACGAAGCTCGCGACCGATCTTCGCAAGCAGTACGACAAAGGCCGCAGCATCCGCGAGCTCGCTAGCAGTAGCGGCCGCTCATACGGCTTCGTGCATCGGGTGCTGGCCGAGTCCGGAACCACGCTTCGCGGGCGTGGCGGCGCCACGAGGAACAAGAAAAAGGCGAGGTAGCCCTGGCGCCAGGTCCGGTGACGGTCCCGGCGGAGGCCGGTTTCGTCGTCGAAGTCGCTGATTCGGTCGCGCGGATCACGCTGAACCGGCCCGAAAAGCGCAATGCCCAGACGCCGGACACCTGGCGGTGGTTGGCCCGGGTGGGCGCGAACCTGCCTGGTGCGGTTCGAGTCGTCCTCGTAACGGGTGCCGGCCCCGCCTTCTCGTCCGGAATAGACCGCAGCTTGATCGCCGATGCGCAATCCGCCGTTCGCGCGCTGGCCAACGGCCCGGCGCACCAGGCCGATGACGTCCTCGCGGGCTTTCAAGCCGGGTTCAGCTGGCTCGCCGAACCGAGGTTGGTCAGCATCGCGGCGGTCCGAGGGCACGCCATTGGCGCTGGCTTCCAGCTGGCCCTGGCCTGCGATCTCCGCATCGTCGGCGCTGACGCGCGGTTCAGCATGGCCGAACCCCGTTTCGGACTGGTGCCCGATCTGGGCGGCACCAAACGGCTCGTCGACCTCGTGGGCTACTCCCGGGCCGCGCACATCTGCCTCACCGGCGGTCAGCTCGGCGCCGAGGAGGCGCTGCGCATGGGGCTCGCGAACACCGTGGTGCCTGCCGACCAGTTGCTAGTCGCCGCCGAGGAAGCGGTGGCGGCGGTGCTGGCGCTGCCGCGAGACGCAGTGGTCGAGACCAAGGCGCTGTTGCGCACGGCCGGTGGACGCTCACAGGACGCGCAGGAAGCGGCCGAGCGGGCCGCGCAGTATCGCCGGCTGCGTGACCTCGCCGGTCTCGTCGACGAACGCTGAGCGTGCCGGCCGGGAATGCTGGTAATCATGTAAGCGTTGAGTCGCATCGGAGGTGGTCGATGTCCATGCATGCGATGCGCGCGATGCATTCGATGAGCCATCGGGATTCGACCGTGCTTCAGCGGCAATTGCCGCCCGGTACCTGGCGGCGCGTCTTCCGGATCGCCCGCCCCTACCGGCCGCAGCTGGTCATCTTCCTCGTGGTCATCGTGCTGGACGCGCTAATCGGCGTCGCCACGCCCGTGCTCGCCGGTCGCGTCGTCAACGAGATCACCGAGCACGGCGAGGTTCGGGTCGTGGTGCAGATCGCCTTCGTGATCGCTGGCCTGGCCTTGGTCGATGCGGTGCTCTCGATTGCCCAGCGCTGGTATTCGGCCCGGATCGGGGAGAGCCTGATCTACGACATGCGCACCGCGGTGTTCGATCACGTCCAGCGCATGCCACTCGCCTTCTTCACCCGCACCCAGACCGGCGCCCTGGTGAGCCGGCTGAACAACGACGTCAACGGGGCGCAGCAGGCCTTCACCTCGACCCTGTCCGGGGTCGTCTCCAACGTCGTCAGCCTGGTGCTCACCGCCGGCGTCATGTTCTCCCTGTCCTGGCAGATCACCGGGCTGGCGCTGGTGCTGCTGCCGTTGTTCGTGCTGCCCGCGCGCCGAATCGGCACGCGGCTACAAAGCATCACTCGCGAGTCGTACAACCTCAACGCCTCGATGAACGCCACGATGACCGAACGGTTCAACGTGGCCGGTGCGCTGCTGGTCAAGCTGTTCGGCCGGTTGCCGGCCGAAAACGCATCCTTCTCGGCTCGCGCGGCCCGGGTGCGCGACATCGGCATCACCTCGGCCATGTACGCCCGGGTGTTCTTCGTCGCGCTGACCCTGGTGGCGGCCCTCGCTCAGGCCCTGGTGTACGGGCTGGGCGGCTACTACGCGCTTACCGGCCGGCTGGATGCCGGCACGGTCGTCACGCTTGCCCTGCTGCTCACCCGGCTGTACGGGCCCCTGACCGGGCTGTCGAATGCCCGCGTGGACATCATGAGCGCGCTGGTCAGCTTCGATCGGGTCTTCGAGGTCCTCGACCTGGCCCCGATGGTCGATGACGCCCCGAATGCCACCGAGCTGCCCCGGGCCGCGCGCAGCGTCGAGTTCGTCGACGTGCGCTTCACCTATCCCACCGCCGCTGAGGTCTCGCTGGCGTCGCTGGAGGACGTTGCCGTACTCGACGCGGCTCCGTCCCACGAGGTGCTGCACGGCGTCTCCTTCCGAGCCGAGCCGGGCGAGCTGGTCGCCCTCGTCGGTCCGTCCGGCGCCGGCAAGACGACGATCAGCCAGCTGGTGTCCCGGATGTACGACGTGACCTCCGGCGAGGTGCTGGTCGGCGGCGAGGATGTGCGCGCCGTGACTCAGCAGTCGCTGCGCGATCGCATCGGCGTGGTCACCCAGGACGCGCACATGTTCCACGACACCATCCGCGCCAACCTGATGTATGCGGCGCCGTCCGCCGCCGAGGCGCAGCTGTGGGCGGCCCTCGAGGCGGCCCAGATCGCGCCGCTCGTGCAGTCCTTGCCCGACGGGCTCGACACGGTCGTGGGTGATCGCGGGTACCGGCTGTCCGGCGGCGAGAAGCAACGCCTGGCGATCGCCCGGCTGCTGCTGAAGGCGCCGCCGATCGTCATCCTCGATGAGGCGACGGCCCACCTGGACAGCGAGTCCGAGGTCGCGGTCCAGGCGGCGCTCGACCGGGCGCTGTCCGGTCGGACGTCGCTCGTGATCGCTCACCGGCTGTCGACGGTCCTCGGGGCCGACCGGATCCTGGTCGTCGATGGCGGCCGCATCGTGGAGAGCGGAACGCATCTGGAGCTGCTCGCCGCCGGCGGGCTTTACGCCGAGCTCTACCAAACCCAGTTCGAACGCCAGTCACCCGTCCGCGCGGGCTGATCGACTTCCCACGCCGCACCAGTCGTGATCTTGGACTTACTGCCCCAGGGCGACGATAAGTCCAAGATCACGAAGATGCTCGGCTGAGCTGACCGCCGGCGGCCCTAGGCCAGCCGAAGCTGCACCGTGCCGTGGGGATCGGCGAGCAGCGGCCGGAACGCGAGCTCGGCCGCGCCGATCAGCGACGAGTCGTCGCCCAGGTCCGGTGTTCGCAAGGTCACCATCTGCCGCTGCCCGGCCATCGCGTATCGATCCAGCTGCGCCTCGATGCTGGTGGCTCCGAGTTCCAGGATCGGGGCGAGCGATCCGCCCAAGATGACGACCTCGGGGTTCAGCAGGTTGACGAGATTGGCGATAGCCAGACCCAGGGCCGAGCCGACCTGGGCGATGCCGGCCCGGGCCGCCGGCTCGCCGAGCCGGGCTGCTTCCAGAACCTGGGCGACGGCGTGCCGCGTCGGCGGGCGGAGCCAGCCGCTGGCCCGCAGCAATGCCGCTTCCCCGACCAAGGCCTCCATGCATCCGTTGCTTCCGCACCGGCAGACCGGGCCGGCCGGATCGAGGACCATGTGGCCCACCTCGCCGGCCAGCCCACCGGCACCGGTGAGGGCCTGGCCACCGACGATCATCCCGGCACCCACGCCGATCTTGCCGATCAGGTAGATCGCGTCGCTCGCACCGCTCGCCGCGCCGCGCAGGTGTTCGGCCATCGCGCCGACATCCGCGTCGTTGGCCAGTCGAATAGGTAGCCCAGGCGGGAAGCGCGAGGCGAGCAGCTCGTGAAATGGCTCGTCCCGCCAGCCCAAGTTGGGCGCCTGGACGACCACCTCGTCGCCACTTCGCACAGTGCCGGGCAGGCTCACGCCGACCCCCACGAGGAACGCGCCGGATGGGACGGCCTGCTCGATCGTCGCCGCGTCAGCCCGGATCCGATCGGCGACCGCGATGCTCCCCGTATCCTGCGCGCGCAGGTCGTGGTCGTCTCGGCTGAGTACCTCGCCGCCCAGGCTCACGGCGCTTGTCGTCACGTGGTCAGCGTCGATCTCGACCGCTATCACGTATGGCCCGTCGGAGCGCGGACCGACGAGGTGCGACGGCCGGCCGACCCCCTCTCCGCGAGCCGGCACCCGCTCGCTGACCAACCCCAAGCTGACGAGGTCGGCGATGACCGACGCGATCGTGGAACGGTTGAGGCCGAGCAGTTGGGTGAGGTCCGCTCGAGCCAGTTCGCCGTGCCGGTGGATGTGCTCCAGCACGATCGCCCGGTTGGTGCGTCGCGCGGTTTCGGGTCGAACGACGTCGGGCAGGCCCATTGGCTAACCTGCGGTGCGGACTCGGCGCGCCGGCTACCCGACGCCCGAGGCCCGCGCCTTGCGCCGCGACAGGGCGTCCGCCGCAGCCGCGAGCAGGAGCACGACGCACGTGATCATCAGGTTGTACTGTGGCCCGAGATTCGGCTTGAGGCTCAATCCGTTCGGGATAATGGCGATCACGAGGCCGCCGATGAGCGCGTCGCGGACCTTGCCTTTCCCGCCGAAGAGTGACGTTCCGCCGATGACTGCGGCGGCGACCGCGAACAGCAAAGTGTTACCGCCACCGGACGTGCCGTCGATACTCGCGGTCCGGGCCGCAGCGACGACCCCGGCGAGCCCGGCCATGCCGGAGCAGATCACGAACGCGGACATCCGGATGCGAACGACGTCGACGCCGGCGCGCCGAGCCGCCTCGGCGTTACCGCCGACGGCGTAGATGTATCGGCCGAAGCGGGTCTTGGCCAGGACGAGAGTCCACAGCAACAGCAGGACGAGGAGCAGTGGCACGATCCGCGGAACGCCCTCCTGGGTGATGAACCGGTTCAGCGAACGGTTCTGATTGAGTAGCCACACCGCGAGGCCCGTCACTACCGCAATCACCCCGCCGCGGAGAAGCACAACGCTGAGCGGGTCGGCAACCAGGCCGCGCGAGCGATTGTGGATCGAGCGCCAGACCGTAAACGCGAGGAAGCCGCCGGCACCGACCACCCACATAATCCAGCCCCAGACCGGCGGAATCGCGTTGGTCGCGGATTCCAGCTTGAAGAGGAACTCGTTCTGGCCGACGTTGATCGATGCGCCCTGCCCGATCAACTGCAGGAGCACCCCCTGCCAGCCCAGGAAGAGGGCCAGCGTCACCACGAAGGACGGAATGCCGATCTTCGCGACCAGGATGCCGGTGAGCACGCCGATGGCGACACCAACGCAGACCGCGAGCAAGATGCCCAGGACCGCGTTCTGGGCCAGCGTGGTGAACATGAGGATCAGGCCGACCACGATGAAGGCGAGGGCGATCCAGAGGCGGTACCACACCGCGATCAGCGCGGTGATGACCATGAACAGCACAAGGCTGTAGAAGGTGGGGTTCCCGAGGTGTTGCTTGAGATCGCCGCCATTGCTGATCGCGATACCCATCGTCGCGGCGGCCACGCCACCCGCGGTGCCGGCGGACAGGTCGATCTCACCCAGCAGTAGCACGAACACGAGGGCCATGGCGAGGACGATGATCGGTGCGGCCTGGGTGACCAGATTGGCGAGGTTTGTCTTGGTCAGGAACTTGTCGCTGACGTTGGCGAAGATGATCACCAGCACGACCAGACCGATCAACGCCGGCAGCATGCCGACATCGCCGCCGCGCACGCGCTGGACGTAGTTGGTAGCGGACTCCCTGAGCGTTCGGGGTCCGATGTCCTGGCTGAAGTCGGTCGCCGCGAGGCTCGGGCTCGGGGTCGGTTCGGCGGTAGTGGTGTCGCTCATCAGATCGCACCCCTCACATGGTCACGTTGGCGGCCTCGGCGGCGAGGCCCATCGACCCGGACCGACCTGTCGTGATGAGCTCGATGACCTGGGTCACGTTCGTGCCTTCGGCGGGAATCTCGGCGGCCAGGCGGCCGAGGAACAGCGCAGCAATCCGGTCGGATACTCGCAACACGTCGTTCATGTTGTGGGATACGAGCACCACACCGACGCCGCTGTCGGCGAGGCGCCGCACCAGTTCGAGGACCTGCTCGGTCTGAGAGACGCCCAGCGCGGCTGTGGGCTCGTCCAGCACGACGACCCGGCTTTCCCACAGCACCGCTTTGGCGATGGCGACGGATTGTCGCTGGCCGCCGGACAGGCTCGCCACCCGTTGCCGGACGGATTTGATTGTCCGCACCGAGAGGCTGGTGAGCGCCTCGCGGGCCTTGCGCTCCATCGTGCCTTCGTCGAGCGAGATCTTGATCTTGCTGATCGCCTCACGGCCGAGGAACATGTTCTGGACGATGTCGAGGTTGTCGGCGAGCGCCAGATCCTGGTACACGATCTCGATGCTGAGCCGGGCAGCGTCCTTGGGGCCGTGGACGGTCACCGGTTTACCGTCGAACAGGATCTGGCCTGAGTCGATCGGATAGATGCCGGCGACGCACTTGATGAGGGTGGACTTGCCGGCACCGTTGTCGCCCACTAATGCGGTGACTTCGCCGGGATAGACGTCGAAGTCGACGTCATGGAGGACGTGGACCGGTCCGAAACTTTTGTTGATGCCCTTCAACTGCAGGATGGGTGTCGGCACGTCCGCCTCCTGACTTCGAGGGGCTCCGCGGGGACCCGCCGTGGGTCCCCGCGGAGTATTGCCTGCAGAGCTATTGAATACCCGCCGCCTTGCACTGGGCCTCGTAACCCTTGCAGACGTCGGCGACGGAAACCTCACCGGTGTCGGTGACGGTCTTCATGTTGGCCTTCGTGACCGCCACTGGCGTGAGCAGCACGGACGGGACGTCGCGGTTACCCGTCGGGTCGTGGACCTTCGTCGTGACGCCGGCGCTCGCCGCGTCCTGGCCCTTGATCAGCGCGATTGCGAGCTTGGAGGCAGCGTCGGCCTCCTTCTTGACGTCCTTGAAGACGGTCATGCACTGCTGGCCGGAGAGGATGTTCTGCAGACCCTGCACGCTCGCGTCCTGGCCGGTGACGGGCACCGTCTTGCCGTTCTGCTTGAGAATGGTGATTGCCGCATTACCCAGCGTGTCATTCGCGGCAAGAACACCGTCGATGTTGCCACCGGCCGCGGTGAACATGCCCTGGAAGATGGTGACGGCCTTGTCCTTGTCCCACGCGGGCACCGACTGGTTGCCGGCCTTCTTGTACTTGCCGCTCGCGTACAGCGGGTCGAGCACCGAGTTGTAGCCGTTGGCGAACAGCGTGGCGTTGTTGTCATCGGGCGAACCGTTCAACTCCGCCACTGCCGGGTTCGCCTTGCCTGTCTTGTCGAGGCACGCGACGAGACCCTCACCCTGCAGCTTGCCGACCGCGACGTTGTCGAAGGAGACGTAGTAGTCGGAACTGCCGCCAAGAGTGAGCCGGTCGTAGTCGATCGTCTTGATGCCGGCTGCCTTGGCCTTCTGCTGCACAGCCGCCGCGGAGGGGCTGTCCAGACCATCGGTGATGAGAACGGAGACACCGTTCTGGATCATCGAGTCGGCGATGGTGGCGAACTTCGTCTTGTCGCCCTGCGCATTCTGGATATCGGCCTTGATGCCGGCATCCTCGAATGCCTTCTTGAGCAGTGGCGCGTCGTATTGGATGTAGCGCGGGGAGGAAGTCTGGTCGGGCAGGATCACGCCGACGCTGCCAGTGGTGGCGCCTCCGCCACTGCTGCTACTTCCACCGCCACCGCCTCCGCCTGAGGACGACTTCGAACTCGAGCACGCGCCCAAGATGAGGGAGGCAGCGACCCCCGTGACGACGAAGCCGATTGCGCTCTTGCGCATAGGCGTGTCCCGCCTTTCGATCAGGGATCGACGAGAACGTGCCCGCCCGACCCGAATATGTTGTGTGGGCGAACATATCTCCGTCCCTCCTGGCGCCGCCAGCATCGAGACCGAGTCGTTACGACTTCCCTCCCCGCCGTATAGGAGTGGAAACGGTCTGTGCGTCAGAGCAGGGATCGAAGTACGTAGGGCATGATCCCGCCGTGCCGGAAATAGCTCGCCTCGCCGGGTGTATCGATCCGGACTCGGGCTTGGAACGTCCGATCATCGGCCGTGACGGTGACGGTGTGTGGCGTGGTGCCATCGTTCAGTGCCTCCACGCCGGTTATGGCGAACGTCTCTTCCCCAGTGAGCCCGAGCGACTGCGCATTCTCACCATCGAGGTATTGCAAGGGCAATACGCCCATACCGATGAGATTCGAGCGGTGGATTCGTTCGTAGGACTCGGCGAGAACGGCACGCGCGCCGAGTAGCGCGGTGCCTTTGGCGGCCCAGTCGCGGGACGATCCGGAACCGTATTCGGCGCCGGCGAGAATCAGCAGCGGGGTGCCGGCGTGGGCGTAGTTCATCGCCGCGTCGTAGATCGTGCTGACCGGCCCGTCGGCCTGGGTGAAGTCTCGAGTGAATCCGCCTTCGGTGCCGGGCGCCAATTGGTTACGCAACCGGATATTCGCAAACGTGCCCCGAATCATGACCTCATGGTTTCCGCGCCGGGAACCGTAGGAGTTGAAGTCGCGACGCTCGATGCCATGCTCGGTCAGATATCGACCGGCCGGGGAATCGGCCTTGATGGCTCCCGCCGGCGAAATGTGGTCGGTAGTCACCGAATCGCCCAGCTTGGCCAGCACGCGTGCGCCGGCGATGTCCGACAGGGGCGCCGGCTCGCGAGCCATACCCTCGAAATACGGCGGCTTGCGCACATAGGTGGAGTCGGGGTCCCACTCGAAAACGTCTCCCTCGGGCGTCGGCAGGCCGCGCCACCGGTCATCGCCGGCGAACACGTCGACATACCCGTCGGTGTACATCTCGCTGGCAATTGCCTCATTGACGACTTGTTGGATTTCCTGGGCGGTGGGCCAGATATCCCGCAGATAGACCGGTTGACCGTCGGCACCCGCCCCGAGCGGTTCCGTCGTGATGTCGATATCCATGGACCCGGCCAGGGCATAGGCCACGACGAGGGGCGGAGACGCCAGGTAGTTCATCTTGACGTCGGGATTGATCCGGCCCTCGAAGTTGCGGTTGCCGGACAGCACGCTCACGACCGCCAGGTCGGCCGCGTTGACCGCTTCGGATACCTCGTCCGGAAGCGGTCCGGAGTTGCCGATGCACGTCGTGCAGCCGTAGCCGACGAGGTTGAATCCCAGCTTGTCGAGGTAGGGCGTGAGGCCCGCGCGGTCGTAGTAGTCCATGACCACCTTCGACCCCGGAGCGAGCGAGGTCTTGACCCACGGTTTGCGGGTCAGGCCCTTGTCCACCGCTTTCTTCGCGACGAGGGCGGCTCCGATCATCACCGACGGATTGGATGTGTTGGTGCAGGACGTGATGGCCGCGATCGCTACGGCGCCGTGGTCCAGCACGACCTGCTCGCCGTTCGCGAGCGTCACCGGCGTGGGCGTGGAGACGCGGCCGTGCGCCCCATCGGCCGCCGAGGGCACGGCCGACACGTGGTCGGTGGCCGCGGCCGGATCCGACGCCGGGAAGGTCTCGTCGACCGCCTCGTCCACCGAGTCCCGGACCGAGTCGCCGTCGGCGAAGTCGGCGAGCGCGGCCCGAAAGGCCGACTTCGCCGAAGCGAGCGCCACTCGGTCCTGCGGGCGCTTGGGACCGGCCAGGGACGGTTCGACCGACGCGAGATCCAGCTCCAGCGTCTCGGAATACGCGGGCTCGGCGGCGGGGTCGTGCCAGAGCGCGTTGGCCTTGGCGTAGGCCTCGACGAGCGCGACCTGACCGTCCGGCCGTCCGGTGAACCGAAGGTAGCGGAGCGTTTCGTCGTCGATGGGGAATATCGCGCACGTCGACCCGTACTCCGGGCTCATGTTGCCGATCGTCGCGCGGTTGGCGACCGGGACCGCGGATACTCCGCTGCCGAAGAACTCGACGAACTTCCCGACCACGCCGTGCCGGCGCAGCATCTGGGTGATGGTGAGCACCAGGTCGGTGGCGGTCGACCCCTCCGGCAACTCGCCGGCGAGCTTGAAGCCGACGACCTTGGGGATCAGCATGCTGACCGGTTGGCCCAGCATCGCGGCCTCGGCCTCGATGCCGCCGACTCCCCAGCCCAGCACCCCGAGGCCGTTGACCATCGTGGTGTGCGAGTCGGTGCCGACCAGGGTGTCCGGATAGGCAAGTCCGTCCTGCTCGAAGACAACGCGAGCGAGGTACTCGATGTTCACCTGGTGGACGATCCCGGTACCGGGCGGGACGACCTTGAACTGATCGAACGCCGTCTGGCCCCAGCGGAGGAACTGGTAGCGCTCCCGGTTTCGGGAGTACTCGAGCTCGACGTTGCGCTCGAACGCGTCCGGCGTCCCGAACAGGTCGGCGATCACCGAGTGGTCGATTACCAGTTCCGCCGGTGCGAGCGGGTTGATGCGGGCCGGGTCACCACCGAGATCGCGGACCGCCTCCCGCATCGTCGCGAGGTCGACGACGGCCGGCACCCCGGTGAAGTCCTGCATGACCACCCGGGCCGGGGTGAACTGGATCTCCGTGTCCGGATCGGCCGCGGGGTCCCAGCTCGCCAGCGCCTCGATCTGGGCTGCGGTGACGTTCAGCCCGTCTTCGGACCGCAGGAGGTTCTCCAGCAACACCTTCAGGCTGAACGGCAGCCGATCCGATCCGTCGACCGCACTGATGCGGAAGTAGTCAACCGTGCGACCGCCGACATCGAGGCGATCACGGGCACCGAGACTGTTCTTGCTATCGGGCACCGGGGCTCCTTCATCGAAAGTGTCTCGACGTCAAGATATCACCGGTGGAAGCCCTGGCGGTTTCCACCGGTGCCTCCGGAGATTCGTACGCTGGCGGGGTGGAGCAGGGACCGACCTCCGACCCTGCGGTCGCGACGTCAACGGTCGGCGACGGGCGCCCGTCCGGGCTGGCCGTTCGCGATGCGGCGGAGGAGCGGCGCTGGCGGCGGATCCGGCGCCGGGCGGCTCTCGGCTACGCCGCCGCGCTGATCGTCTTGGTCCTGACCGTCGGCGTGCCGACGGATCGGGGCAGCTTGCTGCTCATCATCCTGGCCGGGCTCGCGATCCCCTGCCTGGGCAAGGGCTGGCGCGCGTACCGCCAGGTGCTGCTGGACTGGCTGCCCTTCACGGCCGTGCTCGTGGTGTACGACGTCTCGCGCGGGCTGGCTACCTGGGTCGGCCTGCCACTGCACATGTCCGACATCGCCGCGGCTGACCGCGCTCTGTTCGGCGGCACGGTGCCGACGGTCTGGTTGCAAGATCACTTCCTGCATCCGGGCGCGCCGACGTGGTATGACGCGCTGGCCACGCTCGTCTACACCACCCACTTCCTGGCGACGCCGATCGTCGCCGCGGTGCTTTGGCTGCGCAATCGCCAGGTCTGGATCCAGTTCGTCACCCGGGTCATCGTGCTGTCGGTGGCTGGTCTGGTGACGTATGTCCTCTTTCCCGCCGCGCCTCCGTGGTACGCGGCGCGTGAGGGCGTCATCGAGCCGGTCATCCGGGCCTCCTCGCGGGGCTGGCTCTGGCTGCACATCAATCACGCCGGCAACCTGCTCAGTGCCGGCCAGCTGGCGGCCAACCCGGTTGCGGCGATGCCGTCCCTGCACACGGCGTTCGCCACCCTGATCGCCTTGTTCGTCATCGGCCGGCTGAGCTCGCCGTGGCGGTGGCTGATCGTGCTCTATCCGGTCGCGATGGGGTTGGCCCTCGTCTACCTGGGCGAGCACTACGTCGTCGACCTGATCGCTGGGGTGATCTACGCGGTGGCGGTCCACCTGGGAGTCTCGGCCTGGGAGCGCCGGCGCGCGCGACGCCGCCAGCCCATCGCACCGAGCTATTAGTCCTATTTGCCAGGTTTAGCGCTCGTTGGTGCCTGTGTTTCTGACGGTACCGCTGGCGCATGTGGGACGTAGATGGCACTCTGGATTGTCAGCGTGGTCGAAGCACGGGGTCATCGAACGAGGGGATCGTGGCTGTGCGCGCACGACGTCGGATCCACTTGGGCCGTCGATCAGCCGTGCTCGCCACCGTCCTCGCGACGATTGCCGCGGTCCTCGCCGCTCCGGTGACCGCGGCCGCCGACCCGCCACCGAATCCGTCCGACCAACAGATCAACAGCGCCCAGCAGACGAAGGACGACTTGGCCACCGAGGTCGGGCAGCTGTCCGCGCAGATCGCGGTCATGCAGAGCAAGCTCGAGCGGTTGAACCTCGTGGCCGAGCGCGCCGAGCAGAAGCTCGCGCTCGCGTTGGAGCGGCTACAGCAGGCCAAGGACGCCGCCGCCAAGGCTCAGGCCCAGGTCAAGACCGCGCAGGAGGCGATCACCAAGGCGCAGGCCGAGTTCGTCGTCTTCGCCCGGGAGGCCTACACCAGCGGGCAGCCGGACGGGCTGGCTGGCGACCTGTTGACCGCAAGCGATCCGAACGCGTTGCTGCAGCGCGCCGACTATCTCCGCTACGCCGCGAACTCCCAGCTCTCGGCCATCGGCGGCCTGAGCCGCGCCACGGTGGCCAAGTCGAACGCCGACGCAGCCGCGCGCAAGGCGGTCAACGACCAGACCGCTGCTACCGCGGCTGCGGTCCAGGCCAAGAAGGATGCCGACGCGGCCGTGGCCGCGGCGCAGGCCGCGCGTGATCAGCTCACCCAACAGCTGGCCGACAGCAACGCGAAGCTGGATGCCGCCAAGAGCAAGCTGGCCGCACTCAACAACCAGCGGGCCGCCTACCTCGCGTGGAAAGCGGAGCAGGAACGCATTGCGCGGGAACGAGCGCTCGCCCTGGCGCGCGCACAGGCCGCTGCCGCCGCGGCCGCCGCCGCCCGAGCAGCCGCAATCGCCGCCGCCGCGGCGCAGGGCGGCTCTGCGGCAGCGGCTGCGGTCACCATGAATCCGGGTGCCGACATCACGATCGGGCCGAGCGCCGGCGGTCGGTGGTCGGCCGCCGCCGCCAACACCGCGGTCGCTCGGGCCATGACCGCGCTGGGCATTCCCTACGCCTGGGCCGGTGGCACGTTCACCGGGCCGAGCCGCGGAGTGCCGGTGGACTTCGACTCGCGCAATGACGGCAACGTCATCGGGTTCGACTGCTCCGGGTTGACGCTGTTCGCCTGGGCTCCCTACCTGCACATGTCTCACTACGCGCCGAACCAGTGGGGCGTCGGGTCCTATCACCCGTCGACCGCTCAGCTGCTCCCGGGCGACCTCGTGTTCTGGAGCGACGACGGCACGGTCGCCGGCATCGGCCACGTGGCGCTGTACATCGGTGGCGGCAACGTCATCCAGGCCCCGTACAGCGGGTCGTACGTGCAAGTCACACCGCTCGGGCAGGTCGAGGCCGGCTACTTCGGCGCCACCCGCCCGCTGACCTGACGTCGCGACCGCCGCGCAGTTTGCGGCAGCGGCCGGTGGGCCGGTAACGGAGCGCCGATTCACCGCCCTCGAAGGCGCCGATGGCCACTGCCAGGTCGGCAACCTTCCGTTATTCGCCGCCGTCCTCTTCGACTGGCTGGACGAGACGCTGGCCGCCTGATCCGCCGAGTGCGTCCCGGGCCAGCAAGAAACCGCGCCGGGCGAGGAACTCGGCCAGCTGGTCGGCGTGCTCGTCGCAGGCGAGCCAGTGCTTGACCCGGCTCGCGTCGTGCAGCCCCGGGTTGCGCCAGGATAGGTCGGTGGTGGCGGCGGCCCGGCAGCCGCGGGCAGAACACCGCGGCGTTGTATCGGTGTCGGCTGTGGAAGTTGATCGCATTACAGGCAACCTAACGCTCCGTCCCGTACCGTAAATCGGACTCGAGCCGATGGCCGGCCCGGGGCCGCCGCGTCGAGACGGAGATCCAGGTGAGTGACCAACCCAGCGGGCCACCGCTGTCGACGCCGGCGGCTGACGCCTCGGCGCTGGAACGGGTGATGTTCGAGGTCAAGCGGGTCATCGTCGGTCAGGAGCGCCTGGTCGAACGCATGCTGGTCGGCCTGCTGTCCCGTGGGCACTGCCTCCTGGAGGGCGTGCCCGGCGTCGCCAAGACGCTGGCCGTCGAGACGCTGGCCCGCACCGTGACCGGCAGCTTCGCCCGGCTGCAGTTCACGCCTGACCTCGTGCCCTCCGACATCGTCGGCACCCGCATCTACCGGCCCTCGACCGAGCGGTTCGACACCGAGCTGGGCCCGATCTTCGCCAACTTCGTGCTGGCCGACGAGATCAACCGGGCGCCGGCCAAGGTCCAGTCCGCCCTGCTGGAAGTGATGGCCGAACGACAGGTGACGATCGGCGGGGTGCGGTATCCCGTACCGTCGCCGTTCCTCGTGCTCGCCACCCAGAACCCCATCGAGAGCGAGGGCGTCTATCCGCTGCCCGAGGCGCAGCGGGACCGGTTCCTGATGAAGATCGTCGTCGACTATCCGACGGCCGCCGAGGAGCGCGAGATCGTCTACCGGATGGGCGGCGAGCCGCCGGTCGCCAACCCGGTGATCACTACCGACGAGCTGTCCCGGCTACAGGTCACGGCCTCGCGGGTGTTCGTACACCACGCGATCGTCGACTACGTGGTCCGGCTGGTACTCGCCACTCGCACCCCGACCCAGCACGGCATGCCCGATGTCGGGCAGTGGGTGTCCTACGGTGCCAGCCCGCGCGCAAGCCTGGGGCTGATTGCCGCCGGCCGGGCGATCGCGCTGCTTCGCGGGCGCGACTACGTGCTTCCGCAGGACGTGCTCGACGTGGCCACCGACGTCCTACCGCACCGCATGGTCCTGTCCTACGACGCGATCGCCGATGGCATCCCGGCCGTTCACGCGGTGCGACGCATCCTGCAGACCATCCCGCTGCCTCAGGTCGCGCCTCGACAGCGAGCCGGCGGCCACCAACCCGGCTACGGGCAAGGCAGTTCCTGGGAGCGCACTGCGTGAGCGAGCGAGCACCGCGCGCGTGGGCGCGAACGCACGTGCGCGCGAGGCTATGAGATGAGCGACGCGGCGGAGGCGGACGGCCTGCCGACGCTGGACGTCACGTCGGCGGAGGCGCTGCTCCGTCGCCTCGAACTGACGGTTCGCAACAAGCTGGACGGCCTGCTGCAAGGCAACTACCTGGGCTTGGTGCCGGGTCCCGGCAGTGAGGCCGGCGAGTCGCGGCTGTACTACCCGGGCGACGACGTCCGCCGCATGGACTGGCCGGTAACCGCCCGCACGCTCGTCCCGCACGTCCGGCAGACGGTCGCCGACCGTGAGCTGGAGTCCTGGCTTGTCGTCGACCTGTCCCCGAGCCTCGACTTCGGCACCGCGTTGAGCGAGAAGCGCGAGCTCGTCCTGGCCGCCATCACCGCGGTGGTGCATCTGAGCTCGCGAGGCGGAAACCGCATCGGCGCCATTGTGACGACCGGCGAGGGCAACTACCGGATCCCAGCCCGACCGGGCCGGGAGCACGCCCGCTACCTGATCCGCAAGATCGCCCAGACGCCGCGGGCCAGCTCGGGCGGCCGCGGGGACCTGGCGGCGGCCGTCGAGCAGCTGCGGCGCCCGCCGCGCCGGCGCGGGCTGGTCGCGATCGTGTCGGACTTTCTCGATTCCGCGGCCGACGGGTCGGACGGCGCGTCCTGGGAACGTCCGTTACGGGCGCTGGGCGGTCGGCATCAGCTTCTCGGAATCGAGATCGTGGATCCGCGCGAACTGGAGCTGCCGGCGGCCGGGCTGATGACCTTCGTCGATCCGGAAACCGGCGAGCAGGTCGAGGTCCAGACGTCCCGCCCGGATATCCGGGCCCGGTATGCCGCTGCCGCGACCGAGCAGCGGGCCTGGATCGCGACCACGCTCCGGCACGCGGGCGCCGCGCACCTGCAGCTGCGCACTGACCGGGATTGGCTCACCGACATCGTTCGCTTCGTGGTCGCGGAGCGCCGGGTCCTCGTGGGCAGCGGAGTGCGCTGATGACGTTCGTCTCGCCGGCGTGGCTGCTCCTGCTGATACCGGTTGGTGGGGCCGTTGTCGGCTACCTCGTCTTGCAGCTGCGACGGAAGAAGTACGTCGCTCGGTTCAGCAACGTCTCGCTGCTGGCCTCCATCGCGCCCAAGCGCCCGGGTTGGCGTCGGCATCTCACGTTCGCGCTGCTCATCGCGGGGATAGCCGTCTTGTCACTTGGGGCGGCCCAGCCGACGGCGGCCGTGCGGGTGCCCCGCGATCGGGCCACGGTCATGATGGCGATCGACGTTTCCGAGTCGATGCGGGCCGACGACGTGCTTCCGACCCGGTTGCAGGCCGCGCAGGCGGCGGCCAAAGCGTTCGCCGATCTCTTGCCGCCCCGCATCAACCTCGGCCTGGTCAAGTTCAGCGGGACGGCGAGCGTGCTCGTTCCGCCGACCATCGACCGCGACTCCGTCAAGGTGGCCATCGACGGTCTCGAGCTCGATCGAGCCACCGCCATCGGCGAAGCGATCTTCTCCTGCCTGGATGCGATCAAGACATTCAGCAAGGGGACGACTGCCAACGGCGACCAGCCGCCGCCGGCGCGAATCGTGCTGATGAGCGACGGAACGTCCAACACCGGGCGTTCGCCCGCGGCCGCGGCCGAGGCGGCGGCCGAAGCCAAGGTGCCGGTATCGACGATCGCCTTCGGCACGGATGACGGCACTGTGGACATCGAGGGCGAGCGAATCCCGGTTCCGGCGGACAAGTCCACGCTGAAGGCAATCGCCCAGACCACGGCCGGGACCTTCCATACGGCGGCGTCCGCGACCGAGCTCCAGACGGTCTACAAGGACATCGGCTCACAGATCGGCTACACGACGCAACACCGGGACATCAGCTGGCGGTTCCTGCTGATCGGGCTGCTGTTGACGCTCACCGCGGCAGGCACGTCTTTGCTATGGGCCGGCCGCCTGCTGTAACCGGGCGGCTGCCGCCTCTGACTGGCGGGCCGGACGTCGGCTAGGTTCTCAAGCCATGACGCGATCAGTGCTGGTCACGGGAGGCAACCGCGGCATCGGCCTCGCGATCGCTCGCGCCTTCGCCGCGGCGGGGGATCAGGTCGCGGTGACCCACCGCAGCAGTGGGCCGCCCGAGGGGCTGTTCGGGGTGCCGTGCGACGTCACCGACTCCGACTCGGTTGACGCCGCTTTTGCCGCGGTGGAGGCTGCGCACGGCCCGGTCGAGGTCCTGGTCGCCAACGCCGGAATCACCGACGACACGCTGCTAATGCGAATGAGCGAAGAGTCGTTCGTCCGGGTGCTCGACGCCAACCTGACCGGGGCTTACCGGGTGGCAAAGCGAGCCACACCGGCCATGCTCAGGGCGCGGCGCGGGCGGATGATCTTCATGTCCTCGGTCGTGGCCCTCGTCGGCGCGCCGGGGCAGGCCAACTACGCCGCGAGCAAAGCCGGCCTGATCGGGTTGGCCCGCGCGATCACCCGGGAGCTCGGCAGCCGGTCGATCACCGCGAACGTCATCGCCCCGGGCTTCATCGATACCGACATGACCGCCGAGCTGACCGATTCCCGCAAGGCCGAGATCCTGGCCAACGTGCCGTCCAAGCGGTACGGCACGGTCGAGGAAGTGGCCGCGGCCGCGGTCTTCCTGGCGTCGGAGCCAGCGGCGTACATCTCCGGGGTGGTGCTGCCCGTCGATGGTGGCCTCGGCATGGGTATCTGAGAGGACGACGATGGGTCTGCTCGACGGCAAGCGCGTCTTGGTCACCGGGGTCATCACCGAAGCGTCTATCGCCTTCTCGGCGGCTCGGATCGCTCAGCAGGAGGGCGCGCAGGTCGTGCTCACCGGGTTCGGCCGGATGTCGCTCGTCGAGCGCGTCGCGCGGAAGCTCCCGCAGCCGGCTCCGCTCGTGGAGCTCGACGTGACTGACGAGGAGCACCTGGCGGCGCTGGCCGACAAGGTGCGCGAACACGTGCCCGCGCTCGACGGCGTGGTCCACTCGATCGGATACGCACCCCCGTCCTGCCTGGGTGGCGACTTCCTCGATGCCCCCTGGACCGATGTGGCCACTGCACTGCAGGTGTCCACCTACTCGCTCAAGTCACTGGCGGTGGCCACTCTGCCGCTGTTCGGAGACTCCGGGCGGATCGGTCGTCGGGTTGACGTTCGACGCGACCGTCGCCTGGCCCGCCTACGACTGGATGGGCGTCGCGAAGGCCGGACTCGAGTCCACGTCGCGCTATCTGGCCCGGGAACTCGGACCGCGCAAGATCCGAGTCAACCTCGTCGCGGCGGGCCCGGTGCGAACCATGGCCGCGAAGAGCATCCCGGGATTCGCGACGTTCGAGGACGCGTGGGGTGGCCGCGCGCCCCTCGGCTGGGACAACAGCAATGCCGAACCGGTAGCTCGCGGCATCGCCGTGCTGCTCTCGGACTGGTTACCCGCGACCACCGGCGAGATCGTGCATATCGACGGCGGATTCCACGCCATGGGCGTTTGAGTTGGCCGGCTACGAGGCGCTGCTGCTGCTGTCCTTCGGCGGCCCAGAGCGCCTGGACGAGGTCCTGCCGTTCCTGCGCAACGTGACGCGGGGTCGCGATGTCTCGGACGACCGGCTGGCCCAGGTGGCCGAGCACTACCAACACTTCGGCGGAGTCTCGCCCATCAACGAGCAGAACCGGGAGTTGCTCGCCGCGATCAGAGACGACTTCGCCGCCCACGGGCTGGAACTGGCCCTGTACTGGGGCAATCGCAACTGGTACCCGTACGTCGCCGACACCGTGCGGACGATGGTGGCCGACGGTGTCACGCGCGCGCTCGTCCTGGCGACCAGCGCGACGTCGTCCTACGCCGGGTGTCGGCAGTACCGGGAGAACCTGGCCGACGCGCAGGCCGAGCTCGGGCCGTCGGCACCGCAGCTGTACAAACTGCGCCACTATTTCGACCACCCAGGCTTCGTGGCCGCCAACGCGGACCGGGTGCGGGCCGCCCTCGCCGAGCTCCCGCCCGACCGGCGCACGAGTGCCCGGCTGGTGTTCACCGCGCATTCGATCCCGGAGTCGATGAACGCCGCATCCGGGCCCGCCGGCGGCCTGTACCTCGACGAGCACCGCGAGACGGCGCGCCTGGTGGCCGAGGCGGTACGCGGGCCGGGGGCCGAGTTCGATCTGGTCTGGCAGTCCCGCTCCGGGCCGCCCCACGTGCCGTGGCTCCAGCCCGACATCAACGATCACCTGCGGACGCTGGCCGCCGACGGTGCGGCGGCCGTCGTCGTAAGCCCGACCGGCTTCGTCTCGGACCACCTCGAGGTGCGCTGGGACCTCGACACCGAAGCGCGCGAGACCGCGGCCCAGCTCGACCTGCCGTTCGCGCGGGCGGCCACGGCCGGTACCCATCCAGCCTTCGTGGCCATGGTGCGGGAGCTGGTCGAGGAGGAGCAGTCCGGCGCGCCGCGGCGAGCACTGGGGACATTGGGCATCTGCGGGTTGAACTGCCCCGCGGGGTGCTGCCCGCGACCGTCTCGAGATTCTCCGCAGGCCCGGGCCCGGGTCAGGCGCGCGTTCTGAGCCGGACGAGTCGGACCACCACGCCAACGGCAAAGATCGCCAGACCGGCGACGATGCCGGCAACTGGCAGCGTGACGGCCAGTCCGGCGCAGCCGATCATTCCGGCGACCTGCACGGTTCGTGGGTACCGGCGATCGTGGCCGGTCTGGGTGAACGCAGCCAGATTCGCGATCAGGTAGTAGATCAGCACGCCGAACGAGGAGAACGCGATCGCTCCGCGCAGGTCGGTGAACGCCACGAGCACGCAGACCAGCAGGCCGACCGTCACCTGAGCCCGGCGCGGTATCCGATGCGTCGGATGCACGGCCGCGAGCCAGCCGGGCAGGTCGGCGTGCCGAGCCATCGCGAGCGTCGTCCGTCCAATCCCGGCAATGAGCGCCAACAGCGAGCCGAGGGACGCCGCGACCGCTCCCACCCGCACCACGGGCACCGCCCAGCTCCAGGATCCGGCCGCCACCGCATCGGCCACCGGCGCGCTCGACGCGGCCAGTCGTTGCGGACCGAGGGCCGCGAGCGTGGTCATCGCGACAGCGGCGTAGACCACGACGGCAATCAGCAACGCGACGAGGATGGCCCGGGGGATGACTCGCCGCGGATTCCGCACTTCCTCGCCGAGCGTCGCAATGCGCGCGTAGCCGGCATAGGCGAAGAAGATCAACCCGGCGGACTGCACGACCCCGTACCAACCCTGGCCGGCCGTCGCGGGATGCCACCGCGCAATGTCCGGCTGGCCGCCGGCCCAGGCGGCCACGACGGCGAGCACGAGGGTCGCGAGCACGACCGAGACCAGGAGCGCCGTCACCCTCGCGGTGCGGGTCACCCCCAGGCAGGTGATGCCGGTCATGACCGCGACGGTGCCGATAGCCAGCGGGCGCTGCCACGCCGACGGGAAGAGGTAGGCGACGACGGTCAGGGCCATCGCGGCGCAGCTGGCGATCTTGCCGACCACGAAGCCCCAGCCGGCCAGATAGCCCCACCACGGCCCGAGCCGCTCCCGGCCGTAGATGTACGTGCCACCGGACGTCGGATAGGTCGCGGCGAGTTGCGCAGAGGACGTGGCGTTGCAGTAGGCGACCAGGGCGGCGATGCCGAGGCCGATGAGCAGGGCGGCGCCGGCGGCCTGTGCCGCCGGTGCGAAGACGGCGAAGACGCCGGCTCCGATCATCGCACCCAGACCGATGACCACCGCGTCGGCGAGGCGCAGCCGTCGCGCGAGCGCCGGCTGGGTCACCGCCCCGGCCGGTTCCGGCGTCTCAGACCTCGCTGACCGATCGCTATCCGCCCGCGTTGTATCCGGCGACGCGGGCGCGCCGCACGGCCGTGACCAGCGGGCGTAACGCCTCGGTGCGAGCCACGACGCCCATTCCGTCGATCGCCCCGCCCACCGGATCGAGCAGTGCGATGCGCAGCACCCCGTCCATGCGCTCGGCCTGGGCCAGTAGCGCCACGGCGCGGGCCGGGTAGCCGTCGGGCAGGTCGAGCCGCTCGCCGGCCCGGCGCGCCTCGGCGAGGGCCTCCCCAACCTCTCCGGACGCGCCGGACACGTCCGCAGCCAGTAGGGCCCGGGCCGTGTCGCGAATGGCGGCGGTTAGCTCGTGCTGCGCCTCCCCGACGTCGATGTGGTCGGGTGGGGGCGGCTCGACGTCGAACGCCCGCCACCGCACGTACGGGCGAGCGCTGCTCGCCGGATTGGCGGCCATGATCTCGGGCACCAGACCGAATCCGCCGCCGAAGACTGCTTCCCCGGCTTCCAGCGCAGCGGCTCGGAAGCCGCTCGGCCCCGGCACGCCCCGCAGGTCGCCCGGGACCGGCAAGACGGCCCGCACCGGTCCGCCGCGGGAGCGCCATTGGATCAGCGCTTCCGAGAGCGGTAGTTCGGCCCCGTCGTCCGCGACGATCCGGTGACCCTCGTCGCCCGCGCGGGTGGCACGCAGCACCTCGTCCGACGCGGCCCGGCCGGCGAGCCAGGTCGCGGTCCAGGCGGCAAGGACGCCGCATCGGGGAGCCGACACGCGTCCAGACTAAGAGCCCGAGCCATGAGCGTGTCCGCCGCTCGCCGCCCTCGTGCCGATGATCTTGGAGAAAGCTCACCGGCGCCCATGATCGCGGAAGGAGGCTCCGCGACTTCTTAACCTCCACGTGACCAACCAGACCGGCGGCGCGCAGTCGATCGTGCCAGGATTGAGTTGTGCCTGCGTGGCTGATCTGGCTGATCGCCGCCGGCGTGCTTGCCGGCGCGGAGACGTTGTCGATGGACTTCGTCCTGGTGATGTGTGCTGGTGGCGCCGCGGCGGGCTCCCTCGCCGCCGCCGTCGGTGCGCCGCCGGCGATCCAAGTGCTCGTTGCGGCGCTCGTCGCCCTCGGCTTGCTCTCCTTCGTGCGCCCGGTCGCCCGGCGCCACCTCGCCGGCGAAGGTGCTCAGCTCATGGGCACCGAGGCGCTTATCGGCAAGCAAGCGATCGTGCTGTCCGAGGTCGATGCGCACAACGGGCTCGTGCGGCTCAACGGCCAGCCCTGGACGGCCCGCGCCTACGACACGACGCAGACCATGGTCGCGGGAAGCACGGTACGGGTCATGGAGATCTCCGGCGCGACGGCGGTCGTGTGGCAAGAGCCCATGACCATCAGCCCATCCAGCCTCCGGGAGGAGAACCCATGGCTGCCTTGATCGCGGCGATCGTCGTCGTCGCTGTATTGTTGATCTTGCTGGTGCGCACGGTGCGGATCGTGCCCCAGGCTCGGGCCGGCGTCGTCGAGCGGCTCGGGCGTTACGTGCGCACCCAGGGACCGGGTGTCGCCATCCTGCTGCCGTTCGTGGACCGCATGCGCCCGCTCATCGACTTGCGCGAGCAGGTGGTGAGCTTCCCGCCCCAGCCGGTGATCACGAGCGACAACCTGACCGTCGCTATCGACTCCGTCATCTACTTCCAGGTCACCGATCCGCGCGCGGCCACCTACGAGATCCAGAACTACATCCAGGCCGTCGAGCAGCTGACTATCACCACCCTGCGCAACGTGGTCGGCGCGCTCAATCTCGAGGAGACGCTGACCAGCCGCGACTCCATCAACACCCAGCTGCGCGGCGTGCTCGACGAGGCCACCGGTCCGTGGGGTATCCGGGTCGCTCGCGTCGAGATCAAGGCGATCGACCCGCCCCCCTCGATCCAGGACGCCATGGAGGCTCAGATGCGGGCGGACCGCAACAAGCGCGCGGTCATCCTGCAGGCGGAGGGTCAGCGGGAGTCGGCCATCAAGACGGCCGAGGGCCAGAAGGCGGCGCAGATCCTCTCCGCCGAAGGCCAGAAGCAGTCGGCGATCCTGTCGGCCGAGGCGGACCGCCAGGCGCGAATCCTGCGCGCGGAAGGTGAGCGGGCCGCGCGATACCTCGCCGCGCAGGGCCAGGCCAAGGCGATCGAAACAACCTTCGGGGCGATCCACGCGGCGAAACCCGATCCGGCCCTGCTCGCCTATCAGTACCTGCAGATGTTGCCGCAGCTCGCCCAAGGCGACGCGAACAAGATGTGGATCGTGCCGAGCGAGTTCAGCAAGGCCCTCGAAGGCCTGGGGAAGCTCGCGGGCGTCGAGGGCGAGGAGAGTCCATCCTGGCTGGCTGCGACTGGCACCGGCGGTCCTAATGGCGGGGCGGCCGAGCTCGACACGAGCCGATGGTTCGATTCGAACCTGCCACCCGCCGCGGAGCAGCCGGAGGCGATGAACCTGCGCGCGTCCGATGACGATGCGGAGACCCGGGAGGCCCACGCCGGCCTGATTTCCCCGACCGCGATGCTGGCGGATCTGCCGACCTCGGTGGCCCCGGCCGGCGACGAGTTGGACCCGGAATCCGCGGCCGCGCACGCGGCCCAGCAACCCCCGCCGTACCTGCAACCACCGCCACCGGCCGGTGACGGGAGCGTCACCCGCTAACTAGGCGCGCCGATTCCGTATCGGCCCGACATCCGGGTCGTGATCTTGGACTTGCTGCCTCGGAGCGACGATTAGTCCAAGATCACGACTGCTTATTGGCTGCGGGGAAGGCGCCGGCCACCCGGTCAGAAGTCGGTGGCACACCACGGGGCGATCGCGGTGCCGAACATCGTGTCCGCCCGCTGCAGAGCTCCCGGCTTGACTTCCTCGACCTGCCCCGCATGCAGCTGGGCCCGCAGGCTCACGCCGCCCAGATAGCAGGACGCCAGCGCGCGCTGGCCGATCCGCAGGTCGACCGTCGCGCCCGGCGCCGAAACGCACTCCGCACCGTCCGGGCTGCCGCGCACGGTAAATCGTCCGGCCGCGTAGCCGCCGACATCCTCGTCCACGACGTCGAACGTCAGCTCGTCGGCCACGGCGTACCGGCGCGCCGACAGCGCGGCTGGCACATCCAGCAATCTCAGCCACAGGCCATCGCCCTGATGAGTCTGGCGAAGTGCTCGCCCGTCGCCCAGCAACCACCGCACCGGCTCGTCGACTGGGCGCCCAGCCAGCCGAATTCGCTCGACCAGGTCGAGGTTGGTCAGGTACGCCCATAGGTTTCGGTATGCCTCCGGCGTCGCAGCGCACAGATGGATGACATCGACATCCGCCGACCCGTCGTCCATGGTGCTGTTGCCGGCCCAGCCGACATAACCGTCGGGACCCTCGGCTCCGGCGTGCAGGACGAACGTCGGGATCCGGCCGCGCACCTTGTTCGGCGCGAGTCCGTGCAAGCCGAGGGTGCGCTCCCACCAGAACGGCTCGCGGTCGATGTTCCCGGCCCGTTGCCGGCGCGCCGCCTCGAAGATCTCCGGCCCGTACTTGCCGAGCTCCGCGAGCTCGACCTGCCGTAGCGTCCCGCCGCCCGCAGCCGCCATCGGCAGCGAAGCGCCCCGCAATCGGGGGTCGAGTTCATAGGACGCGGCGAAACTCGCCGGCGCGTAGCCGAACCGGCCGTAGATAGCCCACTCGGCGGCGAAGAGGATCGCGACCGCGTCGCCCCGCTCGCGCGCCGCATCCAGAGATTCGGACAGCATCCGGCGAAGCAGGCCACGCCGACGGTGCGTGCCGGCGACCGTCACCATCGTGAGCGAGTCCGCCGCGACCAGCTCGGTTCCACCACCGGCGCCGGGGACGCTCAGAGAATGCGTCAGGGTGCCCAGGGTCGCGACCCAGCGCCCGTCGGCGCGCGCGCCCCAGTGCCTGATGGTGGACCAGCCGCGCCGACGCCTGACATCAGCCTGGTCCCGATCCTGCGGATCTGGATCGGCCAGGAACGTCGTCGCCATGGACGCGAACCAGGCCGACGCCTCCTCGACGTCGATCGGATGGACGATCTCGATGTCCGCCACGGTGATCACTTTGCCAGGCGGCCCCGGCCGTCGCAGCCGACTTTCGCGCCGGTCATCGCGCAGTGCAGTATGTGGGCATGCTCTACGGCGAGGAACACGTGCAGCGATACCAGGAGACCAACGGGGCGGAAGGCTACGAGTGGAGCAATGGCACGCAGATCCTGTTGCTGACGACAACCGGACGCCGCAGCGGCCAGGCGCGGACGTCGCCTTTGATCTTCCAGCCCTACGGTGCGGACTACCTCGTCGTCGCGTCCAAGGGCGGGGCCGACCAGGCACCGGCCTGGTATCTCAACCTTCAGTCGAATCCGACGGTGCGGGTTCAGATCAAGGACGACACGTTCGCCGCTCGCGCGCGGTCCGCCTCTCCGGAAGAGAAACCTGATATGTGGCGGGTGATGACCCGGGTCTGGCCCGACTACGACAACTACCAGAAGCGAACCAAGCGAGAGATCCCGGTCGTCGTGCTGGAGCGCGCGTCCTGACGAACGTTCTGGTCACAGCCACTTGATGGTGCCGTGCAGATACACGTATCCGACGAAGCTGGCGGCGTCGATGATCGTGTGCGCGATGGCAAGGGGCAGCACGCGGCGGGTCCGCTGGAACCACCAGCCGAAGATCACGCCCATCACCATGTTCCCGAAGAATCCGCCGAGCCCCTGGTAGAGGTGATAACTGCCCCGGAGCACGGCGCTCGCCGCCAGTGCGCGAGAGTCGCTCCAGCCCAGCTGGCGCAGCCGGGTCAGCAGATAGCCGACGACGACGATCTCCTCGAGAATGCCGTTCTGAGCCGCTTCGAGGAGCAGCAATGGCACCCGGTACCAGATATCAGGCAGGTTGACGACGGCCAGGCTGGCGTTGATTCCCAGCTGGTGAGCGGCCCACACCAGGCCGATGCCGGGAATGCCGATTAGGGCGGCGAACCCAATCCCGGCCATCAGGTCCGACCCCAGCCGGCGCCGATCCAGGCCGATTCCGAAGCCGACCCCGCCCGGATCCCGAGTCAGCAGGACAACGGCGAGCAACGCGGGCGCCAGCCCGTGGAGGACGTCGGCGAGGTTGTCGAGGACGTCCAGCCAGACGTAGCTCGTGTTGGGACCGGAGACGACCGTCGCGGTCGTGCCAGAGATGCCGCCCTTGACGGTGATCTCGGCCCGCACGTAGTAGAGCAGGGCGTAGATGCCGGACAGCCCGAGCGACACGCCGAGGACACCCAGCACCTCCAGGCCGCGGTACTTCACCTCGGGGGCCTCGGGCGCGGTCGGGGCGTCCGCGGACAGCCGCGGAGCGGCCGCATCGTCGCTGGTGGCCCGCGCAGTGGCCGATCGCTCGGGGGGCGCAGGCGTGGTCACCGAGTCAGTGTGCCTGCTGGGCCCAGGTCCCGTGAATGTCCGGACCGCGAGGCGCTGTCAATCGTCACAGAAGGTGACGAATGACCGGTGACGCGAGCCGAGCATTGCGCTCGGCGTGGTCGATTGACTACCGGCCGGCGCAGCGGTGGATACGCAGAGCACTCTATTGCGTGCGCAACCCCATCATGCAATAGAGTTCATACGAAGGGGCGTGCGGCACATCCCTCCCGTGCCGCCGCCCCTTCCTCACGCCCCGAATCCGCGCCAGCTCGAAGCGATTCGTGATCATGAACGGCGACGTGGATCCGATGACGTGGCCGGTCACGAATCTCTAGCAAAGGGATCACCAGCCGCCGCGGAACGATCGCCGGCCGTCGCGGGTGCTGCGCGGGCCAGCCAGGGGAGTGACCGTGATGGAGCGACGGAGGATCGCCGTCATCGGGAGTGGTGCCGCTGGTCTCACGGGAACGCCATCGGTATCTGATCCGCCCGGACGAGTCCGGTCGGGCCGAGACGGCCAAGCAGTTCTTCGTGTCGCCGCTCTACCCCGTCGACGGGTACTACCGAATGAGCGTCCCCGAGCCGGATCAGCGCCTGGCCATCTCGGTCACGTTGCATCGCCCCGGTGATCGGCCGTTCACCGCTGCGCTCCGCGGCCGGCGCCGGCCGGCCACGGTTCCAGCAGTGCTCGCGACGGTCCGGCTGCGCGCGTGGGACGGCAGCGCGGCGGACCGGAGGCGGGCCCTACGGTCGTGATTCGCAACCGTCGCGCGTTGCGCCGTCTGCTCTGGAGCCCCGGTGAGCTCGGTCTCGTTGGAGGTTCGGTGAGCTTCGAAGACGGGCGGATCGGCGTCGACCAGATTGTCGCCGTTCGGCCCCCGACGTCGGGAGAAAGCGGGATGCCCGCCGGCCGACCGTGAGCGATTACCGTCGAATCATGAACGCCGACCGGCTGCCCGCTCGATGAGCAACTTCGCGAGTGACCAGTTCTGGCTCACGTTGCCGCTCGCGGCAGCGGCGATCGCCTTCGTGACCCTCGCGACGTTCGTGGTCTCTCGCATCGTCGGACGGCACAACGTTATCGACACGGCCTGGGGCCTGCTGTTCGCCGCGGTGGCCGTCGTCGTCTTCGCGGCGTCCGCCGGCTACGGAGACGGGCTGCGGCGCTGGCTCTTGCTGCTCATGCCCGTGCTGTGGGGACTTCGCCTGACCCAGCACGTCGGGCGGCGCAGCCTCGGGAGGGGAGAGGACCCGCGATACGAAGCCTTGCTCAGCCGGGCAAAGGGCAATCCGGACCTGTACGCCCTGCGGATGATCTACCTGCTCCAGGCGGTCCTCGCGTTCCTCATCTCGGCACCGATCCAGGTCGGCGTATTCGAATCGGGCGCCGTCGGGATCATCGGATGGATCGGCGTGGCGGTTTGGCTCGCCGGCGTCTTCTTCGAGACCGTCGGCGACCACCAGATGGAAGCGTTTCGCCGGGATCCCACGAACGAAGGCACAGTGATCGACCGCGGGTTGTGGCGTTACACCCGCCACCCCAACTACTTCGGGGACGCGTGCGTCTGGTGGGGGATCTTCCTGGTTGCCGCCGAGCACTGGCCCGGTGTCCTCACCGTGTTTTCGCCCGTGATCATGACCTTGCTCCTGACCCGGGGGTCAGGAGCCCGCATCCTGGAACGTCACATGAGTACGCGGGAGGGGTGGGCGGAATACGCCGCCCGCACGAGCCGCTTCTTTCCCGTGCCGCCGAAGCTTCGCGAACGGCTCAGTAATTGACGGCCGGATGCGGGTGCACCTCGTGGGTCACGGCAGGCGGAGGCGGCTCGGGGTGCGACTCTTGGTAGTCGTGGTGGAAATCGGGGTGCTCTTCGCGACAATGGTGGTCGCGCTCCGTCCGCCACGAGAACTTGAGCTCGCACTTCGGGCATTGGTACACGGTCATAAGGCCTCCGTCGGCAGTGCTAGTACCGAGCATAGGACGTCTTTCTGAGTGTGCACTGGGGGACCTCCCGCGGCGCGCCGGCGAGTCGAAATCGTCATCGATAGTTGCCCCGCAGCACGCTGGTTCCGGAGAACGTGTACGGGTCGCTGATGTTCTGCACGCTCACCTCGATGTCGGTGAACTTGTCGAGCAGCGACGATGGAATCTGCAGCCTGCTCTTGCCGTCCGCACCGACCCAGCCCACCGGCTGCAGATTCTTGCGGGCGGTATCCGTGAGCCACACCTCGTAGTTGGTGCCGCTCCCGGGCGTCGGCAGCGAGCTGGCGTCGACCTGGACCTCGTTCTTGCCGACGAGCTTGGCCGATGCCGCGACCTGGCCCTGGTCGAACGCGGCGAGCTGCACCGTGCGGGCTGACGGTGACCCGCCGAGGTTCTCGACGGCCAGGACCGCGCCGCCACCGATCACAGCCCCGGCAACGGCCGCCACGGCGATCCAGCGAACCCGACCCGGCCGTCGGCGCGATGGCATGACCGAATGGCGCGGCGCCCGAGCCTCCTGCTTGGCCATCTCGAAGATCGGGCTCATGTCCGGCAGCTCTGCCGGCTCGGACGGACGTTCCTCCGCTCCCACGGCGGACAGGATCGAGCGGAGTTCGGGAGCGAAGTGGGCGGCTGAGGAGAGGGACGCGTGGGCGATCAGAGCAGAGACGAGCTCCTGTTGGCAGTCTTCGCATTCCCGGAGGTGATCGGCGGCGATCGCGACCGTCACCCGGTCGGCTTCCCCGGTGAGTAAGAGCGGAAGCTCGTCGAAAATGTGGGTGCTCATGATTGCTCCCGGCTCTTCTGGAGTAGTCCGGCCAGGCGTTGTAACCCTCGTGAGGTTCGTGTCTTGACCGTGCCAAGAGGTATGTCCAAGGCCAGGGCGATCTCGCTTTGCGAATAGTCGTCGAAGTACGCCATCTGGATTACCTCGCGCTGCATGTCGGGCAGCCCTCGGAGCGCTCCGCGGACCTCGTCGGCCCACGCCAGCCGGTCCGCGACGTCGCGGCCGTCGTCACCAGTGATCTCGCGGACCGAGTCGAGCGAGACGACCGCGTCGCGCCGCTTGCGTAGATGATCGATCGCCCGCTTGCGGGCGATGCCGAGCACCCAGGCCCGCAGGCTCAACGTTGGGTCGTATCGGTCATGGGAACGCCACACCTCGTAGAACACGCGCTGCATGACGTCTTCGATGTCGGCGGGCGGGACGTAACGGGTCAGATAGGACATAACGAGCGGGCCGAGGGTGCGATAGCAATCTTCGAGTGCCTCGGGCTCGCCCGCTTCTAGCCTCTCGCCGATATCGGCGTACGCGGCGTCCACAGTCAGACATTCGTACTCACGGAAGCGGCCGGTTCCACGAGGCGCGACGGGGAGCGCGCAGGTTTAGCCGGCGAATCGCCGCGTTATATGGACAATTGGCTGCAAATGGTCACGGCAGTAGCCCGAGGGCCAGCAGGTCGTCGACCGGCTCGGTGATGCTGCAGGTGCCAAACGTGCGAAACAGCGCTCGTATCGCGCGGACGTCGGATGTGGCCAGCTCACGCACCTGGGCGGCGACATCGACGGGGTCGCGCTGGGCAAGCACGTCACGGGTCGCCGCCTGGTTGCCGGTGCTGGCGGCGACCCGCGCAGCCAGGGCGATGTTGAGGAAGCCGTGATGCTGGAACAGCGTGCTGTCGTCGCGATGCCGGACGGCGTGGTGGAGTCCGGCCGTGCACTTGAACGGTTGCCGCTCGGCCGCGCACCGCAGGATGGCGTTCGCGAGCTCGTCCTCGGTCTGGAACGCGTGGAGCGTCGTGCCGCCGGTCCGCAGCTTGATGCGGACCCCGCTCGCGGAGACGGCGTGCACCAAGTCCTCGGTGAGCGCCACGACGGGTATCTCGACGTAGACGGCTCGGCGGGGGGTCACGAGCGGGGCGAGCGCCGAAAGCGCGTGCGGCAGCGCTGAGGCGCCGCACGGGACCTCCAGCGCGACGATGTCGATCCGCGGCGCGTTGCCGGCCGCGGCCAACGCTTCCGGAACCGCGTCGATGCCCCCTGGCACCACCAGCGAGGCATGCAGTTGCGGGATCCCGCGGAGCACGAGCTGGGCGTGCAGCGACGGCAGCCGGCCGGCCGCGCAGACGAACGACGCGACCAGATCGCTGTACCAGGCCAGGCGATGAGCCGCGTGTCCGGCGACGGCGGCGGCGAGTGGCGCGTCCTCAGGCGGAAACATCGCGGCATCGTCGAGCAAGCCGTCGAACAGCGCGGTCAGTCCGGTACTGCTCATCGGATACCCGGCCTCCCTCGCCGCCGGGCACCGAACCTCCGCTGGCACACAGTTCCGCCGTCGGGACGGACGACCTTGGCGATGTGTGCCCCCATGGCAGCCTGTCCAAGATCACAACTATGGGAGGCATCGAGGATGATGGCCCGTGCCCCGGCGATGTTCGCCAGTGCGGACATGCCGACCTCCCGTTCGCGAGCTCCGATCACCATCCATCCAACTCCGGTCGGCGGCATTCTGTGAGGTATTTAGGCTTGCCGAGCCGTGAACTGGGTAGCGTGCGGCTATGAGCCCCGAGCGAGAGTGCTCCGCGACGGCGGAGGACTTCGTCACCGGCGTGGTACCGGGCGGAGTCCGGTTCCGTCTCGCCGATCGAGCGGCGGCGTACGCCGACGTTCGGGTCTGGTTGGACCTGGAGCACCATGTCGAGCCCCCGCCGCTCGTTCGAGTGGAGCAGGGCTGGGAGACGACGCTGCGGCGCCCCCCAGTGCTGCGGGTGGAGTACCTCTTCCAAGTTCGCCACCCGGACGGCTCCGAGGCAATGATCTGTGATCCAGCCAACGCACGCCGCGTGCCCACCCCGTTCGGCGACCATTCGGTCATCGAGTTTCCCGGGTACCAGGCCCCGGCCTGGCTCACCGCCCGTGCCCCCGACGGCGAAACGGTCGGGTTCGCCGTACCGGCCACCGGCCTTCGGCGAACAATTGCGGTCACCGTGTGGTCACCCGCCGGCACGTCTCGCGAGGATCCGCTGCCGATCCTTGCTCTCCACGACGGCCCCGAGTTCGCCCAGCTCGCCGCGGCTACCCAGTTCAGCGCAGCCATGATCGCGCTTGGTCGCCTGCCGGCCCATCGGCTCGCGCTGCTGTCGCCCGGGAACCGGGACAGCTGGTATTCCGCCTCACTCGCCTACGCCCATGCGCTGCACCGGTCCGTGCTGCCCGCGGTGCGCAACGTCGTCGGCGTGGGACCCGCGCCGGTGCTCGCCGGGATAAGCCTGGGCGCGCTCGGCGCGCTGCACGCGGCGACGACCTTTCCTGGAACGTGGGCCGCCCTGTTCCTGCAATCAGGCAGCTTCTTCCGCCCCGACTGCGATGCCCACGAGATTGGCTTCACGGGCTTCGACGCCATCACCCGCTACGTGGGCGCGCTCGAGACCGGCGCTCAGTCCGGTGATTGCCTGGACATCAGCATGACAGTTGGTCTAGCTGAAGAGAATCTGACCAATAACCGGCTGATGGCCGCAACATTGACTCGCCTCAGCCATCGGGTCACGCTGGTCGAGGTTCCGGACGCGCACACGTTCGTCGGCTGGCGGGACGCGCTCGACCCTCACTTGACCAATCTGCTGGCCCGAGCATGGACGGGGAACCGCGATGCGGCGTGACGTGCACGACCTGTACTCGCCGGCGATCGGAGCGAGCGGGAGCGTGATCGCGTACGGCGACTGGGGCCGTCCGCTCGTGGCGTTCCCGTCCGAGCAGGGGCGGGCCATCGACTACGAGAACAACGGGATGGTCGGCGCGGTCGCCGGGCTGATCGACGCCGGGCGGCTCAAGCTGTACTGCGTCGATTCGTTCGACACCCAGACCTGGTCGCGAGGCGATCTCCCGGTCGAGGAACGAGCGGCCCGGCACGGCGCCTACGAGTCGTGGATCCTCGACCAGGTCGTGCCGTTCGTCTACGACGACTGCGGCGGCGCGCTCGAGATCATGACGACGGGATGCAGCCTCGGCGCGTACCAGGCGGTCAATCTCGCGCTCCGCCGGGCCGACCTGTTCCCGCTGGCGATAGGCCTGTCCGGTAACTACGACCCGGCGACCTGGAACGCCTGGGGGGAGCGCGGCGACGCGGTCTACTTCCAGAACCCCTGCGACTACGTGCCCAACCTCGGTGGCGACCACCTCGACTGGCTCCGGTCCCGGGTGTCTCTCTTGCTCGTCGTCGGACAGGGCGCCTGGGAAACGCACCCGACCGGCGCGCTGCCGTCCACCCGTTACCTGGCCGAGCAGCTGTGGTTGAAGGGCATTCGCTGCGAACTCGATCTTTGGGGTTTCGACGTTGCTCATGACTGGCCCTGGTGGCAACGCCAGCTGGCGCACCACCTGCCGAGATTCTGCTGAGAGGAGCCTGCCCCGTGGACTCAGAGGTTCGTCACCTGGTCGGCTTGTTGCTCGGCACCGAGGAGGATTGGCCTCGCGCGTTCCAATCGTTTCTGGGTCTGGTCGGGCCGATCGATGACGCGCGCGGCCGTCGTCATGTGTTCGAGACGGAACGACTGACTATCGAGCCGTTTTCGCTGCGGGCGAAGCCACGCACCGACCTCGTCATCGACCGGCTCGCCTACTGGTACTACCACCCCAGGGAGTGGCTGAAGAAGATCGCGTTGATGGACGACGTGTACGTGCTCAACTCGCCGTTCACATTCCAGGCCATGGAGAAGCATGCGGCCTATTGCGCGATGATGCGCCTCGGGCTGCGGATCCCCGAGACCGTGCTGGTCCCGTTCAAGAACCCGGTCGACAACGACAGGTACACATACACCGCTGAGCGGTACAACCGGCCGTTCGACCTCGACGCCGTCGCCGCCGAGGTCGGATATCCGCTCTACATGAAGCCGTACGACGGGGGAGCGTGGCGCGGCGTCTCTCGCGTCCGTGACGCCACCGAGCTACACCAGGCCTACGATCAGTCGGGCGAGATGCTGATGCACCTGCAGGCGTCAGTCGAAGGCTACGACGTGTTCGCCCGCGCGCTGTCCATCGGCGCCGAGACCATGGTCATGCGGTTCGACCCGGACGCCCCGATGCACGAGCGATATCGCGTTCAGCACGACTTCCTGGCGGCGCCGGTCGGAAACGAGGTCGTGACGATCTCGCGCCTGATCAACGCGTTCTTCCGCTGGGAATTCAACTCGTGCGAGGTGCTCGTCAAGGATGGCGTGGTCTATCCGATCGACTACGCCAACGCCTGCCCGGACGTCGCGGTGACCTCGTTGCACTACTACTTCCCCTGGGCGATCAAGGCCCTCGTCCGATGGTCGGTGTTCTGCTGCGTCACCGGTCGGCGACCGCGCATCGATCCCGACACCCGCTCCTACTTCGACATCGGGGACCGGGGGAGCTCTCGTACGGGGAAAAGCTCGCGGCCTATCGCGAGCTGGCCGACGCGTACTTCGACACGGACCACTACCAGGAGTTCTGCGCGGAGCAGCTACCCGATCTCGACGAGCGGGTTCTCGAATGGATCAAGAGCGCCCACTTCGAGCGTCTGCTGTTCGATACTGTCCGGATGGGTTACCCGCCCCACGAACACGATCAGTTCATGGCCCACTTCCACGGGCTGATCGACATGTGGGTGCGGGACGAGAGCGCTCGATTGGAGAGCGCTTCCCGCTGATCAACGTCACGGCCAGGCTCAAGACCAGACCAGCTGCCGGGTCTGGCGATCCATAACCGACTCCTCGTCTGCGGCCACCGTCATTACCCGGATTCCGCGCTCCGCCAATCGCTGTGACGCCGGGGCCGACGTCAACCCGGAATCGACCGGCCCTCCGGACAGGCTCAGCAGGCGGGCGCAGATTTCTTCGCGGATCTCCACCGAATGCTCGCCGATGCCTCCCGTGAATACGAGCGATTGCCATTCATCCAACGCGGTGGCACAGGACGCGATACCCATTGCCACGGAGCGCGTGAAGGCGCGAATGGCAAGATCCACTCGCGGGTCGCTGCGGGTGGAGAGCAGATCACGCATGTCGACGACGCCTCCTGAGAGGGCGGCGATTCCGCTGCGATGGGTCAGCATCTCGCGGACGGCGTCACGGTCCCACCGTGGATGGTCTAGCACGAACAGCACGATCTCCGGGTCGAGGTCCCCGCTCCGGGTCGCCGACATGGTTCCGCTCGTCGGCGTCAGGGACATCGTCGTGTGGCGCGACTGCCCGTCGGCCACGGCGGTGACACTGCAGCCGCTGCCCAGGTGGGCGACGACGGCCGAACCCAGATCCGCCACGGCGTCCACGACGGATTGCACGGCGATCCCGTGGAAGCCGTAGCGCCGCACGCCCAGGTCGGCGACCTCGTCGGCGATCGGAAGGCGGCGCGCCTCGTCCGGCAGGTTGCGATGGAAGCCGGTATCGAAGCAGGCAACGTGCGGCACGTGCGGCCACGCGCGCCGGGCCAGTTCGATGGCGTCGATCGCCCCGGGCAGGTGAAGCGGGGCGAGCGGGACGATCTCTTGTAGGTAGCTGACCAATTCGTCGTCGATGACGGTGGGCCGATCGTGCACCGGACCGCCGTGGACCACTCGATGAGTGACGGCCTGCGGCTCGATTCCGCTCTCGTCGAGGGCGGTCCGGACCCAGGTGATGGCATCTTCGAGATCACCAGGAGCAGGAGACGACGACGGCTCCCGGCGGGGCCGGGAGATGGTCGCGCGGGCGTTCGCGGTCCCCAACCGCTCGATGTGTGCCGCCAGGCGTAGCGCGGGATCGCGGACCGCGGCCTTCAGGGATGACGACCCGGGGTTCAGCGCAAGTACGACTCTCGCCACGGAGGTCATTCGGCCGACCAGGTCCAATCCCGAACCTCGGGCATGTCCTCGAGATGCTCCCGTACGTACGAGTGATGGCGCTCGAGCATGGTTTCGCACAGCCGGGCGAGCTCCGGCGCGGCCTCTACGGCTCGGCGGGACCGCCGCAACGCTTCGAGTACCAGGTGGTACCGACTCATCCGGTTCAGGACGACCATGTCGAACGGGGTGGTCGTCGTCCCCTGCTCGGAAAAGCCGCGCACATGGAACCGACCCGCATTCTCCCGGCCGTGCAGCAGCTGGTGGACCGCGCGGGCGTACCCGTGGAACGCGAAGACGACATCGGTGCTCCGGGTGAACAGCTGGGCGAACCGGTCGTCAGAGAATCCGTGCGGGTGGTCGTCGTGCGGGAGCAAGGCCATCAGATCGACCACGTTCACCACCCGAACCCGCAAGTACGGGGCGTGCCGGCGGAGCAACTGGGCCGCGGCGAGGATCTCCATTGTGGGCACGTCGCCGGCCGCCGCGAGAACGACATCGGGTTCGTCCGGCGCGCCCGGTAACGCCAGCTCGGTGCCCGCCCAGTCCCAGACCGAAGCGCCCGCGGCGCAGTGGGCATTCGCCTCGTCCAGGTTCAGGTACTGCAGGTGCGACTGCTTGTCGACCACGATCAGGTTGACGTGGTCATGACTGCGCAAGCAGTGGTCAGCGATCGACAAGGTGCAATTCGCGTCCGGTGGCAGCCAGACCCGGACCACGGCGGGCGAGAGCGGGATCATGGAGTCGATGAGGCCGGGTCCCTGATGGGAGAAGCCGTTGTGGTCGTTGCGCCAGCACGTGCTGGTGAGGAGCACATTGAGCGACGCCACCGACTCCCGCCACGGCAGCTCCACCGAATGTTGCAGCCACTTCGTGTGCTGAACGAGCATCGAGGTGGCCACCATCGCGAACGCCTCGTAGGTTGCGAACACGCCGTGCCGGCCGGACAGGACGTACCCCTCGAGCCACCCTTCGCAGAGGTGCTCGGACAGCACCTCCATGACTCGGCCGTCGGGAGACAGGTGGTCGTCGGTCGGCAGCACCTCCGCCTGCAGGCACCGGTCGGTGACCTCGAATACCGCTTGCAGGCGGTTGCTCGCCGTTTCGTCCGGACAGAACAGCCGGAAGGCGCCGCCGCTGTCGTCGGTGATGGTGGCCCGGTAGATATCTCGCATCAGCTCGCCGAACGGCCTGGTTGTCTCGTAGGAGACGGTCCCGGGGCGGGGCAGCTGCAGCGCATACGAGTCCAGAGCCGGTATCGGCAACGGACGGGTAAGGCGCCCACCGTTGGCATAGGGACTTGCCGACATGCGCTTGTCGCCAACAGGCGCCAGGGCGACGAGATCGGGCGTCAGCCGGCCCGCTTCGTCGAACAGCTGTTCCGGGTCATACGAGCGCATCCAGCGATCGAGGATCGCGAGGTGCTCCGGGTTCCCCCTAACATTCGCCAGCGGCACCTGGTGTGCGCGGAAGGTGCCCTCGATCTGCACACCATCCACTTCGTGGGGCCCGGTCCACCCCTTGGGCGTTCGGAGGACGATCGCCGGCCACTCCGGGCGCAGCGCGCCACCGCCGGTTGACCGGGCCGCGGCCTGCACCTCCCGTATCCGGGCCAGCGATCCAGCGAGTGCGTCGTACAGCTGGGGGAACACGTCCTCCGGCTGGTCACCGGCGATGACGACTGGATCCCAACCTTGGCTGCGAAGTAACTGGGTCACGCGGGCGTCGTCCGCTCGCCCGAGCGTGCTTGGACCGGAGATCTTGTAGCCGTTGAGGTGCAGGATAGGTAACACCGCGCCGTCGCGCTTCGCGTGGAGGAAGTCCGGCAACTTCCACGACGCGGCGAGCGGCCCGGTCTCCGCCTCGCCGTCGCCGATGACGCAAGCGACGTGGAGGTCCGGGTGGTCGAAGGCGGCCCCAGCCGCGTGCGCCAGGGCGTAGCCGAGCTCACCGCCTTCGTGGATGCTCCCGGGGGTCTGCACGCTCACGTGACTGGGTATCCCACCGGGCGTGGAGAACTGGCGGACCAGGCGGAGCAGTCCGGCCTCGTCCGGGCCGACCTGGGGATAGACCTCGCTGTAGGTACCGTCCAGGTAGGTGTTGGCGACTATGGCGGGGCCGCCATGACCCGGTCCGGTGACGTAGATCCAATCGGTGTCCGTCGCCCGAATGAGCCGATTGAGCAGGGCATAGATCATCGACAGGCCGGGGCTCGTGCCCCAGTGCCCCAGCAATCGAGGCTTGATGTGTTCGCTACGCACTGGTTCTCGCAGGAGCGGGTTGGCCTGGAGATAGATCTGGCCCACGGTCAAGAAGTTCGCCGCCGCCCACCACCGCAGGTCCAGGTCGAGGTCGGCGTCGGTGTAGGCCAGCCTGGTCGTTGTCACGGTGCGCCTCCGTGTCGAGCGGTCGTCCCCGTTCATCCCATCACGCCCGGGTGATCACGAATCGACCAGCGACCTCAGCCGAGTGAATCGAGTCGGCGGGCGGCGCGGTACAAAGTGCAGATGCAGTCCCCTTCGCGAACCGACGAGTTGGACATGGAATCGGCCCGGCGCGCTCCGGCCTGCGTCCTGGTGATATTCGGTGCGTCCGGCGACCTCACCGAACGCAAGCTGCTGCCCGCAGTGGAACGGCTGACCGCGTACAACCGGTTGCCCCGGGAGTTCGCCTTGGTCGGGGTGGGCCGGACACCGATGACCGACGCCGAGTTCGCCGAGCGGTTGCGGCGGGCGGCGCCCGATGGCGGTAGCGACCAGTGGGGTGAGCTGGTGGCGTCGGTGCGCTATGTGAGCGGCGGGTACGACGATCCGGCGACATACGCCCGGTTGGCCGAGGTGCTCGAGGAATGCGATCGCACCCGCGGCACGGCGGGGGGCCGGGTTTACTACCTGGCGACGCCGCCGCAACTGTTCGGCGATGTGGCTCGCACTTTGGGCAAGTCCGGACTGACCGACGTTCGGGGCGACGGTTTCGTCCGGATCGTGATCGAGAAGCCGTTCGGGTGGGACGAGGACAGCGCGCGAGCCATCTACGCGCAGGTGACCACCGGGTTCGAGGAGTCCCAGGTCTTCCGCATCGATCACTATCTCGCCAAGGACACCGTGCAGAACCTGCTGGCGTTGCGCTTTGCCAACTCCATCTTCGAGCCGATCTGGAACCGCACCTGGATCGACAATGTGCAGATCACGGTGGCCGAGACCATCGGCGTGGAGGACCGCGGCGGGTTCTACGAAACGGCGGGCGCGGTCCGCGACATCGTGCAGAACCACGTGCTCCAGGTGTTGTCGCTGTTCTTGATGGAGCCGCCGACGTCCTTTCATCCGGAAGCCATCCGGGACGAGAAGGTCAAGCTACTGCGGGCGATTCGCCCGCTGGAAGATCCGGCCGAGATCGCCCGGCGGGCCGTCCGCGGCCAGTACACCCGGGGCGGCACGCGGGAGCACCTCATGGCCGGCTACCGCGAGGAATCGGGTGTCGATCCGCTTAGCTCGACCGAGACGTTCGTGGCCCTGCAACTCGATATCAACAACTGGCGCTGGGCCGGCGTCCCCGTCTACGTGCGGACCGGCAAGCGACTGCCCAAGCGAATCACCGAGGTCGCAGTCGAGTTCCAGCGGCCGCCCCAGCTGCCGCTGTTTCCCACCTCTGGCTCGAATCTTGAGCCCGATGCGTTGATCGTGCGCGTGCAGCCCGACGAAGGACTGAGCTTGCGGTTCGGGGCGAAGGTACCGGGCCACGAGTTCCGGGTCCGCAAGGCATCCATGGATTTCTCCTACGCCGCTGGCTACGACGAGGAACAGCCCGAGGCCTACGAGCGGGTGATCCTGGATGCGCTGGTCGGCGATCCGACGTTGTTCATTCGCGCCGACGAGGTCGGACGGTCGTGGAAGATCGTCGACCCGCTGCTGCGGTACTGGGCCGCCGAGACCGGACCCATCCCGCAGTATCAGGCGGCCACCTGGGGACCACGCGAAGCCCAAGAACTCATCGAGCGCGACGGCCGGCGCTGGCGAGACGTCTGACGACGTCTGACCTCGCGGAGCGGCATTTCCGGGCTCGCAACTAGGCCACGACCCTCGGGGCCTGGACACAGGGCGAATGATCATGGTATGAAAGCGCTTGCAGGCTCCCGCGATGACTCACCCAGCTCTCGCCGGAGCCTGCACCGTTCTGTTGGCAGCCCTTTATGGGCCCTCGCGGTCGCGCACTGCCTGTCGTGATCTTGGACTTATGGTCGCCCCAGGGCTGCAAGTCCAAGATCACGACCGCTTGGCTAAGGTAGCTGCGCACGACGCGTCCACGTCCACCGAGACACGCTGACTCTGCTACCGTGGTAGGCGGTTGTCAGCAGTTCCTTCTTCGGCCCGATGCGCGACGCAGGATTTGTTGCAGTTGCGTCTGTCGGCCTTTCAGCCCCATCGAGAGCCGTCACCGCAAGACCATGCCATGCACACGGTGTGCATGGCCAGTACGGCTCCACCGAAGGAGAGCATGAGGATGGCACAGGGCACTGTGAAGTGGTTCAACGGCGAGAAGGGCTTCGGCTTCATCGCCCCCGACGACGGCAGCAAGGACGTCTTCGTCCACTACTCCGCCATCAGCGGCAACGGCTACAAGAGCCTCGATGAGAACCAGCGGGTCGAGTACGACACGACGAACGGACCGAAGGGCCCGCAGGCGGAGAACGTCCGCGTCGTCTGAAGTCCACTGGTTGGCGCAGTGAACAACCCGTCCCACCACACGCGGGTTGTCGGCCTGGGCGAGGGCCTCGCCCAGGCCGAGTGCGACTGCGGGTGGCGGAGTCCCCACTTCGGCGCGGACAAGCGCCTCGGCACAATGGACGCGCTGCAGGCCGCAGAGGACACCGCCAATCTGCACCAGTGGGACTGTTCCCTGGGCGACCAGTAGCGCCAGGCGCGGACCGTCAGATGACGGAGCACATCCTGCTTATCGTCGCCACGACTTTGCGGACGCGCCGAATAGGGCGCGCTGCGAGTGTCGAGGCACAGTGGCAGAACCTGCATCGCCGCGGCACCGCCCGTGCCGCCAGACAGGCACGCGTCCGGCGGGCCATGGGACCGGCGGCCTTCTCTGTCGCCGCCGCACCACCTGAGCGGCCGTCGCACATTGTGCTTGGACGGCGCAGATAAATCCGCCTCGTGGTCGCGCAGAACAGCGGCGGCCCGGCGCAACCACGGCCACGTGGTTCGACGTAGCCGCGAGCTGCCCATCTGGGCGGTGCGTTTACAAGTACGGTTACGTCAGGTGAATCTATGCGTCGAAGGCGCCGTCGACGCGCGGCGGACGAGCGACGACGCGGGCTGTCGGGTACTCCACCTAGGCTTGGAAGCACGCAAGGAGCGCGCGATGGGTTTTCTGCACTACGGCTCGGACCTCACGGTCAGTCTGGACGACATGGCCACCAAACGCGCAACGGAAGCGATCGCTTCTCACGCGACACGCGGCGGCTGGGTCACCGTAGCCGATACAGAGAGACGCGAGTGGTCATTTCTGGTCTCTGCCGGCATTCCAATCTGGATCAGCGAGGACGAATGAGGCCGCAGCGCTCAACCGAGGCGATCGACGCGCTCGCGATAGCGACAGGGACGGGTAGACGCTCCCGCGCATCGACCGGGGCCCGGCCGCGGAGAACCTAAACCAGCCTTGACACGGCCGTCGGAGTGGTGCTACTTCGCGTGCGGAAGCTTGATCTGCCGTTCGACCCGCGTGGCGTCGGTTCCGGTCTTGGCCGTCTTGGGTTTGGCGGCTTGCTTGGGCTTGCGTATCTCGCGGCCGTTCTTGTTCTTGCTTCCCATGATCTTCCCTTCCGTGAACCGGCCACCGACGCTGCGTGATGAGGGGTGCGCGCGCCGGGTGCCGTGCGCTTGGAGATGGGTCCGGTCGACATTCGCCGGAGGGCGGGCTGAGCCGATGTCAGCGATGAGGAGCCGAGCGGCGCCTTGACTGTACGCCGAACGCCACGCCCGAGTGTTCCGGTGCTTGCCCTGCGATCGGTGCTCATCGCTCGGTCGCTGGGCAATCCGTTAGCGTCTCGATCAGGTCGCTGTGTCGCGACGGCCACTGTTTACCCCGTGGTGCAGCTCTGTTCGTGTTCAGTCGTTGATGTCGGTGCTTGTGGTGAGGTGCTCCCACGTTGTGATGGTGTCGAGTCGGGCGGCGGCGAGCCGGCGGTAGGTGTTGAGCCCATCGGTGCCGAGCAGCAGAAATGTGGGCGGCTCGTCTGACTCGACCGCGCTGATGATGGCCTTGGCGGCCTTGGCCGGGTCGCCCGGCTGCGTGCCGTGCGCGGTGTCATGTTCCTTACGGCGTGTGCCCGCGGTATCGGCGTAGTCGTCGATGACAGTGCTCGACTGGGTGAGCGAACGACCGGCGAAGTCGGTGCGAAAGGCACCAGGCTCAACAACGGTGACGGAGATACCCAGCGGCTCTACCTCGGCGTGGAGCGCGCCCGACATGCCTTCCAGAGCAGCCTTCGACGCGGCGTAGTAACCCGACCCCATGGGCATGATCTGGACACCGATCGTGGAGATGTTGACGATCGCGCCTGATCGGCGAGCGCGCATCCCGGGGAGCACGGACACGTTGTCATTCCTTCTGTTGATGAACCCTGCCGTAGCGGAGCGCCCGGCCCCAGTGTCTGAGGTGCATGATCACTCAAGAAACACCGAAGCGCATCGAGGACGTCGCCCGGCCGAAGCTGCGCGGCACCACCGAGCTGTTCGCGTTGCGACTATTCGGGTGCCCGGCAAGGTGGTTTCGGAGCGGTGGGTCACGCGTCGGCGGTGATCACCCTCGGCACCTACCCGCACACCCTGCCCGGTATGCAGCGAGAAGCCGCGTCGAAGCTCGCCGCGCTGGTGCTCGGCTCATGACTGGTCGGAGTATCAGCGGAGTATCACGGGCGGCGTTTTGCCGGAATTACCAGACGGGGAGGCCCGGAAACATTGGGGTCTGCCTGTGTCCGGAGGGGGACTTGAACCCCCACGCCCGATAAAGGGCACTAGCACCTCAAGCTAGCGCGTCTGCCATTCCGCCACCCGGACGAGCGACTAGCGAGTCTATCCGATGGCTGTGCTACCGCCCCCGACCCCCACCTCACCCCGGCTGAACACGGGGGCCCAGAATGTCCCGCGCAGGCCGGGTTAGCGCTAGGCTCTGCTCAGGCGAGTCTCACAACTACTATTATACGCATAGGTGGTAAATCGGACCAAAGCCTAGATTCTGACTCGCGCCCCTTGCGACGGACCCGATTCGATTCGACCCCCCCTAGGACGTCACCGGTGACCCACCGAGCGCCACAGCGAGCCCCGTGGCGAGCTCTCGCGCTGGCCAGCGCGGCGGCGATCGCCCTTGCCGTCATGGCGCCCGGAGTGTCGGAGGCGTTGGGCGGGAGTTCGGACGGCGGCTGCCAGCCCCAGCGCGACGACGGGGCCTGCCAGCCGTCGCACGCACCAGCGACGACCAAGCAGTCCCGACCCACGTCGAAACCACGTCCGACCCGGAAGCACTCGCCCTCACTCGGGACCACGCGGGTCGGCGTTTCGCTCCCACCACCGAGTTCGAAAGCCGCGCGTCCGTCGACATCGACAACCACGGTGACCTCTCGACCGTCAACTCAGCCATCGCCGCCTGGGCACTCGACCACCGCACCCGGCTCGTCGAGCGAGGCACCGTCGACGACCGCGCCACCCTCGACCAGCGAGCCCACCGCCACGAACGAGCCGCCGTCATCGACCACGGACTCGACCGTGCCTCCGCCGAGCGAGCCACCGCCGAGTGAGTCACCAACGAGCGCGCCATCATCGCGGCCGCCCGAGACGGAAACACCATCGAGCTCCGCATCGGCGCCGTCGACGACGGAGCAGTCGCCCACGCCGAGCTGGACGGAAAGCAACGAGCCCAGACCGACCGACGTCTCGAGCGCACCCCCGTCCTCGCCTGACGTCAGTTGGTCGACGTCTCCACCGTCCACCCCGATCCCCGGCGAGCAGTCGAGTGGCCCCCCGCCCGTCGGGCTTCCACCGCCACCGGGGCAGACCGCGACCCCCGCACCCACACCGCTACCCAGCGGCAGCCTCGGTGGCGTGACGAGCACCAACAGCCCGGCGCCCTCGACATCGCCCGAGCCGAGCCGGACACCCCCGGCGGTGCCCGGAGGTTCGGCCAGCGGCGGTGGGGGAGCCGCGGGGCCCGGTTTCGAACCCACCCCGCCACTCATCGGGGTGCTGCCACCTGCACCCGGACGAGAGATGAGCATGTCCCGCCCTGGCGGCGCTTCGAACGTCACCCAACCGCTGCTCTCATCGGCTGCAGGGGTCACGTCGGCCGCGTCGAGCGCGGCCAACGATCAGCCTCTGGCGACCACACACACCGTCGGAGGTAACGGCACCGCCGTGCTCGCGGTACTGGTCGCCGCCTTCGCTGTCGCAGTCAGCGGCGTGGTCGGCGCCGCCGGCATCCGCAGTTCCCGGCGTCGCTACTGATACGCGCCCGGCAAACCGGCCGGCGTGAGCTGGTATGAACGCAGGCATGACAACGAGCCGCGTTCTGGATCCGGCAGACGAGGTCGCTGATCTGCTCGGCGATCTCATCCGGATCAACACGTCCAACCCAACCCATCCGGAGCGCCCGGCGGCCGAATGGGTTGCTGCGCGGCTCGCCGAGGTCGGAATCGACGCCCAGATCTTTGAGTCCGAACCTGGCCGGGCCTCTGTCGTGGCTCGGGTGCCTGGCACCGATCCGCGCCCCCCATTACTCATCCATGGCCATCTTGATGTGGTGCCGGCGGACGAGGCGGAGTGGACCGTCCACCCGTTCTCCGGCGAGGTGCGCGATGGCTATATCTGGGGCCGTGGCGCCATCGACATGAAAAACATGATCGCCATGACACTGGCCATCATCCGGAACTGGGCGAGACGTGAACACCGGCCTCCCCGCGATATCGTGCTTGCCTTTGTGGCCGACGAGGAGGCCGGCGGGGCGCGCGGTGCGCATTGGTTGGTCGATAACCACCCTGAGCTATTCGCCGACTGCTCGGAGGCCATAAGCGAGGTCGGGGGCTACAGCGTCTCGATCGGGAATGACCTACGGCTCTACGCGATCCAAACCGCGGAGAAAGGGATCGACTGGCTACGGCTGCGAGCTAAGGGCACGCCAAGCCACGGTTCGATGCTGCATGACGACAACGCGGTGACCCGGCTCGCGGCCGCGGTGTCCAGAATCGGCCAGCACGAGTTTCCGGTGGTCGTGACGGACACAGTGCGGCGCTTCCTCGAAGAGCTCGCAGAACTCACCGGGCTTCCCATCGACCCGGACAATCCGGAGCCGTCGCTACAGATGCTTGGCGGCGCCGCGCGCGTGATCGGTTCGACGATCCGCAACACGGCGAATCCGACCATGCTTGCCGCGGGATACAAAGCCAATGTCATCCCAGGCACAGCGGAAGCCACGATCGACGCCCGGTTCCTTCCCGGACATGAACAAGAACTGCTCGAGACGCTGGACAACTTGATCGGTGGCGGGATAGAGCGAGAATTCCTGGTCCGGGACATCGCGGTCGAAACGAGCTTCGACGGTGCTGTCATCGACGCGATGGCTGAGGCGTTGCGCTCGGAGGATCCCGGCGCGCGAGCCGTTCCCTACCTGATGAGCGGCGGCACAGACGCCAAGTCGTTCTCCACGCTTGGTATTCGATGCTTCGGGTTTGCGCCAACCCGCCTGCCGCCTGACTTGGATTTCGTCGACATGTGGCATGGAATCAACGAGCGAGTTCCGATCGATGGGCTGCGCTTCGGCGTGCGCGTACTCGACCGCTTCCTCTCCCGCTCTTGACATGCTGTTCGTCGACGTGGCCGCCGTCTCCGACGAGGTCGCGGCCGCGTCGGCTCGCACCGCCAAGGTGACCCGGCTCGCCGCCCTGCTGCGGCAGCTGTCGCCGGCGGAGGCTGAGGTCACGGTGTCCTGGCTCTCCGGTGCACTCACCCAGCGGCAGATCGGTGTCGGCTGGGCGGCGCTGCGAGGTGAGCTGCCCGAGCCCGCAGCCGGCGCGACGCTCACCATCGAGGCGGTGGAGGCGACGTTCACCCGGATCGGAGCGGTCACCGGAGCCGGCTCCCAGCGGGAACGGCGTCGCCTGCTGCACGACCTGTTCGCGGCGGCAACCGACCGCGAGCAAGCGTTCTTGAGGCGGCTGCTCGGCGGCGAGCTGCGGCAGGGCGCGTTGCTCGGCGTCATGGCCGACGCCGTGGCCCGCGCCGCCGACGTGCCCCTCGCCGATGTCCGACGCGCGGCGATGCTTCGGGGCGATCTTCCCGCAGTCGCCGCCGCTGCGCTGGCCGGTGGCGTGCCAGCGCTCGCCGACTTCCGGCTGCAGGTGGGCCGCCCGATCGGGCCGATGCTGGCCCAGACCGCCGAGAGCACCGACGACGCGCTGGTTCGGCTGGGCGGCGAAGCCAGCGTCGAATGGAAGCTCGACGGCGCCCGGCTGCAGATTCATCGCAGCGGATCGGACGTCGGCTTGTTCACTCGCACCCTGGACGATGTGACCGCGCGGTTGCCGGAAATCGTCGAGTACGTGCGAGCCCGGTCGGTGCGCGACTTCGTTGCCGACGGCGAAGCGATCGCACTCACCCGGGGTGGGCGACCCCTTCCGTTCCAGGTCACTGCCTCCCGGGTCGGTTCCCGCGACCCGGACGCGGGACGGGACAGAACGCCGTTGACGCTATTTGTGTTCGACGCTCTCCATATCGACGGCGTCGATCTGCTCGACGAACCAACCGCCGAGCGATATCGCGTCCTGGCCGACGTGGTTCCGTCGGCCAACCGGCCGGATCGGATCGTGACGTCGAATCCCGATGAAGCAAGCCGATTTCTCACCGCGACGCTCGACCGCGGCCATGAGGGCGTCATGGTGAAGTCGCTTACCGCGCCCTACGAGGCCGGTCGCCGGGGCAGTGGCTGGCTGAAGGTGAAGCCGGTGCACACCCTCGACCTGGTGGTGCTCGCGGTCGAATGGGGTTCGGGCCGGCGCCGGGGCTGGCTGTCCAACATTCATCTCGGGGCGCGAGATCCGGCTACCGGAGGATTTGTCATGCTGGGCAAGACCTTCAAGGGCATGACGGACGAGATGCTCGCCTGGCAGACGGAGCGCTTCCAGCAGCTGGCCAGCGGGCCCACCGACGGCTGGGTGGTGCCGCTAAGACCCGAGCAGGTTGTCGAGATCGCCTTCGACGGCGTCCAGCGCTCGTCGCGCTACCCAGGCGGCCTGGCCCTTCGGTTCGCTCGGGTTGTCCGCTACCGCGACGACAAGCATGCCGAGGACGCCGACACCATCGATGCCGTGCGCGCTCTTCAGCCCGAATGAGGCGGATCAGGGCCGGGCCGCGCCCCGACGCGATCAGCGGATCAGGCCAGGGAGGGGCAGCAGATCCGACGCCGGAGGTCGCGGCCGACGGAGCCAGACTCGCCGGCTGCCGTCGGTGTAGCGCAGTACCCGCGCTAACTCCCAGCCGCCATATTCCGCGTGCAATGAGAGCTGCACCGCTGCGGAGACCCGGGTGACATCCGCCGGAATCCGCAGCGGCGCGTATTCCCAGTCAGGATCGGCGTCCGTTTCGGCGCCCGCTGCCGTCATAACCCGCCATTCAACCCCGACGGCCCGGGTTACTCCACTTCCCCCAGGGACGCCGGCGTTCGGCATGCGAGCAGCAGCTCAGTCAGCCGGGTGCGGCGGGGCTGGGCGCCGACCGTTCGGACGGCGCGGGCGAGCGCTGGGCCGACCGCGTGCACGACCGACAGGTGCCGTTGGGCTCGGGTGAGCGCGGTGTACACGAGCGGGCGGGAGAGCATGCGGCCCGACTCCGGCGGCAGCACCACGACGACGCCCGAGAACTCCGACCCCTGGGCCCGATGCACCGTGATGGCCCAGCCGTGCAGCAGGTCGGCGAGCGCCTTACCCTTGACCTCCGCCGGTCCGGAAGCGAACTCGACCGTCACGGTCCCGTCCGCATCGACCTCGGCCACGACGCCGACCTCGCCGTTCGCGTAACCGAACGGCTCCGCTTCCAGGTGGTTCGCGGTGGCCACCACCCGATCGCCGACATCGAACCGGTGACGCCCGTCTCCCGGGTTGAGCTGCGCCTTGAGCGCAACGTTGAGTGCCTGCGTGCCCGCCGGTCCGCGATGGATCGGTGTGACTACCTGGACCTGATGGGCCGGAATCGCAAGCACTCGCGGGATCGAGTCGGTGACGAGCTGCGTCACCCGATGGGCGGCATCGGCCGATCCACGGGCGCCTACCACGACGACCTCCCGGGTCGGGTCATCGACCGGCGGCAGGGTCCCGTCCCGAACGCTCGTCGCCAGCCGGGCGATCGCCCCACCCTCCGCCTGCCGGTACAGCGTGCGGAGCTCGGTCACCGGGGCTATGCCGGAATCGATCACGTCGCCCAACACCCGCCCGGGACCGATCGATGGCAACTGGGCCGGGTCGCCGACGAACAGCAGATGGGTGCCGTCCGCACAGGCATCCAACAGCGCGTTGGCCAGCTCGACGTCCAGCATGGACGCCTCGTCGACGACGACCACGTCCTCGTCCAGCGGCCAGTCGCGACTGCGGGCGAACCCGGCGCTGAAGCTAACCTCCTCGCCTCGTGTCCGGGGCTGGGCGCCCAGCAGGCGGTGCAGCGTCGAGGCCGGCGCGCCGCACAGCTCCTCCAGGCGTTTGGCGGCCCGACCAGTCGGCGCGGCGAGCGCGACCGTGCGGCCGGCTCGCTCGGCCAGGGTGACGAGGACGGCCACGGTGCGGCTCTTGCCGGTGCCCGGCCCGCCGGTGAGGACGCTCATCCCAGACCGCAGCGCATGCTCGACGGCCGAATGTTGCGCCGCATCCAGATGCGCGGCGTCCGTAGCGGCGTCGACCTCGATCGGCCGGCCGGCGGCACACAGCCGGGCGATCCCGTGGGCGACGGCGTTCTCGGCCTCGGCGTATCGGGTCAATCCGAGAATTTCCTGACCCTGATCGCCGACTGAGATCACGGTCCCCTGCGAGACCGCAGCCGCCACCGCCACTGCCGGCTCCCCGGCGCCGAACGCTCGCAACGCGCTCTCGATATCCGCTTGCGGGCTGACGGTGTGGCCGTCGCGAGCATCGCGCGCCAGGATAAAGCTGACCACGGCGCGGGCCCGCCGCGGATCGTCCCGAGTGATGCCGGGAACCGCCGCCCGGGCTAGCTGGTCGGCCTCGTCGATGGTCACCCCGGGCACGTCGAGAATTCGCCAGGGATCCTCCCGCAGCAAACGGGCAGCCGGCGGGCCGAGCAGATCATGCAACCGCGATGCCAGCCGCGCATCGAGCGCCGCCGGAACGAGCAGCTCGACCACTTCGTAGACCGATGCCGCGGCCAGGAACGACGACAGCAGCCGGCCCGCGCGAACCGGCCCGACTTTGGGCAAGGTCGCCAGGTTGGCCGTCGACACGTCAGCGGGTCCACGGATTCCCACATCGGCGAGCGCCGGGACCAGCCGGGTGCCGAGGCCCGGCCAGAGTCCGGCGGCGCAGAAGGCGACGAAGACCGGATCCGAGTTGTTGCTCAGATTCCCGCCTCCGGGTAGCCGAACCGCGGTGCCGACACGTCGTCGAGCGCCTGGCTGATCTCATCCGGCAGGTCCAGCGCCTCGCAGCTCAGCGCCGCCGTCAGCTGGCCCAGCGTGCGCGCCCCGACGATCGGCGCGGTCACGCCCGGTCGGTCGCGCACCCAGGCCAGGGCTACCGCAACCGCCGACGTCGCGAGCCCGTCCGCCGCGGTGGATACCGCCTCCACGATCCCGATCGTCATCGGATCCTGCAGCGAGGCGAGGTGCCGCCCACCTCGCGCCGCCCGCGAGTCGGCGGGCACGCCGTCGCGGTACTTGCCGGTCAGTACCCCGCCACCGAGCGGAGAAAACGGAAGGATGCCGATCCCCAGCGCGTCGCAGGCCGGGAGAGCCTCGCGCTCGATACCTCGGTCGAGCAGGGAATACCGCAGCTGGTTGGACACGATAGGTGACCGTCCTGGTGCGCATCGCTGCCAGGTTGCGGCTTGAGCGGTTCGCCACCCGGTGAAGTTGGACACGCCGACGTAGCGAACCTTGCCGGAGAGCACGGCGGCGTCCAGCGCGGCGAGCGTCTCCTCGATCGGGACGGTGTCGTCCGGCACGTGCAGCTGCCACAGGTCGACGTGGTCGACTTCCAAGCGCCGCAAGGACAGGTCCAGCTGGCCGAGCAACGCGCCGCGAGAGCCATCGATCACGGGCTGCTCGCCGCGCCAGCGCAGGCCGGCCTTCGTGGCGATGACCAGCTCTTCTCGGGGAATTACGTCGTCGAGCAGGCGGCCGAGGATTTCCTCGGAACGTCCGGCCGAGTAGGACGTGCCCGTGTCGACCAACGTGCCGCCAGCATCGTGGAACGCGATCAACTGGTCGGCCGCGTCGTCTTCGCCCGTTTCGCTGCCCCATCGCCAGGTACCGAGCCCGAGGTGGGAGACGAGCAGCCCGCTGCGTCCGACCCTGCGCTGTTCCACGGCCACGAACCTATCGGCCGCACGGCTGACCCCGGCGGCGGCACGGTTAAGGTAGCTCGCGTGAAACTCGCGTGCAATCTCGACTACGGGGAGCTGGGAGCGGACGGGAACGATTCCGGAGCCGGGGGGTGATGTTGGTCGGCGGGCTCGTCGCGCACCCCCTCGTCCTGGCCTCCGGGTCCGGAACCGATCTCACCTTCGGTCAGGCCGCCGTTCTCGGAATCGTCCAGGGCTTGACCGAGTTCCTTCCCATCTCCTCGACGGCGCATCTGCGTATCGTCCCGGCGCTGCTCGGCTGGCCCGATCCGGGCGCGGCGTTCACGGCGGTGATCCAGCTCGGCACGGTCGCTGCGGTCGTGCTCTACTTCTGGCGGGAGCTGCTACAGGTCGTGGTGGCCTGGGCCCGCGGGACCGCGTCCTGGGCGTTCCGGAGCCTCGATCAGTCGGTCCGCGGCACGCTGGAGTACCGGTTGGGGTGGTACCTCATTCTCGCCACGATTCCGGTCAGCGTGTTCGGCCTGCTGTTCAGCGACCAGATCGAGACGGGCGCCCGCAATCTGTGGCTCATCTCGGTGGTCATGATCGCGCTGGCCGGCGCCCTCTACCTCGCCGAACGGATCGGCACCCGAAGCCGGGACGAGGAGCAGCTGAACCAGACCGACGCTTGGGCCGTCGGCGGCGCGCAAGCCCTAGCGCTCATCCCGGGTGCCTCGCGATCGGGTACGACCATCACCGCGGGGCTGTTCCGCGGTCTCGACCGTCCGACGGCGGCCCGGTTCTCCTTCCTGCTGTCGGTTCCCGCCGTGGTGCTCTCCGGGACCTACGAGGCTCGCAAGGTCGGCGAGCGAACCGGTCCCGGGCTCGGAGTCACGATTGTCGCCACGGTCCTCGCGTTCATCGTGGGTTTCGCCTCGATCGCGTGGTTCATGCGGTGGATATCACGGCACAGCACGTACCTGTTCATCTGGTATCGCGTGGCGTTGGGCACGCTGCTCATCGTGCTGCTCGCGAGCGGCACGATCGACGCCACCTAACCATGTCGACTGTCTTGCTCGTGCGTCACGGGCTCACGGAGTCGACCGGCCAGGTGCTTTCCGGTCGCGCTCCCGGTCTGCATCTCGACGACCGCGGTCGGGCCCAGGCCGAGGCCGTCGCGGACCGGCTGGCCAAGCTGCCGCTCGCCGCGGTCGTGTCCAGTCCCCTCGAGCGGTGCGTGGAGACGGCCGCGGCGATTCTGGCCGCGCAGCGCGCCGTCGGGCGCGACCCCCACTGGCAGCTCGACGAACGAATCACCGAGTGCCAGTACGGCGAGTGGACCGGTCGGGCTCTCCGGGACCTGGCCAAGGACCCGGTCTGGCGGGTGGTGCAGACCCAGCCGGCAGCCGCCCGATTTCCGGACGGGGAGAGTCTGGCCGAGGTCTCCGCGCGGACGGTGGATGCGATACGCGACTGGGACGCTCGGCTCGGCGCGACCGCAATCTGGGTGGCCTGCAGTCACGCCGACCCGATCAAGACCGTGCTCGCGGACGCCCTCGGGCTGCATCTGGACCAGTTCCAGCGCATTGCCGTTGACACCTGCTCGGTGTCGGCAATCCGGTACGCGGCACCCCGCCCGCTGGTCCTGCGCAGCAACGACGTCGGCGGCGACCTCGCCGGACTCGGGCCGCCGAAGCGTCGCCGCGGTCGCGCCAGCCCAGCGACGTGATCTTGGACGGCCCGGGCCGATTGTTCGCTGCGGCGCTCACCCGTGCCGGATAGGCTGGATTACGCCATGGCCCGCCAGTTCTACCTCTTCGATCGTCCGCGCCGATTCGTCGCGGGCACCGTTGGCGTGCCCGGGGACCGCACCTTTTACCTGCAGGCGGTCGACGGGATACGGGTGGTCTCCGTCGCGTTGGAGAAGCAGCAGATGTCCGTGCTGGCCGACCGCATCGAGCAGCTGCTCGACGAGGTCGTGGCCCGCACCGGCACCGAGGTCCCGGCGCCGGTGCACCGCGACAGCGACGCGCTCGAGCAGCCGGTCGACGAGGAATTTCGCGTCGGCGCGATGGGCCTGGCCTGGGACAGCGACGCCGGCCTGGTCGTCATCGAGGCTCAGGCGCCGGTCGAGGACACCGAGGTCGCGCAGGAAACGCTGCTCGAGGACGTGGAGGACGGCCCCGACGCGCTGCGCGTGCGCATCGAGCCGGGCGATGCCCGGGCTTTCGTCGACCGCGCCCGGCGGGTGCTCGCGGCCGGCCGGCCGCCGTGCCCGTTGTGTGGGCTCCCGCTCGACCGGACCGGCCATATCTGTCCTCGACACAATGGCTATCACCGCCCGACATCCGGATCGTGACGTCCTACGAGCCGGCCGACCTCACGCCCCCGCGCGAGCTTCCGGTCGATGAGGCGATGACGCTGCTCGAACGCGGCGAGCTGGCGGTCGAAGGTCGCCTGGTGGTCGCGTCCAACGCGACGCTGTACTGCTCGGTGTGCCTGGATGGGGTGACCGCCGCCTGCGTCTACAAGCCGGTTGCCGGTGAGCGCCCCTTGTGGGACTTCCCGGACGGGACGCTCGCGCAGCGCGAGGTCGCGGCCTACGAGGTGTCGGCCGCGAGTGGGTGGCTCATCGTTCCGCCGACCGTGTTCCGTTCCGGCCCTCTCGGACCGGGCATGGTCCAGTTGTGGATCGAGGTCGACGAGGACGTCGACATCCGGCGGCTCATTCGGGGCACGTCATCCGCGCAGCTGCGGCGCATCGCGGTGTTCGACGCTGTGATCAACAACGCCGACCGCAAGGGCGGTCACCTGCTGCCGACCCGCGCCGGACACATCTACGGCGTCGACCACGGGGTGAGCTTTCATGCGGAGCCGAAACTGCGCACCTTGCTGTGGCAGTGGGCCGGACGGCCCATCAAGGCGGACGCACTCGACACCCTGCGCGACCTTCGCGCCGGGTGTGCTGGCGACTTGGGTGAGCGGCTGGCCGGACTGCTGACCGCACGCGAAGTGCGCAGCACGGTCCGGCGGCTCGACCAGCTGCTCGCGAGCGGCTGCCATCCCGAGCCGAGCGGGGACTGGCCGGCGGTGCCGTGGCCGCCGATCTGACCGCCGGCGCACTCGCCAAGACCCGGCGGAGGCTCTATATCGACCGACGGCGTCAGAGCCACGTCCTAGATTGACATCGGCAGGGCCGCCCGGCCTCGGAGAGGTGGTTACCACACGTGTCCCGTCGCAACTGGTTGCTGTTCGCGGCCATGTGCGTCATCTGGGGGATTCCGTACCTGCTCATCCGAGTCGCCGTGCGGGACGTGCCGCCCACCGACCTCGTCTTCGCCCGCACCGGAATCGCGGCGGTGATCTTGCTGCCCATTGCCTGGCGCCGGGACGCGCTCCGGCCTGCGTTCGCCCGGTGGGGGCCCCTGCTGCTGTTCACGCTCGTGGAGGTCGCCGGGCCGTGGCTGCTGCTCTCGCATGCCGAGACCACGTTGTCGAGTTCGCTGGCCGGGTTGCTCATCGCCGCCGTGCCGCTAGTCGGGGTCGGCGTCGCCCGGCTCATGGGGGACCGGGAGCGCATCGATCGGAGCCGCCTCGTGGGTCTCCTGCTGGGCGTTGCCGGTGTGGCCGCACTGCTCGGCCTCGACTTCGGGGACGTCAACGGGGCGGCAGTGCTTGCGATCGCGGGCGTGGTCGTCGGTTATGCGCTGGGTCCGGCCATCCTGGCCCGGTCGCTGAGCGACCTACCGTCGATCGGTGTGGTCACCGCATCGCTTCTCATCACGGCGGTCATCTACCTGCCGTTCTCGGTGCTGGACCCGCCCCGCCGGCTGACCGCGCAGTCCATAGCCTCGGTGCTCGTGCTCGCGACCGTATGTACCGCGCTCGCCTTCATCCTTTTCTTCGCGCTCATCGCCGGGATCGGGCCGGCCCGCGCGACGGTCATCACGTACGTCAACCCCGCGGTCGCCGTCCTCCTCGGCGTCATGGTGCTGGGGGAGTCGGTCACCCTCGGCATGATCGTGGGGTTCCCGCTCATCCTCGTGGGGTCGATTCTGGCCGCCCGGCGCCGCGTCGAAGTGATGACCGAGCCGCAGCTAGTCCCGACGTCCACCGCGGAATGTCGCTGATCCGCTCACGGAAGCGGCTGCGGCGCCTCGGTCGGCGCGACACTAGGTTGAACGGGTGCGCTCCTGGCCGGCCCCACCGTTGCCCCGGCTGCCGGGGTCGGGCCGCACTTTGCGTCTGTTCGACACCGCGACCGCTTCGCTCCGGCCGACCGCGACCGCAGACACGGCCCGCATGTACGTGTGCGGAATCACGCCCTACGACGCGACCCATCTCGGGCACGCCGCCACCTACCTGGCCTTCGATCTTGTGCAACGGGTGTGGCGGGATGCCGGCCGACGCGTGCATTACGTGCAGAACGTGACCGACGTCGACGATCCCCTTCTCGAGCGAGCCCAGCAGACCGGCGAGGACTGGGAGGCGCTGGCGCGCAGAGAGATCGAGTTGTATCGCGCGGACATGACGGCGCTCCGGGTCGTGCCGCCCGACGACTACCTGGGCGCGGTGGAGAGCATCCCCGACATCGCCACCGGGGTACGCCGGCTTCTGGACAGCGGGGCCGCCTACCACGTGGACCAGGACGTGTACTTCTCCTGTGCGGCGACCGGGCGGTTCGGCTACGTGTCGAGGTACTCGCGCGCCCAGATGCTCGCGTTGTTCGCGGAGCGCGGCGGCGACCCGGATCGGCCCGGTAAACGGGATCCGCTGGATGCGCTGTTGTGGCGGGCCAAGCGTCCGGACGAGCCGTCCTGGGACACCGATCTCGGACCGGGCCGGCCCGGCTGGCATATCGAGTGCGCCGTGATCGCCCTGAGCCGGCTCGGCCGGGCCTTCGACGTGCAGGGCGGCGGCTCTGATCTGATCTTTCCCCATCACGAGCTGTCGGCCGCGCACGCCGAGGCGCTGACCGACTCTTTCCCCTTCGCCCAGCACTACGTGCACACCGGGATGATCGCGCTGGACGGCGAGAAGATGAGCAAGTCACGGGGCAACCTGGTGTTCGTCTCCAAGCTCCGGGGCGCCGGGGTCGATCCCATGGCGATCCGGCTGGCCTTGCTGGATGGGCACTACCGCTCCGACCGGGAGTGGACCGGTGGGCGGCTGCCGGCGGCCGAACGGCGGCTGGCCCGGTGGCGGGCCGCCGTCGCTCGTGGGTCGGCGCCGCCGGCTGGACCGGTGTTGGCACGTGTCCGCGACCGGCTGGCCGACGACCTCGATACGGCTGGGGCGATAGCGGCAGTTGACCAGTGGGTCGCCGATCACGGCGCCGGGGAGGCGGACCCCGACGCACCCGCCCTGATAGCGGATACCGTCGACGCGCTGCTCGGGGTCCGGCTGTGAGCCGACCGCTCTAGTTTCCCGGTGGTGATCTTGGACTTGATGCCACGGAGCGACGCTAAGTCCAAGATCACGACTGAGGTTGGGCGGTAGGCAGGTTGGGCGGTACCGAGGTTGGGCGGTAGGCGGTGATCTTGGACCTCAGTCAGCCTCATCCGCCGTGGCCGAAACCGCCACCACGCTCGCGCCGCCGGAGGTACCGCTCGAACTCGCGGGCGATGGTGTCTCCCGAGGCCTCCCGCATCTCGCCGAGATCGGCCTCGTCGTCACGTTCCTCGAGATTGCGGATGTACTCGGTCACCTCTTCGTCTTCGGCCGCCATCTCGTCCACAAGCTTCTGCCACTCGGTGGCCTGCTGCGGCAGCTCGGACAGCGGTACCGGCATGTCCAGCACCTCTTCCACGCTGTGCAGCAATGCGATCGTCGCCTTCGGATTGGGCGGCTGGGACACGTAGTGCGGAACGCCGGCCCAGAACGAGATCGCCGGGATTCCGGCGCCCACGCAGGCGTCCTGCAAGACGCCGACGATTCCGGTCGGACCTTCGTAGCGGGACTTCTCCAACCCGAACCGGGTTGCGGACTCCTGGTCGTACGACGTGCCGGTGACCTGCGTGGCCCGGGTGTGCGGAGTGTCCGACAGCAGCGCGCCGAGGCTCACGACGAGCCGCACGTCGAGCGCCCGCACGACATCGAGCAGCTCTTCGCAGAATGCCCGCCAGCGCATGTTGGGCTCGATGCCGCGCACCAGGACGAGATCGAAGTCCGCGCCGGGCGGCCGGCACACCGACACCCGGGTGGTGGGCCAGGCGACCCGCCGGCTCACGCCGTCGACCAGGGACACCGTCGGCCGGTTGACCTGAAAGTCGTAGTACTCGTCGGGCTCGAGCTCGGTCAGCGGCCGCGTGCCCCAGAGCAGCTCGAGGTGCTCGACCGCGTCGGTCGCGGCGTCACCGGCGTCATTCCATCCCTCGAACGCGGCGACGAGGATCGCGTTCCGCAGTTGCGGCCAGCCGGCGGACCCGTCGGTCATAGGCCCAGCCTACGACCCACGCCACCTTGCTCCGTCGTCCAGCGTTCGGTAATGCCTGGGCGCGTCTCGGTAGCCTGATGGGATGCCGGTGAACACCTCCAGAACGTCGCTGCTCGACGCGCTCGCGGAGCGCGTTGTCGTCGCTGACGGCGCGATGGGCACCATGCTGCAGGCTGCCGATCTGAGCATCGACGACTTCGTCGGGCTGGAGGGCTGCAACGAGATCCTGAACGTCTCCCGGCCAGACGTCGTCCGCTCGGTCCATGACGCGTACTTCCGGGCGGGGTCCGACGCCGTGGAGACCAACACCTTCGGCGCGAACTGGGCCAACCTCGGCGAATACGACATCGTCCACCGGATCCGGGAACTCGCGCAGGCCGGGGCCGTGCTGGCCAAGGAGGTCGCCGCTGGCTGGTCCACGCCGGATCGGCCGCGCTGGGTGCTCGGGTCGATCGGCCCGGGGACGAAGCTACCCACCCTCGGGCACGTGCATTACACCGTGTTGCGCGATGCCTACCAGGAGCAGGCCGCCGGCATGATCGCGGGCGGCGTGGACGCGATCATCGTCGAGACCTGCCAGGACCTGCTGCAGGCGAAGTCGGCCATCATCGGCAGCAAGCGGGCGATGGCGGCAGCCGGCGTGCGCCTCCCGCTGATCGCTCACGTCACCGTCGAGACGACCGGAACGATGCTGCTCGGCTCCGAAATCGGTGCGGCGCTGACCGCGTTGGAGCCGCTGGCCGTCGACGTCATCGGACTCAATTGCGCGACTGGGCCGACCGAGATGAGCGAGCACCTGCGCTACCTGTCGCGCAACTCGCGGCTGCCCCTGTCGGTGATGCCGAATGCCGGCCTGCCCGAGCTCGGACCGAACGGCGCCGTCTACCCCCTGACCGCAGCCGAGCTCGCCACCGCCTTGGCCCAGTTCGTGACCGAGTTCGGCGCGGTTCTGGTCGGCGGCTGCTGCGGTACCACCCCGGAGCACATCACCCACGTCGTACAGGCCGTGCACGATCTGGCGCCCGCGGCCCGGGCGGTCCGGCCCGAGCCCGCGGTCGCCTCGCTGTACCAGTCGGTGCCGTTCCGGCAGGACGCCAGCGTCCTGATGATCGGCGAGCGGACGAACGCCAACGGGTCGAAAGCTTTCCGGGAAGCGATGCTGGACAGCCGGTTCGGAGACTGCGTCGAGATCGCTCGCGCGCAGATCCGGGATGGCTCACACCTGCTCGACGTCTGCATCGACTATGTCGGCCGCGACGGCACGAGCGACATGCGCGAGATTGCCGGACGATTCGCCACCGCCTCGACATTGCCGATCGTGCTCGACTCCACCGAGGCCGCCGTCCTCGAAGCCGGCCTGGAAATGCTCGGCGGCCGGTCGGTGATCAACTCGGTGAACTTCGAGGACGGCGACGGTCCTACGTCCAGGTACGCGCGGATCATGCCGCTCGTCCGCGAGCATGGCGCCGCGGTCGTCGCGCTGACGATTGACGAGGAAGGGCAGGCCCGGACCGCCGAGTGGAAGCTACGGGTCGCCGAACGCCTGATCGCCGACCTGACTGGCCGGTGGGGGATGCGTACGAGCGACATCCTCGTCGATTGCCTCACCTTCCCCATTGCCACCGGGCAAGAGGAGACGCGGCGCGACGCCATAGAAACCATCGAGGCCATCCGCGAGCTAAAGCATCGCCACCCGGACGTGCAGACCACTCTCGGGCTGTCCAACGTCTCGTTCGGACTGAATCCGGCCGCGCGCCAGGTCCTCAACTCGGTATTCCTGCACGAGTGCGTGCAAGCGGGCCTGGACTCGGCGATCGTCCACGCCTCGAAGATCCTGCCGATGTCGAAGATTCCCGAGGAACAGCGCGACGTGGCGCTCGACCTCGTGTACGACCGGCGTCGGGCCGCCAGCGATGCGGGCGGCGGATACGATCCGTTGACCCGCTTCCTCGAGCTGTTCGAGGGCGTGTCGTCGCAGTCCTCGGCTGCGTCCCGGGCCGAGGAACTGGCCGCCCTGCCACTCGACGAGCGGCTGCAGCGGCGGATCATCGACGGTGAACGCAATGGCCTGGAAGCCGACCTCGACGAAGCACTGCAGCAACGGCCCGCGCTGGATGTCATCAACGAGACCTTGCTCGCCGGCATGAAGACGGTGGGCGAGCTGTTCGGCTCCGGCCAGATGCAGCTGCCCTTCGTGCTGCAGTCCGCCGAAGTGATGAAGGCCGCGGTCGCGTACCTGGAACCACATATGGAGAAGGAGGATTCGTCCGGCAAGGGCACGATCGTGCTGGCCACGGTCAAGGGCGACGTCCACGACATCGGCAAGAACCTGGTCGACATCATCCTTTCCAACAACGGTTATTCGGTTGTGAACATTGGCATCAAGCAGCCGATCAACGCCATTCTCGAAGCAGCTGACGAGCACGCCGCGGACGCAATCGGCATGTCCGGCCTGCTCGTGAAGAGCACCGTGATCATGAAGGAAAACCTGGAGGAGATGAACGCGCGCGGGGTCGCCGACCGGTTCCCCGTGCTGCTCGGTGGCGCCGCTTTGACCCGCGGCTACGTCGAGCACGATCTGTCCGACATCTTCGAGGGCGACGTGCGATATGCGCGGGACGCGTTCGAGGGACTTCGGCTGATGGACGCGCTCATGGCGATTCGCAAGGGTCACGTCGCGACGACACCCGACGGCCCGGACGACACGCGCCTCTCGGACGAGGAGACCCGGAAGCTGGCCGAGCGCCGGGTCCGGCGGGAACGGTCGCTCAAGATCGCCGAGCAGCGGCGGCAGGCCGAGGAGGCCGAGCCGGTCGAGGAGGCGTCAGCCCGATCGGACGTCGCAACCGACAACCCGATCCCGGTGCCACCGTTCTGGGGCGATCGAGTCGTCAAAGGCATCGCGCTCGCGGACTACGCCGCGTTGCTCGACGAGCGCGCGACCTTCATGGGCCAGTGGGGCCTGCGGGGAGCACGAGGTGGCCAGGGCCCGTCCTACGACGAGCTGGTCGAGACCGAGGGACGTCCTCGACTGCGCTACTGGCTCGATCGGTTCCAGACCGAAGGAATCCTGGAGGCCGCGGTCGTCTATGGCTACTTCCCCTGCGTGAGCAAGGGCGACGACCTCATCGTCCTCGACTCGAGCGGCACCGAGCGGACCCGCTTCACCTTCCCGCGTCAGCGGCGGGAGCGACGGCTGTGCCTCGCTGACTTCTTCCGGGCCGAGGACTCGGGCGAGACCGACGTCGTCGCCTTCACCGTGATCACCGTGGGGGACAAGGTCAGCGAGTTCACCCACACGTTGTTCGAGGCAAACGCGTACCGCGACTATCTCGAGGCCCATGGCCTCTCGGTGCAGCTGACCGAGGCCCTGGCCGAGTACTGGCACCGGCGGATCCGCGAAGAGCTGGTGTTGCCGGGCGGGGTGACGGCCGCCGCCGAGGATCCGGCCAACGTCGAGGACTTCTTCAAGCTGGGCTACCGCGGCGCTCGGTACTCGCTCGGCTATGGCGCGTGCCCGGATCTCGAGGACCGGGCGAAGATCGTCGGCCTGCTCCGACCCGAGCGCATCGGCGTCGCGCTATCCGAGGAATTCCAGCTGCACCCCGAGCAGTCGACCGACGCCATCGTCGTCCACCACCCGGAGGCCAAGTACTTCAATACGTGACGGCGATCGGGCCGCCGAGCAACTCGTTACTCGGTTGGCCGCCGTCCCCAGACCCGAGGGCGTGCCGGCGAAGCCGCGCCGATCCCGACAAACACGCACACCGATGGCGTTATGAGAGGCGGGGCAGCCGAACAAGCGAGATGGCGAGGTAAACGAGCAGGCCCCCGGCGAGAACGGCGAGGGCGATCCGCGCGGGCAGGATTGTGAACCGTTGGGCAATCGCGACCAGGAATAGCACGGACGCGAACAGCACAGTGTCGCGTACGTAGTGATCCGCGTTGTCCCGCGCCGAATTGCCCTGGTCGAAGAGTGGCCGAGGCTTGCGAGTTGAGCTGGTTGGCCTTCTGCTGATTCGGATTGCTGTACTGGGGCATGGCCGCCGGTCCCGGCGGTGCTGACGGGTTGCCGAACGGATCGGTCGTGAGCCAGGCGTCGAATGCGATGCGGTAGTCCGGGGTGAAGCGGCGAACGATCAGTGCTTGCAGCTTCGGGTCGTTAGCCGAATGCGCTTGGAGCCACGCGGTGAACATTGCGGCATCCGCTGACAGCTGCTGACCGGCCAGCGTGCTGGCCGCGTCAGCCTCGAATCGGTCTCGGCTGGCCTGTCCGTAACGCAAGGATTGCTGACCGTCCCACCGGGAAGCTTGCAGTCCGCTCCATGCGGTCGCGATTGCCACGACCGCAAGGAGGATGACCTCGATGATCTCCAGCAGGCCATGCCAGCGGGCCGGGTGGTGCTCAGTTGCCTCGTGCTCGCTGAGCTTGTGCGCAACCTCTCCGCTCAGACCCTCAGGCATGTGTCCCTCCTGCCTTCCGACCAGAGGTCTTGACCCTCCACTGCCCTGCCGTTATGTCGTTTGAGCAACACAACATGAGGGTAGGGGTTCGTAAGGAGGCTGCTCGACCTGCGCTCACCGAGGGATAGGCGCCGGGCAGCGTGGTTACATCGGCGGCGCTGGTCCGCAATATCCGCGTTCGACGGTACCAATGCGGCAGAAGGGACTGAGGGGTGAACACATACGAGGCGCACGTCACCCGCGACGACAACTGGTGGACGATCTCCGTCCCAGACATCGACGGGTCGACTCAAGCACGAACAATCAGTGACGTGACCACCATGGCCAAAGAACACGTCGCCGTGACGCTCGACGTTCCGCTCAGCACGGTTGAAGTGCACCTCGCAAGTCTGGTCGTCGACGGGGTCGGCATCCTCGGACGCGCCCGGCAGGTTCGGGCGGCACGCGAGCAAGCAGAGCAGCTAGAGGCGCAAGCCGTCGGTCACGCGTGCGCGCTAGCTCATGACCTGGCCGGCGAGGGTGTACCCGTCCGTGACATCGGGGAAGTGCTCGGGGTGTCCGACCAGCGGGCGCATCAACTCGTTGGGGGGTGAGCTGCACGCCGTGCTGTTCGACATGGATGGCACGTTGCTGGACTCGGAGAAGCTGTGGGACGTCGCGCTGGAGGATCTCGCCACGGCCTTGGGCGGTGACCTGTCGCCGCGGGCCCGCCGCCGCATGGTGGGGTCGAGCCTGGCGCGATCGATCGCCATCATGCACGACGACCTCGGCATCGACGCCGATCCGGAGAGCAGCGGTGCGTATCTGACCGAGCGGGCCGCGGAGCTCTTTCGCACCTCGCTGGTGTGGAAGCCTGGTGCCCGTCAGCTGCTACACGCGGTGCACGACGCCGGAGTGCCGGCCGCGCTCGTGACCTCGACCCATCGCCCTCTCACCGAGATCGCCCTGGACACCCTCGGGCGTGAGTTGTTCGCGGCCAGCGTGTGTGGCGACGAGGTCATCCGACCCAAACCCCATCCCGAGCCTTATCTGACTGCGGCCGCGCTGATCGGTGCTGCCCCGGACCGCTGCGTCGCGATCGAGGACTCGCCGTTGGGCATCGCGGCCGCCGAAGCAGCCGGATGTGCCGTGCTCGCCGTGCCCAGCGAGGTGGCGATCGATCCGGCACCAACCCGCACCGTGCGCGAATCGCTGACCGGCCTCACCGTGCCGCAGTTGGCCGCCTTGATCGGATCAGGGTCCGGTGCCCGAACCGAACGGAGCCAGCCGCCGCCGGACGGTCGGGCTTAGACCGTCGCTCAGCGCAAGCCCGGGCTGACCGATCTCATGACGCCTCGCTCGGGCAACTCGACCGCGCGCGGCGAGTGGCGAGCGTGGCGCCCCCCGGCGGCCACTCGAGCCGGCGTCGAACCCCGCGGCCGGGGCCCGGTCGCGAGGTCGTGCCGGGCCGCCGCGGCAAACCGCGCGCGAGCGTGCGTCGCCTCGATCGGGTTGCCCGGCCGCCGCAACACGAGGGTGGCGCAGTGGTCGCCCAGCTCGACAACCTCCGGCGGAGCGAGCAGCTCGAGATCGACGATCGCTCCCGTCAGCGTGCGCGCCGCCTGCCCGAAGTCCGCATTGTCGTCGCGCATGTAGAGCAGGTCGTCGACCGCCGTCAGCGTCTGCTGGTAGAGCGCGTACCGGCGATCGAGCAGGTGGCGCTGCAACTCCCGCCGGCTTCGCGAGCGCTCGGTGATCGACGCGACGAGAAGTGTGAACCCGCATCCGAGCAGCACGCCGACCACTGCGAACACGGCCGGCCACAACACACCAGCATCACACCGTGTTCGGATGGGTGCGCGACGGAGCCACGCCGTACCGGTACGAGTGATCTTGGAGAAACGTCGCCAGAACGCACGAAGTCCAAGATCACTATCGCGGAGGCGCCAGCGCGACGCACGCGTAGACTGCGGCCAAGCCCAGAGCATGGGAGACGCTATGTCGGGTCGCAAACGCCCCGATATCGACCTCGTGGCCATTTCCGACGCGGGCGGCGCCGACGACAGCGTCGAGGAGGTCGTCGATTCCAGCCGGCCGAGGGCCGCTCGCGCATACGACCGGCTCGCACTCGCGACTCGGCGCCCGCTATTCCGACGGATCGCCCAGATCGTCATCGTCGTCGGCGTTGGCGTCGCGGTGGCCGTCGCCGTCTTCCGCGGACCGCGGTCCGGCTCACCGCCGACGTCGCCACTCACGCCGACCGCCTGCGCGAGCGGCCGCTGCAACGCTGTCAGCATGACGAACGACGAGCTCCGCGACGTACGCGCCACGCTCGCCGGCTACGACACCTCCGGCCTGCGACTGCTCGACGAACGCAACGTCCCGGTGCTGATCGAAGTCGTATCTACCAATGGCGCCGGCGTGCTGACGATCAACGCAGCGCGGGTCACGCACGCGCCGGCCGGCTGGCCGTCGGATAACGTCACGCCGGTGACCCCAGGAGGGCCGAACCGGCTGGTCCTGCGCACCGTCGTACGCAGTCCGACCGATCAAGCGACATGGGTCGTCGAGGTCCAGGCCATCAGCCCCTCGGGATCCACGACCGTGCTGCAGGCGGCCCGTGCCCTCGCCGTCGACGGATCCCTCGTCGGCTGATCAGGCACGGTCCGAGCGCTGGTTCAGCCGGCCGAGCCCGGCGCGTCAAGACCGGCCGAGCGCGGAGCGTCGAGGCCGGCCGCGTCGGGGGTGTTCTCGTCGCCGGCGGGGAACGGCGGCGGCGTTCCGCCAAAGGCCGGGCAACGGACCTGGTGGTGGCACCACTCGCACATCCGGCCCGGACTGGCCCGAAATTCGCGCAACGATCGTCGCGCGTTCGATCGCCGTCCAGATGGCCCGCAAGGTCTGCTCGAACTTCGTGAGCTCGTGCTCGTCCGGTGAGTAGGACAGCGTGTCCCGGTCGGCCAGGTAGATCAACTTCAGCTGCCGCGGGAGCACGCCCCGAATCCGCCACAACACCAAGGCATAGAACTTCATCTGGAACAGCGCCTTGGCCTCGAACGCCTCGCGCGGCGTCGAGCCGGTCTTGTAGTCGACGACGCGCATCTCGCCGTTCGACGAGACGTCGAGTCGGTCCACGTAGCCACGCAGTCGGAGCCCGTCGACGACGACTTCGACCAGTTCCTCCCGCGCGGCCGGTTCGAGTCGGTTGGGATCCTCCAGCGTGAAATACGCCGCAACGAGCTCGCGCGCGGACTCGAGCCAGTCGGTGAGCTCCTGGCCGGTCTCGTCGCCGGCGAACAGCTCCGTCAACTCCGGGGCGCGCTCGAGCAGGTCAGCCCAGGCCGGCTCCACGAGCGCTTGCGCCGCCGCCACGGAACGCCCGCCCGCCGGCAGGTCGAACAGCCGCTCGAGCACAGAATGGACGACGGTGCCGCGCGTCATTATGCGGGACGGAGGCTCGGACAGCCGATCGATCGTGCGGAACCGATAGAGCAGCGGACACACCTTGAAGTCAGCGGCACGGGACGGTGAGAGCGAACCGATCACCGGCGCCTCCGGCTCGCACGGCGACACGACGCTCATGGCGAGCACTGTAAGGCCGAGCTGCGACAGTTTCTGGGAAAACACCTCGGCTGGAGCCGTAGCATCGCCGAAGTGAGCCACACACCGCCCCCTCGGCCAGCCCCGCGCGGCGCCCGGCTGCTTCCGGTGGGCCGGTTCTTCGGGGTGCCGCTGTATTTCGCCCCGTCGTGGATCCTGATCGCAGCGCTGATCACCGCGACCTACGGGGGCGTGGTCTACAACGCGGTGGAGGGCCTGACCCGGTCGGTGTCCTACCTCATCGCCCTGGCGTTTGCAGTTGCACTCGCCCTGTGCGTCCTGTTGCACGAGTTGGGCCATGTCGGGGTCAGCCTCGCCCTCGGCCGTCCGGTGCGCCGTGTCGTCATCTTCCTGCTCGGAGGCATATCCGAGATCGAAGGCGAGATCGAACGCCCACGCGATGAGTTACTGGTCGCCGTCGCCGGACCCCTGGTGTCGTTGAGCGTCGCCGGGGGTTCCTGGCTCGCCTACGAGGCCACCTCGCCCGGCGGCGTGGCCGAGGTGTTCTGGTTCCTGTTGCTCTGGAGCAACCTCATAGTGGCCGTGTTCAACCTGCTACCGGGTCTGCCGCTCGACGGCGGCCGAGTGTTGCGTGCCGTGATCTGGGGTGCCACTCACTCCCGTCTCACCGGCACTCGGGTAGCCGCTTGGGCCGGACGGGGTATCGCGGTGTTGGTGGTCCTGCCCGGCCTGTTCGCTCGCAGCGAGAACTGGTCGGTGGGAACGGCCCTGTTCAGCGCCGTCCTCGGCGCCTTTATCTGGATCGGCGCGACCCAGTCTCTGCGCGCGGCGGAGGTCAACGACCGAGTGCCGGACCTCAACGTCGCTCGACTGATGCGACCCGGGCTGATGGTGCACGCGGACGTATCCGTCGCCGAGGCCATACGCCGAACGTGGGAGCGCAACGCCCGCGGTTTGATCGTCATCGACCGCGCCGACCGGCCCCAAGCAATCGTCGACGAGCAGCGCCTGGGTGCCGTTCCGATCGACCAGCGCGCGTGGGTACGCGTGGTGGACGTGTCCCGTCCGCTACTGCCCGGACTCGTCCTGCCGGCCAACCTCAGCGGTAACGACCTGCTGGCTGCCGTCCGGGCGACGCCGGCAACCGAGTATCTGGTCGTACATCCCGACGGGTCGCCGGCCGGCATCCTGTCTGCCACTGATCTGGCCGCCGCGCTCACCGGCCCGCGCTTGTGACGATTCCGGTCGCCGGGCCGTTCGCCGAGGGCGAGCGGGTGCAGATCACGGACCCCAAGGGGCGGCCGCACACCGTCACCTTGACGAGCGGGAAGCAATTCCACACGCATCGCGGAGCGATCGAGCACGACGACCTCATCGGTCAGCCGGAAGGCAGTGTCGTGCTGTCCACGTCGGGCACGCCGTACCTCGCGTTCCGACCGCTGCTGGCTGACTTCGTGCTGTCGATGCCCCGAGGCGCCGCCGTCATCTATCCCAAGGACGCGGCGCAAATCGTCGGGCTCGGCGACATCTACCCCGGAGCGACGGTCGTCGAAGCCGGCGCCGGCTCGGGCGCGCTCACCTGCTCGCTCATTCGGGCGGTAGGTCCCGCTGGTCGGGTGGTTTCCTACGAGGTTCGGGCCGACCACGCGGACGTCGCTTCGAACAACGTCGAAACGTTCTTCGGCACCTCACCATCCACCTGGACCCTCCGGGTCGCTGACCTCGCCGACCACCCGGTTCGGGAGCCGGCCGACCGCGTGGTCCTGGACATGTTGGCGCCCTGGGAGGTATTGCCGGTCGTCTCCGCTGCCCTGCGGCCGGGCGGAGTGCTCGTGGGCTATGTGGCCACCGCAACCCAGCTGTCGCGACTGGTCGAGGCGCTGCGGGAGTGTGGCTATACCGAGCCGACGGCCTGGGAGACGCTCACCCGGCCGTGGCACGTCGTCGGCCTGGCGGTGCGCCCGGAGCACCGGATGGTCGGACACACCGCGTTCCTCGTCACCGCCCGCCGACTCGCCCCAGGCGTGACCGCGCCACCTCGGCAGCGGCGACCGACGAGCACCTGATCACGTGTCGGGCCCGGCCACCTCCTCGTCGTCGCTCTCTCGCACCACGTGGATGCAGGCGCCGGGACACTCCTTCGCCGAGTCGATGACGTCCAACCGCAGACGATCGGGCACGTCCGCTCGGGCTCCGGTGGCGGACAGCAGTGCGCCAGTGCCGTCCTTGACGTAGGCGAGCCCATCGATGTCGAACTCGAAGACCTCCGGGGCGTACTGCACGCACAGCCCGTCACCGGTACACAAGTCCTGGTCGACCCAGACGCGTAACAACTCGCTCACGACCTTGATTGTCCTCTCGCCCGGTCAACCGTGTGGCGGCGCTAGCGTGAACGTGGTGCCTCCCACACCGCGAGGTTACTTCTCGGCCGAGTAGGTCGAGCCTGTGTAGGGTGGTTTTTCGCGAACCACAGCACCCGGAGGTGGCCGCATGTCTCGTGAGTCCGACGAATACGGACGGTTATCCGATCGCGCCGATGAATCCTCCCGGGACCTGCGTCGGCGCACGGCGTTCCTTGAGCAAGAGGTCGAGCTGCTGCGGGCGAAGGTCGCCGAGTCTCCGCGTCATATCCGCGCTCTGGAGGATCGACTGGCCGAGGCGCAGGCGCGGGCGGCGAGCCTGGGGGAGCGTAACGAGCGGCTCGCGGAGACCTTGCGAGAAGCTCGCGACCAGATGGTCGCCCTCAAGGAGGAGATCGACCGGCTCGCGCAACCACCGAGCGGCTACGGCGTGTTCCTCCTGCGTTACGACGACGGCACCGTCGACATCTTCACCGGAGGTCGCAAGCTGCGAGTGGCCGTCTCTCCGGATGTGAATATCGCGGAACTCCAGCATGGCCAGGAGGTCATGCTCAACGAGGCGATGAACGTGGTGGCGGCGCGCGGACACGAGCGGGCCGGCGAAGTCGTGATGCTCAAGGAGCTGCTGGAAGGCGGCGATCGGGCGCTCGTGATCGGGCACACCGACGAAGAACGCATCGTCCACATCGCCGACATCCTGCGGGAACAGCCGTTGCGCGTCGGCGACTCCCTGCTGCTCGAGCCGCGCTCGGCGTACGCCTACGAGCGCGTCCCGAAGAGCGAGGTCGAGGAGCTCGTCCTCGAAGAGGTTCCGGACATCGACTACTCGGACATCGGCGGCTTGGCCCGGCAGATCGAGGCGATCCGGGACGCCGTCGAGCTGCCGTTCCTGCACGCGGAGCTGTTCCGGGAGCACGAGCTGCGCCCACCGAAGGGCATCCTGTTGTACGGGCCGCCGGGCTGCGGCAAGACGCTGATCGCCAAGGCAGTGGCGAACTCGCTCGCCAGGCAAGTGGAGAAGGTCGGGGGCCACGCCAAGTCCTATTTCCTCAACATCAAGGGCCCCGAGCTGCTCAACAAGTACGTGGGGGAGACGGAGCGTCACATCCGCCTGGTCTTCCAGCGGGCGCGGGAGAAGGCCAGCGAGGGGACGCCGGTCATCGTCTTCTTCGATGAGATGGACTCGATCTTCCGCACTCGCGGCTCGGGTGTCTCCTCCGACGTGGAGAACACCATCGTCCCGCAACTGCTCAGCGAGATCGACGGTGTCGAAGGCCTGGAAAACGTCATCGTCATCGGTGCGTCCAACCGGGAGGACATGATCGATCCAGCGATCCTGCGGCCCGGCCGGCTGGACGTGAAGATCAAGATCGAACGGCCCGATGCCGAAGCGGCTCGTGACATCTTCTCCAAGTACATCACCCGGACGTTGCCCATCCACACCGACGACCTGGCCGAACACGGTGGCAACGTCGACGCGACGGTCAGCGACATGATCCAGCACACCGTGGAACGGATGTACTCCGAGTCGGAGGAGAACCGATTCCTCGAGGTGACTTACGCCAACGGCGACAAGGAGACGCTGTACTTCCGCGACTTCAACTCCGGCGCGATGATCCAGAACATCGTCGATCGCGGGAAGAAGATGGCGATCAAGGATCTGCTGACCACCGGGCAGCGGGGCTTGCGAATGCAGCATCTGATGGCAGCCTGCGTCGACGAGTTCCGCGAGAACGAGGACCTGCCGAACACGACGAATCCCGACGACTGGGCCCGGATCTCCGGAAAGAAGGGTGAGCGGATCGTCTACATCCGAACGCTGATCTCCGGCAAGGGGACCGAGACCGGTCGCTCGATCGACACGATCGGCAACACCGGGCAGTACTTGTGAGCTAAGGCGCCTTAGGTCGAGCCTTAGAGCTACCCGTTAGTGATCTTGGACTGATCGTCGCAGAGCAACAAGTCCAAGATCATCGGACGTGCGGTGGCTAGGCACTGGGAGTAAGCAGGCACGCCATAGCCGGTAGTAGCTACTCGCCCCAGTGTCCCGATGGTGACGGGCGATCACGATGTGCTGAAGGTCATCGGTCCGGATTGCCGCGGCCGTCGTGCTGTCGTCGGGTCCGGAACGTAGCCTGACAGGGTGAGCGTCCGCCGCGTGATGGGGACCGAGGTCGAGTACGGCGTCAGCCTGCCCGGCCAGCCGTCCGCGAACGCGATGCTGCTCTCGGCCCAGGTGGTCAATGCGTATGCGAGCGGTCTGCCGGCGGGTCGAGCTCGTCGGGCGGCCTGGGACTTCGAGGAGGAGTCCCCGCTTCGGGACGCGCGCGGCTTCGAGCTCGGCGGCGCCGGCGGTGTCGCGCAGGAGTTCATCGAAGCCGAGGAAGACGCCGGCATGGCGAACGTGATCCTGCCCAACGGTGCTCGGCTGTACGTCGACCACGCGCACCCGGAGTACTCGACGCCCGAAGTGACGACGCCGCTCGATGTCGTCCGCTGGGACAAAGCGGGTGAACTGGTCATGGCTGAGGCGGCCCGTCGGGTCGCCGCCATGCCCGGGGTCAACGCGCCGATCAATCTCTACAAGAACAACACCGACAACAAGGGGGCGTCCTACGGGGCCCACGAGAACTACCTGATGAGCCGAGCGACGCCGTTCGTCGCCATCGTGCGCCACCTGGTGCCGTTCTTCGTATCCCGCCAGGTCATATGCGGCGCCGGGCGGGTGGGACTCGGCCAAGACGGTCGGTTGCCCGGCTTCCAGATCTCGCAGCGGGCCGACTTCTTCGAAGTCGAGGTGGGCCTGGAGACGACGCTCAAGCGGCCGATCATCAACACCCGGGACGAGCCGCATGCTGACGCTGACCGATATCGACGACTGCACGTGATCATCGGCGATGCGAACCTGTCCGAGATCTCGACGTACCTCAAGGTGGGCACGACATCGTTGGTGCTCGCCATGATCGAAGACGGCTTCTTGCCCGATGACCTGACCGTCGCCCAACCGGTGCGGGAGCTGCACGAGGTCTCCCACGATCCCGCGCTGCAGCATCTGATCCGGCTGGCGGACGGACGCCGGTTGACAGCTGTCCAGCTGCAGGCTGAGTACTACGACCGGGCGCGGAAGTTCGTCGATGATCGTCAAGGAGAGGACGCCGACGAGCAGACCCGCGATGTTCTCGAACGGTGGGAATCAATCCTCGCTCGTCTCGAGGCCGACCCGTCCCAGCTCGCGAGCGAATTGGACTGGGTGGCGAAGCTGCGGCTGCTGAACGGATACCGCGATCGTGACGGGCTCGATTGGGATGCCCCACGGCTGCAACTCATCGACCTGCAGTACTCCGACGTGCGGGCCGACAAAGGGCTCTACCACCGACTCGTCGCACGAGGCGCGATGCAGACCTTGCTGCCGCCCAACGCGGCCCAATCGGCGACGTCGGCGGCGCCGGAGGACACCCGTGCCTACTTCCGCGGCGAGTGCCTACGCCGTTACGGCTCGGCCGTCGCCGCGGCCTCATGGGACTCCGTCATCTTCGACGTGGGGCGTGAATCACTGGTGCGAGTGCCGACCCTGGAACCGCTGCGCGGCACCCGCGCGCACGTTGGTGCGCTTCTCGATCGCTGCCCGACCGCCAGCGCGCTCATTGACGCGTTGGTCGGGCCGTCGCGTTAACTCACGTCCATTCGTGACCGGTCAACATTGCTAGTTCACCTCCAGCTGGTGGTGCGTATCGGTGGCGGTTTCGTTAGTGACGAGACTCACGTCCACTCGTGTCCGGTCAGCATCAAAATTCACCTCCGGGGTTAAAATATTGCGGGAAACTATTTGCTCGGAAATAGCGTTCTAGTGCTTGGTCCATTCGTGTCCGGCCAACACAAAATTCACCTCCTCCGGAAATCGTTTGATAGGAAATAGTTGACGACAGTCCACGAGTTTCAGCGGATGTGTGAGGTCGTCGAGGCGGCATGCGCATCACCTCCTGAGCTCCGCATGGGGCTTCATCGTCGGCGGCATGGCGCTGTAGCAGTTGAGATTCCGTATCGAACGAGATATTCCCGCCCGGCGGGCAAATGACTCGCCCCCTCGCGTACTATCGGGTTCCGCTGGCTGACCAAATGCATTCATCAGGACCTAGTGTCTGTGAGCACAGGGCTCGCCGCAGTCACGGAGGGATACAGCCGTAGACACGCTTCGTACACGGTCAAGCGTGTATCGTGACAGCAGGCTAGCCATGGGCTATTGTTCGCCAAGACCCTAGCGCGTCGTTGAAGGGACGCACCACGATCTCCCGTGCCCGCCCGCATTCCGAGGTCCGCCGATCCGGCGGCCGCGGTTTTTTGAGCGTCCCGACGCTCGCCCAAATCTGGGTTGGGCTAGTGATCGTTTCGGCGGTGGCTTTCACGGCGTGGTCGGTGGTATCTGCTCCGGCGCGAGTCACTCATCTTTATCTGGCCGGCGTTCTCGGCGCTCTTACCGTCGTCTATCTCGAGTTCACCAGCCGAGTGGAGAAGCGGCGACGGTTGCTGAACACCAAGTCTTCCACGATGAACATGAACTCGGTGTGGATGCTGCCAGCCGCCGTGCTACTTCCACCCGGCATTGCTGCCGCTTTCATCGCGCTCGTGTGCTTGCACACCTGGTTGCGAATTGGCCGGCCGGCCGACCAGCCCGGCTACCGCGCGCTGTACACCGCGAGCGCATATGTGCTTCCTAGCCTGGCCATCGCGGTAGCGCTGCGAGCGCTGGGGTTCCCGGCAATGACCGTTCCCGATGGTATCGGAGCGGTGGGGGCCATAGCCGTCGCGATCGTGATCTTCCGGATCGGCAACACCGCGCTGATCAGCGTGGCAGTCCGCCTGACGTCTCCCTCGGCGAGCCGATCCGCGCTGTTCGGTTCCTGGTTCGAGAACGGCCTCGAGTTCAGCACGCTGGTACTGGGTGGCGTCACGGCCGTCTGCCTGGCTCGCGAGCCATGGCTGACCGTCCTCGTCCTGCCGGCAGTCTTCCTGCTGCAGCACCACGCGCTGATCCGGGAGCTGGTGGAAGCCGCGACGACGGACGTGAAGACGGAACTGCTCAATGCCGCGTCTTGGCGCCAGCTCGCCGAGCAGGAGTTGGCGACCGCGCGGCGTCGCAAGTCCAATGTGGCCGTGTTCGTCATCGACATGGACCACTTCAAGCGCATCAACGACGAGTACGGCCACCTCGGCGGCGACGCCGCGCTGCGTGCCGTCGGCGAGGCGCTGGCCGAGGAGTTCCGTGGGTACGACGCGGTCGGCCGGTTCGGTGGTGAGGAGTTCGTCGCGCTCGTCCCCGGTGTCGACATGGAAACCGCGACTGGCGTCGCCGAGCGAGTCCGCCGGCGTATCGAGTCGCTCCGCATCGCCAGCGAGGTGATCACCTCGACGCAGCCGTTGACCGTGACCGCGTCCATCGGTGTCGCCGTACGCGGCCCGCACGGCGACACGCTCGACGAGCTGCTGCACGCGGCCGATCGAGCTCTGTACGTGGCGAAGGACGCCGGCCGCAACGCCGTATGTCTCGCCGCGTCACCGCAGTCGGTCATGAAGGCAACCGAGGTCGCCTGAGCGGTCCGGCGAACCGGCCGCCTACTGTTCTTCGTTCTGGACTCCGACTGCCGACCTGAACGTGCGCCATCACGTTAGGGTGAGATCGGGGACGAACGAGGGAGTGCCACGATGCCGACCCATGACAGTGGTCAGAGCCGCGCGCAGCGACAATCCGACGAGGTCGACCAGGTCGAGGCCGACACTGCATCGGATGTCACCGAACGGCACGAGAAGCTGACCGAGGACGTCGATGCGATCCTCGACGAGATCGACGATGTGCTCGAGACCAATGCCGAAGACTTCGTCCGCTCGTTCGTCCAAAAGGGCGGCCAGTGAGCGACGGTCGATTGCCGTCGGCGGCGTCGGGAGTTCTGCGGTATGCGACGACGCCGGGCTCGTCGTCGTTCACCGAGTTCCTCGCGGTAGCCGCGCCCGACCTACTCCCGCGCGGAACGTCGACGATCGCCGTCCCACATGGCACGACGATCGTCGCCGCCGTGTGCGACGGCGGGGTCGTAATGGCCGGCGATCGCCGATCGACGGCCGGCAATCTGATCGCGCAGCGTGACATCGAGAAGGTGTTCGCCGCCGACGACTACTCCCTTATCGGCATCGCGGGCGCCGCCGGATTGGCGATCGAGATCGTGCGGTTGTTCCAGGTGGAGCTCGAGCACTACGAGAAGATCGAAGGCACCCAGCTCACGCTTGACGGGAAAGCAAACCGGCTCGCGACGATGATCCGGGGCAACCTCGGACAAGCGCTGCAGGGGCTGGCTGTCCTCCCGCTGTTCGCCGGATTCGACGTCGACGCCACACAGAACGGTCGCACCCAAGCCAGCGGGCGGATCTTCAGCTTCGACGTTGCCGGCGGCCGCTATCCGGAGCAGTACTACGAGGCGATCGGTTCAGGGTCGCTGTTCGCGAAGGGTTCCCTGAAGAAGCGCTGGACGCCCGGACTGGACCAAGCGGCCGCCGTCCGGGTGGTCGTGGAGGCCCTCTACGACGCCGCCGACGACGACTCGGCGACGGGCGGTCCTGACCTGACCCGCGGCATCTTCCCGGTGGTACGGCTCGCCTCGGCGGACGGGACGACCCGCATTCCCGACGACGAGCTGGGCTCCGTGGTCCGCGACATCGTCGAGCAACGGCGCGACCGACCCGGGTCCTGACCAGGCTCCAGCCGAGATCCGCCGAGTCCACGAAGGGAGCCGCCGTCATGTCGATGCCGTTCTACGCGTCGGCCGAGCAGATCATGCGCGACCGTTCGGAATACGCGCGCAAAGGCATCGCCCGCGGCCGGAGCGTGGTCGTGCTGACCTATGCCGACGGTGTGCTGTTCGTCGCGGAGAACGCCAGCTCGGCGCTGCACAAGGTGAGCGAGATCTATGACCGCATCGGGTTCGCCGCGGTGGGGAAGTACAACGAGTTCGAGAACCTTCGGGTGGCCGGCATCCGGCTCGCCGACCTGCGCGGCTACTCCTACGACCGGCAAGACGTCACCGCCCGGGCGCTCGCGAACGCGTACGCGCAAACGCTGGGCAACATCTTCACCGAGCAGCAGAAGCCCTATGAGGTCGAGCTGTGCGTCGCGGAAGTCGGCACCGAACCGAACGAGGATCAGATGTATCGCCTGTCCTACGACGGCACGATCGTCGACGAACCACAGTTCCTGGTCATGGGGGGACAGGCGGACGCACTTACCTCGTCACTCCGTCAGATGTTCACGGCCGGCTTGCCCCTACGGGACGCGCTGCAGGTCGCCGTGGGTGCGCTGGGCGCGGTCGGTGGCGACGGGTCGGCGCGTGACCTTCCGGCGGCGCAGCTCGAGGTCGCAGTCTTGGATCGCACGCGGGCAAATCGCAAGTTCCGGCGGTATGTGGGCGCTGCGCTGACGGAATTGCTGCCGGCCGCGACCGCGGAGCAGGCTGCGGCGCCAGTACCGGCGGACACCCCGCCGCATGACGTGACGCTCGACCAGACCGCCGATCCGACGGCCGAAGGCGCTTCCGATTGAACCTCACGATGGTTCGAGCCGTGTCCTAATACGGAGGTGGTGTGGCCGGGAGTGAGACCGACCTCCTGCGTGCCCTGCATGAGGAACATGCAGGGGCGTTGTGGTCGTACGTCGTCAGCCTGACTGGTGGCGACCGCGCCCGGGCCGAAGACGTGGTGCAAGAAACGTTGTTGCGAGCGTGGCGTCATCCGGCGGTGCTCGACCAATCGGAGGGGTCGGCCCGGGGCTGGCTGTTCACGGTGGCGCGCCGGATCGTCATCGACGATTGGCGGGCGAGCCGTCACCAGCGGGAGCTGGTCACGGCCGACCTGCCGGAGAAGCCGGTTTCCGATGGTGCCGACGAGCGAGTGAACAGCGCCGTGGTGACCGCTGCCCTTCGCCGGCTGTCGCCCGAGCACCGCCAGGTCCTGCTGGAGTGCTACTACCGCGGCTCCAGCGTCGCCCAGGCGGCCGCGCGACTCGGCATTCCGGTCGGCACGGTGAAGTCGCGCACGCATTACGCCCTGCACGCTTTGCGACTCGCCCTCGAAGAGATGGGAGGCATGGGATGACTGACGAGTTCGAGACCTACGATGCCGCCTACCTCTTGGGCGCGCTGTCGGAGGATGAGCGGCGCCGCTATGAGGATCACCTGCTCGTCTGCGACACCTGTGCCGAATCCGTCCGGTCGCTGCGGCGATTGCCGGCGTTGCTGGCCACCGTTCCGTCCGACGTGCTGGAGGAGGAGGTCGCCGCCGACCCGCCGGCGGACCTGCTCCCCACGCTTCTGGAGCGCGTCCGACGCAGCCGCCGGCGCCGCCGGCTGGTCACGGCGGCCGTCGTGGCGGTGGCCGCCGCGTGCGTGGTTGTGGCCCTGGTGTTGGCGTGGCCGTCGAGCAAGACCGCCACCCCGCCCACTCCGAACCCGGCGGCGGTCGTCGCCATGGCCGCCCCCAGCGGTGAATCCGTCGGCGTCGAGGCGTCTGCGCGCATCCAGACGGTGAGGTGGGGCACCCGGATCGATCTGTCCTGTCACCAGATCGCAGGCGGCGCGTACGCCGGAAATGCGCCGTATCAACTGGTAGTCGTGGATCGCAGTGGAAGCACGCAGACGCTGGGGACGTGGAATCTGCCCACCGGGCGTGACATCACGTTCACGGGAGGGACGTCGCTGCCGGCCGACCACATCCAAGAGGTCAAGGTCACCACGCTCAGCGGTGAGGACCTGCTCATCGGACGGCCCTGAGCGCTCGCGCATACCGGCAGCTGGGGGCGTAGTTCGCCTAGGCTGGGCACGTGCACAAGCGCATCTTCGGCATCGAGAACGAGTACGGCGTGACGTGCACCTTCCACGGGCAGCGCCGGCTGTCTCCGGACGAGGTCGCCCGCTACCTGTTTCGCCGGGTCGTGTCCTGGGGCCGCTCGTCCAACGTCTTCCTCCGCAACGGTGCCCGTCTGTACCTCGACGTAGGCAGCCACCCGGAGTACGCGACGCCGGAATGTGACTCGTTGCCGAGCCTCGTCGCCCACGACAAGGCGGGCGAGCGGATCCTTGAAGGGCTGGTGCTCGACGCGGAAAAGCGCCTGCACGACGAGGGCATCGCCGGCGACATCTTCCTGTTCAAGAACAACACGGACTCCGCGGGCAATTCCTACGGCTGCCACGAGAACTACCTCGTCGGTCGGCACGGGGAGTTCAGCCGGCTCGCGGACGTGCTCATCCCGTTTCTGGTCACCCGCCAGTTGATCTGCGGCGCGGGCAAGGTGCTGCAGACGCCTCGGGGTGCCGTCTACTGCGTCAGCCAGCGGGCCGAACACATCTGGGAAGGCGTGTCCTCAGCGACGACCCGTTCCCGCCCGATCATCAACACCCGGGACGAGCCGCACGCGGACGCTGAGCGCTACCGGCGACTGCACGTCATCGTCGGCGACTCCAACATGAGCGAAACCACCACGATGCTCAAGGTCGGGTCGGCCGACCTGGTGCTGCGGATGGTCGAGCAGGGTGTGGCGTTCCGGGACTTGACGTTGGAGAACCCGATCCGCGCCATTCGCGAGATCTCCCACGACCTGACCGGTTCCCGCTCCGTCCGCCTGGCCGCCGGGCGGACCGCCTCCGCCCTGGAGATCCAGCGTGAGTACTACGGCCGCGCCGTCGATTTCATCGAGCGGACGGGGGGCGACCCGATATCCAAGCAGGTACTCGAGCTGTGGGGTCGCACGCTCGACGCCGTCGAGGCCGGCGATCTGTCGCGCATCGACCGGGAGATCGACTGGGCCACCAAGTACCAGCTCATCGAGCGGTACCGCGCCAAGCACAACCTTCCGTTGTCCGCGCCCCGCATCGCCCAACTGGATCTCGCCTACCACGACATCCAACGCAACCGGGGCCTGTACTACCTGCTCCAGAAGCGCGGGGCGCTCGACCGCGTCACCACCGATCTCGCGGTCTTCGAGGCGAAGAACGTGCCTCCGCAAACAACCCGGGCCAAGCTGCGTGGCGACTTCATCCGACGAGCCCAGGAGAAGCGTCGCGACTTCACCGTGGATTGGGTGCACCTCAAGCTCAATGACCAGGCTCAGCGGACCGTGCTGTGCAAGGACCCGTACCGCAGCGTCGACGACCGGGTTGAGAAGCTCATCAACTCGATGTGATGCAGAGGCGGGACACTAGGAGCAGGCAGATGGCGGGCAGGTCCGAAACGGTGATCCTGCTCGTCCGCCACGGCGAGAGCACCGACAACGTCGACCGCCGGCTCGGTTCGCTCGCGCCGGGGGCACCTCTGACCGATCGGGGGCGCGCCCAGGCGAGTGCCCTGGGCGTTCGACTCGCGGCCCGGAATGTCGCTGCTGTCTACGCGTCCCCGTTGGTTCGTGCCCGCGAAACGGGCGAGATCCTGGCCGCGTCGCTCGGCTGCGATCTCGCGACGCGCGACGAACTGCGAGAGATCGGTCTCGGCCAGACCGAGGGCAGCACCGCCGAATCGGACATTGCCCGGATCGGCGCGCAGTACCTGCGCTGGCTGTCGGGTCACCTGACCGAAGGGCTCGACGGAGACGAGCCCGGCGGTGCCGTGGTCGCCCGGATGTCCGCCAGCCTGGCCGCGTTCGCGGGCGCGCATCCCGGCGCGACCGTCGTCGCGGTGAGCCACGGTGGCGCGATCGGGCTGGCCGTCTCGATGCTGGCCGACAACGTCACCGACGACTACGCGATGACCCATCCGCTCGCGAACTGCGGCATCGCCGAGATCGTGCACGCCGACGGCCGTTGGACGTTGCGCTCTTGGAGCGGAGACCCGGACCGGGCGCCGCACCCCGGCGATCTGATCGACCTGGTCGGGCGGGCCGATGCCGAACAGGTGCGTAGCCACCAGGCCTCTGCGGCCGTGGGCACGGCCCTTGACCTCGGCGGTGTCCCGTGCGTGCACTTCGGCATTTCCCAGGGCTGGGGAACACACGCATCGTTCACGGAGCGATCCGATCTGCCCGCCGACGAGATCGTCGACGCCGTCTGCAAGTGGCTCGAGGCGAGAAGTCCGGGGTCGTGGCAGGTCACGGTCCGGCCCGAGCAGGTCGAATCCGTCGGCGCGCGGGGGCTGCGTGTGCTGCGCGAGCTCGCCGTGCTGATCACCGACAGCTGCCCTGCCTATACCCCGCCGGACGGGATCACGCTCGGTCCAGCTCGCACGGCGGCGGAGTTCCTGTCCGTGTTCGGCACCGACCTGGCTCCGGTCCTCATCGGCGAATTCGGCCAACCAGGTCAGGAGTTTCTCGTCCTCCGGGACGTTGATCAGATACTGGCGTGCGCGCGGCTCAGCGCTGCCGGCGGCTGCGCCTGCCTCTCAGGTGTCATCGTCCGCCCGGACCGGCGGGGCGAGGGGCTCGGGACCGTCATGTCGGCCGAGGCTACCGCCCGGGCGGTACATCACACCGGACTCGTCTGGCTGCACTGCGAAGCTGAGCTGATCGGCTTCTACGAGCGGCTCGGCTATCGCCCGGTCACCCGGCACGTGCACCTCGGGCCGGCCTCCGGCTAACGCCTCAACCCAGCAGCGCGGCCGCGTGCCGACCGGCCGCTGCCGCCGCCAGGAAATACGCGCGGTCCTCGTCGAGGCTGCGGCCCATGGTCGACAGCGTGACGGGCAGCGCTCGCAGCGCCGTCTCCAGGCCGGCCGTGGCCACCGTGACGATGCGATGGCGGGCCCCGAGCGGGGCGAGGTCAGCGGCGACGGCCGCCGCCAACGCGGTCGGCAGACCGGCCGGGACCACGAGATCGGCCGCGACCAGGGCGACCCGACCGAACGCGGTGATCGCGTGGTGGGAAACGCTGCGGTGTCGTTCGCGCGGATCCGCGTCGGAGATCCGCAGCGCGCCCACCGGCCGACCGCCGAGCACCCCGACGGCGTTTACCACCTCGCCGGCTGCGACCCCCGAGAACCCCCACGGCGTGCTGGTCCCCAGATTGCCCGGCCCCTGCGCCACGACCGCGACATCGGCCCTGAGGACGTGCCGCGCCGCGAGCAGGCCCGTGTGGACCGTGACGGCCTCCAGGTCGCCGCCGAAGGCCTGCCCGGTCGAGATGGTGCCGCAGAGCCGGCCGGCCAGGTCGGCGAGCGTATGGGAGTACCACAACGGCAGCGCACCGCCGTCGGTCAGCACATAGGCGATGCGGGCCGCCGGCCGATCGAGGGCCACACCGGCGACGACCGCCGGTAGTGCTGAGTGCAGGTCGGCCACCACCACCGGCATGCCGTCCAGCGACGTGGCGGCCGCGATCGTCGCGTGATGCGGCGAATCCGGTTCGTCGACGCCCGACACGGACGCCTGGGAGGGGGTGTAGCGGGCCTTGACGAGATGGCCCGGCGCCGACGGATCGGGTGGTAGGCGGTCGGGCAGCGCTACGACGATCGCATGCCCTCCGGTGCCCAGACCCTCGGCGAGGGCCGTCGCGTTGAGCACGACCCGGTCACCGGGTTCCGGAACGCCCACGAGCGCCAGGTAGGCGAGCGCCGGTGTCGGGCCATCGCCGGCGACATCCACGACGACCTCGCGTACGCCGGTCCACTGCCGTCCGATCGCGGTCACGGTGCCGGCCCGCCAGCGGATCATCGGCCACACTGTAACCGCCGTGCACGATGCGGCCCTCATCAGCAATGATCGGGAGCATGAGTCTGCGCCGTTCTGGCCTCGAGCAGACCGTGGCGAGGCGGCCGGCTCCGGGCCGGCCGGGTCATGGCCAGTAGGCGAGCCGCCGCCCGGCGGGCCAGGCCGCGCATTAGTTTCGAGGACATGGCAGCGCGACGCGCCGAGCGGCTGGTCAACCTCGTCATCTGCTTGCTGTCGACCCGTCAGTTCCTCACGGCGGAACGGGTCCGCGACGCGGTGCCAGGTTACGAGCCGGCCGACGGGGATCCGCGGACGGAGGAGGCGTTCAAGCGGATGTTCGAACGCGACAAGGCTGAACTGCGTGACCTGGGCATACCGCTCGAGACCGGCCGGAACAGCATCTTCGACGCCGAGGACGGCTACCGCATCACCCGGCGTAAGTACGAGCTGCCGCCCGTCACGTTCGACCCGGCGGAGGCGGCCGCGGTCGGCCTGGCCGCTCGCCTATGGCAATCGGCGACGCTGGGTGCGCCGGCCCGCAACGCGCTGATCAAACTTCGCGCGGGCGGCACCGATGTCGCTGCGGGCGATGCGCCAGGGGCCCAACCCCACGTCGATGCGAGCGATCCGGCTCTGCCCCCTCTGCTGGACGCCGCCCGGCACGCCCGCGTCGCGACCTTCGACTACCTCAAGACGGGCACGGACAGCCCGGAGCGGCGCACCGTCCAGCCGTGGGGCGTGCTGTCGTGGCGGCGTCGCTGGTATGTCGTGGGCCATGACCTCGACCGCGGCGAGGCCCGCAGCTTCCGGCTGTCCCGTGTCGTGGGGGACGTCGACCTCGTCAGCCCACCGGGCGCCTTCCAGCGCCCGGATGTCGACTTGCTCGCCTTCGTGGCGAGTCGCGGCCCCGATTCGGCCGGCGTGGCCCGTATCGCAGTATCGGGACCCGGGCTGGGCGAGCTGCGCCGAGTGGCAGAGGGTGAAGCGGACGGAGTTCTGACAATCCGCTACACCGATCTCGGGCGGATGGCGCGGATCGTGGCCAGCGCGGGGCGGTCGGCTCGGGTGCTCGGCCCACCGGAGCTCGTCGACGCGGTGGTCGGGCGACTCACCCCGACCGCGCGGGCGGCGCATCGCGTCGGCGCCGGGGGAGCTGGGCGATGACCGGGGAACGTGAGCGATTGCCGCGTCTCCTGTCCCTCGTGCCCTACCTGCAAGCGCACCCGGGCGTGGCGATCGCGACGGCCGCCGCGGACTTCGGGGTGAGCGAGGAGCAGCTGCGGCGGGACCTGCAGCTGCTGTGGATGTGCGGTCTGCCCGGACATGGGCCGGGCGACCTCATCGACCTGTCGTTCGAGGGCGAGTCGGTTTCGGTGATCTTCGACGCGGGGATCTCCCGGCCCCTCCGGCTCACCGCCGAAGAGGCCCTCGCGCTCGTGGTCGCTTTGCGCACCCTCATGGAGACTCCGGGTCTCACCGACCGGGCCGCCGTCGAGCGGGCCCTCGCGAAGGTCGAGGCCGCGGCCGGCGGGTCGATCGACGCCGCCGGCACGGTGACCGTGGCCCTGGACCCGGTCGATCAGCTGCTGCCCGTCCTCGAGCAGGCCGTCACGGAACAGCGCGCGCTCGCTCTGCGGTACTACACCGCCACGCGGGACGAGACGACGGATCGGACCGTTGACCCCATGCGGGTGTTCGCGATGGACGGCCGGTCCTATCTGGAGGCCTGGTGCCGGCGGGCAGAAGGGATGCGGGTGTTCCGGCTCGACCGCATCGAAAATGCCCGGCTGCTGGACGAGCCGGCCCGGCCGCCGGCTGGGGCGCAGCTGCGAGACCTGTCCGAGGGCGTGTACACGCCGGCCCCGGAGCATCTGCTGGTCGTGCTGCGCATAGCGCCGGCGTACGGGTGGGTCGCCGACTACTACCCGGTGACCGAGGAGACCGCGGTTGAGGACGGGCAGCGGCAGATCAGCCTGCGGGTCGCGGATCCGGCCTGGGTACGCGCCCTCGTGCTTGGTTCGGCCGGGCAGGTCGAGGTGCTCTCGCCGGAGTGGCTCGCCGAGTCGGTGGCCAGCGAGGCGGCCGGGGCGATCGACGCCTACGCGACGTTCTGACCGGCCCCGTTCACGACGCCGCAGTAGAGTTTCCGGGGTGTGGTGGGTGGTCGCGATCGCATGGGGGGCCGCGCTGGTCGTCGCTGCCGTCGTCCTCGGGTCGTGCTTGTATGAGCTGGGATGGAAGTCCCACCGCCTGAGACGAGATCTCGCCCTGCTCTCCGACACCGCCGCCGAACTTGCCGAGTTGCAGGCCCAGATCCGCGTCGCGCAGGAGCGCGTGGCGAACGTTCGATTGGACCGCTGAGCAATGGTCCGGCTGCGGCTGCGGAGCCGTCGACGCCGCAATCCCGAAGGCCGCATGTCGGTGCTGGACCATCTACGGGAGCTCCGCCGACGAGTCGTGGTCATCCTGTTGATCATCGGTGTCGGGGCCGTGGTGGGCTGGATCTTCTACGATCCGATCTTGGCGATCCTCAAGCATCCGTACTGCAGCGTCCCGGCCTCGCACCGGTTTCCGCCGAACTCGAAGGACTGCGAGCTGATCTTCACCGCACCGCTGGACGGCTTCACCACCCGGCTGAAGGTTTCGGTGCTCGCCGGAGCGGTGCTCACCGCTCCGCTGTGGCTCTACCAGATCTGGGCGTTCATCACGCCCGGGCTACGCAAGAACGAGCGCAAGCACACGCTGATGTTCATTGCGGCATCGACCCTGCTGTTTGCGGCCGGCGTGTGCCTGGCCTACGTCGTGCTGTCCAAGGGCTTGCAGGTGCTGATCGGCGCGGCCGGCTCCGGGGCCGTCGCGACGCTGACGGTGAACAGCTATCTGTCGTTCGTCATTCTCATGCTGGTGATCTTCGGCGCGTCGTTCGAACTGCCGCTGCTGATCGTCATGGCCAACCTGGTCGGCGTCCTCCCGGCCAAGCTGCTCAAGAAGTTCCAGCGCGGCGGCATCTTCCTGATCTTCCTGTTCGCGGCCGTAGCGACGCCGAGCACGGACCCGTTCACGATGTGCGCCATGGCGATCCCCATGGTGCTGCTCTTCGAGGGATCGGTGTTGTTCGCCGTGCTGCACGACCGGCGCAAGGCCCGCCGGAAGGCGGAGGCAGCCGCGCAGGCCCGACGCGCCCGATGACGACACGCCCTCCGTGATCGATCCCATTCCGCACCGGCTGCCCGAAAGCTGGTCTGAGGCAACCTGACCGATATCCGTCGGCTGGTGACGCCCGCTCTCAACCGGCGGTCAAGGCCGCATTCCTTCGTGATCTTGGACTTATAGCCCCAGGGCCACCATAAGTCCAAGATCACGACATAGTGAGGCCCGGGGGCCGTCGCGGCCGAGCGGCTGGGAAGAATCTCGACGCGCGACGGCCGGCTACCCCGCGACCGTCAGCTGCTATGCTAATGAACATCATTCTCAATTTGGCTTTCATTCGCCGATGGCGGCGCGGGCCGGGCGCGCCGCGCACCACCCGTCCGCCCGCGCATGCCCGCGCTCGGCGATTCAGTGCGATCGCATCGACCCTCCTCGCCACGGTCGCCGTGCTCACCGCCTGCAGCTCGAATCCGGATGACACGGCCTCGGCCGGCGCCGCCGACAACCCGGTGCGGGTCGTGGCATCGACCAACGTTTACGGCGACATCGCTGCCCAGATCGGGGGCGACCGGGTGCACGTGACCTCGATCATCGACGACCCGAACCAGGATCCGCACTCCTACGAGGCCAGCCCGCAGAACCAGTTGGCACTGTCTCGGGCCCGCGTGATCATCGAGAACGGCGGCGGCTACGACGACTTCATGGACGTCATGCGGCATACGGCCGCGCGTGCGGACGCTGTGGTGCTCGATGCGGTCGAGATCTCCGGACGGAGCGACGCGAGTCCCGGGCTCAACGAACACGTTTGGTACGACTTCCCGTCGATGGGCAAGCTCGCGGCGAAGCTGGCCGACGCCTTCACCCAGGTCGACCCCGGATCGGCGGCCACGTTCCGGGCCAACGCCGCGGTGTTCGCGACCAGGCTCGAGGCCCTGGAGAGGACGGAAGCCGCGATCCGGGCCAAGCACGCCGGCGTGAGCGTGGCCGTGACCGAGCCCGTACCGCTGTACCTGCTCACCGCGTGCGGCCTCGTCAACCGCACGCCGGACCCGTTCAGCCAGGCCGTCGAGGACGGAACCGACGTGTCGCCGCGGGTGCTGAACCAGACGCTCGCGCTGGTCGACGGACGGCACGTCGCCCTGCTCGCCTACAACGAGCAGGCCGCCAGCGCCGAAACCGAGAAGCTGCTCGCCGCCGCGCGTCAGCACAATGTCGCCGTCGTGCCGGTTACGGAGACGCTTCCCACCGGCCAGGATTACCTGAGCTGGATGGCCGGCAACGTCGCCGCCGTCGAAAGCGCGCTCCGCTCATGATGGGCCCGGCCGACTCCGTCCTGGCCGTGCGCGGGGCGTCCTTGTCGATCGCCAACCGCACTCTGTGGTCGGGGCTCGACCTCGATGTGCGCGCGGGCGAGTTCCTCGCCGTGCTGGGCGCGAACGGATCGGGCAAGACCACCCTGCTGCGGGCCGTTCTCGGCCGGCAACGGCTCAGCTCGGGCACGATCACGATCTGCGGGCGACCGGCCCAGCGGGGCAGCGACCTGATCGGCTATGTGCCGCAGGAAAGGCGGCTGGCCCCGCCGGCGCCGCTCCGAGCGGCCGACCTGGTGCGGATGGGCCTGGACGGCCACCGGCTCGGGCCGGGCTGGATCGACGCGCGCCGGCAGCGCGAGCGGGTGGCCGAGATCCTCGCGGCGGTCGGCGCGAGCGAATTGGCAAGCACGCCGGTCGCCGAGCTGTCCGGCGGGGAGCAGCAGCGGGTCCGTATCGCCCAGGCACTGGTAACCGAGCCCGCGTTGCTGCTCTGCGACGAGCCGTTGCTGTCGCTCGACCTGCGCCATCAGCGCGAGGTCGTCCGACTTATCGACGAGCGCAGGCGAGCCAAGGGAACCGCCGTGCTGTTTGTGACCCACGAGATCAACCCGGTGTTGCCGTACGTCGACCGGGTGCTGTATCTGGCCGACGGGCGGTTCCAGATCGGCCGGGTCGACGAGGTCATGACTTCCCGAAGCCTGACCGCGCTCTACGGCGCCCGGATCGAGGTAATTCGCACCGGGGGGCGGATCGTCGTCGTCGGGGTGCCGGAGCCGGGCGACGTCCTCGACGACGAGGAAGACAGTTACCCGCCCACGGGAAGCGCGTCATGACGATGGTTGCCATCGCCACCGGCGATCCCAGTCTGTGGAAGCAGATCTTCAACTTCGACGATTACGGCGACTTGCTGGCCTTGGTGCACAACTCGGTGATCGCCGGAGTGGTGCTGGGCGTGGTAGGCGGGTTGATCAGCGTCTTCGTCATGATGCGCGACCTGCCGTTTGCCGTGCACGGCATCAGCGAATTGTCCTTCGCCGGCGCCGCGGGCGCGCTGTTCCTCGGCATCAACGTGGTCGTGGGCGCGGTCACCGGGTCGCTGCTCGCCGCCGTCGTCATCGGCGCGCTGGGGATCCGGGCTCGAGAACGCAACTCGATCATCGGCGTGCTCATGCCGTTCGGGCTCGGCCTCGGCGTGCTGTTCCTGTCCCTCTACAAGGGCCGATCGGCCAACAAGTTCGGGCTGCTGACCGGGCAGATCGTCGCTATAGACACACCTCAGCTTTCCTGGCTGATCGGAATCGGCGCGGTCGTGCTGGCCAGCCTGCTCCTGCTGTGGCGGCCGTTGCGGTTCGCGAGCCTGGATCCCGAGGTGGCGGCCGCCCGGGGCGTTCCGGTGCGGCTGCTGTCGCCGATCTTCATGCTCGTCCTGGGCTTGGCCGTTGCCGCGTCGGTTCAGGTCGTCGGCGCGTTGCTCGTGCTGAGCATCGTGTGTACGCCCGCGGCCGCCGCCATGCGGGTGACCGCATCCCCCCGCGCCACCGTCGCGCTGAGCGTCGTGTTCGCCACCGTCGCCATGGTCGGCGGAACGTTGCTCGCGCTCGGCAGCTCGATTCCGATCAGTCCGTACGTCACGACGATCTCTTTTGCCTGCTACCTCGGATGCCGCGTGGTCGGATCTCGTCGACGGCGCACTGGCGCCCGGCGAGCACTCGAGGAGGTCGCCGAGGCCCTGCCGCCGAGTCCGGTGCCGGCTCATCACCCCTGATTTGCGTCCACCGATGAGGATCCTCCGTTGAGGGCCTCCGCCGGCTCTAAGGTTGATAACGGTTACCAACGACAGACCGTGAAGAGGTGCTGAGATGACCGCCCTGCACGGAGTCCGGCGTGGTCGGGCCGCTCGATCGACGCGGCAAGGCGACCTGGTCCGAGCGCAGCTCGGAGCCGGGGACGGATTCCGCAGTGCCCAGTCCGTCTTCTCCGAGCTGCGCTCCCAGGGCGAGACGATCGGGCTGTCGACCGTGTACCGGCACCTGCAGACGTTGGCCGACGCGGGCGACGCGGACGTCCTGCAGACGTCCGAGGGTGAGGCGCTCTACCGGCTGTGCGGCCAGGCCACGCCCCATCATCATCACCTGGTCTGCCGAGCCTGCGGCCGCACCGAGGAGATCGAAGGCGCCGCGATGGAACGCTGGGCGGCCCGCGTCGCTCACGAGCACGGGTTTACCGATGTCGACCACACCGTCGAGCTTCTCGGGTTGTGCGCGGCCTGCTCGACGGGCAAATCCTCCTGATCCGAGAGCCCGCGCCGCGACGCCTAGGCTGAAGATATGACCCCGGCGATCGGTCCGTCGCCGGCGGAGCGGTACGCAGCCAGCCGACAGCGGATCGCGTATCCGGCGCGTCACGGACTTCGCGGGGCAGTATTCCTTCGACCTCGACCAGTTCCAGATCGACGCGTGTCGAGCTCTGGAAGACGAATCGAGCGTGCTGGTGTGCGCGCCGACCGGAGCCGGCAAGACCGTCGTCGGGGAGTTCGCGGTATTCCTGGCGCTCGCGGCCGGGCAGAAGTGCTACTACACCACGCCGATCAAGGCGCTTTCGAATCAGAAGTTCAACGATCTGGTCGACCGGCACGGCGCCCGTAGCGTCGGCCTGCTGACCGGCGACAACTCGATCAACGCCGACGCCCCGATCGTGGTCATGACGACCGAGGTGCTGCGCAACATGCTCTACGTCGGCAGCGACGCGCTCACCGGCCTGGGCTACGTCGTGATGGACGAGGTGCACTACCTGGGCGATCGGTTCCGCGGCGCGGTCTGGGAAGAGGTGCTCATTCACCTGCCCGACTCGGTGCGGCTCGTGGCCCTGTCGGCAACGGTCAGCAATGCCGAGGAATTCGGCGATTGGCTGGTGACGGTGCGCGGCGACACCCGGGTGATCGTGCACGAGCAACGCCCGGTTCCGCTCTGGCAGCACATGCTGGTCGGATCTCGGTTGTTCGACCTGTTCCCGGATTCCGGCAGCACCAGCGCGCCGACCAGTCAGCCTCCGGCCGTCAATCCCGAGCTACGCCACTACCTGACCGAGCGAATGCGAAACTTCGAGATCGGCCCGCGAGGACGCGATCGCCGGCGCGGCCCGGGTTGGCGGCCGCCGCACCGGCCAGACGTCGTCACGCGGCTCGATCGCGAAGGCCTGCTACCGCTGATCACGTTCATCTTCAGCCGGGTCGGATGCGACGCGGCCGTCCGTCAGTGCGTTCAGGCCGGCCTCTGGTTGACGGACCCGGCCGAACGCGACGAGATCACCGCGCTCGTCGAGCATCGAACGGTCGGCATCCCGGCCGAGGACCTCGAGGTGCTCGGCTACTGGGAGTGGCTCGACGGGCTGCGTCGCGGCGTGGCCGCGCACCACGCCGGCTTGATCCCGGTCTTCAAGGAGACCGTCGAGGAACTGTTCGTCCGGGGACTGGTCCGGGCCGTGTTCGCTACCGAGACGCTCGCGTTGGGCATCAACATGCCCGCCCGGAGCGTCCTGCTGGAACGGCTGACGAAGTTCAACGGCGAGACGCACGCCGACATCACGCCGGGGGAGTACACGCAGCTCACCGGCCGGGCCGGACGCCGGGGCATCGATGTCGAAGGCCATGCGGTTGTCCTGTGGGGCCCGGACATCGATCTGGCTCGGGTGGCCGGTCTGGCCTCGACCCGGACCTACCCGCTGCGCTCCTCGTTCCGCCCGTCGTACAACATGGCGGTCAACCTGGTCGGCCAGATGGGGCGCTCGGCCGCTCGCGCCTTGCTGGACGCCTCGTTCGCCCAGTTCCAGGCCGACCGCGGCGTCGCGGGCCTGATCGCCCAGATCCGGCGCAACGAGAACGCGGTCGCCGAGTACGCGACCCGAATGCGACTGCGATCGGGGCGATTTCTCCGAGTACCTGGCCCTGCGCCAGGCTCTCTCGGAGCGCGAGGCCGCGCTGTCGCGCGCGGCGTCTCGCGAGCGTCGGGGCACGGTCGCGGCATCCCTGGAGGCCCTGCGGACCGGCGACGTCATTCGGGTGCCAGCCGGCCGGCGAGCGGGCCTCGCGATCGTCCTCGACCCGGGCGTGAGTCCGCGGGACGACCCGCGCCCGCTGGTGCTCACCGAGCGGCGCTGGGCCGGCCGGTTGTCCATGGTCGACTTTCCGGTCGCTGTCGAGGCGGTCGGCAGCGTTCGGGTGCCGCATCACTTCAACCACCGTTCGCCGCAGGAGCGGCGCGATCTGGCGTCCGCGCTCCGGCAGGTCGCCGTGCCGCCGGCGCCCAGCCGCCGCCGCGGAGGCCCGGGGACGCCGGACGACGAGGTCGTGCGGTTGCGCGCCGCGGTTCGCGCGCATCCCGGCCACGGTTGTCCGGATCGAGACGAGCATGCTCGCTGGGCCCAGCGGCGGAGCCGGCTCGAGCGGGAGACGGCCGGCCTCGTCCGCAGGGTCGAGGGGCGCACCGACTCGCTGGGACGCACCTTCGACCAGATCTGCGCGCTACTGGATCAGCGGGGCTACCTGGCCGGCGACGAAGCAACGCCGGCGGGCCGCCGGCTGGCCCGCATCTGGTCCGAGTCCGACCTGGTCGTGGCCGAATGCCTGCGGGACGGCGTCTGGGACGCGCTCGATCCGGCCGAGCTGGCCGCCGTGGTGTCGACCCTCGTGTACGAGGCCCGCCGCGACGAGCCGGCCGGCGAGCGGATGCCGACGGCTGCCGTGCGGGATGCGGTGACCGACACGGTACGGGTGTGGGGCGACATCACCGAGGACGAGGCGGATCTCGGCTTGCCGGCGACCCGAGAACCGGAACTGGGCTTCGTCTGGCCGGCCTACCGCTGGGCCCGAAACGAAAGTCTCGGCCGGGCGCTGCGCGCGACCCGGGGACTCGATCAGTCCGGAGCTGTCGGCGGGCGACTTCGTCCGGTGGTGCAAGCAGGTCCTCGACCTCCTGGATCAGATCGCGGTGGCCCCGGGCCAGACGGACTCGCCGATCCCGGTCCGGGCCAGGCTGGCCTCGCGCGCCCTGCGCCGCGGGGTTGTGGCGCAAGGCCCGCAGCCGTAACTTCCGCGTGTGGTCGCCGCGCCGAGCGCAGTAGCGTAGACATGCGGCGTACGCGAGGGGATCGAGGGAGGGCCAGATGGAACCCGAGAACACCGAGCAGCGTGCTCCCCAGGCGCCGTCCGAGCAGCGCGACGCTCCACCGGAGTTCAGCGCGCCAGATCGGCCGGTGAGTGAGCCGACCTCGGTCGGCAGTGACGAATCGACCAGCGTCATGCCGCCGGTCTCGGGCTCATCACCCAGCGAGGCTCTGACTCCGCCGCCGACCCCGTCGGGCCGCATGGACGACCCGTCGAACCGACGGCCCCAGCCGGGCTATCCGGGCTACCCCGAATCCGCTTCGAGCTACCCCCAGCCTGGTCACGAGCAGCCGGGTTACGAGCAGCCCGGCTACCCCCAGCCTGGCTACGAGCAGTCCGGTTACGGCTATCCGGGTTACGGCCAGCCGGGCTCCGACCAGCCCGGCGACCAGTCCCAGGGCTACGGAGGCTATCCGTCGCAGGGCTACGGACAATCCGGATACGGCCAGCAGTCGGGGTACCCGGGCTCCGGCTACGCCCAGCCGGGTTATGGGCAGCCGGGCTACGGAAGCGGGCAATACCCCCAGCAGCCGTACGGCCCGCAGGACTACCCCACTCAGGCCTACGGACAGGGGAACTATCCCTCGAACTACGGACAACAGTCCTATGGTCAGCAGGACTATCCGACTTCCAGTTATGCCCAGCCCGGCTATGCGGCCGGAAGCTATGAGGCGCAGACCGGGAGCTACCAGCGGGCGGGTTACCCGACGAGCTATCAGCCGGCTTACCAAACGTCGGCCACCGTAGGGCCCGGCGGTGAGGTACCGCAGCGCAGGTCCCACGTCGGTGCGTGGCTGAGCCTGCTCGTGGTCGCGATTGTGCTGGCCGTCGCTGCCCTCGTGCTGTTCGTGACGCCCGGCCTGCTCGTCAACAAGTACCTCAGCCATTCCGCCGTGGAGCGGTTCATCCAAAACGACACCGCGACCGGCTTCACCAACGTCAAGTGCAACAACGGCAAGGACGTCGAGCTGAAGAAAGGCACCACGTTCACGTGCACGGCGGACGGCGGCAAGAAGGCGACCGTCACAATCACCAGCACCAGCGGGGACTACACCTGGTCACCGAGCTGAGCGCGCTGCCGCCATCGCGTTGAGCACCCGATTGAACGATGGCTCGAGTCCGTATCGGTCGGCCAAGGCGACCAACGCACCCGGATCGGCCGGCTCGGGTGGCACGGTGTCCTCGAGCGCCTCGACCGGCGCGTCGGTCCGGCCGCGGACGACCGCGGGCGCGGCGAGCAAGTAGTCCTCGGCCGCCAGTACCTTCGTCGCCGCGCCGGCCGGGAACCCGCTCGACCGATTCCGCGCCGCCTCGACGATCGACTCGACCGTCCCGAAGCGCACGACGAGGGAGGCGGCGGTCTTTGCTCCGATCCCGTTCACTCCGGGCAGGCCGTCACTCGCATCGCCACGAAGGACGGCGAAATCGGCGTAGCGTGCCGCCGGCACGCCGTATCGGGCGGCGACCTCGTCCGGGCCGAGAACTTCGAGCTTGGCGACCCCGCGACCGGTGTACAGGATCGTGACTCGCTCGGTGGCGAGGGCCATCAGGTCGCGATCGCCACTCACCACCTCGCACGGCTCGGAATCCCGCGTGGCCAGCGTGGCGATCACGTCGTCCGCCTCGAAACCCCTCGCGCCGGCCGTCGCCAGCCCGAGCGCCGCCAGCACGTCGAGCAACACCGGAACCTGCGGCACCAGCGTGTCGGGAATCTGCTCACCCCCGCCCGGCGCCATCCGATGCGCCTTGTAGGACGGCAGCAGCCGGACCCGGAAGGCCGGGCGCCAATCCAGGTCGAGGCAGGCGACGTAGCGGCCCGGTCGGCGGCGCTGCAACAAGGTGGCCGTCATGTCGAGGTAGCCGCGCACGGCGTTGATGGGCATCCCGTCCGGTGCGGTCACCGATTCCGGCACCCCGAAGAACGCCCGGAAGTACAGGGACGCCGCGTCCACCAGCATCAAAGACACTGGATGACGGTAGCCTGCCGGTCGTGCTGACGATCATCGGTGAAGCGCTGGTCGATCTGGTGGACTCCGGGAATCTGGAGACCTTCACGGCACATCCCGGAGGAAGCCCGCTCAACGTCGCGGTGGGCCTCGCCAGACTCGACCACGACGCCGCCATGATGGCTCGACTTTCCAGCGACACGTTCGGGCGGGTGCTGCGGCGGCACGCCGAGCGCAATCAGGTCGACCTGCGGGCGGCGGCGGCCGCGACGGAGCCGACGACGCTGGCCGTCGTCTCGCTGGACGAGGAGGGGCGGGCGTCCTACGACTTCTACCTCGATCTCACCGCCGACTGGCAGTGGTCGGCCGACGAGCTCTCGCGCGTGCCCGAGCAGACAACCATCCTGCACACCGGATCCCTCGCATCGTGGACCCCACCGGGTGGCGAGCTGATCGCCGCGTTGGTTCGGCGACTTCGGGCATCGGGCGACATCGTGCTCAGCTACGACCCGAACGTGCGGCCACGGTTGCTGGGGACGCCGGAGCGCGGCCAGGCGCTGGTCGAACGTAGCGTCGCTGCCGCACACGTCGTGAAGGCCAGCGACGAAGACCTGAGCTGGCTCTATCCGGACAAATGGCCCTCGGCCGTTGCTGCCGACTGGCTCAGCCTCGGCGCCGCGCTCGTGGTTGTCACGCAGGGAGGGCAGGGGGCGACGGCCTACACCAACCACACCCGACCGGTGCAGCGCGCCGCGCCCGTGATCACGCTGGTCGATACCGTTGGCGCCGGCGACGCGTTCACCAGCGGCTTGCTGAGCGCGCTCGACGACCGGCACGTCGACGTCCCCGCCCTGTCCGCGCTTGGCGAACCAGAACTCGCGGAGATCGTCGATCACGCGATCCTCGTGTCCGCGTTGACCTGCGAGCGAGCGGGGGCCGATCCGCCCACCCGCGCGCAGGTCGCCGCGTCGCGCTCTCGCCTCGTAGGACGGCCCCGGCCCACGGCGGCAAGCTCCTAGCCGACGCTTCCCGGTTCGGCCGCGCTCTTTGGCATCGAGTCCAAGATCATCAATCGGAGAGATGCAGTCGGGTCCTAATAGACGCTGCGAGCCGGATCGGTGGAACCGCGGACGACGAGCTCGGTGGGCACGACCCGATCCAGCGGCTCGACGGACGGGTCGTTCAGCCCCGCCAAGACTCGGGCAGTGAGCTCACTCGCCTGGGTGACGATCGGCTGGCGGATCGTCGACAAGTCCATCAACTCCGCGCTGGCGTGATCGTCGAAGCCGATCACGGCAACGTCCTGCGGCACCCGGAGCCCACGACGGCGAATTGCCCGTATCGCCCCGTAGGCCATTTCGTCTGACTCGGCGAACAGCGCGGTTGGCGGATCCGGCCGATCAAGCAAGACGTCAGCGGCATGCTCGCCGCCCGCGACGGTGAAGTAGCCGAGCTCCTCGAAATCGGCTCGATAGTCGATCCCCGCGTCCTCCAAGGCGCGAATGTAGCCGCTGCGGCGGTGCAGCGGCGGGGTGAAGCGCATCGGGTCGTCCGTGTCGCCGCCGATCAGACCGATACGGTGGTGCCCCATCGCCAGCAAGTGCTCGACGGCCGCGCGGGCGCTGCGGGTGTCGTCGATGCGGGACGAGTGGAATCCCGGACGGGCGAAACCGAGCAGGCCGATGGGGCAGCCCAGCGTGAGCAACGCCTCGGCTTCGCTGTCGGTGAGGACGAGGCTCGCGACGAGCAGGGCGTCGACGCGCTTGCGGACCCGCATCATCGTGAAGAAGCGTTGCCGTCCCTCCGGGTCGGCCAGGTTGTACAGCAGGAGATCGAAACCGCCGGCGAACAACTGCGACTCCGCGCCGCCGAGGAACTCGGCGAAATACCAGCGATTGACGAACGGGACGACGACACCGACCGTCGCCGTGCGGCCGCTCGCCAGCCGGGCCGCAAACGGCGACGCGACGTAGTCGAGCTCGCGGGCGGCGACGAGGACGCGGTGTCGCGTGGACGGCGCGACATCCGGCAGGCCGCGCAGCGATCGCGAGACGGTCGCGATAGATACGCCCGCCCGCTTCGCGACATCCTCGATGCTGGCCGTCATCGCCTTCTCACGAGTGCCTGCGCTTCGGCGTCGTTGCCGCTTCGCCGATGGTGTGCAGCACTCGGCTAGCGCCCCACAGCCGACCAAAACGGTAGCTCAATGGGGCGCAACCGTACATCCTCTGGCCCGAGCACGCCGAAATGGAGTGGTGTGGACGCGGTGTGTGTCCGCCTCCTGCCTCTCACGTGACGGCAACCCGTCCGTGATCCGGGACGGGAATACTGAAAGCCATGCTGCTGCGCCGCGACGAGCTGCGCGCCCCGTTCCGGGCGCGGTGGGCGGCGCTCGTGGCCGTGGCGTCGGGCCTGCTCGGCGTGCTCGCTTTTCCGCGCTTCGGAATCTGGCCCCTCGCCGTCGTCAGCGTCGCCGGTCTCTCGGTGGCCGTCCACGGGCGGCGCTGCCGCACGGCGGCCTGGCTCGGTCTGCTCTACGGCGCGGCATTCTTCGTCCCCTTGTTGAGCTGGACGGGCATCTACGTCGGCGCGGCGCCCTGGCTGATCTTGGCCGGCGCGGAGGCCGGTTACTACGCCGGCACCGCGGCGCTGCTGACTCTCGTACAACGACTCCGGGCCGCCCCGCTATGGATCGGCGCCGTATGGGTGCTCACCGAAGCGGTGCGGGACCGCGGGCCGTTCGGCGGCTTCCCGTGGGGTCGGCTGGCGTTCAGCCAGGCTGAGTCGCCGCTGCGGTGGTTCGCGGCCGTTGGTGGCGCACCGCTCGTCACCTACGCGGTGGCCACGGCTGCCGGCGGCCTCGCGATGGGTCTGCTGGCCTTCCGGCGCGGGCCGTGGCACTGGCGCGTTGCCGTCACCGGGGGCGCCTTCCTGCTGGCTGTGCCGCTGCTCGGTGCGGTCCTGGCCTGGCCGTTGCGACCACCAGCTGACAACTCGGGTCGCACCGCGACCGTGGCCCTCGTTCAGGGAAACGTGCCCGATGCCGGGCTGGAGTTCAATGCGCGCCGCCGCCAGGTACTCGACAACCACGTGACTCAGACGTTGCAGCTGGCCGATCGGGTGAAGTCGGGGCAGGTGCCCCGACCGGACCTTGTCGTGTGGCCCGAGAACTCCTCGGACATCGACCCGTATAGCAATCCCGACGCTGCGGCCCAGATCACCAAGGCCGTCGACGCGATCGGTGTGCCGCTACTCGTCGGCGCCGTGGTCAACGGTCCGGGCGATAACCACGACAGCAACGACGGCATCATGTGGTTTCCGAAAACCGGGCCCGGTGCTGTGTACACCAAACGGCATCCGGTGCCGTGGGGCGAATACGTCCCGTTGCGCGGGCTGGCCCGGCTGGTGAGTTCCAAGGCGAATCTGGTGTCGCGGGACATGATCGCGGGGAAGGGCAACGGATTGCTGACCGGCGGTCCGTTCGAGTTCGGCGACGTGATCTGCTTCGAAGTGGCCTATGACGGTCTTGTGCGATCGTCGGTTGTCGCGGGTGCGCAGCTGATCGTGGTGCAGACCAACAATGCGACGTTCGGGCATACCGCAGAGACCTACCAGCAGTTGGCGATGACCCAGCTGCGCGCCGTCGAGCACGCCCGCACCACCTTGCAGGTGTCGACGAGCGGCATCTCGGCCGTCGTCGGACCGGACGGCACGGTGCGTCAACGGTCCGGCGCCCTGTTCACCCCGGACGTGATCGTGGCCACGGTCCCGCTGCGCACGTCCCAGACGCTGGCCACCAAGATCGGCCCGATCCCGGAGTACGTACTGTCGGGCCTGGCGCTGGTTGCCGCGGCGGTGTCGGTGCTGTCCGCGCCTCGCGGCAGAATGATCACCGCCCGGCGGACCCGACGTCGGGCCGGTACGAACGACACGGCCGATCGGGAGAGAGTGGGGACAGCCCGTGACTGAGCAGCCGACAGACGCCGGTGTGCTGGTCATCATTCCGACATATAACGAGCGGGACAACATCGAAGTGATTGTCGGACGGCTGTTCACCGCGATGCCTGACTCGCACGTGCTGATCGTCGACGACGGCAGCCCGGACGGCACGGGCAAGATCGCCGAGGCGATGAGCGGCGAGGACTCGCGCATCGACGTGCTGCATCGCGCGGCGAAGGCGGGACTCGGCGCCGCCTACATCGCGGGGTTTGGGTGGGGTCTCGAGCGGGGATTCGACGTTCTGGTCGAGATGGACGCCGATGGGTCGCACGCCCCGGAGCAGCTTCCAGAGCTGGTCGCGGCTCTCGACGATGCCGACGTCGTGTTGGGATCGCGATGGGTGCCGGGCGGCCACGTCGTCAACTGGCCGAAGTCGCGTGAGCTGCTCTCGCGCGGGGCGAACCTCTACACCCGCCTTGCCCTCGGGATCGACCTGCACGACGCGACGGGTGGATATCGCGTCTACCAAAGGGCCGTTCTCGACACCATCGACTACGAAGCCGTGGTCTCGATGGGCTACTGCTTCCAGGTCGACCTCGTCTGGCGCGCCGTTCGGGCCGGATTCCGGGTCGTCGAAGTGCCGATCACCTTCGCCGAACGAGAGCGCGGCGAAAGCAAGATGAGCGGTTCGATCGTGCGCGAAGCCCTGTGGCGGGTCACGGAGTGGGGATTCAGGCACCGCGCGCAGCAGGTTGCAGGGCTGCTACGGCGCAGGCCCTGACCGGCGAGCACCAATGAACCGCGCACCAGTCGGGGGCGCCTGGTGCGCGGTTCGATCGAAGGGACCGGGCGACGAGGTCAGGCGGATTTCGTCCCGCGCCGGGCCCGCAGTACGTCCAAGCGCTCGGCGAGGACCTCCTCCAGATCGGCGACTGTGCGCCGCTCCATGAGCATGTCCCAGTGGGTACGCGGCGGCTTGCTCTTCTTCGTCTCGGGTGCCGGGCCATCGATCAACTGCGCGGCCAATCCGTCGAGCCGGCACTCCCACGATGTCGGGATCTCGGCGTCTTCGGAGAACGGCACGGTGAACTCGTGCCCGCGGGGGCACTGGTAAGCGGCAACGTTGCGCGGAGCCGGCTCAGCTCCGTACTCGGTCTCGTAGCTGACGGCTCCCAGCCGACTGCCCCGCAGGGTGCGATCTGCCATAGTGGGCACCTCCCATTCGCATCCTGAATTCCACTGAAGTGAACGCTCGACGCAGGGGCAGGATTCCCTCCGTTGCTGGTAATACGAGATGACGGGGTTAATTGGTTCTGATGCTTGCTGTGACCTCGCTGAGGAGATGGCGACCGTGACCGCGACATCGCCGGATTTGACCATCGCCGCCGACGACGTTGACCGTTCTGTAATCGCTTTTACCCGAACCTGGGTCGATCGTTTGCCCTCGAACCGCGTCATTGCCGCCGGAATCGGTGGGGGCCGTATCGCGATCGGTGTGAGCTTTCTCTCATCGCCGGTTACGTTTCTGCGACTGATAGGTCTCGATACGGCAACGGCTTCTCGTGTGACCTGGCTCGCCCGGACAGCCGGCATCCGTGATGTCGCGCTCGGCGTCGGCACGGTGACGGCGACGGTGACCGGCCGCGACGACACCACGTGGCTGCTCGCCGGGGCGGCCTGCGATGCCGTCGACGCCGTGATCACGGGGGCGGCCGCCCGCGAGGGTCGGATCGGCCGTCTCCGCGGCGGCCTGGTGGCCGCGGGTGCGGTCGGATCCGTCGTTGCGGCGGTAGCAGCATTGGCAATCGGTCGGTCTGGTCCGGCCGAAGGCTGACCCCGCGACCGGGCCGTCAGGCTTCAAGATCGCAGGCTGGCGGATCTCAGCCTTCGTGGCGATGAGTTGGGAACCACTGGCCCCGCTGCGTGAGCACGTCCCGCAGCACGTCGGCACGATCGGTCATCACGCCGTCGACGCCGAGATCGAGCAGCCGAGCCATCTCCATCGCGTTGTTGACGGTCCACACGTGCACCGGCAGGCCGAGTTGGTGCGCGGCGGCGAGAAAGTGCCCGTCCACGAGCCGGGCCCGGCCGACCGCGGCGGGCACCTGCGCGCACGAGCCATGGACCGGCCGCAGCGGAAGCCGGCCGAGCAACGCGGCGGCACGCAGCCGGATGGCTTCCCGCGGTCCCAGCGAGGTACACAGCCGCGGGCCGAGCGCGGCCCGGACGGCGGCGACCCGCGCGTCCGAGAACGCGCCGATGCACACCCTTTCGATGGTCCGGGTCCGCCGGATCGCCTCGATCGTCGGGCCAATGCTGTGCTCGGCCTTCACGTCGAGGTTGACGTAGATGTCGGGCCAGGCGGTCAGGACGTCGACCAGCAGCGGGATCGGCTCGGTGCCCGCGATGCGCGCCTGTTGCACTTCGCGCCAGGGCAGCCCGGCCACCCGGCCGCGCCGGTCGGTCACGCGATCGAGGGCCGCGTCGTGGAAGGCCAGGGCGATGCCGTCCGCCGTCACCCGGACGTCTGTCTCCAGGTACCGATAACCCAGCCGCACGGCGTTCTCGAACGCCGACATCGAGTTCTCGGCACCGTCTGGCGCGAACCCACGATGAGCGAAGGCGATCGGGGTGTTCGAATTCAGAAACGGCATCACAATCCGAGCAGTACCCGCAGATGGCGGACGGGCGGGGATCCGAATCCGAGAACGGTGTCGTGCCTGCGCCGCTCGGTCCATTCCGGGTGAGCGCGCTGCACGTCTCGCACCAGGTCCCGAACCTCGCAGTAACCGACGTAGTACGTCGACAGCTGGGCGGCGGTCAGCTGCACTCGCCGCCACTTGCCTGCTGCCTCGCCTTCCTCCTGGAAGCCGCGACCGACCATCAGCGCCATGGCCTGGGCCTCGTCCAGATCACCTACGTGGTACCGGACATCCATGATCGCGTTGATGATCATGCGCAACTGCATCTTGAGCTGCTGCATGCGCAACGCCGCAGCAGCGGCGGGGGAGGCGCCCGACCGATAGCCGTGCTCGGCCAGGAGTTCCTCGCCGTAGACCGCCCAGCCCTCTACGAACGAGCCGCTCCACCACACCGCTCGTACCCGCGTGTTGCCGCGATACCGGTTGGAGTGCGCGAGCTGTAACGCGTGTCCGGGCATTGCCTCGTGCGCGACCAGATCATGCAGCATGTGCAGGTTGTATTCGCGGTAGAACGAGCGAACCTGATCGACGGACCAGTCAGCCGGAGTCGGTGAGACCGCCAGCTCGGTCGGCGGTGGCGTGGCCTCGAGCGGACCAGCGGGACGGCAGTAGGCGATCGCGACACCGCGATCGATCTCCGGCATGGCAACGACGTTGATCGGGTCGTCGAATACGGTGACCAGCTCGTGGCTGCGCACGAACTCGGTCGCACTGGTCAGCGCATGCCGGCACTCACGCAGCACGGAGACGTCGGTCGGTGCGTCATCAGCCAACCGGCCCAAGACACCACGTACGGTGTCCACGTCCGGCCGAGCCACGTCGGCGAGGCGTCCCGCTTCAGCGATGATCCGTTCGGTGACCGCGGCCAGATCACCTTCAGCTCGGGTGAGGAGCGCAACCGGGTCGAACGGGGTGTCCAACGTGAGGGCCAGTTGCGCGGCGTAACGCGCAGTGCCGAGGCGCGGGTCGTGTTCCGCCCGATCCCGCTGATCCGCTAGCCAGTCCTTGTGCGCGACGACAGCCGCGCGGGCTCGGTCGATCACGGCACTGAGATCGACGGCTGATCGGTCCTGGGCCACCGCGTTCGGGATGGCGTCGTCGAGCAATCGCAGCGTGCCGTCGAGCTGCGCCTGCGCGGTGTCGAGGTGAATGAGCGACATGACGCCCAACCGCTCGCGGGCGGCGGCCAGGTAGGCGGGAACGGCTCGCAGCCGCTGGGCCAGGTGGCGCACCCGTTCGGGCAACGGGGCGAAGTTGCGCGACACCAGGGCGTGTAGGCCGTTGCCCGGATTGTGGGGCATCGGATCCCACTCCGCGGAGCGGATCTGATCCAGCTCGAACAGTTCAGCCCGCAGGGCCGTGCGCAATATCGCGGCGTCCACCCGGTCGTCGGCCGAACCGACGGCCGCCGCGTCGACGGCCGCGAGCTGGCGATGGAGTTCCGTACGGCGAACGTCCGCAGCGGCGGGGGAGGGATCGGGCAGCATCCCGTCGTGGCGATGCTCTCCGAGGAATGTGGCATTGACGGGATCATGCGCCAGCGAGCTCGCCAACACGTCGACGGCGACCTCCGAGAACGGACTCGACGAAGTCGCCATGGTCACCGCGCCATCAGGATGGGGAGCGACCGCGGCGTCCCGGGAGCGCCCGGCGAGGGCTCGCCCCGACCCAACGTGAGGGCGAGGACCACCGCTGCGACGGCGAGCAAGGCCAGAGCCCCGATAGCGACGAATGCCACCAGATGGTTCCCCCGAACCCCGGCGGCGTGGGCCGGTGGTTGTGGTTGGCCGGAGGACGGGGGCCCGCGGGTTTCGGGATCGGGCATCGGCTGCCTCTCGGTAAAGCTGACTCCGCTGGAAGCACTCTAGTGTCGCCCTACCGGTCGTGATCTTGATCCACCGCCGGCCGGGGCCGCACACTTCTCCGACGACAGCCGGCTGGTGCTGCTCACGGATACCCTGACCCCGATGCGCGTCATGGACTGGATCGCGACGAAGGACCCCGACTACCTCGCGCTGCGCCGGGCCCTGCGGGCAGCAATCGTCGCGCCGATCTGCCTGGCGATCACTATCGAGATTGTCGGCGACCCCGCCATGGCTACGTTCTCGGTGTTCGCGGCTCTCGGCCTTCTGATCCTGGTCGACATCACCGGACCATTGCGTCAGCGCCTCCTCAACTATCTGGCGCTCGCCGCGACTAGTGCGGTTCTCGTCTGCCTCGCCACCCTCTTCTCGGTCAACATCTGGACGGCAACGATCAGCATGGCCGTCGCCGGCTTCGCTATCGCGTTCGTCGGCGTACTCAGCTCGGTGCTCGCGGCCTCCACGACCACCTTGCTTCTCGCCTGGATCCTCCCCGTTTCGACGACTGGATCGGCCGCCGACGTCCCGGCTCGCGTCGCCGGCTGGGGCCTCGGATCGGCGCTGGCCCTGCTCGCGCTCGCGATCATCTGGCCGGAAGGTGATCGGGACTCTTTGCGCCTCAAGGCCGGCGAAGCCTGCCGCGGAATCGCCGCCCGACTCCGCGGCCAGGCCGCGGCCGCGGTACACAGCTCGGGGGCAGACGCGCGGGCCGAGGATGCCGACACGGCGGCGGCGGCTCGCGCGTCCATCGAGGCCCTCCGTCAGAGCTTTCGCCGGACGGCCTACCGCCCGACAACACTCACGACGAGTGGTCGGGCCATGGTTCGGATGGTCGACGAACTCGACTGGGTCTCGACCATCGCCAGCCAGTACGGGTTAGCCGTCAAGCGGGCGGCAGCAGTGTCCGAGGTTGCCGCCGTCTGGCACGCGGCCGCCGACGTGCTCGACCGCTGTGCCGATGTACTCGGCCTGCCCTCCGACATCGACACCCGCCCGGCTCGGGCCGCCCTCGACGCCGCGATGGAGCGACTCCATGCGGCGATGGACGTCGTTCGGCACAGTGACACGGTTCGTCGCCAGCTGCGCCTGACGTCGTGTGAGCCGTCGTTCCGAGGCCAGGAGCTCGGCTACGCCGCTCGTCAGGTCGGCGGCAACGTGCAGCTGATGGGCGCCGCAGAGGCGCGCTCCTTCATCGATCGGCTGCTGGGTCGTATGCCCGAGGCGCACGGTGCCTGGTACGTCGCGCGGTTCCGGGCCCGGACGCACCTGAACGTCCGATCGGCGTGGTTGCACAACAGCCTGCGATCAGCCGCCGCGCTCGCGGTCGCCGTGCTAGTGGCGAACCTGCTTCAGGTGCAGCATTCCTTCTGGGTGGTCTTCGGCGTGCTCTCGGTCCTCCGCTCGACGGCGCTCAACACCGGGCAGAACGCGCTGCGTGGCCTACTCGGCACCGCTCTTGGGTTCGTCGTCGGTGGCACGATCCTCGTAGCGATTGGCACGAACACCGTTGTGCTCTGGGTGATCCTCCCCATAGCGGTGCTGTTGGCCGGCTTCGCACCAGCGGCAATTTCGTTCCTTGCCGGTCAGGCCGCGTTCACGGTCGTCGTCGTGATCCTGTTCAACATCATCCAGCCGGTCGGCTGGAAGGTCGGCCTCGTCCGGATCGAGGACGTCGCGATCGGCTGCCTCGTCAGCCTGGCCGTCGGCCTGGTCTTCTGGCCGCGCGGCGCCAACACGGCACTCGGCTTCGCGCTCGGTGCCGCGTATCGCAGCAGTTCGCACTATCTCAGCCGCGTGGTGGCCGCCAACCTGACCGGCGATCGGGGCAGCGCGACCGCCGAGCAGGCCGCCGCGCTGTCTGCTTTCGGTCGACTCGACGACGCCTTCCGCCAGTACCTCGCTGACCGCGGGGCCAAACACGTGCCGCTGGCCGAGGCCAGCTCGCTCGTGACCGGAACAGTCGCTCTTCGCCTCGCTGCTGACGCAGTCGTCGATCTGTGGCACGGGTTCGACGGCGCGAGCAGCCTGGCCCAAGCCGACCACGAGATCATCGCGTCCGCGCAGAAAATCGAACGCTGGTATGACGAGCTGGCCGGGAGTCTGTCCGTCGACGGGCGCCTCCCGCCCGATCCGATCACGGCGGAGCAGCTCGGCGAAGGCCGCTGGGCTGACGCGGTCGCCGCGGATTCCGTGCCGGGCACCGAGGTGGCCGCTGTCCGCGTCGTCTGGACGGCCGATCACGTCGACGCCGTGCGCCGATTGCAGCCAAAGCTGGTGGAAGCAGCTCGGATGGCCGCGCAGGGACGGGGAACGTGGCTAGCCTGAGGGCCCCGGTCCTGGCGTAGTGCCCAGAACAGCGCGTGACCGTCAGCGCGGTCCACCGATAGCACACCCGGCGCCGATGGCCCGTATGCGTCCGCGGCGACGTTTGGACCGAGTCCAGGGCAAGCGCTCGCAGCCGGACGAACCTGAACGCCTCGCTTGGCCGAACCTCAGGTCGCGCTGGCGGCCTGCTTGACTGCGGTCGCGTCGGCCTTCTGCAGCTTCGCAGTCGCAGTCTTGCGCGACTTCTTGACGTCGGCGAGCTCGCCTTGCAACTGCTTGATGTCCTTGCGGCGTCCTTTCACCTCGGTCTTCATGCCGGCCACGTCTTTCTTGTGCTTACTCAGCGCCCGCCGCAGCTGCGCCTCGCTTCGTGCCGCACGGGTCAGGGACCGGTGCGCTGCGGTGATGTCCTTATCTGCAGGGGGCGCGGCCGAGCGCTTCTTGGCTGAGGCCGAGGTGGCCGACACCTTGGTGGTTGCCCCGCGAGACTTCTTGCCGGTTGTCGCGCTCGCGGATCTGCCGGTCTTTTTAGTCGCGGTCTTCGCGGCCCTCGCGGACGTGCCGGTCTTTTTAGTCGCGGTCTTCGCGGCCCTCGCGGACGTGCCGGTCTTCCTGGTCGCGGTCTTCGTCGCCCTCGCGGACGTGCCGGTCTTTCTGGTCGCGGTCTTCGTCGCCATCCGAACTCCTGTCAATTGCGGTTAGCCGCGCCCCGCCCGGGAGCGCACCAGCCGACGGTCTATGTGTCGCGGATTGTTCCCGTTCTGCCGCAAGCTAATCCATTCACCAACCACCGGTGAGCGATGCCACAGCTGGCGACCACGGCGAGCCGAACGCGATTGCTCACCGTAGTAACGGGCGAGGTTGGGGTGCCGTCCTTGCCGGTCAGGACAAGCTCGACGGGCGGCGAGTCTCCTTCAGCCCCGGCAGGTTCGCAAGATCGGGCCCGGGGTGTCACATCCGAATCGTGGCCGGTGTCTTCATGCCGAAGACAACGATCCCTGGAGGAGAAGCATGGCCAGCAGCACCCGGATCCCCAAAGCAGAACTGACCGGCATTTACGGCTGGTTGGTCAAGCGGATGTCCCGCAGGATGCTCGGCGACGTCGCCGAGCCGGTCGAGGTGGCCTGGCACAACCGCAAGGTGCTTAACTCCAGCTTCGCGATCGGCCGCAGGGCTCAGAAGTGGGACGCGTGCGACGAGAACCTCAAGTCGCTGGCCCACATGGCGGCAGTGTCGCTGGTCGGCTGCAGCTTCTGCTTGGACCTCGGCTATTTCATGGCGCACAACGAGGGCCTCGACGAGGCGAAGGCACGCGAGGTGCCGTGCTGGCGCGAGTCGACGATCTTCACGCCGCTGGAGCGTGACGTCATGGAGTACGCCGAGGCGATGACACAGACGCCACCGAGGGTCACGGACGAGATGTCCGCACGGCTGCTGGAGCAACTCGGTCCGGCGGCGCTGGTCGAGCTGACGACCTTCGTCGCACTGGCGAACCTGTACAGCCGCACCAACACCGCGTTCGGCATCGAGTCGCAGGGGTTCTCTACGGCGTGTGATCTGCGACCGCTCGCGGGACACTCGACGGCATGAGTGGCGACCCGTTCGTCACCCACCGCAGCCTGCTCTTCACCGTCGCCTACGAGATGCTCGGATCCGCAGCTGATGCCGAGGACGTGGTACAGGAGACTTGGCTGCGGTGGGCCCTCATCGGCGACGCAGCCCAGAACGAGGTGCGCGACCCTCGCGCGTACCTCGTCCAGATCGTCACCCGGCAGGCCCTGAACCGACTCCGATCAGTGTCTCGGCGCCGGGAGGAATACGTCGGGGAGTGGCTGCCCGAGCCGCTGCTCACGAGTCCCGACATCGCCGACGATGTCGAACTTGCTGAGAGCGTCTCGATCGCGATGCTCACCGTGCTCGAGACGCTCGGACCGGACGAACGCGCGGTGTTCGTGCTGCGCGAGGTGTTCGACGTGCCGTATGACGAGATCGCCGAAGCCGTCGGCAAGTCCGCCACAGCGGTCAGGCAGATCGCGCACCGGGCGCACGGACACGTGGCCGCGCGGCGGCCGCGGATGACGGTGAGCCGCACGGAGCAGCAGCAAGTCGTGGAGCGGTTCCTCGTCGCCCTCACGACAGGTGATCTGCAGGGCCTGATGGATGTGCTCGCGCCTGATGTCGTCCTCGTCGCGGACGGCGGGGGGCTGGCGCCCGCAGCCCGGCGCCCGATCGAGGGCAGCGAGAAAGTGGCAGCGTTGCTGTCCCGCTTCTCGCAGTTCGCGCCCGGCGCGGAGATCGCGACGCTGCTGCTCAACGGCGCCGTCGCTGCCTGGGTCGACCCGGCCGGCGAGCTGAACACGGCGGTCAACTTCGTATTCGAGGGCGGCCGGATCGCCCGCATCTACGCGATCCGCAACCCGCACAAGCTCCGGCGACTGGAACACGTAGCGGAGCTGCGACGGTGACGACCCCACGCTACTGACGCGTGCATCTCTGCGTGTCCGCGCAGAGCGCGGCGTGTGCCGTGGAGGAGCCGTCGAGTGGCATCCGCACGACCGCGCCACCTTCACCGCCGGCCGCGGGCTGAGACCACAGTCGCCGCCCGTTGGGATCACTGGTGTCTTGCGGGGCGACCGGCGATGGCGGCTTCCCAGTGGGCGATGTACTCGGTGAAGTCGGTGGCGAACTCGTCGAGCCACCGGGCGCCCTCGCGGCTCAGCGCGGTCAGGTCGTAGCTCACGCGCAGACGCGTCCTTGTCGGCTCGGATTCGACAACGTTGACAGTCACGGTGCCGGCCGTCCACTCCGGCGTGACCCGTGCGTAGCGCACAGCGTGCCGGTCCTGATCGATCATGATCCATGTCGTGATGCGTTGCGCGTCGGCGGTGACGAACACGGCGCCGATGCCCTCGGTGCGGCCGGGGACGGGGAAGCTGGGGTTCCATCCGGGTGCCCAAGTCCGCTCTCCTTCGGCCGTGAACAGGGCGAGGCTCTCCTCGACTGGGCGGTGGACCGTTAGTTCGGCGCTGTGGCTGATCGTGGCAGGCATGCTCGACAGTGTCGTGTACTCGGCGGACGGTCAGGCCGCGTGCCGCTCATCCGCGACAATCTCGTTGCCGGGCCGCGTCGCCGGCGCGGTGATGGTGGATTCGCAGCCCAGGTTGGCTACTCGATGCCAGCGATGGCCAGCGCCTCGTCCCGGTCGCGGCAGGCCCGCATCGCGACTACGCGGCCATCCCGGACGGTGAACACGTCGTAGGTACGGTCGTGGGCCTGCCACATCCGGAAGGCATCGATCCCCGGAGTCCACACGCCCACCACGACCCGGTCACCGTTGGCGATGACCTCCTCCAGCCGCGACGCCAACCCCCGCTCGATTTGACGCTGCAAAGCGGCCTCCAGCTCGCCGCGGCCATGACAGACCTGCGGCTGCGGGTCGGCGACGCTTGGGTCGAGATAGGTCCACTCCAGCTCCGCATCGACCATCTGCAGCATCGCCGTGATGTCGCCACGCGAATACGCGTCATAGCCAGTGCGGATCAACGTCTCGTTCTCATTCACCGTGACACGTCCTCCTGACAGGTCAGCCTGCCCGACACGGCTGGGGGCCGCAGGCCCCCGGGCCAGGCGGCGCGCGTGCCGCCGCCGGTTCGCAATCGGCCCGTCGCCGACGAACGGCACCACGAATTGACCCGAATCCGGATGGGCCACCCGACCAGAACGAGCCGCAGCATGTTCACCTCCCGAAGGTCGCACCAGTCAACCAGTATCAGCCGGCTCCAGCGCAGTGTCCACGACAGCGCAGCGCGATACCGCCGGGCGTCCCATGCGTCCCGGACGGCGTTCGATCCCGGGTCGCCGTTGCCATCACCATCGGCGGGGTCGTCCACCCGCTCGCCCCTGGGTCATGATCTTGTGTTCGAACTTTGTCAGCCGCGGGATCAGCGACGCGCTGACCTCATTGGGTGACCCGTTGTACTCCGGACCGCCTGTCGCGGTGGCGTGTCGCGGAACGGTATCGCTCTGCATGGTGTGCCATACGGGATTCACACGGCATTTCGGCCATGATGGTGGGCCGATGCCGTCACAACGTCGCCCCCCCGCGGGGCAGCATCGACGCCGCAAGCGGTCGGTGCCTATCCCGTACTGGGTTGTCGCCTTCGCGACCGTGGTACTTGCCATGACAACGACTGCCGCTGTCGTCGGATGGGCGGAACCGACCGGCCCCCGCGCCGACTCGGGGCAGGGGAGTCCGACGACGACGGCTCCCATTCCGGGCCCTCCAGTGACAACGTCGTCAAGTGCGTCAGCGACGCGCGCCCGAACCGCCACCAGTCGCACCGCCACACCGACGCGGGCCCGACGACCTAGACCGCCCACTACCACCCGGCCGAGCACCCGAGTTCCCAGAACTTCGGTGAGTTCGGCCCCCACAACGACGAACGTCCCTCGTCCGACGACGCCACCGCCACCTCCGCCGCCGGCGCCAGCGCCGAACTCATCGTCGCCCAGCGGAGGAGGGTCGACCGGAGGTGGATCGATTGCCGCCGCTGTGGTTGCCGCCATCAACTCGGGCCGAGCCCAGCAGGGACGGCCCGCGCTCACGGTTTATGCCAACTTGCAGAACAGCGCGCACGCGCACGATCTGGCGATGGCGGCGGCGAACCAGCTGTCCCACCAGCTGCCCGGTGAACCCGACATCGGCACACGGGAGACGAACGCGGGCGTCTCCTGGACGGCTGCCGGCGAGAACATCGGCTGGACGAGCGATATGACTCAGGCCGGCGCGCTGTCACTCGAGGCGAGCATGTTCGGCGAGACGCCACCGAATGACGGCCACCGGCAAAACATCCTGTCCTCGACCTTCACCATGGTCGGCGTCGACGTGTATCTCGACCAGACCCACGGCCGGCTGTGGCTGACCGAGGACTTCGCCCGGCTCGGCTGAGTTCACCTCCATCGAGACGTTCCCTTCAACCTTCACCGAGTGTCACTGATTGCCCCGACAACGCATCGTCAGCACCCTGTGGGACCGGCAGGGGGGAGATCAACCGGGTCGACCACTCCGGCCCTCACGCGTCACCGCTCGACCGCTCGTCCTTGCGATGTGGCACGATTTCGTGGTGACCAGCAGATCCGCCGAGGCGCAGCATCTGCTCGACCTCGCGCGGCTGCGTCGTGTCCGCGACCGAATCGACCGGGAGTACGCGCAGCCGCTGGACGTCGAGGCTCTCGCCCGTGGCGCGAACATGTCGGCCGGCCATCTCAGCCGCGAGTTCCGGCTCGCGTACGGCGAGTCGCCGTACAGCTACTTGATGACGCGGCGTATCGAACGGGCGATGGCATTGTTGCGTTGTGGCGACCTCAGCGTCACCGAGGTCTGCTTCGCTGTCGGCTGCTCGTCGCTGGGCACCTTCAGCACTCGCTTCACCGAGCTGGTCGGTGTGCCGCCGAGCACCTACCGGCGCCACGCGGCACGTGCGACGGCGGGGATGCCGCCGTGCGTCGCGAAACAGGTGACCAGACCGATCAGGAATCGAGAAGCGCCAGCGCTCAGCCGCACCTAGCGTGGCGTCCATGGACATCACCATTTGCCAGACCCTCCTCCCGCACGAGGACCTGGACGCCTCCCTGGCTTTCTATCGCGACACACTCGGCTTCGAGGTCCGCAACGACGTCGAATACGGCGGGATGCACTGGCTCACGGTCGGCCCACCCGACCAGCCCGGCATGGCCATCGTTCTGTATCCGCTGGCCGCCGCCCCGGGCATCACCGACGACGAACGCCGCACCATCGCCGAGATGATGGCCAAGGGAACCTACGCCAGCATCAACCTGGCTACCAAGGATCTTGACGGCACCTTCGAGCGGCTGCAGGCCGGCGACGCCGAGGTCGTCCAGGAGCCGACCGAGCAGCCGTACGGCCTTCGCGACTGCGCCTTCCGCGATCCCGCGGGCACCCTGATCCGCATTCAGGAGGAGCGCTGAGCCGCTCGGCCATCGCCCGTCATGACCAGACTGACAACGTGAGGAGACGAACATGACCACGACCGTTCGCAGCTTGGTGATCCCCGTGTCCGACCTGGACGCCGCCAAGGCCGTCTACACCGTGCTGCTCGGCGAGCCGCACACTGACGAGTCCTACTACGTCGGATACAACGTCGACGGCTTCGAGGTGGGCCTGAATCCCGGCGAGGACGAGGCCGGGGGACCGGTGGCGTTCGCCGACGTCGACGATCTCGATGCGGCGCGCGAAGCCCTCCTCTCGGCCGGTGCGACCGAGCGCGGCGCCCCGCGTCAGGTCGCACCCGAGGCGCGGATTTGCGTGCTGGCTGACGCCGACGGCAACCCGATCGGCCTGCGCGGCCGGTAGCCGTTAGCGCCGCGCAGCCGGCGAGGTGATCGCGGCGGGCGCGCCAGTGAAGGATCCGTCATCGGTACGTCGGGCGGGCGTTGCGTTCGTCTTGGCAGCCGCGGGGATGTGACAGTAGAAGTGTGCTGGATCGAGACGGTGACGCCTTGGCGCATGCGTCTCTCGGGCGGCAGATTGACGCCCTGACGGCGCTCGTGGCGTCGAACCGGGTCGCTGACCTGCTGCTCGACCGGCTTCCCGCTGTGGGCCTGCCGTCGTGGTATCTCGGAGCGGGCGGCGTGGCGCAGACCGTGTGGAACCATCTGCACGGCTTCGACCCAACGCACGGCATTGTGGACTACGACATCGTCTACTTCGACCCGCACGATCAGACCGAGGCGAGGGAGCAGGCCTTCGAGGCCGAGGTGACCGCGTTGGTCGCAGACGTCGGCGCAAGAATTGACGTCACCAACGAGGCTCGGGTCCATACCTGGTACGAGAGCCGATTCGGTCGGCCCCTGGCTCCGTACCGCTCGGTGGAGCATGCGATCGCGACCTGGCCGACGACCGCGACGAGCGTCGGCCTCCGGTCCGAGGCCGGACATCCGGTCCTCTGTGCGCCATTCGGGCTCACCGACTTGTTCGCCATGGTGGTGCGTCCCAACACCACGCTGATAACACAAGCGGTGTACGAGGCGAAAGTGAACCGCTGGCGCACCCTCTGGCCACGCCTGACCATCCTGCCCTGGCCGCAGCGATAGGCCGCCGCCAGCAGCCCGCACAAGCGCGGCCGGCACCCGGCTGATAGCTCGTCGTTTGGTCAGCTCGCGGTAGCGGGTATGTCGGCGCCCGTCAGCTGGCGACGGGCTCCAGGCGGACCTCGCCGCCGTGGTGGCGCAGGTGACCGGCCACCGGGTCGGGGAAGTGCGAGCCGATCACCAGCGTGTCGGTGTTGATGCACCGGGCGATCAGCTGCTCGCGGGAGGTGCGGGCCGAGGTTGGGTCCGCATCGGACGCGGCGCCCCACTCGGGATGGACGAGCTGGCATGGGTGATGCACGACGTCGCCGGTGATCAGCGCGGAACTCCCGCCGGACTCGAGCAGCACGCTGACGTGGTGTGGGGTGTGGCCGGGCGAGGGTACGAGCCGGACCCCACCGGTGACCTCGTGGTCGTCGGCCACGAGGTCGACCAGGCCGGCATCGGCCACCGGACGGACCGAGTCAGCGAAGCCGGCGTGCTGGTCGGGCAGCTGCCCCAGCGGCGTAGCCGCCCAGTAGCTGAATTCGTCCCCGCAGATGACGTGGCGCGCGGCCGGAAACGTCGGCCGCCACCGGCCGTCGACCGACCGTGTCATCCAGCCGACATGGTCGAAGTGCAGGTGGGTCGTCAGCACGATGTCGACGTCCTCCGGCGCGGTGCCGGTGGCGCGCAGTCGGGCCAGGAAGTCGGTGCGCAGGTCGGTCCACGCCGGCACGACCTCGCGATGCTTGTGCTCTCCGATCCCCGGGTCGACGAGGATCCGGTGCCCATCCAGGAACACCAGGAACGCCTGAACCGCGCCGCGTAACCGACCAGCCGGGTCGACGAAATCGGGCCGCAACCACGGCACCACGTCGACGGCGGCCGGATCGAGGTCGGGCAGCAGGCCGTCGAGCGCCGGGGTGGCGTCGACCTCCCCGATCCGCAGCACCGTCGCTTCCCCGACCTGCCAACGCAGCGTCCGCACCAGCCAACTGTCCCACGGGGCGCGCAACGATGATCACCGATTGTAGTTGGGGGAGCAGTTCCGGTAGACCCCGCCCGGTGCCAAATCCCGGTGGGTACGACGACCGGGACGGAAGTCGACCTGTCGCGCGCACCCGAGCTGACGTTCGGAAACGTCGCGAGCGTGCGTCGACGACGACGTGCCGAAATCTCACCAACGTGGCCGCGGGTCACTTTCGATGAGGCGCGACATCTGGTTCCGACTCGTCCAGTCCAGTCCCGCGCCGATAATCGACATTATGTCAAGTGAGGCGTAACGGCGACCAGAGGAAGGGGCTCACCTCCCTTGATCTGAATGAATGAGGTTCGACGCCGACGGCAGGCCGAGACCTTCTGCCGCGAACGACAGCCGCTCACATGAAGCCAAGGCTGCGCGGACAACTCACTGCAACGGGCTGATAGGCAGCGCGCGGGATCGGACATCCACTCCCCTGGCGTCGGCGTGCTGACAAGGTAGTGCCTCATGGAGCTGGAGCGCGACGAGCTGCTGGATCTCTATCGGCGTTATCTGGAGCGGTGCAACGAGCATCGCTTCGATGGACTCGGCGAGTATGTCGCTGACGACGTCAACGGTCCGAGGGAGGGACTGAGTCGGTACATCGCCGGCTTGCGTGCGGTGGTCGAGGGGTTCCCTGACTGCCAATGCCGTTAGTCGCTCGCTCAGCGGTCCGGCCTGGCCGGTGTACTCCCGCGACCGAGAACGCGCCTGTCGGCTGTCAGAGCAGGGCGGCGATGGCCTGGGCCGCCCGTCGCGCGCCGTCGGTCTCGACGGGCAGGTAGTCCACGTCGCGGCCGATCTCTTCAGTGATCGCCGCGGCGATGTGTTCTGGTCCAGCTTCCGCGAAATCCAAGCAGCGGCCCGCGCGGTACCGGTCGAGCCGATGCCGGACGTGGAAGTTCTGCTCGAAATGGTGGCGCAGAGGGAAGTAGAGGAAGGGCCGCCGGCTCGCGGTCAGCTCCATCGACGTCGTCAGGCCGCCCTGGACGACGGCCAAGTCGCAGGCCGCGAGGTGACGGTAGAGGTTGTGTACGTAGGAGCGGACCTCTAGGCCGTCGGCGCTCGGCAGGCTGGCCGGATCGATGCGCGGGCCAGTGACCACCACCATGCGCAATGAGGGCAATTGTCGTTGTGCCAGCGGAAATGCTTCGACGATCCGGCGCAGCAGGTGCGCTCCTACCCCCGTGCCGCCGACCGTGACGACGCATACCTGCTCGTCCGGTCGATAGCCGAGCTCGTCCCGCAACTGCTGCCGATCGCCCAGCTGGGCCGGGTCGAAGCCGGAGACGTAGCCGGTGAAGTCGAAATGCTCCTCTGTCCACTCACGAATCGCGGGGAGGTCTGGGCCGAAGCGTTCGGGCACGATGTCGGCGGGATTCCCGACGAACAGGGCGCGATCGCGGATCCGCCGGTGCCGGGCGATGTGCTCGATCATTTCGGCGTTGTAGTCCGCGGTGAGGTACGCCTCTCGGGGACCACCGTCCGGCATGGGAAGCCAACCGACGAAGTCGGTGAGCCAGACGTACGCCGCTCGTTTGAGTTCGGGGTTTTCGTGCAGGTAATAGTCGAGTTCCCACGCCTCGTCACCGATCCAGAGGTCGTACTGCTCGCTCGCGGCGATCTCGTGGAACACCATGAAGTTAGCGAGCAGGATCTCGTCCATCCGTCGCCACGCCTGGAAGCAGTGCAGGTCGTGTTCTGCGGACTCGGACTCGATGTGCGTCGACTCATTTGCCAGGTATGCGCTCGCGGGGTGGATCCGCTCGCCCTCGGCATCGAGAACCCTCGTCACCGGATTCTGCGCCAGCCAGTCGATCTCCAGGTCTGGGTGCAGAGTCCGCAGCTCCCTGACTATTGCGACGTCGCGCTGCGCGTGACCGAGCCCGATCGGTGAGGAGATGTACAGGGCCCGCTTCCGTCGGGTCCGCGCCCGTGTCCAGGTCTCGCTGCCGCGACGGCTTCCGCTGGACGCGTCGATGAAGTCGCGAAGCACTAGGTTCGTCCGCACCGGGTCACGCACCTGTGGCGCGTGCCCGGAGCCCTCCATGGTCACCAGCGCGCCGCCGAGCAGATCGGCGAACGCTGCGCCCGATTCGTACGAACGGATCTCATCCTCTCTTCCGTGGATGACCAGGACCGGGCAGGCGACCCGTGCGGCCAGCGAGCCAAGCTCGGCCGGATCGATGCTTGGTCCGAACTGCGTCGCGATCAGCGTCTCGGCGTCGGTGTCCAATCCCCATGCCACCGCGTCTTCGCGCGGCTTGGTCGTATGCGGCTCCGTGTAGACCTTCGAAAAGAAGAACTCGAGGAAGTCCTCATAATCCGACAGCCAGTAATGGCGGTTGTATTTCCCCCAGCCCTCGTAGGACTGCCGCCGCTGCTCGAACTGGTCGGCCTCGCTCCCACCTCGCCGGGACGACTTCAGCGGGACCGCTGATCCGATGAATACCGCGCCGGTCACCCGCTCCGGATGCTCGGCGGCCAGCAACAGCCCGCGTTGCGCACCCATCGAGAAGGCGATGATGACGGCGCGGTCGGTGCCACGTGGCATCCAACACGGCAAGTGCGTCCGCGGCGAACTCTCGCTCGCTGTAGGCCTCTGGCCGAGCCGGGCGGTCCGAACGCCCGTTGCCGCGCGGGTCGAAGGTGACGACCCGGAAGTACCGCGCGAGGTATGGAATCTGCATCTTCCAGCACCGCGAGTGGATGATCGACCACGACGGCAGCAGCAGAACGGTCGTCGCATCGTCGCCGTAGACCTCGTAGGCGATCTTGACGCCGTCGCGCTCGGCGAAGCCCTCGATGTCCGGATAGCGCGCCCGGCTCTGCTCAACGCTCATACCGATCCCTCCAGGGATACCAGCCAGTCGTCGATCCACTGGAGCAGCTCTCGATGACCGGCGGAGATGCCGGACAGCCGCTCGAGCTGCAGCCCTTGGTTGAACGTCATCACCAGGCTCACCAAAGCGTCGACGGGCAACCGGTCCGGATCGAGTCGGTATTCGACCGCTGCCTTGCCGAACGCCTCGGTCAGGACGGTGCGCCACTCCGCGGTCATCCGGGCAACGCGATCGCGCATCTCGGGCCGATTCCAGGCCAGCGCCTGCAGCTCCAGCCACACCTTCGGATATCCGGCGGCCAGATCGTCGTCGAGATAGTTCATCGCCGTGCGCCACTTTTGCAGGAACGGCACATCGGCGGCGTACATCTCGCGTTGCCGGACGATGAGGCGGGAGGTGAACCGCTCCAGGGTCTGCATCATGCACTTCGTCCATCGACCCGAAGTAGTAATGGACGAGGCCGTGGTTCACGCCGGCCTGTTCGGACAGCCGTCGCGTCGTCAGCGCCCGGTGGCCCTCCGCGATCAGCAGCGCCTCGGCGCCATCGAGAATCGCAGTGACGGCCTCGGCCCGAGCGCTGCCCTCGGCGGAGATGCGCCGCGTCGTCATGCCCAGGCCTCCATTACAGCACTTGACTTAGTCAAATGACTAACACGAGTTCCGGGGACGTAGTCAAGCGGGACGTGCTGACCGCTCGCCGGGTCCGACTCTTCGGCTCGTTAGCGAGACCGCGTTCGGCCGCGAGAGCCACCCGGGTAATTCCGCTAAAAGCTCTTGACATGTCCTTCGAAGCATGTTATCCACTTGCCTAAGTCAATCGACTAAGTCAAGCGTCAAAGAAAGGAAATCGGTCATGACCACCATCACGGACAGCCCGCGTCGCAACGGCGTGGACACCGCGACGCTGTTCGCCACCCTCGACGCCGTCAAGGGACAGCCCGAGATCGCCAAGTTCCAGTTCCGAGCCAGCAACACCTGGGTGAGCGGCACCCACAGCCGGTCCACGGTCTCGGACTTCTACGGCGTGCAACAGGAAATGGCGCACAAGCACGTCACTACGCTCGACGCCGACCACCCCGCGGTGCTCGTCGCAGAGGACAACGCTCCGACGCCCGTCGAATATCTGCTGCACGCCATCGCCGCCTGCCTTACCTCGGGCGTGGCCAACATCGCCGCCGCCCGCGGCGTGGAGTTGACGAAGGTCTCCTCGACCGTCGAGGGCGACATCGATCTGCTGGGCATCCTGGGCCTGTCCGACGGATCGGTCCGCAACGGCTACGAACAGATCAAGGTCACCTTCCATATCGAAGGCGACGCGGACGACGAGACGCTGCGGCGGATCGTCGAGCAGTCACGCCAACGCTCGGCCGTCTATGACGCGCTCACCAACCCGACGCCGGTCGTCGTGGACGTCGTCACAGGCTGACATCCGCACCAGCTCGTCGCGCGGCCGGCCCTTCCACCGATGGCCGGCCGCCGCATGGGGGAACCGAGTGAATCATGAGTCGCACAGACACCGTCGTGATCGGCGCTGGACACGCCGGGCTCGCCGTGAGCCGGTTGCTCACCGCCGCCGGGCACGAACACGTCGTCCTCGAACGTGGCCGGGTGGGTGAGCGGTGGCGTACCGAGCGGTGGGACTCGCTGCGCCTGCTGACGCCGAACTGGATGACGCGGCTTCCCGGCTGGGCCTACGGCGGACCTGATCCCGACGGATTTCTCCGAGCCAGTGCTTTCGTCCGCCTGTTGGACGGGTATGCGGCCTCCTTTGGAGCTCCGGTCATCGAGTCGACGAACGTGGAGCAGGTATCCCTCGCGCCGCAGCCGTCCGGTTGCCGGTACCTGGTCGTCACGGATCGGGGCACCTGGCACACGCGGCACGTCGTGATCGCGACAGGCCCGCACGGCGTGCCGCGTCGGCCAGCGGCCGTCCACACGGGCGGCATCGAGGTGGTCGCCGCCCCGAAGTACCGAAATCCGGCGCAGCTGCCACCTGGCGGGGTCCTCGTCGTCGGCGCCTCGTCATCCGGGGTGCAGATCGCGGACGAACTCGCGCGCGCGGGCCGGCCGGTCGTGCTCGCCGTCGGACGGCATACCCGGATGCCCCGCCGCTATCGCGGAATGGACGTCTTCTGGTGGCTGTCCAGCACCGGGCGGCTGGCTCGGACCATCGACGACGTGCCGGATGTGTCGGCGGCCCGCCGCGAGCCTTCGCTGCAGCTCGTCGGCCGCAAACACGCCGGAAGCCTCGACCTGGCCGTCCTGCGCGCGCACGGCGTCCGGCTCGCCGGGCGACTCGAGCGGGTGGCAGGAGGTACAGCCTGGTTCCGCGATGATCTGGCCGGGACGGTGACGGTCGCCGAGCGTCGGATGCACCGCGTTCTCGACGCGGCCGACGAGTACGCGGTCCGGGCCGGACTCGACACAGAGTTGTGCCCTCCATTGCGACCTCCTGCGATCGCCGTGCCGGCGACTCCGGACCGAGTGAATCTCCGCGCCGAACAGATCAACACCATCCTGCTGGCCACCGGCTATCGCCCGCATCACCCGTGGTTGCGCCTACCGATTACCGCGCCGGACGGGTCCATCGAGCAGCACCACGGCGTTACTGCCGCGCCCGGTGTGTACGTGGTCGGCCAGCCATTCCAGCACCGCCGTGACTCCACATACATCGACGGCGCTCGGCACGACGCCGAAGCAGTCGTCCGCACGCTGCTCAGCCGGGCGGGCGGGCTTGTCGCGAGCTGCGCGTCCAGTCAGGAGCCGGCGGCATGAACCGGTACGACGTCGTCGTGGTAGGTGGCCGGGTCGCCGGCGCATCCACCGCCCTGCTGCTCGCGCGGGCCGGAGCCCGCGTCGCGCTGGTCGAGCGGTCGCGCGCCGGCACGGACATCGTGTCGACACACGCGCTGATGCGGGCCGGGGTGCTGCAACTATCCCGCTGGGGACTGCTGGAGCGGGTCGTGTCGGCGAGCACCCCGCCGATCCGTACGGTGTCGTTCCACTACGCGGACGGCCGAAGCGTCCGAGTGTCGATCCGGCCGAGCGTGGGCGTCGAGGCGTTGTACGCCCCCCGCCGCCATCTGCTCGATTGGCTTCTGGTCGATGCCGCGGCGGAAGCCGGAGTGGAGGTGCTCATCGGGACGGCCGTGACTGAGCTGCGGTATGACGGGACCGGTCGGGTGCGCGGCGTTCGCGCGGTGGGTCGGTCCGGTCGCGCGGTCGAGCTGCCGGCATCGACGACGGTGGGGGCGGACGGCATCCGCTCGAGAGTGGCCGCACTCGTTGACGCTCCCGTTGTCCGGCAGGGTCAGACCTGCTCGGCGGTGCTCTACCGCTACCTCGGCGGCATTCCAGCAGACGGCTACGAATGGGCATATGGGCCCGGGGCCGGTGCTGGCTTGATCCCCACGAATGACGGCCAGACGTGCGTGTTCGTCAGCACCACTCCAGATCGGATGCGTACCCTTCGCCGAATCGGTGTCGAGCACGCGTTCTCGAGGGTGCTTGCCCAAGCAGCGCCGGCGTTGCTCGACCGGGTCACCGCGGCGGAGCCCGTCGGTCCCGTGCACGGGTGGGGCGGCATACCGGGGTACATCCGCCGATCGTGGGGGCCGGGCTGGGCCTTGGTTGGCGACGCCGGCTACTTCAAGGACCCGATCACGACACACGGCATGACCGATGCCATGCGCGACGCCGAGCTGCTTGCTCAGGCGATCGTCGAGTCCACGGCCGGTGGACTTCCCGAGGCAGTCGCCTTCGGGCAGTACCAGGCAGCCCGGGATCGACTGTCCAGCCAGCTGTTCGCGGCGACGGAGGAGGTCGCCGCGTACGACTGGAACCTGACCGACGTTGAGGCCCTACTGCGGCGGGTCAGCTCGGCGATGAGTGACGAGGTCGACCATCTCCAGACGCTGCCGGATCTCGTTGGCTCGGGGGTGCGGGTGGGGGCGTCCCGCCGTTCGTGAAACGGGCGGAGACCCTGAGCCCGGCTACTTCGCGCTACGCGCGACGATATCGGCCCGAAGCCGCTCGAGCGCCGTCCTCCGTACCCCGACCAGAGACGGCTCCTCGGTCAGCTCAGCCGGCTCGACGGGCACTGGGCGTGGCGAAGCCGCGAAGCGGCGACTCACCTCGTCCACGATTGGCGCCGCCGTACCCCACGGGCCACCCAGAACGACGAGACCGGGATCGCAGTAGCCCACGGCCGCAGACAGGACACCGCAGATCGCGATCGCGAGGACGCGGACCGTGGCGGCGCCATCCGCGGCGCCGATGCGGTCGAGCAACGCATCGACGTCTATCGCCGTCGAGTCGGCGTGCCGCAGGCCGAGCCGGGCGAAGACCTGGGTGAACGCAACCGCACAGCCGTCGGCGTCAGCAGTGACGATATGCGCCACTTCTCCGGCCAGGCCAGCGTGTCCGCGGCGCACCTCACCGTCGGATACGACCGCGCAGCCGAGTCCCTCGCCGAGATACAGGTAGACGAAGTCGTCGACACCTCTGGCACGACGCGATCGGTCGCTCGACCCACCGGACGCCATCCGCCTCGCCCGTTCGGCCCGAGCGGCCCAGTTGACGTCGTTGTCGACGATGACTTGCCCCGCGACGAGTGGTCGGAGCGTATCCATCGGCGTCAGATCACCGACGAGGAAGGGTGCGTCGGGCAGATGGACCAGCCGGCCCGTGTCACGGTCGACCGGGTCGGCCGCGCTTACCACCGCCACCCGCACCGCGTCACCGCCCGAGCCGCCGGCCGCGACCCGCACGGCCTTGGCGAGCAGCCGCTTCACCGTCGCCCGCGAGGCCGGCCGCTGCACGTGCTCCACGACCCTTGACCGAAGGGCGCCGGACGGGTCGATCAGTTCGGCGACCACAGCTTCGGGAGCCAGCCCGATCGCCAGCGCCGTGCCCACCCGATCGGCCAGCGCGTAGTAGGTGCCTACTCCCCCGCGGCCGGTTGTGCGCTCGCCGGTGTCGGCCACGAGACTCGATGACTCCAACCGACGGATCGACTCCGCCACGGTGGGCTTCGACAATCCGGTGTGCTCGGAAAGTTCGGCCCGCGTCATCCGCGGAGTGTCCATCAACGCTCGGACTACGGTCTCGTCGGTAACCGCCCGCAGCATGCGTGGCGACGGCTTCAACGGCGGCACCCGCAGATCGTACAACAATCCAGTAAGGAACCTTGCCTGAAGCGCTAAGCGCCCGTACTATTATCTTCAGTAAGGGATATTTACCGAATGGAGTCCAACATGACCCTCGCCGACGCCGGCAACGCGGTCGACCTGCCGCACTGGGAGAGCACGCCCGAGGATCTACCTGCTGCCGTCCGCGCCATCAAGCAGGCACTGCGGGCCCGCATCGAGGCATCGGGCCGCACCGTCGACGAGGTCTTCTCGGTGATGGAGGCGCGCGTTCGTACCCAGATCGAAGACATTCGCGCCACAAAAGCGCGGGGCGAGAACGTCTGGCCGGTCATCGACTACGCCGACATCGCCACTGGCACGGTGAGCGCCGAGCAGCTCGCTGCGCTGCGCCGTCGCGGCTGCCTGGTCGTGCGCGGCCATTTCGACCGCGAGCAGGCGCTCGCATGGGACCGGGACATTGTCGACTACGTCGAGTCCAACAAGTTCTTCGAGAACTACCGTGGTCCCGGCGACGACTTCTTCGGCAGCGTCGACTCGAAGCCCGAGATCTATCCGATCTACTGGTCGCAGGCGCAGATGCAGGCGCGTCAGAGCGACCGCATGGCGACGGTGCAAGCATTCCTCAACCGCCAGTGGCGCCACGATTCCGACGGCGTGCACTGGTTCGATCCCAACCGCGACTCGCTCTATCCCGACCGGATCCGGCGCCGTCCCGAGGGCGCGAACTCGAACGGGCTCGGCACCCACCTCGACCCCGGCACCCTCGACCTGTGGATGACCAGCGCCTACCAGCGCGCGTTCCGGCATCTCTTCGACGGCACCGTCGAGCAGTACGACCCGTGGGACGCCAGCTACCGTACCGCCGGCCCCCAGTACCCCGGCTCCACGATGTGCTCGGTCTTCCGTACCTTCCAAGGCTGGACCGCCCTGTCCGACATGGATCACGACCAGGGCGTGCTGCAGACCGTGCCCATCTCCGAGGCGATGGGCTACCTGATGCTGCGGCCCCTGCTGTCGGACGTGTCCGAGGACGACATGTGCGGCGTAACGATCAATCAGGTCTTCCCCGCCAGCGAGAAGTGGCACGCGCCGCTGCTGGAGGCGCTGTCGGGAATCCCCGATGTCAAAGCCGGCGACTCCGTCTGGTGGCATTGCGACATGATCCACAGCGTCGCGCCCGTCGAGAACCAGAAGGGCTGGGGCAATGTCATGTACATTCCGGCCGCTCCCTGGTGTCCTCGCAACGAGGCGTACGCCGCCGTCGTCCGTGAAGCCTTCGTCACCGGCTCCAGCCCGTCGGACTTCCCCGACGAGAACTATGAGCGCCGCTGGGCGAACCGGTTCCACCTCGACGACCTCAACCCGACCGGACGGCGCGGCCTCGGCCTCTAGCACCGGTCGTCCCCGCTGGTCGAGGGTGGCGGAGAATTCCGTTCGCCTCTCGCGGCATTGAGCACACATGGAAGATCATCGTCCGCTGCTCAACTTCGATCGTGATCTTGGACTTAACGTCGCAATAAAGCATCAGGTCCAAGATCATCAACACAAGGAGACGCTAGTCACGCCGAAGCGCGCAGCGGACGGAGCCTGACGATCTCGTCGGTTACAGACTCGGTGGCGGCTAAGAGTGAAAGTAGCCGCTGGTGAGGTCCTGCATCACCGCGTCAAGGGGGTGGCCGCTGACGACAATCGGACCTCGCCACGGGGTGGCGAGGGCGAAAATGAGCGCGATGCTCAGACAAGGCGCAGCCGCTGACGAGCAAGGTGATCACGTACAGGTCAGGCAGCTGCCTGGAGGCAGCGGCTAGCCGCGCTCGGCGGTCTGCGGTGAGCGCGTCGATGGAGGTCAGCAGTTCGGTACTGGTGGGTGTTCCCAGCGTGGGCTTGAGTGCTTCGGTCCGGACGGCGTTCTCCAGGTCGGCGACGGCGGTCGCGGTCGCGGGATCATTTCCTTGAGCCGCGCTCGCGCCGTTCCACTCGTGTGTTCGCGTCGCGTCCAGGTAGCGGAGCAGCGCTGTGTGGATGCCCTCGGAATCCACACCGGGCGTGGTCGCCGCCCAGGCGAGGCGCGACGCGTTAGCGGCCTCGCTACTGACGATCGACTCGGCCGAGGATAGATATTGAGCCTCGTTGGCGAGGGTAAGCGCCGCTAGGATCGCAAACCCCGCCCCGAGGGGCGACATCAGCGGAGCGGCGATCGCGTATGCGGCGTCGCGGCGCGGCCGCTGCGTCAACGCACGTACGGCGAACCGACCGCCGATAGCCACCAGCGCCGCGATCACCAGGCAGCCTAGGATCAACACTCCGATCGGCTGCGATGTCAACCACACCATGTGCTCGTCAGGTTCCTATGAGAGGTGATCTTGGACTTACCGCCGCGGGACGACGTCAAGTCCAAGATCACGACCGAACTTGGGCGGCGCAATCAACGGTCAGGGAACCAAGACGAGCTTTCCTCGAACGTGGCCACTCAAACTGATCCGGTAGGCCTCGGCAGCGCGCTCGAACGGGAAGGTTTGCACCTTGATGACCAGCTGGTTCTGGACCAGTAGCTCGGCAACGTCGGCCAGGGCCTGCCTGGGCTGGCTGTCGGCGCCGCCCCCAGTTATCCGGGCTCCCGCCTCACCGGCCGCGAAGTTGGCGATGGTCACGACCTGGGCCGGCTCGGGTACCAGGCTGATCAGATCCTCGACCGCACTCTTGCCGACGACATCGAAGACTCCGTCAACCTGGCCGCCAGCGGCGGCTCGCACTCGGTCGGCCCCGCCTTGGCCGTAGCGCACCGGGATCGCTCCGATCTCCCGCAGGTAGTCCTGATTCGCATCACCCGCGGAGGCGATCACCCTCGCGCCTCGGGCAACCCCCATCTGCACGGCGACCGCACCCACGCCGCCTGCCCCTCCGTCGACGAACAGCGTGTCACCGGCTTTGACGTGCAGCAGCCGAAGACCGCGCTCGGCGGTCTCACCGGCGACGCCGGCCGCGGCGGCAACGGCCCAATCGATGGATGCGGGCTTGGCCGCCCACGAATCCAAGACGGCGTACTCGGCCAGGGTGTGCGAGCCGAGGCCGAACACATCGTCACCCACGGATACGCCAGTGACGCCCTCGCCCACCTCGTCCACGACCCCGGCGGCGTCTCTCCCGAGGTAGCCCGTACCGACCATCGGTTGGCCGCCTGACATCACCCCGGAGAACGCCTTCCCATCGATCGGATTCACGCTCGCCGCCCGCACGGCGATCCGGACCTGCCCTGGCCCAGCGTGCGGATCAGGAGCGTCGGCCCACTTCACTACGTCCGGACCCCCGTACTCCGTAAACTGCAGCGCTCGCATCCAACCGTCCTTCCCTGTCAGGTCACCCCGGGTGCGCGGCACCAGGCTACGCGGCCATTGATCGTCAGCCCCAAGCCAACCGGGACAACACGTATTCCGAATCGTGCTGCCCGACGCGAGTCGTCAATCAGCGGTGCCGTCAGCCTCGTTCGCGCTCCGCGTACTGATCGCCCACATACATGATCGGGTGCAGTTGCATGGATGCATCGTCTCGCACGGACCGCCAGCCGACAGGACGCTCTGCTCTTGCCCGGCCGTCTCCGTTACTCTAGAGTAACGGTTACTCATGAGTGACCAATCGACGGCTCGCATATTCGACGCGTTGGGGGATCCAGTGCGTCGGAGAATCCTCGAACTGCTCGCCGATGGTCCGCAACCAGTGGGTCAGCTGGCTGATCAGCTGCCGGTCGGTCGTCCGGCCGTCAGCAAGCACTTGCGCGTGCTCGGCGACGCCGAGCTGGTGGTGCACCGCAGCGCGGGCACGCGCAACCTGTACGCGCTGGCACCGGGCGGCTTGGCCGCGGCGCAGCAGTGGCTCGTGCGTACCTGGGACGGCGTGCTCGACTCGTACGCCGCCGAAGTACGACGTCGCAGTGATATGCGAGGGCATCGATCGAAGGAGAGTGCGGATGACTGACCTGCGACCGATTCGCCGCGAGATGCTAGTGGCGGCGGACCCGACTGCCGCGTTCGACGTGTTCACCGGGCTGATCGGCAACTGGTGGCCCTTGGCCAAGTTCGGCGTTCACGGCGACGGCACGGTCGCCTTCACGGACGGCGCACTGGTCGAGACGTCCGCTGACGGTGCAACCGCTCGGTGGGGTGACGTCATCGACTGGGAGCCGCCGCACCGGCTGTCCTTCAGCTGGTATCCCGGTGCCGACGTCTCTCGCGCCAGCCGGGTGACAGTCACCTTCACCGCAGCCGGGGAGCAGACGCTCGTCACGCTGCAGCACGACGGCTGGGAGGTCTTCGACGACCCCGACACCGCTCGGGCCGAATACGAGCACGGCTGGCCGACTGTGCTGGACCGGTACCAGGAGGCTGTCGCCGGCGAGCGGATGACTGGCCGCAATGAGGCAGACGGAAGTGCCGACCCGGAGGACCAGAACACGTGGATCGCATTGATCCACCGGCCGGCCGACCGGTCCGGGGCGACGACCATATTCAGCGATGCGCGCTTCGCTGAACACATCGCATTCCTGCAGCGCATGCACGACCGTGGCTACTTGGTTGCTGCTGGCCCGCTCCGGGACGAGCCGGGCACCGGCATGACGATCCTCAAGCTGCCCGGCGCCGATCGCTCCGCCGAAGCCGCCAAGCTTGCCACCACGGATGACAGCAGCGTTGTTGGCGGCCTGTTCACTGTCGACGTCCGTCCCTGGCACGTGATGTTCACCGCCTGAAACATCCGCGCACTAGGCGTGCGCCACGAGTTGTCATCGGCGTATGCCGTCGTGATCTTGGACTTACTGCCTCAGAGCGACGACAAGTCCAAGATCACGATGGTGCTTCCCAGACGCGGGTCCAGGCGTCTGCGACTACGGTCGTAGGGTCGACTGATCTGCACGCGGCTGCTCGTTGGCGCGAGGCGTCCAGGCTTGGCCACACATCGAGGAGGATGGATGGACCCGGAACGGGCACGAAGTCTGCTGCAAGCCGAGCGGGTCGAGGTACAACGCCTGCTCGGTGAGGCGACCGCGGCCGGCCGGCAGGACTGGGTCGCCGAGGGGGAAACGGGAGACTCCGCCGACCCGGCGCAGCCGCTCACCGACGCCGGTGTCAACAACGCGGTGGCCGAGACCTTGCGCGACCGGTTGGCCGCGATCGCACGGGCCGAGCAGCGGCTCGCTGCCGGGACGTTCGGCCAGTCGGTTCGCAGTGGACTCCCTATCCCGGAGGAACGCCTCGAGGCTGATCCAGCTGCAGAGCTGACCGTCGAAGAAGCCCGAAGTCTTCGCTAAGGAGGAGCGCGGGGGCCGTGACCGGCCGAGCGCGTCCCGCCAAACCATCCGGCCCGACAGCTGAAGGAGACCGGTCATGGCCGCGTCCGTCGCGCTTGTCACTGGAGCATCGTCCGGGATCGGAAAAGCCACCGCCCTGCGATTGGTGGAATTGGGCTACACGGTCTACGCCGCCGCGCGTCGGGTCGACCGAATGTCCGACCTGGCTGACCAGGGTGTCCACGTCGAGTCGCTGGACGTGACCGATGACGGATCAATGGTCACGATCGTCGACAAGATCGTGTCCGAGCAGGGCCGGATCGATGTCCTGGTAAACAACGCCGGTTACGGCTCCTACGGTGCCGTGGAGGACGTGCCGATTGCCGAAGCACGACGGCAATTTGACGTCAACGTCTTCGGGCTGGCCCGGCTGACCCAACTTGTGCTCCCCCGCATGCGCGCGCAACGCGACGGCTACATCGTGAACATCTCCTCCATGGGCGGGCAGATCTGGGAGCCACTCGGCGGCTGGTACCACGCGGCCAAGTTCGCCGTCGAAGGACTGAGCGATAGCCTGCGGGCCGAAGTCGCGGAATTCGGCATCAAGGTCGTCATCATCGAGCCGGGCCCCATTCGCAGCGAATGGGCGACGATCTCCGCCGATAATCTGGAGGTGAGTTCGGCCGACAGCGCCTATCGCGACCAAGCCAAGCTCATCGCCCGCGGACTACGGGCGTCGGACGCGTCGTTTCTGGCGTCGGAACCGGACGCGGTCGCGGATGCGATCGGCAAGGCCGTCCAACGCTCGAAGCCGCGAACGCGCTACCCCGTCGGCGGTGGGGCGCGCGGCTTCCTGTTCGCTGAGCGGGTACTCACCGATCGCGGGTTCGACCGGTTCATCCGCGTCGTATATCGCTCGGCCAATCGCGACTGACTGGTGTTAGCGTTTCCTCTGCAGCCGTGAGCGAGGAGGTGAGACGCATTTCCGCAGGTTCCGAGCGGGTGTTCTCCCCTCGCGGCGGCGTGGTCGAGCGACCGCGCTGATCGCAATCGAGCGCCCGTCGGCATTCAGAAGGGCGCGCCCATGTCATCGTCCGCGACGCCTCCCGCCGTCGTGGCCAGGCTTCGGGCCGCCGGCTGCGTCTTCGCTGAGGACGAGGCGCGGTTGCTGGTCGCCGAAGCCCGAACGCCCGACGAACTCGCGGTCATGGTGGAACGCCGAGCCGGCGGCTTACCGCTCGAGCACGTCGTCGGATGGGCCGAGTTCTGCGGGCTGCGGATCGCTCTCGAGGAGGGAGTGTTCGTACCTCGACGTCGGACCGAGTTCCTCGTTCGCCAGGCCGTCGACACCGTCCGCCGAACGGCCGCCGTTCCCCGGGCGCGGACCGTCATCGTCGATCTCTGCTGCGGCTCGGGCGCCGTGGGGGCTGCCCTGGCTGAGGGGCTGCACGATGTCGAGCTGCACGCCGTGGATATCGACCCGACCGCGGTTCGCTGCGCCCGGCGCAATGTCTCGCCTCGCGGCGGCCAGGTGTACGAAGGTGATCTGTACGACCCGCTGCCGGGAACTCTGAGAGGTCGGGTCGACCTCCTCCTGGCCAACGCGCCCTACGTACCCTCCTCGGCGGTCGGCCTGCTGCCCCCGGAGGCGCGCATGCACGAGCCACGGGCGGCACTCGACGGCGGTCCCGACGGACTCGACATCGTTCGATTGGTCGCCGAGCCAGCGGCCGGTTGGCTGGCGGACAACGGCCGGCTGCTCGTCGAGACGAGCGAGGGTCAAGCGCAGCAGACCATCGAGACATTTGCCAGCAACGGCCTGCTCCCCCGCGTGGCCCGCTCGGCCACGTGGAGTGCGACGGTAGTTATCGGTCGGCGTAGGCCTGCCTCGGCCCGCGGTCGTCGTCGGTCATCCGGGCGACGTCGCCAGGTCCAGACCGGTGAGATGACGGATCTTGTCCGCCCGATGCTCACCCTCGACGATCCGAACGGTTCCGCTCAGCGAACGCATCACGATCGAGTGGGTTCGAGCGCCGGTCGTTCGGTAGCGCACTCCCCGGAGCAACTCACCGTCGGTGATGCCGGTCGCGACGAAGAATACGTTGTCGCTGCGGACCAGATCGTCGATGCCGAGCACGGCGTCGAGGTCATGTCCCGCGTCGATCGCCCGGCGCCGCTCGGCCTCGTCGCGCGGCCATAGCCGGGCCTGGATCGTTCCGCCGAGGCATTTCATCGCGCAGGCGGTGATGATGCCCTCCGGCGTGCCACCGATGCCGAGCAGCAGGTCGACGCCGGTACCCTCCCGGGCGGTCATGATCGCTCCGGCCACGTCGCCGTCGGACAGGAACCGGATTCGCGCTCCGGTTTCGCGTACGGCCGCCTCCAGCTCCTCGTGGCGGGGCCGGTCCAGGATGACGACCGTGACGCCCTCCGGCCGCTGGCCCTTGGCCTTCGCCACCCGCCGGATGTTCTCGGCCGGCGGCGCGGTGATGTCGACGACATCGGCGGCGAGCGGTCCGGTGACGACCTTGTCCATGTAGAACACGGCCGACGGGTCGTACATCGTGTGCCGCTGAGCGACGGCGAGAACGGAGACGGCGTTGCTCATGCCCTTCGCAGTGAGCGTCGTCCCGTCGACCGGATCGACCGCGACATCGACCGACGGACCCGACCCCGAGCCGACCTCCTCGCCGTTGTAGAGCATCGGCGCTTCGTCCTTCTCGCCCTCGCCGATCACCACGCAGCCGGCCATCGAGACGGTGGAGATGACCTGGCGCATGGCGTCGACCGCCGCGCCGTCCGCGGCGTTCTTGTCCCCCCGGCCGACCCAGAGGCCGGCCGCGAGCGCGGCGGCTTCGGTCACCCGGACCAGCTCCATGGCCAAGTCGCGATCGGGCGCCGGGTAGACGTTGGGCGACGGCTGCACGGTCATCAGGCCTCCTCGGACGATGACATCACCTTCCTGTACCGGGGTCGGCTTGGCAACGAACCACCAGCCTGACTAGCAGCGGTTCGGGCCTCGAGCCAGCCGAGCGAGTGCGGGCGGCCGACCTCAGTCGCGGGAGGCAATTGCCTCATAGGCGGGCAGCGTCAGGAAATCAGCGAAGTCATCGGCCAGGGCGACGCGCTCGAACACCTCACGGGCCTGCTCGAAATTGCTGTCGGCGTAGGCCTGCTCGCCGAGCTCGTCCCGGATGGCGGCGAGCTCCTCGTCGACGATGCGCCGCACGAACTCGGCCGTCACTGTTGTGCCCGTGTCCAGCCGGACGTTGTTGTGCACCCATTGCCAGATCTGCGACCGGGAGATCTCGGCCGTGGCAGCGTCTTCCATGAGGTTGTGAATCGCCACCGCGCCATTGCCGCCGAGCCAGGCCTGCAGGTACCGGAGACCGACATCGACGTTGTTGCGTAGCCCCGCCTCCGTCGCCTGGCCCGGAACAGCCGCCATGTCGAGCAACGCGGCCGCGGTCACTGCGACGTCGTCACGGCGCCGATCGAGCTGGTTCGGGCGATCGCCGAGCACCCGATCGAAGACCTCACGGCACACCGGCACAAGGTCGGGATGGGCAACCCAGGACCCGTCGAAGCCGTCGGCCGCTTCCCGCTCCTTGTCCTCCCGAACCTTCGCCAGCGCCCGCTCGTTGATCTCCGGATCGCGCCGGCTGGGGATGAAGGCCGCCATGCCGCCCATGGCGAAGGCGCCGCGCCGGTGACACGTTGCCACAAGCAGTTCGGTGTAAGCGCGCATCGGTGGCGCGGTCATCGCGACCGCACCCCGGTCCGGAAGGACATACTCCGGCCCGGCGTCGCGGAAATTCTTGATCATGCTGAACAGGTAGTCCCATCGGCCGGCGTTCAGCCCGCTGGCATGATCCCGCAGCTCGTACAGGATCTCGTCCATCTCGAACGCGGCCGTGATCGTCTCGATGAGAACCGTGGCCCGGATGCTGCCGGGCGGGACACCCAGCCGGGCCTGCGCCCAGCTGAACACGTCATTCCACAGCCGGATCTCGAGGTGACTCTCCGTCTTCGGCAAGTAGTAGTACGGGCCGGAGCCCCGCCGCAGCGATTCCGTCGCGTTGTGGAAGAAATGCAGCCCGAAGTCGACAAAGGCCCCGACGGCCGGCGCGCCGTCGACCACCACATGCCGTTCGTCGAGATGCCAACCGCGCGGGCGGACCACCATCACGGCCAGCTCGCGGTCCGGCCGCAGCTCGTAGTTCTTTCCGTCGGGCGATTCGTAATGCAGCTCGCGACGCACGGCATCCCGCAAGACCAGCTGGCCGGTGACGACGTTCGACCAATGCGGCGTGTTCGCGTCCTCGAGATCGGCCAGCCATACCCGGGCGCCCGAGTTCAAGGCGTTGATCGCCATCTTCGGCTCGGTCGGTCCGGTGATCTCGACGCGGCGGTCCAGGAGATCAGCCGGTGCCGGTGCGACGGTCCACTCACTCGCGCGGATCTCCGAGGTCTCAGGCAGGAAGTCGAGGGTATTCGTGCGCGCGATCTCGTTTCGACGGACCCTCCGTCGACGAAGCAGCTCCGTCCGCCGGGCCGAGAACTGCCGATGCAGATCCGCCACGAATTCCAAGGCTTCGGCGGTCAGGATCTCCTCGGCTCGAGGCACGACCGGACCGACTACTTCGATTGACGCGGCGGTGGCACCCGAAGCGTCAGACATGCGGGTCATCCTTCCGGTCGGTTATCTGTCATGAGTTGCGCTAGACGAGCGCCGACGGGCTCGGTGGCGCGGGATGACCGGCCACCTCCCGAATGGCCGCGGCAACCGCCGGCACAACCGAGGCGTCGAACACGCTGGGCACGATGTAGCTCGGGTTGAGCTGATCCTCGGCGACGACGTCGGCGATGGCTTCGGCCGCCGCGATGAGCATGGCGTCCGTGATTTCGCGGGCGCCGATGTCCAGGAGCCCGCGGAATACACCCGGGAAGGCCAATACGTTGTTGATCTGATTGGGGTAATCGCTCCGGCCGGTGGCCACGATCGCCGCATGCTCGCGAGCGGCCATCGGGTCGACCTCGGGCACCGGATTGGCCAACGCGAAGACGATGGCATCCTTCGCCATCGTGGCGATGTCCGCGCCGTTCAGCAGGTTCGGGGCCGACACGCCGATGAAGACATCGGCACCCGCGATCGCATCCTGCAGCGACCCGGACACTCCCGCGGGGTTTGTGTGCTCGGCGACCCACCGCCGCATCGGTTCGGCGAACGTCTCCGCCCGAGCCAACACCCCTTGGCGGTCGCTCGCGACGATGTCCTTGGCCCCTTGGGCGAGAAGGAGCCGGATGATCGCCGAGCCGGCCGCACCAACCCCGGATACCACGATGCGGACGTCGGGAAGCGACTTGCCCACGACCCGGAGCGCGTTGCGCAAGGCGGCGAGCACAACGACTGCAGTGCCATGCTGATCGTCGTGGAAGACCGGGATATCAAGGATCTCCCGCAGTCGGGCCTCGATCTCGAAGCAGCGCGGCGCGGCGATGTCTTCCAGATTGATGCCGCCGTAGGCCGGAGCGAGGTAGCGGACGGTGTCGATGATCGCCTGGGTGTCCTGGGTGTCGAGGCAGACCGGCCAGGCGTCGACGCCGCCGAACCGTTTGAACAGCGCGGCCTTGCCCTCCATGACCGGCATCGCCGCCGCGGGCCCGATGTTGCCCAGACCGAGCACGGCCGAGCCGTCCGTGACGACCGCCACGGTATTGCGCTTGATCGTCAGGCGTCGCGCGTCCTCGGGGTTCTCGGCAATGGCCAGGCAGACCCGTGCCACCCCCGGTGTGTACGCGCGAGACAGATCGTCGCGGGTGCGCAGGGATACCTTCGGCTCGACGCGGATCTTGCCCCCCAGGTGCATGAGGAACGTGCGGTCGCTGACCTTGCGCACCTCGAATCCCGGCAAGTTGCCCAGGGCGAGGGTGATGGCCGACGCGTGCTCGTCGTCGGTCGTGTTGCACGTTATGTCGATGACCAGCCGGTCGTGATGCGACTCCACCACGTCCAGGGCGGTCAAAGCGCCCCCGGCGGCGGCGATAGCCGCGGTCAGTTGCCCGGTGGCCTGCGCGCCTGACGGACTCATCACCCGCACGGTGATCGAGTTTCCAGGACTGGGTGTCGCCATCTCTCGCCCCCTCTATCCCACGCTGCGGATGATAGGACCACGACCTCGGAAAGCACGATGGTCGAGGCCCGCCCAGCCGGCGACGGAGCTAGGGCGTTTGTTCGATTTGGGTGAGATGATCTTGGACATACTGCCCTGGAGCGACGACAAGTCCACGATCACCACCAGGGGGCCTAGCCGTCGAGCCCCAGCTGACCGCGGATCTCCTTCTGCACGGTCTGCTTGTCCGGGCGAGCGTCCACCGTCACGACGAACTCCTTGCGCCGGAACAGCTCGAGGACCGGGTTCGTCTTGGTGTGATAGTCGCGCAACCGGTTCGCTAGCGCCTCCTCGGTGTCGTCCTCTCGGCTCTCAAGCTGCCCGCCGCACACGTCGCACCGGTCCGCGACCTTGGGGTGATGGGCGATGAGGTTGTAGTCCATGCCGCAGGTGGCGCACAGCCGTCGGGCGAGGACCCGGCGGCGCACCTCCGCGTCAGGCAGGTCGAGGTGGATGACACCGTCGATGTCGTAGCTCTCCAGGAAGAACTCAGCCTGACGGGCGTTCCGGGGAAACCCGTCGACGATGAAGCCGTAGTTCCAGTCGTGGTCGTGGAGCCGTTCCCACACAACGGACTCGACCATGTCGTCGTCGACCAGCCGGCCCTCGGCCATGATCCGGCGCACCTGGGCGCCCAGCTTGGTGTGGTTCTCCACGTGCCAGCGGAAGATGTCACCGACCGCGATCTGCGTCAGCTGGAAGTCGCGAGCCAGCATCGTGCCCTGCGTTCCCTTGCCGCTGCCCTGTACACCCATGATCACGTACTTGCGCATACCAGTAGCCTCGCAGATCGGATGCTCCCTAGCTCGACACTAGGTCAGGTTCGCCGAGCTCGAACGCCTGCGACTCCCGCCGCGGCCCGACCGTCCACGTCGTCCGAGTCCAGATCGACCGCCGACGCGGCGAATTGGGCGTTGTACAGCCGGAAGTAGGCTCCCACGGCGACCAGCAGCTGGTTGTGCTTGCCCTGCTCGACGATCTGGCCATGCTCCATGACGAGGATCAGGTCGGCGTCGCGGATCGTCGACAGGCGATGCGCGATGACGAAGCTGGTTCGATCGGACCGGAGCGCGGCCATCGCGTGTTGCACGAGCAGCTCGGTCCGGGTGTCTACCGACGACGTCGCCTCGTCGAGGATCAGCAGAGATGGCTCGGCGAGGAAGGCGCGGGCGATCGTGAGCAACTGCTTCTCCCCCGCGCTGACGTTGCTGGCCTCCTCGTCGATCATGGTGTCGTAGCCGTCGGGGAGGCTACGCACGAAGCGATCGACGTAGGTGGCCTCGGCTGCTCGCCGAATCTGCTCGTCCGACGCATCCGGCCGGCCGTAGGCGATGTTGTCCCGGATCGAGCCGTGGAAGAGCCAGGTGTCCTGCAGCACCATTCCGATCTTGGACCGCAGTTCGGCTCGAGGCAGTCGGGTGATGTCGGTCCCGTCGAGCGTGATTCGGCCGCTGGAGAGTTCGTAAAACCGCATGATCAGGTTCACCAGCGTCGTCTTGCCGGCACCCGTCGGCCCCACGATGGCCACGGTCTGACCAGGCGCGGCGACGAGCGAAAGGTCCTGGATGAGTGGTGTCTCCGGGTCGTAACGGAACGACACATTCTCGAACTCGACTCGGCCTTTCGTCGTCGGGGGCCAACGGTGTGGCTCGGGATCGTGGGACTCCTCAGGCTCGTCGAGAAGTTCGAACACGCGCTCCGCGGAGGCCACCCCGGACTGCAGGAGGTTCGCCATCGAGGCCATCTGGGTGAGCGGCTGGGTGAACTGGCGCGAGTACTGGATAAACGCCTGCACATCACCCAGGCTGATCGTGCCGGATGCCACGCGGAGACCTCCGACAACGGCAATGACGACGTAGCTGAGGTTTCCGATGAACATCATCGCCGGCATGATGATGCCGGACACGAACTGGGCGCCGAACGATGCTCGGTAGAGCTCGTCGTTCTTCTTGCCGAAGTTCGCCTCGACGTCGCGCTGGCGTCCGAACAGCTTGACCAGCGAGTGTCCGGTGTATGCCTCTTCGATCTGGGCATTGAGCTCGCCCGTGTTCCGCCACTGGGCAAGGAACTTCGGCTGAGACCGCTTGGCGATCACCCGAGTGACAAGCAACGACAGCGGAACCGCGACAAGGGCCACGAGCGCGAGCACCGGTGAGATCACGACCATCACGGTCAGAACGCCAATCACCGTGAGCAGAGAGGTGAGCAACTGGCTCATCGTCTGCTGCAGGCTCTGGCCCAGGTTGTCGATATCGTTGGTTACCCGGCTCAAGATCTCGCCGCGGGGCTGCTTGTCGAAGTACGACAGGGGCAATCGGTTGAGCTTGGCTTCAACATCGGATCGCAGCCAGTAGACGGTGCGCTGTACGACACCGGCGACGAGGTATCCCTGCGCCCACATGAAGATCGACGAAGCGACATACAGCAACAGCACCAGGCCGAGCACCTGCCCGAGTGCGGCGAAGTCGATACCGGAGCCGGGCACCACGTCCGTACCGCCCAGCAGGTCAGCGAGCCGCGTGTCGCCGCGCGCCCGGGCCTCGGCAATAGCCTGCGTTTTGGATATGCCGGCCGGCAACCGTTGGCCGATGACGCCGTCAAAGATCAGATTCGTCGCGTGTCCAAGGATCTTCGGGCCGGCGACACTGAGTGCGACGCTGATCACGCCGAGCGCGATGAGCAGTACGACCATGCGCCGCTCTGGGGCCAGCCGTCGAAACAGCCGGCGCGACGACGTGCCGAAGTCGAGGGCCTTCTCCCCCGGCTGGCCGAGCGGTTGCCCGAATGGCCCACGACCTGATCCGGGCCCGCGGCCGAGGGGCCGGGGTGGCGCTGGCGTCGACAGCCGGGTCATGCCGAGACCCCGGCGGCCAGCTGCGACGCGACGATCTCGGCATATGTCGGGCTGTTCTCCATCAGCTCGGCGTGGGTGCCCAGCCCGACGATGGCGCCGCCGTCGAGCACGATGATCTGGTCGGCACTCATGATTGTCGACACCCGCTGGGCCACGATGAGCACAGTGGCGGCACGGACGTACGGCGCCAACGCGGCCCGTAGCCGGACGTCCGTCGATAGGTCGAGGGCGGAGAATGCGTCGTCGAACAGGTAGATGTCCGGTCGGCGCACGATGGCCCGGGCGATAGCCAGCCGCTGACGCTGACCGCCGGAAACGTTGGTACCGCCCTGCGCGATCGCGGCCTCCAATTCGCCGGGCATATCGGACACGAAGTCGCTTGCCTGGGCAATCGACAGTGCCTGCCACAACTGCTCATCGGTGGCCTCGGGATCGCCGTAGCGCAGGTTCGACGCGACCGTTCCGCTGAACAAGTACGGTCGCTGCGGCACGTAACCGATCCGGCGCCACAAATCCTCGGGATCCTGATCTCGGACGTCGACACCGCCCACTCGGACCGCGCCTGCGGTGACGTCGAACAGCCGCGGGATCAGCGAAATCAGCGTCGTCTTGCCGGATCCGGTGCTGCCGATGACGGCCGTTGTCTCGCCCGGCCGCGCCCGGAAGGTGATGTCCTGCAGCACGGCGGCCTCGGCACCCGGATAGCGGTACTCGACGCCGGTCATCGTGAGCCCGGCCGCCTGCGGACCGCGGGGCACCGGAGCCGATGGCGGGCGGACGGATGTCTCGGTGTCGAGGACGTCCACGATCCGCTCAGCGGACACCGTCGCTCTCGGCAACATCACGGCCATGAATGTCGCGAGCATGACCGACATCAGGATCTGCACGAGGTAGCTGAGGAACGCGATCAGCGAACCGATCTGGATCTGGCCGGCCGCCACGCGGTGCGCACCGAACCACAGGACGGCCACACTGGAGGCGTTGAACACGAGCATCACGGTGGGGAACATCAGCGCCATCAACCGGCCGGCTCCTACGGCAGAATCGGTCAGCTCGGCGTTTCCGGTGGCGAAGCGCCGCGTCTCGAACGGCTCGCGGACGAACGCCCGGACGACGCGGATACCGGTGATCTGCTCGCGAAGGATGCGGTTGAGCCCGTCGATCTTCACCTGCATGATCCGGAACAGGGGCACCATCTTGCGGATGATCAGGGCCACGGCTATCAGCAAGACCGGGATGCTGACCAGCAGCAGCCAAGCCAGGCCCAGGTCCTGTCGCAACGCGAGGATGATGCCGCCAACGCACATGATCGGCGCGACTACCACGAGCGTGCAGCCCGTCAACACCACCATCTGGACCTGTTGCACGTCGTTGGTGGATCGGGTGATCAGCGACGGGGCGCCGAACGTTGCCATTTCCCGCGCCGAGAAAGTTCCGACCCGGGCGAAGACGCCGGCCCGAACATCGCGGCCGAAGCTCATCGCCGTGCGGGCGCCGAAATAGACCGCGCTGATCGAACAGACGATCTGAACGAGGGTGACGACCAACATGACGCCGCCGGTCGACACGATGTAGCCGGTGTCCCCCTGCGCCACGCCGCGATCGATGATGTCCGCGTTCAACGTGGGTAGATAGAGCGCCGCAATGGTGCTGAACAGCTGCAGCACGACCACCATCGTCAACGCGCGGCGGTACGGCTGCAGATACTCCCGAAGCAGACGAATCAACATCTCTCGTCGACGCTAATCGAGACGAGCCCGGCCGGCCACGACATTTGTCATACAGCCGGTCCCTCGTCGCGGTCAGCTCACGCCGACCGCCTGTTCCAGGGCCGTGAGTTCCTCGTCGAGATGGCCGAGCAGCCGCTGCAGGTGAGGCACGCTTCGCCGGCAGCCTGTAAGCCCGACGCCGAGCTGGTCGACGTAAGTGGTGCACGTGATGTTGAGCGCCTGCCCGTCGGTGGGAATGGAGAACGGGAACAGGCCGTCGAGCTGCAACCCGTTCCAGTACAACGGGAATCGCGGGCCGGGCACGTTCGAGATGATCAAGTTAAACGGCGGCCGAACCACATTCGTCAGCCGAAGCAGCGGACTCAGCACAAGTGGACTCATGCCGAGCCCGGTCATGGCCAGGATCTGTATCTGGGTCATACCGGATAGCGCCGCCTTTCCATCGGTCATCGAGCTGCGCACCGTCTCGAGCCGGTCGGCCGGATCGGCCAGCTGCGTGCCGAGATTGCACATCACGGCGCCGACCGCATTCCCGGACTGGCGGCCCACATCGCGCGGCCGCAACGCCACTGGCACCATCGCGATCAGGGGCGACTTGGGCAGCGCGTCCAGGCTCAGCAGATAGCTGCGCAACGCTCCGCTGGACATAGCAAGGATGACGTCGTTGACGGTGCCGTGCGAGGCCTTGGCCACCAGCCGGATTCGCTCCATGGGCCACGACTGAGCGGCCACTCGACGCGCGCCGGTGATCGGCACATTGAGGATTGTCCGCGGCGCCGAGAACGAGATCGGCGCCGCCTGCTCTCGCAGGCTGCGCTGAAGGGTCGTCATGAGCGATCCGGGCAATCCAGCGGCCTCGCCGGCCGCCACGAATGCCGTTCGGGCCGCGTCCCACGGTAGGTCGGCCAAGCGCCGGCCCACTCCGTCCACGGGCGGCGCGTCGGGCGGGCTCCCGTCGGCCGATCGATCGATCCAGGGCGGTGGCATATCGACCTCGGCCGCGTCGCGGCTCAGGCTTTGCTGCATCACTCGCATCGCCGTCACGCCGTCCATGACCGAATGGTGGATCTTGAAGTACATCGCGAGCCGCCCGTCCGCGAGGCCCTCGATCAGATGGGCCTCCCACAGCGGCCGATGCCGATCGAGCAGCGTGCTGTGCAAGCGGGAGCAAAGACTGAGCAGCTCCAGGACCCGGCCCGGCTTGGGCAGGGCGTTGTGCCGGACATGATGCTCGATGTCGAAGTCAGTATCGGGTTCCCACGCCCACTGGCCAGCGCTCGACGCGGTGCGCCGCGCCCGCTTGCGGAAGGTCGGAGCGATGTCGGGGTTCGCGATAAGTGACTGGTACATCCGGTGCGCATCGACCGCGTCGGCGCCCTCGGGCGGACGGAACAGCTGCAAGCCGCCGACGTGCATCGGGTGTTCCCGAGACTCGACCATCAGGAACAGGGCGTCCGTCGGCGACATGGGCCGGGGCATCGACGCCTCCTCGCTGCGCCCGCGATCAGATCACTACCAGCTGACGTGCTGCGGGTGTCCCTCCGCGTATCCAGCGGCACTCTGCACTCCGATCACGGCGCGGCGCGTGAACTCGCCCAGGTCGTCCGCTCCGGCGTAGGTACAGGCCGACCGCACGCCCGCCACGATCTCGTCGATCAGATCCTCGACTCCTGGCCGCAGCGGATCGAGGTACATCTGGCCGGTGGAGATCCCCTCGTCGAACAACGCCTTGCGAGCTCGTTCGAACGCGTCTTCTCCGGACGTCCGGTTGGCTACTGCCCGGGCCGAGGCCATGCCGAAGCTCTCCTTGTACAGCCGGCCGTCAGGAGCGGTGTGCAGGTCACCGGGCGACTCGAAGGTGCCGGCGAACCAGGACCCGATCATCACCGCGGAGGCGCCGGCGGCCAGGGCGAGGGCGACATCGCGGGGATGGCGCACGCCTCCGTCGGCCCACACGTGCCGGTCGAGGTCGCGGGCCGCCGCGGCGCACTCTAGAACGGCCGAGAACTGTGGACGGCCGACTCCGGTCATCATGCGCGTGGTGCACATCGCACCTGGACCGACGCCCACCTTCACGATGTCGGCTCCCGCCGCGACCAGATCGCGCACTCCCTCGGCGGAGACGACATTGCCAGCGACGATCGGGACGGTCGGCGTCAGCGCGCGTATGGCGCCGAGCGCGTCGAGCATGCGCTCTTGGTGGCCGTGCGCGGTGTCGACGACGAGCAGGTCGATTCCGGCGTCGAGCAGCTGGCTGGCCTTGCCGGCGACGTCGCCGTTGACGCCGACCGCCGCGGCCACGAGCAGCCGGCCGGATGCGTCGACCGCAGGTTGATAGAGAGTCGCCCGCAGGGCAGCGGTACGCGTCAAGATGCCGACCAGCCGGCCCGTCCCGTCGACGACCGCCGCGAGCCGGCGGTGCTCCACGTCGAGCATCTCGAAGGCCTTGCGGGGATCGACCGAGTCGGGCACGGTCACGACCGGTGTCGACATCACGCGATGCATCTGGGCGAAGCGATCCGCACCGAGACAGTCCGCCTCCGTCACCACGCCGACTGGGCGCCCGTCGTCGACCACGATGATCGCCCCGTGGGCTCGCTTGGGCAGCAACGCGAGCGCATCGCCGACCGGATTGGTCGGCGTGAGCGTGAGCGCCGTGTCGAAGACGAGGTGCCGCGATTTGACCCACCCGACGACGTCGCGCACGACATCGAGCGGGATGTCCTGGGGCAGCACGGTGAGGCCGCCCCGCCGAGCGACCGTCTCGGCCATGCGACGCCCGGCCACCGCCGTCATGTTGGAGACCACGATAGGGATCGTCGTGCCGCTCCCGTCGACCGTCGACAGGTCCACGTCGAAGCGGGAGCCGACGTCCGAGCGCGCCGGCACCATGAACACGTCGTCGTAGGTCAGGTCATACGGCGGTGGGGGGTCGAGGAAGCGCACGGGCCCATCATTCCACCGCCGGCCCGTAGGCTCGGGGCCGTGACGGTGGCCGTCTTCGACATCGACGGCGTCATCGCCGATGTCCGGCACCGGCTGCACCACATCGAGGGCCGCCACAAGGACTGGGTGCAATTTCACGAGTCGGCGGTCGACGATCCGGCCCTCGTCGAGGGCATCGCGCTGGTCACGGATCTCGGCGCCAAGCACGAAGTTGCGTGGCTTTCCGGTCGACCGGAGTGGCTCCGGTCGGTGACCGACGACTGGCTCGCGAAGCACGGCCTGCCGCACGGCGAGATTCATCTGCGGGCCAACGGCGACCGCCGGCCCGCGCGCCTGTTCAAGCTCAGCGTCCTGCGCCGGCTCAGCGCTCGCTCGATCGCCGCTTTCATCGACGACGACGCCGAGGTCGTGCAGGCCGCGATCGCCGCCGGCTACCCGGCCCTGCTGGCCGACTGGGTGCCCCGGGCCTCGAGCCTGCGGGAGGCACAAGACTGGCTGGGACGCGCCTGACCCGCGCGCCCACGGCTCCTCACCCGGGCGGCACCCTGTCCCATTCGTGACGCGCCAGCCCGTCCAATCATGATCTTGGAGTTAGAGCAGGCCTAGATTCATGCGGTGGTTGCAACACTTCCTGATCTTGGGGGTTGTTGTGCCGTATCCGCGTGATGTGGTGGGTCGGGGTCGGGTGTTCGAGCTGGTGGGTGCGGGGTATCCGGTTCGGGTTGCGGCGGCGGTGGCGGGCGTGTCGTGTTCGGCGGCGTGGTTGTGGTGCGCGCAGGTTGGTGGGGTGTTGCCGAGGGCTGCGGTGGATCACGGTCGGTTTTTAAGCCGGGAGGAGCGGTATGAGATCGCCCGGTTACGGGATGCGCGGGTGGGGGTGCGGGAGATCGCCCGGGCGGTGGGGCGGGATCCGGGCACGATCAGCCGGGAGTTGGCCCGTAACGGCGCTGCGCGTACCGGCCGGTATGAGCCGGAGCGGGCGCATACGCTGGCGTATGCGCGGCGGCGGCGGCCCAGGCCGCGGAAGCTGGCGGGTAATGCCCGGTTACGGGAGTGGGTGCAGGGGCGGTTAGACGTGCAGGATTCCCCGGAGCAGATCGCCGGGCGGCTGCCGGTGGTGTTCCCGCACGATTTGGGGATGCGGATCAGCCACGAGGCGATCTATCAGGCGATCTATGTGCGCCCGGTCGGGCAGTTACGCCGGCAGATGCGCAGCCATCTGCGCACCGGTCGCACGGCCCGCCGGCCGCGGGCGACCCGCACTGCGCGGGGGGCTGGGCCGGGCCGGATCGTCGACGCGGTCAGCATCCACGACCGTCCGGAGGAGGTCGAAGGTCGGCTGGTACCCGGCCATCACGAAGGTGACCTGATCATGGGCAGCGTCACGTCGAACTCGGCGATCGGCACGATCGTGGAACGCACCACCGGGTTTGTGAGCTTGGTGCATCTGCCCGACGGGCACCACGCCGCCGAGGTGGCCGCCGCGGTCGCCGCCCAGGTCACCCAGCTACCCGAAGGCATGCGCAAAACCCTGACCTGGGACCGCGGCAGCGAGATGGCCGCCCACAAGCAACTGGCCACCGCCACCGGCATGAAGATCTACTTCGCCGACCCCTACGCGCCCTACCAGCGCGGCACCAACGAAAACACCAACGGGCTGCTGCGCCAATACTTCCCCAAAGGCAGCGACCTATCCGTGCACACCGCCGAAGACCTCAAAACGGTCGCCGACATCCTCAACGACCGCCCCCGCAAACGCCTCGGATTCCTCACCCCAAACGAAGTCATGACTAGCCTCATCACCGAAGACATCAACCGAAGCGTTGCAACCATCAGTTGAACCCAGGAGGCTCTAATGCCGGGGACGCCTGGGTTCAACATCATCACCAGCTTGGTGGTCGCTGGGCAATTGTGATCCTGATCATAATGCGTGCGAAGTGACGATATCTCCAAGATCACCAGAAAGGGGACGGCCGGCTACTCGATCACCGGGTGACCGGCACAAAATCAGGGCGGAAGCAGCGATAGACGAGCGTCCTCGGAAGCGGCCTGACGCCCACCTCCCCCACAGGTATGTGGTGGTCGACAACAATTTGATGACACCGCTGCCCGATTTGTAGATTACATACCTAAATTTAGGTGTTTGATGTGCTGGACATCTGCGCAACACGGAGCACACTTGACGATGCAAGAATAACCTGCAAGCGATTACGGGGAACCACCGAGATGATGACCGCACCACCCGCTCCAGCGCCGCACCTGTGCACGCACACCCCGCCGTGCCCGTCCGCTGCAGAGTTCGACCGGGACGCCGCGCACGTGCTCGTCGCGCACCCGGAGCAAGGGTGGAGCCTCCTGTGCAACGGCGTCGTACTGTTCGAGGACACCGGCGAGCTACTGCCCGACGGTCGGAGCATTGCGGCGCGCCGGCGGGAGCTGCTGGCCGCGGCCTCGCACCGCAAGTCCTGATCCACCACACATTTCCGCGTGATCTTGGACTTATCGCTCTATAAGGTCGATAAGGACAAGATCATCGTCTGGCCGGTGCGCCAAGCGCCGGAGGCACCCGACAGACCGGCGACCGTTGGGGACGCAGCACCTCGACCCGCTCGCTCAGCTGTAGTCGGCGACCGGGGGGCAAGCGCACACGAGGTTGCGGTCGCCGTACGCGCCGTCGATGCGCCGGACCGGTGGCCAGTACTTCGCCGCGGGATCCACCCCGTCGGGGTAGGCAGCGTCGGCCAGCGTGTACGGGTGAGCCCACTTTTCGGTGAGGCACCAGGCGGTGTGCGGGGCGTTGACCAGCGGATTGTCCTCCCGGGGCCACTCGCCGGAGGCCACCTTGGCGATCTCCGCCTTGATCGCCACCATCGCGGCGACGAACCGGTCCAGCTCCGCGAGGCTCTCGGACTCGGTCGGCTCGACCATCAACGTGCCCGCGACCGGGAACGACATGGTCGGCGCGTGGAAGCCGTAGTCGATGAGTCGCTTGGCCACGTCCTCGACGGTGACGCCCGTCTCCCGGGTGATCTGCCTCAGGTCGAGGATGCACTCGTGGGCCACCAGGCCATCAGCTCCGGTGTAGAGCACCGGGTAGTGGGGGGCCAGCTGCTTGGCCAGATAGTTGGCGGACAGGATCGCGACGCCGGTGGCTTGGGTCAGCCCGGCCGGTCCCATCAGCCGCAGGTAGGCCCAAGTGATCGGCAGGATCGACGCTGATCCCCAGGGCGCGGCCGCGATGGCTCCAGCTCCCGAGGCGGGACCGGCTTCCGGACGCAACGGGTGGTTGGGCAGGTGCGGCGCGAGGTGCGCGCGCACTCCGATCGGGCCGACTCCCGGGCCGCCGCCCCCATGCGGGATGCAGAAGGTCTTGTGCAGATTCAGGTGTGAGACGTCGGCGCCGAACCGGCCGGGGCGAGCCAGTCCAACCATCGCGTTGAGGTTCGCCCCGTCTACGTAGACTTGCCCACCAGCATCGTGGACGAGCGCGCACACCTCCCGGATGTGCTCTTCGAACACGCCGTGCGTCGATGGGTAGGTCACCATCACCGCGGCCAGCGAGTTCGCGTGCATGGCGATCTTGGCTCGCAGATCGTCGAAGTCGATCTCCCCCGCCTCGCCGGCAGTCTTGACGACGACGACGCGCATGCCGGCCATGACGGCGCTCGCCGCGTTCGTGCCGTGCGCGCTGGCGGGAATGAGGCAGACGTCGCGATCTTCCTCGCCTCGCGCACGGTGATAGCCACGGATGGCGAGCAAGCCGGCGAATTCGCCCTGGGATCCGGCGTTCGGCTGCAGCGACACGGCGTCGTACCCGGTGATCTCCGCGAGCCACCGCTCCAGGTCGTCGATGATGTGCCGGTAGCCGGCGTACTGCCCGTCCGGCGCGAACGGGTGGAGGTCGGCGAAGCCCGGCAGGGTGATCGGCTCGAGTTCGGTCGTGGCGTTGAGCTTCATCGTGCACGAGCCGAGCGGGATCATGCCACGATCCAGCGCGTAATCCTTGTCGGCCAGGCGACGCAGATAGCGGAGCATTTCGGTTTCGGAACGGTGGGCGGCGAACACCGGGTGAGTCAGGTACGGACTGGTACGGCGGACGGCCGGCAGCGCGTCGGGGGTCCCCTCGTCGAGGCGATCGATGTCGTGATAGCCGATGACCAGGCCGAACGCGCGCCAGACAGCGACGAGATGATTGCGATGGGTTGTCTCGTCGCAGGCGATGCCGACGGTGTCCCCGTCGACCAGCCGCAGATTGATGCCCTCGACCAGCGCGGCCGCGACCACATCGGACGCGGCTCCCGGGACCCGGACGGTGAGGGTGTCGAAGAACGGCTCGCTCGAGACCTCGATACCGTTCTCCCGAAGGCCCGCCGCCAGGATCGAGGCCATGCGGTGCGCCCGCTGCGCGATCCGGCGAATGCCCTCCGGGCCGTGGTAGACGGCATACATGCCAGCGATCACCGCGAGCAGGACCTGGGCGGTACAGATATTGCTTGTTGCGCGCTCCCGGCGAATGTGCTGCTCGCGCGTCTGCCAGGCCAGCCGGTAGGCCGGCGCACCATCGGCGTCAACGGAGACCCCGACCAGCCGGCCCGGTAGCTGGCGCTCGAGGCCGCTCCGGATCGCCATGAAGCCGGCATGGGGGCCACCGAAGCCCAACGGCACCCCGAACCGTTGCGAGCTGCCCACGGCGATGTCTGCATCGACCTCGCCCGGTGGAACCAGCAGGGCGAGACCCAGCAGGTCGGCCGCGACCGTGACCAGCGCCCCGCGCTCGTGGGCGGCGCTGACGATCGGCGCCAGGTCCCGTACCCGACCAGATGCTCCGGGGTACTGCACGAGCACGCCGAAGATGTCGCCATCGGGCAGCGGCTCGTCGAGATCATGGGTGACCACCCGCAAGCCGACCGGGCGCGCCCGGGTGTGTACGACGTCGAGTGTCTGCGGTAGTACGTCCGCGTCCACGAGGAGCGTGTCACCGTGCCGAGCCGCACGATGCATAAGCGCCATGGCCTCGGCTGCCGCGGTGGCTTCATCCAGCAGCGAGGCATTCGCCACCGGCAACGCCGTGAGGTCCTCGATCACCGTCTGGAAGTTGAGCAGCGCCTCCAGCCGCCCCTGGCTGATCTCCGGCTGGTACGGCGTGTAGGCGGTGTACCAGGCCGGGCTCTCCAGCACGTTGCGCCGGATGACGGCCGGGGTGATGGTGCCGTAGTAACCGAGCCCGATCATCGAGGCCAGCACCCGGTTGCGGCCGGCGAGCTCGCGCAGCTCGCCGGCCACCTCGGCTTCGGAGGTGGCCGGGGGGAGCCCGAGGGGATGATGGTCACGGATGCTCTCCGGCACGGCCGCGTCGAGCAGGTCCGCGAGCGTGCGGTAGCCGATCGTGTCGAGCATCCGCTGGACGGCTGCGGGATCCACCACGCCGATATGCCGGCTGGCGAATGCCGCGTCGTGTTCGAGGTCGAACAGGCTCATGGGGCGGCTCACTCCCTGGACAGAGACGGAACGGCCACGCCGGCCGGCGCAGCGTCCCCGTCTGTCGGTGAGCCCTTCAGAGCGACCTAGGCGACGTTGCCGCCCGCACAGTTCTGGTGCCTGAGAGGTTCCGGGGAGGTTGCCCCTTCGGCGCCGCCCGGCGGTGGCCGAACGAACTCTCCCGCGCGGGGAAGGTCAGTTTCGACGGTACCAGCCGACAGCCCGGCGCAATGGCCGAGGTGACGATCTTCGCAGCGTGTCGTCGAGAGCCGGCGGTCAGCTCGCCGCGATGCGGCGTTGCCGTCGCCGGGCCAGCTCATCCTGGCTATCGGACGAAGACCCAACCGGGGTCGGGTCGGCGCCGTCCGCGCGCTCGCTGGGCAGCTGGGCCAGGGAGCCGATGAGCTCCCGCAGTGCGCCGCTCACCGCGATTCCGAAGACGCCCTGCCCGCCGCGCAGCAGATCGACCACCTCTTCCGAGGAGGTGCACTCGTAGACCGTCGTGCCGTCGGAGAGCAAGGTAATGCGGGCCAGGTCTTCCACGCCGTGGGATCGCAGGTGGTCGACGGCGCTGCGGATGTTCTGCAACGAGACTCCGGTGTCCAGCAGCCGCTTGACGACCTTCAGCACCAGGATGTCTTTGAACGAGTACAGCCGCTGGCTGCCGGAGCCGGTGGCCGAGCGGACGGACGGCACGACCAGGTCGGTGCGGGCCCAGTAGTCGAGCTGCCGGTAGGTGATGCCGGCGGCCGCACAGGCAGTCGGCCCGCGGTAGCCGACCTGATCGCTGGGCGTGTCATCCAGCGCCGGGTCCGCGAACAATGTGCCCTGTTCCGGGTGCTGCCCGGGTTCGCCGTGCTCCCCCATGCCGCACCTCCAGATCCGCCCTGCCCTTCCGATCGATGCGGCGTGGTTACGCCAGCGACCGGGCACCGTCCGATGACGGTATGTCCGGGACGGCGTGGCGGTCAACGCGACGCGCGGGCGCCGACATCAATCCGTAACTCTCAGCTTGAGATCGAAGGTTTGCCATTTGTCGGGTCAGCTTCCCGAGGCGAAGTCCTCCGGCGAGACGTTGTCGAGAAACTCCCGAAACTTCTCCACCTCGTCCTCCTGCTCGTCGGGGATCTCGATCCCCGCGGCATCGAGCACGCGGTCGCTGCCGAGGATCGCGACGTCGCAGCGTAGCGCGACGGCAATGGCATCCGACGGTCGCGCGCTCACCGAGATTCCGCCGGCAAACCGCAGCTCCGCGTAGAAGACGTCGTCTCGAAGCTCGGTGATATGCACGGCTTCGAGCCGTACGCCCAGCGCCTTGATCATGTCCCGAACGAGATCGTGCGTCAGCGGCCGGGGCGTCTGCACACCCTGCTGGTGGAATGCGATGGCCGAGGCCTCGACGGCGCCGATCCAGATCGGCAGGTAGCGAACCCCGTCTTCCTCCCGCAGTAGAACCACCGGCTGATTGGCCGGCAACTCCACCCGCACTCCGACGACGCGCAACGGATGCACGGTCACGACGCTACACGCTCGGGCTGGGTGCGCGGAGGCTTAGAACCGGCGTTCCGGTTGGCGCAGGCTCTTACTAGCCGCCCCCGGCCATGACGTCGCGCAAGCCGATCTGGACGAGCGCGGCATGCAGTCGGACGGACAGCGATGCAAGCTCGCGAACCGTCTCCTCGGCGCGGGCCCGCGCCTCCGATCCCCGCTGCCGAGCCATCGGCCCGACGACCTGGGAGAAGAGGCCGACCTCGCGTTCCGCCGTTGTCCGAAAGGCCCGCAGGTGACGGCCCTCGAGCCCGTACCGGGCCATCTCGACCACGACCTGGCCAATGGCAAGAGCGTCGTCGTCGTACAGGCCACCAGAACGGGGCGCGACCAGTCCGAACTGCTCCAGCTCCCGCAACTGCTCGCCGGTTAGGCCGGTTGCGTTCAGCAGCTCCTCGCGCGACAGGCGCAATGTTGCCGCCGCCGGACGGAAGTGTTCCGCGGTGGGCGCGTTGTCCGCGATGGCCAGGTGCGGCACGCGCGGCACGCCACCCTGCCCGGCGGGCACCAGACCGCGGTCCATCGCGTCCAGCTGATCCTTGATCACTCGTAGGGGCAGATAGTGATCACGCTGCTGGCCAAGGACATAACGCAGCCGGGCGACGTCGTTCGCCGAGAACTTGCGATAGCCGGACGGGGTGCGCTCCGGCCGGATCAGCCCTTCGGTTTCCAAGAACCTGATCTTGCTGATCGTGACATCCGGAAAGTCGCCGCGAAGCTGGCTGAGCACCTCGCCGATCGACAGCGCCGCCCGAGGTCCGGCCGTGGAAGCCGCGGCACCGGACGGCCTCACGGGGTCATCATTCCTGACCGGCCCCAATGCCGCTGCGCACGGCGGCGGTTAGATACACCAAGCGGAACTTGCCAATCTGCACTTCGTCCCCTCCCGCCAGCGGAACCGCATCGATGCGTTCGCGATTGACGTACGTGCCGTTCAGCGAACCGACATCATGCACCGTATAGCCGCTGCCCTCGCGACGGAACTCGGCATGCCGACGCGACACGGTTACGTCGTCGAGGAAGATGTCACTGTCCGGATGCCGTCCGGCGGTTATCGCGTCCTGGTCGAGAAGGAATCGGCTGCCGGCGTTGGGGCCTCGCTTCACCACCAGCAGCGCCGATCCGGGAGTAAGCGCATCGATAGCACCCTGATGCGCTTCGGTCGAGAATTCACCGTCGACATCGGGCACACTGACAGTCGATCCGATAACCCTCGTGGTGTCCGGCATGCCGTCCGCCAGCTCCGTGCCGCAATTCGAACAGTAGCGGCTACCCGCCGGATTCTCGGTGCCACAAGCAGTGCAGAACACTCGCGGTAAGCCCTTCTGTGCTGGCCGGTTCGGTCCTCAGACCGTCCCCGCCACTGGGGTTCGACTGCGCAGTCGCGATGCCGCCGGTGCGCCGCCCCGCCGTCGCTATCTGGTGTGCCGGTAGCTGCGGCGAGCCTAGTTCCGGCTCATCCCGAGGGTCAATCGCAGCTGAATGAGAGTCAACCGCTGAGCGTGCCGTACGTTCCGGCGTCCAGCAGAGCCTCGAACTGGGAGCTGTCGGACACTTCGATTTCAATAATCCAGCCAGCCCCGTAGGGGTCGGAGTTGATCACCTCGGGCTGTCCCTCCAGCGCGTCGTTGCGCGCCGAAACCGTCCCGTCGACCGGACCGAACAGCTCCGACACGCTCTTGGTCGATTCGACCTCGCCGAATGGTTCACCCCGGGTGATTGCCGCGCCCACTTCCGGCAGCGACACGTAGACGACATCGCCGAGCGACTGCTGGGCGAAGTCGGTGATCCCGATCCGCACCGTGGTGCCGGACATCCGGGCCCACTCGTGCTCTGCCGTGTATTTCAAGTCGTCGGGTACCTCTGCCATTGCTGCCGATCGGCCTTCCACTCGGGGGACGTCGTACGGACGAGGGCACCCTACCTGCCGCTCGGCGAGGCGTACTTGGGGTTGGGCAACTGGCGCAGAGCGGTGATCGTCAGCTGCTGCATTTCGGCGACCGTGGCATCGCCCCCGGCCGCCCGCGCGGTCGCAGCCACCCCGCCCGGGATGTTCAGCGCGGTGTCCAACGTCTTCGGGTCGCCGATCGCGCGGACGACGTACGGCGGCTGCTCGACCATGTTGTCGACCTGCACACCGCCGGGCACGGCGGTGAAGTTGGTCGACACCCCGACCCGTACGCCGCCGAACTGGATCGCCTCGGCACCCGCGCCCCGCAGTTCCTGCACGATGTCGAGCAAGTCCTCCGGCTGCAGCTTGTGGACCGGATCGGTGACGGTGACCACGACTCCGGGCCCGGTGGCGGGCAGTGTTCCGAGCAGGACGCCCAGCGCCGCGAGCTGCTGCTCGGCTTGCTGCAGGGCTACCGAGTTTCGATCGCCACCGGCCTGCAGCTGGCTCACGGTTAGCTGCAGATCGGCGATCTGCTGGCGCAGCCGAGCCGCCTGCAGGTTCTGATCGTCGAGGATGCGGATGAGATCCTCCTCGCGCGCGGTCGACAGGCTGTCCGAGGACGAGTTGGACCGCACCTGTACGGCGATCGCGAAGCCGAGGAGTGCGACCAGGACGCCGATGAGCACACCGGCTCGAACCCGAAGGGATCGGCTCAGCGGACGGTGGGGCGGCCCGGCGACGGCCTCGCTGTCCGAGCGGCTGCCAGCCTCGTTCGCACCGGGCGGCTCGGCGGAATCCGGGGATTCGATCCGGGCGTCGGCTTGCTCATCGGCGCCGGTGGCTGTCTCTACCGCTCCATCCGCGGTCTCGGTCTCGGTCTCGTGACCGCGCTCGGTGCTCATTGCCCAACCTGTTCGCGCTGACGCGCCTGCGATGCTCGCTCGCTCATGCTCGGAAGATGTGCCGTCGGATTGCGGCCGCATTGCCGAAGATGCGGATGCCCAGAACGACGACTACGGCCGTGGACAGCGCCGCGCCGACCCCGAGCTTGTCGCCGAGGAACACGATGAGCGCCGCCACCAGAACATTAGACACGAACGAGATAACGAAAACCTTCGCGTCGAACAGCCCGTCGAGGCGCGCTCGCACGCCGCCAAAGACGGCGTCGAGCGCCGCGACGACGGCGATCGGCAGGTACGGCTCCAGCCAGTTCGGCACCGTTGGGCGTAGGACCAGGCCGAGGACGATTCCGACGACCAGGGCGAGTGCGGCAATCACCGGCGGCTCGGTCCCGGGGTCGGCGACGGTGAGTTCGCGGGCCGCGCGTACTGCGGTGAGACGGCCGCGCTGGCGGCCAGCTCGAGATGATCAGCCTGGTCGAAGGAGAAGGCCACGCCACGCGCGCCGGCCAGGGTCTGATACCGGCTGGAGACGGCGCTATCCACGAACGCGGTGTCCAGGGCGTTCCGGTCACCGATGGCTCGGATGGTGTAAGGCGAGGTGACGGGACGGAAGTCGACGAGCACCGCTTGCCCGGCGAACCGGATCGCCGTCGTCGGAGTCAACCGCACGTCGTTCACCGAGATGGCTTCGGCCCCGTCGTGCCACAACTCGTTGACCACAGCCCGAATGTCCCGATCGGTGAGCACCGCCGTGTCTGCGAGCGGCGTCGTGCCGGGCCGGCCGCCGACTGCGGTGGGCGCACTCGGCGGCGGATCGGCCAGCCGGACGATCAGGCCCGGTCCGGTGACGGCGGTGATCCCGGCGAGCAGCTCGTCGCGGTCGAGCTGGGTCCGGACCGCTCCATCGGGCGGCAACGCCGCGTCGCGCAACCGGTTGGCCTCGGCGGCCAGCGCGCCCGCGGTGGTGGCCAGGCTGGTGTCGGCTCGTTGGGCGCCCCGCACGCGGGCGACGAGGTCGGCATGGACGCGGGCCGCGGCCGGCGCGCCCCGATTCGTGTGCACCCAGGCCACCGCCACCGTGAAGCCGATAAGCAGGCAGCCGATTGCCGCAGCGGGCCGACTCCAGCGGTCCCACCACGTCGATCGCGAATCGGCCCGTCGCCGGGCCGCGGCGGCCGCATAACCCGGATCGAGCGTGTTGGTCACCAGGTCGGTCAGGTAGGCCGTCGACAGCTGGCGGGACGATTGGCCAGGGGCGCCCGTCATGCCGGTCGCCGCCGCAGGAGCTGGCTGAACTGCATCAGGTACAGCACGCCGGCCCACCAGTAGAGGGCGACCCCCCAGATGGTGAACGCCCACGCAATCGGCCGGGCGATGTCGGCTGCTACCCCCTCGTGCGAGGCCAGTAACAGGAAGGGGAACGCATAGAGCAAAGCGAAGGTCCCAGCCTTGCCCAGGTAGTGCACCGGAAGGGACCAGTAGCCCCGCCGGCGCAAGGCCGGGACCGTCGCGAGAAGTACCACGTCCCGCAGCACGATCACGGCGGCGAGCCACCAGGGGATGATGTCCCGCAAGGTCAAGCCCGACCAGCGTCGCGAGGATGTAGAGCCGGTCCGCGAACGGGTCCAGCAGCGCGCCCAGCCGGCTGGCCTGGTTCAGCCGCCGGGCGAGTACGCCGTCGGCCCAGTCGCTGAGACCGGACAGCGCCAGCACCACGAGCGCCGCAGCGTCCGCGTGCGGGCCGAGCAGCAGCCAGAGAAACAGCGGAACGCCGAGCAGCCGCAGCACGCTCAGCAGGTTCGGGACGGTGTAGAGCCGGTCGTAGGAGTCGGTGGACGGTGGACGGGCCGTGGATTCAGCCACGTCGCCTCCCCGCCCGACCGCTGATGATGATCTTGGACTTAGGGTTGCCCGGGGGCAGTAAGTCTCCGATCAGGACCGTTGCCAGTCGCCCCGTTGTGGTCGGGACGGCGGGATTTGAACCCACGACCCCCTGACCCCCAGTCAGGTGCGCTACCAAACTGCGCCACGTCCCGCGCGTCCGGCGCTGCCGGCCGATCGCCCGATCAGCGTAGCTCACCGCGACGTCCGGCCCGGTTCCTCGGACTGCGCGAGCCGCGGCGTTCGCGCACCCGCACCACGATCTGGATCGGGCTACCGGCGAAGTCGAAGTCCTCCCGCAGCCGGCGCTCCAGGAACCGTCGATATCCGGCCTCGAGAAAGCCGGTCGCGAACATGACGAAGCGGGGCGGCCGGGTGTCGGCCTGGGTCGCGAACAGGACGCGGGGTGCCTTACCGCCCCGTGGCGGCGGTGGCGTCGCCGCGACCACGTCGATCAGCCAGGTGTTCAGCCGGCCGGTCGGGATGCGACGGTCCCACGAGGCCAGGCTCCGGCGCAGGGCGCGGCGCGAGCTTGTCGACCGCGCGGCCGGTACGCGCCGACACGTTGACCCGCGGCGCCCACCGAACCCGACCGAGCTCGCGGTCGACCTCGCGATCCAACTGGTAGCGGCGATCCTCGTCGACGAGGTCCCATTTGTTGAAGGCGATCACCAGGGCCCGCCCGGCGTCGACGACGCCGGCGAGCACGCGCTGGTCCTGCTCGGACAGCGGTTCGCTGGCGTCGAGCACGACGATTGCCACCTCGGCCGCTTCGATCGCGCTGGCGGTTCGCAGGCTGGCGTAGTACTCCATCCCCGCCGCCTGCCGTACGCGCCGGCGCAGCCCGGCCGTATCGACGAATCGCCAGATCTCCCCATCGAGCTCGACCAGGCTGTCAACCGGGTCGATGGTCGTGCCGGGGACCGGGTCGACCACCGCGCGTTCGTCGCCGGTGAGTTGGTTCAGCAGGCTGGACTTGCCGACGTTGGGTCGGCCGATCAAGGCCACCCGCCGCGGACCCACGTCCTCGGGCTCGTCGGGCCGCGCTGCCGGTAACGCGGCGATGATCGCGTCGAGCAGGTCCCCGCTTCCTCGCCCGTGCAAGCCGCTGACCGGATGGGGCTCGCCCAGGCCCAAGGACCACAGTTCGGACGCGTCCGGCTCGGCGCGCTCGTCGTCGATCTTGGTGACGACCAGCAGGACGGGCCGAGCGGAGCGGCGCAGGGTGCGGGCCACGACGAGATCCGTCTCCGTCGCCCCGGTCTGGCCGTCCACGACGAACAACACGAGGTCGGCGGTGGCTACGGCCCGTTGCGCCTGCTCGGAGACCCGGGCGCGCAGGCCGCGAGCGTCCGGCTCCCATCCCCCGGTGTCGACCAGGGTGAACCGGCGGCCGGCCCACAGCGCGTCGTACGGAATCCGGTCTCGGGTGACCCCCGGAACGTCCTGCACGACGGCTTCCCGCCGCCCGAGAATGCGGTTGACCAGCGTCGACTTCCCGACGTTGGGCCGGCCGACGACCGCGACGACGGGCGTGATCGGGGCGTCATCCGGGCCGGTCATCGACGCGGCCCGGGTCCAGCGACTGGATGCGCGGTATCAGCCCTCATGGCGGCGCGCCTGGATCAGCTCGACCACGCGGTCGACGACCCCGTCGACCCCAATGTCGGTCGTGTCGAGCTCAACCGCTCCGGTGGCCCGAAGCAGCGGGCTGTCCCGCCGCGAGCTGTCGATCGTGTCGCGGCGGGCGAGGTCGGCCTCGACCGAGGCCACGTCGGCCCCGGCGAGTTCTCCGGCTCGCCGACGCGCGCGCTCCGCGGAGCTCGCGGTCAGATAGACCTTGACGTCGGCCTGCGGCCATACCACCGAGCCGATGTCGCGGCCCTCGACGACGATGCCACTGATGCCGGACAGGCCGGAGGCCGAGCCGCCGGTGATCAGTTCGCGTTGCCGGGCCACCAGCCGCGAGCGCACCCCCGAGACGGCCGATACCGCGGACACCGCCATTGTCACGGGGGCTGAGCGGATCTCGCCGTCCACTTGCTCTCCGTCGAGGCGGACGACGGGTTGATCCGGGTTGGTGGCGACATCGATGGCCACCCGCCGGACCACGTCGACCACGGCCTCGGGGTCGTCAGGATCCACGCCGGCCCGCAGCACGGCCAGCGTGGCGGCCCGGTACATCGCGCCGGTGTCGAGGTACCGCGCCGCGAGCCGGCGCGCCAGCTCGCGGGCCACCGTGGACTTTCCGGTGCCGGACGGTCCGTCGATCGCGACGACGCCCTCGAAGGGCGACATCGCCGGCGGGATGGACTCGGCAGCCAGGCAGGATTCCGGCACCGGGAGAGAATACGAAAGCATGCGCAGGGGCCCTACGCCCCCTCCACCGCCGCTCACTGGGGCAGATCCGTCCGAAGCTGCGCGGCCCCCCGCAGGTACACGTGCCGCAGCTCCGCTCGGGAGCGTGTCGTGTCGACGTGGGCGAGCAGCCGAAGCACTCTCGGCATGGCGCCGGGTACCGAGATCTCGGTGGCACAGATGAGCGGCACGTCGGTGAGTCCCAGCGCGCGGGCCGCGTAGGCGGGGAACTCGGCGGTCAGATCGGGTGTCGCAGTGAACATGATGCTGATCAGGTCCTCGTCGGCGACGTCGTTGCGGCGCAAGACTTCTTGCACGAGTTCGGTGGTACCCGCGAGGATCGCCTCCCGGGCGTCATGCTCGATCTGGATGGCTCCCCGAATCGCCCGAACGCTCACGTTCACACTCCATATCCACGATCGAGGTCTGGTTCGCCTGGGGTCGTGGCCCGCGCGGGCGAGTCGACGAGGCGGTGTAGCCCGGCCAATTCTTTCCGAGTGAGCTCCCGCAGAGTGCCGGAACGTTGTCCGGCCAGCCGCACGCCGCCGACCTCGGTCCGGACCAGCCGGGTCACGGGATGGCCGACCGCCGCGAGCAGCCGGCGCACGATGTGTTTGCGGCCTTCGTGCAGCACGATCTCGACCACGGCCCGGTCGCCGTTGCGCTGCACGACCCGGAACGCATCGACGTCGACCGAACGGCCGTCGAGCAGGATCCCGGCACGCAGCCGCCGCCCGACATCGGCCCGAACCGGCGCCGGTACTTCGGCCAGGTACGTCTTGCGGATCCCGAACGACGGATGCGTCAGCTGGTGCGCCAGCTCGCCGTCATTGGTGAGTAGCAGCAGCCCCTCGGTGTCGGCGTCCAGTCGGCCGATATGGAACAGGCGTTCCGGCCGGCCGGCCACGAGGTCGCCGACCGTGGGCCGGCCGCGTCGATCGGACATCGCCGACAGCACCCCGCGGGGCTTGTTGAGGGCCAGGTAGACCAGGTCGGGCCGGACGTTGACCCGCGCGCCGTCGACCCGCACGACCGCGGTTCGCGGGTCGACGCGGCGGCCCTGCTCGGTGACGAGCAGGCCGTCCACCTCGACCCGGCCCGCCGCGATCAAACCTTCGCAGGCTCGCCGGGAGCCCAGTCCGGCCCCGGCCAGCACCTTCTGAAGTCGAACGGTCGCGGCGTTGGAAGTCGGGTTCTCCGGGTCAGAGTGCATCGGGATCGAGCGTGTCGACATCGGGCAGCAAGGGGGCCAGTGAGGGCAGCTCGGCCAAAGACTGCAGGCCCATCTTCTCGAGGAACAGGTCGGTCGTGCAGTACAGCCCGCCGCCGGTGTCGGGATCGGTACCGGTTTCGACGATCAGCCCGCGGGAGGTCAAGGTGCGCACCACACCGTCGACGTTGACCCCGCGGATGGCCGAGATCCGCGCCCGCGTGACCGGCTGGCGGTAGGCGATCACCGCGAGCGTCTCCAGGGCGGCCTGGCTCAGCCGGCTGCGCTGTCCCTCGAGCAGGAACGACGTCACCCAGGGCGCGTACTCGGGTCTGGTGTACAGCCGCACGCCGCTTGCGACCCGACGTAGCTCCAGCCCGCTCCCACGTGCGTCCAGCGACTCGCGCAACGTGGCCAGGCCGGCCTCGATGTCCTGCGCGGAACGCTGCAATGCGGTCGCCAGCGCGCCGACAGCAACCGGCGTATCGACGACGAACAGCACGGCCTCGAGGGCCGCGGACAGGGACATGCCCGCGTCGAGCGGTGGGGGTGCAGGCCCCGAGCCGGGCGGCTCCTTCGGTGGCTCGTTCTCCGTCACCCGTACTCCTCGTCGACGAACGCCCGGCGCTGTTCGGCCGGCTCGGCGAGCGCGGCCGGCGTTTCGGTCCAGCGCACCCGCAGGTCGGACAGCGCCGCAACCTGGTCGAAGGCGACCACGCCGTCACGGTAGAGCTCGAGCAGGGCCAGGAATCGGGCGACGACCTCCAGCGTGGTCCCACAATCGGCCACGAGTGATCGGAAGGTCGCGGTGCCGTGCCGCCGCAGCCGCTCTCTGATCACCGCCATGTGCTCGCCGACGCTGACCCGCGGGGCGTGGACGTGGTCAATCGGGATCTGGGGCACCGGTCGCGGCGCGAGTGCATGCGCGGCCAGCGCAGCGAACCGCATCGGGCTGATCGACAGGACGACCTCGGGCAGCAGCGCCCGAAACTCGGCGTCGATGGTCGCCGACCTTCCGAACCGCGGTGCCTGAGCCCGTTCGAGCTCGGCCAGATAGGTCGCGGCAAGTTTGTAGGCGCGGTACTGGAGCAGCCGGGCGAACAGCAAGTCCCGCGCCTCGAGCAGCGCGATGTCCTCCTCGTCGTCGACGTCGGCCGCCGGTAGAAGTCGCGCGGCCTTCAAATCGAGCAAGGTGCTTGCGACGACGAGGAACTCTGTTGCCTGCCCGAGATCCCACTCGCCGGCCGAACCGAGATACGCGATGAACTCGTCGGTGACCTGTGACAACGCGACTTCCGTCACGTCCAGCTGGCGACGACTGATCAGGCTCAGCAGCAGATCAAACGGACCGTCGAAGTTGTCCAGCGTCACGTGAAATCGGCCGTCGGCCGGCTCCGACGAGACCAAGCCGGCCTCCGCGGCCAGCGACTCGATCGCGACGGCGTCCTCGGCCGACAGGCTCATTGGCTAACCCCGCCGGGCCCGTATACCGGCGTCCCCTGCAGCCGCGATGCGTTCTCGCGGGAATCCGGCACCGGCGACGCTCGCTTGGTCACCCGGAGGCGACGCGGGCCAGGACCTCGCGCGCCAGGTGCCGATAGGCGGCAGCTCCGGCCGAGGTCGGGGCCCAGCTCGTGATGGGCTCGCCCGCGACGGTCGTCTCGGGGAAGCGGACGGTGCGGGAGATGACGCTGTCGAACACCTCGTCGCCGAACGCCTCGACCACTCGGGCGTAGACCTGGCGCCCGTGCAACGTGCGACCGTCGTACATCGTGGCCAGAATGCCATCAATCCTCAACTTGGGGTTGAGACGTTCTCGCACCTTATCGATCGTATCGATGAGCAGTGCGACGCCCCGCAGGCTGAAGAATTCGCACTCCAGCGGGATGATCACGCCGTGTGCGGCGGTCAGCGCGTTGACTGTCAGCAGGCCGAGCGACGGTTGGCAGTCGATCAGCACGATGTCGTAGTCGTCGAGCACCGGCGCCAGGGTGCGGGCCAGCGTCTGCTCGCGCGCGACCTCGTTGACGAGCTGCACCTCGGCGGCGGACAGGTCGATGTTGCTGGGCAGTAGATCGACACCCGGCACGCTCGTCTTGAGCAGGACGTCCTCGAGCGTGACGTCGCGCTCCATGATCAAGTTGTAGGCGGTGCGCTCCAGCCGTTGCGGCTGTATGCCCAGGCCCACGGACAGGGCACCTTGCGGGTCGAAGTCGACCAACAGGATCCGGCGCCCGTACTCGCCCAGCGCCGCCCCCAGGTTGATGGCCGTCGTGGTCTTGCCGACGCCGCCTTTCTGGTTGCACAGCGCGATGATTCGCGCGGGGCCGTGCCGGTCCAGCGGCGGCGGGTCAGGCGTGTCGCGGTGTTGCCGCGCGAGCGCGGGATCGACCTGCCGGACCGGGTCATCGGCCGGCGTGGCGGTCTCCGACGGCACGGTGGCGGCCTCCACGATCACGACGGTCGGGTCGAGTTCGGGTGGTCCGGCGGACATGTCGAGGGCGACGAATGAGTCGCGCGGAGTTGAGGTCATCTGGCGCCGCAACCCCCTAGCCCGATCCGGTCAACCTGATGCTCCGGGCGAGGCTACCTCAGCCGACGGCCCGAGGATCGTCGCCACGCGTGGCGAACGACCACCACACTGACCGGAATTGGCGATCCCGTAGAAACGTCACATGAGCGAGCGAGGGACTGGGGCCCGGCGTGAGTGAACTTCGGGCGCCGACCGAGAACGGTTTTCCGCCGGCTCCGCGACCGAACTTTCGCCGAAGCCTGATCACCGGGACACTGGCGCTGGCAGCGCTGATTGCCGGCGTCAACCTCGGCGGAATCCATCGGCAGGACAGCTATCGCTACTTAGTCATCGGTCTTACCGCCGCCTTCGTCGTGCTGGGCGTGAGCGCCGTCCGGTCGGCCGGTCGGGACATCGTGGCCCTCAGCCAGCCCCGGATCGGCGCGCCAGCGGCGACCATCCTGCGGTTCGTCGCCATCACGGCCGGCTACTTGCTGATCGTCTTCGGCCTGCTCGCCCTGCTGAACGTCAACCCCGCCAGCCTCCTGGTCGGCGGTGCCCTGGTCGGCGCCATCATCGGCCTGGCCGCGCAGCAGACGCTGGGCAACTACTTCGCCGGTCTGGTGCTGCTGCTCGCCCGGCCCTACGTGCCGGGGCAACGGGTCACCATCCACAACGGCGGCATGGGCGGTGCGTTCACCGGAGTCGTCGTCGACGCCGGCGTTATGTACACCGTGCTCCTGACCGACGTCGGCGAGGTCAAGCTGCCCAATTCCGGCGTCCTGGCTGCGGCGATCGGCCCACCGGAGGAGGACGAGGCCGAGACCGAGGAGGACGAAGCGGCTGCGGCGACGGCCGACGATCAGGCCCGACCCACGGAGGCGCCCCCGCGGCCGTGACGCGTCAGCGGGCGCGGGGGTGCGCCGCGGCGTAGACCTCGCGCAGCTGATCGACGGTGACGAGGGTGTAGATCTGCGTCGTGGTCACCGAGGCGTGGCCGAGCAGTTCCTGCACGACGCGCACGTCCGCGCCGCCCTCCATGAGGTGGGTCGCGAACGAGTGGCGGAGGGTGTGCGGCGAGATGCCGGCTGCCAGGCCGGCGCGGTCTGCGGCGGTCCGCAGCACCGTCCAGGCCGACTGGCGCGAGAGCGACCCGCCCCGGGCGTTGAGGAACAACGCCGGGGTGCCCCGGCCGGTCGCAGCCAGCGCCGGCCGCACTCGCACCAGGTAGGCCTCGACGGCTCGGGCCGCGAAGGATCCCACCGGTACTCGGCGTTGCTTGCCACCCTTGCCGGCGAGCAGCACCGTGCGCTCGGCCAGGTCCACGTCGTCGACGGCGAGGCCGACCGCTTCCGAGATTCGAGCGCCGGTGCCGTACAGCAGTTCGAGCAGCGCGCGATCCCGGATGGCGAGCGGGGTCCCGTCCAGACCGGCCGCGTAGAGCAACCGCTCGACGTCGTCGACGCTGATCGCCTTGGGTAGCCGCCGGGCGGCCGTCGGAGGGCGGACGCCGTGCGCGACGTCGACGGCCAGCAGGCCTTCCCGCACCGCGAACCGGTGCAGGCCCCGGACGGCGACCACGGCCCGCGCCGCCGACGGGGCGGACAACGCTGGATGCTCATCGTCCCCGGACCGCAGGTAGGCCAGGAATCCGCTGACGACGGGCGCGTCGACCTCCCCGAGCGACGCCCGGCCGCGCGCGTCGAGGTACTCGAGGTATCGGCCCAGGTCACGCCGATAGGACAGCAACGTGTTGGCGGCGACGCCGCGCTCGACCGCCAGATGGTCGAGATAGCCGTTCACCACCCGAGTCGGAGCGAGCTGATCCGGGCCCCGCACGGTCGCCGGCCGGGTGGCGGTCACGACGCCGCGCGGCCCGGGTCGGCCGGCCCGGGCGCATCGGTCGGTCGCAGCGGCCGCCACTGGGCGCCCTGGGCGAGCGCAGTGGCGCAGATCCCGGCGACGGCCGCGGCGTTGGTGATCCGGCCGGCCAGCACCCGGCTGACCGCCTCGGCCAGCGGCAGCCGAACCACGGTCATGGTGATCTCCTCGGCTTCGGGCTGGAACCGGTCGGCGGATTCGGAGATGCCTCGGGCCAGATAGATCCGGATCGATCTCGTCGGTCATGCCCGGTGAGGTGTAGATGTCGAGAAGCACTGACCAGTTCTCGGCGAGCAGCGCGGTCTCCTCGAACAGCTCGCGCCGGGCGGCGGCCACGGGATCCTCCCCGGGAACGTCCAGGAGGCCGGCCGGCAGCTCGTACAGGAAGGCGCGGACCGGGTGACGGTACTGGTGCACGAGCACGACCTGCTCGTCGTCGTCGAGCGCGACGACGGCCACGGCACCGGGGTGTTCGACGACCTCGCGGACGGCCACGACGCCGTCGCTCATGAGCACGTCGTCCTTGCGGAGCGACACCACCCGGCCGTGATAGATGGGAGTGGAGGCGACGACGGGATAGCCGGGTTCGCTCACCAGGTCACCGCGGCCGGCCGGCTCGCCACCCCGTTGGCGGCCCGCAGCGTCTCGGCCAGGGCGCCGTCGTCCGGTATCTCGACGGGCAGCCGTTCGGCCGCGTTGTAGGCCAGGGCGGCGTCGATCAACCCACGGAACAGCGGGTGGGCCCGCGTAGGGCGCGACTTCAGCTCGGGGTGCGCCTGGGTGGCGACGAAGAACGGATGCACCTCCCGGGGCAGCTCGATGAACTCGACCAGCCGGCCGTCGGGCGACACGCCGGATACCACGAGGCCGGCGGTCTCGAGGCGGTCCCGGTAGGCGTTGTTGACCTCGTACCGATGCCGATGCCGCTCGGACACCTCGGGCACGCCGTAGGCCTCACCGACGAGCGAGCCGTGGGCCAGCAGCGCCGGATACGATCCCAGCCGCATCGTTCCGCCCAGGTCGGCGTTGCCCGCGACGATGTCGACCTGGTCGGCCATCGTGGCGATGACCGGTTCCGGGGTCGACGGATCGAACTCGGCCGAGTTCGCGAACTCCAGCCCGGCGAGATGCCGAGCCGTCTCGATCACCATGCACTGCAGCCCGAGGCAGAGCCCGAGGATCGGGACACCCCGCTCTCGCGCGTAGCGCGCGGCGCCGACCTTGCCCTCGATGCCCCGGATGCCGAAACCGCCGGGGATGACCACGCCATCGACGGCGCCCAGCGCGGCCGATGCCCCGGCCGGCGTCTCGCACGTGTCAGAGGGCACCCACTTGATCGTCACCTTGGCCCGTCGGGCGAACGCTCCGGCTCGTAGCGCCTCGGTCACCGACAGGTAGGCGTCCGGCAGGTCGACGTACTTGCCCACGAGCGCCACGGTGACTTCCTGCTTCGGGTTGTGCACCCGGTCGAGCAGGTCACCCCAGGCCGTCCAGTCGACGTCCCGGAACGGGAGTCCGAGCCGGCGCACGACGTAGGCGTCGAGGCCCTCGGCGTGCAGTACGCGGGGAATCTCGTAGATGCTCGGCGCGTCGGTGGCCGACACGACCGCCTCGGCATCGACGTCGCACATCAGGGCGATCTTGCGCTTGACGTTCTCCGGCAGCTCCCGGTCGCTGCGGCACACCACCGCATCCGGGGCGATACCGATGCTGCGCAGTGCGGCGACGGAGTGCTGCGTCGGCTTGGTCTTCAACTCACCCGACGGGGCCAGGTAAGGCACCAGCGACACGTGCAGGAAGAAGCAGTTCTCCCGGCCGACATCGTGACGGACCTGGCGCGCGGCCTCGAGGAAGGGGAGCGACTCGATGTCGCCGACCGTTCCGCCGATCTCGGTGATCACGACATTCGGCGCCCGCCCGTCCGGCCCGGGATCGGCCATCGCCCGGATGCGCCGCTTGATCTCGTTGGTGATATGCGGGATGACCTGCACCGTGTCGCCGAGATACTCCCCGCGGCGTTCCTTGGCGATCACGGTCGAGTACACCTGTCCGGTCGTGACGTTCGCCGATCCGGCCAGATCGGTGTCCAGGAAACGCTCGTAGTGGCCGATGTCGAGATCCGTCTCGGCGCCGTCCTCGGTCACGAAGACCTCACCGTGCTGGAACGGGTTCATGGTCCCGGGATCGACGTTGAGGTAGGGGTCGAGTTTCTGCATCGTCACCCGGAGCCCGCGGGCCTTGAGCAGGCTGCCGAGGCTGCTTGCCGTCAGACCCTTACCGAGCGAGGAGGCGACGCCTCCGGTGACGAACAGGTGCTTGGTGGGCTGTGGCGTATTCGCCAACGAGGCTCCCGTGGTCGGCGTCACATACCGGGGTGCGGGCCGGTGATCCTGGCCGGTACCGGGCCAACGATCCGTCGATCCACGGAAGTCCACCCTAACACCGGGGTGACGAGCGTCCGGGCCCCGTTCAGCCCGCCACGCCGGTGAGCTCCTGGTAGACCGCCGCAATCTGGGTCACGGTGTCCTCGGGGGTGGGCCAGCCGCCGGCGCGGGTGCGGCCCCGAGCGGCCAGCTCGGCCCGTTCACGCTCGTTCGTCAGTAGGCGCCGCACCGCGGCATCGAGCGCGTCGGCGTCACCAGCCGGCACCAGACAGGCCCCGTCACCGAGCAGCGTCGGCAGGCCGCCGACGGCCGAGGCCACGAGCGGACGGCCGAGCAGCAGGGCTTCTTGCGCGACCAGGGAGCGCGCCTCCCACCGCGAGGTCAGCACGACCAGGTCGGCGGCCGCAAGCAAGTCGGGCACGTCCGCGCGCCGGCCGAGCAGCCGAACCGGCGCCCGCTGGTCGGCGATCAGCGTCCGCAGCTCCAGTTCGTCCGGGCCGTCGCCGGCCACGACGACCAACGCGTCGAGATCAGCCCACCCGGCAGCGGCGTCGATCAAGGTCTCGTAGCCCTTCTGGCGATGCAGCCGGCCCACCGAGACAACCAGCGGACGGTCGGGCTCGAGACCGAGTGCCGCGCGGACCTCACTGGCCGGGCGGTGCACCTGGGGCACCGGCGCCGCGATCGGCGCGTAGCGCACGTCCCGACCGCCGAGCTCGCGCACGCGTGCCGCCAGGTCGTCCGACGCGGCGAGCGTCACCGTGGCCGCTCGGGCGACCGTCATCTCCCCGAGAGTGAGCGCGCGGCGCCGAAGCCCGGGCGACGCGAGCACCACGTTGTGCCACGTGACGACGAGGGGGCGTCGTCCGGTCATCGCCGACACCATCCCGGCCCGCAGCCCGTGAGCGTGCAGGATGTCGACGTCGCGGGTGTCCCGTCGGAGTACCGCCGCGGCCAGCGGATCCCCGGCCGGGCTGGCGATCCGAGCCGGCAGGAAGGTCGCTCCGCCCTCGGTGAAGTCGAACAGCTCGTTCGTCGCGGGCGGACCGCTGACCTGCACCGACCAGCCCCGTTCGGTGAGCCCGGTGACGAGCATCCGAACGTGGACGCCGATGCCGCCGGTGCTCGGGCCGAGGATCAGGGCGACGGATGGCGTGGACCGGCTCATCGGGGTGGCTCGCCCGACCGAAGTTGGGCTAGGTCGTGGCGGGGCCGGTCGATCAGTTCGCGCCCGAGCAGCGCCCGGTTGAGCAGCCGACGGTCGATCAGGGCGAGTACGCCGGCCGCGGTCGCCATCCCGAGGACGCCGGCGGCGAGCCCGAGCCCGATGGCCGTCACCACACCCGACCCGTGCGCGAGCCGACCCACACTCCACCCGACCGCGCCACCAGCCGCAGCCGCCACCGCGGCGCGGGACGCGTGCCCGAGCAGCGCGCCCACGCCGGCCAGCACACCGCGCCGGCGGGCCAGTCCGATCAGTAGGGCCGCGGCGACACTCACGCCGAGAGTATTGCCGAGCGCGAGCACGACGGCGCGATACGAGCTCGGGGCCAGCCACGCGAACAGCAGGTCGGCGGCGACGACGACTGCCCATCCGGCGACCTGGGCCAGCGCCGCCGTGCCGACGCGCGAGGCGGCATACAACGCGCGAGACAGCAGGGCTACGAGCGACCAACCCAGCAGACCCGCGGTGAACGCCACGATCGCGGGCGCGAACGCAGCGTGGGCCGGGGTGGTGGTCGGGTCGAGGAGCACAGTGGCGATCGGCTCGGCGGCGGCCACGAACGCGGCGGTGCCCAGCGCCGCCGCCGCGATCACGACCCGCGACGTGCGATCGGTCAGCGCGGTGAACGCCGACCGATCGCCCGCGTCCCACAGTCCCGACAGGCGCGGGAAGGCCGAGGTCGCCACCGGCACGGCAAGGACGGCCCAGGGCAGCAGGAACACCGTTTGGGCGAGCGTCACCACGACGATGGTGCCGGTGATCGTCTCGTCGTTGGCCAGCCAGATCACCAGTCCCGCGGCGGCCTGCTGGGCGCCCAGCGTGGCTCCCCCGGCGATCGCCGCGCGCCGGGCCGGCCCGGCGGCGCCGGCCGGAAAACGCAGCGTCGGCCGCACCCGAAGCCCGAGACGGGTCGCGGCCGGAACCAGGCAGCCGGCGAGGACGACGACGCCGATCGTGGTGCCGAGGCTCAGTACGAGTTCCTCGCCGGTTGTCAGCTCCGCGGCCGTGCGGCCGGGGCCAGCGAGCACCCCGTAGATCAGGTAGGCGACGATGACGGTCGCGCTGGAGAGCAGCGGCGCCAACGCCGGCCAGGAGAACCGCTCGGCGGCCTGCAGTGTCCCGGCGAGCACAATGCCGAGACCGTAGAAGATCACCTGCGGGGCGAACACGAGCAGCATGCGGGTGGCGAGCGCGTGGGCGCCGGCACACTGTCCGGTACCGATCAGCGCGCCGGTCAACACGCCCGCCAGCGCGGCGATCGCGACGGCCACCACCGTCATTACCAGCAACGTCCAGGTCAGCAGCGCCGAGAGCAGCTGCCCGGCGGCCTCCCGCCCGCGGCCGGCGAAGGCCGGGGCCACCAGCGGCACGACCAGTGCGGCCAGCGTGCCGCCGGCCACGATGTCGAAGATGATGTTGGGGATCGTGTTGGCGGTCTGGTAGACGGCGCCGACGCATCCGCCACCGACGGTCCGGCCGAATACGACGGTGCGGCCGAAGCCGGCGACCCGCGCGATAGCCGTGATGGCCGCGATGAGTGCCGCGGCGCGCAGTAACCGGCGACCCGCGAGTCCGGCCGGCCGACCCCCGGTCACGACGGACGCCGTCCTCGGCGGCCCGTCACGGTCGTCGGCCGAGTCGGTCCGCGACCCGCAGTGGCCGGTAGCTGTCGATCACGGCGCTGAAGCTCCACCGTTCCGACGCCAGCGTCAACGCGCTGAGCGCGACCCCGGCGATCGCCACGGACCGGTCGCCGGCCGCCGCCAACCGCACGCCGAGCAACCCGCCGAGTGCGTTGGCACCACAGTCGCCGAGCATGGTGCGTTCGGAGAGGTCGTCGGACAGCCCGGCGAGGGTCGCGCCGAGGGCGGTCCCGGCCAGCCCGCCGAACGGTCCGCCGAGCAGACCGAGGCTGGTGACGGCGACCACCTTGCCGGCCCGCCCGGGCCGCAGGTCGAGGAGGTTGACGACGTTCGCGCTCTCGGCGATCACCACGGCGCGCACGCCCGCGCGCAGCATCCGGGACAGACCGTGGCCAGGGGTGAGACCGGCGGCCGACACCGCCGCCGCGCTGCCGATGACCGCAACCTTGACCACGCCGCCGGAGACCCGCCGGTGGCGAAGGGCGGCTAGATGGCCCCGGAGGCCCTTGTCCCCCGCTGCGTCGACGTGACTCGCGACCAGGTCGTCGTACGCTCCGGCGGTCGCCGCGGCCGTGACGGTCAGCAGGGCCGCGCGCCGGGTTGCGCTCGCCGGCAGCGTGGCGATGCCGGCGAGGGAGCCGAGCACCGCCGAGGCGCCACCCGCCAGGGTGACCGGGTGCCCGCGGTAGTTGGTTCGGGTCCAGGCCGGGATCCGTCGGGCGATGAGCGGGTCGATGCAACGAGCCCCGAGAGCGACGGCCGCTGCGACGGCGGCTGCCCGTGAGGACGCGCGGAGGGCGTCCGGACGCCCGGGTGCGCGCACAGTTCGCTAGCTAGAAGCCTGCGGGTACAGCTTGGAGGCCCCACTGCCGGTGCCGAAGTGACCGACGTGGGACTTGGTCAGCTGGTTGAGGGCGAGGATCGCCGAAACTCGGCCCAGTGGCGAGTCGGCATTGTCGACGGTGGACACGGCACTCTTGTCCGCGTCGTCGGCGCGCACCAGGGCGATCACCCCACCGGCGGTGGACGCCGCCGTATCGCCCGCGACGACGACCTTCGCGCCGAGTTCCTGGAACTGCGTCACCAGCGCCAGCTGGCTCTTCCCGATCGCCGAGCCCGCGGCCAGCGTGCCGTTGGCAACGATGACGACCAGGTCGGCCGGCGTCACGTCGCCACTGCTCTCGACCTTCAGCATGTGCAGCCCGGCCAAGGCCGTCAGCACCGATCGGATGTCGGTGGGTTGGCCCTTGCCCAGCAGCACCCAGGAGAGCAGATAGCCGCCCAGAACACCCGCGTCGTCGGTGTTCGGAAGGATCATTCCCACCGGATGGGCGTTACCGGTGGCCAGGGCCGTCAGGTCGCTCGCCCGCTTCGGATCGGAGTAATCGGAGGTCAGTTGCACCCGCCCGGAAACCTTGCCGCCCGCGGCCGAAACCTGCTTGCCGAGGTTGTCCTTGAGGCCGGTGTCCGCCCCGGGCAATCCGACGATCAGCACCGCCCTTGTCGGTCAGGGTGCCCTTGACGATCTGCGGACCATAGGTCGTCGCGAACTGGGCCGCGTCACCGACCTGTCCCTGCAGCGTGCTGATCTGGCTCGACAGCGACGTGCGGTCCTTGCGGAGCGTGTCGACCTCGCTGCGCAGGTTGCTCGTGATCGGCCCGTTCAGCGCCGTGGTCCCGACGACGATGCCGAGAGCAAGAGCCAGGAAGACCGCGATGATGGAGACGATGTGATACCGGAACGAGATCACGAGAACAGGCCCTGAATCCAATCGACGAGGCGATCCCATCTGTCGCCGAGAAGGTCAAGGTACGTGCGGCCGGCATCGGACACGGCCAACGCCGCGCCGATCGCGATGAAGGCGGCCAGGACCAGCAGCAGTAACGCACCGGTGGAGATCCGGCTCCGATAGAGCCGGCTCACCCCCTTGGCGTCGACGAGCTTGCCGCCGACTCGCAGCCTGGTCAGGAAGGTGGAGGCCATGCCGATCCGCCCCTTGTCCAGGAATTCGTCGAGCGTGGCGTGCGTCCCCACGGCGACGATCAAGGAAGCCCCGCGTTCGTTGGCCAGCAGCATCGCGATGTCTTCGCTGGTTCCCAGCGCGGGGAAGGTGACGGCCTCGATGCCGAGGTCTTGCACGCGAGCGAGCCCCGGCGCCCGCCCGTCCGGGTAGGCATGGACCACGACCTCGGCCCCGCAGGTCAGCACGTCGTCGGACACCGAGTCCATGTCGCCGACGATCACGTGCGGCTTGTGGCCGGCCTCGTACAGCGCGTCGGCCCCGCCGTCGACGCCGACGAGCACCGGGCGGTACTCGCGGATGTAGTTCCTCAGCGCGTCGAGGTCGGCCTTGTAGTCGTTGCCCCGCACGACGACCAGCACATGTCGACGCTCGAAGTTGGTCCGTACTTCGGGGACGCCCACCCCGTCCAGGAGCAGCGCCCGCTCGCGCTTCATGTACTCCATCGTGTTGGCGGCGAACGCCTCGAGCTGGGTGGCCAGGCCTCCCTTGGCCTCGGTCATGAGCGCGGCGACGCTGTCGACGTCCTGCGCGATGCCCTTCGCGACCGGCTCGGTGCCGACGAAGAGCGTGTCACCGGACAGCCGGACTCGGGTGCCTTCCTTGACCGCGGCAAAGACCTCGTCACCGACGTTGTCGAGCAGGACGATGCCGTTGGAGACCAGGAGATCCGGGCCCAGGTTCGGATAGCGGCCGGAAATGCTCGGCTGCGCGTTGACGACCGCCGCCACCTTCGCCTCGACGAGCGACTCGGCCGCGACCCGATCGAGGTCGACGTGGTCGATGATGGCGATGTCGCCAGGATTCAGCCGGCCCGCGAGGCGCTTCGTCCGGCGGTCCAAGCGGGCTACGCCGCTCACTCCGGAGAGCCCGTCGTCGCGCCCGCGGCGCAGCGTTGCGAGCTTCATAGGGCTCCATGGTGCCACGAAGGCCGGGCGCCGTCTCATCGCCACGCGGTCAGGTTTGTGCCGTGTCAGCGGGCCGTGTGGGCCGGTGACCTTCCGTTCGCGGTCAAATCGGCGGCGAGGTCGGCCGCGGCCGAGGACAGCAGTTCGGCCGCATGGTCCCGGGCCGTCTCGGTACCGCTTCCGGCGAGCATCCGGGCCAGCTCCGCAACCCGATCGGCGCCGTCGACGATCCGCACGGCGCTCACCCCCCGGCTGGTGCCGTCCTCCGGCTTGTCGATGACGACATGCTGATCGGCGTAGGCCGCGACCTGGGGCAGATGGGTGACGATGATCACCTGGTAGTCCCGGGCCAGCCGGGCCAACCGGCGGCCGACCTCGACCGCCGCTCGTCCGCCGACCCCGGCGTCGACCTCGTCGAATACCAAGGTGGGCGCGTCCTTGGCCGCCTCGCTCAGGCACACTTCGATGGCCAGCATGACGCGGGACAGCTCGCCGCCGGACGCGCCGCGCTGCACGGGCAACGCCGGGGCGTCGGGGCGCGGCTGTAGCAGGATCTCGACGTCGTCCAGCCCGTCCGGGCCGGCCGCTGCCTCCGCGCCGTCGACGACCAGCCGATAAGACCCAGCGCCCAGGGTTCGCGGCGCAACGGTCACCGTCACCCGCGCGTCAGGCATCGCCAGACCGGCGAGCTCGGCCGAGATCGCGCTCGCGAGCCGATCGGCGGCCACGTGCCTAGCGGCCGACAGCTCGCTTCCCAGGCGTGCGGTCTCGCCGGCGAGGGCGTCCCGCTCGACCGCGAGAGCGGCCAGGGCCCCGTCGGAAACGTCCAGATCGGTGAGCTGCCGTTCGGCCTGCTCGGCCCAGGCCAGGACGTCGGTCAGCTCTGGCCCGTACTTGCGGGTCAGCCTCGTCAGCAGTGCGCGGCGATCCTCGACCTCGGCCAGCCGGGCCGGATCCGCCTCCAGGAGGGCGCCGTACTGCACCAGATCAGCGCCCAGGTCGGCGACGAGGGCGGACAGCTCGACGACGCGATCGCGCATGGCGGCCAGCGCTGGATCGTCGCCCGCCTCCATGTCCAGGGACCGCCGGGCAATGCCCAGCAGGGTGGCAACGTCGGAGGCATAGCTTGCCGGATCGTCGGCATCACCGAGCAGGGCATCGTGCGCCGTACGTGCCGCGAGGCGCAGCTCGTCCGCGTGCGCCAGCCGCGACGCCAGGGCGCGCAGCTCCGCGTCCTCTCCGGCAACAGGAGCGGCCGCCGTGATCTCGGCCACGCCGTGCCGCAGCATGTCCGCCTGCCGGGCCAGTTCCGCGGCCCTGGCGGTCCGGTCGGCCAGGCGGTCCTCGGCCGACCGCCACGCCTGAAACCGCTCGGCGTACGTCGCGACGTCGTGCTCCCCGAACCGATCGAGGGCGCCCCGCTGCTCGACCGGACGAGTGAGCCGGATCTGGTCGGACTGGCCATGCACCGAGAACAGGGACGTGCCGATGTCGCCGAGCACCGACACGGGCACCGGCGCCCCGCCGGCGAACCCGCGCGAGCGTCCGCTTGCGCTGACGGTGCGTCGCAACACCAGGGCGCTGTCCGCGTCGAGCTCGCCGCCGGCGTCCTCGACGCGCTGCGCCGCGACTGACTGCGGCTCGAGGAGCAGCCGGCCGTCGATGATCGCCAGCTCCTGGCCGCCCCGTACCCGGCTCGCATCCCCCCGTCCGCCGAACAGCAACTGCAGGCCGGTGACGACCATGGTCTTGCCGGCGCCCGTCTCGCCGGTGACCACTGTGAGCCCCGGCCCGAGCGGTAGCACGGCGTCGTCGATGACGCCCAGGCCGCGGATGCGAAGCTCCTCCAGCACGATCGAGAACGCTAGCCGTTAATCATCGGGTCCGAGGTCGCCGCCGTCGCGGAAGCCCGCTACGGGCAGTTGGAACTTGGTCACCAGGCGGTCGGCGAAACTCCATTCCGACAAGCGCACGATGCGGATCGGTACCGCTCCGCGGCCAACGCTGACCCGGGTGCCGGGCGGCAGATGGATCGACCGTCGACCGTCGCAGCTCAGGATGCCCGGATAGTCCGGGCGCAACAGCTCGACGTCGATCCGCGACTCCGGCGTCACCACGATCGGCCGAGAGAACAGCGCGTGCGCCGCGTTCGGTACCACGACGAGCGCATCCAGGCTCGGCCAGAGGATGGGGCCGCCGGCCGAATAGGCGTAGGCCGTCGATCCGGTGGGCGTGGCGCACAGCACGCCGTCGCAGCCGAAGCGCAGCAGGGCTCGACCGTCGACCGCGACCGCCAGCTCCAGCATCCGCTCGCGGGCGCTCTTCTCCACCGACGCCTCGTTGAGCGCCCACTCGGTGGCGAGCGTCTGACCGGAGAACTCGGCCCAGACGTCGAGCGTCATCCGCTCTTCGACGTCATAGCGCCGGTCGACCACGGCCGTCATCGCCTCGACCAGAGCGTCCGGCTCCGCCCCGGCGAGAAATCCGACCCGGCCGAAATTCACCCCCAGCATCGGAACGCGGGCCGGGCGGGCGAACTCGGCGGCGCGCAAGAAGGTGCCGTCTCCGCCGAACACCAACACCAGCTCGGCGTTCTCGGCCGCCGACGGGTTCTCCGGCACGATCACCACATCCGTGCTGCCGCACTCGCGAGCTTCCTGTTCGAGCATGCGGACCTCGAACCCGGCCCGCGTCAGCTCGCGGACGGCGAAGGCAGCCTTGCGCGTGATCAGCTCGCGCGAGGTGTGTGCGACGATCAACGCCGCCCTACCCATGGGCCGTCCTTTCTGGCTCCTCCCGCGAGGATCCGTCGCCTCGTCCGCCTGCGCTCGGTCGCTACGGCCTGCTCGATGGCGGCTCGATCCCGCGCCTCGTCCACGGGCCCGGCCGCCCGACGCAGCCACAGGAAGAATTCCACGTTGCCGGACGGACCGGGCAACCGGCTACCGGTGACCCCCTGCATCGACCAGCCGAGCCGGGCCGCGGCGGCGGCGACGCCGGTCACCGCGTCCACGCGCAGCGCCGGCTCCCGGACTACGCCGCCCGCACCCAGCCGTTCCCGGCCGACCTCGAACTGCGGCTTGACCATCGGCAGCAAGTCGCCGTCGTCCACCGTGCAGGCGACCAGCGCCGGAAGAACCAGCGACAGCGAGATGAACGACAGGTCGGCGACGGTGAGTTGCACCGGGCCGCCGATAGCGTCAGGCGACAAGCTGCGCACGTTCGTCCGATCGACGACGCGCACCCGCGCGTCCTGCCGCAACGGCCAGGCCAGCTGCCCGTAGCCGACGTCGACGGCGATCACCTGGGCAGCGCCGGCCCGCAGGAGCACGTCGGTGAAGCCACCGGTCGACGCACCGGCGTCCAAGCACCGCCGGCCCGCGACCGTGATCTGCGGGAAGGCTGCCAGCGCGCCCGCGAGCTTGTAGCCGCCCCGCGAAACATAGCCCGGATCGTCGGCGTCGAGGACGCGAACCGGCGTGTCTCCGTCGATGGCGGTTGCCGGTTTGCGCGCGGGGATCCCGCGGACCTGGACGCGGCCCGTGTTCACCAGCTGCGCCGCCTGCTCCCGTGAGCGCGCCAGCCCTCGACGAACGAGTTCGGCGTCCAGCCGCCGCCGTCGCGTGACCACCGCGACCGTCAGCCTCCCGGGTCGTGGATACCGCGCATGGCGGCATTCAGCTCGTCGTGTACTGCCTCGTAGCGTTCGATGTGCTCCTCCACCGGGCGCTCGTCCAGCTCGTCCAGGCGCGCGACCTGGGCCCGAAGGCTCTCCGCGAGCGGCTCGAGATGCGAGTCGACCGGGTCGGCCGTCCCGTCGACCGGGTCGACCTGATTCGGGGCATTCGCCGCCGCAGCCGACGCACCGATCGGCGGAGCGGCGGCGGCGTCTTCGGGATCGGTCACTGGTCCTCCGGATCGCCCGCGTTGGCAGTCGGCCCGACGGTACCTGCTCGACGTTCCGGTACGGTCACCCGACATGGCGACGGTCGAGGAATGTGAACAGGCGTTCCACGAGCTCGCGGCCAAACTGGCCACGGCCGACGACAGCGCGAAGAAGCAGGCGTCGCTCGACCGCTCGATCAGCTGCCACCTTCGCGACCTCGATGTGATCTTCCTCGGGCGGCTCAAGGACGGTGTGCTGACCGATATCCGCCAGGTCGAGCGGCCGGACGCGCAGGTGCGCCTATCGATGACGAGCGACGTGCTGCTCGAGCTCACCTCGGGCCAGCGCAACTTCGCCAGCGCCTGGCTCAACGGCGGGGTAACCGTGGACGCGAATATCTTCGACCTGCTCAAGCTGCGCTCGATCCTCTAGTCGCGGCCACGCGGCTTGGTAGATCTCGGTGTCACTCCAGTGGTCGACTCAAGCAGAGTCGAGCCAGCGTCGCCTCGGCGTCGGCGTCCGCCGCCTGGACGGTCACGGCACGCGGTCCACCCGACGTGCTCCAGGCTGCCGCGCACAGGGCCCGCAGTGCATCGAGCTCGTCGGCAGTCGACGGGCCGGTCGACGGCGCCATCGCGCGCAACGTGTAGCCGCGGCCGCCCCGAGTAGCCGACCACGCCCCGCATCGGACCTCGGTTCCGTCGACGATCGGCTCGGCGTGAACGAGCAGCAGTCCGCCGAGGTCGGCCGCCAGGTAGTCCGGGCGGAGATGCTCTGGCGCTTCAAGCAGCAGGGCCGGAGTCGTCACCCCGCTGAGCACCAGCAGGCTGGGACAACCGACCGCCCTCGCGCCCTCGACGTCCGTGTCCAGCCGATCACCTACCACGATGGGGTGCCGCGCGCCCGATCGCTCGACCGTCTCCCGATGCATCGTCGGCTCCGGCTTCCCGGTCACCACCGGGGTGGCACCGGTCGCGTGCCGCAACGCCGCGACCAGCGATCCGTTGCCGGGCAACGGCCCGCGCGCCGACGGCAGGGTCGCGTCGACATTGGTGGCGACCCAGAGAACGCCGCGCCCAATCGCGACCGCGCCTTCGGCCAGCATGCGCCAGTTCGTGTCCGGCGAATAGCCTTGCACGACTGCCGCTGGCTCGTCGTCCGCGCTGAACACCGGCACCAGGTCGCGTTCGCGCAGCGCTTCGATGAGGCCGTCCGTCCCGACGACGAGCACCCGAGCTCCGGTCGGGAGCCGCTCGGCCAGATAATGTGCCGCGGCTTGCGAGGACGTGATCACCTCCCACGGTTGCGCCGGAACGCCGAGCTCACGCAGTTGGCGAGCGATCTCGTCCGGCGTGCGGGCCGCATTGTTGGTGACGAACGCCAACCGCATGCCCTGCTCGCGGGCCTGGGCGAGCGCCTCCGGCGCGCCGGGCACCGCGGCCCGACCCAGGTAGACCACCCCGTCCAGATCGAGCAAGGCCACGTCGTAGCCGGACGCCAACGGGGTCGCCGATCCGCGCAGCGTGCGCTCTCGTGCCGTGTCCACAGGTCGCCCACTCCCGGTTCGATGAGTCGCTCACGCCCCGGGTTCGGGGTCCGGCGTGATGACCGAAGCCGCGCCCCGAAGACTAGGCGGTCGGCTGACTACGATCGCAGGCCATGGGCAGCGGACATCCGAGTCCACCGGCATCTCGCGTTACCGGTGGACTCTCGCTCGCGCCCATGCGGGGGCTCCGCCCGGCCGTCGAGTCCGACCGGCTCGGCCGACTGCTGTGTCCTCCCTACGACGTCATCAGCGAGGCTGATCGATCGGCCCTACTCGCCGCCGACGCGGACAATGCGGTGAGCGTGATCCTGCCTCGGGGTGCCGAGCCCGGCCGGGCGACCACGGACGAGCCCGGCGATCCGTACGCCCGAGCGGCGGCTCGGCTGGAGCGGTGGATTTCCACTGGGCTGTACCGCGTCGATCCAGATCCGACCTTGTATGTGTACGAGATGGAGACCGCCGACGGGGTGACAACGCGAGGGCTGCTCGGGGCACTCGAGTTACGCGACCCGGCAGACGGCGTCGTCCTTCCGCACGAAAACACCATGGCCGGGCCGGTCGCCGACCGGCTCGCGCTCATGCGGGCGACGGGTGCAGACCTTGAACCCATCTACCTGGTCTACGACGGCGGTGGCGCCGCGTCCCAGATCGTCGCCAGCGCGGCCGATGTCGACCCGCTCGCGACGGCGGTAACGCCGGACCAGACCAGACACCGGCTATGGGGCATCACCGACCCACTGCTGCACGCGGCAGTCGATGACGATCTGGCGATGCGTCGGGCCCTCATCGCCGACGGCCATCACCGGTACGCGACGTACCGCGAACTCCAGCGTGAGATGAGGAACTCGACCGGGCCCGGCCCGTGGGATCGCGGCCTTGCGCTCTTGGTCGACTCCACCGCCTACGGGCCACAAGTCCATGCGATCCACCGGATACTGGTCGGGTTCCCGCTCAGCGACGCCCTCGACCGAGCGCAGCGTGTCGCCACTGTCACGGCTGTGGACAGTGCCGAAGCCGGGCTGACCGACCTGGATGGCGATGCTGGATTCGCGGCCGTGCTCACCGATGGCCGGACAAGCGCGATCGTCCACGGCCTGGATCCGACCCTCGTCGCCGATCTGCGAATCGATGGCGAGCCCACCGAACTGGCCGATCTTGACGTGACTGTGCTGCACCGAGGACTGGTCGAACGGGTGTGGGCACTGCGGGACACCGCCGACACCGTCGGATACGCCCACAGCGTCAGCGAGGCCGTCGCCGAAGCGTCACGCTCCGGCGGTACCGCCGTGCTACTGCGACCAACTCCGACCGCCGCCGTGGCCGCCATCGCGGCGGCCGGGGCACGGATGCCCCGCAAGTCCACCCTGTTCACGCCGAAACCGGCGTCGGGACTGGTCATGCGCCGGCTCGTCGACCAGGACTGACCGCGCGCCGGACAGTCGCCGCCTCTACCTCGTAGCGGCTGGCCGGCGTCCCGCCCGATGTTCGCCAGAACCGGCGATGCAGCGCGCCGGTCACCTCGACGACATCGCCCGGTGCCCACCGAAGCGCGGCCCGCCGCACGATAGCCCGGGTGCTGGCACAGTCGATGCTGTCGACCCGGACCCGGCTGCCGGGTGAATCGCCCGGTGGTCGCGGGACGGTGAGGCGGAACGCGCACAGCTGGTCGCCACTCGGCAGCGTCCGGACCACCGGAGCATTGGCGACCGTTCCCCGGAGGAAGACATGGTTGGCCGGCTCGTACGCCGGCGTTTCGGATTCGCTCATACGACAATCGTCGTGACGCCGACGACAGTCAGGCCGCCCAGAAAGCGGCCTGTGGACGGCGCCCTGCGGTGTGGACGGCCGTGCAGGAATTTGTCAGTGCCATGTGCTGTGTCGTCCGAAAGACCCTGCCGTCAGACGGCACCTTTTAGAGCAACGCGGCGGCTCGCTCGGCCGCGTTCCCGTGCGGGCTCTGCCCAGCGACGCGTCCCATCCGGCTCTGCCCAGCGTCCGCTCTGCCCAGCGTCGCTTCCCGCGCGCTGGTGGTACCGGTGAGGCTGGTGAGGCACCCAGGAGCGCTCAGGAGTAACCCGAATGCGCGGCACGGGGCGGTCTGATCGTGGTCGGGCAAACCCTAGTGACATCAGGACGCGGCCGGTGATGGGGTGGCCTGCCGCGGTGAAGGGGATTGCGACAGTGTGGAGCCCAGTGCCCGCTTCCATCCGTCGAGGATTTGGGCGAGCTCGCCGGGTGTCTTGCCAAGGCTGCGCGCGAATGCTGCGAATGCCGGGCTGGCAGGGTCGACCCCGTGACCCGGGTTGGCCATCCGGTTGAGAGCGTCGAGGACCTCGGCAGCCCGAGCGGTGGACACGCGGAGCCTGACCGCCAGTGCGGAGAGTGCCGCGTCGGGAGGCAGGCGTGTGGCCGACTTGCCGCCGGAGCCAGGCGCCGCTGCACCGAGTAGTTCCCGCAGCGCGCGCTGGGCCTGGGCCGGGCTGACACCAAGGTCCGCGGCGACCGCTCTTGCGGCCGCATCACCGGTCAGGGATCCGTCTGCCGCCGCCGCCAACTTGGCCTTGGGCAGCGCCTGCAGCAAACGGTTGGCGGAAACGCCGAGCTGTGCGGCGACCCGAGCGACGTTCGGGTCAGCCGCGATGCCCCGGCTGGCGGTTGTCTTCGGGGTCGGCGCGCTCGACGGGCCGGCCAACGCCACAGCACCGGTCGTCCCCGCGATCACTGCTGCGGCGGCGATGCCGCCGATCGCCACTCGACTGGTCATGATGCTGCTCCCTCGGCGCTCGGTCTCATTGACGGACCTGCTGGTCCGCGGCGGCTGAGTTGGCCCGCGCGCCGCGGCGAACACCGGTCTACTCGCTCGGACATGACAGCAGCCGAACAGCGGCTGTTACTCCGGTGTCATTCCAGTCCGAGCGAGGGGCTGGTGATGCCGATGCGGGTCGGCCGTTGCGGCTGAAGCGGAATCCAGGCCGTCAAGAGGCAGGCCTACGAGCCCCAGAACACGGGCGCTACCTCAACCAGCCCCGTGTCTTAGCCCTCGTCAGGTCATACGAGAATCGTCGTGACGCCGACGACAGTCAGGCGGCCGAGGAAGCGGTGTGGACCGCGCCCTGGGGTGTGGACGGCCGTGCGGGAACTTGTCAGTGCCATGTGCTGTGTCATCCGAAAAAGGCCGCCGTCAGACAGCACCTTGAGAGCAACGCTGCGGCTCGCTCGGCCGCGTCCGTTTCCCGGCCGGGTCGAGCGCGGCTGAGGCCGCGAACCCATCATGAAACGCTAACCGGCTCTGCCGGGCCCCGGGGCGGAAGGCGCTGTCAGCCGGCGCTCCGCTGAAGCTGCCACGCTGCCTCGAGTGCATCCTCGATGGCACCAGCGTCGCCCCTGGACAGATCCGCGACGACCATCATGTGTTTGATGTACCGGGTCGGGACGCTGAAGGTCTCCGGAAAGTCCCCCAGCATAGAGTCGCGGAAGTCGAAATCGGCGCGAATCACCAAGCGCGTGTCGTCGAGCTGCCGCGCTATCAGCCTGCCGTGGTACCGCCACTCAGCCCGCCCTTCTGGCGTGGACAAGCGGACACCAGCCAACGCCCCGGCCACGCGTGCTACATCACCCATCTCCACGAATGCAGGCCTTCCTGCTTATCTCCGTGATCATGCTCTGAGAACATCGTGTCGTACAACGCCAGCCTCGGGCTGGTGACGCCAGCCGTCGACGCCGGGTCATTCTCCGGTTGTACGGTCTATCAGTTCCCGCGCGACGTCCAAGTGCCCGGCGTGGCGGGCATACTCCTGCAGCACGTAAATGAGGATCCATGCGAGCGTCGGCAGTGGCCGATCATCGTCGCTGAACCGGCCGCCCGGAGCGCTGATATCGGTCAGCTCGGCTGCGGAGGCAATGGCCCGTGTTTGCTCGCCGACGGCGTGGAGCGCGGCGACGAGGCTGGCGGCGGTGTCGCCTGGCCCGGCGTGCCAGCGCCCGGCCGGGTCTTCGTCGCCGTGCGGATCGGGAAGCTGCTCGGCGCGGAATCCCCAGCGCAGCCACCGCCGCTCCATGTAGGCCAGGTGCTTGAGCAGCTCCAGCGGCGTCCAGCCTGACGGCAGGCGGCTCGCCCGCAGTTCCGCATCTGTCAAGCCGTCGATCTTGCGGATGATGACTGACCGGTAATAGTCCAGGAAACCCAGCAGCAGTTCCTTCGGGTCGTCGAGCTCGCGCCCAGGCTTATGCGAGACGGTGCTCGTACTGGTGTCATCCGCGGCGCCTGAATCAGCGGAACCGGTCAATGCCCTCGCCGTCCTCTCGGTCCCAGCCATAGGCCGGCAGGTGGCCGCAGCAGTCCGTCTTGCTGCTGTCGGTATCGGTGACACCGTAGGCATCGGCGAGCTGGCTGGAGCTGACGATCGTGCCAGCCCAGCGGTCAGCATCGCCCGCTGTGTCGTCCGAAAGACCCCGCCGTCAGACGGCACCCTTTTAGAGCAACGCGGCGGCTCGCTCGGCCGCGTCCGTTTCGCCGGCCGGGTCGAGCGCGGCGGAGGCCGCGAACCAGCGAGCTGCATCATCGAGTCGGCCGGCGGCTTGCAGCGCGTCGGCGTAGGCGTACCAGAGACGCACGGAACCCGGCCGCGGTCGTTGGGTATCGAGCCCGCCGCGGGCCAGCACGCCCAGGGCAGCATCCATTTGACCGAGGTCCCGCCGCGCCCCGGCGACGACGATGAGCAGCTCCGCTCGGGTTTCTCCATCCAAACGGGCCACGTCCGGATCATCGAGCAGGCGCAATGCCTGAGCCGGGCGACCGAGTGCGCGTTCCGTATCCGCGATCACGGCGAGGTTGCGGGGATCTCCGGTGATCCGCCGGGCCGCGCGCAACTCGCTGAGCGCCTCGGCCCATTGCTGCGCGCGGTAGGCCGCGATGCCGACCGCTTCCCGAACGACACCGATCCGAGCCGCTCGGGCGCGAGCGGCGCGCGCGTGCTCGAGGGCCCGGAGCGGATCGTCCTCGAGGTGTTCGCCGGCCGCGGCGAGGTGGGCACCAACGATCTCGGCGGTCGGCTTCGACAGACTGCGCAGATCGGCCCGCACCTCCCTATCCAGAAGATGGATGGTGGCGCCGTCTGGGATGGCCGGTTCGCGCTGAGCGGCAGATTGGCTGTCCTGAGTGCCGGACGAGCGCGCGGTGCGGCCAGCCGGGTGTGCAGCGCGGCCGGAGTCGCCACGGTGGCCGGCCGGCTGTCGGTCTCGCTCGCCTTGGGCGCGAACGCTCGGCTTGCGACGGGACGACTCGCTCCCGGCTGACTGACCACCTCGGCCGCCCTGCCCGCGACGGGAGGGCTCGGTACTGCTTCGGCCGCCCTGCCCGGCACGAGAAGGCTCGCTACTGCTTCGGCCGCCCTGCCCGGCACGGGAAGGCTCGCCGCGGGGGGAGGCGGCCGACCCGGCGGACCCATCCCGGGATGATCGGCGAGGCGTCCGGTCATTGCGACTCGGCTCGCGGGCCATGACGTGCCTCCAGTCAGCCGGCCGGGCCCGGTCACGAGAAAACGAGGGCCGTTCGGCGAACCGAACGACCCTCGTCCACATTGTGTCCGGCGACGTCCTACTCTCCCACGCAGTGGCCCGCGCAGTACCATCGGCGCTGAGAGGCTTAGCTTCCGGGTTCGGGATGGGACCGGGCGTTTCCCTCTCGCTATGGTCGCCGAAACGCTATGGAGATAGAGTCCCATCGCCCTCGACAGGGCGCGGACCGTACCTCGGGAACCGCACAGTGGACGCGACGCTCGAACCCGCACGAAGCCGGCTCGAATTGGGTATGTGGCAAGTCCTCGGCCTATTAGTACCGGTCAGCTTCATGCGTTACCGCACTTCCACTTCCGGCCTATCAACCCGGTGGTCTAGCCGGGGGCCTTACTCCATAAAGGATGGGAGATCTCATCTTGAAGCGAGCTTCCCGCTTAGATGCTTTCAGCGGTTATCCCTTCCGAACGTAGCCAACCAGCAGTGCTCCTGGCGGAACAACTGGCACACCAGAGGTTCGTCCGTCCCGGTCCTCTCGTACTAAGGACAGCCCTTCTCAAATCTCCTGCGCGCGCGGCGGATAGGGACCGAACTGTCTCACGACGTTCTAAACCCAGCTCGCGTACCGCTTTAATGGGCGAACAGCCCAACCCTTGGGACCGACTCCAGCCCCAGGATGCGACGAGCCGACATCGAGGTGCCAAACCATCCCGTCGATATGGACTCTTGGGGAAGATCAGCCTGTTATCCCCGGGGTACCTTTTATCCGTTGAGCGACACCGCTTCCACCTGCCGGTGCCGGATCACTAGTCCCAGCTTTCGCTCCTGCTCGACATGTCTGTCTCACAGTCAAGCTCCCTTGTGCACTTGCACTCGACACCTGATTGCCAACCAGGCTGAGGGAACCTTTGGGCGCCTCCGTTACATTTTGGGAGGCGACCGCCCCAGTCAAACTACCCACCTGACACTGTCTCTGATCCGGATTACGGACCGAGGTTAGACACCCAATTCGACCAGAGTGGTATTTCAACGTTGACTCCACCGACACTGGCGTGTCAGCTTCACAGTCTCCCACCTATCCTACACAAGCCGAACCGAGCACCAATATCAAGCTGTAGTAAAGGTCCCGGGGTCTTTCCGTCCTGCCGCGCGTAACGAGCATCTTTACTCGTAGTGCAATTTCGCCGAGTCTGTGGTTGAGACAGCCGAGAAGTCGTTACGCCATTCGTGCAGGTCGGAACTTACCCGACAAGGAATTTCGCTACCTTAGGATGGTTATAGTTACCACCGCCGTTTACTGGCGCTTAAGTTCTGAGCTTCGCACCGAAGTGCTAACCCGTCCCCTTAACGTTCCAGCACCGGGCAGGCGTCAGTCCGTATACATCGTTTTTCAACTTCGCACGGACCTGTGTTTTTAGTAAACAGTCGCTTCTCGCTGGTCTCTGCGGCCGGCCAGCGCTCGGGGAGCACGTCCCGTCACGCTAACTGGCCCCCCTTCTCCCGAAGTTACGGGGGCATTTTGCCGAGTTCCTTAACCACAGTTCTCTCGATCGCCTTGGTATTCTCTACCTGACCACCTGTGTCGGTTTGGGGTACGGGCCGCTAAGAGCTCGCTAGAGGCTTTTCTTGGCAGCATAGGATCATCGAATTCGCCGCAATCGGCTATGCGTCCGTTCTCAGGTATGTGTGGTGCGGATTTGCCTACACCACGCCCTACAACGTTGCTCCAGTACAACCACTGACTGGTACGACTACCTTCCTGCGTCACCCCATCGCTTACCTACTACTGGTCTGGATCGCGCGATCCACCGATCGTCCCGAAGGAGTCACAGCTTCTGGCGCTTAGCATCGCCAGGGTCGGTATGGGCGCTCTTTCGCGGGTACGGGAATATCAACCCGTTGTCCATCGACTACGCCTGTCGGCCTCGCCTTAGGTCCCGACTTACCCTGGGCGGATTAGCCTGGCCCAGGAACCCTTGGTCATTCGGCGGGGGAGTTTCTCACTCCCCTTTCGCTACTCATGCCTGCATTCTCACTCGTATGCCGTCCACGGCTGGGTTACCCCGCCGCTTCCTTCGGCATACGACGCTCCCCTACCCATCCACACGCCTGGCCAGCCACCGGAAGGTGACCAGCGGGCTGTTGCGTGAATGTCACAGCTTCGGCGGTGTGCTTGAGCCCCGTTACATTGTCGGCGCGGAATCACTTGACCAGTGAGCTATTACGCACTCTTTAAAGGGTGGCTGCTTCTAAGCCAACCTCCTGGTTGTCTGTGCGACTCCACATCCTTTCCCACTTAGCACACGCTTAGGGGCCTTAGCTGGTGATCTGGGTTGTTTCCCTCTCGACTACGAACCTTATCGCCCGCAGTCTCACTGCCGCGTTCTCACTTACCGGCATTCGGAGTTTGGCTGATTTCGGTAAGCTTGTAGGCCCCCTAGACCATCCAGTAGCTCTACCTCCGGCAAGAAACACGCGACGCTGCACCTATATGCATTTCGGGGAGAACCAGCTATCACGAAGTTTGATTGGCCTTTCACCCCTACCCACAGCTCATCCCCCAGGTTTTCAACCCTGGTGGGTTCGGTCCTCCACGCGGTCTTACCCGCGCTTCAACCTGGCCATGGGTAGATCACTTCGCTTCGGGTCTAGATCACGCGACTCGTTCGCCCTATTCAGACTCGCTTTCGCTACGGCTACCCCACACGGGTTAACCTCGCCACGTAACGCTAACTCGCAGGCTCATTCTTCAAAAGGCACGCTGTCACGACTGCACGCGAAGGTGCAGCGACGCTCCAACGGCTTGTAGGCGCGCGGTTTCAGGTACTATTTCACTCCCCTCCCGGGGTACTTTTCACCTTTCCCTCACGGTACTTGTCCGCTATCGGTCACCAGGTAGTATTTAGGCTTAGCGGGTGGTCCCGCCAGATTCACAGCGAATTTCACGGGCTCGCTGCTACTTGGGGTGACGCTCGGGAGGCGTCGTGTTTTCGTCTACGGGGGTATCACCCTCTGCGCCGGACCTTCCCAAGTCCTTCGACTAACGACGACGCTTTCTTACTCCCTGCTGGTTCGGCAGAACCAGCCAAGCGACCCCACAACCCCAGATACGCAACGCCTGCCGGCTATCACGCGTATGTGGTTTGGCCTCTTCCGCTTTCGCTCGCCACTACTCACGGAATCGCGGTTGCTTTCTCTTCCTGTGGGTACTGAGATGTTTCACTTCCCCACGTTCCCTCCTCATGCCCTATGTGTTCAGGCATGGGTGACAGGACATGACTCCTGCCGGGTTTCCCCATTCGGACATCCTCGGATCACAGCTCGGTCGGCAGCTCCCCGAGGCTTATCGCAGCCCCCTACGTCCTTCTTCGGCTCCTGGTGCCAAGGCATCCACCGTGCGCCCTTATTAACTTGGCCACAAAGATGCTCGCGTCCACTGTGCAGTTCTCAAGGTACGGGCGACGACAACGACGGGTCACCGCGTGGCCGGCCGGCGTGCTCAGCACGACCGTCCGGATCGTTCGGTGGGTCGATGTGTCGGACCTGCGCGCATTCGACGTGCGAATACGCCTGAGGGCTCTTCCGCTCCCTCAGGACCCAACAGCGTGCCTACGCGATTGCCGCCCTCGATCTGATTTCCACACCACATGTGGCAGTACAGCCAGATCGATGACCTCAAGCGCGAACTAGTTAGTGTTCCACCCATGAGCTCCGTCGTGGCCTGCATAGCCACGAAACGGCTCTGGACGCTCCTTTCGGACCGCCAGGTGCTCCTTAGAAAGGAGGTGATCCAGCCGCACCTTCCGGTACGGCTACCTTGTTACGACTTCGTCCTAATCGCCGATCCCACCTTCGACAGCTCCCTCCACAAGGGTTGGGCCACTGGCTTCGGGTGTTACCGACTTTCATGACGTGACGGGCGGTGTGTACAAGGCCCGGGAACGTATTCACCGCAGCGTTGCTGATCTGCGATTACTAGCGACTCCGACTTCATGGGGTCGAGTTGCAGACCCCAATCCGAACTGAGACCGGCTTTATGAGATTCGCTCCACCTTGCGGTCTCGCAGCTCTTTGTACCGGCCATTGTAGCATGCGTGCAGCCCTGGACATAAGGGGCATGATGACTTGACGTCATCCCCACCTTCCTCCGAGTTGACCCCGGCAGTCTCCTATGAGTCCCCGACATGACTCGCTGGCAACATAGGACGAGGGTTGCGCTCGTTGCGGGACTTAACCCAACATCTCACGACACGAGCTGACGACAGCCATGCACCACCTGTGCAAGGCCCTTACGGACCCCGTATCTCTACGAGATTTCCCTACATGTCAAACCCAGGTAAGGTTCTTCGCGTTGCATCGAATTAAGCCGCATGCTCCGCCGCTTGTGCGGGCCCCCGTCAATTCCTTTGAGTTTTAGCCTTGCGGCCGTACTCCCCAGGCGGGGCGCTTAATGCGTTAGCTGCGGCACAGACCACGTGGAATGTGGCCCACACCTAGCGCCCAACGTTTACGGCGTGGACTACCAGGGTATCTAATCCTGTTTGCTCCCCACGCTTTCGCTCCTCAGCGTCAATTTCGGCCCAGAGACCCGCCTTCGCCACCGGTGTTCCTCCTGATATCTGCGCATTTCACCGCTACACCAGGAATTCCAGTCTCCCCTACCGAATTCTAGCTTGCCCGTATCGGCTGCAGGCCCGGGGTTGAGCCCCAGGTTTTCACAGCCGACGCGACAAGCCGCCTACGAGCTCTTTACGCCCAATAATTCCGGACAACGCTTGCACCCTACGTATTACCGCGGCTGCTGGCACGTAGTTGGCCGGTGCTTCTTCTGCCCCTACCGTCACTTTCGCTTCGTCGGAGCTGAAAGAGGTTTACAACCCGAAGGCCGTCATCCCTCACGCGGCGTCGCTGCATCAGGCTTTCGCCCATTGTGCAATATTCCCCACTGCTGCCTCCCGTAGGAGTCTGGGCCGTGTCTCAGTCCCAGTGTGGCCGGTCGCCCTCTCAGGCCGGCTACCCGTCGTCGCCTTGGTGGGCCGTTACCCCACCAACAAGCTGATAGGCCGCGGGCCCATCCCTAGCCAGAATCCTTTCCACGCCGGAGGATGCCCTCCGACGTCATATCCGGTATTAGACCCGGTTTCCCGGGCTTATCCCAGTGCTAGGGGCAGGTTGCCCACGTGTTACTCACCCGTTCGCCGCTAGGGCACCTCACCCGAAGGTGAGGGCCTCGCTCGACTTGCATGTGTTAAGCACGCCGCCAGCGTTCGTCCTGAGCCAGGATCAAACTCTCCGTGAAGGTATATTGACGCCCGCACCGAAACGGTGCGGAATGTCGACCCAGAAAGTTGCCGCTTGCGCGGCTGATCACTGGTCATACGAGCTGGACATTCTTTTGCTCGTTGTACCAAAGGAATCGCTTGTGCGGTCTATTGACCACACAGACGAGGTTATGCTTTTTTTGGCACTAACTTTCGGCACGCTGTTGAGTTCTCAAGGAGCGGACGCACACCATCGGCGTCCTCTCGGACGACTTTGGGGCAACCCACAGAACTCTACTCGTCGGGCGGGGCCCGGTCAAACGGGAGCAGACTACTGCACATCGGCCTCTGAGCCGACGGTGTAAGTCCAAGTATAGCCGATTTGTACGGTTGTACCAACGCTCGCGCAGCCGCTTCTCGCATGCCGGTGAGGCTCGGATTCCGCTGTCCCGAGGAGGATCGCTCGTGATCGTGGACTTACAGCCCTGGAGCGACAATAAGTCCACGATCATCAGCCGACGGGGTCTAGGGCAGCTAGCGAGGCGAGTCGGACCAAACGGTAAGCGGCCTAGCGAGCGATGAGCCGGACTGCGCGGCGCTTTCCGACCGACAGGACCCGGCCGGCGAGATCCGGGGCATCGGCCTCATAGGCTCGGGCCGCGACGGGGGTGCCATCCAGCCGGACGCCTCCCTCGTCGATCAGCCGGCGCGCGGCGCTGGTGCTGACCGCGAGTCCGGCCGCGACCAGCAGGGCCGGCAGGTGCACCGGTCGGCTCGGCCGGAAGCGGGAAATCCGGGCTGTCCTGGGGAGCGCCGCCGGGCTTGAACGTGGCGTCGAAGCGCTTCTCGGCCGCGTCCGCCTCGGCTGCACCGTGATAGAGCTGCACCACCTCGTGCGCGACGCGCCGCTTGGCCACGTTGGCGGCGCTGCCTCCCGCGGCTGCGGCCTGCTCGAGCGAGTCGACCTCCCGCGGATGCAGCGGGGTGCACAGTCGGGCGTACATGCCGACCAGCCGGTCCGGAATGCTCATCAGCTTGCCGAACTGCTCGCCGGCCGAGTCGTCGATGGCGATGTAATTGCCCAGCGACTTGCTCATCTTCTCGATGCCGTCGGTTCCGACCAGCAGGGGGACGGTGAGCACGGCTTGCGGTGCCTGCCCGCGTGCTCGCTGCAGTTCCCGGCCGACCAGGTTGTTGAAGGTCTGGTCGGTGCCACCGAGCTCGACGTCCGCGCGGATCTCGACCGAGTCGATGCCTTGCAGCAGCGGGTAGAAGAACTCCGACAGGGTGATGGGCTGGCGGGCGGCAAAACGGCGGGCGAAGTCGTCCCGCTCCAGCAGCTGAGCGACGGTGATCTGCCGGGTGTAGTCGAGGACATCGCTGAGCCCCATCGGCGCCAGCCAGTCGGCGTTGTTGACGATCTCGACCCGCTGTTCGTCGAGCACCCGCATCAGCTGGGCGAAGTATCCGCTGGCGTTGGCACGCACGTCTTCCGCGGTTTGCGCCGTTCGAGTGGCGGTGCGTCCGGACGGATCGCCCACCTGGCCGGTGAACCCGCCGACGACGAGAACCGCCAGGTGACCCAGCTCCTGGAATTGCCGCAGCTTGCGCAGCACGACGGCGTGCCCGAGCGTCAGCTCGCTCCCGGACGGATCGATGCCGAGCTTGACCCGAAGCGGGCGGCCCTCACGGTCGGCGGCCAGCAGCCGCTCGGCGAGGCCGTTCTCGGGCAGGATCTGCGCCGCGCCGGACGCGAGGATCTCGTGCGCCGCCCGTAGCGACCGCGGCAGGGCCGCCACCGTCACCTCACCCACGCTGCCACCACGCTCGCTCACGGGGTGCCAGTCTGCCGGGTCGCGGTTCGGACTCGGCGGCTGCCCGGGCGGAACGGTGAAACCGACGGTTCGGCGACGAGCCAGAAGCGCCACGGCCGGTCGGCCGCGACCCTGATCCCGACTCGCGGGCCGGCCGCTACGGCCGCGGCCCGGTAGCGGGGCATCCGCTCCAGCCGGACAGGTGACGCGTCGGAGCACAGGTCGGCGCCGTACTGCTTGCTGGTGATGCCGAGGGCCGTCGCCAGCCGCGCCGGACCACGGGCGAGGTCGGCCGCGGTGCGGGCGGCTGGGCGCCGTCGACGGGCCGCGTCCACACCGCGTACGACGGCACCCGCCCGCAGCAGCACCGCTTCGGCCTGGCCGTCGACGCCGCACACGATGTTCGCGCACCAGTGCATGCCGTAGGTGAAGTAAACGTAGAGGTGGCCGGGCGGCCCGAACATGACGCGGTTGCGGGCAGTGCGTCCCCGGTAGGCGTGCGACGCGGCATCGCCGAGCCCCGAGTACGCCTCGACCTCGGTCAGCCGAACCGCCACCTCGGTGTCGTCCACGACCGAGACGAGCACCGCGCCGAGCAGCCGCGGAGCAAGCCAGGCGGCCGGTCGCGCGAGCCGATCGCGGGTCACGGTCACGGGCTACCCACGGCCGTCCTCGCCCATCGCAACTGGGACGCGCCGAGCTCCCGGAGGCGAGCCAGCTGTTCAGTGACCCGGGCGGGCGCCGTGCCACCGAATCCGGCCCGGGACGCCACCGAGCCCGCGACGGTGAGCACGTCCCGCACGCCAGGCGTGAGGTGCTCGCTGATGCCGGCGAGCTCGGAATCGGAGAGATCGGGCAGGTCGACGCCGCGGTCTTCGCACGCCCGCACGTACCGGCCGGCGATCTCGTGGGCGACTCGGAACGGCACGCCGTTGCGGACCAGCCACTCGGCGACGTCGGTCGCCAGCGCGTAACCCTTCGCGGACAGCAGCGCCATCCGGTCGGTGTGAAACACCAGGCTCGTCACGAGCCCGGTGAGCGCCGGCAGCAGCACGTGCAGGCTGTCGATCGCATCGAAGACCGGCTCCTTGTCCTCTTGGAGGTCCCGGTTGTACGCGAGCGGCAGGCCTTTGAGGGTGGCGAGCAGGCCGGCGTGGTCACCGATCAGCCGACCGGCTTTGCCGCGTGCGAGTTCGGCGATGTCCGGGTTCTTCTTCTGCGGCATGATCGACGACCCGGTCGCGTAGGCGTCATCCAATGTGATGAATCCGAACTCCCGCGTCGCCCACAGCACGATCTCCTCGGCCAGCCGCGAGAGATCGACGGCGAGCATCGCGCACACGAAGGAGAACTCCGCGACGATGTCGCGTGAGGCGGTGGCGTCGATCGAGTTCTCCGTCGCCCCGGCGAAGCCCAGCTCGGCGGCCACGATCTGGGGATCGAGGCCGAGCGACGAGCCGGCCAGGGCGCCGGCACCGTACGGGCTGAACGCGGCCCGTCGGTCCCAGTCCTGCCAACGATCGACGTCGCGCGTCAGCGCCCAGGCGTGGGCCAACAGATGGTGGGACAGCAGCACGGGCTGCGCGTGCTGCAGGTGCGTTCGTCCCGGCATCGGCGCCTCGAGGTGGTGTTCGGCCTGACCGGCTAGCGCCTCGGCCAGCCCGAGGACCTGCATCGCGATCGACCGCGCCTGCTCGCGCAGGTACATCCGGATCAGCGTCGCGATCTGATCGTTTCGCGACCGGCCCGCGCGCAGCCGTCCGCCCAGTTCCGGGCCGACCCGTTCCAGCAGCAATCGCTCCAGCGCGGTGTGCACGTCCTCGTCGTCGGGACCGGCGACCACTCGGCCGGCTGCGACATCGGCATCGAGCTCGTCCAGCGCGTCGACCAGCGCGTGCAGCTCTCCGTCGGTCAGCAGTCCGGCCCGGTGCAGGGCGCGTGCGTGCGCACGAGAGCCCGCGATGTCGTGCCGAGCGAGGCGCCAGTCGACGTGGGTCGACACCGACAGAGCCCGCAATGCGTCAGCTGGACCGGACGCGAACCGCGCCCCCCACAGCCGGGTCGGCTCGTCGGGGCGGTCAGGGTGCGGCACAGTCAGGAGCCGCGCTGATCGCGCTGCGCCGCGATCCGGCTCGGCAGGCCCCACAGCTGGACGAATCCCTTGGCCAGCGACTGGTCGAACGTGTCGCCGGTGTCGTAGGTCGCCAGCTCGAAGTCGTAGAGCGACCCGCTGCCTCGCCGTCCGGTCGCGACCGCCCGGCCCGCGGACAACCGGAGCCGGACGTCGCCGGTCACGTGCCGTTGCGAGGAGTCGACAAAGGCGTCCAGCGCCCGCTTGAGCGGGCTGAACCAGAGCCCGTCGTAGACGAGCTCGGTCCATCGCTGCTCGACGGCGAACTTGAACCGCCGGAGGTCGCGCTCGACCGTGAGGTCCTCCAGCTCCTGATGCGCGGTGATCAGGGCGATGGCGCCCGGCGCCTCGTACACCTCGCGGCTCTTGATGCCGACCAGCCGGTCCTCGACCATGTCGAGCCGGCCGACGCCGTGCGCGCCCGCCCGCCGATTGAGCTCGAGGATCGCGTCGAGCACCGACACCGCTCGGCCATCGATGCCGGTGGGCACGCCGTCCACGAAGGAGATCACCACCTCGTCCGGTTCGATCGAGGCGTCCGGCCCGGACGTGTAGGCGTACACGTCCTCGATCGGAGCGTTCCACGGGTCCTCGAGAAAACCGGTCTCCACCGCGCGGCCCCAGAGGTTCTGGTCGACCGAGTAGGGCGAGCGCTTGGACTGGTCGATAGGCAGTCCCTTCTCCTCGGCAAACGCGATGGCCTTGTCACGTGTCATACCGCTGTCCCGAACCGGCGCGATGACCGTCAGCTCAGGAGCGAGCGCACCGATGCCCACCTCGAAGCGCACTTGATCGTTGCCCTTGCCCGTGCAGCCGTGCGCCACCGCATCGGCTCCGTACTTGTGGGCAGCGGCGACGAGGTGCTTGGCGATCACCGGCCGGGACAGCGCCGACACGAGTGGGTACCGCTCCAGATACAGGGCGTTCGCCCGGAGCGCCGGCAAGCAGTAGTCCTGGGCGAATTCCGCGCGCAGGTCGAGAACCTCGGCCTCGACCGCGCCACACGCCAGCGCGCGGCCGCGGATGATGTCGAGGTCCTCGCCGCCCTGGCCGACGTCGGCGGCCACGGCGATGACTTCGGCGCCCGTCTCCTCGGCGATCCAGCCGATCGCCACGGATGTGTCCAGCCCACCGGAGTAGGCCAGCACGATGCGCTTGCTCATGAGCTCTCTTCCTGTCGGTGGTTAGTTCTGGGCGAGATGCCGCAGCTGATCGGCGAGATCCGCGCCACCGGTCGGGTCTCGGGCGACCACCAGGATCGTGTCATCGCCGGCGATACTGCCGACGACCTCGGGCAGCCCAGCGCGGTCCACCGCCGAAGCGAGGAAGTGCGCGGCCCCGGGCGGCGTCCGCAACACGACGAGATTGGCGCTAGCGTCCGCCGACACGAGCAGCTCGCTGAGCAGCCGGGCCAGCCGGGTGGGCGGCGCATCCTCGGCCGACCGGGTCGTCAATGGCGCGCCGTCTTCGGGTATCACGTAGACCGGCAGCCCGCCGTCCGGAGTGCGCAGCTTGACCGCGCCGAGCTCCTCCAGGTCGCGGCTGAGGGTGGCTTGGGTGACGTGCAGCCCGTCCGCTTCTAACAGCTGGACCAGCTGCGCCTGCGAATGCACGGCGCGACCGGCCACGGTCGCCACGATGCGGGCGTGGCGGGCCGCCTTGCCGGGCGGCTCGACGACGGCGACGCCCCGCGATCCCGTGGGGCCGGCCATCACGTCTGCTCCGAAAGCCAGGTGAGCAATGCCTTCTGCGTATGCAACCGGTTCTCGGCCTCGTCCCAGACGGCGCTGCGCGGGCCGTCGATCACCTCGGCCGCGATCTCGCGTCCGCGATAGGCGGGCAGGCAATGCAGCACGATCGCGTCCGGCGCACAGCCGCTCAGGGCCTTTTCGGTGATGGCGAACGGCGCGAAGGGCGTGATGCGCTCGTCCTTCTCGTCCTCCTGGCCCATCGACACCCAGGTGTCGGTCGCGACGACGTCGGCTCCGTCGAACGCAGCGGCCGGCTCCGTCGTGACGAGCACCGAGCCGCCGGTCGTCGCGGCGACCCGCTCGGCGTCCGCGACGACGGCGCGATCCGGTAGGTAGCCGGCCGGACCGGCCACTCGGACGTGCAGGCCGGCCGTCGCGCCACCGAGCAAGTACGAGTGCGCCATGTTGTTCGCCGCGTCACCCACGTAGCTGAGCGTCACTCCGGCGAGTGTGCCGTGTCGCTCGCGAATCGTCTGCAGGTCGGCGAGGACCTGGCACGGATGGAACTCGTCGGTGAGTGCGTTGACCACAGGAACCCGGCTCACCCGCGCCATGGCCTCGATCCGGGCCTGGGCAAAGGTGCGCCAGACGATGGCCGCGACCTGCCGGTCGAGCACGCGCGTGGTGTCCTCGATCGGCTCGCCCCGGCCGAGCTGCGACGCGTGGGCGTCGATGACCAGCGGGTACCCGCCGAGCTCGGCGATGCCGACGCTGAACGACACCCGGGTGCGCGTCGATGGCTTGTCGAAGATGACCGCAACCGCGCGGGGCCCGCTGAACGGCTGGTAGATCAGGCGATCGCGCTTCATGTCGTCGGCCAGGTCCAGCACCGCACGCTGCTCGTCGGGCCTGAGGTCGTCGTCGCGGACGAAGTGCCGCACCCTCATGACTGCACTCGCTCGACAGCGGCGATCGCCTCGGACAGGCGCGGCAGCGCCTCGTCGACGTCGGACTCGGTCAGGATGAGCGGCGGCGCGAGCCGCAGGACGTCCGGCCGCACCGCGTTGACGAGCAGGGCCCGCTCGCGGGCGGCGGCCTCGATCGCGGCGGCGCGCGGCGCGGTCAGCGCGACGGCTCGCCACAGCCCGCTGCCCCGTACCTCGGCGACGAGCGGGGAGTCGACCCCGGCCAAGCCATCGGCCAGGTGCTCTCCGACCCGCTTGACCGAGTCGAGCAGCTGGTCGTCGGCGATCGTGGTCAGGACGGCCAGCGCCGCCGCGCAGGCAACCGGATTCCCCCCGAACGTGCTGCCGTGGTCGCCCGGCGCGAACAGCTCGCCGGAGGCGCCGAGGCCGATGCACGCCCCGATGGGCAGGCCGCCGCCGAGCCCTTTGGCGAGGGTGAGAACGTCCGGCCGGACACCGTCGGCGAGGCTCGCGAACCAGTGCCCGGTGCGCCCGATGCCGCTTTGCACCTCGTCGACCACGAGGAGGGCTCCAGCCGCATCGCACATGCTCCGAGCCGCGGCCAGATAGCCGGCCGGCGCGGGGACGATCCCGCCCTCGCCCAGCGTGGGCTCGACGAACACCGCGGCGGTGCGTTCGCTGACGGCGCGGTCGAGCGCGTCCACGTCCCCGTAGTCCACGAACGACACCGGCCCGGGCAACGGCGCGAACGGCTCGCGCTTAGCCGGACTGCCGGTGATGGCGAGGGCGCCGAGCGTCCGGCCGTGGAAGCTGCCGTTCGCGGCGACGATCTCCAGCCGGGCGCCGTCGGGATTCCGCCGCCAGCCGTGCCGACGAGCGAGCTTGACCGCGCACTCGTTGGCTTCGGCCCCGCTGTTGGCGAAGAACACCCGCCCAGGCACGCCGACCAGCTCGACCAACCGCTCGGCCAGCCGAACACCGGGCTCGTGGATCGCCAGGTTCGAGGTGTGCGCCAACGTCGCGACCTGGCGGGTGACCGCTTCGACGACGGCGGGATGGGCGTGCCCGAGGGAGGACACCGCGATCCCGGCGACGAAGTCCAGGTATTCGCGACCTGCGGTGTCCCATACCCGGACGCCGGCACCGCGGGCGATCTCGATCGGCGGCGTGCCGTAGTTGGGCATCATGACCGCGTCCCACCGGTTCGTCAGTGTCACTGCGGCTCCTTCGTCACTCCGGCTCCTTCGCGGGAAGCACCATGGTGCCGACCCCCTCGGTGGTGAACACCTCGAGGAGCAGGGCGTGCGGGACGCGCCCGTCGAGAACGTGGGCCCGGCTGACGCCGCCCTCGACCGCCCGCAGGCACGCCTCCATCTTGGGCACCATTCCGCTGGCGAGTGACGGAAGCAGCCGGCTGAGGTCGTCGGCGCTGATGCTGCTCACGACCTCTCCGCTCGTCGGCCAGTCGGAGTACAGGCCTTCGACGTCGGTGAGCATGACCAACTTCTCAGCGCCCAGCGCGACGGCGATGGCCGCGGCCGCCGTGTCCGCATTCACGTTGTAGGACATCCCGTCACCGCCGCGGGCGACGGTGGCGACGATCGGGATGCGTCCGGCGTCGAGAAGGGCATGTACGGCGCTCGGATCGACGGCGACGACGTCGCCCACCTGACCGATGTCGACCGGCTCGCCGTCGACCACGGCGGTACGCCGCTCGGCCGTGAGCAGCCCGGCGTCCTCGCCGGACAGGCCGACCGCGAACGAGCCATGGTCGTTGATCTGGTGGACGATCTCGCCGTTCACCTGTCCGACCAGAACCATGCGGACGACCTTCATGGCCTCGGGACTGGTGACCCGCAGGCCGCCGCGGAACTCCGTTTCGATGCCCAGCCGGTTCAGGTGGGCGGTGATCTGTGGTCCGCCGCCATGCACGACGACCGGGCGCAGCCCCGCGTAGCGCAGGAACACGATGTCCTCGGCGAACGCCTGGCGCAGCAGCGGCGTCGTCATGGCGTTGCCGCCGTACTTGACCACGACGACCTTGCCGTGAAATCGCGCCAGCCACGGCAGGGCGTCGACGAGGATGCTCGCCTTGGCGAGAGCGACGTCGCGGTCCCGGCTCATGTCGAGTACGCCGAGTTCGTGTGAACGTAGTCGTGGGACAGATCGGTCGTCTGGACGGCGCTGCTCGCTGTCCCCGCGTGCAGCTCGACTGCGATCGTCACCGCGCGGCCGGTCAGGTCGACCCGCTCTCGGGGTTCTCCGGCCGCGCCGGCCCGACACACCTCGACCTCGTTGATGGTCACGTCGAGCCGGTCTGGCTCGAACGCCGCCGACGTCGTGCCGACCGCCGCCAGCACCCGGCCCCAGTTCGGGTCATTGCCGAACAGCGCGCACTTCAGCAGGTTGTTGCGGGCGATGGCCCGACCGACCTCGACCGCGTCGTCCTCGGATGCCGCGCTGCGGACCTCGATGACGACGCGCTTGGTTGCCCCTTCGGCGTCATCGACGAGCTGGTCGGCCAGATCCGCGCAGACGGCCTCGACGGCCGTACCGATGTCCGACGACTGCGCCGGCACTCCGGCTGCGCCGCTGGCCAGCAGGATCACGGTGTCGTTCGTGGACAGGCACCCGTCGGCGTCGACCCGTTCGAATGTGCGCCGCACCGCGTCCCGCAGCACGCTGTCGAGCGTGTCAGCACCGACCGCCGCGTCGGTCGTGATCACGCACAGCATCGTGGCGAGGCTTGGCGCCAGCATGCCGGCACCCTTGGCCATCCCGCCGACGGTCCACCCGTCGGGGTGCGCGCGCACTGCTTGCTTCGCGACTGTGTCGGTCGTGCGAATCGCATCCGCCGCGGCGGGGCCGCCGTCGCGCGCCAGGTCGGCTGCCGCCCGAGTGATGCCGCCGAGCAACGCCGCCATCGGAAGCCGTTCGCCGATGAGACCGGTCGAACACACCGCGACCTCTCCGGCGCCGATGCCGAGTGCGGTCGCTACCTGCTCGGCGGTGGCGTGGGTGTCGGCGAACCCGGCCGGACCGGTACACGCGTTCGCTCCCCCGGAGTTCAGCAGCACGGCTCGCAGCCGCCCGTCGGCCACCGCCTGCCGGGACCACAGGACCGGCGCGGCCCGCACCCGGTTGCGGGTGAACACAGCCGCTGCCGCATCCGACGGGCCGTCGTTGACGACCAATGCGACGTCCCGGCCGCCGGATGCCTTCAGGCCGGCCACCACGCCGGCCGCCCGGAATCCCCTAGCCGCGGTCACGCTCATGGGGCAATCCCATCGACGGCCAAGCCGGCCGTCTCGGGCAGGCCCAGCATCAGGTTGGCGTTCTGCACGGCCTGACCGGCGGCGCCCTTCCCGAGGTTGTCGATTGCGCTGAGGACGATGACCCGTCCGGAGCTGAGGTCGATGGCCGCCTGCAGATGGACCGAGTTGGAGCCGGCGACGGCCCCCGTGTGCGGCTGTTCGCCGAATGGCAGCAGGTAGACGAACGGCTCGGCCCGGTAGGCGGCGTCGAGAACGTCGCACACGTCGGCGGCGGTGACCGAACGCGCTGGGCGCGCGGCGATGCTGGCGAGAATGCCCCGCGGCATCGGCGCGAGCACCGGGGTGAACGACAGGCTGGTCGCCCCGGTGGACTGCAGGATCTCGGGCACGTGCTGGTGCGCGCCGGCCTTGTACGGGGACAGGTCGCCCATCACCTCGCTGGCGAGCAGGTTCGGCTTCGCGGCCCGGCCCGCGCCTGACGTGCCGCTCGCGGCGACCGCGACGAGATCCTGCGGTTCGACCACGCCGGCCGCGATGAGCGGAGCCACGGCCAGAATGATCGCCGCGGCATAGCAGCCGGTGTTGGCGACTCGCGAGGAGTCGGCGATCTTCGCTCGATGCCCGGGAAGTTCCGGCAGACCGTACGTCCAGGCCCCGGGGTGGACGCCGGCGTAGTACTGCTGGTAGGCGGACGCGTCGGACAGCCGGTGGTCGGCGCCCAGATCGACGATCTTGACTTCGGGCGGGAGCTGGGGCGCGAACGATCCCGAGGCGCCGTGTGGCAGCGCCAGGAATACGAGGTCGGCGCCGGCGAGAGCTTCAGGGACGGTGTCCGCGAGGACGAGGTCGGCGAGCGAGCGTAGCTGCGGATGGACGGCGGTCAGCGGCTGTCCGGCGTTGCCGTGCGCTGTCGCCGCGACGACGTCGAGATCGGGATGCGCGGCGAGCAGCCGCAGCAACTCTCCGCCGACGTACCCACTCGCGCCCGCCACGGCGACCCGGTAACCCATGCGGACCATTATGCATCGTCACGCAATTTCATACAGAAGAGGGCCCGCGCAACCTGGATAGCGTGCAGTGGCGGGCTGATCACGCCGGCCCGATGCCGCTCAGGCCCGGAGCCGGGCTCCGAATTGCTCGGCGGCGCGAGCCACGGCGGCGTCGCGTGCGACCGTCGCCTCCTCGACCGTCAACGTCCGGTCCGGGGCCCGGAAGCGGAGCGCGAACGCAAGCGACTTGAGGCCCGCGCCCAGCCGCTCGTCATCCGCGTAGACGTCGAACAGGCGGGCCGACTCGAGTAGGTCCCCCGCTCCGCCTCGAACGGCCTCGAGGACCTCCTGCGCGGCGACCTCGGCCGGTACGACAAGGGCAATGTCGAGCAGCACCGGCGGGAAGGGCGAGATCTCGGGTGAGCGCTCGGGCGGCGGCGGCTGGAACGCGCCGACGTCCAGCTCCATGGCGCAGGTACGCGCTGGCAGGCCCAGGGTCGTGACGACACGGGGATGCAGCTCGCCGGCGTAGCCGATCACAACATCGCCGAGCCGGAGCTCGGCGCATCGGCCGGGATGCCACGGCGGCTGGTCGCCGCGACGGACGGTCAGCTCGGTCCGGGCCGCCCGAGCAAGGACACGCGCCGCCTCGACCGCGTCCGTCCAGTCGGCCGGGCGTCCGCTCCCCCACCACCCGGCGCGCTCGCGTGGTCCGGACAAGACCACGGCGGCGTGCCGGGGCTGATCGGGCAGCGCGGCGTCGAGCGCGGCCAGTTCCGCATCCGACGGCCGGTGCGCGACACCTGGCCGTGGAACGGGTGGCGCATCTGGACTCGGGAGGAATACCAGTCCGATCTCGAACAGGGCGAGCTCACGAAGGCCGCGACCGAGGTTGCGAGTGAGCGTCGCGAGCAGACCAGGCAGGAGCGAAGTGCGCAGCTCGGGTTCCGCGTCCGACAGCGGGTTGGCGACGACCATCGCGCGCCGACGCGGGTCGTCGGCGGCCAGGCCGAACTGATCGTGCAGTGACGGAGACACGAACGGGTAGCTCAGCACTTCGGTATAGCCGGCGGCGGCGAGTGCGCGCGCGAGGTTCCGCCGCAGTCGTTGCTCAGCGGACAGGCCGCGGCCGGGCGGCGGGGTGGGTAGCGCCGACGGCACCCGGTCGTAACCCACCAGACGTACGACTTCCTCGACGAGGTCGGCCGGATCGGTCAGATCGGGGCGCCAGCTCGGCGGCGTGACCGTGAGCACGGCGTCTCCGACGACGGAGCAGCCCACCTGGGTAAGCCGGCGCCGCACGGTTGCCGGGTCGATCGGAAGCCCGGCGACCTGACTGGGACTCTCGACTGGTAGTCGAATCTCTACCGGTGCCGGTCCGGGGCCGACCACCGTGAAGCCCGGGGCAGCCACGGCCCCGCCGTGCCGCACCAGCAGGTCCACACAGCGTTGCAGCGCGACGGCGGCGATCGCCGGATCCACCCCACGCTCGAACCGCTTGGCCGCCTCACTCGGCAGCTTGTGCCGGCGTACCGCGCGGGCGATCGACGTGGGCTCCCAGTGCGCGGCCTCGAGCACGATGTCCGTCGTGCCGGCGTCGATCTCGGTCGATGCCCCGCCCATCACTCCCGCGAGCGCGATCGGCCCGGTGTCGTCGGTGACGACGAGGTCATCCGGATCGAGACCCCGGGCCGCGCCGTCGAGGGTGGTGAGCTTTTCACCGGGAAGCGCCCGGCGGACTCCGATCGACCCGGTGAGCTTGCTTCGGTCGAAGGCATGCAGTGGCTGCCCGGTCTCCAGCATGACGTAGTTGGTCACATCGACGGCCATCGAAATCGGCCGCAGGCCCGCGCCGGTGAGGCGAGACCGCAGCCACTGGGGGCTCTGCGCGGTGGGGTCGAGCCCGGTGACCACCCGGGCCGAGAACCGGTCACATCCCACCGGATCGTCGACGACGACCGGGTAGGCCGGGGGCTGCGCGGAGGGGACCGCCACCCGGCCGGTGACGTCGTGAAATGAGGCATCGAAGGCTGCCGCCGCCTCGCGGGCCAACCCCCGTACGGCGAGGCAATAGCCGCGGTCCGGAGTCACGGCGATGTCGAGGACAGCGTCCCGCATCCCGAGAGCGGTCACGGCGTCGCCACCGGGAGGCCCCGCGTCCGGGGACAGCACGAGGATTCCGGTGTGATCGTCGCCGATGCCGAGTTCCCGCGCGGAGCAGATCATTCCGTCGGAGATGTGCCCGTAGGTCTTACGCGCCGATATCGCGAAGCCGCCCGGCAGCACCGTGCCAGGCAGCGCGACCGCGACGAGGTCGCCGACGACGAAGTTGTGCGCGCCGCAGACGATGCCGCGTCTATCGGGCTCACCGACATCGACCTGACACCACCGGATCGTCTTGCCGTTGCTCTGCAGCTCAGTCGCGATGGACCAGACCCGTCCGATGACCACGGGCCCGGTGACGGCATCCGCCGCCGCCTCGACCCGTTCGACCTCCAGCCCTACGCGAACCAGGGCGTCGCCGAGCTGGCGCGGAGTCGTACCGGGAGGGAGATCGACAGACTCGGCCACCCAGCTCACCGAAGCACGCATCAGGCCTCCACGCCAAAGGCCTGGGTGAACCGCACGTCGCCCTCGACCATGTCGCGCATGTCAGCCGCCGAGTTGCGGAACATCATGGTTCGCTCGATGCCCATGCCGAAAGCGAATCCGCTGTACCGCTCCGGATCGATCCCGCAGGCGCGCAGCACGCGTGGATTGACCATGCCGCAGCCTCCCCACTCGATCCAGCCCTCGCTGTCGCAGGTGCGACAGTCCCAGTCCGGGTTGCCGACCGACTGGCCGCGACACACGAAGCACAGCAGATCCGGTTCGGCGGACGGCTCGGTGAACGGGAAGTACGACGGCCGCAGCCGAGTCACGATGCCCGGTCCGAACATCGCCTGGGCCATGTGGTCGAGCGTGCCCTTCAGGTGAGCCATCGTGATGCCTTCGTCGACGACGAGACCCTCGATCTGGTGGAAGACCGGCGTGTGGGTGGCGTCCAGTTCGTCGGTGCGGAACACCTTGCCGGGGCACACGACGTAGATCGGCGGCGTCCGGGTGAGCATCGTCCGAACCTGCACGGGCGATGTGTGGGTGCGCAGCACAACCCCGGAGTCCTCGGAGCCGACGAAGAACGTGTCCATGAGGCTTCGTGCGGGGTGGTCGGGTGGCATGTTCAGCGCATCGAAGTTGAACCACTCGGCTTCGATCTCCGGGCCTTCGGCGACCTGATAGCCCATCGCCACGAAGATGTCCTCGAACAACTCCTGGATCGTCGTCAGCGGATGGCGCGCGCCCTCGAGAAGACGATCTGACGGCAAGCTGACGTCCACCGCCTCGTCGATCAGGACGCGCGCGTCGCGCTCGGCGCTCAGCTCGCTCGTTCGGGCCTCGAGCGCGGCTCGCACCTCGCCGCGAGCGGCGCCCACCCGTTGGCCCGCGGCCTTACGCGCTGCCGGCGGGAGTGCCCCGATCTCCCGATTCGCCAGCGCCAGCGGTGATCGGTCGCCGTCGTGTGCGAGGCGGGCCGCCTTGAGCGCGTCGAGATCGGCAGCGGTCGCAATCGCGGCGAGCGCCTCGGTGACGTTGCGCGCGACAGCGTCCGGTGCGAGCGTGCTCACCTCCACTGGGTCGAACCTTGTGCTCTCGGGCATCCAGTCCTCGGAATCTAGGGGCGGAGAACGTCCGCGAGTATGTCATTCCGCTGCGTGACGGGTTATTCCGCGCGGTGCGCCCGGGCGCTCGCATACAGACACACCGCGGCGGCGGCGGCCAGATTCAAGCTCTCGGCTCGGCCGTGGATCGGCACCCGGACGGAACGATCCGCCGCCGCGGTCACCTCGGGCGGCAAGCCGCTCGCCTCATTGCCGAAAAGCCACAACGTCGGCCCGGCCAGCACCCCGCTGTCGGCCAGGTCGTCCAGGTCGTCGACACCGGAGGCGGCGGCCGCCAGCACGGTCAGGCCGGCGGTCCGGCCCGCGGCGATCGCCTCGGCCGGGCTCACATCCACAACGACGTCGACATGAAACAGGCTGCCGGCCGACGCGCGCACGGCCTTGCCGTTGTACGCGTCGACGCTGCGGCCGGCGAACACCACCACGTCGGCTCCTGCGGCATCGGCGGTGCGCACGATCGTTCCGGCATTTCCGGGATCGTTGGCGTCGACGAGGACGACCACCAACCGGGCGCCTCGCGCCAATGCGTTGTCGAGAGGCACGTCAACGGTGCGGCAGACCGCCACGAGACCCTGCGGCGAGGCGGTCTCGGATAGGTTCGCTGCTGCCTTCGCACTGATCTCGTGCACCGGCACTTCGGATGCGGCGAGCAGCTTGCCATGCCGGCGCAAGCCGGAGATCGTCCCGAAGACCTCGACGACCGACCCCGGCTGGCCCAGCGCCTCGGAGACCGCGGGCGAGCCTTCCGCGAGAAATCGCCCGGCCTCACGCCGCGCCCGCCGGTCGGTCAGCCGACGGGCGGCAGCGAGCCGGGAGTTGGAGTCAGCCAGCACGTGACCAAAATCTTCTCGATGATCTTGGACTTATCGGCGTTCTGGGGCAGCAAGTCCAAGATCACGACTGGTAGGGATGGACGGGTAGGAGTACGGGGTGGACTGGGACGGATCGACTGGTCGAGGTGCGGGTGGCTCGGCTCAGGCCGCCGGGCGCGCGCCGCCGGTCCCTTCGGCGGCCACCGCCTCCTTGGCCACCACGGCCAGCGCGGCGAAGGCCGCCTCGTCGGTGACGGCCAGGTCGGCCAGCACCTTCCGGTCGACAGTGACGCCGGCCAGCCGAAGGCCCTGGATGAACCGGTTGTAGGTGATGTCGTTGGTCCGGGCCGCGGCGTTGATCCGAGTGATCCACAGCCGCCGGAAGTCACCCTTGCGAGCCTTCCGATCCCGATAGGAATAGGTGGCCGAGTGGAGCAGCTGTTCTTTTGCCTTGCGGTAGAGGCGCGAGCGTTGCCCGCGGTAGCCGGACGCCGCTTCCAGCGTGCTCCGGCGCTTCTTGTGGGCGTTCACTGCCCGCTTGACGCGTGCCACGGTGTTTCCTTGCTCGTCGGGCTGCCGGCGGGTGGCCGGCAACGGATGGATCGGGTCGGCTCAGCGGCCGAGGAGCTTCTTGACGCGCGGCGCGTCGGCGCCGGATACGTCTTTGGTCCCGGTCAGGCGCCGGGTCAGACGGGAGGACTTGCGCTCGAGCAGGTGGCGCTTGCCGGCGTGCTGGGTGAGCAGCCGGCCGCTGCCCGTCACCTTGACGCGCTTCTTCATCCCGCTGTGGGTCTTGTTCTTCGGCATCGGTCGTTTCGCTTTCTTCAGTCGTGCGTCACGCGAGCTCGGTACCGCGCCCCGTGTCTCGGACCGGACGGGTGCGCGCGCCGCGGTGCGGTGCCACCACCATGATCATGTTGCGGCCATCCTGCTTGGGTGAGGACTCGATGAAGCCGAGCTCGGCGACGTCGGTCGCCAGACGCTGCAGCAGGCGGAATCCCAGTTCCGGCCGGGACTGCTCGCGGCCGCGGAACATGATCGTCACCTTCACCTTGTCGCCTTGCCGGAGAAACCGCTCGACGTGGCCCTTCTTGGTCTCGTAGTCGTGGGAATCGATCTTGGGGCGGAGTTTCATCTCTTTGATGACCGTGAGGGACTGGTTGCGCCGGGCCTCCCGCGCCTTCTGCGCACTCTCGTACTTGAACTTGCCGTAGTCCATGAGCTTGCACACCGGCGGTCGGGCCATCGGGGCCACCTCGACCAGGTCCAGATCGGCTTCCGCGGCCAGTTCGAGAGCTTTGCCGATCGGCACGATGCCGACCTGCTCACCCTCTGGCCCGACGAGGCGTACCTCCGGCACCCGGATCCGGTCGTTGATCCTCGGTTCAGAACTGATGGGACCTCCCAGGGTCGTCGGTGAACTGCCGGGTCGCGACGCCTTCGCCCGGATGAACGAAGGCCCCGCAGCGCTCATGTGCGCGCGGGACCCATGGCCGACCAGTCCGCCCGGGTTCACCGCCCGGCGCCGCGCGGGGTCGCGCGGCGCTCGCCCGGAGGTACCGGGCGACACGGACCGGACCCGGCACACCACGTGATGCTGGTGGCGCGGGTGGGAGGCTCGGATCCGTCACGCTGCCGAGTCTCGTCGGCGTGGCGGCACCGAAGGGCATCCGCTTGCACGCCTCCGCAGCTGCGGAGGTTGGTCGCGCCACCGAGGATATCAGTCGGCGGGCGGCGTCGTTGATGCTGCGTCGAACAGCGTGCGCAAACCCCGCATGATGGCCACCGATCGCTCGCGGTCGAAACGCTGCACCGCGTACAGCGCGATGGTCTCCTCTCCGGGAAGGACGAGCCGGGCGAAACGCAGCTGGTCCGGAAACTGCACCGCGACGACGAGATCCCAGGGGATCTCCCGAAACGGCCCGAGATAGGCCCGAGTCCGCACACCGTGGATGTCCGCTCGCAGCCGCGGCCGAGTGGGCAGCAGCGCGGTGCCGGCGATGATGACCCCGATGACCGCGGTGCCGATCTGGTCCTTCCAGTTGAACTCGATGCCTGCGTTCGCCACCGGCATGACGATCGCCGTGATAACGAAGACGGCGAGGATGAGCGCCGACGCGGCGATCGAGATCCGGGCCGTGCGTATCGGTCGCGCGGTCACGACCAGGTCTCGGGGCGCCTGCGTGGTCATAGCCGGCACGCGTGGATGCTCGTGACCAGGATCCCGCGGGCACCCAGCTCCCACAGCTCATCCATGATCCGGTTGGTGTCGCGACTCGGCACCATCGACCGGACGGCCGACCAGCCCTGTTCGTGCAGCGGGGACACCGTCGGTGACTCGATGCCGGGCGTGATCGCCACCGCCTTCTCGACCAGGTCGTCGCGGATGTCGTAGTCCATGAGCACGTAGCGACGGGCGATGATGACGCCCTGCAGGCGGCGCAGGAGCTGATCGACTCGCGCCGACTCCGGCGCGCCGGTGCGCCGCACCAGAACGGCCTGGCTAATGAGCAGCGGGTCGCCGAACACCTCCAGACCCGCGTTGCGCAACGTCGTCCCGGTCGATACGACGTCGGCGATCACGTCGGCCACCTCGAGCCGGACGGCGGTCTCGACCGCTCCGTCGAGCCGGATCACTCGGGCCGCGACGCCCTTGGCGGCGAGGTGGGCCGTCACGATGCCGGGGTACGCCGTGGCGATGCGGCAACCCGCGAGGTCGTAGACCGACGTCACCGTCCCCGGTCGGCCCGCGAAGCGGAACGTCGAGGCGCCGAAACCGAGCTGCAGGATGGGCACGGCGTTTGCACCTGAATCGAGGAGCAGATCCTCCCCGGTGATGCCGACGTCGACCCGGCCCGCGCCGACGTAGATCGCGATGTCTCGGGGGCGCAGGAAGAAGAACTCCGTGTCGTTCTCGACATCCGTCAGGACGAGCTCACGGGTATCGCTGCGTTCGCGGTATCCGGCTTCGGTGAGCATCTGGCTCGCCGGGTCAGCGAGCGTCCCCTTGTTCGGGACGGCGATGCGGAGGAGCTGGGACATGATCGGTGACCTATCTCTGGCCGGCGGACGGTGTCAGGGTCGGCCTACAGATGTCGATAGACGTCGTCGAGCGTGATGCCCTGCCCCAGCATGATCACCTGCACGCGATAGAGCAGCTGGCTGATCTCCTGTGCGGTCCGTTCCGGCGTCTCGTGCTCGGCGGCCAGCCACACCTCGCCCGCTTCTTCGAGAACCTTCTTGCCTTGCGCGTGCACGCCAGCGTCGAGGGCCTCGACAGTCGTCGATCCGGCGGGGCGGCTGCGTTTCCGCTCAGTGAGCTCGACGTACAACGAGTCGAAGGTCTTCATGGCACCGTCGAGGGTAAACCACGGTGTTTGGAGCGCAGGCTCTCAGCCCAGATCGACGATCGCGGCCACCGGCCCCCCGCCGTCCGGGCCCTGATGGGCCGCCGACACGGACACGAACACCGCTGGGTCGCCGGTGACGGCCGCGGCCACGCCGCCCACGCAGGCCTTGATCTGGCGATGCCAATGCACGTCCGAGTCATCCAGCATGGCGTTGCGCCGGCCACGGACCTGGCCGTCCTGGCTGGCCTCGCACTTGAGGAACACGTTCACCAGCCGGCCCTGCAGATCGGACGGGTGTGGCCGCTCGGGCAGGTCGAGCCCGGCGTCGCGGATGGCGGCCCAGATGGCATCGCTGTCGAGGGCGTCGGACATCACCGCGTGGCCGATGCGGTAACGCCCGCCCACGCCGCGCGCGTTGCCGACGACGACGACCTGCGCGCGGTCGAGCTCCACGCCCGACGAGCAGGACGCCACCGACGAATACAGCCGCCGGTCCCGCAATACGTCCTCGTCGCGGGGCATTGCGATCTCGCCCAGCGCCACGGCGATGCCCAGCGCGGCCGTGCCGTTGGAGACGTCCATCGAGGTCAGGGTGTCTTCGGTGAACACGTTGTGGCCGCGCGACCGGGCGTCCCGGATGGTGTCGATCGTCAGCAGCGGGGTCTTCGTCTGCACGTAGTGCACATCGGCGGCGTCGGCTATTCCGGCCTGCTCCATGGCGACGCGTACCGCGGCGGCCACCTTTCCGATCATTGCCGCCCGCCCGATGTCCTCCGGCAAGACGACCTCGCTCATCGCGTACCCAACGGTGAGGCGAGGCTTGTCGCTGCGGGGCACGGCGTCCGCGGGCACCGTCGCGAACACCGTCGCGTGCGGGCTGAGGACCCCGTCGGTGCCGCCGGACCACACGATCGGGATCTGCCGCACGGCGGCCAGGTCCCGGGTGCCTTTCGCGGTGAGAACCTCGCGGAAGGCCCGGTCGGCGATGATCCGGGTGTAGTCGTTCACCCCGCCATTGCCCTCGGTCTTGCCGATAACCGCGACGACGCGGTCGGCGCTGATCACCCCGTCATCGATCAACGTGGCCAGGCCACTCGCGTCGGCCACGCTGTGCAGCGGAACCTTGCGGACCTCGACGGCATCGCGCACTGATGTCCTCCTCCGACGGCCGGGTCTGCGTTCAGCCTTGCCCAGACCGGTCGAGCCAGTCCAGGTCGTTGTTCGTTGCGCCGCCGGCGAGAGTGGCGTAGCCCGGTCCGCGATCGAAGAATGCCGCGCCGGCCGGGCGATCGGCCCGCATCGCGGCGCGGAGCGTGTCGGTGGCCAGCAGGTCGACCGCGCCATCGACGACCACGACGCCGTAGTCCGCGCGGGCGCGGTCGACGGAGACCTTGCCCCAGCGAACGTCGCGGGCCACGGCCGCCGGAACCCGCTGGAGCGGATCCCCCCAACCGCCGCCGCCGGTGGTGCGAATGCGGATGACCTCGCCCGCCTGCACCGGTTCGCCGTCGGCGAGCGCGTCCACGGTGCGCTCGCCGGGGCCGCCGGGGTCGATCGTCACCTCGAACGGGCGCCCGGCCCGACCACCGTTCACGCCCCAGCAGCTCAAGATCGATCGGTCGGCGATCGACATGAAGTACCCGTCGCGACGCAGGCGAATGTGCTTCTCGTAGCCGAGGCCGCCGCGGAACTCGCCCGGCCCTCCCGAATCGACGGCCAACCCGAGGCGCTCGACGAGCACCGGAAATCTCGACTCGGTGAACTCGGTGGGCAGGTTGCGGGAATCCGGCACGATGTGGATGGTGTCCTCGCCGTCGGCGTAGTACCGGCCGCCCGAGCCACCGCCGAGTACCTCGCGGAGCAGGTACGGTTCGCCGTCGCGGTCCTGGCCGTACACGCCGGTGTAGCGAATCGTCTCCTGGTCGGCCGGCATTCGTCCGTCGACCGCTTTGGCCAGCACCCCGGCCAGCACGCCGAGGAGCCGCAGGATGACGAAGGTGCGAGCGTTGGTCGGAGCCGGGAAGACCGGTGTGAGCAACGTGCCGGGCGGCGGGAACCGCATCTCGATCAGTGGTACCACGCCTTCGTTGACGTCCAGCTCGGCCATCCGCTGCGGTGTGTCGGCGAGATTGCGCAGGATAGGGGCCAGCCATTTCTTGAGGAAGTTGCCGTCCGCATAGTTGCCGCAGTGGTTGATCGGGCCCTTTGCCTGCGGCCCGGTGCCGGCGAAGTCGATGATCAACCGCTCGCCGCCCGGATCGTCGGGGCCGGTGCGGGTCAGGGTGATGCGCTGCGCGTGCAGTCGAGGTGGGTCGACGCCGTCCTGCTCGGCATAGTCCTCCCAGGACCAGCTACCAATCGGAATCTTGGCGAGGATCTCGCGGCGAAACGTCTCGGTGGTCCGCTCGAGGATCGTGTCGAAGCAGGCCTCGACTGCGGGCCGGCCGTACCGGTCGAACAGCTCGCCCAGCCGGCGGGCGCCCATCAGGCTGGCGCTGCACTCGGCGTCGAGGTCAGCGGCCAACGACTCCGGCATCCGCGAGTTACGCGTCATGATCGTGAGCGCAGCGGCGTTGGGACGTCCCTCGTCCCACAGCCGGATGGGCGGCACCATCAGACCTTCCTCGAACACGGTCCGGGCGTGGCTGGGCATCGATCCGGGTACGACGCCGCCGATGTCGTCATGGTGGCCGAACGCCTGGACGAAGGCCACGACGTCGCCGTCGTGGAACACCGGCACGGTGACGCAGAGGTCCGGCAGGTGACCGATGCCGCCCTCGGACAGGTAGACGTCGTTGTGGAAGAACACGTCGCCCGGTCGCATGGTGGCGAGCGGGTAGTCCCGCACCACCGGGTGCACCAGGGCGCTGTAGGAGCGGCCGGTGAGCTTGCGCAGCTGGCGGTCATGAATGCCGACCCGGAAGTCGTGCGCGTCGCGGATCATCGGCGAGCGCGCGGTTCGCGCGATGGCCGTCTCGACCTCGGCCTCGATGGACGCCAGGCTGCCCACGACGATCTCCACCAGCACCGGGTCGACCCCCGGTCGATCGGGGACGTTTCTGCTCGCGTCAGGCATCTTTCCGTCCCGGATCGCGCGGGCTGCGGCTGACGACCAGGTTGCCGACCGGGTCGACGTCCGCCCGAAACCCGGCGGCCAACGGCACGGTGGAGCCGAAGTCCTCGACGACGGCCGGACCGAGTATTCGCTGACCGGGCGCGAGATCGGGCCGCCAATAGACGTCGGTCTCGACCCACCCGACCTCGTCGAGGCAGACCGGGCGGCGTCCGGACGGCGCGGCGTACGCACGCGACGGCAGAGCGGGCAGCCGCGGCGCGGCGATCGGGCCCACGCCCGTCACTCGGACGTTCACCCACTCCACCGGCTGGCGCTCGTCGCCGACGAAGTCGTAACCGTAGGCCGCGCGATGCGCGCGGTGAAAGGCGGTCGCCACCTCCTCGACCGTCGCCTTGTCCAGCGCGCCGTCCGGGACGGGCATCCGGACCTCGAAGGCCTGCCCGAAGTACCGCAGGTCGGCGCTGCGCAGGAATCGGTGCCGGCTCGGCGGAAAGCCCTCCCGGCCGAGTGCGGCGACGGCTTGGGCCTGCAGATCGTCGTACCGCTCCGCGAGAGCGCTCACGTCCAGCTGGCTATGCCGGGCCACGGCGGTCCGCACATAGTCGTTCTTGACGTCGACGGTGAGCAGTCCGAACGCCGACAGGCTCGCCGGGTCGACCGGCACCAGTCCCCGGCGGATCGACAGGATGTCCATGAGCCGGCACAGCAGCAACGAGCCCGACCCGCCGAACGTGGTCAGCGTGAAATCGCGCACGTCGAGTCCCCGCCGCACGGTGACCTGGCGCAGGGCGTTGGCCTGATTCCACGCCGATACCTCGAGAATCCCCGTGGCGCACGCGTCCCGGCCCAGCCCGACCTCGGCCCCCAGCCGGGCCAGGCCCCATCGGCTTCGGTCGACGTCGAGCGGGATCTCCCCGCCGAGCAGGCCGGGCGGGATACGCCCGAGCGCGACGTGTGCATCGGTCACCGTGACCTCGCGGCCGCCGTCCGGGTAGCACATGGGACCCGGCACGGCCCCGGCCGACCGGGGGCCGACCTTGAGCGCGCGGTCGGGCGATATCCACGCCACCGAGCCACCGCCGGCTCCGACGCTGACGACGTCGATCATCGGAATCTTGGACGGGAACGCGCCGATGCGGCCCTCGGTCGTGACGGTGGGCTCACCGTCGAGGACGACCGAGACGTCGGTCGACGTGCCGCCGCCATCGCAGGTCAGCACCCGGTCGAACCCGGCCTGGCGGGCGACGAGCGCCGCGCCGTGCACCCCGGCGGCCGGTCCGGACAGCACGGTCGTGATCGGCTGATGCACGACCTCGGTGCCGGACAGCACCCCGCCGTTGGACTTCATCACGTAGAACGGGATGGCCGGCCCAGCCGGGCGAAGATCAGCGAGCCGGTTCGTCACGGACCGCACGTAGCGGCCGATCGTGGGCTTCACCGCGGCGTCCACGAGCGTCGTCACCGATCGCTCGTACTCGCGGTACTCGGGCAGCACCTCACACGACAGGGACACGACCGCGGCCGGATGCTCGCGGTCGAGCACGTTCCGCATGCGCAGCTCGTGGGCCGGGTTGGCGTAGGAGTGCAGAAAGCACACGCCGATGGTGTCGACGCCGCGCTCGGCGAAGAAACGGGCCGCGGCCACAGCCTCCGCGTCGTCGAACGGCTCGAGCTCGGCGCCGGTGTAGTCGAGTCGGCCGCGAACGGTACGCACCAGGTCGGGCGGGACGATGCGGTCCGGCTTGACCCAGAAATAGCTGTTCCCGTAGCCGTCGGGCACTGATTGCCGGGCGATCTCCAGCACGAACTGGTAGCCGTCGGTGGTGATGAAACCGAGGCGCGCGAGCCGGCCTTCGAGCAACTGGTTGGTGGCAACCGTCGTGCCGTGGCTGATCGTGGTGATGACGCGCTGGTCGGCGTCGAGCACGCCCAGCACCTTCAGGACGCCGGTGAGGAACCCCTCCGCGGGGTCGTCCGGAGTCGACGGCGTCTTGGTGGTGACGACCTGGCCGGTGTCCTCGTCGACCGCCACGATATCGGTGAACGTTCCGCCGGTGTCGACTCCGATGCGGATCCGACGGCCAGCCATGCTGCGAGTCAACCGGCGCCTTCGGCCGGACTCGACGGCGACTACTGCCGAATCCGGCTGACCGATTCAGTTCGATGCAGCCGCAACTACCCGCTGCGGCGCAACACCGTGGCGAGCGACAGCGCGGGACGCCCGGTGAGGCGGGCGACGTCATCGGACACGATCGCGAGCTCGCCACTGGCGATGGCGGTATAGGTCGACACCCACGCGTCGAGCTGCCACTGCGGGGCGCCGTAGGAGGCGCGGGAGGCATAGGCCGCCTCGATGGTCTCCGGCTCGTACCGCACTGGGCGCCCGGTGCTCTCGGTCAGGATCTGGGCGGCCTCGTAGAGGGTGATCGCCGCCGGGCCGGTGATGTCGTACGTGCGGTCCCGATGCTCGTGCAGTGACCTCAGCACCGCCACCGCCGCCGCGGCAACGTCGGCCTGCGCGACGACACTTGCCCGGCCGTTACCGCCGGGACCGCGAAGCACGCCGTCGTCACCGACCATTCGGGGCAGGAAGTCCGCGTAGATGCTGTCCCTCAGGAAGGTGAACGGTAGTCCGGTCGACCGGATGTGCTCCTCCGTCGCCCAATGGTCGCGGGCCAGAGTGAATGTGGCCGTCGCGGACGCGGCGAGGAAGGAGGTGTAGACGAGGTGGTCGACACCTGCCGCCGCGGCCGCATCGACGAAGGTCCGGTGCGCGTCGAGCCGGTCCCGCGCCTCCGCCCCCGACACCATCAGCACCGGGCCCGCGCCATCGAGGGCCCGGCGAACCGCGTCGGCATCGGCATAGTCCGCCGTGCGGATCTCGGCCTGAGCCAGGTCAGGGGCCCGCGCCGCATCGCGCACGATCAGGCGGAGCGGTATCCCGTCCGCAGCCAGCGTTCGGGCCACCAGGCCGCCGATCCGCCCGGTCGAGCCCGTGATGGTGATCATGATGGCTAGTCCACCACGTCGGTGTCGCGGCCGCCGTGCGGGAACGGCGAGCTGGCCGGGCCGAGGAGGGCATCGGCATGCCGGCGGATAACCGCCAGGTTGCGGTCGGCGAGGTGGTCGAACGGCTGGGCCACGGACGACCCTGGCGTCAGCGTCGCGAGCGCCGTACCGGGGTCCAGATGCGCGGAGACCCAGCATTCGTGCGACGCCGCACGGGCCACGACATCGGCGATCGGTGTCACGATCATGGAGTTGCCGAAGTAGATCGTCCCGGCCGGATCCACTCCGGTCGCGTTGCTGCCGATCACGAAGACGTGGTTGTCGTAGGCCCGGGCGCGGTTGGTCAGCTCCCACAGGTCGGCCGAACGCAGCAGGGCGGACGGTCGGCACAGAATCTCGGCCCCGCGGATCGCCGTAATGCGGGCCAGCTCGGGGTAGTCACCGTCGAAGCAGATGATCACGCCGATCCGGCCGAGGGGCGTGTCGACGACGAGCACGTCGTCGCCGGGAGTCACCCAACCGCCCCGGTCGGCCCGCTCGCCACCGAACGGATGCGTCTTGTGATACGTCCCGAGGAGCATTCCGTCGGCGCCGATCACCACGGCCGCGTTGTAGACGACGTCCGAGGTGGGACCCCGCTGGTAGGTGCCCAGCACGAGATGGACCCCCAGCTCGGCGGCGACCTCGGCGAACGGGTCGAGCACCGGCCCGGGCAGATCGCTCACCAGATTCCAGAGCTCGGCGACGGCGAGCCCGGGCGTGAAGCCGGTCGTCACCGACTCCGGCAGCACCACGAGCTCGGCCCCGGTGGCGGCGTGACAGCGCCGGACCAACGCGACCGCGCGGGCCGCGTTGTCGGCAATGGTCTTCGCGGTCAGCGGGTACGAGGACGGCGCGACCTGGACCGCGGCCACAGTGACCGGGCGCATCAGGGTCGCCGTCCTATCCACCGCCCGACCAGCACGCCGGCAAGGGCGATCACCCCGCCCACGACGGCTCCGGACAGGAGGTCGGCCGACTCCCGGCGAGCCGACGGCGGAGCGACGAACGTGCGGCCCGGCGCCGCCGAGTGAGCAGCGGCGGCTTCGACCGCATCGGGGGCGTGTGCCGGTGAGCACGTCGTCGATCGCCGCGAAGAACTCGCCCGCCGTCTTCTTGGCCACTGCGGCGAGCATTCGCTGCCCGACGCCGGCGATGACGCCGCCGACCTCGGCGTCGGCGTCGTAGCGCAGCCGGGTGCCGCTCGAACCGTCTTCGGCCAGGGCGACCGCCACGTCGGTGCGCACCGTCCCGGGAGCACCCGCCCCGGAGGCGGTGAGCACGAAGGACGTCGGAGCCTGCTGGTCGTGCAGCGCGACCTGGCCCGCAGTACGTCCCGCGGATCGCCGCGACGCCGGCGGTTACCACGATGCGATAGGTGTCCGGGCCGGTCTCTTCCAGGAGCTCGCAGCCGGGAATGGTGCGTACCAGGACGGCCGGGTCGTTGATCGCGTTCCACACGTCGTCGATCGGGGCGTGCAGCGTGATCTCATCGCTGACCTTCATCGGCTGACCTCCCGGTGCTGCTGCCGCAGCGCGAACAGCTCGCTGGGCGAGATCGGCATGCTGGTGATCGGGAATCCCTCGGCATCCTCGATGGCAGCCGCGAACACGGCGGCCGACGGGATGACCCCGGCCTCGCCGGCCCCCTTGATGCCCAGTGGGTTCAGCGGCGAGGGCGTCTCGAGATGGTCGATCTCGATCTCGGCCGGCACCTCGGTCACGTACGGCATCAGGAAGTCCATGAACGAGGCGTTCAGCAATTGCCCGTGCTCGTCGTAGGCCATCCGCTCGTACAGCGCACCGGCCACACCTTGCGCCACCCCGCCATGGATCTGGCCCTCGACGATCCGCGGGTTGATCAACGGGCCGCAGTCGTGCACCACGCAGTAGCGCAGGATGCGGATCTCGGCGGTCTCCGGGTCGGTCTCGACGATCGCGGCGTGCATGCCGCAGGCAAAGGTCGCGCGCGGCGGCGAGTAGAAGTCGCGCCCTTCGAGCCCGGGCTCGTCGTCGTCCGCTACTGGTGGACCCTCCTGATCACCGACCGCGAATTGGGTCGCCGCCTTCGAGGCCTCGTCAAAGGCGTATCTCAGCGGATTGGACAGCACGGCCACGGTGCCCAGCGGGATGCCCGATCCTGGACTGCCTTTGACGTGCACCACCCCGCCGTCGATCTCCAGGTCGTCCGGACTCGCCTCCAGAGCCTCGGCGGCCACCCGCATGATCTTTTCGCGGGCCGCGCGAGCGGCCAGGGCGATCGCGGATCCGCTCATCACCGCAGCCCGGGAGGCGAAGGTGCCGACCGAGTACGGCATGCGTCGCGTGTCACCGGTGACGACCTGCACCGACTCGATCGGCACCCCGAGCTCGTCGGCGACGATCTGGGCGAACGCGGTCTGGTGTCCCTGACCCTGGGTGGTCAGACCGGTGGCGACCTTGACCCGGCCCGACGTCTCGACCTGGACGTGTCCACCCTCGTAGGGGCCGACGCCGGTTCCCTCGACATAGCAGGCGATGCCGATGCCGACCTGCCGTCCCTCCGCCCGGGCCTGCTCCCGATAGGCCTCGAAGTCGGACCACCCGACGAGTTTGGTGAGCAAGTCCATGGCGGCCGGATAGTTGCCCGAGTCGTAGATGAGCGGCCGACCGTCCTGGAAGATCAAACCTTGGTCATAGGGCATCTCCTCGGGCTGGATGAAGTTCCGCCGACGGATCTCGACCCGGTCGATGCCGCGCTCACGGGCGATCGCGTCCAACGTACGTTCCATCACGAAGCAGCCCTGCGGCCGGCCAGCGCCGCGGTAGGGCGTCACCATCACCGTGTTGGTGTACAGACTGTCGAACTCGGCGCGATACGCCTCGGGCCGGTACGGCCCGAGCAGCTGGGTAGATGTCACGATCGGCACGATGAGCCCGTAGGGCACGTAGGCGCCGTTGTCGTGCCAGAAGCGCACCGACAGGCCGAGCAATCGCCCGTCGTCGTCGTAGCCGACCTCGACGTGATGCAGCTGCCCGCGCTCGTGGGCCGCCGCGATGAAATGTTCGCGCCGGTCCTCGGTGAACTTGACCGGGCGGTGCAAGGCCCGCGCGGCGAAGGCAGCGAGCACCTCTTCGGGCCAGGGGTGGTTGATCTTGACGCCGAACCCGCCGCCGACGTCGGGCGTGATGACCTCGACGTCGGCAAGATCGAGCTGCAACTTCGCGGCGACCGCGGCCCGCAGGCCGGTGGCGGTCTGGGTCGAGGACCAGATCCGCAGCCGGCGAGAGTCTGAGTCCCACCGGGCTAACACGCCGCGGCCCTCCAACGGTGTGGACGCGGATCGTTCGACCTGGAAGTCGAGGGTTAGCCGGTGCGCAGCGCTCGCGATCGCGGCGGCGGCGTCGCCGTTCTCCTGCACCATGCGGGCGGCCAGATTTCCCGGCACGTCGTCGTGCACGAGGTATGTCCCGTCCCGGGCGGCCTCGATCCCCACCACCGCGGGCAGCGGCTCGTAGTGGACAACGATCCGCTCCGCGGCGTCCTCGGCGAGGTAGCGGTCGCGGGCCACGACCATGGCGACGGCCTCGCCCACATGGTTGACCTCGTCCCGGGCCAGCGCGTACGCCGTCCGGCCGTGCGTGAGCGTCGGATGTGGGATCAACAGCGGGAGCGGCTCGGCCATCGGCCCGGCGAGGTCGTCGTAGGTGTAGATCGCGACCAGCTCCTCGACCTCCAACGCGGCCGACACGTCGATGTCCGCGATCCGGGCGTGGGCGTGCGGCGACCGCACGAACGCCGCGGCCAGCGCGTCTTGCCCCAGGTCGTCAAGGTAGGCGCCCTCCCCACGGAGCAACCGCGGATCCTCCCGCCGCGCGATGGGTTGACCGAACAGTCGAGTGCTCATGGCCGACTCAACTCCGCCGCGCGGAGCACGGACGCCACGATGTTCAAGTACCCGGTGCATCGGCACAGGTTGCCGCCGATCATCTCCCGCGCCTCGTCCCGGGTCGGCTGCGGTGTCTCGCGCAGACCCGCCGTGATCGTGGTGAGGAATCCCGGCGTGCAATATCCGCACTGCAGTCCGTGGCAGTCCTGGAATGCCTGCTGTACCGGCGAAAGCGTGCCGTCCGGCTCGGCGAGCCCCTCGACCGTGGTGACATCGCTGCCGTCGGCCGTGACGGCCAGCAGCAGGCAGGACCGCACCGGCCGACCGTCGAGCAGCACGGTGCAGGCGCCACACACCCCATGCTCGCAACCGACATGGGTGCCGGTGAGACCTAGGTCGTGGCGGAGAAAGTCCGAGAGCAGCCGGCGCGCCGGGACCGACGCGCGCTGGGCGGCGCCGTTGACGGTCAACCGGACGTCGAACGCCTCTTCCCTCATGCCGCCGCCAGCTGCGCGGCCTGGCGAACGCCGCGGACGGCCAGCACGCCGGCCAGCTGCCGTCGGTACTCGGCGCTGGCGTGAATATCCGCCTCCGGGTTCACGGCCGCGTAGGTGGTGTCGCGGACGGCCGAGAGGTCCCCGCCGAGGTCTGCGCCCGCCACGGCGTCGCTCAGCTCGACGACCACGGGCGTCGGGCCGACGGAGACGAACGCCGCCCGTGCCGTTAGCAGCTCGCCGTCATCGCCGACGGTGACGCACACGGCCGCGCCGCAGATCGCGTAGTCGCCGTGCCGGCGGGAAACCTCGACGAACGCGCTGCCACTGTGCGATCGCCGCCCGGGAAAGATCGCCTCTACGACGAGTTCGTCGTCCGCCGCGCTCGTCGACAGCGGACCGGTAAAGAACTCGGCCGCGGACACGGTGCGGCCGCCGCGGACCGAGACCAGGCGCACCGCTCCGCCGAGCACGGCCAGCACGGCGGTGAGCTCGCCGGCCGGATCGGCGTGGGCCAGGCTTCCGACGACGGTGCCGCGATTGCGAATCGTGGGGTGGGCGACCAGCCGCAAGGCCTGCGGCAACAGGGGTTGCACCGCAGCCACCGCGTCGTCACGCTCGACGTCGGCCTGCCGGGCCAGCGCACCGACCCGCACCGCGTCACCGTCCGTCCGGACGTAGGCCAGCTCGCGAACTCGATTGATGTCGATCAGCTGCCGCGGCGCGGCCAGTCGCATCGAAAGCAACGGGAGCAGGCTCTGGCCGCCGGCGAGCACCTTGGCCGCACTGCCGTAGCGACCCAGCAGCCCGACCGCCTGCTCGAGGGATTCGGGCCGCGAGTAGCCGAACGGTGAAGGCTTCACAGCGAAGGCAGCCCCCTCGACTCCTCAGTGGCTCTCACAGTAAGGCTCCCCGTCGTGATCTTGACTCAGGTTACGACGCTCCTGGTCGTGATCTTGGACTTACTGCCCCAGAGCGACGATAAGTCCAAGATCATCGAACCCAATCGAGGTCAGCTGATCGGCAAGGGACGCAGACGGGCGGTAACCCAAAGCTAGAGTCCGCGCATCTCGACGACTTGCAGTGCGAGCGCGACGTCCAGCCGCAGGTGCGGGTCGGTGGTGAACGGCCCGACGATGCGCTCGAGCTTGCCGATCCGGTACCGAAGCGTGTTGTAGTGAAAATGCAAGGCTCGTGCCGTCTCGGCGACGTTGAGATTGGTGTCCAGCAAGGTCTGGAGCGTGTGCCGTAGATCCGCCGCCTCGGGCGTACTCGCCGCGAGCTCGCGCAGCACCTCGTCGGCGAAGGCGCGCAGCTCGGCTGGATCGGGTACCAGCGAGAGCAGCCGGTGCACCCCCAGCGAGTCGAAGTGGGCAACTGTGCCCGGCCCGCGGGTGCGCCGCCCGACGACGACCGCCTTTCGGGCCTGCAGGTACGCCTCGGCCACCCCGGCCGGGCCGCGGATCACCCGGCTGACCCCGGCGCAGAACGATCGGCGGCCGCCACCGCGGTCCCCCGATACGGCGGTCACGACCCGTTGCACGGCCGCTGCCGCGATCCGGCGCACCTCGGTCGGGTCGGCGTCGGGCGGTAGCTCGACCGGCAGCAGGGACACCACCTCCTGGCGGAAGCCGACGACAGGGGCGGCCTTGTCGTGGGACCGGACCACTTGCTGCCACGCCGACGTGAACCGTTCGTGGGGCGATCGCAGGACGGCCCGCGGGTCGTGCGCCGGCTGCCGGTCGTCCGCATCGAGCTGGGCGACGACGACCACCATCGGCCGGTCGATGTCCCAACCCAGGTCAGTGCAGTGCTCGATCACCTCCGGCAGCTCGCCCGCGGTGCCGGCCAGGACGTCCCGCAGGAAGTCGCCGCGGAACTTGCTTTCCACGGCGGATACCGCGAGTTGCTTGATGATCGCGAGCGCGGCCACGGTGGCGGCCCGTTCCAAGGCCTGCCGGCCGGGCGTCGGCAGGGCGCCCGCCGACCGGTAGGCGACGATCCGGCCGTGGTCCACGCCGCCGGCGACGATGGGCACACTGACCAGCTCTCCGGGCCACGGAGCGGCCGCCGGGCCGGGCGAGATCTGCTCGATCCGGAATCGGCCGGTCGGGTCGAACAGGGGCAGCGCCACGAACCGCCGTTGCGCCTCGGCCGCGCCACCCGTGGCCTGCACCCGCCCGTCCGGCGTGCAGATGAGCACCGCGGCGTCGAGTAGCCGGCCGACCTCGTCGGCTATCTGCGGCAGGTCTCCGCCGGCGAGCACGATGGCCGCGAGGGCGCGATGCACCTCGTCGGTGCGGCGGACCGCTCGGGACTGCCGATCCAGCAGCGCGGTGAACACATCGGAGATCACCTCGTCGAACGCCACGCCGTCGGGCAGGCGTAGCACCGGGAACCCCAACTTGTCCGCTGTCGCGAGGACCGGCCGGGGAATCTCGTCGAGGTAGCGACCCAGCTTGATCCCGACGGCCGCGAGTCCCCGTGCATCGAGGTCGCAGACCAGCTGCACGAGCGCGGCGATGCTGCTCGCCGAGGTCACATCGGCCGACGCGCCGGCATGTTGGAGCGGGAAGCCGGTGGTCAGCAGCAGCTCGTGCGGCTTCACCCACGGCAGGATGTCCGGCACCTCCATCACGTTCAGCCGCCGGACCACCCGATCGAGACCGGCAGCGCCCGCGAGCACCGACGAACCGCGCAGGCTGGTGACGTCCAACAGGTCCCGAACCGGCAGACCGTAGTCACCCGCTGGCAACACCTGCGCCCCCCGTCGCTGATCGTTGGCAATTGTGACCATCGGCAGACCGTACCGGGGATCGCTAGCGTCGCGCACCAACGGCAGCGTGGCACTCGATCGAATCGGCGCCGTGGCGGGCGGAGCGGCGACCCCGAAGGGAATGGAGCCCGGTGACGGCCACCAGCACCACCGTCACCTGCTGGGCGGCGGCGCCGGCCGGGCTGCTCCCCGTCCTGTCCGCGCCGCGGCGGCGGGCCCGCGTACTCGGTCGATTCCGCTCCGCGATCTACCTCGACGCGGCCGGCGACGTCGTGGCCCTGCTCACACGGGACGCCGTACGGCTGCCCTGCGGCCTGGTCATGCCGACGCACAGCGACGAGCAGCCGCTGGACATCGTGATCGGCGCTGCGATGGTCGGCGACGGCGCCGTCGTGGTGGGCGAGCTGACGGCTCGCGTGGGTCGCATCGTTCCGGCCGGGGCGCCAGCGCTGGCGCGGCCGGACGCGTCGGCCGTGCGCCAGGCCGATGCGTTAGTGAGCACGTTGGGCCGCCCGGACGTCGACCCGTCGATGGCCGCCGGATTGGCTGAACCCGGCCGAGCCGAGGCCACCGCTGCCTGCTTGGTCGGCCGTGGTGGTGGCCTCACGCCGGCTGGGGACGACGTGCTGGCCGGGTTTCTGGTCGCGGCCCACGCCTACGGATTCCCCGCGCCCGGCATTCGGGACCTGGCGACGTCCGGAGCCCGAACGACGCGGTTGTCGGCGGCCCTGCTTCGCTATGCGGCGCGAGGAGAGTCGATACCCGAGCTGACCCGGTTCCTCGTCGCGCTCGGGGACGGTGTCGACGTGGTCGCCGCCACCGGCGAGCTGCTCCGGATCGGGCACAGCTCGGGTACCTCGCTGGCCATGGGCGCGCTCGTCGCGGCGCGGGCGGTTGCGCGGTGAGCCAGGCCCGAGTGACCACGCGACCCGGCGCCTACGCCGACTCCGTCAGGCTGATGCAGGTCAGCCAGCTCGTCGCGGCGGCCGACGGTGTCGAGGCGGCGCTGGTCGCGATGGCAACCGAGGTGAACCTGTCCCTTGCGCGCGATATGGGCTTCGCCGCGGCCGACGCCAAGGCCGACGACCTGCTGATCGCGGTCCGGGCAACGGACGCGGCGGCACTCGACGCGGCCGTCGACCTCGCGGAGCACCAGCTCACCGCTCGGCCGCCCGCGCGGGAACCGGGTGCGGCCGGCGGCGTTGCGCCCCGCACCGTCGGCAGCATCGCCCGACGGAACGGGCCCGCTCTGGCGGTGATCTCGGTGCCGGGTCCGCACGCGTTCACCGAGGCAATGGACGCCCTCGATGCGGGATGCGACGTGCTGGTGTTCTCCGACAACGTCCCGGTGGAGCAGGAGGTGCGGCTGAAGGAAGCTGCCGCGCAACGGGACCGCCTCGTCATGGGACCGGACTGCGGGACCGCGGTCGTCGGCGGCATCGGGCTCGGCTTCGCGAACGTGGTACCGCCGGGCCCGGTCGGGTTGGTCGCGGCGTCCGGCACCGGCGCCCAGCAGCTCATGTGCCTGCTGGACGCCGCGGACGTCGGCGTGAGCGCCGTGCTCGGGGTCGGCGGCCGTGACCTGTCGGCTGCCGTGCGCGGCCGCGGGACCGTCGCGGCGCTGGACGCCCTGGACGCTGACCCGGCGACCGAGTTGATCATCGTCGTGTCCAAGCCCCCTGATCCGTCGGTCGCCGAGCGGGTGCGCGCCCGCGGCCACGACGCCCGCACGCCGGTGCAGTTCGCCTTCGTCGGGGCCGGCGAGCCCGACCTGACGACCGCCGCTGAGGACGCGCTGCGCGCCCTCGGCCTTCAGACGCCCCATTGGCCCGAGTGGCCTGGGCGGGCGCCGGCGCCGGCACGGGGGCCGGCGTCGGCGCCGGGGGTCCTGCGCGGCCTGTTCTCCGGGGGAACCCTCTGCGTCGAGGCGATGGTGATCGCCGCGGAGCGACTGGGCACCCTCGCGTCGAATATCTCGCTGCCCGGTGGGCGATACGTCGAACCGACCGGTCCGATGACCGGCCACGTGCTGCTGGACTTCGGCGACGACGCGCTCACCCGTGGGCGGCCCCATCCGATGATCGACCCGTCCCTCCGGTTGGCCCAGCTCGCGCGGGAGGCCGCGGATCCGGCGGTGGGCGTGATCCTGCTCGACGTCGTACTCGGCCATGCCGCCCACTCCGATCCCGCCGCGGAGATCGCACCGGTCGTCGGCTCGGCCCTGGCCGCCCGACCGGAGCTCACCGTCGTCGCGTCGCTCATCGGCTCGCGCCGCGACCCGCAAGACCTCAACCGGCAGGCGAGCATGTTGCACCGAGCCGGGGCGCACGTCTTCACGTCCAACGCGCACGCCGCTCGTTTCGCCACCTCGGTTGCAACCGGGGTGCTGGCCGGGTGACCGACCTGCTGCGCCGAGATCCGCACGTGATCACTGCGGGCATCGAACTGCTCGCGCAGGCCGTGGAACATCAGGCGGTCCGGGTCAGCCGAGTCGATTGGCGCCCCCCGATGGCCGGAACGGAGGCGGACCTGGCCGCGGTCATGGCCGATCCCCGCCGCCGGACCGGCAACGCCGAAGCGATTCGTCGCATGTTCGCCGTCCGGCCCCAGCTGATCGACGTACTGCCGGCCGCCGAGGCGCTGGAGCTCCCGTCCGGTGAGTTCTTGCACGCCGGGCCGCCCATCGCCTGGGACGCGGCATCCGGGCCGTTGCGTGGTGCTCTCCTCGGGGCGGCCGCCTTCGAGGGCTTGGTCGGCCAGCCGGACGAGGCATCGGCGCTGTTCGCGTCCGGCCGGTTCGGTCTGGATCCGTGCCACCACCATCGGGCGGTAGGACCGATGGCCGGCGTCGTGAGCCGATCCATGTGGGTGTTCGTCGTCCAGGATCGGGCGACCGGCGCCCAGGCGTATTGCTCGCTCAACGAAGGTCTGGGCCGGGTCCTGCGTTATGGCGCCTATTCGGCCGAGGTGCTGGAGCAGCTGCACTGGATGGCCGACGTGCTGGGCCCGGTGCTGCAGACGGCGGTCCGCCGATCCGGTCCAATCGACCTGGCGGCGATCCTGGCCCAGATGTTGCACATGGGCGATGAGGCGCACAACCGCAATCGAGCCGGCACGCTGCTGGTGCTACGCCAGCTGCTTCCGGCCATCGTGGACTCCGGCCAACCGTCGAGCATCGTGGCCGACGCCGTGCGGTTCGTCGCCGGCAACGATCACTTCTTCCTCAACCTGGCCATGCCGGCGTGCAAGCTTGCGCTCGACGCCGCCCGTGACATCGACGGCGCGACCATGGTCCTGGCGATGGCCCGCAACGGCACGGACTTCGGCATCCAGGTCAGTGGCGCCGGCGACGAGTGGTTCACCGCGCCGGCCCTCGTGCCCGATGGGTTGTACCTGGGTCGCTACGGTCCGGCCGACGCCAACCCCGACATCGGCGACTCGGCGATCACCGAGACCGCGGGCCTCGGCGGGTTCGCCATGGCCGCGGCCCCAGCCATCGTGCGGTTCGTCGGCGGAACGGTGGCCGACGCAATAGCGACGACGAGACGCATGTACGAGATCACCCTGGGGGAACATCCGACGTTCACCATCCCGGGGTTGGACTTCCGCGGCTGCCCGTGCGGCATCGATGTGACGAGCGTCGTGCGGACCGGGATCCTCCCGCAGATCAACACCGGTATTGCCGGTCGGGTGGCCGGAACCGGCCAGGTCGGCGCTGGCCTGGTCACGCCGCCGGCGGCCGTGTTCCCGGCCGCGCTGCGGCAGCTGGCCGAGCGCGCCCGCGCATCGGGCACTATGGCCGGATGACCGAGATTCGCCGTCGCGGCAGCCGGGTGGCGTTCGAGAACCAGTGGTTGCGGCTACGCGTCGACGACATCGAGTACGCGGACGGCACGCCCGGGGTCTACTCGGTCATCGAGAAGACCGACTTCACGGTGGTGCTGCCGTTCGAAGACGGCGGCTTCTGGCTCGTCGAGCAGTATCGATACCCGGTGTCCCGGCGGGCGTGGGAGTTTCCGCAAGGGACCTGGCGAACCGGCGAGGGCGGCTCGGCGATGGAGCTGGCCGCAACCGAACTGCGCGAGGAGACCGGCCTCGCGGCGACCGGGTGGCGACACCTCGGTCGGCTCTACGCCGCCTACGGGTACAGCAACCAAGCGTTCGACGTCTTCCTGGCCACCGGCCTGTTGCCGGGCGATCCGGAGCGGGAGCATTCCGAGCAGGACATGGTGCACCAGTGGTTTTCCGAGCCGGCGGTGCGCGCCATGATCACCGGCGGGCAGCTCGTCGACGCGCACAGCGTGGCCGCGCTCAGCCTGTACGACAACGTGCGGGCGAGCGCGAGCGAGTAGCCGTCAGCGACCGGGCCACGCCCGCACGGCGTGGTTTCGCAGATCGGTGCGACGGTAGCCGGGCTCCGGACGTTCGATGGCGGCTGGGCCTGAGCGCGCACCGCGCAGTGACCGGTGCAGTGCGAGCGAGCCGGCGAGCCACAGCAGGGCCAGCAGGCTCAGGGCGAGCGCGTCGTTGAGGTCGATCATGAGCGTCCACCTCCGCCACCTACCCAACCCCGTGCGGGCAGCGAATGCGAAGGATCCACACGACTCCCTCACGGGGCTGGTCGGGGCTCAGAGGCGGGTCGGCCGTTCCTGGCACCGTCGCGTCCCGCGCATCTGTGTGACCCGAGTCGGCACGCGAGCATCTCAGCGGTAACAGTCGCCCCACGGGCGCGCAGCAGGCGACGCAATCCAGGCCGAAGCAGCGAGGACGCAGGGTGGAGTCAGACGCCGGCAGCGGTGACGATGGCGTCGGTGAGGAATCCCGCCAATAGTCCGATCAGCAGCCCGTAGGCCAACACCTTCGGCTGCTTGGCCCGAGCGGCGACGCCGAGCAATTGGCACACGACGTAGAGGATCGATCCCGCGGCCAGGGTGAGGAACACCACGCTGACGGCCTCGCTGGTGAACCCGTGCCCGACCGCCGTGCCGAGGAACGTGGGGCCGCCGCCGATGATCCCCAACGTGAGCAGGAACGCCCAGCTCGGCTGATAGAACGAGCCGTCCGGGTTCCGCTCCGCGGCCAACGGCGCGACGATCCCGAAGCCTTCGGTGGCGTTGTGCAGCGCGAAGCCGATGACCAGCAGCGCGGCGAGCCCAATGTCGTCGCGCGCCGCCGACTGGCCGATCGCGAGCCCCTCGGCGAAGTTGTGCAGGCCGATGCCGATGGCGATGAGCAGCGCCAGCCGGCGCGCCGGCGACCAGGTCGCGATGCCGGTGTGGCGCGGCGGCACCTCCTCGACCGACATGGCGCCCGGGCCACCCCGGCCGGACGGCTGCGCCGCCCGGTGCAGGTAGCTCTCGTACGCGACCAGCGAGAGCAGGCCGACGGCCAGCCCACCGGCGAAGAGCGCGCCGTAGCCGAACACCGGACCCAGCCCGCCGGTGCCGTCGTGGATCGCGGTGAGCGCCGAGTCGATCGGCTCCCAGGCCGCCGCGAGGATGTCCCACAGCAGGAACAGCAGCACGCCGACCGCAATCGCGTTGAGCAACAGGCGTACTTGCGGACTCAGGCTTCGCAGCCGCCCGATCGGCAGTCCGATCAGAATTGTGCTTCCCGCAATGAGGCCGAGCAGCAGCGTCGGACCGATGCCCACCGCGTCTCCTCCCTCGAAGGTCAGGTTAGCTTTGCCTAAGTTGGACCGTGGGCGCAAGTGCTGGGCCGGGATTCCTCGCTGCGCCAGGCGGCCAGATCCGCAGCGGTATCCAGATCGCTCGGGTCGCCCGGGCATTCGACCTCGATCACGAGCTCCGGGTGCGCCTCCAGGAACGGACGGGCGCCGCGGTCGGCCTCTGCGCGCTCGACGACCTCGCCCCACCAGGCGCGATCCACGACCACCGGGTGGCCGCGGCGCCCGCGGTACGTGGCGACCACGACCGGCGCGTCGACAGCAAGCACGGCCCGGACGGCGTCGCTGCCGATGCCGGGCGTGTCGACGAGCAGGATCGCCGCACGCCGCCCCGATGCGGCGGCCAGCGCCAGCCGGAGTGAGGACCCCATGCCGCGCTCCGGCGCCGGATTGACCACTACCCGCGCGTCCGCATCGGTGAGCCCGTCCCGCACGACGGCCACGACCTCGTCGCACCCACCCGCGCGCAGGACGCGGACGGCTCGATCGATCAGCCGCTCGCCGTCGACGACCAGTTCCGCCTTGGGCCGCCCAATCCGGCGGCCGGCCCCGGCCGCCAGGACCAGGCCGCTGACTTCGGTCATCCGTGCTGGGCCGAGCCGGACGCGGTGAGCACGGCGACTCCGCTGACGATCAACACCAATCCCACGACGCCGAGCGCGTTCATCTTCTCCCCGAACAGGATGACGCCGAAGATCGCCACCGCGGCGGTGCCGACCGCCGACCACACCGCGTAGCTCACACCCACGCTGATGTGCCGGAGCGCGGGGATGAGCAGGAGGAACGACAACGTGTACCCGACGATCACGATCGTCAGCGGCAGCGCGCGGACTCCGTTCGACAGCTCGCGTAGCTCCAGGGTCGCGACGATCTCCGAGCCGATCGCGAGCGCTAGATACAACCAGGCGAGGGCCATCATGACCACCGGAACGGGCGCAGGGCCACGGCTGTCTGCAAGGCGGCCACCGCCGCCTCGTATCCCTTGTCCTCCTTGGAGCCGGGCAAGCCGGCCCGGTCGAGGGCCTGAGCATCGTCGTCGCAGGTCAGCACGCCGAACCCGATGGGCACCCCGGTGCGCTGGGCGACCGCGGTGAGTCCGCCGGTGGCCGCGGTGCAGACGTAGTCGAAGTGGGGCGTGTCGCCACGAATGACCACGCCCAACGCGACCACGGCATCAAATCCGTGGTTGGCGAGACGCGAGGCGGCGACCGGCAACTCGAAGCAGCCCGGCACCCGCACTTCGGTGACGTCAGTGACGTTCGAGTCCGCGAGCGCCCGACGGGCACCGGCGAGCAGGCCGCCCATGATCGTGCTGTGCCAGCGCGCGGCGACGATCGCGACTCGCAGCCCTGCGGCGCCGAGGACGGGCTCCGCCGCCGGCGCCCCTTCGCCGCTCACGAGGTTGGCTCCGGACTGTGATTCACCCGGAATCCTCCAGGTTGATCACGTGGCCCATGCGATCGCGCTTGGTCTGCAAGTACCGCAGGTTCTCCGGGTTGGCCCGCACCGGCAATGGCACCTGACCGACGATGCGCAGCCCATACCCCTCGAGGCCGGCACGCTTGGCCGGATTGTTGGACAGCAGCCGCATCGTGTGGATACCCAGGTCGACCAGGATCTGCGCGCCGGTGCCGTAGTCGCGCGCATCGGCCGGCAGTCCGAGCTCCAAGTTGGCGTCCAGGGTGTCCGAGCCGAGATCCTGCAGCTGGTAGGCCTGCAGCTTGTGCAGCAGCCCGATCCCCCGGCCCTCGTGCCCCCGCACGTAGAGCACAACTCCCCGTCCCTCTCGTGCCACCGCGGCGAGCGCCGCGTCGAGCTGGGGACCGCAGTCGCATCGCAGCGAGCCGAACACATCGCCGGTCAGGCATTCCGAGTGCACCCGGACCAGGACGTCTTCACCGTCCCCGATCTCGCCGAAGACAAAGGCGACGTGCTCCCGGTTGTCGTACGAGCTGGAGTATCCGACCGCGTTGAACTCGCCGTAGCGCAGTGGCACCCGCGCTGTGGCCACCCGCTCGACCAGTTTCTCCGACCGGCGGCGATAGGCGATGAGGTCCGCGATCGAGATCAACGCCAAGCCGTGCTCGTCGGCGAAGGTGCGTAGCTCGTCGGCTCGAGCCATACCGGACGGATCCTTCTCGCTGACTACCTCGCACAGCACGCCGGCCGGTGCGAGGCCGGCCAGTCGGGCCAGGTCGACCGCGGCCTCGGTATGGCCCGGTCGGCGCAGGACTCCTCCGTCCCGGGCTCGCAGCGGAACGATGTGGCCCGGCCGCGACAGGTCGGCGGATGTCGTCGCCGGGTCGGCGAGCAGCCGGATGGTGTGAGCTCGGTCGCTCGCCGAGATGCCCGTGGTGATTCCCTCCCGAGCGTCGACGGTCACGGTGTACGCCGTGCCGCGCCGATCCTGGTTGACCCGGAACATCGGCGGCAGGTCCAGCCGGTCCGCGTTCGCCTTCGGTGATGGGCACGCAGATGTACCCGGACGTGTACCGCACCATGAAGGCGACGAGCTCCGGGGTGGCGAGCTGTGCCGCGAAGATCAGGTCACCCTCGTTTTCCCGGTCCTCGTCGTCGATCACCAGCACAGCTCGGCCGGCGGCGAGCTCGGCGATCGCCCGGTCGACCGAGTCCAGCGGCACCGTCATGAGCGACTCCGACCCGCGGCCAGCAGCCGCTCGGTGTACTTGGCGAGCACGTCGACCTCGAGGTTGACCGGTTCACCCGGTACCTTCCGACCGAGAGTCGTCGTGCGCAGGGTCTGCGGGATCAGCCCGACCTCGAACCAGTCGTCTCCGACCGCGACGACCGTCAGGGACACGCCATCGACCGCGACCGAGCCTTTTTCCGCGACGTAGCGAGCGAGATCCACCGGAAGCCCGAAGCGCACGGTGTCGAAACGATCGCCGGGCGACCTCGACAGCACCACGCCGGTTCCGTCGACGTGCCCTTGCACCACGTGCCCGTCGAGCCGGCCGTCGACGCGCACCGCTCGCTCGAGGTTGACCCGCTCCCCGGACCGCAATCCACCCACGACGCTGCGCTTGAGGGTCTCGGCCATGACGTCGAAGTCCAGCTCCTGGCCACCCGAGTCGTCGGTGACGTCGATCACCGTGAGGCAGACACCGTTGACGGCAATCGATGCGCCCGTCGGCACGTCCTCGCCCACCACGGTCGCGCGCACGCGCAGCACGGCCGAATCACCGTGCGCTTCGAGCGCGATGACCTCGCCCAGCTCCTCGATGATGCCGGTGAACAACTCGCTACCCCTCCTCGGCCCACACCGGTCGGGCGACGATCTTCACGTCCGGTCCGACCCGGGTCACGCTGTCGATTTCCAGTGTGACCGCTTCGGCCAAGGTCGCGATCCCGGAGTCGCCCAACGCACTCGGTCCGGCGCCGAGCAGCTTGGGCGCCACGTAAGCGATCACCTCGTCGACGCAACGGGCCTCGATGAACGCTCCGGCCAGGGTGGGTCCGCCTTCTAACAGCACGTGCCGCACACCCTGGTCGTGCAGGGCCTTCAGCGCGAATCGCGGGACCGCGGTGTCGAGGACCAGCGTGGATGCCTCGTTGTCGAGCACCCGCGCCGATTGCGGCACCCGGTGCCGCCGATCCAGAATCACCCGCAGCGGCTGGTGGGCGAGCAGCTGATCGGTGCCGTCCCGCACGGTCAGGGAGGGATCGTCGGCCAGTACCGTGCCACTGCCGACAAGGATCGCGTCGACGACGGCTCGAAACGCGTGGGCGTCGGCGCGGGACACCTCCGACGAGATCCAGCGCGTCGTCCGATCGGCGGCAGCGACCCGGCCGTCGAGCGTGGTGGCGAGCTTCCAGGTCACGAACGGGCGGCCGGTCTGCAGCGCGTGCAGCCACGGGCGGAGCGCGCCGGCGGCCACCTGGTCGTGGTCGAGGCCGGCGACCACGTCGACGCCGGCGGCGATCAGCTTGTCCGCGCCGCCCGCTGCCACCGGGTTGATGTCGTCCACCGCGTAGACGACCCGCACGACGCCCGCATCCACGAGCGCGTCCGCGCATGGCGCCGTCCGGCCGGTGTGCGCGCAGGGCTCCAGGGTGACGACGGCCGTGCCGCCGCGGGCCCGCTGGCCGGCTGCGCTGAGCGCCACCACCTCGGCATGCGGGCCGCCGGCCGCCTGCGTCGCTCCTTCCCCGGCCAGCGCGCCCGTCGCATCGAGGATCACCGCGCCCACGGCGGGATTGGGGCTGGTGCGGCCGCGGACCGTTTCCGCGAGCGCCAGCGCGCGATGCATGGCCGCGCGTTCTGCCTCGCTGACCTGCACTCGACTCCTCGTCCCTGCGTCAACGACTCGCGACGCTGTCGGCGATAGCCACCCGAGCCGTGCGGCGCAACGCCTCGACCGCCTTCGCGGGATCGGCGGCCCCGAAGACCGCACTGCCGGCCACGAACACGTCGGCGCCGGCCTCGGCCGCAGCCACGATCGTGTCCTCGGCGATGCCGCCGTCCACCTCCACGAACAACCGTAGGTGGCCGGACGCCACGTGGGCCCGAGCCTGTCGCACCTTGGGCAATACCTCGGCCATGAACTCCTGGCCACCGAACCCGGGTTCGACCGTCATGACGAGCAACGTGTCGAACTCGCGAAGCACCTCGAGGTAGGACTCGAGGGCGGTCCCGGGTTTGATCGAGAGGCCGGCCAGGGCTCCCGCCGCGCGGATCGTCCGGGCCAGGGAAACCGGATCGCGCGACGCCTCCGCATGGAAGGTCACGTTGGCGGCCCCGACTTCCGCGTAGCCCGGCGCCCAGCGCTCTGGATCATCGATCATGAGATGGCAATCGAGCGGCAAGCTGGTCGCCTTGCGCAGGCTCTGCACGACCGGCAACCCCAGCGTCAGGTTCGGCACGAAGTGCGCGTCCATGACGTCCACGTGCAGCCAGTCGGCGTTGCGCACCGCCTCGGCCTCGTCGGCCAGCCGGGCGAAGTCCGCGGCGAGGATGCTCGGCGCGATCATCGGCTCGGGCCAACCGCTCACCGGGTCCCCCCGCTGATCGGGCGAGGCCGCACACCGTGCGCTGCGGTTGTCCGCTGCGTGCCGCTCACAGTGGAAGTCTAGAGACGGGCGATGAGCGCGCAGAACATGGCGTCTGTCTCGTGCCGATGCGGCCAAAGCTGAACGGTCGGGCTGTTCCCGAGGTCCGGAACGAGGTCGAATCCCGGTCGAGCATCGATCACCTCGGCGCCGTTCGTGGCGGCGCTGGCCACGACCTCGACGGTCTCCGCCCGGTGCGGCGAGCAGACGACGTAACCGACGACGCCACCCGGTCGGGTGAGGCGCAGCGCGGAAGCGAGTAGCTGACGCTGCAGGTCGGCCAATTGCGACACGTTAGCCGGATCGCGGCGCCACCGAGCGTCCGGTCGTCGGCGCAACGCCCCGAGCCCGGTGCACGGCGCATCGAGCAGCACCCGGTCGAATCCGCCGTCGGTCGCGGGATAGTCGCGCCCATCCCCCACCCGGACCGAGACGTTCCACTGGGCCGTGACCTGCCGGACAAGGTTCGCGCGATGCGGACGGAGCTCGTTCGCCGTGACGGTAGCGTTCCGCTGCGCCGCCAGCGCGGCGAGCAGCGCCGTCTTGCCACCGGGACCGGCGCACAGGTCGAGCCACTGTTCGTCGCGGTCGTAGATCGGAACGTTGGCCAGGGCCAGCGCGCACAGCTGACTTCCTTCGTCCTGCACCGCGGCCTGACCGGACCGGATGGCGATGAGCTGGCCCGGCTCGCCGCCGGCGAGCCGCACCGCGTAGGGCGACCAGGGGCCGGGCGTGCCGCCGGATTGCCGGACCAGATCGTCACGATCCATGCCGCCCGGCCAGACGACCAGGTGAGTCGTGGGCCGGCTGTCGTCGGCGCGCAACGCGGCGGTGGTCTCGACCAGATCTCCGTCGGACGGCTCCGCGAGCGCATCGCGAAATGCGTCCGCGATCCACTCCGGATGTGCGGTCTGTCGGGCCAGCCGCCGCAGTGGGGTGTCGCCGGCGCTGAGCCGATCGACCCAGGTATCCCAGTCGTCGTGGACGATCCGCCGCAACACGGCATTGAGGAATCCCGCCGCTCGCGCGTTGCCGGTCGCCTTGGCGAGATCCACCGTGGTGGCAACCGCGGCATGCGCCGGCACCCGCGTGCGCAGGGCCTGGTAGGCGCCCAGCCGGAGCAGGTCGCGCACCGACGGGTCGATGCTCGCCGGCGGCCGCTCGCTGCAGGCGGCGATGATCTCGTCGAGCGTGCCGGCGGCGCGCAACGTTCCGTAGCCGAGCTCGGTGGCGAACGCGGCGTCGCGTCCGGTCAACGACCGAGCCGGTCAGCAATGCCGGCAGCCGAATGTTGGCGTACGCGCCGTCGGTATCGACGGCGCGTAGCAGGTCGTAGGCCGCTCGACGGGCCGGATCAGACGACGCCAAGACGCTCTCCGGGCTGCGGCCGCGCGCCCCTCGCCCAGGCCACGGCCGGCATCGAGCGGCGCCCGGCCGGCTGCACCCAGCCGAGCCGGACCGAGCCGGTCGCCGTGTCGACCGCGACCTCGTCGGCGAGGATCGACAAGGCTCCGGGCGACCTCCCACCGTTGGTCGCTGGCGTCGCGCCGTCGGGACACGAGACGGGGCCGAGCTTGAGCCGCTCGCCGCGGAACGTCGTCCACGCCCCAGGCGCCGGCGTGCACGCTCGTACCTGGCGGTCCACCTGCCGTCCGGGGGCCGACCAGTCGACGTGCGCGTCGGCCACCGTGATCTTGGCCGCGATCGACACCCCGTCCCCCGATTGTGGGCGCGGGACGAGGCTGCCGTCCGCGATCCCGTCCATCGTCGCGACCAGCAGCTGGGCACCGGAGTCGGCCAGGCGCGCCAGCAGCTCGCCCGCCGTATCCGAGGGCCGGATCGGCTCGGTCACGACCCCATACACCGGCCCGGTGTCGAGACCGGCCTCGATCTGGAAGGTCGACGCTCCGGTGATGTCGTCGCCGGCGAGAATGGCCCGCTGCACGGGCGCCGCGCCGCGCCAGGCCGGCAACAGCGAGAAGTGCAGGTTGACCCAGCCGTGCTCCGGTATCGCCAGCGCCGCGGCCGGCAGGAGCGCGCCGTAGGCGACGACCGGACAGCAGTCGACCCGAAGCTCAGCCAGCCGGGCCAGGAAGTCTGGATCACCGGCCTTCGGCGGGGCGAGGACCGGCACGCCGGCCTCGACGGCGACCGCTTCGACGGGCGACGCGAGCTCCGGGCGTCCCCGCCCGGCCCGGGCGTGCGGGCGGGTGATCACGGCGACGACCTCGTGACGGGGCGAGCCGAGCAGGGCGCGCAGCGACGGCACCGCCGTGCTCGGCGTACCGGCGAACGCCAGCCGCATCAGCCAGAGCTCCGCGAACCAGGGCGCCCTGGCCGACGATGCTCGCTCATAGCGCCCGGCCCAGCATCGGGTGCGGGCTCACCTTCACGATCGCAGGAGTGGCGCCGAACCACTCGCTCTCCCGGATCGCCCGCATCGCAGCCTTGCGGGTCTCGGCATCCAGCCGGTCGATGAACAGCACCCCGTCGAGATGGTCGGTCTCGTGCTGGATGCATCGGGACAGCTGCGCCGTGCCCTCGATCGTGACCGGGTCGCCCCACATGTTCTGCCCGTGCGCTACGACATGTTCGCGCCGGGCACAGTCGAACGCGAGTCCCGGTATCGACAGGCACCCTTCCGGGCCGTCCTGATCCTCCGGGGACGGAAAGTGCAGCGCCGGGTTGATCAGGTGGCCGGCCTGCTCGTCGTCGATGTGGTAGGTGAAGACCCGCAGTCCGACCCCGATCTGCGGGGCGGCCAGGCCGGAGCCGGGCGCGGCGAGCATCGTCTCGGTGAGATCAGCGACCAGCGTGCGTAGCTCCCGATCGAAGGTCGTCACCGGTTCCGCCGGCGTGCGCAGCACGGGATCGCCGAACAGCCGGATCGTCTGCCGCGTCACTCGTCTGATCCTACGGATGGCACCGCAGCCGGCTTGGGGACACTAGAACAGCACGGTGGGATCGAGCACGATCCGCACCGGGTCGGCGGCCTTGCGGGCCGACCGGATCGCGGCGGCGGCCTTGAGCGAGGCCGCCAGTTCCCCGCCGAGCTGGCGTGGCACCCGGACGAGCAGGCGCTGCCCGTCGTCGTCGGTGGGAACCGGCCCGATCACCTCGCTCGGCTCCGGCAGCTGCGCGAGTTCGATGACATCAGCCACCGCGCCCGGCGCCCCGGTCAGCGACGCCATCCGCACGGCGGGCGGGAACCCCAGCGCGGCCCGTTCGGCAAGTTCCCGGGCGGCGTGACCGGCCGCGTCCCACCGCACGAGCGCTTGCACCGTGGGGACGGCGGCCTCGGCCCCGATCACGACCCGACCATCCGATCGGACGAGCGCGGCCGCGTTGGACCATCGGCGAAAGGTCTCCTCCGCGGCCCGCAAGTCGGCTCGGGAGAGCAGGGCCCAGCCGTCGAGGAGCAACGCCGCCCCGTAGCCTCCGTCGGCCGGGGGCTCGGCGCCCGGCGTGGCGACGACCAGACCCGGCCCGTCCGGTACCTGGGCCAGCACCGTATCCCCACTCGATGTGCGCACCGGCACGCCCGGGAACGCCCGGCCCAGCTCCTCCGCGGTACGGGCCGAGCCGACGACGAGCGCCCGCATTCGCCGCCCGCCACACCGCGGGCAGCGCCACGACCCGGCCGGTCGGCCGCACCAGCGACAGCTCGGGATCGCGTGGCCCGACGTGGTCGCGAGGGGGCCGGAGCACGTCGGGCATCGGGCCGGGGTGCGATCCCGGACGCAGGCCAGGGCCGGGACGTAACCCCGCCGGGCGACCTGCACGAGAACCGGGCGGCCGCTCTCGAGCGCGTCTCGGGCGGCCCGCCAGGCCAGGCTGGGCAGCCGGGCCGCGGTGGCCGCAGGGTCGCGCGCCCGCTCGGCGTCGTCGCCGATCGCGGAGATGCGGGGTGCCGCCGCCCGGATGACCGACCGATCAGCCACGATTTCGTGGGCCCAGCCGGTCTCGACCAACTGGGCCGTCTCTGCGGTTCGCACGTAACCGCCGACGAGCAGGGCCGCGCCGGTGAGCGTAGACCGCACTATCAGGACGTCGCGGGCGTGCGGGTAGGGCGCCCGAGGCTCGGCGTACAGGTCGTCGCCGTCGTCCCAGATCGCGAGAAGGCCGAGGTCGGCGACGGGGGCGAACCCCGCGGCTCGAGTGCCGATGACCGCGCGCACGGCCCCCCGCCGGACCGCCAGCCAGCGCCGGTACCGCTCGGCCGGCCCGAGATCAGCGGACAACGCGACGTACCGGTCGCGGCCGAGCCGGCCGGTCATCGCCGCGTCCAGCCGGGCCAGATCCCGGGCATCCGGAACCACGACCAGCGCGCCGCGATTGACCGCGAGCGCGGTGGCGACGGCTTCCGCGAGTCGTTCCGGCCACGCCTCGCCGGCGAGCGCCGACCAGGCGGCCCGAGCGGGACGCCGGTCACGGACGGCGGCCAGGAAGGACGGACCGGCCCGGTATCGATCCCAGCCCGGGACCGGTCCGGCGGGGACCGCTCCGGCGGGAACGGGTCCGGCGGCCGGAAGCGGTCGGGACTCCGCGCCGGCGTGTCGCGCGGGCACGCCCAGTCGCACGACATCGGCGAACGTGCCGGCATACCGGTCGGCCACCGCGCGGAACAGCGTCGCGGTCTCCGGGGTCAGCGCGGGCTCCCGGCCCACCACCCGATCCAGAAAGGCCAGCCGGCCGTCGTGGTCGCTCGACGGCCCACGGTCGAGAACGAACCCGTCGACGAGTCGGCCGGCGAACCGCACCCGGACGCGCACGCCCGGGACCACGGCCTCGTCCAGCTCGGCCGGCACGAGATAGTCGAACGGCCGGTCGAGGTGGGCGAGCGGCACATCGACCATCAGGTGGGCCACCGCGTCGGTAGTCGCGGCCACCCGCCCGGCGCGCTGCGGGCGGGTCGAGGTCACACCGACAGTCCTACCAGCGCGAGCCGACCGAAAGGTCAGATCCGAACGTTCGTGATCTTGGACTTGCTGCCCCAGGGCAACGATTAGTCCAAGATCACGTCGTAAAGCGACGGAGCCGGGTTAACCGTTGGCGAGCTTGGCCAGCTGCTCGGCGCGATCGGTCCGCTCCCAGCTGAAGTCGGGCAGCTCGCGGCCGAAGTGACCGTAGGCAGCCGTCTGAGCGTAGATCGGCCGGAGCAGGTCGAGGTCGCGGATGATCGCCGCCGGCCGCAGGTCGAAAGTCTGGCTGATGGCCTCGGCGATCCGGTCGGGATCCACGGTCTCGGTGCCGAACGTCTCGATGAACAAGCCCACCGGCTCGGCCTTGCCGATCGCGTACGCGACCTGCACCTCGACCTTGGTGGCGAGCCGGGCCGCGACGACGTTCTTGGCCACCCACCGCATCGCGTAGCACGCCGACCGGTCGACCTTGGACGGGTCCTTGCCGGAGAACGCCCCTCCGCCGTGGCGGGCGTAGCCGCCGTACGTATCGACGATGATCTTGCGACCGGTCAGCCCAGCGTCGCCCATGGGACCACCGGTCACGAACCGGCCCGTCGGGTTCACCAGCAGCCGGTAGCCGGCGGTGTTGATCGCGAGGCCATCCAGGACGGGGATGACGACGTGCTCCTCGATGTCCGGCTTGAGGAGCGTTTCGAGGTCGATGTCCTCGGCGTGCTGACTGGAGATCACGATCGTGTCGAGGCGGACCGGCTTGTCCCCGTCGTACTCGATCGTCACCTGAGTCTTGCCGTCGGGCCGGAGGTAGGGGACGAGCCCGCTCTTGCGCACCGCCGTGAGACGCTCCGCCAGCCGGTGGGCGAGCCAGATCGGCACCGGCATCAGCTCGGGCGTGTCGTCGCAGGCGAAGCCGAACATCAGGCCCTGGTCGCCGGCTCCCTGCGACGCGACCGCGTCCTCGGAACCCTCGACCCGGGACTCGTAGGCCACATCGACGCCCTGCGCGATGTCGGCCGACTGGGCCCCGATCGAGACGCTCACCCCGCACGACTGTCCGTCGAACCCTTTCCGCGACGAGTCATAGCCGATGTCCAGGATGCGGTCCCGGACGATCGCCGGAATGTCCGCGTAGGCCTCCGTCGTGACCTCGCCCGCCACATGGACCTGACCGGTCGTGATGAGCGTCTCGACGGCGACGCGGCTCTTGGGGTCCTGGGCGAGAAGCGCGTCGAGAATCGAGTCGCTGATCTGATCGGCGATCTTGTCCGGGTGTCCTTCGGTGACGGACTCGGACGTGAACAGGCGGCGGGTCACAGATGCTCCGGTTGGGGTGAGGGCAGAATTCCGGCAGAGTCTAACGGCTAGCGGCGCCTTCTCCGACATCGCCGTTACCCGCGAATCGGGACGAGACGGCATCCCACACGGCGGCGGCAAGTACGGCTTTCGGCCCGCGGCCGACGGGGACCTCCCCGCCCTCCGCATCGAGGATCACGGCCGCATTGTCCGGCCGGCCGAAGGCCCGTCCGCCTCCGACATCGTTGACGACCAGGAGGTCACAGCCCTTGCGAGCGAGCTTGGCCCGGCCGTGCGCGAGCACGTCGCCGGTATCGTCCCCCGTCTCAGCGGCGAATCCGACGAGCACCTGGCCGGGGCGGCGCGCCCCCACCAGCTCGGCGAGCACGTCGGGGTTGCGCACCAGCGGCAACGGCTCCGGACCGTCGTCCGAGTTCTTCATCTTGTTCGGGGCCGCGGTGGTCGGCCGGAAGTCCGCCACGGCAGCCGCCATGACCACGACATCCGCGTCCGCCGACGCCTTGAGCACGGCCTCGCGCAGCTCGCGAGCACTCGTCACCCGAACCACGGTGCTCCCCGCCGGGTCCGGGAGCATGGTGTTCGCGGTGACGAGCGTCACCGTGGCCCCTCGGGCCGCGGCCACCGTCGCGAGCGCGTGTCCTTGCCGCCCGGACGAGGCGTTGCCCAGGAACCGCACCGGGTCGATCGCTTCCCGCGTGCCGCCGGCGCTCACCACGACGTGCCGACCGGCCAGATCGGCCGGCAGCGCGTCAGGGCGACGCAGCAGCAGCTCGGCCAGCTGGGCGATCTCCGCCGGCTCGGGCAGCCGCCCGGTACCGCTGTCGGCGCCGGTCAGCCTCCCGCTGGCCGGATCCAGCACGATCACGCCGCGCCGGCGGAGCTGGGCGACGTTGTCGATCGTGGCCGGGTGATCCCACATCTCGGTGTGCATCGCCGGCGCGAGGAGCACCGGGCAGCGAGCGGTGAGCAGCGAGTTGGTCAGCAGATCGTCGGCGAGACCGTGCGCCATGCGGGCCAGGAGATCGGCCGTGGCCGGCGCGACGACGACGAGGTCCGCCTCCCGACCCAATCGCACGTGGGGCACATCCTCCGCCCCGGACCACACGTCGGTCGTCACGGGATGGTGGGACAGCGCGGCCCAGGTCGCCGCCCCGACGAACCGGAGCGCCGGCTCGGTCGGTACGACGAGGACGTCGTGGCCGGACTCCGAGAGCAACCGCAGCAGCTCGACCACCTTGTATGCGGCGATTCCCCCTCCGACGCCGAGGAGGATGTGACGGGGCGTCATCGCCGGGGTGGAGTCAGCCCTCGGCGGGCTTGAACTCGATCAGGTCGGCGTTGATCTCTCGCAGCGCTATCGACAGCGGCTTCTCCTGAGGCGCCGTCTCCACGAGGGGGCCGACGTACTCCAGCAGGCCCTCGCCGAGCTGGCTGTAATAGGCGTTGATCTGCCGCGCCCGCTTGGCCGCGATGATGACGAGCGCGTACTTGGATGCAGTCCGTTCCAGTAGCTCGTCGATCGGCGGGTTGGTGATCCCCTCGGGGGCGGACGCAGTTGCAGACACAGTGCCTTCTCTTCATCGTCGGTTGATCAGGGTGTCATGCCCCCGACGGAGGGCAGACCGCTTCGATCAAGGATACCAATTCGGACGCCGCCCGCCGGACGTCGTCGTTGATGACGACGGCATCGAACTCCTCGGCCGCGTCCATCTCGACCTGGGCGCGGGCGAGGCGCGCCGCGATCACGGCCGGACCCTCCGTCGCCCGATCGGCCAGCCGCCGACCCAGCTCCTCCCACGACGGCGGCGCGAGAAAGACGAATTGCGCCTCCGGGATGCGGGCCCGGACCTGGCGCGCGCCCTGCAGGTCGATCTCGAGCAATGCGGGCGCGCCCTCAGCCAGCCGGGCGAACACCGGCTCGCGCGGTGTGCCGTAGAGGTTGCCGGCGTACTCCGCCCACTCCAGCAGCGCTCCGGCGTCGATGAGCTCCCGGAAGCGAGCCCGATCCACGAAGTAGTACTCGACGCCGTCGACCTCGCCGGCTCGTGGCGCGCGGGTGGTGCAGGACACGGACACCCAGATGTGCGGATGCAAGGCGCGCACCGCCGCGACCACGGTGCCCTTGCCCACGCCGGACGGCCCGGACAGGACGGTCAGGCGGCTCGACACCCGGCGAATCTAGCGCCCACATTCGTGATCTTGGACTTATGGTCGTCAGGGGCAGCAAGTCCAAGATCACGAACGGGTAGGTTGCTCGGCGAGGGGTTGGCTCGGCCAACTCCGCACAGGTCAGCAGCCGGTGCCGACATCGCTTCCCGGGCGCGGCTACTGTGCAAAGAGAGCCGAAGCGAGGACAGGATCGGAGGGGCCGGCAATGGCGGCGGCGCGGGTGGGGGTGCTTCGGGAAGCCACGCCCGGCGAACGGCGGGTCGCGCTCACGCCGGACGTGATCCGTCGGCTACGTGACGCGGGCCTCGAGGTGTTCATCGAGTCGGGCGCCGGGGATGCCGCCTGGCATCCCGACGACGACTATGCGCAGGCCGGGGCCGCCATCGTCGATGCGGCGGCGGTGCGGGAGAACGCCGACGTGGTGCTGTGCGTCCAGTCGCCGCCGACCGATCAGCTCCGAGACGGGCAGGTGGTCATCGGCTTGCTTGCTCCGCTGCTGCAGCCTGAGCTCATGCGCGACCTTGCCGTTCGCAAGATCACCGCCATCAGCCTGGACGGGCTGCCTCGGACGTTGACCCGGGTGCAGAACATGGACGCTCTGACGTCGCAGGCCAGCGTGGCCGGCTACCGCGCGGTGCTCGTCGCGGCGAACCATTTCGACCGGTTCTTTCCGCTGCTCATTACCGCGGCGGGCACGTCGAAGCCAGCATCCGTGCTCATACTCGGCGCTGGCGTCGCCGGCCTGCAGGCAATTGGCACCGCGCGCCGGCTCGGCGCCGTCGTCAGCGCCTACGACGTGCGGCCGGCGGCGCGAGCCGAGGTGGCCTCGCTGGGCGCCAAGTTCGTCGAGCTGAGGTCGGTCGAGTCCGGTGGCGGAGCGGGCGGGTACGCGCGAGCTCTCACCGAGGAGGAGCAGGCCGCCATGCAGGCCGAGCTGGCCGAGCACATCGCCCGCCAGGACATTGTGATCACGACCGCGCAGGTTCCGGGACAGGCACCGCCGGTGATGGTCTCGGCCGCCACGGTGAAGGCGATGCGCCCCGGGTCGGTGATCGTCGACCTGGCGGCGAGCGAACTCGGCGGAAACGTGGAGGGTTCTCGCCCGGACGAGACCATCGTCACGACGAATGGAGTGACCATCGTCGGCGCGGCCAACCTGCCGTCGTCGATGGCCAATGGGGCCTCGGCCGCGTACGCCCGGAACATCACGGCACTGCTCCTGTACCTGATCCGGGACGCCGAGCTGATCGTCGACCCGAGTGACGAGATCCAACGGGGTGTGGTCGTCACCCACGGCGGGGAGATCGTGCACCCGGACGTGCGGGCACTGCTAGGACTGCCGCCGGATCCGCCCGGGGATCGCGACGAGTCCGCAATGGCTGGCCGGCGTCGGGACCCCGGCAACGACCCGGGGTCGGCATCGTGAGTTCCGGTTTCGTCGGCGATCTGACGATCTTCGTGCTCGCGCTGCTCGTCGGCTTCGAGGTGATCAGCAAGGTACCCGCGACACTGCACACGCCACTCATGTCCGGTGCGAACTCGATCCATGGCGTGGTGCTCGTCGGCGTCGTGCTCCTGTCTGCCTTCGTGACCGGTCCGCTGGGCTATGTCCTGCTTTTCATCGCGGCGGCGTTCGGGGCCGCGAACGTCGTCGGCGGCTACCTGGTGACCGACCGCATGCTGGGCATGTTCCGGCGGCGCCCGGTGCCGACGCCGATCGAGGATCGGTCGAGCGGTGACTGACCACGTGGACACCGCGGTCCGGCTGGCATCCCTGGGTGGGGCCGTGTGCTTCGTCCTGGGGTTGCATCTGATGAACTCCCCGGCCACCGCGCGGCGAGGCAACCAGGTCTCCGCGTTCGGCATGGGCGTCGCGCTCGCCGCGGTGTTCGTCGAGGTGGCGCACGGCGGAACGATGTCGGCGGCCCGGTGGCTCGTTCTGCTCGCCGGCATCCTGGTCGGCGCAGCGGCCGGCCTGTACTCCGCCCGCACGGTCCCGATGACCTCGATGCCGCAGCTCGTCAGCCTGTTCAACGCGGTCGGTGGCGGAGCGGCCGCGCTGATCGCCATCGCCGACTACGACCACGACCCTCACGTGTCCGCTGGCACGGCAACGGCAACTGTCCTGGATGTGGTGATCGGTGGCATCACCTTCTCCGGCTCACTTCTCGCCGCGGCCAAGTTGCAGGGCTACTGGAGCGGTTCGATCTCGGTGCGAGGCGGCCGGCTGGCGTCCGCCGGGCTGCTCCTCGTGGCCGTCGGTACGGGCATCGCGGTCATTGCCGGTGCCGAGAGCTTGCCGATCCTGCTGATCGTGGTCCTAGCCGCGCTGGGCCTGGGTGTGCTCATGGTGCTGCCGATCGGCGGGGCCGATATGCCGGTGGTGATCTCGCTGCTCAACGCGTTCACCGGCACCGCGGTCGCCATGGCCGGCTTCGTGCTTCAGAACGCGACGCTGACGATTGCCGGCGCGCTCGTCGGGGCGTCCGGTGGCATCCTGACCAAGCTGATGGCCGATGCGATGAACCGGTCGGTCGTGAACATCGTCGCCGGCGGCTTCGGCACGGGTGCCGTGGGTGTCGATCTCGGCGTCGGCGCGGGCGGAGCGGTGCGGCCCATCGCGGTCGATGACGTTGCGCTCCAGCTGGCGTACGCCCAGAAGGTGATCATCGTCCCGGGCTACGGACTGGCGGCGGCGCAGGCCCAGCATGAGGTCCGCGATCTCGCGACGCTGCTCGAATCGCGGGGCGTGGATGTGTCCTACGCCATCCACCCGGTGGCCGGTCGGATGCCGGGCCACATGAACGTGCTCCTCGCCGAGGCCGACGTTCCGTACGACCAGCTCAAGGAGATGGACGACGTCAACCCCGAGTTCGACCGGACGGACGTCGCGCTGGTGATCGGCGCCAACGACGTCACCAATCCCGCGGCCCGCCGAACCGGCAACGCGGTGTCCGGCATGCCGATCCTCGACGTCGACCACGCCCGTTCGATCATCGTGCTCAAGCGGTCCATGGCATCCGGCTATGCCGGCATCGACAACGAGCTCTACACCGACCCCAAGACCAGCATGTTCTTCAGCGACGCCAAGAAGGGCCTGTCCGATCTGGTGGCGGCCACCAAGACGCTGGTCGGGTAGCCGTCGACCCGTCCGTCCACGGTCGTCCGGTGACCTTCGTGACCGATGTTGTGCGTGACCTCACCAACTGGCCATTGACGTTAGGGTGACGGCGATGGGCTACCCAACCGACATGAGCTACCGGCGGCTCGGCGACTCCGGCCTCGTGGTGTCTGCCGTGGGCCTCGGCACCAACAACTTCGGGATGAAGCTCGGCCTGGAGGAATGCCGCGAGGTCGTCGACGCGGCGCTCGACCACGGCATCACCTTGTTCGACACGTCCGACAGCTACGGACCGGCCGAGGAACGGCTCGGCGCGTTGCTCGAAGGGCGGCGGGACGACGTCATCATCGCGACCAAGTTCGGCTCCGACGTGCGCCGGCGCGGCCTGTCCAACGGGGCCGATTGGGGCGCGCGAGGATCTCGCCGGTACGTCCGTCGTGCGGTCGAGTCGTCCTTGACCCGGCTGCGCACGGACTGGATCGACCTGTACCAGATGCACCACCCCGATCCCGGCACGCCGATCGAGGAGACCCTGTCGGTGCTCAGCGATCTGGTTCACGAGGGCAAGGTGCGCTATCTCGGAAACTCGAACTTCGCGGCCTGGCAGGTCACCGAGGCGGAGTGGACCGCCCGCACCGCGGCCAGCGAGCGATTCGTCAGCGCCCAGAACGAGTACAACCTGCTGCATCGCGACGCCGAGACGGAGCTCGTTCCGGCCCTCGTGCGATATGGCCTCGGCCTGCTCCCGTTCTACCCGTTGGCCAACGGGCTGCTGAGCGGGAAATACCGCCGGGGCGAGGCACCACCACCCGGGAGCCGGGTGATTGCCTGGGGCAAGCAGGCGCTGCTCACCGACCAGAACTTCGAGGTGGTCGAGCAGTTGACCGCGTTCGCGGCGCAGCGCTCGCTCGGCGTGCTCGACGTCGCCATCGGAGGGCTCGCGGCCCGGCCCACCGTGGCGTCGGTCATAGCTGGCGCCACATCAGCCGAGCAGGTGGCGGCGAACGCCCGGGCCGGCCGCTGGCAGCCGTCCGCGGACGACCTGGCCGAGATCGACCGCATCACTGCGGGTGAGGGCTGAGCGATCGAGCCCCCGCCGTTCGAGGAGATCTACGACAGCGTCGGCGGCGATCTGACCCGGATCCCGTGGGCCCGGCTGGCCCCGCGCGAGCCGCTCGTCGCCTGGCTGGACACCCAGCCGTCACCCGCCGCGGGTGCGAACGCTCTCGTCGTGGCCTGCGGGCTCGGTGACGACGCCGAAGAGTTGGCCCGGCGCGGGTACCGCGTCACCGCGTTCGATATCGCGCCGACCGCTATCCGGCTGTGCCACGAGCGATTCCCGGATTCGCCGGTCGACTACCTGATCGCCGACGTCCTCGCCCTTCCGGCAGCCTGGCGGCGAGCGTTCGTTCTCGTCGTGGAGATAGCAACTGTGCAGTCGCTGGCTCCTGACCAGCAGCGCGCCGGTACGGCAGCCATCGCCGATACGGTCGCGCCGGGTGGATCGTTGTTCATGCACGCGCTGATTCGGCGGGAGTGGAAGGAACGGCCGACCCGGCCCTATCCGGTGACGCCCGCAGCTCTCGCCGAATATGTGGCCGACGGTCTGGTGTTGGTGTCGTCCCAGCCGGTCCAACCGGCCTCGGACATGGTGGGCGTCGAGGCGGTCTACGTCCGACCGGCGGGTACTACTGGCTGACGATCGCCACGGTGGCACCGGGTCGGGTCTCGAGTAGGTTGCGCACGCTCGGACTGGCGATCATCGCGAGGACCGCGGCGACGATCACGAGTCCGCACGGAGCCAGCACGCTCGACATGCGTTCAGCCTCGCAGCCGAGGTCCCCGACCGCGACCGGATTGGGAGGGGCTGCTACGCCCGCAGGAAGGCGAAGGCGTCGATCAGGCGCCGGCTGGCATCCCGCAACGACTTGACGTCCGGGCCCCGGCGCAGCACCTCGCGGGACACGCTGGGCACCACGGCCGGCAGCAGGGTCCCGGCGATTCGTCGCACGTCCTCGGCCGTGCCGCCCTGACCCACTCCGACGCCTGGCATCAACACGGGCCCGTGCAGCCCGCGCAGATCGACGGCGGCCGTGCCGATCGTGGCCCCGACGACGATGCCGAGTGACCCGAACGGCGCGGCCCCGACGTTGCGGTCGGCGAGCTCGTCGACGACGAGTTGGGCGACGCTGCGGCCGTCGGCGACGATCGCGTGCTGCATGCGCGGGCCCTCGGGATTGGACGTGAGCCCGAGAACGAACGCCCCGACCTGGTGCTGCGTGGTGAGCTCGAAGGCGGGCTCCAAGGCGCCGACGCCGAGGTAGGGGTTCAGCGTGATCGCGTCGACCGCGAGCGGCGCTCCCGGCGCCAGGTACGCGTCCGCGTAGGCCGTCATCGTCGAGCCGATATCGCCGCGCTTGACGTCGAGGATGACGAGTGCGCCGGCGTCGCGAGCGAGCCGGACGGTGCGCTCCAGGACGGTGATGCCGGCTGCGCCGAACCGTTCGAAGAACGCGGACTGTGGCTTCATGACCGCGGCGTGATCGCCGATCGCTGACACACAGGTGAGCGCGAACCGTTCGAGACCGGACGCGTCGTCGGGCAGGCCCCAGTCCCGCAGCAGGGCCGGGTGCGGGTCGATCCCGACGCACAGGGAACCCCGGGCGGAGAGCGCCTGGTCCAATCGGGCGCCGAACGTCATCGGCTCGACCTGCCACGCCGGCGTGAGTTCATACCGCTACCGGCGGCCGGGCGGCGCGCTGTTCGACCGCCAGGTGGGCGTAGCCGACCGCGTCGGACAGCGCGGCGAACCCGCGGTCGGCCAGCGCGCGTTCCAGCTCGCCCAGCACCCGGATCGGGGCGGCCGGATCGCCGAACACCGCTGTCCCGACGGAGACCGCCGACGCCCCGGCCAGCACGAACTGCAGCGCATCGAGCCCGGTGCGGATGCCGCCCATTCCGAGGATCGGCAGGTGCGGGAGAGCGCGGTGCACCTGCCAGACGCAGCGGACGGCCACCGGACGGATCGCCGGGCCGGACAGGCCGCCGGTGATGCCGCCCAGCGCCGGCGCCATCGCGTCGGTGTCGATCACCAGGCCGAGCAACGTATTGATGAGCGACAGCCCGTCCGCTCCGGCGTCCGCGCAAGCGCGGGCGATCACCGTGATGTCGGTGACATCCGGCGAGAGCTTGGCCAGGATCGGCACCTGCCCACCAGCCGCCTTTCGGACCGCGCCGATCACCCGTCCGGACGCGACGGCATCGCAGGCGAACACCTGCCCCCGGTTCTCGACGTTCGGACAAGAGATGTTCACCTCGATCATCGACACCGCCGGGTGGCCGGCCAGCCGATCGGTCAGCGCCACGTATTCGTCCCGGTGATCACCGGCGATCGACACCACCACCCGAGCGCCGCGTTCGGCCAGCCAGGCCAGGTCATGCGCGATGAAGGCATCGATGCCCGGGCCCTGCAGCCCGATCGAGTTCAGCATCCCGCTCGGCGTCTCCGCCATCCGCGGTGTGGGCCGGCCGGACCGAGGCCGCAGCATGATCGACTTGGTGACTACGGCTCCGATTGCGGACACGTCGAAGAACTGGTCGAGTTCGCGGCCGGCGGCTGCGCATCCGGAGGCCGTGAGCACCGGATTCGGCAGGGTCACCGAGGCCAGCCTGGCGCGCATGTCCACCATGAGTTCAGTGTCCCTTCATGGCGTCGGCCCCGACCAGATCTTCGGGCAGCCGGCCGACGTCTTCCCAGCGGACGCGGTCAGCCGCGAATACCGGACCCTCGACGCACGACCGGACGAACCGAAAGCAGCCGTCGCCGCCCCGCACCGGCAGCACGCAGGTCATGCACACCCCGATCCCGCAGGCCATGGCCTCCTCGACCGCTACCAGGGCCGGAATGCCGTGCGCTTCGGCCACCTCTCCGATGGCCTGCAGCATCGCCATCGGCCCGCAGGCGTAGATCGCGCCGGCCCGGATCCGGGCGATGGCAGTGGGGAGCGGGTCGGTCACGAGTCCCGCGGAGCCGGCCGAGCCGTCGTCGGTGGTCACGATCACCTCGCCGAGGATGCGGCGAGCCGCCGGCTCTCCGAACAGCCGGTGCGCCGTGGACGCGCCGATCACCATCGTGACTTGGCAGCCGGCAGCGATCAGCCGCTCCGCCAGCGGGATCAGTGGCGCGGTCCCGTAGCCGCCGCCCACGAGCACGATTGGTCCCGGAGCGGTGGGCATCGGGAAGGGCCGGCCCAGCGGGCCGACGAGATCCAACCGAGCGCCGATCTTTTGCTCGCCCAACCAGCGGGTACCGGCACCTCGCTCGGCCACGACCAACCGGACCGTGCCCGCGCCTGGCGCCGCCCCGTACAAGGCGAAGGCCCGCCGCAACACCAGGGCCGAGTCGTCGCCTCCGACGGCCACGGCCACGAAGTGCCCCGGCGCGAAGCCCGCCGCCACTCCAGGCGCGCGAACCGTGAATTCGACGTACGCGCCTACCCGCTCGACGGCGACGACCTCGCCGACCTCCTGCACCGGCCCCAGTTCCCCGCTCATTGCCCGCGCCACGATGCCAGGTCGACGTGCAGGTCCTGCAGCGAGCGGACGCCAACCTCGCCGCGTATCAGCTCCTCGATGCCTTGCACGGCGGCGGCCGCCGCCTGCACGGTCGTCAGGCAGGGAATGCCCGCGGAGACCGCGGCGGTGCGGATCTCGTAGCCGTCGACCCGGGGCCCGGAGTTGCCCACCGAGCCCCACGGGGTGTTGAGGATGAGGTCGACGCCCCCGGCCAGGATCTCCTCGACGACGTTGCCGGGTCCGTCGGAGAACTTGCCGACGATCTCGGCCTGCACGCCGTTGCGTCGCAACACCCGCGCGGTGCCAACAGTGGCGAGGATCCGGAAGCCGAGGTCGGACAAGCGCTTCACCGGGAAGATGGCGGCGCGCTTGTCCCGGTTGGCCACGGACACGAACACAGTGCCCTTGACCGGGAGGGGGCCGTAGGCCGCCGCCTGGCTCTTGGCGAACGCGGTGCCGAAAACAGCGTCGAAGCCCATGACCTCGCCGGTCGACTTCATCTCCGGCCCCAGTAGCGAATCGACGTGCGCCCCGTCGGCACTGCGGAAGCGGTGGAACGGCAGCACCGCCTCCTTGACCGCGATCGGCGCGTCGAAGGGGAGATCGCCGCCGTCCTGCTTGCGCGGTAGCAGACCTTCCTCCCGCAACCGAGCGATCGATTCGCCGAGCGCGATCCGGGCCGCCGCCTTGGCCAGGGGGACCGCCGTCGCCTTCGACACGAACGGCACGGTCCGGCTGGCGCGGGGATTGGCCTCCAGCACGTACAGGACGTCCCCGGTGAGGGCGTACTGAACGTTGAGGAGGCCGCGCACACCCACGCCCCGGGCGATGGCGAGCGTCGAGGCCCGGACGGCCGCGATGTCTCGCGCGCCCAGCGTGATGGGGGGCAGCGCACAGGCCGAGTCCCCGGAGTGGATCCCGGCCTCCTCGATGTGCTCCATCACGCCCCCGAGGTACAGGTCGGTGCCGTCGAAGAGCGCGTCGACGTCGATCTCGATCGCGTCGTCCAGGAACCGGTCGACGAGGACCGGATGATCCGGGCTCACCGCGGTGGCTCGCGAGATGTAGGCGGCGAGCATCCCCTCGTCGTAGACGATTTCCATGCCGCGCCCGCCGAGGACGTAGGACGGGCGCACCAGCACCGGATAGCCGACCGCATCGGCCACCGCTTTGGCCTCCTCGAACGAGGTCGCGGTGCCATGGCGCGGAGACGGCAACCCGGCCTCCTCCAGGACCCGCCCGAATGCCCCGCGGTGTTCGGCCAGGTCGATGGCCTCCGGCTGGGTGCCGAGCACGGGTACGCCGGCGTCCTTCAGCCGCTGGGCCAGGCCGAGCGGGGTCTGGCCGCCGAGGGTGCAGATCACTCCGGCCACCTCGCCGGAGCCACGTTCGGCGTGGACGACTTCGAGGACGTCTTCGAGGGTGAGCGGTTCGAAGTAGAGCCGGTCGGCGGTGTCGTAGTCGGTCGAGACCGTCTCCGGGTTGCAGTTCACCATCACGGTCTCGTAGCCGGCCCCGCGTAGGGCCATGACCGCATGGACGCAGGAGTAGTCGAACTCGATGCCCTGGCCGATCCGGTTAGGACCGCTGCCCAGAATGATCACCTTCGGTTGGTCCGGCTGCGGCGTGACCTCACTCTCCTCGTCGTAGGAGGAGTAGTAGTACGGGGTGCGCGCCGCGAACTCGGCGGCGCAGGTGTCGACGGTCTTGTAGACCGGGCGGATGCCGGCGCGCCACCGCAACAGCCGCACCCCCGCCTCGCCGGCGAGCTCGGGCCGCAGCGCGGCCAGCTGCCGATCAGACAGGCCGTGCCGTTTGGCCTTGCGCAGCAGGGCCGGCGTTAGCGCCGGAGCGTCGACCAGCTCGGCCCGGAGCTCGACCAGCTGGGCGATCTGGTCGACGAACCACGGGTCGAGGTGCGACAGCCCGGCCACCTGCTCGACCGGCCACCCGGCCCGCAGGGCCTGCTCGACCCGGTAGATCCGCCCATCGGTGGGCAGTCGCACCGCATCGGCCAGGGCCTGGTCGTCGAGCTCGGGGTCGCCTCGGGTCCAGAACCCGGCGTCGGTCGTCTCGGTCGACCGCAGCGCCTTGCCCAGCGCTTCGGTGAAGTTGCGGCCGATGGCCATGACCTCGCCGACGCTCTTCATGTGCGTGGTGAGCACCGGATCGGCGGCCGGGAACTTCTCGAACGCGAATCGGGGCACCTTGACCACGACGTAGTCGAGCGTCGGCTCGAACGCGGCCGGCGTCTCGCGGGTGATGTCGTTCGGAATCTCGTCGAGGGTGTAGCCGACGGCCAGCTTGGCCGCGATCTTGGCGATCGGGAAGCCGGTGGCTTTCGAGGCGAGCGCGCTCGACCGGGAGACCCGCGGGTTCATCTCGATGACGACCATTCGCCCGTCGGCCGGATCGACTGCGAACTGGATGTTGCAGCCGCCGGTGTCGACGCCGACGGCCCGCAACACGGCAATGCCGACGTCTCGCATGTGCTGGAATTCGCGGTCGGTGAGCGTCATCGCCGGCGCGACGGTGATCGAGTCACCGGTGTGCACGCCCATCGGATCCACATTCTCGATCGAGCAGACGACCACCACATTGTCGTTGCGGTCCCGCATCAGCTCGAGTTCGAACTCCTTCCACCCGAAGACGGACTCCTCGACCAGCACCTCGTGGATAGGGCTCGCGGCCAGGCCGCGCGCCACGATCGTGCGCACCTCGGCGGCGTTCGACGCCAGGCCTGAGCCCAGACCGCCCATCGTGTAGCTCGGCCGCACGACGACCCGATTGTCGACGGTGACGGCGAAGTCCATGGCCTCCTCGAGGCTGTGGCAAACACGCGACGCGGGCACGTCCGCCCCGATCCTGCGCACGATGTCCTTGAACCGCTGGCGGTCCTCGCCCCGCTCGATCGCGTCGATGTCGGCTCCGATCAGCTCGACGCCATAGCGGGCCAGCACTCCGCTCCGGTGCAGGTCGACAGCCAGGTTCAGCGCGGTCTGCCCGCCCAGAGTCGCCAGGAGCGCGTCCGGACGCTCGGCGGCGATCACCCGCTCGACGAACTCGGCCGTCAACGGCTCGATGTACGTGGCGTCCGCGAACTCCGGATCGGTCATGATCGTGGCCGGGTTGGAGTTGATCAGGCTGACCCGAAAGCCTTCGGCCCGCAGGACCCGGCAGGCCTGCGTCCCCGAATAGTCGAACTCGCAAGCCTGGCCGATGACGATCGGCCCCGACCCGATGACCAGGACGTGGCTGATGTCGGTGCGGCGCGGCATCAGGCGCTCCCTCGGCTCCGCTGGCGATGCTCATAGAGCAACTGCGCGAAGCGGTCGAACAGGTAACCCGCGTCGTGCGGGCCGGCGGCCGCCTCCGGGTGGTACTGCACGCTGAACGCCGGAATGTCCCGCGCCCGCAGGCCCTCGACCACGCCGTCGTTCAACGCGACATGACTGACCTCGACCTCGCCGAAGTCCGTCGATGTCCGTTGGTCGACCGGTGCGTCCACCGCGAAGCCGTGATTGTGAGCGGTGATCTCGACCTTGCCAGTTGCCCGGTCGAGCACCGGCTGGTTGATGCCCCGGTGGCCGTAGCCGAGCTTGTAGGTTCCGAAGCCGAACGCCCGGCCGAGCACTTGGTGGCCGAAGCAGATGCCGAAGACCGGAACGCCGCCGCCTAGCAACTCCCGAACGGTGGTCACGGCGGCGTCGGCGGTGGCCGGGTCGCCCGGGCCGTTGGCGAGGAACACCGCGTCGGCGCCGGTGGCCCGCACCTCCCCCGCGGTCGAGGTCGACGGCAGCACGTGCGTGGCGATTCCGCGTTCGGCCAGGCGGTGCGGCGTCATGGCCTTGATCCCGTAGTCGAGCGCCGCCACCGTGAACCGGTGCGGGCCGGCGGCCGGGACCAGGTACGCCTTCGGGATCGTCACCTCGCCCGACAGGTCGGCGCCCCGCATCGGCGGGCTGGCGAGCACCCGCTCCAGGAGGTCGTCGGGGTCGGCCGTCGTGGACGACACCCCGCACCGCATCGCTCCCCGCTCGCGTAGATGGCGAGTGAGCGCGCGAGTGTCGACTCCGCTGATGCCAATGACACCCTGCGCATCGAGCTCCTCGCCCAGGCTGCGGCGGGCCCGCCAGGACGAGGGGCGCCGAGCCGGATCGCGCACGACGTACCCGGCGACCCAAATTCGGCGCGATTCGGGGTCCTCGTCGTTGACGCCGGTATTTCCGATGTGCGGTGCCGTCTGCACGACGATCTGCCGGTGATAGGACGGATCGGTCAGCGTCTCCTGATAGCCGGTCATCCCGGTGGCGAAGACGGCTTCGCCGAACGCCTCTCCGCGCGCTCCGTAGGCCTCCCCATGGAATGTCCGGCCGTCCTCCAACACCAGCATCGCGCCGGTCACGCGTGCACCAAGCCGGAGATCGCCCGTACCCATTCCGGGTAGCTGCCCTTGTCGTCGGCCCGAAATCCGGTGTCGAGCATCGCGTCGCCCAGCCGCCAGCGCACGACCAGGAGTCCACCCGCCCCGACCACCTTTCCGGCGAGGCCCGGCGCCAGTCGGGCGTCCATGATCGAGGCGACGGGCAAGTAGATCGACGAGTCGCCGACCCGATCGATCACCAAGCCGGCAGGAAACAAGAACGCCGTCGCGGCCGCTCGCCGCCCGAGACCGTGCGCCGCGATCCGGTCCTGCCAGCTGGCCGCGGACGTCGTCCCGACATACAGCCCGGTCTCCGCCGGGAGGAGTGGGTATCCGAGCTCCGTCGCGGGCTCTGGCAGCGACCCGAGCCCGAACTGCCGCGCGACCCGATGGCGCCAGCCAACCCGCATCGCCCAGAGCGCCCCGACCACGACCGCCAGGCAAGCCAGCACGAGCAACAGTCGGATCACGCGGGCACCGCCTCGACGATGGTGCCGTCCCGAGAGGTCAGCCGGCCGCGCAACACCGTAGCGACGACCCGCCCCGGCAGGGTGCGCCCGGCGTACGGCGTATTGCGAGACTTCGATACCAGCGCGGCCGGCGACACGGTCCACCTGATGGTCGGATCGACGACGACCAGATTCGCCGGCTCACCGACCGCAACCGGCCGGCCGTGCTCCGATAAGCCCGCCGATCCGAGCCGGCGCGACGCTCATCCGGTCGGCTACGCCGGACCAGTCGAGCAAACCCGGCTCGACCATGGTCTGGATGACGATCGCCAGCGCCGTCTGCAGCCCGAGCATGCCCGGCCGGGCCGCTCCCCACTCGGTCTCCTTGTCCTCGATGGCGTGCGGCGCGTGATCGGTCGCGACGCAGTCGAGGGTGCCGTCGGCCAGGCCGGCGCGCAGCGCCGCCACGTCGTCGGCGGTGCGCAGGGGCGGGTTGACCTTGAACACCGGGTCGTAGCTCTCGGCCAGATCGTCGGTCAACAGCAGGTGGTGGGGCGTGACCTCCGCGCTGACCGCCCAGCCCTTGCCCTTGGCCCAGCGCAGCAACTCCACGGATCCAGCGGTTGACACGTGGCAGACGTGCAGCCGAGAACCCACATGCCCGGCCAGCAGCACGTCGCGGGCCACGATCGCTTCCTCGGCCACGGCCGGCCACCCGCCGAGCCCGAGCCGGCCCGACACGACGCCCTCGTTCATCTGCGCACCCACGGTCAGCCGTGGATCCTCGGCGTGCTGCGCGATGATTCCGTCGAACGCGCGCACGTATTCCAGCGCGCGGCGCATGAGCGCGGAGTCGGCCACGCAGGACCCGTCGTCGCTGAACACTCGGACCCGCGCCGGCGAGTCGGCCATCGCTCCGAGCTCGGCCAGCTGGCTGCCCGCGCGGCCGGCGGTCACCGCCCCGATCGGCTGCACGTCGACCAAGCCGGCCTGGCGGCCTAGCCGCCACACCTGCTCGACGACGCCGGCCGTATCGGCGCACGGTTCGGTGTTGGGCATCGCGAACACCGCGGTGTAGCCGCCGAGCGCGGCCGCCGCGGAACCGGTCTGCACGGTCTCGGCGTCTTCACGGCCCGGCTCGCGCAGATGGGTGTGCAGATCGACCAGGCCGGGCAGCAGCACCGCGCCTTTGCCGTCGACGACCTCGTCCGCCGCGGCCGGCCGCACTGATCCCAGCTTGGCGATGATCCCGTTCTCGACCCGCACGTCGAGCTGTGCTCCGCCGTACGGCCGCACGTTCCGCAGCACCAGCGACTCAGTCACCCGTTGGCTCCGCGCCACCGAGCAGGAGATACAGCACAGCCATCCGGACGCTGACCCCGTTGGTCACCTGCTCGACGATGGTCGAGCGTTTCGGGTCGTCGGCCACCTCGGCGGCGATCTCCATCCCCCGATTCATCGGGCCGGGGTGCATCACGATCGCGTCGTCGTGAAGCATCGCCATGCGGCGCCCGTCCAAGCCGTACCGGCGTGAGTACTCCCGGGCCGAGGGAAAGAAGCCGCCCGCCATACGCTCGCGTTGGACCCGCAGCATCATCACCACGTCGCTGCCGCCCAGAACCGAGTCGAGGTCGAACACGCAGCGCGCGGGCCAGCGCTCCACGCCGCGCGGCACGAGGGTGGGCGGCGCGACCAGGGTGACGTGTGCGCCCAGCGTCGACAGCAACAGCACGTTGGATCGGGCGACCCGAGAGTGCAGCACATCACCGACGATCGCTACCCGGAGCCCGTCGAGATCTCCGGTGGCGCCCCGAAGCCGTCGGCGGATGGTGAACGCGTCCAGCAAGGCCTGGGTCGGATGCTCGTGCGTGCCGTCCCCCGCGTTGATCACGCTGCCCTGCACCCAGGTGGCCAGCCGGTGCGCCGCCCCCGAGTAGGAGTGGCGGATGACCACGGCGTCCGCGCCCATCGCTTCGAGCGTCAGCGCGGTGTCCTTGAGCGACTCGCCCTTCGACACGCTCGAGCCCTTGGCCGCGAAGTTGACGACATCGGCGGACAGCCGCTTGGCGGCCAGTTCGAACGAGGTCCGGGTGCGCGTGGAGTCCTCGTAGAACAGATTCACGACCGTTCGGCCGCGAAGTGGCGGAAGCTTCTTGACCTCTCGTCCGGACAGGGCGCGATCCAAATGCTCCGCGGTATCCAAGATCAGCAGCGCGTCGTCCCGACCAAGATCGGCAGCCGACAGCAGGTGGCGATTCACGCGATACCTCCGGTCGCAGATGTCTCACCAGCGACGACTCGGGTCTCTTCGACGAACACGGCATCCCGTCCGTCGGTCTCGGTGAGCAGCACCCGCACCGTCTGGTGAACAGCTGTCGGTAGGTTCTTTCCGACGTAGTCGGCCCGTATTGGTAACTCGCGGTGACCGCGATCCACGAGCACGGCCAGTTGGACCGTGCGCGGACGACCCAGATCCCGCAGCGCGTCGAGCGCGGCTCGCACCGTTCGACCCGAGAACAGCACGTCGTCGACGAGAATGATCAGCCGGTCGGTGACGCCACCGTCCGGCTCGACGGTCTCGGCAAGGGGTCGAATGCCCCGCAGCCGGAGATCGTCCCGGTAGAGCGTGATGTCCAGGCGGCCGACCGGCACGGTGACGTTCTCGAAAATCCCAATTCTGTTAGCTAATCGTGCCGCGAGGGGTACGCCCCGAGTTGGTATCCCGACAAGCGCCAGATTTGCGCCACCATTGGTTTTCTCAAGAATCTGGTGGGCCATGCGGTCGATGACACGAGTAACATCCGCCGCCATGAGAATGGGTGCCGCAGCACCCGGCGCAGATTCGTACAAGCCTTTGACCTCCTTGTCCGCCTCACTGGACGGGCCCTTAAAGGATGTCGACGGCGCCCACCCTAGCAGTGCCCGGTCACGGGTGGTTGTTGACGCACCGATCACGGCGCGTTACCGTCCCGATAGACAGGCGCGAGCCACATAAGACATGAACGGGGATGCTTGCAGTGAGCGGTAACAACGGCCACGAATCGGGCGACAGTCGGGAGTACGCGCGCGCCCTCGGCAGTAAGTTGCGCGCCATTCGCGCGCAACAGCACCTGTCGCTGCATGGCGTCGAACGCAAGTCCGGTGGCCGGTGGAAAGCCGTGGTCGTCGGCTCGTACGAGCGCGGCGACCGCGCGGTCTCGGTGCAACGGTTGGCGGAACTGGCGGAGTTCTACGGCGTTCCGGTCGGCGAGCTGCTCCCGGACGAGCAGCCGCCCATGTCGACGGCTCCGGGGCTGTCGAAGATCGTGCTGAACCTGGAGCGGCTGCAGACGATGCAGCACGAGGAGATCGCCCCGCTGGCCCGGTTCGCCGCGGCCATCCAGCGGCGGCGCGGCGACTACGGCAATCGGGTGCTGTCCATTCGCTCCGAGGACCTGCGGTCGCTGTCGATCATCTACGACACCTCGGAGCAGGGCCTGACCGAGCAGCTGGTCCGGTGGCAGGTGCTGACGCCGGAGTCGCTGATTCTCGACGGCGAACCCTAAACGTCACCTCGGCAGTCCACCCAACCCTTCCCAGCCGATCGTGATCTTGGACTTACTGCCGCATAGCGCCGACATGTCCAAGATCACGAGAAGAATTGTCAGCTGGCGACCAGATCGGGCCGGTCCCGCAGCACGCGAGCGAGAAGGCCGTTGACGAAGCGGGGCGACTCGTCGGTCGACAGCAGCTTGGCCAGTTCGACCGCCTCGTCGATGGCGACCGCGTCCGGGACATCGGCGCGCCACAGCAGCTCGTACAGGCCCACCCGCAGGATGGCCCGATCGACGCCGGGCATCCGGGCGATCGTCCAGCCCTCGGCGTAGCCGGCGAGGATCTCGTCGATGCGATCGCGGTGCTCGGCCACGCCTTCGACCAGCGCGATCGTGTAGTCGTTGATCGGCGGCTCGCCCAGCGCCACTCGCTCCGCGACCGTCGCGACCGGGTCCGTGCCGCGTAGATCGGCTTCGTAGAGCAGGTCGATGGCTCGCTTGCGAGCCTTGCTACGGGCACTCACCGACGCTCGCTCGTCAACTGCTGACCCGGCCCAGGTACCGGCCGTCCCGCGTGTCGACCTTGACCTTCTCGCCGGTCGTGACGAACAGCGGGACCTGGATCTCCGCGCCCGTCTCCAGAGTGGCCGGCTTCGTGCCGCCGGTCGACCGGTCGCCCTGCACGCCGGGGTCGGTATGGGAGATGACCAGCTCGACGCTCGTCGGCAGCTCCACGTACAGCGGCGTGCCGTCGTGGATGGCCACAACCGCCTCGGCATTGTCGAGCAGGTAGCTCGCGCCGTCGCCGACCGTCACGGCCGGCACGTGCACCTGGTCGAAGGTGGCGCCGTCCATGAACACGAAATCGGTGCCCTCGCGGTAGAGGTAGGTCATGCCGCGCTTGTCGACGGTGGCCGTCTCCACCTTGGTGCCAGCGTTGAAGGTCCGGTCGACGACCTTGCCCGAGAGCACGTTCTTCAGAGTCGTGCGGACAAAGGCGCCGCCCTTACCGGGCTTGACGTGCTGGAATTCCACAACCGTCCACAGCTGGCCGTCGAGGTTGAGCACCAGGCCGTTCTTCAGGTCGTTCGTGGTCGCCACGGAGCGGTCACATCTCCTCGTTCGGTGGATTGGGCGCAGGCCAGCACGGGGCCGGGGTCGATCCTACCGACGGCGCTGTCGGATCATCGGTCGCGCGTCGTGGACGCCAGCCAGGACAGGGCGAGGACGTAGCCCTCGACGCCCAGGCCGACGATCACGCCGCTCGCCACCGCCGAGACGTAGGAGTGGTGCCGGAACTCTTCTCGGGCATGCACGTTGCTGATGTGCACCTCCACCAGGGGTGCGGTCCGCGTCGCGCAGGCGTCGCGCACAGGCCACCGAGGTATGCGTCAACGCGGCCGCGTTCAGCACCACCGGTACGCCCGCGTCCGCCGCCTCGTGCAGCCAGCCCAGCAGCTCAGCCTCGCTGTCGGTCTGCCGCACCTGCACGGCGAGCCCCAGCTCCGCCCCGCCGCGGACGCACAGCGCCTCCAGTTCGGCGTAGGTCGTCGTCCCGTAGACCTGGGGTTCGCGCGAGCCCAGCCGGCCCAGATTCGGGCCGTTCAGGACGAGGACGCGCCGGTCCTCCTCAGCCATCTGCCACCTCCGAGTACGCAGCCACCAGAATCGCCGGGTCCGGGCTGTCTACCACGACCGGTCGCGCCAGTCCGTCCAGGACGACGAACCGCAGCCGCGTGCCGCGAGCCTTCTTGTCCACTCGCATCGTCTCGAGCAACGCCGGGAACGCGTCCGTCCGGTAGCTCGTGGGCAGCCCCAGCGCGGCGAGGACGGTCCGATGCCGATCGGCCGTGGCGTCGTCGAGCCGGCCGAGCACCCGACCCAACGCGGCCGCGTACACCAGCCCGACCGAGATCGCCGCGCCGTGGCGCCATCGGTAGCGCTCCGCGCGCTCGATCGCGTGGCCGAGGGTGTGGCCGTAGTTGAGGATCTGGCGCAGTCCCTGCTCGGTGAAGTCCGATGCGACCACCTCGGCCTTGACCCGGACCGACCGCTCGATCAACTCCCGCTCGGCCGGATGGCCGGCGACCGTGACCGCCGAGGGGTCGGCCTCGACGAGGTCGAGGATCACCGGATCGGCGATGAAACCGTACTTGACCACCTCGGCCAGCCCGGTCACGTAGTCGCTCCGCGGCACCGTGGACAGCGCACCGAGATCGCAAAGGACCCCCGCCGGCGGATAGAACGCGCCGACCAGATTCTTGCCGTGTTCGGTGTTGACTCCCGTCTTGCCACCGACCGCGGCGTCGACCATCCCGGCGAGCGTCGTCGGCACCTGGACGACACGCACGCCCCGCAGCCACGACGCGGCGACCCACCCGGCCAGGTCGGTGGTAGCGCCCCCGCCCAGGCCGACGATCGCGTCGGACCGGGTGAAGCCGATCCGGCCCAGGACGTCCCAGCAGTACTCGGCGACCCGCATTGTCTTGGCGTCCTCACCGTCCGGCACCTCGACGGTATGGGCCGCGAAGCCGTGCGCGACCAGGTCGTCGCGGGCCGCGTCGGCGCTCGTCCGGAGAACCCCAGGGTGAATGATCGCGACTTGCGTCGCGCCGGCCAGCAGCGCGCCCAGCTCCCCCAGCAACCCCTGCCCGACGACGACGTCGTAGGGCATGATCCCCGAGACCCGGATCCGGGTCACCGCGTCATTCATCGGCACGAGTTCCTCGCGCATGAGCCAGATCGTCCAGCATCCGGCAGATGACGTCCGCGACCCGGGCCGTGCTCCGCCGTTCGGTATCGACGATCAAGCTCGCCAGCGAGCGGTAGACCGGTTCGCGGGCGGCCGCGAGCTCCCCCAGCCGTACCTGCGGATCGTCGGTGAGCAGGGGCCGACCCGATCCGCTGCCGACGCGGTTGGCCAACGTCGTGAGCTGGGTTTGCAGCAGAACCACGGGTACCCCGCTCGCCGCGATGGCCTGCCGGGTCGATTCAGTGATCACCGCGCCACCGCCGACCGCCAGCACGCCGGGAAACCCGGTAAGCGCGTCGGCCACCACGCGCGCCTCGAGCTGCCGAAATGCCGGCTCGCCGTCGTCGGCGAAGATGCGGGCGATCGCCCGCCCGGTCCGGGCCTCGATCATGGAGTCGGTGTCCGCGAACTCGGTTCCCAGGCGCTCGGCCACCCGCCGACCGACGCTGCTCTTCCCGGTGCCGGGCAGGCCGATCAGCAGAACTTTCGGGGTCACGGTCAGCTCGTCGGGTCCGGGGTCGCGGACAGGCCCCGATCGGCCAGCCGCTTGAGGTAGCTGGCTAGGTTTCGCCGCGTCTCCTCGACCGAGTCGCCGCCGAACTTCTCGAGGACCGCATCGGCCACGACGAGGGCAACCATCGCCTCGGCAACGACGCCGGCGGCGGGCACTGCGCACACGTCGGAACGCTGGTTGATCGCCACAGCGGCGTCCCCCGAGGCCGTGTCCACGGTGGCGAGCGCACGAGGAACGGTGGAGATCGGCTTCATAGCCGCTCGGACCCGCAACACCTCGCCGGTCGTCATTCCGCCCTCGGTGCCTCCCGACCGGCCGGTGACTCGCCGAATCGCGCCCTCCGCCCGCACGATCTCGTCGTGGGCCTGCGAGCCGCGCAGGCGGGCCAGCTCGAAGCCGTCACCGACCTCTACTCCCTTGATGGCCTGGATGCTCATGAGAGCACCGGCCAGTCGAGCATCAAGGCGCCGATCGCCCTGGACGTGGCTGCCCAAACCCGGCGGCAGACCGTAGACGAGGACCTCCACGACTCCGCCGAGGGTGTCACCGGCCTTTCGGGTGGCGTCGATCTCGGCCACCATGGCCGCACTCGCCGTCTCGTCCGCGCATCGCACCGGGGAGTCGTCGACGTGCTGCTCGGCGCCGGGCGTCGGAACCACGCCGGCGGGCGCGCTGACGCCGCCGATGGCCACCACGTGGCTCAACACCTCGGCTCCGACCACCTGGCGGAGAAACGCTCGGGCGACGGCACCCACGGCCACCCGTGCCGCGGTCTCCCGGGCGCTCGCCCGCTCCAGAACCGGGCGCGCGTCGGCCACGTCGTATTTCTGCATCCCGGCGAGGTCAGCGTGTCCGGGACGGGGGCGGGTCAGCGGGGCGTTTCGGCTCTGCGCGGCGAGGACGTCCGGGTCGACCGGATCCGCAGCCATCACCGTCTCCCACTTCGGCCACTCGCTGTTGCCCACCCGGACCGCGATCGGGCCGCCCAGCGTCTGCCCGTGGCGCACCCCGCCGGTCAGCTCCACCTCGTCGGCTTCGAAGCTCATGCGGGCGCCCCGCCCGTACCCGAGCCGACGCCGGGCCAGCTCGTCGGCCAGCTCGCGGGTGGTGATCTGCACTCCGGCGGGCATCCCCTCCAGCACCGCGACGAGCGCCGGGCCGTGCGACTCGCCGGCGGTCAGGTAACGCAACACATCCGCCAGTCTTTCAGAACAGCGCGCTGCCAGCCGCGATCGCGAACGCGCCGGCGATCAGCGCCGGCCCGAACGGAAGGCTGGTTCGCAGCGAGGCTCGCCCCGTCGCCACGAGCACGAAAGCCGCCACCGCGCCGACCAGGAACCCGGCGAACAGCCCGTACGCGAGCTGCGCCCATCCCAGCCAGCCGAGATGGCCGCCCAGCAACGCCCCGACCTTCACGTCGCCGAATCCGAGGCCACCCCGGGCGACGAGCGCGGCGAGGAACAGCGTGCTGAACGCCGTCGCCGCCGCGAGTGTCGCCCGCAGGAAGGCGCTCGCGTCCGCCGTCACGACGGTGGCACCGGCCAGCAGCACGGCACCGGCGAGCGCCGCCGGCCCAACCAGCCGGTCCGGCAGCCGCCGGCACTCGACATCCACGACGAGGAGGACGGCACACGTCAACGCGAGGCACACGAACGCTGGCAACGGTCCGGCCCAGCCGGTGGCGAGCGCACCGAGCGCGGCCAGGATCGCGGCAATGACGATCGTCGCGGCGATCCGGCCACCGGTAGCTCGCTGCCCGTGCCACCATCGCGGGCGAGCCCGATCCGGCGCGGTCCTGGTCAGCCCGGCCAGATACGGTCCCGCGAGTACCGCCGTCACGAGCGCGATGCCGAGCGCCGGCAGTGTCCCGTCATGCACGAGCTGTGAGCCTAGGGGTCCGGACGCCGCCTCGGGACGGCCTGTGGACGGACGATGATGAGTCGCGTGATGTCGCCCTTCGATGCGGTCGTTCTCGCCGGCGGCGCCGCCACGCGACTCGGCGGAGTCGACAAGCCGGGGCTCGACCTTGACGGCCGCTCGCTCGTGGACCACGTGCTCGACGCGGTTGCCGAGGCCCGGTGCACCGTCGTCGTCGGGCCTTGGCGAGACGCTCCTCCTGGCGTGGTGATCTGTCGGGAATCTCCCCCCGGCGGAGGTCCGGTCGCGGCCCTGGCCGCGGGGATCGAACGCACGAGCGCCTCGGCGGTCGTGGTGCTCGCCGCCGATCTGCCCTGGATCGGCCCAGCCGTGGTTCGGCTGCTCGGCGGGTTGGAGACGGCGGGCGTCGAGGCCGCGGTTCTCGTCGATCGAGGGGGCCGAATCAATCCACTGGCCGCGGCCTGGCGGCGCTCCAGCCTGGTCGCAGCCCTCGCCCGGGAGCCGCCTCGCGGCCGGGCTATGCGCGGGCTGCTCGACGGGGTCCCGGTCCTGCTCGTCCGGGACGAGGACGACTGGGGCCTGGACTGCGACACGCCGGCCGACCTCGTCCGGGCCCGAGCCCGGCTGGCCGCTGGTCCACCACCGGAAGGATCCTGACGGGATGAGTGACGTCTTGACCGACTGGCTCGCCGAGCTCGCGGCCGCCCTGGATCTCGATGCCCCCACGATCGACACCGCGTTGGTGCTCGACATCGCGCGCGATGCGGCGCGCGGCGTGGCCCGGCCCGCCGCTCCGCTCACGACATTCCTGGTCGGGCTCGCGGTAGGTCGCCGGGGCGGTGACCGGGCGGCACTCGAGCATGCGGCCACCATCGCGCAGCACCTCGCCGCGGAGCATGGCCGTCGCGCCGCGTCCCGACCGACCGAATCGTGATCTTGGACTTATCGTCGCCCCAGGGCTATAAGTCCAAGATCACGAATTACGGCTCGGGGTTGCGGCCGCCAAGATCACCAGCTCGGCCCCCGCGTAAAGGTTCAGGCGCCGGTTGCGTACGAGCCCCGCAAGCAGCAGTCCGTGGGTCCGGCACAGGTCGACGGCCAGGCTGGATGGCGCGGACACCGCCACGATGCCAGCGGCACCCGCAGCGACCGCCTTCTGCACGATCTCGAAGGACACCCGCCCGCTCACCACGAGCAGGTGATCGGTGAGCGGCAGCCGCCGGTCGAGCAGGGCCCAGCCGACGACCTTGTCGACGGCATTGTGCCGGCCGACGTCTTCGCGGACCGCGAGGACCGTACCGTCCGCTCGGGCGATTGCCGCGGCGTGCACGCTTCCGGTACGCGCGAACACCCGCTGCTGCTCGCGCATCGCGGCCGGCAGCCCGGCCAACACCTCCGGGCCGACCTGGAAGCCCGGCGATGACGGCGTCGCCGACGTCAACAGGCTGAGGTCGATCAGATCGGCACTGCAGACCCCACACGCGGACGAGGTGAGAAACGATCGCGGCCGCGGTGGGCGGACGTCCGCGCGAAGCCGGACATCGACCCGATCGGTGTCATCGTCACGACAGGAACGCAGCTCGACGATGTCGTCCGCCGCCCGGACCCCCGACTCGGCAACGAGCCACCCGGCCGCGAGCTCCACATCGTGGCCGGGCGTGCGCATGATCGTCGCCAGCGTCGATCCGCCGTGAAACCCGAGGACCAACGGCGACTCGACGGCCAGATCGTCCGGTCCGGTCGCAGCGCCGGTGGTATCGATGCGAGTAATCGCCCGGCGCGTGGACATCACCGACATGCTGACCTCCCTAGTCTCAGGGTAGGTGAGTCGGGCCGGACAGCGCGGTGCGCATGGCCTCGACCGGCGGTGGCCGGTGCGTCATCAGCCGGACTTGCTCGACCGCCTGGTGCAGCAACATGACGTGGCCACCGATCGCCACGCCGTCGCTTCGGCGGATCGCGACCGCCAATGCGGTCGGCCAGGGCTGGTAGACCACGTCGAGCAGGGTCACTCCGGGCGGCCACAGCCAGGTGGCCAGCGGATCGGCCGCTCCGGGCGGCACCGTCGAGATGATCAGGTCGACGGCTTGTACCGCGTCAGCGTCGTCGAGGCGCCGCACGTCGATCGGCACGCCGGTGCGATCGGCCGTGGCCCGCAGTTCCCCGGTACGGGCCAGATCGCGTACCAGAACCAGGCAGCTGCCCAGGCCCAGCGTCCGCAGCGCCACGAGAGCCGACGAGGCGGTCCCGCCTGCGCCCAGCAGTGCTACGGACGACGGTGTCACGTGGTGTTCCGCTAGAGCGGCGAGGATGCCCGCGACATCGGTGTTCTCGGCCCGCCAGCCCCCTGACCCGGTGGGTAGCAAGGTGTTGGCCGCGCCGGCTTGGACGGCGCGCTCCCCCGCCTCCGTCGCGAGGTCCAGCGCCGTCCGCTTCACCGGCATGGTGCAGGAGAACCCGGCCCAGTGCGGCCCAGCCGCGGCCAGCACATTCGGGAGCTCGGCGACGCCGCAGTCGATGGTGGTATACCGCCACGGGAGCCCGAGCGCGCGGTAGGCGGCATTATGCAGCGCCGGGGACAGCGAGTGCGTGACCGGCCGACCCACCACCGCGGCGCGAGTGACCTCCGGCCCTCCCGCGTCGTCGGATGCGGTCAGCCGCATCCCCAGTGGTTGGCTTGACACCTCGCCACCGCCTTGGCGAAGTCGGTGTCGCTGGCGGTGAAGTACAGATGTCCGGCCGCGTCGCCGTTTACGTAGTAGATCCACTTGCCGGGAGCCGGATGGATCGCAGCGGACATCGCGGCGGCGCCCGGGTCGCTGATCGGGGTCGGCGGGAGTCCCTTGTGGGTGTAGGTGTTGTACGGCGAGTTGACCTTGGAGTAGTCCTGCTTGGCCGGATCCAGGCCGGCCAAGATCGCCCCGTAGATGCTCGACGCGTCGACCTTGAGCGGGTCGCCTGCGGCCAGCCGGTTATAGATGACCCGGGCGACCTTGGCCTGGTCGTCAGGGAACTTGGCCTCGCGCTCGATCATGGACGCGACGATCAACGCTTGGTAGGGCGAGATGGCCAGGGCCTTGGCTCCTACCGAGAATTGCGCGTCCCGGTCGGCCCGGGTGAACGCGGCGATCATCACCTGCAGCGCATCCGACGGCGACGACCCCGGATCGAAGTTATAGGTGGCCGGGAACAGGAATCCCTCGGCCGAGGTGATCGGGGCACCCCCGGGCAACGTGTAGGCGGCGGGCAATCCCAGATTGCCGATGTCGTCGGCGGCGGCCTGCACCTCGGTGGTCGGGACACCGAGCACGGCGGCCACCTTTGCCACCGTGTCCCGTTCGGTGGTTCCCTCGGGCAGCGACACGGACAGCGCCGTCCGGGACGCCGGATCGAGCATCAGCGCGAGTGCACTCGCCGCCGACATGTGCGAACGCAGGGTGTAGATCCCGGGCTGGATCAAGGCCGAGTCGGAATCCTGCTCGGCGGCATGGACGAACGCCCGCTCGCTGCGGACGACCCCCGCCGAGGCCAGCACCGCGCCGATCTGCGCCGAGCCATCGCCGGAGTGCACCTCGACCCGCACCGTGCCCGTGCCCGTCCGGGCCAGTCATCGGGGGCCAGGCGGCTCGCGACGAAGGGCTTGACCACGAACCAGCCGGTCAGCGCGACCGCCGCCACGATCAGCAGGGCAAGGACGATCAGCAGCCGGCGTCCCCGGCGCTGGCGCCGGCGCCGCCGCTGCTCGGCCCGGCGCCGCTCATGGACCGGATGTGGGAGTTCGGTCGTGCGCGCGGTCGGATACCGCTCAGCGTACGACACTGCGTGATCATGATCGTCGTGACCGAACAACAAGAGGTGCGGGTCGGCTGTCTCGAGCGAGTCGCGATGCTCGTGGCTCACCACGCGGCCAGTACCTCCTCGACGCTCGGTGGAGCGGCTAACCCTCCGGCAACTCGCCAGCGGCTCGGGCCGCCGGGCGGGAGTCCAACCAATGCTGCAGCAGCACGACGGCGGCCGCTTGGTCGACGACCGCTCGCCTGGCCCTCCCACGAACCCCGCGCTCGCTGAGCGTACGCGTTGCGACGACTGTCGTGAGCCGCTCATCCACCAGGACGACGGAAATCTCCGGAACGTCTTGTTGGAGTTTGTCAGCATATGTCCGGGCTTGTTGGGCCGCGGGACCGACCCGTCCAGCCAGGGTCAGCGGGTCACCGACGACCACTCCGACCGCTCCGTTCTCACGGATCAGGCCCGCGAGCTCGATCAGGTCCCGCCCGCCAGCGGCATCACGGCTCAGGGTGGCGATCGGCGTCGCGAGCACGCCGGCCGGGTCGCTGCGGGCCACCCCGACCCGCACCGTGCCGACGTCCACGCCGAGCCACACCCCGGGCAAAAACCGGGACGGAGCCGTCAGACGTGGTCGGCAAGATAGGCCCTCGCGGCGCGCAATGCCTCGGGCAGCCGGGACGCGTCGCCGCCCGCTCCCTGGGCGACGTCCGGCTTGCCTCCGCCGCGCGCACCGATGATCGGGGCGAACACCTTGACCAGGTCTCCGGCCCCGAGGCCGATGGCCCGGCCCGGCCCGTTGACGGCGGCGACGAACGCCACCGCGCCGTTGGCGCCATCTGCCCGGGAGGCGAGCAGGACCACGCCCGGATCGCTCGCCGGCAGCCGGCCGCGCACATCTTGTGCCAGCCCCCGCAGCTCGTTGCCCGCGACACCCGCCGGCGCCTCAGCGAGCACAGCGTGCGCACGCCCGATCTGCTCCGCGGCTGCCGCGAGCGGACCGGCGCTGGCCAGCACCTGGGCCGCGCGCAGCGCTGCGAGTTCCCGCTCGGCCGAGCGCAACCGCTCCACGATGGCCGCCACCCGGTCGGGCAGCTCGGCCGGCTTCGCCTTGAGGGACTCGGACAGCTGCGACACGATTGCCCGCTCGGTGGCCAGGTAGCGCATCGCCTCCAGGCCCACGTAGGCCTCGATCCGGCGCACGCCGGATCCGATCGAGGACTCGCCGATGACCGTCACGGTGCCGATCTGCGAGGACCGCTCGACGTGCGTACCCCCGCAGAGCTCGCGCGACCACGGTCCACCGATCTCCACGACGCGCACGGTCTGGTCGTACGTCTCACCGAACAGCGCAAGAGCGCCGATCTCCCGAGCCTGCGCGAGTGGCATGTATCGCACAGCGACGGGAAGGTCACGCCGCAACGCCTGGTTCGACACATCCTCGATGTCGGCTCGGCTCCGCGTGTCCAACGCGTGTCCCCACGCAAAGTCCAGGCGCAGGTAGCCGGGACGGTTGAGGGAACCGCTCTGCAACGCGGTCGGGCCGAGGACCTGGCGTAGCGCGGCGTGCACGACGTGCGTGCCCGAGTGGGCCTGGCGGGCGGATGTGCGCCACTCGGGATCGACCGATGCCAACGCCTCCGCGCCGACGACGACCTCGCCGCTCTCGACCACCCCCCGGTGGACGATGAGCCCCTTCACTGGCTTTTGCACGTCAGTGACCCGGATCTGCGCGTCGCCCACGGTGATCAGGCCCTGGTCCGCGGTCTGGCCTCCGGATTCGGCGTAGAAGGGCGTGCGGTCGAGCACGATCTCGACGGTGTCGCCCTCGCTGGCCGCCGGCACCGCGAGCCCGTCGCGGATCAATCCGCGCACCGTCGTCGGCGTGTCGAGCTCCTCGTAGCCGGTGAACGGCGTCTCCCCGGCCGCCCGCAGGTCACGCAGCACTGAGCCGCTCTCGACGCCGACCTTGCGCGCCTGCGCGTCCGCCTTGGCGCGAGCCCGCTGCTCGCCCATCAGCGCTCGGAACCCGGCCTCGTCGACGGACAGCCCCTGCTCCTGCGCCATTTCGAGGGTGAGATCGATCGGGAACCCGTAGGTGTCATGCAGGGCAAACGCCGTCGATCCCGCGAGCGTCGACCGGTTGGCCGAACGCAGCTGGCTGACGGCGTTGTTGAAGATCGTGGTGCCGGCAGCGACGGTGCGCGCGAACGTCTTCTCCTCGCCGTACGCGATCATCGAGATCCGCTCGAACTCGTCGGCCAGCTCCGGGTAGGACGGCGCCATGCATTCCAACGCCACCGGCATCAGCAGCGGGAGCGCTGGCCGGTCGTAGCCGAGCAACCGCATCGACCGGACCGCCCGCCGCAGGATCCGGCGCAGGACGTAGCCGCGGCCCTCGTTCGACGGCGTTACGCCGTCGCCGATGAGCATGAGGGCGGTACGGACGTGGTCGGCGATGACCCGCAGCCGCACGTCGTCCGGATGGGATTCCCTCGCAGCGTGCCCCGACTTCGCGCCGTAGCGCACGCCGGTGGCCGCGGCGGCGGCATCCAGGATCGGGCGCGTCTCGTCGATCTCGTAGAGGTTGTCGACGCCTTGTAGAAGGGTCGCCAGCCGCTCGAGACCGAGGCCGGTGTCGATGTTCTTGGCCGGCAGGTCGCCGAGGATTTCGTAGTCGCCCTTCTTGGGCCCGGTCGATGCACCCCGCTCGTACTGCATGAAGACGAGATTCCAGAACTCGAGGTAGCGATCCTCGTCGACCGCGGGGCCACCATCCGGCCCGTAGTCCGAACCTCGGTCATAGAACAGCTCGCTGCAGGTGCCGGCCGGCCCGGGGATGCCCATGTCCCAGGTGTTGTCCGCTTTGCCGCGCCGGACGATCCGCTCGACCGGGATGCCGATGTGTTCGCGCCAGATCGTCGAACGCCTCGTCGTCGTCGAGGTACACGGTTGGCCAGATGCGCTCGGGGTCGAGGCCGTACCCTCCCTCGTCGACCGACTTCGTCGACAGCTCCCAGGCGAGCTGGATCGCGAAGTCCTTGAAGTAGTCGCCGAAGCTGAAGTTCCCGCACATCTGGAAGAAGGTTCCGTGTCGCGTGGTCTTGCCGACTTCTTCGATGTCGAGCGTCCGAATGCACTTCTGGACGCTGGTTGCGCGCGGCCACGGAGGGTCTGACCTGTCCGACGAAGTACGGCACGAACTGCACCATGCCGGCGTTGACGAACAGCAGATTAGGGTCCTCGTACGGCAGCGGCACGCTGGGCACGACGACGTGGCCCGCGGCTTCGAAGTGCGCCAGGAAGCGCCGGCGGATCTCGGCCGATCTCATCTGGGTTCCTGCCGCCCCAGTTCGCCATCCAGCCCGGCCCCCGTCCGCAGCACGGCCTCGCGCTGCTGCATCGCGGCCCGGACATCGGTTGCGAAGTCGCCCACCGACTCGGCGATGTCTTCCACGCCGGCAGCGACACTGGCGGCGAGACTGGACGGACGCATCCGTTCCGCGATGCGGTTGAGCTTGCGCACCACGAGCGCACCGATGGTGACGCCCAGGCTGAGCCAGAACAGCCGTCTGATCATCGCGTCCTCCTCCCCGCCCGGTGGCGTCGCTTCGCGTCGCGCAGGATGTCGGCCTCCCGCCGATCCTGGACGGTCTTGCGAACGCCGTAGGAGAAGGCCGCAACCTTGATGAGCGGGCTGCCGATCGTGCTGGAGACGATCGAGGTCAGCGCCGCGGCGTTGTTCGTCATGTTGCTCACACCCTTGGTGATGCCTCCGACCTCCTCGAGTTGCGCGTTGACTCCCTCGAGAGTGGTCTGCGCCCCGGTGAGGAGCGGGACGGCGCCTTCGCGGGTCTGGCGGATCGTGAGGGTCGCCTCGTCCAGCGTGTGGCCGAGCTTGAACAGCGGGACGGCTAGGAGGAGGACGAGCAGCACGAATGCGCCGGCCGCGATGAGCGCAGCGATTTCCCCACCGGACACCGGTGATCCTCCTTCGCATGCTTGTGGCGCTACCACCGACCGGGCAACGGTGCGACCTTACTCGCTGATTAGTCCGGGTTCTCGGCCTGATTCGCCCGGCGGGCGCTGCCGCGAACGGCGGCTCGCAGCGCCGCGACCCGCTCGACCAGCTCCCGCTCGGCACCGCGCCCCGCCGGGTGGTAGTAGTCCCGTCCGACGAGCAGATCCGGCGGATACTGTTGGCTGACCACGCCCTCGGCGGCGTCGTGCGGGTAGCGGTAACGCTCGGCGTGGCCGAGCCGCGCGGCACCGGGATAGTGGCCGTCCCGCAGCGGAGGTGGCACCGGGCCAGCGCGTCCGGCTCGCACATCCTCCTGCGCCGCGCCGATCGCCGCGACCACCGCGTTCGACTTCGGCGCGAGCGCCAGATGGATCGTCGCCTGGGCCAGGTTGATGCGGGCCTCCGGCAGCCCGATGAATGCGACCGCCTGCGCGGCAGCGGAGGCCACGAGCAGGGCGGTCGGGTCGGCCAGCCCGATGTCCTCGCTGGCGTGCACGACGAGGCGCCGCGCGATGAAGCGCGGATCCTCCCCCGCCTCGATCATCCGGGCGAGATAGTGCAAGGCGGCATCGACATCGGATCCGCGGATCGACTTGATGAACGCGCTGATCACGTCGTAGTGCTGGTCGCCGTCCCGGTCGTACCGAACCGCGGCCAGGTCGACCGCCTGCTCGAGCGTGGCCAGGTCGACCCGGTCCCGGCCCGCCGCGAGGGCGCTCCCGGCGGCCGCCTCCAGTGCGGTCAGGGCCCGTCGAGCGTCGCCTTCCGACATGCGCAGCAGGTGCGATCTGGCTTCGGCCTCGAGGGTGACCGTGCCGCCGAGTCCGCGCTCGTCGGCCAGCGCCCGATCGACTACCTGCTCGATCTCGCGGTCGGAGAGCGGCTGGAGGGTGAGCAGCAGGCTGCGCGAGAGAAGGGGCGAGACGATCGAGAAGAACGGATTCTCGGTGGTGGCTGCGACCAGGGTCACCGTGCGCGCCTCGACCGCGCCCAGCAACGAATCCTGTTGCGTCTTGGAGAACCGGTGGATCTCGTCGATGAACAGCACGGTCAGCCGGCCGGAGGCCCGCAGGTCGAGCTGCGCCTGCTCGATGACTGCGCGCACGTCGCGCACGCCGGAGTTCAGCGCCGACATCTGCACGAACCGGCGGTTGGTCGCCGACGACACGATCCGGGCCAGCGTCGTCTTGCCGCTGCCCGGCGGCCCGAACAGGATCAGCGACATCGGTGAGTCACCCTCGACCAGCCGGCGTAACGGCGAGCCGGCCCCGAGCAGGTGGCGCTGGCCGATCACCTCATCGAGGGAGCGCGGACGCATCCGGGCGGCCAGCGGCGCCCCGGCCTCGACGGCATCGGGTGCGCTCGCCACGCCGCCCGCGGTTGCGCTTGTCGGCGAGTCGCCGCTGGTAGCGCTCGTGGGCGGGTCGAACAGGGTCGGACCGGACACACCGTCAGCCTAGGCCGAGGCACTGACCAGCCGGCCGGGCTTCCTGCGCTTGGCGCCTCGGATTCCGGTCGAGCAGCGGCGGCCGGCTCGCGCAGGAATAATGGGCACCATGATCTCGCTCGAGCTGGCCCGGCGGCTGCGCGACAACGGAGTGAAGTGGACTCCGTCCAGCGGCGACCGCTTCGTCGTGGCCGACCGGGACATGGACGGCGAAGTCTTCGTGCTGTCGGAGATGACCGTCGAGGTCCATCGCTTCCCGCACGGCGAGGTCATCGGCTTCAACGGCACCACCGAGTGGGCCCTCGACTCGATCGATCAGCAGCAGTCGGTGTGGCTGCCGAGCGAGACTCAGCTGCGGCGGCTGCTCGGCCGGACCTTCCAGCGGCTGGAGCCGGTCGCGGACGGGTGGCGCGTCACGATCACCGTCGGCGGTCGCACCACCAGCGTGCAGCACGCCGACGCGGACGAGGCCTACGGTCTGGCCCTGCTGCACCTGGTCACCGGCGAACCGGTCGCCGCCGCCTAGCGCTGGCCCGCTAGTTGATGATCTTGGACTTAGCGTCGCTCCAGAGCAGCAAGTCCAAGATCACGAAGGAACCGGCCCGCGAGCAAGATCACGACGGTAGATCACTAGCCGAGGTGCCCGCCGATCCTCGTGTAACCACGGAGCAGGTCACGCGAGATGATCAACCTCTGTATCTCGTCGGTGCCCTCGAAGATGCGCCACAGCCGAACCTCGCGGTACCACCGCTCGATCGGTAGCTCCCGCGTATAGCCCATGCCGCCGTGAATCTGCAGCACGCGATCGACGACGTCGTTGGCCATCGTGGCGCCCGAAAGCTTGGCGATGGACGAGGCGTGGCGGGCATCCCGACCCTGGTCGACCGTCCAGGCCGCGTGCAGCACGAGCCATCGGGCCGCCTCCAGCTCGACCTCGGAATCGGCGATCATCCACTGGATCGCCTGATTGCTGCCGATCGTGCGGCCGAACGTCTCTCGGGTGTTCGCGTAGTCGATCGCCATCTGCAGCAGCCGTTCGGCGGCGCCGAGCGCCCGGGCCGGAACCAGGTAGCGTCCGCGGCCGATCCACTCCATACCCAGCGTGAAACCGTGCCCGACCTCGCCGAGCACATTGCGACCCGGCACGCGGACGTCGTCGAACACGAGTGTCGCCGGGCCACCTTCGCCCATCGTCGGGATGAAGTGCGAGGTCCAGCCCATCGCCCGGTCGACGAGGAACGCCGTCGATCCGTCGCGGGCGCCCTTGTCCGGGTCGCTGACGGCGATCACGATCGCGAAGTCGGCGTCGTTGCCGCCGGTGATGAAGGTCTTCTCGCCGTTGATCAGCCAGTCATCGCCGTCTCGGCGCGCGCTGGTCTTGATATTGGCCGCGTCCGACCCCGCGTTCGGCTCGGTGATCGCGAAGCACGAGAGTCGATCGCCGTCGATGGTCGGGACGAGGTACTCCGCCTGCTGTTCCGCGTTGGCGTAGTAGAGGATGTTGTCCGCCTCGCCGCCGAAGCGGAACGGGATGAACGATCGGCCGGTCTCGATCCAGATCAGCGTCTGAGTGACCGCCGGGAGATCCATCCCTCCGTACTTCCGGGGCGTCGAAAGTCCCCAGAAACCGAACTTCCGCGCCGCGAGCTGCAGGTCGCGCAGCTCGGCCCGGGTGATCGCGGGCTCGCCGCGGCGTTCCCGGCGGAGCGCGTCGGCCTCGCGGCTGAGGATCTCGTCGGCCATGAACGCGCGGGCCGTGTTGCGGATCGCGATCTGTTCGTCGGTAAAGGCGAAGTCCACCGTGCGCACCATCCGGGTTCGAAGAACATGCCGCCCTGGCCTGCTCTGGCCGACGGTATCGCCCGAGGGTAACGCGACGGGGGCGCCGCTAGGCGCCGCAGCTCTCCGCGGCCCGTAACTCAGGTCGGGCCGCGGAGTTTACGGCTGGATCAGTGGGCGCGCCCGTTGGTGCGTCGCCGAGACAGGATCAGGATGATGCCGCCTGCCGCGAGCAGTGCGCCGGCACCCATGAGCTGCGGCCCGACCGGCGATCCGGTGAACGCGAGCGGTGCGGTGGGAGTCGTGCTGGCGGGGCTGACGGGCACCGTCGAGGTGGAGCTGGCCGACGACGACGGGGTGCTCGGGCTGGTCGAGGTCGAGCTGGCCGACGACGACGGGGTGCTCGGGCTGGTCGAGGTCGAGCTGGCCGACGACGACGGCTTGCTCGGGCTGGTCGACGTGGAACTGGCCGACGACGACGGGGACGACGGACTCGAGTGCGGAGTCGTCGGCGTGGTGCACGGGGTGCTCGGATGGCTGCTCGTACCGGTGGGCTTGGGGTGATGCGAGGACGAGCTATAGCTCGCGCTCGTCGCCCCGCTGGAACTGTGATAGCCCGTCGCGCCGTCGGAGCCCGTCGTCCGCGAGTTTGCCGACGCGATACCGATCAGACCGACAACACCGCACGCGAGTGGAATGAGCGCAGCCAAAACCACACCGCCCTGCGTTGTGCGACGCATCTCGCCCCCTTCTCAATGGCAAGCAGCAGCCCCACCTGAGCTCGCCTCATTCCCCGTGCCGCCCGCCTTGTGGGGGCGGCGCGCTCCGGTCTCGCCGGGCACGCGAGGAGGCATATTGCCAGGAAACTCCGATGTGCGCGAGAGGTTGTCCCAGTGTCGTCAAAATTGCCATGGATTCCCGGCAAGTTATGGCGTGTCGACTACGGGCAGTCAAACAGATGTGCACCCGCGGTAGCTCATTCCGGCTTGGCGTCCACGCCTGACTCCCGTCGCTGCTCGGGCGTGATGGGTGCCGGAGCAGCGGTGAGCGGGTCATATCCGCCGCCCGTCTTGGGGAAGGCGATCACGTCGCGGATCGAGGCCGTACCCGACAGGAGCGCACTGACCCGGTCCCACCCGAAGGCGATGCCGCCGTGCGGGGGCGCGCCGTACTTGAACGCCTCGAGGAGGAAGCCGAATTTCTCCTCCGCCTGAGCCTTGTCCAGCCCCATGACGGCGAACACGCGTTCTTGAATGTCCCTGCGGTGGATACGAATCGACCCGCCGCCGATCTCGTTGCCGTTGCACACGATGTCGTAGGCGTCGGCGAGCGCGGCACCGGGATCGGTGTCGAACGTCTCCATCGACGCGGGCTTGGGCGAGCTGAACGCGTGATGCACGGCCGTCCAGGCACCCGACCCGACCGCGACGTCGTCGGTCTCGGCCGCCAGCTCGAACAACGGCGCGTCGACCACCCAGACGAACGACCAGGCGTTCGGGTCGATGAGCCCGAGTCGCCGGCCGATCTCCACCCGGGCCGCGCCCAGCACCGGCCGCGCCGACGACGGGTTGCCGGCCGCGAAGAAGATGCAGTCACCTGGCTGCGCCCCCACCGCGGCGGCGAGTCCACTGCGCTCGCCGTCCGACAGGTTCTTGGCGACGGGTCCGGAGAGCTCGCCGTCGGAACCGACGACGACATAGGCGAGCCCGCGGGCACCACGTTGCCTCGCCCAGTCCTGCCAGGCGTCGAACTGGCGCCGAGGCTGCGACCCACCACCCGGCATGACGACCGCACCGACGTATGTCGCCTGGAACAGGCGAAACGACGTGCCGTGGAAGTAGTGCGTGAGCTCGGTCAGCTCGAGTCCGAATCGAAGGTCGGGCTTGTCCGTGCCGTAACGGGACATCGCCTCGGCGTAGGTCATCCGCGGAATCGGTCGGCTGATCCCATGGCCGATCAGCCGCCATACCGCGACCAGCACCTCTTCCGCGACGGCGATGACGTCGTCTTCACCGACGAAGCTCATCTCGAGGTCCAGCTGGGTGAACTCCGGCTGCCGATCCGCCCGGAAGTCCTCGTCGCGATAGCACCGGGCGATCTGGTAGTAGCGTTCCAGGCCGCCGACCATCAGCAACTGCTTGAACAGTTGCGGCGATTGCGGCAGCGCATACCACGATCCCGGCCGCAGTCGAGCCGGGACGAGGAAGTCGCGCGCGCCCTCCGGCGTCGATCGAGTCAGGGTGGGCGTCTCGACCTCGACGAAGCCGTGCCGATCCAGCACCTCTCGAGCCGCACGATTCACCCGGCTGCGCAGGCGCATCGCCTCGGCCGGTCCGGGTCGGCGCAGATCGAGATACCGGTACTTCAGGCGTGCTTCCTCGCCGACGTCGACGTGCTCGTCGATCTGGAAAGGCAGCGGCGCGGACTCGTTGAGTACCTCGACTCGGGAAGCGACAACCTCGACCTCGCCGGTGGCAATCCGCGGATTGACGTTGCCTTCCAGCCGGCGGTGCACTTCTCCGGTTACCGCGATGCACCACTCATTGCGCAGGTCGTGCGCGATCTCGTCGTCGCGTACGACGACCTGCACGATCCCGGAGGCATCCCGCAGATCGATGAACGCCACGCCACCGTGATCCCGGCGACTGGCCACCCAGCCGGCGAGCGTCACGATGTGGCCGGCATCGGACGCGCGGAGCGTGCCGGCGTCGTGCGTACGGATCACAGATCGTCCTCTCCGGTCCGGTCGATCACCTGCGGCTGCAGGTCGACGGCCGGCGGCTGCCAGGTCGCAGGGTCGGCCGGTACTTGATCACCACGGCGAATGTCCTTGACTTCGTGGCCATTCTCGCGGCCGATCGGGAACCAGACGAATGGAATTCCCCGGCGCTCGGCGTACCTGATCTGTCGACCGTACTTCGCCGCTGACGCGGACACCTCGGCTGCGATCCCGCGCGCCCGCAAGGCGTCGGCGATCGCATCGCTGGCCGGTCGGCTCGCCTCGTCCGGCAGCGCCACCAGCACCACGCTCGGTACCGACCGCGACCCGTCGAGCCAGCCGCGGGCCAGTAGCGGCACGAGCATGCGGGTGATGCCCAACGAGATGCCGACTCCGGGATAGGTCGTACGGCCGTCGCTCGCCAATTGGTCGTAGCGGCCGCCGGAGCAGATCGACCCGATCTGCTCCAGGTCCGTCATCCGAGTCTCGAAGACGGTGCCCGTGTAGTAGTCCAGGCCACGGGCGATCCGCAGGTCGGCCTCAACGATCACGCGGGGCGAGGCAAAGCGGGCGCAGCCCTCGACCACGTCGCTCAATTCTGTGATGCCCTCCTCCAGCAGCGGATGGCTCACGCCCAGCGCCCGCACCTGTTCGACGAATGAGCGGTCCGGCGTCCGAATAGCTGCGATCGCGAGACATTGCTCGACCTGATCGGCCGAAAGCCCGGCGTCGTCGGCGAGCATCTTGGCCAGGACATCCGTCGACACTTTGTCGATCTTGTCGACAATCCGCATCACCGCACCGGCATCGGGCGCGCCGACCCCTCGGTAGAAACCTTCGATCAGCTTTCGGTTGTTGATTTGCAGGCGCAGCGGCGGCAGGAACGGCAAGGCCGAGAATGCCTCGGCCATCACTCGGGCCACCTCGATGTCGTGGTGAAAGGCGAGCTGGTCGCGACCGATCACGTCGATATCGGCTTGGGTGAACTCGCGGTAGCGCCCCTCTTGGGGACGCTCGCCCCGCCACGCCCTCTGTATCTGGTATCGCCGGAACGGGAAATCCAGCTTGCCGGCGTGCTCGAGCACGTAGCGGGCCAACGGCACCGTGAGGTCGTAGTGCAAGCCGAGTCCGGTGTCCCCGGGATCGTCGCCGGCCTGCAGCCGGCGCAGGACGTACACCTCCTTGTCGATCTCGCCCTTGCGCAGCAGCTGGTCGAGTGGCTCCACGGCACGCGTCTCGACTGAGGCGAAGCCGTGCAGCTCGAATGTCGACCGCAGCCGATCGATGACCGCCAGCTCGACCACCCGTTGCGACGGCAGCAACTCGGGAAAGCCGCTGAGGGGGGCGAGCGGGCTCATGCGAGCTCCCGAAGAAATGGGTTGGTCATGCGTTCCCGGCCCACCGTGGTGGTGGGACCGTGTCCGGGGTAGATGACGGTGCCGTCGTCCATCGGCAGGACGATGGCCTTCAACGAATGCTGCATCTCGTCCATCGAGCCGCCGGGGAGATCGACCCGGCCGATCGAGCCGGCGAATACGAGATCGCCGGAGAAGACAAGCGATTGCTCGTCGTCACCCGGCAGCGCGAAGATCACCGATCCGGCGGTGTGTCCCGGCGTGTGACGAACCGCGACGGACAGGCCGGCCAGCCCGACCGTGCTGGTGTCAGCGAGCTCACGAACGTCGTCTGGTTCGGCGAAGGTGAGTTGCGGCAAGCCGGGCAACGGTGTGCCGGGGACCAGACCGAGCCACGACCAGGGGTCGGTCAGCTGAGGTCGATCCGACGGATGGATATAGGCCGGCACGTCGTGCGCCTGGCACACCGGCACAACCGAGTACGTGTGGTCGATGTGGCCGTGGGTCAGCAGCACGGCGACGGGGTGCAGCCGGTGTCCGGCCAGGATCTCTTCGAGCCTCGAGCCGACATCGGCACCCGGATCGACGACCAGGCACTGCTCACCGTCGCCGGCCGCGACCACCCAGCAATTGGTTTCCCAGATCGCCGACGGGATCCCCGCGATGAGCACAGCGGAACTCCCGATGATCGTGATGACTGGACAGTCAAGCTTACCGAGGCTTGCCGGACGCACAGCCTGTCGGCCGTTCGGCCCTCAGACACAGTCCTTACACTGGCCCGGGCTGGCAGGGGGCCAGCGCCGGAAAGGACCGCTTCGTGCCGACCAACAAGCAGCGCCGAGAGGCTGCGCGACGCCATCTGGAACGCCAGCTGCAACGTCGGCAGGAACAGGAAGCGACCCAGAAGCGCCGGATGCTGATCGCCACGATCGCCGGCTCTCTCATCCTCGTCGTGGTGGTCGTCGTCGTCGTCATCGCGGTCACCAACGACAACGGGACGAAGCCGGCCGCGGCCGGATCCTCCTCAGCCTCGGCGTCGTCGTCCACGTCGGCGTTCGAGTCCAGCAAGACGACCGGTCCGTGCGGGTACACGAGTGCGGACCTGACCCAGAACCCGAACCTGAAGAACACCGGATTCCCGCCCGACCCGAAGCCCACGCCGACCAAGACGATCGTTGCCGATTTCGCGACCAACCGCGGCACCGTGCAGGTCACGTTCGACGGCAAGTCAGCGCCGTGCATGGTGCAGAGCATCGCCTACCTGATCGGGGAGAAGTTCTACAACAACACGCCGTGTCCGCGGTCGGTCAATCAGGGCATCTACCTGCTCCAGTGCGGCGACCCGTCCGGCACCGGCTCCGGCGGCCCGTCGTACACGGTAAAAGACGAGAACCTCGCCGCGGCCAAGTACACCGCCGGCACGGTGGCCATGGCCAACGGCGGCCCCGATACGAACGGCAGCCAGTTCTTCTTCATCACGAAGGACAGCAGCAAGGGGCTCGAGAAGAACTACACCGTGGTCGGGCACGTCACCAAGGGCCTGGACATCGTGCAGAAGGTGGTCGCTGGCGGAGACGACGGCTCGAACCAGGCGGGCGGCGGGAAGCCCAAACTGCCGATGAACTTCACGACCGTCAAGATCGCTTCGGTCGTCGGCGGGGGCGCGACGCCGGGCACCGGCCCATCGCCGACGGTCGTGACCCCCACTCCGACCGCCACGCCGACACCCACCGCGTCCTGACCCGGCGTCGCAGCGCAGTGTTACCCATTCGGTATGTGATCTTGGACTTGTTGTCGTCCTGAGGCAGTAAGTCCAAGATCACGACCCGGGACGGGACGCGAGGAGCGACCTCGGATTGGGCGCGGACCGCGGCGCAACTAGGTCGTGGAGTGGATGCGGTAGACGTCGTACACGCCTTCGACATTGCGAATGGTGCGCAGCAGGTAGCCGAGGTGCTTCGCCTCGGCGAGCTCGAAGGTGAACTTGCTGACCGCCACCCGGTCGCGGTTGGTGCTCACGACTGCCGACAGGATGTTGACCCGTTCATCGGAGAGCACCCGGCTGACGTCTGACAGCAAGCGATGGCGGTCGAGCGCTTCGACCTGGATGGACACCACGAACACCGAATCGGCGGACGGCGCCCACTCGACGTCGACGAGCCGATCCGGCTGACTGAGCAGCGCGGCGGCGTTGGTGCAGGCCCGGCGGTGCACGGACACGCCGCCGCCTCGGGTGACGAAACCGAGGATGTCGTCGCCGGGCACCGGAGTGCAACAGCGGGCCAGCTTCACCCAGACGTCGGTCGCGCCCTTGACGACGACACCAGCATCCCCGGAGGGCCGCCGGCCACTCAGCACCGCCTGGGTCGACGGCCGTGCCGTCTCGGCGATGTCCTCGGTGGCGCCTTCGAGACCGCCGAGCTGGGCCACGAGCTTCTGCACGACCGACTGCGCGGAGAGGTGACCTTCGCCGACGGCGGCATACAGCGCGGACACGTCGGTGAGATGGAGGCCGCGGGCGATCGTCAGCAGGGCATCGCCGGACAGCAGGCGCTGCATCGGCAGGGCCGCCTTGCGCATGGCGCGGCTGAGCGCGGTCTTGCCCGCGTCGATGGCGTCCTCGCGGCGCTCCCGGGCGAACCACTGGCGGATCTTGGTTCGCGCCCGGGGCGACTTCACGAAGCCCAGCCAGTCGCGCGACGGTCCGGCGTTCTCGGCCTTGGACGTGAACACCTCGACGGTCTCGCCGTTGTCGAGCACGCTTTCGAGAGCCACGAGCTTGCCGTTGACGCGAGCCCCGATGCACCGGTGGCCGATCTCGGTGTGCACGGCGTACGCGAAGTCGACGGGGGTTGACCCGGCCGGGAGGGCCACGACGTCGCCCTTCGGGGTGAAGACGTACACCTCGCTGGCACCGAGGTCATAGCGCAGCGAGTCGAGGAACTCCTCCGGCTCCTGCAATTCGCGCTGCCAGTCGAGGAGTTGGCGCAGCCAGCCCATCTCGTCGGATACCGCCGACGGCTCGGCCGCGGACATGTGCTTCTGCTCCTTGTACTTCCAGTGCGCGGCGATGCCATATTCGGCCGTGCGGTGCATGGCCTGGGTGCGGATCTGCAACTCGACCGGCTTGCCGCCCGGACCGATGACCGTCGTATGCAGCGACTGGTACATGTTGAACTTCGGCATCGCGATGTAGTCCTTGAACCGGCCGGGGACGGGCTGCCAGTTCGCGTGGATCACGCCGAGAGCCCCGTAGCAGTCCCGCTCCGAGTCGACCAGCACCCGGATGCCGACCAGGTCATAGATATCGGTGAACTCCCGACCGCGCACGATCATCTTCTGGTAGATCGAGTAGTAGTGCTTCGGCCGACCGGTCACCGAGGCCTTGAGGCTGCCTTCGCGGAGGTCGGAGTTGATCCGCTCGATCACCTCGTGCAGGTAGGTGTCCCGCGACGGGGCGCGCTCGGCCACCAGCCTGACGATCTCGTCGTAGCGCTTCGGGTACAGGGTCGCGAAGGCGAGATCCTCCAGCTCCCACTTCACCGTGTTCATGCCGAGGCGGTGCGCGAGTGGAGCGAGCACCTCCAGGGTCTCCCGGGCCTTGCGCTCCTGCTTGGCGGGCGGCAGGAAGCGCAGCGTGCGCATGTTGTGCAGGCGGTCGGCCAACTTGATGACCAGCACCCGGGGATCGCGGGCCATCGCCACGATCATCTTCCGGATCGTCTCGGCCTCGGCCGCCTCGCCGAACTTGACCTTGTCCAGCTTGGTCACGCCGTCGACGAGGTGGGCCACCTCCGGGCCGAACTCGGCGGCGACGACCTCGATGGCGAGCCCGGTGTCTTCGACCGTGTCGTGCAGCAATGCGGCCACGAGCGTGGTGGTGTCCATGCCCAGCTCGGCGAGGATCGTGGCCACCGCGAGCGGGTGGGTGATGTACGGGTCACCGCTCTTGCGGCGCTGCCCGCGGTGCCGTTCCTCGGCCAGGTCGTATCCGCGCTGGAGGAGCCGGGCGTCGATCTTGGGATGCGCGCCGCGGTGGATGGCCAGCAGCGGCTCGAGGACCGGTCGAACCGCGGACGAGCGCTGCGTTCCGGTGACGATGCGCCGGGCCAGCCGGTCTCGCACCCGGCGTCGGTGTTGCTGACCGCCTCGGGGCGTCGCCGGCGGCTGGGCGGCGGCAAGGACCGGGGGTGGTGGCGGAGGGGCAGGCCGACGCGGGGCCGCATCGTCAACGGTCGCCGCGCTGTGCCGGCCCACGCCGGTGCGCGCAACGGGAAGCTCCGTCGCGATCGGCACCTGAGGCTTCAGCGGTTCGGCGGCCAGCGAGACCCTCCCTGCGAGGCGAACACCTCGAGTCTAGTCCGCCGGTCATACCGTCAGCAGTGCACGCACGCCGGTACGAGGTAGCCGATCACGCCCATTCAGGAAACTCAGCTCCAGCAGCACGGCCGCGCCGACCACCGCGCCACCGGCTCGGCCGATCAGGTCGGCCGAGGCGGCCAGCGTGCCACCGGTCGCCAGCACGTCGTCGACCAGGAACACCCGCTTGTCGGCAACGACACCCTCGGGTACTTCGATGGTGGCCGTGCCGTACTCGAGCACGTACTCCCGACCGATCGTTGGCGGCGGCAACTTGCCCGCCTTTCGCACCGGCACCAGACCGCAGCCGAGCCGCGCCGCCAGCGCGGCCGCAAAGATGAAGCCGCGGGCTTCGATTCCGGCGACGAGATCTATCGGAGCGTGTTGCCCGGCCAGGTCGGTGAACGCGCAGGTCACCGTGTCGAACGCGGTGCCATCCGCCAGCAGCGGCACGATGTCCTTGAACACGATCCCGGGCTGCGGAAAGTCCGGAACATCTCGAAGGCGAGCCCCGATGATGGCCGCAGCCTCGGTGCCGGCACTCACCGTCGGCGGGGAGATCGTTGCGGCCGAGCACCGGGACGCGGCGCCGGGGCCGGCCCGCGACTACGACGGCTGGACGCGGCGGCCGCCGCCAATTCCGGCTGCGCCGCCGCCCGCTCGGCTGCGGCCTGCTCGGAGGCCCGACGGGCTGCGACCCGTCTCGTGAGCGCCCGGTAGGACGACTGCCGCTCGGTGAGATCGCAGACGACCGGCGTCGCCAGGAACAGGGACGAATAGGCGCCTGAGGCCAATCCGACGAAGAGGATCAGCGCGAGATCCTCGATGGTGCCGACCCCGAGAATGCCCGCTCCGACGAACAGCAAGCCAGCGACGGGCAGCAGCGAGATCAATGAGGTGTTGATCGAGCGCATCAGGGTCTGGTTGACCGCGAGGTTCGCCGCCTCCGAGTAGGTCATCCGCGAGCCGGCGAGCAGGTCGCGGGTGTTCTCGCTGACCTTGTCGTACACGACAACCGTGTCGTAGAGCGAGAAGCCGAGAATCGTCAGCAACCCGACGACGGTCGAGGGCGTCACTTCGAATCCGACGAGCGAGTACACGCCCGCGGTCAGGATCAGGTCGTGGATCAGGGCGACAAAGGCGCCGACCGCCATTCGCCATTGGAAACGTATGGAGATATAGATCGATACGACGATCAAGAAGATGACGAGGGCCTGCAGCGCCTTCACCGACACGTCGTGACCCCAGTCCGAGCTGACGGTCTTGACGCTGATCTTGGTCGTCGGAATGTCCAGCGTCTTGGCGACCGAGGACACGACGCGAGCCTGGTCGGCCGATCCGATGTTCTTCGTCTTGACGACGATCTGCCGGGTGTCTCCGGAGCCCACCTCCTGGGCGGCTCCTTCGGACGGCAGGTTCGCGGCTCCGAACGCGTCCTCGGCCTGGCGGGTGGTGATCGTCGTCCCCTGGGCCTGGATCTGGAACTGGCTGCCGCCGGCGAATTCCACCCCGAAGTTGAACCCGCGGAAGACGAAGCTCAGGAGGCAGATCACCAGCAGCACAGCGGAGGCGAGATACCAGCGCCGGCGCGTCCCGATGAAGTTGAAGCGCGTCTCGCCGCGATACAGCTTGCGGAAGATGGACATCAGCGCTGACCTCGCTCGGCCCTGATCTTCGCGCGGCGGGCGGCGGCTCGTTCGGCCGCACTGCCGGCTTGGGGTGTCGGGCGCGGCCGATCCGGCTCGGCTGAGTCGGTCGGTGGCGGCTCGGCCTTCTCGACCGGTTCAGTGCTCGGCCGAGGCGGCGGTGGCGCCGGCGGAGCTTCGTCGACCGGCTGCGGCTCCTCCAGCTCGTCGTCCAGCACGGCCACCCCACCCCGTGGCTCGGCTGGCTCGGGCGCCGACGCGCGTCCGGCCGCGGCCGCGGCGTCCGCGCTGCGCCGGCCGGCTCGACCGCGCGGAGGTTCAGGGGCCGCGACGACGGCGCCCGCGACCCCGCCCGCACGCACGCTGTCCAGCCCGGTGAACCGGGCCGAGCCGAAGGCCTTGCTCCGCGAGAGCAAGGAGATCAGCGGATGCGTGAACAGGAAGACGACGACGAGGTCGAGAATGGTCGACAGGCCGAGGGCGAACGCGAAGCCACGGACGTCGCCGGCCGCGAAGTAGTACAGGATCGCCGCGGCCAGGAAGGACACGGTGTCGGCGGACAGGATGGTCCGCCGCGCCCGCACCCAGGCGCGCGGAACGGCGACCCGGACCGACCGGCCGTCGTGCACCTCGTCCTTGATGCGTTCGAAGAACACCACGAACGAGTCGGCTGTGATTCCGATTGCGACGATGAAACCGGCGATGCCGGCGAGGGTCAGGGTGAAGCCGATCTGGTTTCCGAGGACCACGAGGCAGCCGTAGGTCAGCACTCCGGAAACGAGCAATGACGCGATCGTGACGAGGCCGAGCGCCCGGTAGTACAGCAGCGAGTACACGACCACCAGCAGCAGACCGATCGCGCCCGCCAGCAGGCCGGCCTTCAGCTGGCCCACCCCGAGCGTGGCGGTCACCGAATCCGTCGTCAGCAAGTTGAAGCTGAGCGGCAGCGCACCGTACTTGAGCTGGTTGGCAAGCGCAGTTGCGCTGGTCTGATCGAAGTTCCCGCTGATCTGGGTGGCGACGCCATTGATCGCCTCCCGGTTGTACGGCGAGGAAACCACGACCCCGTCGAGCGTGAAGGCAACGAAGTCCGCGCAGGGCGTCGTGGTCGAGTCGCACGTGGTGATCGAGGTCGAGCTGTCGACGCCGCCGGTGTTGTGGGCCGAGGTGTAATCCGACCACGCCTTCTGCCCGGTCGACTTCAGGCTCAACGAGACGGCCCACTGCAGAATGGTCCCGTTGGGGGCTTGCGCACTCGCGGACGAGATCTCCGTGCCCGGGACGATGATCGGCCCGAGCAGATAGACCATGGTGGGAGACGTGGCACTGTCACACGCCAGCAACGTGGGGTGCTTGTTGTCGTCCGGTGGCTTGGAGTTGCAGTCGAAGTTCTGCATGGCCGCGCGCAGCTCCGTCTGCTGGGCGGGCGTGAGCTTGTCGTAGGCGGCCTCGTTCTGCGGAATGGCAAAGCTCAGGCCGGCCAGCGGATCGGCCGACTTCGCCGTCGCGGATGGTGACGCGGACGGCGTCGGGCTCGCGGCCGTGGCCGGCGAGGTGGCTGGTCGTGCGGACGGCGTGGTCGACGGCGCCGTCAACGGGCGGGCGGCGCCGGCCTGCCCGGACTTGGTGGCGCTGCCACTCGCCTGGGGCGCGGCCGTGGCCGGAGCTCCGGTCGGCGTCGTTGCGCCGGCCGACCCGGACGGGCTTACCGTCGCGGAGCTCGATGTCCCCGCGCTGGGAAGCGTCACAGGTGGCATGACGACCGGGCGGAAATTCAGCTTGGCCGCGGCGCCGATGTTAGAGATATCGCTCGCGCTCTTGCCCGGGATGGAGATAACGATCTGGTCGTTGCCCTGAATGACCACGGTCGACTCGGCCACGCCGTAAGCGTTGACCCGTTGCTCGAGGATCTGCCGAGCCTCCTGCATCGACGACTTCGACGGCGTGGCGCCATTGTCCGTCCGGGCCTGGTAGACGACCTGGGTGCCACCTTCGAGATCGAGCCCGAGCTTGGGGCTGTGTCGTTGGCCGGGCCAGAACACGATGCTGTAGAGCACGGCCAGGATGACGAGGAGAGCGAGGAAGTAGCGCCCGACGCGCAACGTTCCGGCGGGTGGTGGCACGGGTAGAAATCTCCTCGACATGATCAGGTTCTATGGCGGCCGGGCCGGCCCAACGGCCCGCGAGCCGCGATGTTAGGCGCGCGTTGCGACCAGTATGACGGACCCGGCGAAGAACGGCGGCTTGCGGCCGTCGCCCAGGTGTGCGAGCTCAGACGTCCGGCCGCTCCGGGGCGGATGTGTCCGGCCGGGCGCCGTCGGGCTCGGCCGGCGTGGACTCCTCGCCGGCTGACCGCCCGAAGGTAGGGGCGGCGCCGGCCCGGTACTGCGACGGCAGGGACGCAGCGTCCCGCAGCGCCGCGAACGCGAATCGGACCTCGACGCCGGGAGCGATGGACAGCAACACGGTGTCGTCGTCGTTCACGGCGGTGACTGTGCCGTACAGGCCCGCCGTGGTCATCACGTCCGAGCCCACCCCGATGGATGCGCGGCGCTGGGCCTCCGCTGCGGCCGCCTTCTGGCGGTTGCGCTGAGCGAAGAAGAGCATGCCCAGCACCAGGGCAGCCAGGATGATCAGAGGCAGCGCGTTCACAAGGATCCTCACGTCGGCGGAGCAGGTCGGCGCGCAGTCTAGGCGCTAGGTGCCTCAACGAACGGGCTGTGCCCCGCGTGCCCGTCAGGCGTCGAACAAGGTTGGGCCGGCCAGCGCGGCGCTCGGTACCGGCAGGCCCAGGTGGGACCAGGCGGCCGGCGTCGCGACGCGCCCGCGCGGTGTCCGGGCCAGCAGGCCCGCCCGGACGAGGAACGGCTCGGCCACTTCCTCGATCGTCTCCACTTCCTCTCCGACCGCGACGGCGAGGGTTCCGACGCCGACCGGGCCGCCGCCGAAGCGTCGGACCAGGGAGTCCAGGACACTTCGGTCCAGCCGATCCAGGCCGAGATCGTCCACGTCATAGACGGCGAGGGCCTCGCGGGCCACGGCCTGGGTGACCACGCCGTCGGCTCGGACCTCGGCGTAGTCCCGAACCCGGCGCAATAGGCGATTCGCTACGCGCGGCGTCCCGCGGGACCGGCCGGCGATCTCGCGCGCACCGGCTAGCTCGAGCGGTACCCCGAGCAGGGTCGCCGAGCGGATGAGGATGCGCTCCAAGTCGGCGTCGGCGTAGAAGTCCAGGCGGCCGGTGAAGCCGAACCGGTCGCGGAGCGGGCCGGTGAGCAGGCCGGCCCGGGTGGTCGCCCCGACCAAGGTGAATGGCGGCAACTCGAGCGGTATGGCGGTTGCGCCCGGACCCTTGCCGACGATGACGTCGACCCGGAAATCCTCCATCGCCATGTACAGCAGTTCTTCAGCCGGCCGAGCGATGCGGTGGATCTCGTCGACGAAGAGCACCTCTCCCTCGCCGAGGCTCGTCAGCAACGCGGCCAGGTCGCCGGCCCGTTCGATCGCCGGTCCGCTCGTCACCCGGATCGGCGTGACGAGCTCGGTCGCGATGATCATCGCGAGGCTGGTCTTGCCCAACCCGGGCGGACCGGACAGCAGGATGTGGTCCGGGGGCCGGTGCCGCCGGCGAGCGCTCTCCAAGACCAGCTCCAGCTGCTCGCGGACCTTGGGCTGGCCCGGGAACTCGGCCAGATGCCTCGGGCGAAGGCTCGCCTCCACCTCGCGATCGTCGGGCGTTGCCAGCGCCGAGACGACGCCGGCCGGCTCATCCGTGCGCTCGACGGCCTCCTGCGAGTCTCGCTCGCTCACTAGGCCCGACCCAGTAGCTGGATGCTGCGGCGCAACGCGGCCGACAGGTCAGGGTTCGCCGGGTCGGTTTCCTGCGCGACGACCTCGATGGCGTCGGCCACATCCTTGCCGGTGAAACCAAGCCCAGCGAGCGCGTGCCGCAGCTGATCGCGCCAGGCCGCGACCGCGAACACGCCGTCCGGGCCCGGCTGGCGGTGATCGGACGGGTAGTCGGGCTCCACGCTGCCGATCCGATCGCGTAGTTCGATGACGATGCGCTCCGCCCCCTTGCGCCCGATCCCGGGCACCTGGGTGAGCGCCGCGATGTCGCTGGTCGCGATCGCGCGCCGCGTCTCGCGAGGCGGGTGCACGGCGAGAATGGTTTGAGCCAGCTTCGGGCCAACTCCGTTGGCGGTCTGGAGCAGCTCGAACAGCGCCCGCTCGTCGTCGTCGGCAAATCCGTAGAGGGTGAGCGAGTCCTCCCGGACGACCAGGCTGGTGGCCAGCCGGGCCGGCTGCCCGACTCGCAGCCGAGCCAGCGTGGCCGGCGAGCACGACACCGCGAGGCCGACTCCGCCGACCTCGACGACGGCGCCGTCCGGAGCGACCGCGGCGACCACGCCGCGCACGCTGGCGATCATCGCAGTCTGCCGGCAGCTACCGCCGCACTGAGCCGTTCCCGCGCCGGCCCGCGCCACAGCTGGCAGATCGCGAGGGCCAACGCGTCGGTGGCGTCGGCGGGCTGCGGCGCCATGGGCAGCCGGAGCAGCCGGGACACCATCGCGCTCACCTGGGCCTTTCCGGCGACGCCGGAGCCGGTGATCGCCGCCTTGACCTCACTGGGCGTGTGCAGCGCGACGGGGACTCCCGCCCGCGTTGCCGCGAGCATGGCCAGCCCGGCGACCTGGGCGGTACCCATGACTGTGCGGACATTGTGCTGGCTGAACACCCGTTCCACCGCCACGACATCCGGCTTCGTTCGGTCGATCGAGTCGGCCAGCGCATCGGCGAGCGACTGCAGTCGCCGTCCGACGTCGGCATCGGCCGGCGTGCGGAGCACGGTGACCTCCACCAGCGCCAGCGCCCGGCCCGCGCTGCCGTCGACGACGCCCACCCCACATCGGGTCAGGCCGGGATCGACCCCGAGAACCCGCACTAGTGGACTCCTGTCTCGAACAGAGGTTCGACCAGCGTAGCGACGGTTCGAACCTCGCCGGGCATGACACGCCGGGCGCCGTCGCCCCCGGCGATCTGACGCTGCCCCACACGCACTCGAGATACAGAAGTCCGGTTTTGACCGTCCCAGCAGTCCCAGCCGTCACCTGGCCGCGCGGCAGGCGACGCTCCGGGCCGGAAGCTGCACGCGAGGGGGGACGCAGCACCAATCCCGACGAGCTAACCAGCGCGACCACTACTGTCGGAACATGGTCGCGTGGCCCCGACGGCAGCGCCGGGGCGTGCAGATCAGCCCCATCTTCTTGGCCTGCCTGGCCCTGGCGGCACTCGGCGGCTTCCTGGCGTGGGACGACGCGCGTACCGGGATCGTCCCGCGCCTGGGCGTGTTCCTGCTCGTGATCGGCGGCTGGGTGGTGTCGCTGTGCCTGCACGAGTTCGCGCACGCGTATGTGGCCTACCGATCCGGCGACCGGAGCGTCGAGGCGGCGGGCTATCTCACGCTGAATCCGCTCCGCTACGCGCATCCGATCCTGTCGATCGTGCTGCCGGTGCTGTTCATCGTGCAGGGCGGCATCGGTCTGCCTGGCGGCGCGGTGTACCTGCACCCGAGTGCGTTCCGAACTCGGGCGCAGCAGAGTCTGGCGGCGGCTGTCGGGCCGATGATGAACGCCCTGTTCGCCGTCGTGCTCCTGGTGGTCGTACGGGGCCACGACCTCGGCAGCCCGCACGACCGCTTCTGGTCCGGCCTGGCGTTTCTCGGCTTCCTGCAGATCAGCGCGACCGTGCTGAACCTGCTTCCGATCCCCGGCCTCGACGGCTACGCCATCATCGAGCCGTACCTGGCCCCGCAGACGCAAGGCTCGCTGGCGAACGTCAAGCCCTGGGGCATGCTCGGCGTCTTCGTGCTGCTTCAGATCAACCAGCTCAACCGCTGGTTCTTCGAGCTCGTCGAGCGGTTGTACGACCAGTCCGGCGCCCCGCGGCTGCTCTGGGCGTTCGGCTACGAGTTGCTGCAGTTCTGGCGAGACCGTGGCCTAGGCTGACCGACCCGCTCCCGAAGCCCCGCCGCCAGGCCGGCAATGGTCAGCCAGTCCACGAGACCGCCGGCCGTCGCGACGACGGCCGGGGCGCGGCGGCCGACCTCGTCGATTCGCAGGCGCGCGTGCACCCGAGTCCCGTCCGGGATCGCCGACAAGTACAGCCCCCAGCTCACCAGCATGTCCGGGCGCCCGGACCGGCGCTGGCGACGCGAGGAGTACACGACCGCCCGCGGTCGGTCCAGCAGCTCCACCCGAAATGTGGGCTCACCCGGACCGTAGTCAGGGATTGTGTCGCCGACCTGCAGCGATTGCAGCTGCGCCCGCACCTCGCGCGCCGCCCGGCGGCGAGCCGGCACGAGGTACTCCAGCCACCTCGGCAGGTACCACCCGGCGCGGCTCTTGCCGAGCTGAATCAGCCACGGCCAGACCTGCTCCGGCGGAGCCGAGAGATCGAGCCCGCGATCCATGACCACGCGCGCCGCCGGCACCAACTCGTCTCCGGGGAGCGCCCGAGCGACCTCCGCGGGAGTCAGCCCCGAGACGCGGGGTAGGGCGCGAACGGCGGTGAGCGGCATGGCGGACGGTTAGACCATTGCCGCCATGACTTCGTCGCTGACGTCGAAATTGGCATAGACGTTCTGCACGTCGTCGCAGTCCTCGAGCGCGTCCACCAGCCGGAGCACCTTGCGAGCCGCCTCCTCGTCGAGGGGTACCTGGACGCTCGGCAGGAAGGACACGTCGGCTGACTCGTAGTCGATGCCCGCGTTCTGCAAGGCGGTACGCACCGGCACCAGGTCGGTCGCTTCGCTGATCACCTCGAAGGACTCACCCAGATCGTTGACCTCTTCCGCGTCAGCGTCGAGGACGGCGGTGAGCACATCGTCTTCGGCCGGGCCAGCTCCGTCGTGGGGGACGATCACCACGCCCTTGCGGGTGAACAGGTAGGCGACCGAGCCTGGATCGGCCATCGAGCCGCCGTTGCGAGTCATCGTCGTGCGGACTTCACTCGCGGCGCGGTTGCGGTTGTCGGTGAGGCATTCGACCAGCACGGCGACACCGCCGGGCGCGTAACCCTCGTAGATGATCGTCTGCCAGTCGGCGCCGCCGCCCTCCGCCCCCGACCCGCGCTTGACCGCCCGATCGATGTTGTCGATCGGCACGGAGTTCTTGCGGGCCTTCTGGATGGCGTCGTAGAGCGTCGGGTTGCCGTCCGGGTCACCGCCGCCGGTCCGAGCCGCCACCTCGACGTTCTTGATCAACTTGGCGAACAGTTTTCCCCGCTTGGCGTCGACGACCGCCTTCTTGTGTTTGGTCGTCGCCCACTTCGAATGCCCGCTCATGCTGTCGCCGCCTGGCTCTTCGCGCGAGCGCTCATCGCGCCACTCGCTCCGCACCTGCACTCATGATCCCGTCCTGTTACCAACTGGCGTCCAACCTGTCACTCTACTTAGCAAGGACTCCGCTCGAGCCTCGGCGAGGTCGAAGGGGGACGGCAGCTCGTATGACCACCGACGCCGCCGCGCGGACTCCGATGTCCCCCACCTTCCGGACGCCCGAATCCGGCCTTACCGCGGCCCAGGTCGCCGAACGGGTCGCCGCCGGGCGTACGAACGCGGTCGAGCAACGGACCAGCCGAACGGTCGGCGAGATCGTCCGAACCAACGTGTTCACGGTGTTCAACGGGCTCCTCACCGCCCTGTTCGTGTGCATCTTGCTGACCGGGCGCTGGCAGAACGGCCTGTTCGGTGTCGTCATCATCGCGAACTCGGCGATCGGCATCTTCCAGGAGGTGCGGGCGAAGCGGACGCTCGACCGGCTGGCCGTGCTCAACGCTCCCCGCGCTCGGGTCGTGCGGGACGGCGACGTCACCGAGGTCGAGGTCGGCGCCGTGGTCGCCGACGACTTGCTCGAGCTGCGCGCAGGTGATCAGGTCCTCGCCGACGGCGTCGTACACGAGTCCGCCGGGCTGGAGATCGACGAGTCGCTGCTCACCGGCGAGTCCGATCCCATCGCGAAGGAGCCCGACGACGATGTGCGGTCCGGATCGATCGTCGTGGCCGGCCAGGGTCGGTTCCAGGCCACGGCGGTCGGAGCCGAGGCGTACGCCACCAAGCTCGCCGCGGAGGCTCGCCGCTTCCAGGTGGTTCACTCCGAACTTCGCGCGGGCACGAACACGTTGCTGCGCTGGATCTCGCTCGTCATGCTCGTCGTCGGTCCGTTCCTGCTGTGGAGCCAATTTCGCAGCACGGACAACGAGACCTGGCAGGACGCCGTCACCGGCACGGTGGCCGCCCTCGTCGGCATGGTGCCCGAGGGCCTGGTGCTGCTGACGAGCCTCGCATTCATGATCGCGACCGTGACGCTGGCGCGGCGGCAAACCCTGGTGCAGGAGTTGCCCGCTGTCGAGGGGCTGGCCCGCGTCGACGTGGTGTGCCTGGACAAGACGGGCACGCTGACCCACGGCGACATCGTGTACGACGATCTGCAGCTCCTCGGCGACGCCGATGCCGATGACGTCCGGCAGGCTCTTGCGCTGTCCGCGTCCGGGCCGGACGCGAACGCCACCTCGGCCGCGCTGCAGGGCGAGTTCGCCAACCCGACGTGGCAACGGACCGGCGGCATTCCGTTCTCCTCGGCCCGAAAATGGTCTGCGGTCGGCGCGGACGGACACGGCACGTGGGTGCTGGGCGGTCCCGAGATGGTCCTGCCGCAGCCCACGGACGGCTTGGGCCATGAGGCCCGCACCACCGCTGACGATCTCGCCGCCGAGGGCCGGCGGGTGCTGCTTCTCGCCTGCTCGCCGCACGCGCTGCCTGACGACGGCGGCCCCGAGAACGGCGATCCGGCCCAGCTACCGAGCGAGCTACGTCCGACCGCGCTCGTGGTGCTCACCGAGCGGGTGCGGGAGGACGCCGCCGACACCATGCGGTATTTCACCGAGCAGGGCGTCGCCTTGAAGGTGATCTCCGGCGACAATCCACGCACGGTCGGAGCCGTGGCCGTTCACGTGGGCGTCCCGGGCGTGGCGAGGGCCGCTGACGCCGTCGACGCCCGCCAGCTGCCCGACGAAATCCCGGCGCTCGCCGACATCTTGGCCAAGCGCAGCGTCTTCGGCCGGGTGAGCCCGCAGCAGAAGCGGGCCGTGGTCGCCGCCCTGCAGAGCAAGGACCACGTGGTCGCGATGACCGGGGACGGGGTGAACGACGCGCTCGCTTTGAAGGACGCCGACATCGGTGTCGCCATGGGCAACGGTTCCCCGGCCACCCGCGCGGTCGCGCAACTCGTGCTACTCGACGGCAAGTTCTCGCACCTGCCCGACGTCGTCGCAGAGGGACGGCGCGTCATCGCCAACATCGAGCGGGCGGCGAATCTGTTTCTGGTGAAGAACATCTATTCGCTGGTCCTGGCGTTGATCACCGCCGTCACCCTGTCGGCCTACCCCCTGGCTCCCATCCAGCTCACCCTGATCTCCACGGTCACCATCGGCGTGCCCGGTTTCGTGTTGGCGCTCGCGCCGAACAAGCGGCGCTATGTTCCTGGCTTCCTTCGGCGCGTCCTGCGCTTCGCGATCCCGACGGGAATCGTCACTGGCGTCGCCGCATACCTGGGCTACTGGCTCACCCGGCTCGTGGATACGACGGCCGGTGTCCCGGGTGGCCGAACGACCGCCACGATCACGGTGCTCATCGTGTCGCTGTGGACGGTCGTCGTACTCGCCCGCCCGCTGACCGGATGGAAGCTCGCCCTGGTCGCGAGCCTGGCCGGCATCGTGGCCGTCATCCTCGCGGTACCCGCGCTGGCCACCGACATCTTCCTGCTGTATCCGACGCCGCTGCGGGTTGGCATCGCGGCCGCACTCGGCGCCGGCGGCGCGGTTCTGGTCGAGCTGTCGTATCGGGCGGTAGATCTCGCGGTGAAGGTCAGCCACTCCCGCCACTCGTGACCATACGCACGAACAGCTCGTGCACACGGGTATCACCGGTCATCTCGGGATGGAAGGACGTGGCAAGCAGCGGGCCTTGCCGAACGGCGACGGCGTGACCCGCACCGCGGCCGGATCGCAGCGCGGCCAACACCGTCGCTTTCGGCCCGACGGATTGCACCCACGGCGCCCGGATGAACACGGCGTGGACCGGGCCCCCCGGAACATCGGCCACCTCGACGTCCTCCTCAAAGGAGTCGATCTGGCGGCCGAACGCGTTGCGGCGCACCGTCATGTCGATCCCGCCGAGCGTTTCCGCAAGGCCCGACCCCACCGGCCCACCATCGAGCCGATCGGCAAGCAGGATCATGCCTGCGCACGACCCGAAGGCCGGCAGACCGGCGGCCAGACGCGCGCGCAGCGGCTCGAGCACCCCGAACTCCCGAGCCAGTTTGATCATCGTGGTCGACTCGCCACCGGGCAGGACGATGCCGTCCACCGCCTCCAGTTCCGCCGCTCGGCGCACGGACCGGGCCTCCACGCCAACCGAGCGCAGCGCGGCCAGGTGCTCACGCACATCGCCCTGGAGGGCGAGAACGCCGAGGCGTGGAACGGTGCCCGGTGCGCTCAGGGGACGAAATTCCAGTAGGCGCCGCGGCGTTCGAAACGCATTCCGCAGGCAACGCACGCCGCCGCGTCGGATGCCCAGCGCAGCGAGCCACCGCACGACGAGCACCGCATCCGTCGAGCCAGCTGAGCGACCGACGCATCGATCCCGCGCGGTGCCTCGACCAAGGGCGCCGGCTGTGCCACCCGGCGCCGGGCGATGACGAACTGGTTGGGGCCCCACCAGCCGCGGCCCGTCCGCTGGACCGCGCGCTCCAGGCCGCGCATCGGCGGCGTCAGCAGCTTGACCGCCGACTCCGGGATGTGCTGATCCCAGCGCCGGAAGTTGTTCACGCTCGCAGCGACCGTCGTGTCGAACCCCGCTCGCGTCATCGTCGAGCGAACCGCGTCGAGCTGGAAGGTCCAGAACTTCTCGTCCGTCTCGCCGACCTGGACGGGCTCCCGGCCGGCGATCTCGGTCCGCTTTGCCTTCGATCCGGCGGCCCGGGCGCGAGCGAGCATGTGATGTTTGATCGGAACGTCGAACAGCGCTCGGCGGCGCACCGTGCGCAACATCTCGTCGACGGCTTGCTCGACGTCGGCCAGGTGATGGAGGACGCGAATGGTCATCGCCGCGTCGAAGGCGGAATCCACGAACGGCAACGCGGTCACGTCGGCCCGAACGAGATGCAACCGGCCGGCCGCAACATCTTCCCCGTAGAGCTCACCGGCTCGGATCAGATTCGTCACCGAGTAGTCGACGAGCACCGCGTGCGCGACCCAGTCCCGGTAGTGCACGGCGTTGCGACCGAATCCGCCGCCGAAGTCGGCAAACCACTCACTGGGACCAAGCTCGCGCATGATCCGGGTGAGCACGACCGTCTCGGCCCACTGCTCATAGTCCCGGCCGGCCCAGAAGGTTTGGTAGTCGTAGTCGTTGCTGTCGTAGTCGGCAACCGCGCTCTGCGGACCCGTCGGGTAAACCGACATGCGTTCGCATCCTCGTTTCTTCAGCGGATCCGCCGGCCGACCGAGTGGCCCGCCGCAGCTCCGTACCGCGTGGTCGGTCGGCGCCTACCAGCCGCGCTCGGCCAGCCGGTGCGGCGCCGCGATCTCCTCGACGTTGATGCCAACCATCGCCTCGCCGAGGCCACGGGACACCTTAGCGAGCACGTCCGGATCGTCATAGAAGGTCGTCGCCTTGACGATCGCTTCCGCCCGACGCCCGGGGTTGCCGGACTTGAAGATGCCCGAGCCGACGAAGACACCCTCCGCGCCGAGCTGCATCATCATCGCCGCGTCAGCTGGCGTGGCGATGCCACCGGCGGTGAACAGCACGACCGGCAACTTGCCAGCACGGGCCACTTCGGCGACGAGCTCGTAGGGCGCCTGCAGCGCCTTGGCGGCGACATACAGCTCGTCCTCCGGCAGGGCCGTCAGCCGCCGGATCTCGCCGCGGATCTGGCGCATGTGGGTAACCGCATTGGAGACGTCGCCGGTCCCGGCCTCGCCCTTGGATCGGATCATCGCCGCGCCCTCAGTGATGCGCCGCAACGCTTCCCCGAGGTTCGTGGCTCCGCACACGAAGGGCACGGTGAATGCCCACTTGTCGATGTGGTTGGCGTAGTCCGCTGGGGTGAGTACCTCGGATTCGTCCACGTAGTCGACGCCCAGCGCCTGCAGCACCTGCGCTTCGACGAAATGGCCGATGCGGGCCTTGGCCATGACCGGGATGGAGACCCCGGAGGTGATGCCGTCGATCATGTCCGGATCGCTCATCCGGGACACGCCGCCCTGGGCGCGGATGTCGGCTGGAACCCGTTCCAGCGCCATCACCGCGACGGCGCCGGCATCCTCAGCGATCTTGGCCTGCTCCGGAGTGACGACGTCCATGATCACGCCGCCTTTGAGCATCTCGGCCATGCCACGCTTGACCCGCGCGGTGCCGATGAGATGTTCGGTGTGCTCCTGCTCTGACATGCGTCCCAGTTTACGGACGCTGGGCCGCCGCCCGGCCATCCGTTGTCGCGCCGATGGCCTGCCCGACCGCCCATATCAGCTGACCGACAGCGGCGTTCCTTTCGCCACCAGCAGCACCCACGTCCCGCCCGGTTTGAGGGCGATCGGCTTGCCCTGGGCGGTCCGCAGCGTGGTCCCGGATGAGACGGTAGGCCGCGCCCAGGTGCCGACGATCTCGCGGCCGTCCCGGAACACCGCGACGGGACCGCGCCCGGTGCTGTGTGTGTACTTCGACACGTTGCCGACCACATCGACGTCACCAGGATTCACGCTCACGTCGCAGTACTGGATGATCACGTTCGGCGTAGAGATCGCCGCGCCGTCGGCGGCGATCTGCCGTGCTCCGTCGATGACTCGGACATAGCGCTTGGATGCTGGGTCGTAGTCGAACCCCACCAGGGTGGTGTCGGGCCCGCCGATGGTCGTCCGGAACGATCGGCCGCTGCGAGTCGTCGCCGCCGTGGGCCTGGTCGCGGACCAGGTGAACCCGACGCTCTTCGCCTTCCCGGCCGTCGGGAAGGCCGCCGCCAGCGCCGCGGTGTTGAGCGTCAAGTTGTAGGGCGCGCTGCGGCTGTAGTCGCGGGCGAATCCCGGACCGCCCTCGTAGATGCCGTGAATGATCGAATGACTCACGGCCTGTAACGAGTCACCGGCGCCACCGGAGGCGGCGATGACGATCGGTCCGTACTGGGTCAGCAGCTCCGGGTCACTTGCGCGCACGCTACGTACCGGCTCGACCACTGGACGCTTCGACGCGAAGAGGGCCAGCAGCCGAGTGAGCCCGGCTTCCGCCTGCTCCACGTACACGATGTCGGCCTGGTCGATCCCGTGCTGCGGGCGGCCGTTGAACGTGTCGTCAATCTTCACTCCGACGACCGCGCCGGCCGGCGGCTTGCCGATCCCGGTGAACGGATTGGTCAGTGGGACCGGTTTGGGTTTGGGCTTGGGTTTGGCGCTGGGTTTCGGCGACACGCTCGAGGAGGGGGTCGGCGTAGGGGTCGGCGAGGCGGGCGCCGCGACTGGACGGGACGACGTGTCCCACGTGGCGGCGACTCCGATGCCCACCCCGGCGGCGACGATGACCGCTGCGCTCACCGCGGCGATGACCTTCTGCCTCGTGCTCAGGGCGCGGACGCGGTCGAGCACATTCATGAGCGGGCGCCGATCACGAGGCCGGGGTCCCTGCGAAATCGGCGCAGCGATCCGGGGTCCCTGCGAAATCGCGCAGCGATTTCGTGGGGTGGTTTTGTGGGGTGGTTTTGTGGGGTGGTTTTGTGGGGTGGTCTCGGGGGGTGGAAGGTCACAACCGGACCGCAGTGGTCGACGCCCGCGGGCTGGCACGGTCAGGATGTTGCCTCCTCGTGGGGTGCTGCGGATCGCAGCGGTGGGACTCGACCCGGAAAGGCGAGCGTCTCGTCGATGTCGAAGTACCCCGGCATCTCACGATGCCCGGCGAGATGAAGAATCCGCGGCATCCGGCGGCTTCGCAAAGCGCGCGTGTCGCGGACGGCGTCGTTGTAGAAGCGGCGAGCGATGCTCACCCGCACGCAGGCCTCGTGCAGTTCGCCGGCCTCGGGGTCGCGGGTGTCCGGATGCCGCTCGGCCAGATCGGCGATGGCATGCCCCACGGCGTTTTCCGCTCCCTCTCGGTCGAAGCCGACAGTAGCCAGCGCGAGGGTGGCCACCTGCTCGTAGCGGCCGGCCTCGATCCGTCGAAGCGGCGCCGCCCCGGCCTCGACGACGTGCAGCAGCGCTGCGGCGCGCCGCACCAGCTGGGCGTCCAGCGCCGCCTGCGCCGCGTCCACCCGGGCGTGCAGCCGGTCCAGCCGGGTCAGCGTGAAGATCACCCAGGCGGTGAGGAGCACCGTCAGGACGACGGCGCCGATCAGCCACCCGACCGACAACATGGGCAGTCAGCGTAGGTGGGTTCTCGACGGTTTGCGCAATAGGGGCCCCCGCCCTTAACCGGTTCTCACCCAACCACGCCACCCTAACCGGTCGTGATCTTGGACCTAAAGCCCCAGGGCAACCACAAGTCCAAGATCACGAAGGTGGTCGGCGCCGCTCACAATCGATCTTGGACTTGTCGCGCTATAGCGTCGGTATGTCCAAGATCACACGCAGGTCCGTCACGGTAGACCACAGTAGCCGGGCCGACGAGGAGCCGAGGCAGCGATCAGTTGCCGGCGCCGGCAATCGCCAGGTCGTATACCCGTACCACCTGGGCGACGACCACCGACCAGTCGTATGGCGCCACGGCCCGGGCGCCGGCCGCAGCCATCCGGGACCGCAGGACCGGATCGTCGAGCATGCCGGCCAGAGCGACGGCCAGCGCATCGGCGTCGCCCGTGGGAACCAGCTGGCCGGCCGCACCCTCACCGAGCACTCGTCTGAACGCCTCGAGATCGCTCGCCACGATGGGTGCGCCCGCGGCCATCGCTTCGAGCAGGATGATTCCGAAGCTCTCCTGGCCCGTGTTCGGGGCGCAATACAGGTCAACTGTGCGAAGCAGGCTTGCCTTGACCGGCTCGCTCACCTGGCCCAGCACGGTCACGTGACCGCGGACGGGCGCCGGCAGCGCTTGCTGGAATCCCTCGGCGTCACCGCGGCCGGCGACCAGCAGCCGCAGATCCGGGCGGCTCGGGACGAGTCGTTCCAGAGCGGCCATCAGGACCTGCATGCCCTTGCGGGGCTCGTCGTAGCGCCCGATAAAGCCCACTGTCTGGCCGTAGTCGGCAAACTCGGGAAGTGGCTCGGCGGAGCGGAATCGGTCGACCATGATTCCATTGGGAATCACGACGGCGTCGGCGCCCAGATGTTCCACGATGACCTTGCGTGCGGCGGTCGAGACCGCGATGCGCCCGGAGAGCTTCTCGAAGAATGGTTGCAGCATCGTGTCGAACATGGCGAGCACGCGTGAGCGCGTGGTGGCCATGTGAAACGTGGCGACGAGCGGACCGTCATGGATCATGCAGGTCAGCAACGACAGGCTCGCCGCCGCAGGCTCGTGGACATGGACGACGTCGAACTTGCCGTCGCGCAACCAGTGACGCACACGCGCGGCGGACACGAGCCCGAACTGCACCCGGGCCACCGATCCGTTGTAGGGAACGGGGAAGGTCTTGCCGGCGAGGACGACGTGGCTGGGTAGATCCGGAGTGTCCTCGTCGCCCGGGGCCAGAACCGACACCTGGTGTCCTAGCCCGATGAGGGTCTCGGCGAGATCGCGAACGTGCGCTTGCACCCCTCCGGGCATGTTCCACGAGTAAGGGCAGACGATGCCGATCCGCAACTCAGCCACCCGTCGTGTGCGTCGAATCCGCACCAGGGACCAGAGCCGCCTCCGGCACGTCGCCCCGCGTCCCGGACCCATCCAGGTCCGCGAGCCAGAGTCTTTGCAGCATATGCCAGTCGCTCGGATGCGCGGCGATGTGCGCGGCGAAGGCATCGGCCAGCGCCTGGGTGCCAGCCGCGGCCTGCTCGCGGATGCGCCGCTTGGGGAATGGGAACTCGACGGGTGGGCCGATGTGCTGAGCCCAACCACCGTCAGCCCGGTACCAGAGGCCGACCGGTAGCAGGGTGGCTCCGGTCGTGATCGCCAGCAGTGCGGGTCCGGCGGGCATCCGAGCCGTGGCCCCGAAGAACTCGACGTCCACCCCGGAGCGCGACATATCCCGGTCCGCGACGAGGCACACGCACTCCCCGGCCCGGAGCCGGGCGGCCAAGATCTCCGCCGCCGGCCGTGGGCCACCGGTGAGGGCCAGGACACGCATCCCGATGCCCTCCCGGTACGCCACGAACCGGTCGTAGAGCGACTCCGGTCGGAGTCGCTCGGCCACCGTGGTGAACGGAACGCCGTGCCGGATGAGCCAGACGGCCGCGACGTCCCAGTTCCCCATGTGGGGCAGGGCCATGATCAGGCCGCGGCCCGCCGCCATGGCCCGGTCGATGTGCTCGGCGCCCTCGGTGTTGGCCTCGACACGCGCCACAACCGCGTCCAGGTCCATCGTCGGCAGCCGGAACGTCTCCAACCAGTACCGGCCGTACGAGCGCATGGCCGACTTGACGATCACGTCGAGCTCCGACTCGGAGCGCTGGGGGCCCACGACGCGCCGCAGGTTTGCCCGCAGCCGCTGGACACCCCTCGACTGCCGGCGGACCGCGATGTCCGCCGCGGTCCGGAACCCGGCGGCGGCGATCGGCTCGGGCAGTCGCTTGATCGCGCCCCAGCCGGCCGCGAACGCGAGGTCGACCGCGTGGTCCCGCAAGGTTTGCCCGTTCACACCGTTTCCGCGTCCCGGGACTGCTGCCACACGGCGGCCAGCCGCTGCGCCACGGTGATCGAGGAGGCCACCACGAGGATCCACAGCGCGGCGGCTTGCACGTACGGCACGCGCAGATGCTCCCCCGACAGCCCGGTTCCCACGAGGACGATGATCAGACGTTCCGCCCGCTCGGCGATGCCCACCGTAGCGTTCAGGCCGAGGCCTTCCGCGCGGGCCCGGATGTAGGACGTCAGCCCGCCCAACACCAGGCACAACAAGGCGGCGGCGAGCATCCACGGCTGATCGTGCCGAGCGAAGTACCAGGCGATGGAGCCGAATATGGCCGCGTCGGCGATCCGGTCGCCGGTCGAGTCGAGCACCGCGCCGAACTTGGTGGTCTTGCCGCTGGCGCGCGCCACCGCCCCATCGAGGACGTCCAGCATCACGAAGCCCCAGATGAGCATGGTTCCGGAGAACCACCAGCCCTGGGTGAAGAAGATCAGCGCCGATGCCGTCGCCCCCACGGTGCCGGTGATGGTAATCGCGTCCGGAGTCACGCCTCGCCGAGCCAGCCAGGCGCCGAACGGGTTGATCGTGTTGCTCACCCATGCGCGGGCGTGGATGTTGAGCACGCGGAGTGCGTCCCTTCGGCTGGCACCACCCGGTCCGCCGCGCACCCTGCGACGCGGTGGTGCGCGCTCACGATAGCCGGGTATACCGGGACGGATCTGGGAACCGCGCTTGTCCGCTCCAGGACGTTGGGTGTCGAATGCCAGAGAACGTCCAGTGCGCGGCGATGCCTAGGCCGCCTGCGAACGAACCTCGTGGAGGTGGCCCTGATGTCGACCAAGAAGCCCGCCGGCGACAAGCGCGCGGCGGTGGGCACGTTCGAGACGGCCGACCGCCCGGAGAAGATCCGCAACGTCGCATTGGTGGGCCATTCCGGCTCAGGGAAGACGACTCTGGTGGAGTCGCTGCTGGCGGCCACCGGCACGATCACCCGCGCCGGAACGGTGGCGGACGGCTCGACGGTCAGCGATTCGGACCCGGTGGAGGTCGCCCAACAACGGTCGGTCGCCCTCGCGGTATGCCCGCTCCGGCAGGACGGCTTAGTCGTGAACCTCCTGGACACGCCGGGCTACCCCGACTTCACCGGCGAGCTGCGGGCCGGCCTGCGGGCCGCGGACGCCGCGCTGTTCGTGGTTTCGGCGGCCGAGGAGATCGATCCCATCACCTCGACCCTCTGGGAGGAGTGCGCCGCGGTCGGCACGCCGCGCGCCGTCGTCATGACCCGGCTGGACACCCCGCGGGCCTCCTTCGACGACTGCGTCGCCGCGTGCCAGCGAGTGTTCGGCGGCCCCGACGGTCAGGCCGTGCTGCCGCTCTACCTGCCCGTCGCGCACGAGCCCGAGACGGCTCCCGAGGCCCTGGTCGGCCTGCTCAGCCGACGGGTGTACGACTATGCGGCCGGATTCCCACCCAAGGTGTCCGACCTCTCCGACGACGTCGACGTTGCCGGCGACGTCGAGCAGGCCCGGAATGCGCTCATCGAGGCGATCATCAACAACAGCGAGGACGAGAGCCTGCTCGACCGTTACCTCTCCGGCGAGGACATCGGCGTGGACGTGCTCATCGACGACCTGGAGACGGCGGTTGCGCGAGGCACGTTCTACCCGGTCGTGCCGGTCTGCGCGGCGACCGGATTGGGTCTGGGCGAGCTGTTGGAGATCATCGGCGGCGGCTTCCCGTCCCCGGTCGAACTTGATCCTCCTGCGGTCACCACCGTGACCGGCGCCGCGGCGAGCCCGCTGCGGTGCGACCCGGCCGGCCCGCTACTCGGCGAGGTCATCCGCACCTCGGTCGACCCGTATCAGGGACGGCTGTCGATCCTGCGCATCTTCTCGGGCACGCTCACTCCGGACAGCGCAATCCACATCTCCGGACACGGGGCCGCAACGCGCGGGCATCCGGATCACGACGCGGATGAGCGGGTCGGCCAGATCTTCTCGCCCTTCGGCGGCACGCTGCGGCCGATCGAGAAGTCCGTCGCCGGGGACATCTGCGCGGTCGGCCGCCTCGGTGTCGCCGAGACCGGAGACACCGTGTCGGACAAGGGCGCGCCGTTGCTCGTTGCGACCTGGTCGTTGCCTGAACCGCTGCTGCCGATCGCTGTCCAGGCGGCGACCCGAGGTGACGAGGACGCCCTGGCCAAGTCGCTGGGTCGGCTGACGGCGGGCGACCCCACCGTGCGCGTCGAACGCAGCCCGGACACCGGCCAGCTCGTGCTGTGGTGCCTGGGCGAGGCGCACGCCGACGTCGTGCTGGATCGGCTGCGCGCGACCGGGGCGCGGGTCGACACCGTTCCGGTCAAGATCGCCGTCCGGGAAACGTTCACCGAGAGCGCGCGGGGTCACGGCCGCCTGGTCAAGCAGTCCGGCGGGCACGGGCAGTACGCCGTGTGCGACGTCGAGGTATCACCGCTCCCTCGCGGTTCGGGCATCGAGTTCGCCGAGAAGGTCGTCGGCGGAGCGGTGCCGTCCCAGTTCATCGGTTCGGTTGAGAAGGGCGTTCGCTCGCAGCTGGAGCACGGCCTGGACAACGACCACATCCCGGTGGTCGACGTGCTGGTCACCCTCCTGGACGGCAAGGCCCACAGCGTCGACTCGTCCGATGCCGCCTTCCAGATGGCCGGGGCGCTTGCGGTGAAGGACGCGGTCCCCAACGGCGGAGTATCGATGCTGGAGCCGCTCGCTTCGGTGGATATCACCGTGCCGGACGCGCACGTCGGCGCCGTCCTGTCCGATATGTCGGGCCGACGAGGCCGGGTGACCGGGACCGAGCCCGATCCGACGGCGCCCCATGGCATGGAGCGCACGATCGTGCACGGCGAGGTGCCCGAAGCCGAGCTGACCCGGTACGCGATCGTCCTGCGATCGATCAGCGCCGGCACCGGGCATTTCACCCGTCGCTTCGCCCGGTACGAGGTCGTGCCGCAGCATGTGGCGGCCCACTTCCGCGAGGCCGCCAAGCCCTGAGCGGCCGCCGCCGCCGTGCGATCGGCACTAGGCGCGAGTACCGCTCGGCCGACCATGCGTGACGTCGCCGCGCTGGCCGGGGTCGGCATCAAGACCGCTTGACCGCCCCCGTTTCACCTTCGTGATCTTGGACTTGATGCCATATAGCACCGCTAAGTACAAGATCACAACGAGAGATTGGTCAGGCCATTGGCCCAGCCGGTCGGGTCAGCGACGCCGCGTGGTCCGGCGGCGTCGGGGGGCGGTGCCGAAGATGTCGCGGCTGATCTCCCGGCCGAGGGTGCTGCCGGCGTTGCGCGCGAACGAGCCGAGCACGGCACCGAACAGCCCACCGGCCGCATTCGCGAAGCCACCCTGCGGCTCCGGTGAGCCGGATCGGCCGGCCGTCTGCGGCGCCGGCGCCGGCGCCTCGGGCTCCTCGGCGGGTGGCGGCGCGAGCTTGGCCGCCAACCGCTCATACGCGGACTCGCGATCGAGCGATTGCCCGTACCGCGCCTGCAGGGGCGACGCCGCGACGGCCTGCTGCTGGGCGCCCGGGTCGATCTGGGCCATCAGCGACCGCGGCGCGCGCAGGCGCGTCCAGGCGACCGGGGTGGGCGCGCCGGACTCGGCCAGCACGGTCACCACCGCCTCGCCGGTTCCCAGCTGGGTAAGGGCTTCGGACAGGTCGTAGTCCTTCGTCTTCGGATACGTCTTGACTGCCTTGGCCAGCGCGGCCGCGTCGTCGGGCGTGAACGCACGCAGCGCGTGCTGCACCCGATTGCCCAGCTGCCCGAGCACGGAATCGGGCACGTCGGTGGGATTCTGCGTCACGAAGAAGATGCCGACCCCTTTCGACCGGACCAGACGCACGGTCTGGGTCACGGCCTCGAGGAAGGCCTTGCTGGCCCCGTTGAACAACAGATGGGCCTCGTCGAAGAAGAAGACCAGCTTCGGCTTGGCGAGATCGCCGACTTCCGGCAGCTCGTGGAACAGATCGGCAAGCAGCCACATCAAGAACGTGCTGAACAGCGTCGGCCGATCTTGCAGGTTGGCGAGCTCGATCGAACTGATCACGCCCCGGCCCTGCGCGTCGGTGCGCAGCAGGTCCGCCGTGTCGAATTCCGGCTCGCCGAAGAACACGTCACCGCCCTGCGTTTCCAGGGTGATGAGTTGCCGCAGGATGACGCCGGCGGTCGCACTGGACAGGCCGCCGAGGTTTTTCAGGTCGGCCTTGCCGTCGTCGCCGGTCAGAAACTGGATCACGGCCCGGAGATCCTTGAGGTCGAGCAAGGGCAGGCCGGCCGTGTCGGCGTAATGAAAGATCAAGCCCAGCGATGACTCCTGCGTGCTGTTGCAGCCGAGCACTTTCGCCAGCAGGGTGGGACCGAAGGATGTCATCGTTGCTCGTAGGGGAGCCCCGGTGCCCACTCCGCCGAGGGCCAGGAACTCCACCGGATAGGCCGTTGGCGCCCAATCATCGGCGGTGTCGACCGCTCGCTGGGTGATCTTGTCGTTGGTGGTGCCGGCCTGGGCCAGGCCGGACAGGTCGCCCTTGATGTCGGCGATCACCACCGGCACGCCCGCCGCTGAGAGTTGCTCGGTGAGCACCTGAAGGGTTTTCGTCTTGCCGGTGCCCGTCGCTCCGGCGATGAGTCCGTGCCGATTGACCATGGCGAGCGGAACCCGGATACGCGCCTGCGGATACGGTCGCCCGTCGAGGAGCACCGACCCCATCTCGAGCGCTTCACCGGTGAATTGGTAGCCGTTCGCGATCCGCTGCGCGTCCTCAGCGCGCGTGGCAGGGGACGTCGAGGCCGGCAGCGGGGTCTCGGTCATGATCGGTCTCCTACCCGACGGCGCCTGATGTCCGTCGTACCGTACCGATCTTCCCGACCGGGCCGCTCGCTACTCCTTCGGGAGCTTGAGCTTGCTCAGATCGGGCAGCTTGGTGCCGGGGGGCAGCTGCGGGGGCACACCACCGAGCGAGCCGAACCCGCCGGGCATACCACCCATTCCGCGCGGCAGCCCGGCCGGAGTCCGGGGCGGAGTGGGACCGCGACCGGACCGCCCCTTCTTGCCCTTGCGGCCCTTCGCCGACTTGGTGTTCTTCCGTCGGGTGCCGGGCAGGCCCATGGCGCCGCCCATCTGCTGCATCATCTTGCGGGCCTCGAAGAACCGGTCGACGAGATTGTTCACCTCGCTGACGGAAACGCCGGAACCATTGGCAATCCGGAGCCGGCGCGATCCGTTGATCATCTTCGGGTTGTCGCGTTCGCCCGGCGTCATCGACCGGATGATGGCGGCCGTCCGATCCAGATCGCGATCGTCGACCTGGCTGATCGCGTCTTTCATCTGGCCCATGCCGGGTAGCATGCCGAGCAGATTCGAGATCGGGCCCATCCGACGAATCGCCTGCAGTTGCTCGAGAAAGTCTTCCAACGTGAACTGATTGCCGGCGCCGAGCTTGGCGGCCATCTGCTCGGCTTCGGCCTGGTCGAAGGTACGCTCGGCCTGCTCGATCAGGGTCAGCATGTCGCCCATCCCGAGGATGCGGGACGCCATGCGGTCGGGGTGGAAGACATCGAAGTCCTCGAGCTTCTCACCGTTGGACGCGAACATGATCGGCTCACCGGTGACGTACCGGACCGACAGCGCCGCGCCACCCCGGGCGTCTCCGTCGAGCTTGGTGAGCACGACGCCGGAGAAGCCGACCCCGTCGCGGAACGCCTCCGCCGTGGTGACCGCATCCTGGCCCACCATCGCGTCGACGACGAAGAGAACCTCCTGCGGCTCGACGGCGTCTCGGATGGCCGCAGCCTGGTTCATCATGTCGGTGTCGATGCCGAGGCGACCGGCGGTGTCGACGATCACCATGTCGTGCTGCGCCCGCCGCGCGAACTCGATGGAGTCACGTGCGACCCGAACCGGATCACCCACTCCGTTGCCCGGCTGCGGGGCGTATACCGGGACGCCGGCCCGCTCGCCGACGACCTGCAGCTGCGTCACCGCGTTGGGTCGTTGCAGGTCGGCGGCCACGAGCACCGGCGTGTGCCCCTGCGCGCTCAGCCAGTGCCCGAGCTTGCCGGCGAGCGTCGTTTTGCCCGAGCCCTGCAGGCCGGCCAGCATGATCACGGTGGGCGGTGTCTTGGCGAATGTCATCCGCCGGGTCTCTCCGCCGAGAATGGCGACGAGCTCTTCGTCGACGATCTTGATGACCTGTTGCGCGGGATTCAGCGCGCGGGAAACCTCCTCGCCCCGAGCCCGCTCCCTGATGGCCGCGATGAACTGCCGGACGACCGGCAGCGCGACGTCCGCCTCGAGCAGTGCGATACGGATCTCGCGCGCTGTCGCGTCGATATCGGCGTCGGAGAGCCGGCCCTTGCCGCGCAGGCTGGTGAAGACCGCGCTCAGGCGATCGGACAGAGTGTCGAACACGAAGCAGACCCTTCGAAGCAGTGACCCGATCCCAGCCTAGTCGGGCCGGCGGGCCGCGACCTGTGGTCAGATCAAGCCACGGCCGCCGTCGACGTAGAGCACCTGGCCCGTGATGTACCCGGATTCCTCGGCGCAGAAGAACGTGACTGCGTTGGCGACGTCCTCCGGCACACCCCCCCGTCGCACCGGCACCGCCGCGGCGGTCGCCTCGCGCATCTGCTCGAAGGTGGTGCCGATACGTTCCGCGGTCGCCCGGGTCATCGCGGTCTCGATGAACCCCGGAGCGACGGCATTGGCGGTGACGCCGAAGGGACCGAGCTCGATCGCCAGCGTCTTCGTCAAGCCCTGCAGACCGGCCTTGGCGGTCGAGTAGTTGGCCTGACCACGGTTGCCCAGCGCGGAGGTCGACGACATCGACACGATGCGTCCGTACCTCGCTTCGACCATGTGCTTCTGCGCGATCTGGCTGGCCAGGAACGCCCCGCGCAAGTGGACGTCCATCACCATCGTCCAGTCGTCGTCCGACATCTTGAACAGCAGGTTGTCGCGAATGACGCCGGCGTTGTTGACGAGGATGTGCAGCGCGCCGAACCGTTCCACCACCGAGTCGACCGCTGCCTGCACGTCCTCGCGCCGGGAGACATCGCCGGCGAGACCCAGGGCCGAGCCGCCGGCGTCCGCGAGCTGCGCGGCCATCTCGGCGGCGGCATCCCGCTGGACGTCGAGCACGGCGACCCTGGCCCCGGCTGCGGCCAACTGTCGCGCCACGGCCGCGCCGATCCCTTGCGCACCGCCGGTCACGAGCGCCACCCGACCTTCGACTCCCGGCATGCAGATCTCCTTCTCCCCGTCAGCTGGCCGAGGCCAGATGCGTGCCTGGGCGAAGAGGCTATGCGACGAGTCGACCCAGCACGTCGGCGAACCTCACCGCATCGTCGCCATCCGGCGTTGGCAGCATCGCCAACACCGGGGTGTCGATGCCAGCCTTGACGTAGGCGCCGATCCGCTCGCGGCACTCCTCCGGGGCGCCATGCACGACGAGTGCATCGACCACCTCGTCCGGAAGCGCGGCCAGTGCGGCGGCCCGATCTCCGGCGGCCCAGGCGGCCCACATCGGCTCGAGGGTCTCCCCCCGTCCGAGCCAGCGGTGAAACTCGGCGTAAGCGGGCACGGTCAGATATCCCGCGATCAATCGTCGACCCAGGGCCCGGGCGTGCGCGATGTCAGCGGTCGGGCAGACGAATATCCGCGCCACGACTTCGATGTCCGGGTTGGCTATGGCCGCGAGGCAGCGAGCGACGTCGTCCGGAGCGATCCAGTTGAGGATCGCGCCGTCGGCCTCCGCTCCAGCGAGGCGCAACATCCGGGGACGCAACGCCGCGAGCATGATCGGCGGCGGCTGGGCCGGCGGCGTCTCCAGCACGAACCGCCGGACCCGAAAGGTGTCGAACTGACCGTCGATCCGCTCGCCGGCGAGCGCCGCCCGAACCATTCGCAGCACGTCCCGGGTTCGCCGCCAGGGCGCGTCGAAGCTCTGCCCGTTCCAATCCGCCACAATCACCGGACTCGAGGCGCCGAGCCCGAGCACGAATCGACCGGGCGCGGCGCTGGCCAGCGACGCCGCGCTCATCGCGATGAGGGCGGGTCCGCGCGTGAAAACAGGGACGATCGCCGTGCCGAGCCGCAGCGTCGGAGCCCACGTCGAGGCCAGGGCGAGCGGGGTGAACGCATCCGTTCCGGCGACCTCCGCCGACCACACGTCGGTGTATCCCGCGGCTGCGAGCGCCGGGAGCAGGGCCGCGTGGTCGGGGAGCGGCACGCCAGTGACCGGAATGGTCATGCCCCACCGCGCGGCCCGTCGCTGCGTCACGTCAGCCGGTCACCACGTTGAACAGGCTGCCGACTGCGAACGTCACCGCGGCAGCGACCGTGCCGAGCAGCACCTGGCGACCGCCGGAGAAGATCCAACTGCGGGCCGTGAATCGCGAGGTCAGCGCCCCCGCGCCAAACAATGCGGCCAGCGACAGAATCGCCGATGCCAGCAGCGAGGTGGCGCCAAACAGGTACGGCAGCAGGGGAATGAGCGCTCCAACCGTGAACGACGCGAATGACGAACCCGCCGCCGTCCAGGGACTCGGCAGCTCCGATGGATTCACCCCGAGCTCAGCCATCGCGTGGACCGACAATGCCTCGTCCGGGTCCCGCGAGATCTGCTCGGCGACCTGGCGCGCGAGTGTTGGCTCGACGCCGCGGTCGACATAGCTTTGCGCCAGCTCCGCCTGCTCGGCCGCGGAGTTCACCCGAAGCTCGTGCCGCTCGATTTCGATCTCAGCGTGGGCCGACTCGTTCTGGCTCTGCACCGAGACATACTCGCCGGTGGCCATGGAGAATGCGCCGCCGACGAGCCCGGCGAGCCCCGCCAGCGACACCGCCGTGTGGTCGGCTTTGGCGCCGGCGACGCCGGCGATCAGCGCAAAGTTGGACACCAGCCCGTCCATCATCCCGAAGACGGCCGGGCGTAGCCATCCGCCCGTCACGGAACGATGCTTGTGGTGGATCTCGGCACTGCTGGTCATGAATCGGCCTCGTTGGACGCTGCCGACCATCTCGTGTCTTCGCGATCTACCGGTTCGGGTTCGTCCTCACCCGGGCTGGTGTCGTCGTCCCGCGGACGGGTATAGAGCGACTCGTTCGGCTGGGCCCGGTGCCGAAGGAACCACACGAGCGCGCCGAGGAATACGACGATTGCGGTCCAGTCGTTCAGACGCACGCCGAGGAACTCGTGGGCGAAGTCGGATCGCAGCGCCTCGATCCACGCTCGTCCGACGGTATATCCCATCGCGTAGAGCGCGAACTCGTTGCCCCGGCCGAGGGTCCACCGGCGCGCGGCCCAGATGAGCGCGAAGCCCAACGCGATGTCCCAGAGCGACTCGTACAGGAACGTGGGTTGGTAATACCCCTGCACGGTGCTGCCGGTGCCGCAGTCGACGGCGTGCCCGGCGACCGTATCGAAGCAGTGGATCTGCAGCTTCCACGGCACACTCGTCGGGCCGCCGAACAGCTCGTTGTTGAACCAGTTGCCCCACCGGCCGATGCCCTGGGCGAACGCGAGCCCCGGGGCGGCCGCGTCGGCGAACGCGGTGAGCCGGATGCCCTTGCGCCGGCACCCGATCCAGGCGCCGAAAACGCCCAGGGCCACCGCGCCCCAGATGCCGAGACCGCCGTCCCAGATCTTGAGAGCATCGATGGGATGCCGCCCGGATCCGAAGTATTTCTCGGCGTCGGTGATGACGTGGTACAGCCGGCCGCCGATGATGCCGAAGATGATCGCCCAGAACCCGACGTCCCAGACGTCCTGGTCTCGGCCGCCGCGCGCCCGCCACCGTCGCAAGGTGAGGGCGACGCAAACGAAGATCCCGGCGACGATGCACAGCGCATAGGCGCGGATCGGGAATGGCCCGAGATGCCAGACGGCCTGCGTCGGGCTCGGGATGCTGGCCACACTGCGCACCCAGCCACCGTAGACGAGAACTCGTCACTAGGCCGGGCAACGGGCCACCAGTGGTCACGCTCGATTGCTCGTCGGGGAGAATCACCTTGAGATTATTGGCGATTCTCGATTGACGGCGGGTTGTCGAGAGTGGATAATCGAATACATGTTCGAGTCGGCGGCGGCCTCCGCCATCCAGCAGCTGTCATGTCGCGGGACATCGGTGACGAATCTGCATCAGGACATCGGTGACACTCTTGATCGTCTTGGTGGTGACACTTCCACCACGAGGCTGCGGCGGTGGCTGCCCATGAACCCATCGATCCCCGTGTCCGCCTCGCGATCTCGCAGTGGCCTGAAGACGCCCCACGCGGGGCGGTCTCGACCTTCTGCGACGAGCACGGCATCTCCCGCAAGTCCTTCTACGAACTGCGCAAGCGTGCCCTGGTCGAGGGGCCAGCGGCGGTGCTCGAGCCCAAGTCCAGGCGTCCGCGGTCGAGCCCGTCGAAGCTGACCGAGGAGGTCAAGGTCCAGGCGGTGCAGGTGCGGGCCGCGCTCGAGGCGTCCGGGCTGGACCACGGCCCGATCAGCGTGCACGAGAAGATGCGCGCGATGGGCCTGGACCAGGTCCCCTCGACGGCGTCGTTGGCGCGGATCTTCCGTGAGGCCGGCGTTGCTCGGCTGGAGCCGCGCAAGAGGCCACGTGCGGCGTGGCGGCGGTTCGTCTACCCGGCGCCGAACGCGTGCTGGCAACTCGACGCCACCGAGTACGTCCTGACCGGCGGACGCAAGTGCGTGATCTTCCAGCTCATCGACGACCACTCCCGCTACGCGGTCGCCTCCCATGTCGCATCCGGTGAGACCGCCGAGGACGCGATCGCGGTCTTCGACAAGGCGGTGGCCGCCCACGGCGTGCCCCAACGGCTGCTGTCCGACAACGGGCTCGCGCTGAACCCTTCGCGGCGTGGCGTCGTCGGCCAGCTCGTCGCACATGTTGCCGCGCTGGGCACCGAGGCGATCACCGGCAAGCCCTACAAGCCGACCACTCAGGGCAAGAACGAACGCTTCCACCAGACCCTGTTCCGCTACCTCGACAAGCAGCCGCTCGCCGACACGCTCGCGGAGCTCCAGGCCCAGGTCGACGCGTTCGACCACATCTACAACACCCAGCGTCCCCACCAAGGGCTGCCCGGGCGCATCACGCCGCTGGCCGCGTGGGAGGCGACCTCCAAGGCCGATCCGCCCCGCCCGAAGCCGGACCGGCCCGTCTACGAGCCGCCGGTCCCCGCCTTACGTCCCCGACCGAAGCCGCCCGCAGACCTACCCGCCGACACGCGCGTCAGAACAGTGAGCACCGCCGGCACCATCCACGTTGACAAGGTGTTCTACAAGGTCGATGTCGACCACGCGTTCCAGCAGGTCCTCGTCATCAGTGACGGCAACCAGGCCGGCGACAAGATCGTCATCACCAACCTCGAAGGCGAAATCCTCGCCGAGCACACCAGACCCGCTCCCGGCATCCGCTACGTCGGCAACGGCCGACGCCCCGGAACCCGCCCCAGGAACCCGGGAGTGTCACCGAAGTCCTGACACACCAACCGTCACCGATGTCCGGATGCAGAACTGTCACCCATGTCCTGAGACATCACACCGCCATCCAGCAGCTGACCGCCGCGCGGGAGCAGCTGGCCGGCCTGGACCCGGCGGCGCTGTCTCGGGACGAGCTGCTCGAGCTGCTGGACATCCTGGAGACCGACACCCGGCGGCAGGCTGCGGTGAGCGGCACGCTGATCGCCGAGCTGGACGGCCGTGGCGTGGCCGGCGAGCTGGGCTACACCGGCATCGGGGCGCTGTTGGCGGAGCGGCTGCGGATCGGCCGGCGGGAGGCCGCCGCCCGGGCCCGGCTGGCGGCCGACCTGGGGCCGCGGCGGGCGTTGAGCGGCGAGAAGCTGGCGCCGCGGTTCCCGCAGGTCGCGGCGGCCCTGGCCGAGGGGGCGATCTCCACCCGGCACGCCACGGTGATCACCGCCGCCGTCGACGCGCTGCCCGACCGGGTGGTGGCCGACCGGCCGGAGCTGGCCGCTCAGGTGGAGCCCACCCTGCTTGGCCATGCCCGCACCGTGGACCCGGACCGGCTGGCCGCATTGGCTCGTACCGTGGCGGCCTGCCTGAACCCGGACGGGCAGCTGGCCGCCGAGAAGGACCAGCAGCGGCGCCGGTCGGTCACGCTGGCGGTGCTGCCGGACGGGTCCGGCCTGCTGGCCGGCACGCTCACCGCCGAGGCCGCCGCGGTGTGGCAGGTGGTGCTGGACACCCTCAGCCGGCCGGCCCCCGACGAGCGCGGCCAGCCGGACCGGCGCAATCCGGGGCAGCGACGGCACGACGCGCTGGCCGACGCCGGGCGGCGGCTGCTGCGCTCCGGCACCCTGCCCGACGCCGGCGGCACCCCGGCCACTGTGCTTCTCACCCTCACCCTCGACCAGCTCGAAACCCGCACCGGCCTAGCCACCACCGGTCACGGCGGCGCCCTGAGCATTCCCGCGGCGCTGCGGCTGGCCGCCGACGCGCAGCTCGTTCCCGTCGTGCTGGACAGCCGCGGGGTGGTGCTGCACCTCGGCCGCGCCCGGCGCACCGCCACCGCCGGGCAACGGCTCGCGCTGTCCGCCCGAGACCGGGGATGTTCATTCCCGGCGTGCGACCGGCCCCCGGACTGGTGCGAAAGCCACCACGTGACGCCGTGGACCGACGGCGGCCCCACCGATGTCAACAATCTGACCCTCGTCTGCGGATTTCATCATCGGGAACACGCCAAACGCGGCTGGGCCGTCTACATGGTCGACGGGCTGCCCGAATGGATCCCACCCCGCTGGATCGATCCCCAGCAAACCCCCCGTCGCAACATCACTCACCACCCACCGCTGCTCTTCCCGCTGCCGACACAGCACAACGCCACCCCGACCGGCAACCCAGGCACCACCGTGCTGCCATACGCCAGCTGACACCGCGAGTCGTCGAGAAAGCGACCGCGGCGCATCAAATCAGTCAGTTGGCGGATGTCTCTGGAAGAGCAGGCCCGCAGGCTGAACTCGTCGAGCCACCTCTACCGGAACGGTGCCCTGCTGCCCGGCCCGCAGGCCACTCTCGCCGGCCCGACCTTCGAGGAGTGGCTGGACTCGACATCCTGACCCGCCGAGCTGCCCGGCGGCGCCAACCCCGACGAACCACCCGGCTCGACCACTACGTTCACGTCATGGGCTCGCACGAGATCCGCGCCTTGGTGTGCACTGCGCACGGCGATCGGGACGTGCTGCAGCTGCAGCAGCTGCGACTCGACGATCCGGGACCGGGCGAAATCCAGGTTCGCATCGCGGCGTCGGGCGTGAACTTCGTGGACGTCTATCAGCGCCAGGGCACTTACCCCCTCCGCCCACCGTTCGTGCTCGGGAGTGAAGGCGCGGGCACGGTGGTCGCGGTCGGGACCGGGGTCTCCGGTGTTGCCGAAGGCGACGTCGTGGCCTGGGGCCACGGCCTGGGTAGCCATGCCGATGCGCTGAACCTTGCTGCCGATTCCGTCGTGCCGGTGCCGGACGGCGTCGACGTCGAGATCGCGGCCGGAGCGATGCTGCAAGGGATGACCGCTCACTACCTGGTCACCTCGACCTATCCCGTGCAGCCGGGTGACAGCGTGCTCGTGCACGCGGCGGCGGGAGGCGTCGGGCAGCTGCTCGTGCAGCTGGCCAAGGCCCGCGGGGCGACCGTGATCGGCACGGTCTCCACGGCCCAGAAGGAGGCCGTCGCCCGAGCCGTGGGCGCGCACCAGGTCATCCGCTACGAGACGCTGTCCACGGACGAACTGGTCGCCGAGGTTCGCCGCCGCAACCACGACGCTCCGGTGAGCGTCGTCTACGACGGGGTGGGCCAGGCCACCTTCGACGCGTCCTTGGCCGTCCTGGCACCGCGGGGCATGTTGGTGCTGTTCGGCGCCTCGAGCGGCCAGGTTCCGCCGGTCGACCCGCAACGGCTCAATCGCGGCGGTTCCCTCTACCTCACCCGACCCACCCTCGCGAATTACACGGCCACTCGAGACGAGCTGCTGTGGCGGGGCACCGAGATTCTCCTGGCCATCGGGAACGGCACCCTGCGGGTGGATATCGGCGCAAGATATCCGCTGGCGAACGCCGCGAAGGCGTACGACGACCTGGAGAACCGCCGAACGACCGGCAAGCTGATTCTGCAGCCGTGAGCAGACCGTACACGGATTGCTTCGGAGAGCAGCAGCTGCCGGCCGTACGAATACTCACCGTGTTCTATAGCTGGATGTCCGCCACCGGGTGTTAGGGTTCCTCCGGCTCTATACCCGACACAGGCGGTGGGAATGACCAAGGCCCCCATCCTGGTCAGGCCTCATTCCAGCTATCAACATGAAGCGTTGCTCTACCGCGGCGTCGAGGCGTTCCTCGCCGGCACGGTCGATTTCATTCGCGACGGCCTGGCCAGCGACCAGCCGGTCATGGTCGTTCTCGCCGAGCCCCGGCTGAGCGCCGTTCGCGCGGCCCTCGGCGCCGACGCCGAGCGCGTCCGCATGATGGACATGGCCGCCGTCGGCGCGAACCCGGCCCGCATCATTCCGGCGTGGCAGGAGTTCCTGGACGACCACGACGACGAGCAACCCCTTCGCGGCATTGGCGAACCGATCTGGTTCGGGCGGACCGAGGTCGAGATTGCCGAGTGCCAGCTGCACGAGGCCCTGCTGAACCTGGCCGTCGAACCGGATCGGCCCTTCTGGCTGCGCTGCCCGTACGACGCGGACGCGCTGCCGGATGACGTCGTCGAGGCCGCGCATCACAGCCATCCGGTGCTCGTGGAATCCAGCGACTACCGGGGCAGCACGTACTACGGCGGCGTCTGCCACGCGGAAGAGATGTTCGGCGAACAATTGCCGGAACCGCTGGGCGATCCGGCCAGCCTTGTCTTCGACGCGACGACGACCACCGACGCGATCAAGCACGCGGCGACCGAAGGCGCCGAGCTGGGGCTCGACACCACCCGCCTGGCCGACCTGACCGAGGCGCTGGGCGAGATTCTCGACAACAGCGTGCGGCACGGTGGTGGCGGCGGAACGCTGCGGCTGTGGCGGGACCAGGACGCGTTCGTCTGCGAGGTCCGTGACACCGGGCACATCGAAGACCCGATGATCGGCCGCCGGCGCCCGGCCGAAACCTCGGGCCGACCCAAAGGTTTGTGGCTGGTCAACCAGCTGTGTGACGTCGTCCAGGTCCGCTCGTCCCGAGAGGGGACGACCGTTCGGCTCGTCAGCCGGCTGGCCGACGCCAACCGCACCTAAGACCACGCGGCTCGGTCGGCCGCCCCAACCTTCGGTGTGATCGATGTGGGAAGGCGCTTCGCGCTTAGAGCCTGCGCTTAGGTCGCGGCGGCCCGCACGCCGGCCGCGAGATCGGCCGTGAGCCGGGCTAGCGCGGCGACGCCGGCCGAATCCGGCGCGTCGAGCAGGCACCGGACGAGGGCCGAACCGACGATGACGCCGTCGGCGAACTGCGCGACTTCCGCGGCCTGGGCCCCGGTCGAAACGCCGAGCCCTACACAGACCGCAGTCGCGGGCGACACGGCTCGAACCCGAGCTACCAGGGTGCGCGCGGTTGCCCCGACCGCGTCCCGCGCTCCGGTCACGCCCATCGTGGACGCCGCGTAGACGAAGCCACGGCAGGCGGCCGCGGTGCTGGTCAGCCGGGCGTCGGTCGACGACGGCGCGACGAGAAAGACCCGGTCGAGGCCGTGCTCGTCGCTGGCCGCGAGCCACGGTGCGGCTTCATCCGGTATGAGGTCCGGCGTGATCGCACCCGAGCCGCCGGCGCCGGCGAGGTCGGCGGCGAACCGAGTGACCCCGTAACGTTCGACCGGATTCCAGTAGGTCATCACCACCGCCGCCGCGCCGGCGTCGGCCACCGCACTGACCGCGCGAAGCACGTCCGGCATGCCCACGCCGGCTCGCACCGCCGGGTCCACCGCCGCCTGGATCGTCGGGCCGTCCATGCCGGGGTCGCTGTAGGGCACGCCGACCTCGACGATGTCGACTCCGGCGGCGACAATCGTGCGCATCGCCTCAATCGACGTGTCGACGTCCGGATAGCCGACCGGAAGGTAGCCAATCAGGGCCGCTCGACGCTCGGCGTTCGCGGCCGCGATCGTCGCGGCGAGCGCGCCAACCGCACGAGGCGCCGGGCGCGGCGCCGCGCGGAGCCCACCCGGCCGGGTCACGGGTCGACGAGATCGAAGTAGCGGGACGCGGTCTCGACGTCCTTGTCACCGCGGCCCGACAAGTTGATCAGGATGATCGCGTCCGGGCCGAGCTCGCGCCCGAGTTGCTGCGCCCCAGCCAGCGCGTGGGCGGACTCGATCGCCGGGATGATGCCCTCCGTACGGCACAACAGCCGAAAGGCGTCCATCGCCTGGGCATCGGTTATCGGTCGATACTCGGCTCGGCCCAGGTCGTGCAGGTAAGCATGTTCCGGACCCACACCGGGGTAGTCCAAGCCGGCCGAGATCGAATGCGACTCGACGGTCTGCCCGTTCACGTCCTGCAGCAGGTAGGAGCGCGCTCCGTGCAGGATGCCCGGCGAACCACCGGTGATCGTCGCGGCGTGCCGGCCACTGGCAATCCCGTCGCCGGCGGCCTCGAAGCCGACGAGACGTACCGACGCATCGGGTATGAAAGCCGCGAAGATGCCGATCGCGTTGGAGCCGCCGCCCACGCAGGCCGCGACGACGTCCGGCAGCCGGCCGGTCCGCTCGCGAACCTGGGCGCGTGACTCGGTGCCGATGATCCGATGGAACTCTCGCACCATCAGCGGGATCGGATGCGGGCCGGCCGCGGTGCCGAACAGGTAATGCGTCGAGTCCACGTTCGCGACCCAGTCGCGAAAGGCCTCGTTGATCGCGTCCTTGAGCGTGCGCGATCCGGTGTGGACCGGAACCACCTCGCAACCGAGCAGCCGCATGCGAGCGACGTTCAGGGCCTGCCGGCGCGTGTCCTCCTCCCCCATGTAGACCGTGCAGGTCAGGCCGAGCAATGCGGCCGCGGTCGCCGTCGCGACGCCGTGCTGACCGGCGCCGGTCTCAGCGATGACCCGAGTCTTCCCCAGCCGCTTCGTGAGCAACGCCTGGCCCAGCACGTTGTTGATCTTGTGCGAGCCGGTGTGATTGAGGTCTTCGCGCTTGAGCAATATCCGGGCGCCACCCGCTTCGGCCGCGAACCGGGTCGCCTCGGTAAGGGGCGAGGGTCGGCCGGCGTAGTCGCGCAGCAATCGGTCGAGCTCAGCGGTGAACGCGGGATCGGCCTGCGCGGAATGGAACGCGTCGGTCAGTTCGTCCAGTGCGGCCACGAGCGCTTCCGGGACGAAGCGACCGCCGTAGGGGCCGAAGTGTCCTGTCCGATCAGGGGATTCTGTGCGCAACTCGACGTGCACGGTCATAGCGAGACTCCTGGATCACGAGCGGCGGTTAACGGCGGGAGGCAGCTCACCGGTGCCATCGACGCGCGCCGTCGGTCGGACCCATGCTGGGCAGTCTAGCCGTCGCGCGCTGTGGATCTTTCCGCGAGCCGCTGGGGCGGGAGCCGGAGTGATCGCTAGCGGGAGGGGCGGGGCGTGGCGGGATGCGCCCCCGCCGTGACCAGCTCGGCCACCGCTCCGCGGGGATCGGACGTGGTCACCAAACCGGTACCGACGAGCACCGCGTCCGCGCCGGCCGCCGCGTACTCGATGAGATCGAGCGGACCACGCACGCCGGATTCGGCGATCTTCACGACGTGAGTCGGCAGGCCCGGCGCGATTTGCTCGAACCGTGACCGATCGACACGCAACGTGCGCAGATCGCGCGCGTTGACGCCGATGACGCGGGCCCCGGCGTCGAGGGCGCGAGTGGCTTCGTCGGCCGTGTGCACCTCGACCACGGCGGTCATGCCCAGCGACTCCACCCGCTCACGCAACCCGACGAGCGCGTTCTGTTCGAGCATCGCGACGATCAGAAGCACGAGGTCCGCACCGTGGGCGCGAGCCTCGTGCACCTGATAGGAACAGTAGATAAAGTCCTTACGCAGCAGGGGAAGTGACACTGCGGCGCGCACCCGGTCGAGGTCGTCGAGCGAACCGCCGAACCGTCGTTGCTCGGTCACGACACTGATGACCCGAGCGCCGCCGGATTCATACTCCTGAGCCAATCCGGCCGGGTCGTCGATGTTGGCGAGCTGCCCTTTCGAAGGACTGCGTCGCTTGACCTCCGCGACGACACCGACGCCGGGCGCGCGCAGCGCGGCCAGCCCGTCGAGGGGCGACGAGACCGATGCCGCGAGCGCCTTGACGTCGGCAAGCGATTGGCGCTGCTGACGCGTCGCAACATCGGCGCGCACGCCGACGAGGATGTCCTCGAGCATATTTGGGCGGTTGCCCACGAAGCCGCCTCTCCCCTGATGAACGTTCGCACCGATGCTAGCTAGCGGCTCGGTGGAACGTGTGAAGGGGGCCCGTGCAGCGCTCAGGTCGGCCATCCGCCGAGCGGCAACCGTACGGTGAACCGGGCGCCCCCTTCGGCCGAATGACCGGCCTCGATCGTCCCGCCGATGCGCTCTACCAGGCCGTGCACGATCGCGAGCCCCAATCCGGTTCCCACGCTGCGAACGCCCCGGTACCGCTCGTACAGCACCGACCGGTCGAATGCGACTGCGACATCCTCGTCGCGGAGCCCCGGCCCTCCGTCGCGGACCTCGACGACGATGTGGGGCGACCCGGCCGGTAGTTCCACCCGGCCGGCGAGGACGATCGGCGAGCCCGACGGTGTCACGCGAAGCGCGTTCTCCAGCAGCCCGTCGAGCACCTGGCGCAGCCGGGCCGGGTCGGTGTAGGCCGACAACGGGCCGGCCGAGCGCTCCAGTACGAACCGGACGCCCTCGGCGGCACACCGTCCCGACCACACATCGGCCGCGGATTCGATGACGCCGCCGACGTCGACCACGGCGAGATCGACGCGAAACTCCTGCGCGTCCAGCCGGGCGAGATCCAGGAGGTCCCCAACGAGGCGAGTCAACCGATGCGACTCGCTGAGCAGGATCGTCCCCACCCGCGCCGTCTGCTCGGGCGGGACGACTCCGTCGGCCAGCGATTCGGCGTAGCCGTTGATCGCGGTCAACGGCGTGCGCAGGTCATGGGACACCGACATCAGGAACTGCCGCTGACGGGCCTCGGACTGGGCCAGGCCGGCCGCGAGCCGGTTCAGCGCGTCGGACACCTCGCGAACCTCGGCCGGACCCTCCAGCGGGACGACGACGTCACGTCGGCCCGAGGTGAGCGCGTGGGCGGCCTCCGCCGTGCGTTTGAGCGGACGGGCCAGGCGCCAGGCGACGACGAGACCGAGCAGGACCGCGATGCCGACGGCTATGGCGAGCGCCACGACCAGTCGGCGCAAGGCCGCGTCGCCGACCGCCACCGCGTCCGCCCGGCGCTGGACCAGCACGATGGCGCCGGCCACGGTCGGCCGGGCCTCGACCAGCGCGGGCTGGCCGTCCACAGCGCGGCGGGAGGACAGCGAGGAGCCGGCGAGCACCTCGCCGATCTCGTTCTTGGTCAGCGCGTCGCGCGCGATCCGGCTGGCCGAGACGAGCTGACCGGTGCCGTCGATGGTGGCGAACTGGACCTTGACCGCCCGCAGCAGGTTACGGGCCCGGACCTCCCCGGTGGTGGGGTTGCCCGGAGCATCGGCGAAGGTCTGGGCCGCGTCGGCCAGTCGGGACAGCACCTGCCGCGCGTTCCGGTCGTTCGCCTGGCGGATCAGCCCGACGGCGATGCCGCCCGCGACCACGGCCGTGATCAGCGCGATGGACACGCCGAGCAAGGAGATGCGCAGCGCCAGCGTGCCCCGGCGACGGATCACCGGCGCGGCTCCTCGACCGCGTAGCCGACCCCCCGGACGGTTCGCACCGGGCTGGCCTCGCCGAGCTTGGCCCGGATCTGGGCGATGTGGACGTCGACCGTCCGGGTACCGGCCACCGAGGCGTAGCCCCATACCTCGCTCAGCAGCTGCTCGCGGCTGTACACGCGCCCCGGGCGCCGCATCAGGTGGGCCAGCAGGTCGAACTCGGTGACCGTCAGCGCCACCTCCTCCCGGCGGGAGAACACCCGCCGCTCGACCAGATCGACCCGGACATCCCCGACCTCGAGCGGCGGCATGGCCTCCGGCACGCCCTTGGTTCGCCGCAACACGCCGGTGACCCGCGCGACGAGCTCCCGCGGTGAGAACGGCTTCGTGACGTAGTCGTCAGCGCCGAGCTCCAGTCCCACCACCCGGTCGACCTCGTCGTCTCGGGCGGTGACGAACAGCACCGGCACCCAGTTCTGCTCAGCGCGCAACCGGCGGCAGACCTCGACGCCGTCCATTCCCGACAGCCCGACGTCGAGCAAGACCGCCGCCGGTTTCAGCCGCCGGATCGCCGCGAGCGCACCTTCCCCGGTCCGCTCGATGTGGACGCCGTAACCGGCCTTGGCGAGGTACATCCGGATCAGGTCGGCGATTGCGGCCTCGTCCTCGGCGATGAGGACGAGCCCGCGGGCAGCGTTCAGATCCGACGGCACACCCGGCAATCTACGATCTCCGCTCAGCCGGCGGGGTCACCGCCAGGTCAGGGTTCGGTACGAGCCGACGGATCCTCGCCGCGGTCTCGAGCCGGGTCGGCGGCGGTCGGGTCGATGCCGCGGTCCAGTTCCGACCACAGGGTCGCTTCGCTCTGCGGTCCGGCCGGCTGCGGACGCTCGTAACGACTGGACAGGCCACTCCATGTCGCTCCGGACCAGACGGTCAACGCTCCGCCGGCGACGACGAGCAGGCCACCCAGCCCGGCGAGTATGGGCCAGACCGGATGCACCGTGACGGTCACGACCCGGCCGGCGTCCAGCCCGACGCCGCTTCGCGCATCGCGCAGCAGCGCCCGGGCGTGGTCCGAGGAGATCGCGCGCAGCGCCGTCACCGCGTCCCAGCAAATGACCGCACCCGCGATCACCAGCACCGCCCCGATGAGCCGCCGAGCCAGGCCTCGGCTGGCGAGGATGCCGACGACGCCGGCGAGCGCAACCACCGCGAACCCGGTCACGGCCGGGTGCAGCGTTCGCCCGGTCACGTCCAAGATGTCGTCCGCGAGTGGCCGGTCCCGGTGAGCGGTGACGGTCTGCCAAGGCCGCCCGCTAGCCAGCAAGGCCAGCCCGCCGCCGACGATCAGCCCGAGGAGCGCGGCTGCGAACGACGCGCGTCGCGCTGCGGTCACGGCTCGGCCCGAGGCGACAGACCCGGCTCGGCCACCGCCCGCAGCGTCTCCGCGGTCGCGATCGCCTGCAGCACGGCGCGAGCCTTGTTACGGGTTTCCTGCTCTTCCAGGGCGGGAATGCTGTCGGCCACGATGCCGGCCGACGCCTGCACGTAAGCATGGCCGCCGGTCATCACGGCGGTGCGGATCGCGATGGCCATGTCCAAATCGCCGGCGGCGTCGAGGTATCCGACGGCGCCGCCGTACACGCCCCGCCGGACCGGCTCCAGCTCTTCGATCAGCTCCATCGCGCGCACCTTGGGCGCACCGGTGAGCGTGCCGGCCGGAAAGCTGGCCCGCAGGACGTCGAACGCGTCACAGCCGTCGGCCACCCGGCCCTGGACAGTCGAGACGATGTGCCAGACGTGGCTGTAGCGCTCGAGCGCTCCGAACGCGACGACCTCCACCGAACCGGCCGCCGATACCCGGCCGAGGTCGTTCCGCGCGAGGTCGACGAGCATCACGTGCTCGGCCCGCTCCTTCGGGTCACGGACCAGCTCGGCGGCCAGCGCCGCATCGCGCTCGGCGGTCTCCCCCCGCCGCCGGGTGCCCGCGATCGGATGCAGGACGGCGACGCCGTCCGCCACCGTGACCAGCGCCTCCGGGCTGGATCCGACGATATCGAGGTCGGGCAGCCGCAGGACGTACATGTACGGCGACGGGTTGAGCGTGCGCAGCACCCGATAGACGTCGAACGCGTCGGCCGCCGTGGCCACCTGGAACCGCTGACCGACCTGAATCTGGAACACCTCGCCCGCCCGCACGGCCTCGAGCGCCTGCTCGACGGCCGGTTGGTACTCCCCGGGCGGGGTACGGGATACCGCCTCCTTCGGGCCGGGCTGGCCGATCCTGGCCACCGTCGGTGCGTCCGGAGTGGCGAGTGCGGCCTGCATGCGATCCAGGCGGTCGGTGGCGTCGTCGTACGCCGCATCCAGCTCGTCGGCCGTCATACCGGTGTGGACCACGGCGTTGGCGATGAGCGTGACGGAGCACTCATGGTGGTCGACGGCGGCCAGGTCGGTGACGAGCAGCATGGTGAGCTCGGGCAGGCCGAGGTCGTCCTCGGCCTTCTGGGGCAACGTCTCGATCCGGCGGACCACGTCATAGGCGAGATAGCCGACGAAACCACCGGTGAGCGGCGGCAGTCCCGGTAGCCGCGGCCCGCGCAGCACGCGCCACGCCGCGCCCAGCACCTCCAGCGGATCACCGTCCGTGGGCACTCCGTCCGGGACCTGGCCGGTCCAGACCGCCTCGCCGGCTCGCGTGGACAGCGTCGCCACGGCGTTGACCCCGACGAACGACCAGCGGGAGAACGACCGCCCGGGCTCCGCGGATTCCAGCAGGAACGTCCCGGGTCGGTCAGCGGCGAGCTTGCGATAGACGCCCACCGGCGTCTCGGCATCGGCGAACAGGGTGCGAGTGAGCGGCACGAGTCGATGGGTGCGGGCGAGGTCGCCGAGGTCGCGCCGGCCGATCGAGGCGCTCATGACGTCGACGACGCCGTCTGCTCCGCATCCACGGTGGCGACCGGCAACGGACCGAGGTCGAAGCATGTCCGATCTCCGGTGTGGCAGGCCGCGCCGACCTGGTCGACCCGGACCAAGAGCGAGTCACCGTCGCAGTCGAGGGCCACCGATTTGACCAGCTGGATGTTTCCCGAGGTCTCGCCTTTGACCCAGTACTGCTGACGGGACCGCGACCAGAACGTCGCCCGCCCCGTGGTGAGCGTGCGGTGCAGAGCCTCGTCGTCCATCCAGCCGACCATGAGAACCTCGCCGGTGTCGTACTGCTGCACGACTGCGACGACGAGGCCAGCCGCGTCACGCTTCAGACGCGACGCTATGGCGGGCTCGAGATCGGAGGGACCGCGGGCGGGCATGACTTGATTGTGCCCGGTCGCATGGAGCCGGTATCGGACCCTCAGGGGGCAGGGGCGGGGTGCCCGCTAAGGACAGGGGACGACGGTAGCCGCACCGTGACCGTGCTGCCGGCTCGCACCGAACTATCGAACCGCACCGTCCCGCCGTGCGCCTCGACAATGGATCGGACGATCGACATGCCGAGTCCGGAGCCGCCACGGGCGCGAGTCCGGGCCTTGTCGGCCCGCCAGAACCGGTCGAACACCTGCGCCGCCTCGTCAGGCGGCAATCCCGGCCCGGCATCGTCCACCTGCAGCACACTGTCGGCACCGTCCCGGTAGGCGCTGACCCGGATCGGTCCAGTCGGGGTGGTGTGCACGGCGGAGTTGGTCACCAGATTGCGCAGGACGCGCAGGAGCTGGTCGTAGTCGCCGTAGATCGGCACGTCGGGCTCGACCGCGACGTCGATGCGACGCTGCGGGAAGGCGGCCCGCGCTCCTTCGATCGCGGTGGCGACGAGGTCGACGGTGTCCACCTCGTCCAACTGCGGCGCCGCACCCCGGTCGGTGCGGGCGAGGAGGAGCAGGTCGTCGACGAGGCGGGACATCCGGGTGCCCTCGGATTCGATGCGGTTCAACGTGTCGGCATCGCTGTCCACATCAGCCGTGCCGTTGGCCCGCCGCATGCGAGCGAGCTCCGCGTAGCCCCGGATCGAGGTAAGCGGGGTGCGCAGCTCGTGCGACGCGTCGGCCATGAACTGCCGCATCCGGTCCTCGCTCGCGACCCGCGCCGCAAACTGGGTCTCGACGGCCCCGAGCAAGGTATTGACCGACTCGGCCATCTGCCCGGCTTCGGAGTCGACCTCGGAGGGCGCGACCGGCACCCGGCGATCCAGGCCGGTGCCTTCCGGCGACAGCTCAGCCGTGACCTCGCGGGCCGTGCTCGTCACGCGCCGGAGCGGGCGCAGGCTGAGCCGCACGCCGTAGGCAGTTGCGACCACCGCCACGAGCAGCAGGCCAAGTCCGATTCCGAGCTCGATCACCACGAGGCGATGCATCGTGGTGGTGACCTCGCTCGTCGACAGCCCGGTCACCACGACGACGCCCGATGACGGGGCTTGGGCCATGACCCGGACCTCGGTGCCGTCCTTCGAGATGACGGTGTGCGTCCCGCCGATGTCGCCGATCACCCGGTCGACGTCCGCCGGCGCCAAGGTGAGCAGCACATAGTCCGGGCCGCCCTGGACAGAGTCGATCAGCGGCTGGCCGTTGGCGTCGTAGGCCGCGATCCACTGCGGCTGGGCCGCGTGGAAGCCATACGGATTACCCAATCGGCATGTTGTCAGGCCGTTGTTCGGGGCGGAGTTGTCATTCAAGCAGTAAGTGAACCGGTTGGCATTGTTCGAGGCGAGCGGCCGGAGCTGCTGGTCGAGCTGGCCGTACAGGAACGGGCGCAGCAGCGCGTACGTGGCCGCGCCCATCGCGAGCACCAGCACGAGGACCAGCGACACCACCCCGAGAATCAGCCGGCCGGCCAGGGTGCGGGGCAGGAACCGCCAGCGTCGGGGTGCGCGTCGGGCCGGCGCCGGTTCAGGGCCGGCCGGAGCCAGCTCATCGGTCGCGGCCGGCGAACTCAGCTCCGCCGCGTTCGGATCCCACGGCTCGTCGTGGACGGGCGTGGGTATCTCGCTCACCTCGACGTGCGCATTGGGCCCACCGAGGTCAAAGTCGCGGCTCATCGTGGCTCAAGAGTACGAACGACCCCGGGGCGGCCGCACCGGGCGCCGGAGAGGAAGGTGTTAGGCGCGAGGCGCCTTGATGACATATCCGGCACCACGGACGGTGTGAATGAGCTTCGGATCGACGGCGTCCACCTTCTTGCGCAGGTACCCGATGTAGAGCTCGACGATGTTCGACTGGCCCTGGAAGTCGTACTTCCAGACCCGGTCGAGAATCTGCGCCTTGGACAGCACCATGCGCTCGTTGCGCATCAGGTAGCGGAGCAACTCGAACTCGGTGGCGGTGAGGTGGATCTCCTGGCCCGCCCGCGTCACCTCGTGGCTGTTCTCGTCCAGCTCCAGGTCGGCCACCCGCAGGACGCCCTCCCGGGCCTCGTCCGGCGCCGACCGGCGCAGCACGGCGTGCACCCGCGCCAGCAGCTCCTCGACGCTGAATGGCTTGACGACGTAGTCGTCAGCTCCGGCGCGCAGCCCGCCGATGCGGTCGTTGGCCGTGTCCCGCGCCGTCAGGAAGATGACCGGAACCTGGGAGCCCGCCGCCCGGAGGTTCTGCAACACGCCGAGGCCGTCCATGCCGGGCATCATGACGTCGAGGACGACGAGATCCGGATCCGCCTCGGCAACGGCCGCGAGGGCGGACTGGCCGTTGTCGGCCGTCACGGTCTCGAAGCCATCGAAACGCAGCGCAGACGACACCAGGTGGGTGACGTTCTCCTCGTCGTCAACGACCAGAACACGTCGCTTGGCCGCGGTGGCGGTGGTCATGGGCACTCCCTTGCATTGGATTCGGCTGTGTCCAGCCTGAGCGAGCGGAGTGAGCGAAACGTGGGAACTCGCTGTGTGAATACTAAGTGGCAACCGGTTCACTGACCGCCGCATCGCCGACGTCGCCGAGCGGCTCATAGGCGACATAGTGTGGCGATATGACCTCGCACGCGGTCGCGGAACGGTACGACCTCGCCGACACCCTGGCCGGGACACCACCGGAGGCGTCGACGCTCTGCGTTCCGTGGACGGCGGCCCAGCTGGCCGCCCACGTCGTCTTGCGCGAGCGGTCCTTGACCCAGGCGGCCAGCCGGCTACCGGTCGATGCCGCCCGCCGGTGGTCGCAGGATCGAGTGCTGCGCTACGCCGAGGAGGTGCCGTACGAAGAGTTGGTGCGACGCGTCCACGACGGACCGCCGCGGTGGTCGCTGTTCGCGGTGCCGCCCGTGCGTGAGCGAGTCAACCTGCTGGAGTACGTCGTGCACCATGAGGACGTGCGGCGGGCCGGTGCGCAGCCCCGGCCTCCGCGTGACCTCCCGGCCGATCGACAGGCCGCCATCTGGTCCCAGCTACGCGTCGCCGCCCACTTGACGTTGCGGCAAGCCCCCGTCGGCGTCGTTCTCGTCGGGCCGGACGACGATGAGGTCGTGGCCCGCAAGCCGGCGGACGGTCCGAGTGTCACCGTGCGCGGCGATCCGGTGGAACTCACGCTGGTGGCCTTCGGGCGGCAACGGGTCGCGACCGTGGACTACTCCGGCGACTCCGCCGCGGTGGCCGTGCTCGTCAACGCCTCCATCTCCGTGTGATCCCTCAGACCCGAACGGGGACGCCCGCGGCCGCGAGCTCGGCCTTGACCGCCCCGACTGTCAGCTGGCCGAAGTGGAACACGCTCGCGGCAAGTACCGCGTCCGCCCCGGCCGCGACGGCGGCCGGGAAGTGCTCGGCCCGGCCGGCACCACCACTCGCGATCACCGGAACGGTCACCGCGGCCCGCACTAATCGAATGAGCTCGAGATCGAAACCGTCCTGCGTCCCGTCGGCGTCCATCGAGTTGAGCAGGATCTCACCGGCACCGAGCTCGGCCGCCCGAGCCGCCCACGCGACGGCATCGATTCCGGTGCCGTGCCGGCCGCCGTGCGTCGTCACTTCGAAGCCGCTCGACGTGGGTGCGGCGCCGGCCGAAACGCGCCGGGCGTCGACCGACAGCACGAGAACCTGCCGCCCGAAGCGGTGGGCGATATCGCGGACGAGCTCGGGCCTTCGCACGGCTGCGGTGTTCACTCCGACCTTGTCCGCGCCGGCCCGCAGCAGCCGATCCACGTCCGCGCTCGTGCGCACTCCCCCGCCGACGGTGAGCGGGATGAACACCTGCTCGGCCGTCCGCCGGACGACCTCGTAGGTGGTATCCCGGCCGGCCGACGAGGCCGTGATATCGAGGAACGTCAGCTCGTCGGCACCCTCGGCGTCGTAGCGACGGGCCAGCTCGACCGGGTCGCCCGCATCCCGCAGCCCGACGAAGTTCACGCCCTTGACGACCCGCCCCGCGTCCACATCCAGGCACGGGATGACCCGCACCGCCACTGTCATGAGCGGGCACCGACCACGAGGGCTAGCACCGTCACGGCCGGCCGCCAAGATAGGCGTCGGCCTCGATCTCGATGAGCATCCGCGGGTCGATCAACGCCGACACCTCGACCATGGTCGAGGCCGGTCGGATCTCGCCGAAAGCCTCGCCGTGCACCAGGCCGAATTCCTCCCACCGGCCGATATCGGTGACGAACATCCGGGTGCGCACGACGTCGGCCAGCGTGCCGCCCACCCGGGCGAGCGCCGAGCGGAGGTTTTCGATGGCTTGCCGGGCCTGGGCGGCAGGGTCGCCGGCGTGCACGACCTCTCCGTCTGCGACCGACGTGCACCCACTGACGAACGCGTAGTCGCCGGCCCGAACCACCCGGCTGTAGCCCACCAGTTCCTCGAACGGACCGCCCGATCCGTGCCGGCGAACGTCACTCATCTCTGCCATCCGCTCGCCCTGTCCGTCTGGCTCGCGCTCGGAGTGTCCGCCACGTCTACCACCCTGCCAGACGTCGCCGGCGCCCTGCCCCCCACACATTCGGCTTGCGCGATGCTCGACCTGACATTACTCTGCTCAGAGTATTCGAAAGGAATCATTCGATGACTCGTCGCCGGGTGAGCAATCCGCTCGCTCTCGCCGTTCTCGGCTGCCTGAACGAGCGGCCGATGCACCCCTACGAGATTTCCACCACGCTGCGCGAACGCGGCAAGGAGGGGAGCATCAAGCTCAACTACGGATCGCTGTACGCGGTCGTCGAGGCGCTGCAGAAGCACCACCTGATCGAGGCCCAGGAGACGACCCGGGAGGGTCGCCGACCCGAGCGCACCGTCTACGCCATCACGCCGGCCGGCGTCGAGGAGTTCGAGGACTGGCTGGCCGAGCTGCTGTCCACTCCGGTCAAGGAATACCTGGCGTTCGAGGCCGGGCTCTCGCTGATCCCCGCGCTCCCGCCCGACGAGGTCGCCCGGCTGCTCGACCACCGCGCAGAACGGTTGCGCATCGACATCCGGGCGCTGGAGGCGACGCACGACGTGGCCCGCGAGGGCAAGCTGCCCGATCTGTTCCTCATCGAGAGCCTGTACCGGCTGGCGCTGCTCGCGGCCGAACTCGACTTCGTGAACCAACTCGTGGCCGACATCCGCACCGGAAGGCTGGGCGGTACCCAGATCTGGCGTCGGATCCACGGACTGGTCAGCCATGGCGTGACCATGGCCGAAATCGCCGCCGACCCGGCTCGCCATCTCGGGAAGGAGGCCGCCGCGCTGCTCGCTCCCGACCGCTCGTCCTGACCACCGCAGACCGGGTGCGGCAACACCCGGCCCGCGGCCTAACCGCCGAGCCGACGCACCGTCGCCTGAGCACACGGGATCGTCCCGGGGCGCAACGCTCACGATAGGTGACGAGAGCGTCGACTCCCAGCACTCCGAAGGAGTCGATCCCGTCATGTCCGACCACCACAACGCCGTGTTGCCCGCGCGCACGGCGGCAATCCCGACCGAACGGGAGATCGCGCTCGAGGTGCGCGATCTCGTCAAGACCTACCCCGGATCGCGCGGCAGCGCGCCGGTCCGGGCGCTCGACCAGCTGTCCATCCAGGTGGCCGCCGGCACCGTCTTCGGCCTGCTCGGACCGAACGGCGCGGGCAAGTCGACGACGGTGAAGATCCTCACCACGTTGTCTCGCCCGGACGCGGGCGTTGCCCGCGTCGCCGGTATCGACGTCGTCCGCGAGCCCGAGCGGGTGCGGCGCGAGATCGGCCTGGTCTCGCAGAAGGCGAGCAGCGATCCGATGGCGACCGGTCGGGAGAACCTGCTGCTCGCCGCCCGCATTCAGGGACTCGGCCGACGGGCCGCCGCGACACGAGCCGGCGAGCTCCTCGACCGATTCGGCCTGGCCGACGCGGCCAACCGGCTCGTGCGCACCTACTCCGGGGGGATGGCGCGCCGGCTAGACGTCGCGATCGGGCTCGTCCACCGCCCGCAGGTGCTGTTCCTCGACGAGCCCACGACCGGGCTCGACCCGGAGGCTCGGGCCGAGATGTGGGCCGAGATCGAGCGACTCGCCGACGAGCGCACGACCGTGCTGCTCACGACGCACTACCTGGACGAGGCCGATCGGCTCGCCGACCGGCTCGCGATCGTGGACCGCGGCCGCGTGGTCGTCGAAGGCACCGCCGAGGAACTCAAGCGCGAACTGCGCGGCGACGCGGTCATCATCGACCTGAGCACGTCCGCGCAGCTGGCCTCGGCGGTCGCTCGATTGCGCCAGGTGGCTGCGCTGCGCGACATCACGTCGGACGGGACGAGCCTGCGCGCGCGGGCCGATGATGGTGCGACCGCAGTCCCCGCCGTCCTGACCAGCCTGGACGAGGCCGGCATCACGGTGGCTTCGGTGACCGTGTCCCGCCCGTCCCTCGATGACGTCTACCTGCGGTACGCGGGCCGCGCCTACCACGCCACCGAGGGGAACTCACGATGACCACCCTTACCGTCGCCGCCCGGCCGACCCGATCCCACCTGCTCACTCACTCCGGCCTCCTGACCTTGCGGTCCGTCCGCGCGCTGATCCGGCAGCCCTGGTACGCCGCGATCACGCTGATCCAGCCGATCATCTGGCTGCTGCTGTTCGGGCAGCTGTTCCGCTCGGTCGTGCACATTCCGGGCTTCGCGGCCTCGCCGGATTCGTCGCGGTCCTACCTCGAGTTCATCTCGCCGGGCGTGATCATGATGACCGTGCTGTTCTCGGCCGCCTGGGCCGGCACGATCTACATCGAGGACATGAACCGCGGCGTGATGGATCGGCTGCTCGCCTCACCCGTATCCCGCGGCGCCATGATGATCGGCACGCTCGCCTACCAGGTGATCACCACTCTGATCCAGACCCTCGTGGTGTTCGGCATCGCCTACGCAGTTGGCGCCCGATTCCCGGGCGGCCTGACCGGAATCCTGCTCACCCTGGTGGCTGCGGCGCTGCTGTGCGTGATCTTTGCGGCGATGTCGAACGCGGTGGCCCTGCTGGCCCGGACCCAGGAGGCGCTGATCGGCATCAGCCAGTTCCTGAGCCTGCCCCTGGCCTTCGTATCGTCCGCCGTCATGGCGGTCGCGCTGGCCCCTGACTGGTTGCAGACGGTCGCCCGGTACAACCCGGTCGACTGGGCCGTCGTGGCCAGCCGGCAAGCGCTGTCGGCCGACCCGGACTGGGGCGCCGCACTGCCCCGGCTGGGCTACCTAGCGTTGCTCGCGATCGGCATGGCCTGGCTCGCGACCCGGGCGTTCCGCGCCTACCAGCGCTCGGTCTAGCCGGCTCGGGCCGCCGAGGTCGACGCTTGGCCCGGGAAGCAACGCATCGACAGCGCGGCTAGCGGAACGTGTGACTCGCCCAGGTCGCTCCCGCGTCACGGGTCGTCCACACGGTGCTGGGATCGCTCACGCTAACCCACCGGCCGGTGGTCGCTGACTCGAAGCCGAGGAAGCCGCTGCGCGGAAGGAAAACGGCGGGCATCGAGCCGCTCTGCGCGACCACGGTCCAGGTCTGGCCGCCGTCATTGGTGCGGACGAGCGACTCGCGGCCGCCGACCGCACCGACCACGAACACCGTGGACGAGGAGGCCGAACCGACCTGGATCTCCAGGTTGTCGAGCGCCTTGCCGGGTCGGAACGTGCGGCCTCCATCCGTCGACACGGCCACGAACGACATCGCCGCGGCCGACCGTTGCGTGCACAGCACGCTGACCGACCCGTCCGGCGCTGTGCTCAGCGCGGAGGCGTCGACCTCGCCACGGGATCCCTGGGGGCACGGTTCGCCGCGATAGGACCACACCCGGCCGCCGTCCGTTGCCGCGTACAGCGCAGTGTGCGCCTGGCTCGCGCCGCCGGCGACGTGGCCGTAGATCTGCAGGTACGCCTGCTGGCCGGTTCGGGCGAGCTGGACCCCCGTATCGGTGCCGACCTGAGCAGCCGACAGGGCCAGGACGTCGTGCCACGAGGTGCCACCGATCGTCGAGATCTGGACGACCACGGGACAGCCGGGGAAGCAGGCCTGCCCGTCTCCGGACGGCACCCGCAGCACGTTGCCGGCTCCGATCTCGAGCGCCGCCGCGCCGCCCGGCTGCCGCTGCCACGTCGCTCCACCATCGGTGGTCAGGTAGAGCACCTGCGGACCGAACAGGTAGCCGATCAGCGGAGAAGCGAAGCGCACGTTCGAAACGCACCCGGCCGAACAGTCGTCGACGCCGGCCAGCCCGATGACGGGCGGGCGGATCCCGACCCAGCTGCGACCACCGTCCATGGTCCGCACCAACGACGTGCAGGGCCGGCTGGTGCAGGGCGCCGTGCCGAGCGCCCAGCCGTCGTCATCGCTGATGAAGGTCAAGTCGTGCGCCGTGAAGCCGGCCGGCACCGGGCCGCCGACCGGGCCCGCCGCGCCCGACGGTGCCGGGCTGGGGCCGGATGGGCTCGTCGCGTGCCCCGGCGTGGTCGCAGTGTGGTTCGACGCGGTCGGGCCAAGACTCGGCGACGGCCCGGACGGGTTCGGCGGCGTCACCGAGGAAGCGGGCGGCGCAGTCAGGTGCCGGACGAGGGCGACGCCGCCCACCGTGCCGCCGACGACCAGAAACACCACGCAGGCGGCAATCGCCGGGAGAAGCCACGCCGGCCGGACCCGCTCGACCGGCAGGTCGGATGCCGCGTCCAGCGTGCGGACGCTCACGCGGTGCGGCGCCGGCGCGTCGTTCGCCCACATGCGCAGTTCCCGGCGCAGCCGGGCCTCGAGGTCCTCAGACATCACGATCTCCGAGCGGCGAGGAGGACAGCGTCGCGCGCACGGCGGCCAGCCCTCGACTGATCAGGCTGCGGGCGGTGCCCGGGCGGCAGCCAAGGGCGCGGGCGACTTCCCGGTCGGACAGGTCGTCGAAGTACCGCAGCACGAGAGCGGCCCGTTGCCGCTCGGGCAGTTGCCGCATGAGCCGGCGGATCTCGTCACGATCTCCGGCGGCCTGGGCGATGTCGCCATCGACGCCGCGATCCTCGAAGACGAGCGTGACGAACTCATGCCTCGATGCGGACCGGACGCCGTTGAGGTAGGTGTTGATCAGGCTGCGCCGCACGTAGGCCACCGGATAGTCGGCTCGTTGCACCTTGGCCCAGCGCGGATACAAGCGGGTCAGTGTCTCCTGCACGGCATCCTCGGCCGCCGGGCCGTCGCCGCCGGTGAGCAGGTAGGCGGTGCGCAGCAGTGCAGGAACCTGGGTGCGTACGAAGTCGTCGAAGTCCACCGCCGCAACCACGTCGGCCTCAACCGGCGCCGGCATCATGTCGCCCGCTGCGGCCTGCATGTCCTATGGACACACCGGGCGGCCAGTTGTGTTGCATCAGGACACGGCGGCCAGGGCTTCCGGCAAGGTGAATGCCCCGGCGTAGAGCGCCTTACCGACGATCGCCCCTTCGACCGTGCCCAGGCCGCTGAGCGCCCGCAGGTCGGCGATCGAGGACACGCCGCCGCTCGCGACCACCGCGCCCTGCGTAGCGGCACACACGTCGCGCAACAGGTCCAGGTTCGGCCCGGTCAGCGTGCCGTCGCGATGCACGTCGGTGACGACGTAGCGCGGACAGCCGTCGGCATCGAGGCGGTCCAACGTCGCCCACAGATCGCCACCGTCCTTCGTCCACCCGCGGGCCGCGAGCGTCCGGCCCCGTACATCCAGGCCGACGGCGATCTGCTCCCCGTACCGGGCGATCACGGAACGCACCCAGTCCGGTGACTCGAGCGCGGCGGTGCCGAGGTTCACCCGCGCCGCTCCGGTGGCCAGCGCGGCAGCCAGCGACGTCTCGTCCCGGATGCCGCCGGAGAGCTCGACCGCGAGGTCGACGCGCCGCACGACCTCGGCCAGCAGTTCGCGGTTGTTGCCGCGGCCGAACGCAGCGTCGAGGTCGACGAGGTGGATCCACTCGGCGCCGTCCCGCTGCCAGCCGAGCGCCGCGTCGAGCGGGTCTCCGTAGGACGTTTCGGTCCCGGCCACGCCCTGGACCAGGCGCACCGCCGCACCGTCAGCGACGTCGACGGCCGGCAACAGCACGAAGCTCATAGCGTGTGCAGCCAATTCTCGAGCAGGGTGGCGCCGGAATCCCCCGATTTCTCGGGGTGGAACTGCGTCGCGCGCACCGGACCGGCTTCCACCGCGGCGACGAAGTCCTCGCCGTGGTGCGCGGTCGTCACGAGACCCTCCGCCGAGTGAGCGGCGTAGGAGTGCACGAAGTAGAAGCGGGTGTCGGCCGGCAGGCCCGCGAACAGCGCCGAGCCGGGCGCGGCGACGACGGTGTTCCACCCCATGTGCGGCAGCACGGGCGCGCGCAGCGGCTCCACCCGGCCGCGCAGCACACCCAGGCCCGCGGACTCCTCCCCGTGCTCGACCCCGGCCTCGAACAGCACCTGCATGCCGACGCAGATGCCGAGCACCGGACGGTCACGACGGGCCCGCTCGAGGATCGCCTTGCCGCCCCCCACGGCGTCCAGGCCGGCCATGCAGGTCGCGAACGCGCCGACACCGGGGACGACCAGACCGTCGGCCTCGACGGCCAGGTCGGCGTCCGCCGTGACGGTTACCGCAGCGCCGACCCGCTCCAGCGCGCGCTGCGCGGAGCGCAGATTGCCCGAACCGTAGTCGAGCACGGCGACGCTCTTCACGGACTACAGAACACCCTTGGTGGACGGAATCCCCTGCACGCGCGGATCGATCTCGACGGCCACGCGTAGCGCGCGGGCGACCGCCTTGTACTCGGCCTCGGTGATGTGGTGCCAGTCGCGGCCCCCGTGGACGGTCACGTGCAGCGTGATCGCGGCGTGGTAGGCGAACGACTCGAAGACGTGCCGGGTCAGCGTCGTCGCGTAGTCCGGTCCGATGGTCGGTGGCGCGCCGTCCGGCTCGTGGTGGACGAGGTAAGGACGACCGGACAGGTCGACCACAGCCTGGACGAGCGCGTCGTCCATCGGCACGAATGCGTCGCCGAACCGCCGGGTGCCGGCCTTGTCGCCTGCCGCGCGAGCGAAGGCCTGCCCGAGTGCGATCGCCGTGTCCTCGACGGTGTGATGCGCGTCGATGTGCAGGTCTCCCTCGACCTGGATCCGCAGGTCGAACAGCCCGTGCTTGCCGAACGAGCTCAGCATGTGGTCGTAGAAGCCCACGCCGGTCGACACGTCGGTACGGCCGACGCCGTCGAGGTCGATATCGACGAGCACCTTGGTCTCGCTCGTGTGCCGGTCGACCCGGCCCATCCGGGTCATCTGAGTACCTCCACCAACGCGGTGCGAAATGCGGCCATGTCCTCTTCGGTGCCGATAGTGACGCGCAGCCAGCCGGTCGGACCGACCTCGCGGATCAGCACGCCTCGATCGAGCAGACCCTGCCAGACGGCATGTCGATCGGCGAAGACCCCGAACAGCACGAAGTTCGCGTCTGATTCCGCGGCGGCCAGCCCCCGGTCGCGCAGCCACATCACCGTGGCGTCGCGGCGCTCCCGCAGCTCGGCGACACGGGCCAATAGCTCGTCGGAATGGGCCAGTGCGACCCGGGCCGTCGCCTGGGTGACGGCCGATAGGTGATAGGGCAGCCGGACGATGCGCAGAGCGTCCACGACGGCCGAGGCCGCGGCCAGGTACCCGACCCGCCCACCGGCGAACGCGAACGCCTTGCTCATCGTGCGGGTCACCACGAGTCTCGGTCGCGCGGCGAGCCGGCCGAGTGCGCTCGGCGCCCCGGAACGGCGGAACTCGGCGTAGGCCTCGTCCACGACGACCATTCCGGGCGCGGACTCGCAGATGGCGTCGATCACGTCGATGGACAGCGCCGTGCCGGTCGGATTGTTCGGCGAGGCAAGCAGGACGACGGCGGGCTGCAGCTTCTCGATCAGCCCGATGGCGTGCGCCGGGTCGAGGCTGAAGTCGTCGCGCCGACGACCGACCACCCATTCCGAATGCGTGTCCCGGGCGTACTCGGGATACATCGAGTACGTCGGGGCGAACGACACGACGGTGCGGCCGGGCCCGGCGAAGGCCTGCAGCAGCTGCAGCATGACCTCGTTGGAGCCATTGGCCGCCCAGATCTCGGAGGCCTGTAGGCCGTGGCCGAGATAGCCCGCGAGGTCCTCGCGCAGCGCGCAGGCTTCCCGATCCGGGTAGCGGTTCAGCGTTCGAGCCACGCCGGCGGCAGCGTCGCCGATCTCACGGGCCACGGCGGCGGAGGGCGGATACGGATTCTCGTTGGTGGAAAGGCGCACGGGCACGTCGTGCTGCGGCGCGCCGTACGGGTGGGCTGTGCGCAGCTCGTCGCGCAGCGGGAGGTCCGAGAGGGCAACGTCAGCGGTCGCGCGAGCCGTACCGACGTCCGGCGCCGCGCTCACCGCGGTAGCCGGACGGAGACGGCGGCGCCGTGCGCGGGCAGGTCCTCGGCGTCCGCGAGCGCCAGCACGTGGGGCGCAACCGCGGTCAATGCCTCGGAGTCGTACTCGACGAGGTGGACACCCTTGAGGAACGTCTGCACCGACAGGCCGGACGCATGTGCTGCGGCTCCGCCGGTCGGCAGGACATGGTTCGATCCGGCGCAGTAATCGCCGAGCGATACCGGCGCGTGCGGCCCGACGAACACGCAGCCGGCGTTGCGCACCCGCTCCGCCACGCGACGGGCGTCGGCCGTGATCACCTCGAGATGCTCGGCCGCGTAGCCATCGACGACCTGCAGGCCGTGCTCGAGGTCGCGAACGAGGACCGTCGCGGACTGCTCGCCGCCGAGGGCCGCCCGGATCCGCTCGGTGTGCTTGGTGAGCTCGACCTGACGGGCGAGCTCGTGGTCGACCGCGTCGGCCAGCTCGACCGAGTCGGTGACGAGCACCGACGCAGCCAGCACGTCGTGCTCGGCCTGGCTGATGAGATCCGCCGCGACGTGGACCGGATCGGCCGTCCCATCGGCGAGCACGGCGATCTCGGTCGGCCCGGCCTCGGCGTCGACCGCCACCACGCCCCGGACCAGCCGCTTGGCCGCCGCGACGTAGACGTTGCCGGGGCCGGTAATCAGATCCACCGGGGGGATGCCGGCGGACACGTCGCCGTATGCGAGCAACGCGATCGCCTGCGCCCCTCCGGCGGCGTACACCTCCGACACGCCGAGCAGCGCGCACGCCGCGAGAATCGTTGGGTCCGGCTGACCCTTCGTCTCCTGCCGCGGCGGCGAGCACACCACGAGCGACTCGACGCCGGCGACCTCCGCGGGCACCACGTTCATGACCACGCTGGAGGCGAGCGGGGCGAGTCCCCCGGGCACGTAGAGGCCGACCCGGCGCACCGGAATCCAGCGCTCGGTGACCGTGCCGCCGGGCACCACCGTGATGTCCACCGGCTGCCGGCGCTGGGCCTCGTGCACGAGCCGAACCCGACGGATGGACTCGATGAGCGCCGCTCGCACCGTGCGGTCGAGCGTGGCCAACGCCTCGGCGAGCGCGCTGGCCGGTACTCGTGGGTCGGGTACGTCCACCCCGTCGAAGCGCAGCGTCGCGTCCCGGACGGCCGGGTAGCCCCGCTCCCGCACGTCAGTGACGATCGGGGTGACGGCGCGAACCGCAGCACCGACGTCCACCTGCGCCCGGGGCAGCGCCCGGTGAAGCTCGGCGGCCTCGACGGTCAGGTCGATGCGGCGCAGCACGGGTTCAGCTTACGGTCCGCGCGAGCGACCATTCCCGGCCCAGACACTTGTAGTTACGGTCGACGGGTGACCGAGCGCATTGCGTTGTTCCCGCTCGGCCACGTGCTCTTGCCGGGTGCGGCCCTGCCATTGCACATCTTCGAGCCGCGCTATCGAGCCATGATTGCCGACCTGACGTCGAGCTCGCCGCCGGCGTTCGGGGTGCTGTCGATCCGCCGGGGCACCGAGACCTCCGACGATGTCGCATTCGCCGCCGTGGGGACGATGGCCGAGATCGTCAATCGGCGCCCCTATCCGGACGGGACCTCCGACGTGCTCACGATCGGATCGCGACGCTTCGAGGTGCGGGAGGTGCTGCGCTCGGGCCGGCCGTACCTGCGGGCCGAGGTGGCGTGGCTCGCCGAAACCGCCGGCGCCGCCTCGCCGGACGTCGTCGCCGCGGCCCGCGCGCAGTTCGAGCAATACGCCGAGATCGTCCAGGCGCTCGCCGGCGAGCGCACCGACGTCGCCCTCAGCCCGGATCCGGTGCGCGTCAGCTACCAGCTGGCCGGGCTCGTGCGGCTGTCGCTCGACGAGCGACAGAATCTGCTGGCCGCGCCGACGGCCGGCCATCGGTTGCGGGCCGAGATGGCGCTGATGCGGCGAGAGATCACCCTGGCCCAGCAGACCCGGACCACGCCGATAGACCCGCGCGCGCTATGGATCAATCCGGCGGCGAACTGACCGGGCGGGAATCGGACTCCCACGTATTCGCCCCGCCAGCGTCCGGCGGCTCGGTCGGGCCAGCCGCTGTGGACGGCTCGGTCGGGTCGGCGGGTGCGGACGGCTCGGTCCGACCTAGATCGTCGCGGGCGGTGAAGGCGACCAGCAAGCCGTAGACCAGCACGGCCACGGCGGCCTCGAGGAACAGCAGACCGATGGCATGCACGGACACCGGCAGCGTGATCAGGGCGCCGGGCTTGCCTCCTCCGTGCCCGCCGCCGGCGAGGCGGCCGACCAGGGCGGCGACCAGCGCGCCGGCGACGCCACCCACCGCGAGCGAGAGGACCGCTGCCGGACCCCGCCACGGCCGCCGGGTCCACACCACGATCGCGGCGACGAGTCCCGCAACCGCGGTGAGCAGCGCAAACCAGCCATCGGCGCCGATGAACCCTTCGGTCTCGTCGGGGATGATCGCGCCGGACTGGAGCACCAGGCCAGCGGTGCGGGGGCTCACGGCCGGCCAGATCAGCCCGAGCGGGACGCCGACCAGGGCCAAGGTGCCGACAATCCAGGCGCCGGCGTAGAGATCCCGCCGAACGAACCAGGGCGCACGCCGAGCGGGTCGCGCGGTCGGCGCCACGTCCAGCTCGACCGGACGTCCCACCTCCTGCGTCACGATCGCTCCCTCCGCTGCGACACCGGCCCGTCCAGTGTGTCAGTTCACGATGAGCCGACCGTCGGCCAGCACGGCGATCGGTGCTCGCCAGAATCCGGGCTCGGCGAGTGGATCGCCCGGAAGAACGACCAGCGCGGCCGGCTCGCCAACCCGAAGGTGACCGCTCCGCCGGCGCATGCCCGGAGTCTGGGCCGCGAACTCGGTGGCCGCTCGCAGGGCGCCGAGGCGCCCCAACCCGGCGTCGGCGAGGCGGTCCAGCTCCCGGGGGTCGACACCGGGCCGGGTGCCGGAGTTGCCGAGGTCGGTGCCGTAGCGCAGCACGACCCCGGCCCGGTGCAAGGCGGCCGCGTTCCCGGCGGCCACCCGGCCGCTGCCGGCCGAGAAGAACGTCTGCAACGTCGAGACGACGGCGACCCGAGCCTCGGCAACGTGCTCGACCAGCTCGTCGGGAAGCCGTTCGGTCGGAGTATGGGCGAGCTCGTCGACGCCACCGTCGATCGCCCGGCGGACCATGTCGGCGCGCAGCGCGTGGGCGACCACGGACAGGCCGGCGTCATGCGCGGACTCGACCACCGCCCGGACTACGGCGGGCTCGGGCACCGGCCAGCCCGCGCCGCCCGGCTCGAGAGCGATCTTGACGACGTCGGCGCCATGGGCGATCACCCGGTGGACGACCTGCTTGGCCTGCCCGGGCGAGTCGACGAAGGTGGCAAATCCGTCGCTGCCCCACTGCCCGGTTCGCGACGGGTAGCCACGCGGTGCGGTGAGGATCGGGCCGGCGACGGCGACGAAGGGGCGACCACGCGGTGGTCGCCGATGCCCGGTGCGCCAGCCGCGCGCCGATGCGGTCGGCGCGCCGAGGTCGCGCACGCCGACCAGCCCGCGCCGCAGGCAGTCATCGACCGACCCGAACGCTAGGTGGACATGGGCGTCCACCACCCCGGGACCGATCCAGCAACCACCACCCCCGAGAACCTGCAGGTCGGCGGGCAGCCGCCCGCTCCTCGCCGGGCCGAGATAGTCGATCGTTCCCCGGTCATCGACGACCACGGCACCCTCGAATGGCTCCGCGGTTCCACCCGGCCAGATCGTGCCGAGCAGGACGGCACCTCGGGCCAGTCCGTCCTCGTCGGCGAGGTCCACGGTGCGCCGAGCGCGTAAGGCGTCACCGCTTGCGAGAACCCGCTCGAACACGCCGCGCCCCACCCCGCGGCCCAGCTCGCCGAGCCGTCCTCGGACGGTGCGCACGCTGGCCACGCCGCCATCCTTGTCCACGCCGCCGGGATCGCGTAGGCGCAGCGCCGAGATCTACTGCCGCGACAAGGCTTGGATCACCAGGTGCAGGTCGTCGACTCGGGCGGCCGGCACCACGCGGTCGATGTCGAATCCACGCAGCCGCGTGACGACCTCACCCCGCCGACGTCCCAATAGCCGAACGGCGAGGAACGGCATGGTGGCGGTGTGGCTCGGCAGCCCGAGCCGGCGCAGCTCGCGCCGAACGTCTCCACGCGTGTCGGCAACGAGCGATCGCATCCGATCCTCCTGCGGACCGAACCGACCCACGCCGGTTAGCCGGCGCATCACCGCGCCGACGACCGCGCGCAAGACCAACACGCCGAAACCGATCAGTCCGATCACGACGGCGAGCCAGGTGGGCGCGACGAAGTACACGCCGACCGCCAGCGCCAGCACCGCGAGCCCGAGGATCAACAGGTCGGCGGCCGTCTGCTCGCCGATGGCCCGCCCCACGAGGTATCCGGACAGCGCTCGGCGGCTGTCGGCGGTCCCTTGCCGGAACTCGCCGATGTCGGCGCCGGACCGGCCCTCGTCCGGGTCGAGCTCAGGATGCACACCTCGACCGTACGTGAGTTTGTCGAGAACTCGCTGAGGATCGCGGCTGATACCGGGGCGGTGCCGGGGTCTGCTGGGCTCGCTGGCTAGTTCCCGTTCGTGATCTTCGAAGAGTAGCCGGGGCCGTCCTCGATCGTGATCTTGGACTTATCGCTCCATAGCGCCGATAAGTCCAAGATCATCAGGTCACTTGTGGGCCGAGCGAGCCCGGGACCACCTTGCTAGTGGACGACGGCGGTCGGGCCGAGCAGCGCCTTGAGATCGCCCATGAGGGCCGGTGACGGAGTCACCCGATACCCGTCGTCGAGCTTGAGCCGGTGCGACCGGGTGCCGTTCACGAGCAGGAGGTGCACCTCGGTCGTGCCGGGATGGGCAGCGAGTATCTCCCGCAGCCGGTCGACCATGGGCGGCGTGCACCGAGTGGGCGGCATCGACACGACGATTGGCCCGCGCGGGGCCTGGGACAGGTCGGGCACAGTGAGATCGGTGGCGATCAGCTTCACCGAGTCGTCGCGGAGGTTGGCTCGACCCTTGACGACCACGATCGCATCCTCGGCGACGTTGATCCCCACCTGGGCATACGTCGCCGGGAAGAACAACACCTCGATCGAGCCTTCGAGATCTTCCAGCACGGCCTGCGCCCACGGCGCGCCGGCTTTGGTCACCCGGCGGTTTACCGCGGACAGGATGCCGGCAACGGTGACCGGCTGGCCGTCCGCCGCACCGTCGGCTAGCAACGTCGCGATCGACGTGTCCGCGGCCCCGAGGAGCACGTGCTCGACGCCGAAGAGCGGATGGTCGGAGACGTAGAGGCCCAGCATCTCGCGTTCGAAGGCGAGCAGGACCGGCTTGTCCCACTCCCCGGGCGGGACGGTGACCGCGAAGACGTCGCTGGCCGGATCCGCGGCGGCGAGCTCGCCGAATCCGAACAGATCGAACTGGCCGTTCGCCTCGTTGCGCTTGGTGTCGAGGACCGCGTCGACGGCCGGCTCGTACACGTGGATCAGCCCTCGGCGGGTGTGCCCGAGGGAATCGAACGCACCCGCCTTGATCAGCGCCTCCAGCGTCCGCTTGTTGCAGACCACGGCCTCGACCTTGCGCAGGAAGTCGCCGAAATCCGCGAAGGCGCCCTTGGCCGAGCGCGTCGCCACGATCGAGGCGACGACGTTGTCTCCGACGTTGCGGACGGCCGAGAGGCCGAACCGGATGTCGTTGCCGGTCGGCGTGAAATCGGAGTCCGAGGCGTTGACGTCCGGCGGCAGCACCGTGATGCCCATGCGTCGGCACTCGGCCAGGTAGACCGCGCAGCGGTCCTTGTCGTCTTTGACCGACGTCAGCAGCGCGGCCATGTACTCGGCCGGGTAGTTCGCCTTGAGGTAGGCCGTCCAGTACGACACCAGCCCGTAGCCGGCGGTGTGCGACTTGTTGAACGCGTAGTCGCTGAACGGCACGAGGATGTCCCACAGCGTCTTGACGGCGCCGGCCGAGTAGCCGTTGGCTCGCATCCCGGCCTCGAAGCCCTCGTACTCGGCCTCCAGCACCTCCCGCTTCTTCTTCCCCATCGCCCGCCGGAGCAGGTCGGCCCGGCCGAGGGAGTACCCGGCGAGCTTCTGCGGGATCTCCATGACCTGTTCCTGGTACACGATCAACCCGTAGGTCGCAGCCAGGATCTCCTGCAGCGGCGTCTCGAGTTCGGGATGGATCGGCGTGATCTCCTGCTGGCCGTTCTTGCGCAGCGCGTAGTTGACGTGCGAGTTCGCCCCCATCGGCCCGGGACGGTAGAGGGCCAGGACCGCGGCGATGTCTTCGAAGCAGTCCGGCTTCATCTGGCGGAGCAGGTTGCGCATCGGGCCGCCGTCGAGCTGGAACACCCCGAGCGTGTCGCCCCGCGCGAGCAACTCGTAGGTCGTGGCATCGTCCAGGCCGAGCCCCTCCAGGACGACGCGCCGCCCGCAGTTGCGCTCCACGTTGCGCAGCGCGTCGTCGAGAACGGTGAGGTTGCGCAGCCCGAGGAAGTCCATCTTCAGCAGGCCGAGCGTCTCGCAGGCCGCGTAGTCGAACTGGGTGATGATCGCGCCGTCCTGCTCCCGCTTCATGATCGGGATCAGGTCGAGCAGCGGCTCGGAGGACATGATCACGCCCGCGGCGTGCACGCCCCACTGACGCTTGAGACCTTCGAGTCCCTTGGCGGTGTCGACGACCCGCTTGACCTCACCGTCGGACTCGTACAGCGAGCGGAATTCGCCGCGCCTCGCCGTACCGCCGGTGCGCGGGATCGAAGATCCCCGACAGCGGGATGTCCTTGCCCATGACCGGCGGCGGCATCACCTTGGTGATCCGCTCGCCCATGGCGAACGGGTAGCCCAGCACCCGGGCCGAGTCCTTGACGGCCTGCTTGGCCTTGATCGTTCCGTAGGTGACGATCTGGGCCACCCGGTCGTCGCCGTACTTCTCGGTCACGTAGCGAATGACCTCGCCCCGACCGCGCTCGTCGAAGTCGATGTCGATGTCCGGCATCGACACCCGTTCCGGGTTGAGAAAGCGCTCGAACAGCAACCCGTGCTCGAGGGGATCGAGGTCGGTGATGCCGAGGGCGTAGGCCACGATGGCGCCGGTGGCCGAACCTCGGCCCGGCCCGACCCGGATGCCGTGGGCTTTCGCCCAGTTGATGAAGTCGGCGACCACGAGGAAGTAGCCCGGGAAGCCCATCTGCGCGATGACCGAGGTCTCCTGGTCGGCACGGGCCCGCGCCTCGGGCCGGATGCCGTCCGGGTAGCGGCGGCGCAGCCCGGCCTCCACCTCCTTGAGGAACCAGGTCCGTTCCGACTCACCCACTGGCACCGGAAACTGCGGCATGTAGTTGGCGCCCTCGACGAAGGTCACCTCGCACCGCTCCGCCACCCGCAAGGTGTTGTCGCACGCCTCTCGCAGGTCGTACTTGTCGGCCCACAACGAGCGCATCTCGGCCGGTGACTTCAGGTAGAAGTCGCGGCCGTCGAACTTGAACCGCTTCGGATCGGCCATGGTCTTGCCGGACTGCACGCACAGCAGCACCTCGTGGGCGTCGGCGTCGGCTGGCTGCGTGTAGTGCAGGTCGTTCGTGGCGAGCAACGGCAGCTCGAGATCCCGGCCCAACCGCAGCAGGTCCTCCATGACCCGCCGCTCGACATCCAGACCGTGGTCCATCAACTCGAGGTAGAAGTTGCCGGCGCCGAAGATGTCGCGGAACTCGGCCGCGCTGCGCCGGGCCCGCGCGTAGTCGCCGATCCGCAGCCAGGTCTGGATCTCGCCGGACGGCGCACCCCGTCGTCCCGATCAGGCCGCGGGCGTACTGGGCGAGTAGCTCCCGGTCGGCCCGCGGCTTGTAGAAGAACCCCTCGGTGCTCGCTCGTGAGGAGAGCCGGAACAAGTTGTGCATACCGGTGTCGTCGCCCGCGAGCAGGGTCATGTGCGTGAACGCGCCGCCACCTGATACGTCGTCGTCTCCGCCCGACGCCCACCGCACTCGAGTTCGCTCGAACCGGGACGTGCCGGGCGTGAGATACGCCTCCAGGCCGATGATCGGCTTGATGCCGACGGCGCGCGCCCGGGTGTAGAAGTCGTAGGCCCCGAACAGGTTGCCGTGGTCGGTCACGGCGAGCGCCGGCATGTCCATCCGGGCCGCTTCGGCGATCAGCTCCGGCAGTCGCGCCGCACCGTCGAGCATGGAGTACTCGGTGTGCACGTGCAGATGCACGAACGAGTCGCTGTCCCCACGTTCCACGGCAGTTACGGATTCCTCTCGGCACGACGGCGCAACGCTTCGACCTTAGAGCTAGCCGCCGACGACATGCCCGCGCCGCACCGAACACTCGGCAGTCAACCGGCGCCAATCGCGAGTACCGGGCAGGATCGAGGTGTGGACGCGGATCTGCAGGCGGTGGTCACCGAGATGCGAGCGGAACGGGCGCATGCCCTCGTCGCATCCGACTTCGACGGCACGCTCGCCCCGATCGTGCCGAACCCGGCGGACTCCCGGCTGGCACCCGGCGCACTGGCGGCGCTGGGCCGACTGACCGAGCGCGGCGCCGCCGTGGCGATCATCACCGGTCGCGATGTCCATACCGTCGTGCAGCTGGGCGACCTGGCCCAGGTGCCACGGCTGCGGATCGCGGGAATCTACGGCGCCGAACAATGGCAGGACGGACACCTGCAGACGCTGGACGAGCCACCGCGGCTGCGCGAACTGCGCGCGCGGCTCCCGGGCACGCTCGCCGCCGCGGGCGCCGACCCGGCCGTGTGGATCGAGGACAAGCGGTTGTCCCTCGTGATCCACGCCCGCAAGGCGGCCGACCCCGACGCCGCACTGGCCCCGCTGACCGGACCGGTCACCGCGCTGGCCGCCGACCTCGAGCTGGACGTAGACCCCGGACGGGGCGTTCTCGAGCTGCGCCTGCCCGGCTACGACAAGGGCCACGCCCTCCGCGACCTCGTCGCCGAGCTTGCGCCGCGGCGTGTGCTGTTCATCGGCGACGACGTCGGTGACCTACCCGCGTTCCACGTGGTGGCGCAGCTGCGCGCGTCGGGAACGCCCGCGTGGACGATCGCCGTGCGCTCCGACGAGGCGCCGCTCGTGGCCGCCGCCGCGGATCTCGTCGTGAGCGGCCCGGAGCAGGTCGTCGAGGTGCTGGACGCTATCGCTCGGTGACGGCGTCGACCTGGGCCTGGAACCACGGCACCGGAGGCAGCGCGACAGCGGACTCCCGTAGCCGCTTGTAGCGGTCGCGACGCTCATCGTCGGGCATGGACAGCGCGGCGTGCAGCGCCTCGGCCATCTCCGAGACGTCGAACGGGTTGACGAGCAGCGCGTCGCCGGCGAGCGCGTCCGCCGCGCCGGTGTTCCGGGACAACACGACCGCGGGTTCCTGCTCGGACAGCACGATGCCCTCGAGGACGACGAGGTTCATGCCGTCGCGCACCGAGTTGACGAACACCACGTCCGAGATGCGCAGCGCGGCGAGCGACCCTGGGTAGTCGTCGGAGATGTCCAGCAGCAGCGGGGTCCAGCTGTCGGTGCCGAACTCATCGTCGATCTCACGGGCGATGCGCGACACGAGCGCGGTGTACTCCCGGTACTCGGGCAGGTCCTCCCGCGACGGGTAGTTGTCGACGATGTGCACCACCCGGTCCCGCCATTCGGGGCGGGTGCGCAGCAGCTCGCGGTAGGCGAGCAGGCCACGGTAGACGTTCTTGGACAGCTCGGTCCGGTCGACCCGCCCGATCACCTTCCGACCGCCGGCGACGTCGCGCAGCTGGCGCACGGAGCTGTCGACGTCCCGGCGGTGCGCGCGGGCGGACAGCTCGTCCGCCTCAGTCGAGAGCGGGAAGATCTCCATCCGGCTCGGCGGCTCCTTGCCGATGATCGATCGGCAGCAGTCGACGAACTGGTCCCGCCACCGGGCGCAGTGGAACCCCAGGACGTCAGCGCCGAGCAGGCCGTCGAGCACGTCGTACGCCACGTCGTCCGGCAGCAGGTGAAAGTATTCGGCCGGCACCCACGGCGTGTGGGTGAAGTGCCCGATCCGGACGTCGGGGCGCATGTCGCGGAGCAGGCGCGGAGCCAGGAACAGGTGGTAGTCCTGGATCATGACGGTGGCTCCCTCGGCGGCCTCGCCCGCGATCGCTTCGGCGAACGCCCGGTTGTACCGCTGGTAGCCGGCCCAGGATCGCCGCCACGGTAGGTCGAACACCGGCGTGCGCGCCGGGTCGTACAGCATGTGCAGCACGAACCACAGCGTGGAGTTGGCGACGCCGTTGTAGGCCTGCCGAAACGTCAGCGCGTCGATCGGCAACATCCGCACATCGAACTCGCCTTTCAACGCGTCGGATACTTCCGGCAACGCGGACAGCCGACCCGACGACGTCCGGCGGGCGAGTGTCCGTTCCCGATCGTTGAGGGCGGCGCAGATCCAGACGGCGTCGGGCGTCGCGGCGAGCGCCGCCTGCATCCCGCTAACCAGTCCTCCGCCGCCGCGGCGGATCTCGTCGTCCCCGTCCTCGACCGGCACGATCGAGATCGGTCCTCGGTTCGAGGCGACGACGAGCGGTGCGGAGCGGGCGTCGGTCATGCGTCCTTCCTACCCGTTCCGCGCCTCAGCTGTCCGCTCGCAGCCGATCGAGCGCGTGCTGCAAGTCCGGTGGGTAGGGCGCGCGGACGACCGTCCACGTTCCGGTTCCCGGGTGCGGGAAGCCGAGCTCGCGAGCATGCAGCCACTGCCGGGACAGCCCGAGCCGAGCGGCCAGGACCGGGTCCGCGCCGTAGGTGAGGTCGCCGACGCACGGGTGCCGGATGGCGGCCAGATGAACCCGGATCTGGTGGGTCCGCCCGGTTTCGAGATGGATGTCGAGCAGCGTCGCTGCCCGGAACGCTTCCTCGGTGGCGTAGTGGGTGATGCTCGGGCGACCGTGCGCGACGACCGCGAACTTGTAGTCCGCCGATGGGTGCCGCCCGATCGGCGCGTCGATGGTGCCGCTCGTCGGATCGGGATGACCTTGGGCGAGAGCGGCGTACCGCTTGTCGACCGCACGGGACTTGAAGGCCCGCTTGAGCATGGAGTAGGCCTGTTCGCTCTTGGCCACCGCCATGACGCCCGTCGTGCCGACGTCCAGCCGATGCACGACGCCCTGACGCTCGGCCGCACCGCTCGTCGCCACCTGGTAGCCCATCGCGGCCAGGCCCTGCACGACCGTAGGCCCCGTCCACCCGGGACTCGGGTGGGCAGCCACGCCGGCCGGTTTGTCGACGACCACCACATCGGCGTCGTCGTAGAGCACCGCCAGTCCGTCGACCGGCTGCGGGGATACCGCATCGCTGACGGCGTCCGGCAGCCGGATCTCGAGCAGCGCGCCGTCGGCCAGCCGCGTAGACCGCGGAGGTAGGCCGCCGTCGACCAGTACGTCGCCCGCATCGATGAGGGCAGCGGCCGCGGTCCGCGACAGGCCGAACAGGCGAGACACCGCCACGTCCAACCGGACCCCGACCAGCCCTTCGGGCACCGGAAGTAGCCGAGTCGGGCTCACGACGTGCCCGCGCCTCGCTTCCTGCCGTCGAGATCGATGCCACGCACTGCGGTGAGGGCGGCCAGGATCGCCCCGCAGACGATGGCCGAGTCCGCCAGGTTGAAGATCGGCCAGATATGCCCGTCATTGGCAAACAGGCTGATCCAGTCGACCACGTGGCCGCGGCCGCCGCCCGGGTCGCGCAGTATCCGATCGGTGAGGTTCCCCACCGCCCCCCCGAGCACCAGCCCGAGCGCCACGGCCCAGCTCGCCGAGTACAGGCGGCGGGCCGCCCTCAGGATGACCACCACCACGACGATCGCGACGACGGTGAGCACGACCGTCGCGCCGGTACCCACCGAGAACGCCGCTCCGGAATTGCGGGCAAGCACCAGGTAGACGGCCCCACCGAGCAGCCGCACAGGCGGCTGGTGCTCCAGGGTGGCGACCACGATCGACTTGCTGACGACGTCGAGGACGAAGACCAGTGCCGCGACGACAGCGAACAACAGGACCTTGCGCGACCGCGGCGGGGTCTGGTCACCCATCGGTGCAGAAGTCGCGTCCGGATCGGCCGAGGTCACCTGGCCATTGTCCCGCAGCCGGCCGCCGGGCGGGACATGCCCTTAGCGTCGCTCCTCGCGCTGCTTGCACGCGACATCCAGCGTGGCCATCGGGAAGGCCTTCAACCGGGCCTTCGGGATCGGCTTGCCGCAGCTCTCGCAGTAGCCGTACGTGCCCGCGTCGATGCGCTCGACCGCCCGCTTGATCTGGGTCAGCAGGTCCAGCCGGTTCGCCGCGATCGACAGCTCCTGCTCCCGCTCGAAGGTCTTGCTGCCAGCGTCGGCCTGGTCGTCGCCGGCGCCGTCGGTACTCGAGGACTGCAGCTCATCGAGATCGAGAAGGGACTGGTCGTACTCGGACTGCATCTCCGACAGTTGCGCGACGAGCTGGGACCGAACCTGGGCCAGCTCACGCGCCGTCCACTCGGAGTCGCGCGGCACGGCGATCGCCACGGATGCGGACGCCGCCCCTCGCGTCGGCGCCTTGGTCGCCCGCTTCGTCGCCGTGGCCGATGCGGATCGGGCGGCACCCTTGTTCGGTGACCCTTTGACCGGCGCCGCCTTCTTCGTCGGCGCGGTCCGGCCGGGTACCGCCCGGTTCCCGGTGACTGACGCCGACCGCTTCGCCGGGGCCTTGGTCGTCTTGGCCGGGGCCGTCGCCGCCTTCTTCGGTGACCGAGCGGCACTCGCCTTGGACGCGCTACCCGTTGCGGCCGGCGGCTTCCGGCCGGTCGTGGACGACTTGGCCGTCGTCTTGGCCGCCGGCGTGCGCGACGACGTCGCCGACGCCTTCGTCGTTGCCCGCTTCGTCGGCCGAGCGGCTTTCGCCGCCGGCGTCTTGGGGACCGTGGTCACCTTCGCCGGGCGGGACGTCCCGGACCGCGATGCTCGCCCTCCCCGACCAACGGCAGCCATGGCGACTCCTTCCTGGTCCGAGCTCGACACGCACTGTCTGCGCCTGCGGTTTCGCCCCCCACGAGCACCGCAAAGGCGGCCAAGGATACGAGCTGGGACACGGCATTGCCACTGGGCTCGCCGGAGCCGTGATCGGCAGCCGGGGACGGCGCCGGCGCCGCGATGGCCATGGGCCGCTCTCCGCACCCGCGGAATGGCTACGATGCTGAGGAAGTTGCGCGATGACGAGGACAAGTAGCCCGGTTTTCCGCCGGTGAGCGACCTGGGGACGGTGCGAGCCCAGGCCGGCGACCCGGGACGAAATCACCTCTGAGCACCGGAAGAACGGGTGACGTACGTCACCTCAGTAGAACCGGACCGGCGAACGAAGTGGGCGCTCACGCGTCAACGAGGGTGGTACCGCGGAGCCCGGCCGACCGGCCGAGCATCGTCCCTCGAGTGGTTCGGACTCGAGGAGCACGGCAGCGGATGAGTGAGCATCGCAGCGCGGCAGGCGCGAGTGGCGGTTACCAGCCTTTGCCGGCGCACGTCGACCTCCCGGCCATGGACCGGGAGATCATCGACCGTTGGCGCGCGAACAAGGTGTTCCAGCGGAGCCTGGACGCGACGGCCGGCGGCGAGGCCTGGACGTTCTACGAGGGACCACCCACCGCGAACGGGATGCCGGGAACACATCACGTCGAGGCGCGGGTGTTCAAGGACGTCTTCCCCCGCTTCAAGACGATGCAGGGCTTCCACGTCGCCCGCATGGCCGGTTGGGACTGCCACGGCCTGCCGGTCGAGCTCGCGGTGGAGAAGGAACTCGGCTTCACCGGCAAGCCCGACATCGAGGCCTACGGCATCGCGCCGTTCAACGAGCGGTGCCGAGCCTCGGTGCAGCGGCACGTCGGTGCGTTCCAGGCCATGAGCGAGCGCATGGGCTACTGGGCCGACTACGACAACGCCTACTGGACGATGAACTCGGATTACGTCGAGTCGGTGTGGTGGGCGCTCAAGACGATCTTCGACAAAGGCCTGCTGGTCGAGGACTACCGGGTCACGCCGTATTGCCCCCGGTGCGGTACGGGTCTCTCCGACCACGAGCTCGGTCAGGAGGGCGTCTACACCGAGGTCGTCGACCCGGCGGTCTACGTCCGGCTCCCCGTCACCTCCGGCCCCGAGGCCGGCCGGGCCGAGCTGGTCGTGTGGACGACCACGCCGTGGACGCTCGTCTCCAACACCGCGGTGGCGGTGAACCCCGAGGTCGACTACGTCGTCGCCCGTACGGACGCCGGCAGCTTCGTCGTGGCCAAGCCGCTCCTCTCCGCTGTCCTCGGAGACGACGCGCAGGTGCTGCGCCACTACTCCGGCCGCGACCTCGCTGGCTGGCACTACCAGCGACCGCTGGACTATGTCCCCATCGAGGGGGCGTACCGGGTCGTGCTCGCCGATTACGTCACGACCGAGGATGGCTCGGGCCTGGTCCATCAGGCACCGGCGTTCGGCGCCGACGACATGGCGACGGCGCGAGCGAACGACCTGCCGGTGGTCAACCCGATCGCCGGCGACGGCCGATTCCGCGACGACCTTCCGGACATCGGCGGAATGTTCTTCAAGGACGCCGACGAGGTGCTGGTGGCCACGCTGCGGGAGAACGGCCGGCTGCTCCGGCATGCGCCCTACGCGCACTCCTACCCGCACTGCTGGCGGTGCCACACGCCGCTCATGTACTACGCCCTTCCGTCCTGGTACGTGCGCACCACGGCGATCAAGGACGAGCTGCTGGCCCAGAACGAGGCCACCACGTGGTATCCGTCCACGATCAAGCACGGTCGCTACGGGGACTGGTTGTCCAACAATGTCGACTGGGCGCTGTCCCGGGATCGGTACTGGGGCACCCCACTGCCGATCTGGCGCAACGACGCGGACCCGAGCCAGGTGATCTGCGTCGGGTCGCTCGCGCAGCTGTCCGAACTCGTCGGTCGCGACCTGGCCGACCTCGACCCGCACCGTCCGTTCGTCGACGAGGTGACATTCACCCGGCCCGGCCAGGACGGCACCTACCGGCGCGTCCCGCAGGTCATCGATGCCTGGTTCGACTCCGGCTCCATGCCGTTCGCGCAGTTCGGTGCGCCGTTCCACAACGCGGAACGGGCCCGCGAGAGCTACCCAGCCGACTTCATCTGCGAGGCCATCGACCAGACGCGCGGCTGGTTCTACACCCTGATGGTGGTCGGCACGCTGGTCTTCGGGCAGAGCTCCTACCGGACCGTCCTGTGCCTCGGGCTGCTGCTCGCGGAGGACGGCCGCAAGATGAGCAAGCACCTGGACAACATCCTCGAGCCCGTCCCGCTCATGGACCAGCACGGCGCCGACGCCGTGCGGTGGTACATGGTCGCGGCCGGCTCGCCCTGGTCGGCTCGGCGCGTTGGACACAAGGTGCTGGACGAGATCGCCTCCAAGGTCATTCGCACCTACTGGTCGGTGGCGTCGTTTCAGTCGTTGTACGCGCGGGCCAACGGGTGGACGCCGAGTGCCGGCCGTGGCGAGCCGACGGTGCTCGATCGCTGGGCCCAGGCGCAGTCTCGGGAACTCGTCGCCGAGGTGACCGCTGCGCTCACCGACTTCGACACCGCGCGGGCCGGGCGAGCGCTCGCCGGATACATCGACGACCTGTCGAACTGGTACGTCCGGCGGTCCCGCCGCCGCTTCTGGGAGGGCGATCCGGCGGCGCTCGGCACGCTGCACGACGCGCTGTCCGTGCTGACCCGGCTGCTCGCGCCGTTCATTCCGTTCGTGACCGAGCGGGTCTGGGGTGCGCTGTTCGCGGAGGCCACCGGAGTCGACTCGGTGCATCTGGCCAGCTGGCCCGCGGACACTCCGGCGGTCGGCGACGCGGAGCTCGGCGAGCAGATGGCCCTCGTCCGCCGGCTGGTCGAGCTCGGCCGGGCCGCGCGGGCGGAGTCGAACGTCAAGACCCGTCAGCCGCTGCGCCGCGCGCTCGTCTCGGCGCCCGGATGGAGCGAGCTGTCGGATGACCTGCGCCGCGAGGTGGCCGACGAGCTCAATGTCGGAGAGCTCGCGAGACTCGCGGACACGGGCGACGTCATCGACGTCACGGTGCGGCCCAACTTCCGCGCGTTGGGCAAGCTGCTCGGTCCGAGGACCCAAGATGGCGCCCGCGCCATTGCCGAGCTGGTGCCCGCCGAGGTCGCTGCGGCACTCGCGGCCGGTCAGCCGGTGGTGATCCCCGTGCGCGGGACACCCGTCGAGCTGGGTGCGGAGCAGCTGATCGTCAACGAGGCGCCACTGACCGGCTGGGCGGTCAAGAACAGCGCGGCCGAGACCGTCGCCCTCGACCTGGAGCTGACCCACGAGCTGCGTCTGGCCGGCCTGGCGCGGGACGTGGTCCGGCTGATCCAGGAGGCCCGAAAGAGCGCGGGGCTCGAGGTCACCGACCGGATCGCGTTGTGGTGGCGGGTCGGCGGCTCCCCGGAGCCGGCGGAGGCGATCCGCACCCATGCCACGCAGATCGCCGGGGAAGTGCTCGCGACCGAGATGGCCGAAGGTGCGCCGGAGACCGGTGCGCCTGTGCACGAGGTTGTCGACAACGAGCTGGGGCTGCACGTGTGGTTGCGCCGAGCGAGTTCCTGACGCCGGCCGGGACCGAGGCCGAACGGACCCGGCGGAGCTACGACCGGGTCGCCACCCGCTACGCGCGGGAGATCGCGGACGAGCTGCGATACAAGCCGCTCGACCGTGGTTTGCTAGAAGCATTCGCCGCATCAGTGTCGGGCGGTGTCGTCGCCGACGTGGGTTGCGGACCCGGTCACGTGGCCGACTATCTGTCCGCTCGCGGCATCCGAGTCGTTGGTCTGGACCTGTCGCCCGCCATGTGTGCCGCGGCGCTCGACGTCACGTCCGTGCCGATGTACGCCGCGGATATGACCGCATTGCCACTCCGGACGGCGTCGCTGTCCGGGCTGCTGAGCATGTACGCGGTCATCCATCTCAGCGGGGCCGGGCGCATTGCTGCGTACCGCGAGTTCGCCCGCGTGCTACGCACCGGCGGCGACCTCTTGCTCGCCTTCCACACCAGCGATGCTCAGGCGGCGATGGGCGAGGACATGTCCATCTCGGACTGGTTGGGTCAGCCAGTCGCCCTGACGTTCCGCTTCCTGGACCCATCAGCGGAGATCGCCGCGCTTCGCGAGGCGGGGTTCGCGCTGGAAGCGCGCATGGATCGCGAGCCGTATCCGGACGTGGAGCACGCGAGCCGGCGCAGCTACCTGCTCGCTCGCCGTCGGTGAGCTCGCCGACCGGAGGGCCGGCCCGGCGACTCAGCCGGCCTGGGCCGGTTCGTGCTGGTCGGCCTGCGCGCCGTCTCGCCCGGACTGCGCCGGCTCGGCGCGGCCGCTCGCGTCCAGATCGCGCAGCTGCGACTCCAGGTAGCTCTTCAGTCGCACGCGGTACTCGCGCTCGAACGTCCGCAGCTGCTCGACTCGCTTCTCCAGCGCCTCCTTGCGCTGCTCGAACTGCGCAGTGATCGTCTGCGAGCGCTGGTCGGCGTCGGACAGCAGCTGGTTGGCCCGCTCGGTACTCTCCCGCTCCACCTGGTCGGCTCGCGACTGAGCTTCGCCCACGTACTTCTGCGACTGCTGCTGCGCCTCGGTGATCGTCGCGTGCGCGTTCGCCTGCGCCTCGGCCAGCAGCCGCTCCGCCTCGGCCTTGGACTGGGCCAGGTGCGTGTCCGCCGTCTGCTGGGCGAGAGCCAGCATCTGGACGGCCTGGGCGTGGTGATCCTCGGCGGACAGTCCGCCGGCCCCGGAGGTGACGACGGCCGCGTGCGCTTGCTGCGCCGACTGCGCCGCCTCTTGCGCGTCGATCAGTTGCTGCCGGGACTCCATCAGTTGCTGCTCAGTGGCGGCCAGCTGCTGCTGCAACGCGACGACCTGCTGCCCGGCCGCGTCCCCACTCGAGCTCAGGGTGCGTTCGAGCTCGTTGATCCGGGAATGCAGGCGCCCGTTCTCCTCACGCGCCCCCGCCAGCTCCGCCATCGACCGATCGTCGACAGCGGGATGGACCTGGGTGTCGGCGCTGGGGCCGCTACCGTTAGCGCGCAGATCGTTGTTCTCTTCGATCAGGCGCGCCAGCTCCACCTCGACAACGTCAAGAAACGCGTCGACTTCCTCCTCGTCATAGCCACGCTTGCCGATCGGCGGCTTCTTGAAGGCCACATTGTGGACTTCGGCGGGAGTCAGCGGCATGGGTCACCTCGTGATCGTCAGACCGGAACCGAGAAGTTCCGCGGTCAGCTGCGGATGATGCATGTGTTGCAATGCGTAGCGCAAGTCATGCCGGACCTTCCAACCGGCTCGACCCGCCCGCGGCACGGGCAGATCGATCACTAGGCGAGCCCCAACGCCACCCAGCGCAGGGCCAGAATAGCGATCCACAAAATCATGATGCTCAGGTCGAGGCTCATCCCACCCAGCCGGAGGGGTGGAATGACTCGGCGCAGCACCTTCACCGGAGGATCGGTGCTCGAGTAGACCAGCTCGATGCCGACAGCGGCAACGCCGATCGGACGCCACGACCGAGCGAACTGCCGGGCGACCTCGACCACGATCCTGGCGATAATCAGCAAAAGATACAGGTAGAGCGCAAACGCGATGACACTCCAGAACAGCGCCATCGACGACTTCTCCCCGATCCTCGGCCCATTGCGGCCCGTCCGGCGAGGACCGGCCACCACCCATGGTGCCACGCGAAGCGAGGACGATCGGCCGTGATCTCGGATTAAAGCCTGCGCAAATAGGGGCGCACGCTCTTACCTGGTCTCCGGCGACGGTTAGCCCACCGGGCCACGTTTCAGGACTGGTTGAAGAATCCACCTTCGGCGATGCGGGCCTTGTCCTGCGCGGTCACCGTGACGTTGTGCGGGCTGAGCAGGAAGACCTTGGCCGTCACGCGCTCGATCCGCCCGTGCAACCCGAAGGTCAGCCCAGCGGCGAAGTCGACCAGTCGCTTGGCGTCCGAGTCGTCCATCTCCGACAGGTTCATGATCACCGGAGTGCCCGACCGGAAGTGTTCGCCGATGGTGCGCGCCTCGTTGTACGTGCGTGGATGCAGCGTGGTAATCCGGTATGCCTGGTACTCCTCGTAGTCGGCTGGGTACCCGTTGCCCTGATCGTCGCCCGGCCACTCCCGAGCGGCGACCGCGGTCGCCGTCCCACCGCCGTCACCGTTCGCGCGCGCGTACCTCGTATCCGGCCCGTAGTCAGCCGGTCGCGACCGGGGAGCGCGCTCGTACGGAGGCCGGTCGTAGCTCTCACCGTTGTCGACGACCCCCTCGTCGTCTTCGACCAGGCCGAGGTAGACGCCCATCTTCTTCATCGCTCCGGGCATAACGTCCTCCTGTTGTTCCGGCTATCGCGCGGCACGGCCTACGGTGAGCGGTCAGAATCGGTTGTGCGGTGACGCTATCCGAATCATGGTCTTCGTCGGCCGAGCAACGCCGAACCGACACGCAGGTGTGTCGCGCCCTGTCGAATCGCCGCCTCCAGGTCGCCACTCATCCCGGCCGAGATCGCCGTCGCGTCCGGGTGACGAGCCTGGACCCGCCACGAGACGTCCTGCAGGCGGCCAAAGGCCGTGTCGGGGTCGTCGCCCATCGGCGCGATCGCCATGACGCCGAGCAGGTCGAGCTCGGCCGCGAGCGCGACCTGGTCGGCGAGCATGATGACGTCGTCGGCGAGGGCGCCGCCCCGGCCGGGGTCGGCGTCCAGGCTGACCTGGATGAATACGGCCAGCCGCCGGCCGGCCTGCCCCGCAGCGGCCCCGAGACCGGCCACCAGCTGGGGGCGGTCGACGGAGTGCACCGCCGTGGCATAGCTCGCCACCGAACGGCATTTGTTCTGCTGCAACCGCCCGACGAAATGCCACCGGAGGTGCGGGGCGCGATCCGGTCACGGTCGGCAGTGCCGCGACCTTTCGCCGCGCTTCCTGGTCGCGGCTCTCGCCGAAGTCAACCAGGCCCAGCTCCGCGAGTAGGGCGATGTCGCTGACCGGGAAGCCTTTGGTGACGGCGACCAGCTTGATCTCGCGAGGATCTCGTCCGGCCGCGGCGCAAGCCATTCCGACGCGCTCGCGTAACCGCTCCAGGGAGGCGAGAAGCTCGTCTCGCCGGTGCGGTTGCGCGCCGCCCGTCACCGGACCTGGCGGTCAGTTCTTGAGGAAGTCGGGCACGTCGAGCTCATCGTCGAGCCCCACCGGTGCGCGGCCGATGCCCGACGGTGGAAGGGGCCAACCCGGCGTCCGGGCCTGCCCGTTCCGAGCCGGCTCGGGCATGGGGACCTGGGCCGCCTCCTGGTCGGCGTGGGGGCGGCGGACGTCGACCTTCTTGTACGGCAGCTGGCCGCTGTCGAATCCGGCGGCGATCACCGTCACCTTGACCTCGTCGCCGAGCGTGTCATCGATGACCGCGCCGAAGATGATGTTCGCGTCCGGGTGCGCGGCGTCGGCGACGAGCGACGCCGCATCGTTGATCTCGAACAAGCCGAGATCCGACCCGCCGTAGATGGACAGCAACACGCCGTGTGCGCCCTCCATGCTGGCCTCGAGCAGCGGGCTCGCGATGGCGATCTCGGCCGCGTTGCGGGCGCGATTGTCGCCGCGTGCGGCCCCGATCCCCATCAGGGCCGAGCCGGCGCCGCTCATCACGCTCTTCACGTCGGCGAAGTCGAGGTTGATCAGTCCCGGCGTGGTGATCAGATCGGTGATGCCCTGCACGCCGGACAGCAGCACCTGGTCCGCGCTGCGGAACGCGTCCATGACGCTCACGTTTTCGTCGGAGATCTGCAGCAGCCGGTCGTTGGGAATGACGATGAGGGTGTCGCACTCCGACCGCAGCGTCTCGATGCCGTCGTCGGCCTGCGCGGCGCGCTTCTTCCCCTCGAACGAGAACGGCCGGGTCACCACCCCGATCGTCAATGCGCCGAGTTTGCGGGAGATGCTCGCGATGACCGGGGCCCCACCGGTCCCCGTCCCGCCGCCCTCGCCAGCGGTTACGAAGACCATGTCGGCGCCCTTGAGCACCTCCTCGATCTCGTCGCGGTGATCCTCGGCGGCCTTGCGCCCAACCTCGGGCTGGGCACCGGCTCCGAGCCCGCGGGTGAGCTCGCGCCCGACGTCGAGCTTGACGTCCGCGTCGCTCATGAGCAGGGCCTGCGCGTCGGTGTTCACGGCGATGAACTCGACGCCCTTCAACCCGACTTCGATCATGCGATTCACGGCATTGACACCGCCGCCGCCGACACCGACGACCTTGATGACCGCGAGGTAGTTGTGCGGTGGGGTCATGTGGCTTCCTACTTCCGCTTGGGGGACCGGCGTTCGGGGACGGGTAGGACTGGGCCTGCTGATCGTCGGCGGCTGGCGCGGTGAACCCTCATCCTCAAGTAAACCCTTAATGTTATGTCAACCTGACGTCGTGATCCGAAGGTAGACAAACCCAAGACCGTTTCAAGCAGGCGCGCCGCACGACTCGCGTCCACCGTCAGCGACAGCGACCTTGATCACTCGCGCTCGCGATAGCGAACGCGCGGGGTCAGCGGGCGTAGACGAGATCGGGGTCGCTCACGTCGAAAACCGTCCCGGGCTGAGCGAGCAGCGGAACGAGGACCCTGGCCTTGTCCGAACTGCGCTCCGGGCCGCCCCACCGCACCACCCGATGGTCGCGCAGCAACAGAGAGATGCCCGCCGGATCATCGGCCTGGATGGTGGCAAGCAGGGCGAGAACCGACGGCGGCAGCGCGCTCGCTGCCGTCGCGGCGGATGCGGCACTGGCCTGCGCCCTCGGGCCGCTGGCGACCCGGAACTGCGGCAGGCCGCGCGGCGCGCTCGCCACCGTGCGAAACTGCCGACCGGTCCGATCTACGAGGTGGTTCTCGCTGCCGTCCCCCACAAAGCCGACCGCGACCCGCTCGGTGAGCGTGATGACCACCGTCGACGGGTAGGACACCGTGACGCTCGCCGCCGCGACCTCGGGCAGGCTCTCGACGCGCCGGGCGACCGCTCCGGTGTCGAGCCGCACCAGCGACCGCCCGGCCGGGACCTGGGCGGCGCGTTCCACCTCGGCCCGAGTCAGGTAGTACAGCGTCCCGCGCACGCTGACCTGCCGCACCGCGAACAGCGGACTCCACACCACCGCCCACGCCACCGTTGCGAGCACCGCGAGAACCGCCCCGAGGACAACCCAGCGGCGCCAACGACCGGTCCAACGCCGCGGTCTCGGGCGCCAATCCCGGTCCCCTCGGAAGGCCGGTCGTGAGCCGAGGCGCACGCGAGCCATCAGGTGCGCGACCCGCCGGCCGCGATCTCCGCCAGGATCTCCGGGCAGAGCAGGTACACCGTCCCGATGCCCATCGTCAGCACGAGATCCCCCGGACGGGCGACCGCGGCAATCCGCTCCGGCACCGCGCCGAAGCGCTCCTCGTAGATCACCCGGTCGGGCGGGAGCGGGATGCGCTCCGCGATGAGCGCTCCGGTCACGCCCGGGATGGGCTCCTCGCGCGCCGGGAAGATGTCGAGGACCACCGCGATGTCCGCGATCGCCATCGCCGCGGCGAACTCGTCGGCGAAGGTCTGGGTACGGCTGTAGGTACCGGGCTGGAACACCGCGATGAGCCGACCGTCACCGGCGGCGACCCGGGCCGCGGTGAGCGCGGCCGCGACCTCGGTGGGGTGATGGGCGTAGTCGTCGTACACCCGGACACCGCGTGCCTCGCCGTGCAGCTCGAAGCGCCGGTGCACGCCCTGAAACGACTGCCAGGCGCGAAGCACCACGGTCTCGTCCAACCCGAGGTCGACGGCGACGGTGAGCGCGGCGGTGGCGTTCAAGGCCATATGCCGGCCGACCAGCGCCCCGACGCTCACCCGGACCGGTTCCTCACCGGCGGCGAGCCGCACCGAAAAGTCGACGCCATCGGGCCGCTCGACGATATCGCTGACCCGTACGTCCGCGTCCGCGGCCTCGCCGTAGGTTCGCACGCGGCGCCCGACCGAGCGGCCGTACTCCGCGATCCGACGAGCGCCGGCGTCGTCGGCGGAAGCGACGAGGAGGCCGTCCGGTTCTAGTCGATCGACGAACTGGCGAAACGCGGTGAATATTCCGTCGAGATCGCCGTAGTTCTCCAGGTGATCGGCCTCCACGTTGGTCACCACGGCGGTCGCCGGATGGATCAGCAGGAACGAGCCGTCACTCTCGTCGGCCTCGACGATGGCCAGGTCCCCGGTGCCCAGGTGGGCATTGATGCCCGTCTCGTACAGGTTGCCGCCGATGGCGAACGATGGATCCAGCTGGCAGGCCTGCGCGGCGACAGTGAGCAACGAGGTGGTCGTGGTCTTGCCGTGGGTGCCGGCGATCGCGATCATCCGCCGGTCCTCGAGCGCGGAGGACAGCGCAGCGGCGCGGCGCAGGAACGGCTTGCCGCTGGTGCGCGCCGCCACGAATTCGGGATGGGACGGGTTGATGGCCGTCGTGTACACGAACGTGTCGATCACGTCGATGTGCTGTGGTGAGTGACCGATCTGGACATCGGCGCCGAGCGCCCGCAGCGCGGCGACGGTGGTCGAATCGCGGGCCTCGCAGCCGCTGACCGCGACACCGCGTTCGATGAGGATGCGGGCCAGCGCACTCATCCCGGCCCCGGCGATGCCCATGATGTGCACTCGACCCAAGGACGCCAAGGGCGGGACGAGATCGGTCGGCGCGCTCCGCACCAGGGCCGCGCCCGGTGCCGCCCAGTCGACCGGTCGATCACGATCAGCGTCCCGGGTCGGCCGGGGCGGCTCCGCGCCTCGCTCGCTCATGGCACCGGTCCGAACCGTCGGTGCTCGGCGGCCACATTCAGGACCGCCCGAGCGAGCACGACGTCGGCGTCCCGAGCGCCGGCGCCAGCTGCGGACCGGGACATGGACGCGAGCCGGCGCGGATCGGTCATGATCGGGATGAGGTGGTCGATGACCCAGCTTGGGTCGAGTGTGGCGTCCTCGACCAGCAGCCCGCCGCCCGCGGTGACGATCGGCCGAGCGTTGAACCGCTGTTCGCCGTTGCCGTGCGGATAAGGCACGTAGGCGGCCGGTAACCCGACGGCGGAAACCTCGGCGCAGGTCATGGCCCCGCAACGGCAGAGCACGAAATCCGCCGCAGCGTAGGCCAGGTGCATCTGCTCGACGAAGGGAACCAGCACGTAGGGCGGCTCCCCCGGCAGCACGGCGACCGCGTTCTTGCCGCCGACAATGTGCAGCACCTGCACCCCGGCTCGGCGCAATGCGGGCGCCGCCCCAGCGGCGGCCTGGTTCAGCGACTGAGCGCCCTGCGAGCCTCCCGTGACGAGGAGTGTCGGCGTGTCCGGCTGTAGCCCGAACGCGTTCCGGGCGCGCGGCCGGGTCGCCGGCCGATCCAGGCCGGAGATTGCCGGCCGGAGCGGAATGCCGATCGGCACGGCGTGCGGGAGCCGGACCTGCTGCGAGGCGGTGTAGACGTGATGGGTCAGCCGGGCGGCCAGCCGGTTCGCCACGCCGGGGCGGGCGTTCGCTTCGTGCACGACGATCGGCAACCGGGCGCGGCGCGCCGCGAGATAGGCCGGCAGCGCCACGTACCCGCCGAATCCCACGATCACGTCGGCGTCGGCCCGGGCCAGCGCAGCCTCGGCCACCCGGACGGCGTCGTTCACCCGACCCGGCGTCCGCAACAGCGCCGAATTGACCTTGCGGGGCAGCGGGACCGCAGGGATCAGCTCGAGCGGGTAGCCCCGCGGCGGGATCAGCGTGCGATCCAGTCCCTTCTCGGTGCCCAGAGCGGTGATCCGGGCATCGGACTTCAGCCGGCGAACGGCGTCGGCCAACGCCATCGCGGGCTCGATGTGGCCAGCCGTACCCCCGCCGGCGACGACCACCGACACCGCCGTCACGACGCCACCGTGCCACTCGCGATCATGGTCGGCCCGGGCGACCTGAACGGCGCAGCCCATCGCTACCGGTCGCCGGCAACGGGCGCCCGGATCTGCGTTGTGGTGCGGGCGCCCCAGCCCGCGGGCCGCCACCGGCCGCCGGCCACGATGGCCGAGCGGCGGTAGCCATCGATCGGGCCGGAGCCGGGCGACGAGCCGCACCGGGCACATCGCTGCCCGGTGATCCGGTCGGAGCGCCTCGTCTGGTGGGGGGCGGCGCCCCGGCCCTGCGGCCGGGTGCCACTCGCTTCGGCGGGACGTAGGCCTTGGGCATGGGTAGCCGGGCCCATCGCGATACTCGGCCCCGCGTTCCTGATGCGGTAGCCCGCTGGGCTTCGGCCACCGCAGACGGCTCGTGGCGCGCAAACGACACGAGCATGCCGAACACGACGAATGTCACGAGCAGCGAGGCCCCGCCCGCCGAGATGAAGGGCAACGGAATGCCCGTCACGGGCAGCAACGCGGTCACGTAACCGATGTTGATCAGCGCCTGGCCACATATCCAGACCGTCGCGCCGCCGGCGGCCAGCCGTACGAACGGATCGGCGCTGCGGCGCGCGATCCGCACGCCGGCCACGGCGAACAGCGCGAAGAACACCAGCACCGCGACCGAGCCGATCAGGCCGAGCTCCTCGCCGATCACCGAGTAGACGTAGTCGGTATTGGCATTCGGTACCCAGCTGTACTTCGACGTTCCGTTGCCGAGACCGACGCCGAACACCCCGCCCGACGCCAGCGCGTAGAGGCCTTCCACCGTCTGGAATCCGGCCCCATTGTGCTGGTCGAACGGGTGCAGGAAGGTGAGCAAGCGCTGCAAGCGGTAGGGCTCGAGCACCGCAAGCGCGGTGACCACAGCGCCAACGCCGACGATCAGCAGGGCGAAGTAGCGCAGCGGCAGCCCGACCATCCACAGCAGACCGATGAGGATCAGGATGAAGCACATCGTCGTGCCGAGATCCGGCTCCCGCATGACCAGGGCGCAAAAGACGACGAAGACGGGAAGCAGTGGCAGGAAGACCTGGTTGGCCCGCGACAACGTGCCCAGATGCTGCTTGCGGGCAAGCAGATCCGCGGCCCAGACCAAGATGGCGAGCTTGCCGAATTCCGACGGCTGGAACTGCAACGGACCGAAGTCGATCCACCGCCGCGCTCCGTAGGCCATGACGCCGATGCCGGGGACGAGAACGGCGAGCAGCAGCACCGCGGCAACCATCAGCATGGGATAGGCGAGCATCCGGTAGCCGCGAGGTGGCAGTCGGACGGCGAGCCAGAACACCGGCACGCCGACGCTGACGAACAAGATCTCCTTGATCAGCTGGCTCCACATCGCGGCATCGTTGGTGTGCGACGCCGAGATCGTGGTCGAGGCGGCCATGAGCACGCCGAACCCGAGTAGCCCGCCTCCGGCGAGCAGAAGCAGCTGCAGGGAGGCGTACGGGCGCTCCAGGAAGCGCGCGCCGATCGAGTCGCTGGACAGCGCACCCCGCAGCCGGGCGGACAGGCTGCTGGCCGTCATGGCGAACCGAGCGCAACAATCGCCGCGGCGAACCTGGTGCCCCGCTCGGCGTAACTGCTGAACATGTCGTAAGAGGCTGCCGCTGGCGCGAGCAGTACGGTGTCGCCGGGACGAGCGAGAGCCGCCGCGGCGTCCACCACCTCGGTCATGGCCTTATCGTCGTGGCTGGCCACGGTGATCACCGGCACATCCGGGGCGTGTCGCGCGAGTGCGGCCGCGATGCGTGCGCGGTCGACGCCGAGCAGCACCACGCCGGCCAGTTGCGACGCGAACCGCGCCACCAGATCGTCGACCGGGGCATCCTTCAGCTGGCCGCCCGCGATCCACACGACCCGTGGATAGGCGGCGAGCGACGCGGCGGCGGCGTGCGGGTTCGTCGCCTTGCTGTCGTCCACCCAGCGCACACCGGCCCGCGTGGTCACGAGCTGATTGCGATGCGGATCGGGCTGGAAATCCCGTAGCCCGCTGGCCACGGCCTCGGCCGGCACGCCCTGGGATCGGGCGAGGGCGGCGGCGCAGAGCGCGTTGGTGACGTTGTGGCGCCCGGACGGTCGCACGTCGGCCACGCGAACGAGCTCCTCGCCCTCGGCGAACGCGCGGTCGACGAGGACGCCGTCGCGTACCCCAAGCTGGCCCTCGATCGGCGGGGCCACGCGCACCCCGACGCGGGTCTCTGCCGACGTCGCGGCGAACAGCGCGGCGACGCGGTCGTCGTCGAGGTTGGCGACTGCGATCGGGGCTGCCCACACCCGCGTCTTGACCTCGACGTAGGCCGGCATCGAGCCGTGCCAGTCCAGGTGATCGGGCGCGAGATTCAGCAGCGCGCCGGCCGCTGGACGCACGGACCGCGACCAGTGCAACTGGAAGCTCGACAGCTCGACGGGCAGCACGTCGTAGGGGGGCGACGCCAGCACGGCGTCGATGACCGATACGCCGACGTTGCCGACCGCGCGGGCGCGCCGTCCGGCCGCGACCAGCATCGATTCGAGCATGCGGACGGTCGTGGTCTTGCCGTTCGTGCCGGTGACTGCGAGCCAGGGCGCACCGCCCCGGTCCCGCAGCTGCCAGGCGAGCTCGATCTCGCCCCAGACCGGAACCCGGACAGCCACGGCGTCGCGGAGCAGCGGGTGGTCGGGACGCAGCCCGGGTGAGGTGACCACCAGCTCGACCCCGGGCGGCACCGCGTCCGGGTCGCCGACGAACGTGGCGCCGGCGACAAGCAGCGGATCGACGGCCGTCGTTCGGTGCCGGTCGGCGAGCAACACCCGAGCCCCTCGCGCGAGGAGGGCCCGGGCCGCCGACTCCCCTGCGAACCGGACACCGCAGACCAGGACCGTGCGCCCGGTGAGGTCGACCGGTGCGTCAGCCATTGCCGATGAACTCGGCGTAGAACAACCCGGTGCCGAATGCGACGGCTAGCCCGGCGATGATCCAGAAGCGGACGATGATCGTGATCTCCTGCCACCCCGACAGTTCGAAGTGGTGGTGGATGGGCGACATCTTGAACACCCGGCGCCCGGTTCCGGTTCGTCGACGGGTGTACTTGAACCAGCCCGTCTGGATGATGCCCGACAACGTCACCACGGCGAACAAGCCGCCGAGAACGACCAGTAGCAGCTCCGTGCGCGACAGGATGGCGAGTCCGGCCATGAGGCCGCCAAGGGCCATCGAGCCGGTGTCGCCCATGAAGATCTGAGCGGGCGAGGCATTCCACCACAAGAAGCCGAAGCACGCGCTCATGGCCGCGGCGGCCACAAGGGCCAGATCGATCGGGTCCCGCGCCAGGTAGCAGCCGGGGAGAACCACCGTGCCGCAGCTGTTGCGGAACTGGATGAACGTGATGAGCGTGTAGGCGCCGAACACCATCGCGCAGGCGCCGGCGGCAAGCCCGTCGAGTCCGTCGGTGAGATTCACCGAGTTCGTCGTCGCCGTCACGATGAGGTAAGCCAGCACGACGAACCCGACCGACCCGAGGCTGATCGCGCTGATGTCGCGCACGTAGGAGAGATGGGTCGACGCGGGCCGCAGGCCCCGGTGGTTGGGGAACTGCAGCGCGAGTATCGCGAACGTCACCCCGACGATGAGCTGACCGCCGAATTTCGTCCGGGCGCGCAAGCCCAGGTTGCGCTGCCGGCGGATCTTGATGAGGTCGTCGACGAAACCGACCGCGCCGCAGCCGACCAGCAGGAACAGCAGCAACAGCCCGGACGCCGACGGGCCGCCTTTGCCCCGGATCGCGGTGATCCCGTGCGCGACGATGTAACCGAACAGCGTCGAGACGATGATCGCTACGCCACCCATGGTCGGCGTCCCGCGCTTGATCAGGTGTCCGGGTGGCCCGTCGTTGCGGATCTCCTGCCCGAACCCGCGCAGCCGGAAGTACCGGACGATGACCGGAGTGAACAGGATGGAGAACAACAACGAGGAGACTGCGGCGAGCAGGATCGTTTTCACTCCTGGGCCGTCCTCCTCTCCGGGCGCTCGCCCGAGTTGGCCGCCGCCGGCACGTTCTCGCCGAGTGCAATAGCGACTCGTTCGAGGCTCGCGGCGCGGGATGCCTTCACGAGTACCACGTCCCCGGCCCGAAGCTCGTTCTGCAGCAGCGTCAGCGCAGCATCCGAGTCAGCGACCCACGTCGACTCACCATCCCAGGAGCCTTCCAGAGCGGCGCCGTGCGCGATCGGCCGGGCCGCCCCGCCGACGGCGATAAGCCGAGATATGTCCAGCCGGACGGCGAGGCGGCCGATCGCGTCGTGCTCGACCGCGGCATCTGGTCCCAGCTCGGCCATCTCTCCGAGGACCGCGACGGTCCGCGCCGGACGGGCCCGACCGATCGCGGCCAGCGCCTTCAATGCGGCGCGAACCGATTCGGGATTGGCGTTGTAGGCGTCGTTGATGACGACCACGCCATCGGCCCGCTCGAGCAGCTCCATCCGCCACCGCGACCGAGGGCTGGCCGTCGACAGGGCGTCGGCGGTGGCGGCCATCGAGAGTCCACACTCCAGGCCGACGGCCGCGGCCGCGAGCGCGTTGCCGACCTGGTGGCTGCCGACGAGGGGCAGGGTGACCGTCGCTCTCCCGCCGGGGGTGGTGAGCCGGAACGACGGCCGGCCCAGGTCGTCCAGCTGGACCTGGTCGGCCCGAATGTCGGCGCTGGCCGACTCACCGACCGTCACGACCCGCGCCGGCGTGCGATGCGCCATGGCCGCGACCAGCGGGTCGTCCGCGTTGAGGACAGCGACGCCCCCATCCGTCGCAGCGGGCAATGCCTCGACGAGCTCCCCTTTCGCCGCGGCGATCGCCTCGCGGGAGCCGAATTCGCCGAGATGGGCGCTCCCGACGTTCAGCACGGCGCCGATACGCGGTGGCGCGATGCGGGTGAGCGCCCGGATATGGCCGATGCCGCGAGCACTCGTCTCGAGCACCAGGAATCGGGTCGACGCGTCGGCGCGCAGCACGGTGTAGGGATGGCCGAGCTCGTTGTTGAAGGAACCCGGGGGGGCGATGGTCGGCCCGATGCGCTCCAGGAGAGCCGCGACGAGGTCCTTCGTCGAGGTCTTGCCGGACGAGCCGGTGATGCCGACGACGGTGGCAGTCAGCTGCTTCGCGACTTCTGTCGCCAGCGCAGCCATCGCCGCTCGGCCGTCGCCGACGAGGATGTGAGGGCTGGCGACCGGGCGGGTGACCACCGCGGCCACCGCTCCGGCCCGGATCGCCGCGGCAGCGTGGTCGTGGCCGTCAGCGTGCTCGCCAGCGAAGGCGAAGAACAGGCCGCCCGAGCGGACCCGCCGGGAGTCGAATTCGACGCTGCCGGTCACCCGAGTGGCGGGATTCGCGTGGCCGAGGGTCCCTCGGGTGATCGCCGCGACCTGGGCCAGGGTCAGCTCGATCATGCGATTCCGCCAGTCGGGGCGCCGAGCACCCGGCTCGCCACGTCCCGGTCGTCGAACGGGTAGACCGTGCCGGCGACCTCTTGGCCGCACTCGTGGCCCTTGCCGGCTACCAGCACGGTGTCGCCCGGCCGGGCCGTCCGGATGGCAAAACGGATCGCCTCGCCCCGATCGCCGATCTCGACCACCTCGGCCCGGTGAGCTGCCGGCAGCCCACGAGCACCCTCGAGCACGGCCCGGCGGATGGCGCGCGGATCCTCGTTCCGTGGATTGTCGTCGGTGACGATCACGACGTCGGCGTGGCGAGCGGCCACCTCCCCCATCATCGGACGTTTGGCCTGATCGCGGTCGCCTCCGCATCCGAGCACGATCATCAACCGACCGGCGGTGAGTGGCCGCAATGCCCGCAGCGCACCTTCGACCGCCGCCGGCTTGTGGCTGTAGTCCACGACGACCAGGAACGGCTGACCCGCGACGATCCGCTCCATGCGTCCGGGCACCCCTGCCCGGGCGACGGCCGGAGCGGCGAGCCGCAGGTCGACGCCGACCGTGTCCAGCACGGCAAGCGCCAGCAGCGCGTTCGCGACGTTGTAGGAGCCCAGGATGTTAGTGCCCGACGCAACATCTCGGCCGGGACCCACGGCCCGGAACGTCGTGCCGCCGTCCGATCTCCCGACGATGTCCGTCGCCCGCCACGTCGCGGCGTCGCCTCGCGTCGTGCTGACGGTGATCGCGTCCGGTCCCACCCGGACGGCGAGCCGGCGGCCCCACGTGTCGTCGGTCACGATCGCGGCTACCCGCGAGCGCCCGTCGAACAGTTTCGCCTTGGCCGCGAAGTAGTCCTCGAGGTCGCCGTGGAAGTCGAGGTGGTCCTGCGACAGGTTGGTGAACGCGCCGACGGCGAAGTCCACGCCGTCCGCCCGGCCGAGCGCGAGCGCGTGGCTGGACACCTCCATCGCCACCACAGCCGCACCGCGCTCCGCCATGACGGCGAGCAACGCCTGCAGCTCCGGGGCTTCGGGGGTGGTGAACCCGGTACTGATCTTCTCGTCGCCGACCAGCGTCGCGACAGTGCCGATCAGCGCGCTCGGCATCCCGGCGGCCGCGAGACCGGCGCGGATCAGGAAGGTCGTGGTCGTCTTGCCACTCGTACCGGTAACGCCCAGTACCGACAGGCGGGTGCTGGGCTGGCCATAGACGGACGCTGCGGCCGGCCCGAGTGCGAGCCGAACGTCCGGCACGACCAGCGACGGGACGTCGAGCGGTAGCTGGGCGGCGGCGGGTGGATCGGTCAGTACTGCGACCGCGCCGGCCGCGAGCGCCGGACCCGCGAACCGGGCGCCGTGACCGCTGCGCCCGGGCAGCGCCGCGAACACGTCACCGGGCCGGACGAGCTGGCTGTTCGCGGTGATGCCGGAGACGGCGACATCCGGGCCCACGAACGCTGCGCCCACGGCCTGGCCCAACGCCGAGAGCGACATCCGACGCACCGCCGTTGGGCGTGGGATGACTCCGGCCGAGCTGTTGTGTGCGACCAGCACGTCAGCACACGCTACTGCCGTACTGCTCGCGGGTGGATTCGTCGCAGATCAGAAGCGGCACGTGCACGGATTGCGAGCCGGACGGAGGGATCCGGGCCTGCTGCACGTAGTACGCGCCGATCTGGTTGTACAGGGGGGCAGCCACGTCCCCGCCGTGCAGGCCGTGGGCCGGGTTGTCGATCATGATGGCCACGACGAACTGCGGGTGGTCCGCGGGCGCGATGCCGGCGAAGGTGTCCCAGTACATCGAGTCGCTGTACGCGCCACCTCGAGCCGGATCGGGCTGTTGGGCCGTGCCGGTTTTCCCAGCGACGCGGTAGCCGGGAATCGCCGCCTTCACACCCGTACCGCCGGGCAGGATCGTCGACTCGAGCATGGTGCGCACCGTCTGCGCGGTCTTGACGCTGACGACGCGGCTGCCCTCGGGTGTCGCCTCCGACGCGGTCGATCCATCTGATCTGGTCACCGACTCGACGATCCGCGGGGGTACCCGAACGCCGTCGTTGGCGACCGTCTGGTACATCGAGGCCAGCTGCAGGATCGTCATGGCTTCGCCCTGCCCGATCGGCACGTTCGCGAAGGTGGCATCGGACCAGCTCGACATCGGAGGCAGGATCCCGCCGCTTTCGCCGGGAAGCTCGATCCCCGTCTGGGTGCCGATGCCGAACTGCCGCTCGTAGTCGTACCAGGCCACCGGGCCGACCTGCTGGGCGAGTTCCAGGGTGCCGACGTTCGACGAGGCCGCCAGCACTCCGGTGGCGGTGAACCGCTGGGTGGGGTGTGACCACGCGTCGTGCACCGAGATGCCGCCCATCTCGATCGTGTCCGGCACGCTGAAGACGGTCGACGGCTTGATCAGGCCCTTCTCCAACGCGGCCGAGAACGTCACGAGCTTGTTCACCGAACCCGGTTCGAACACCGACTGGATGGCCGGGTCGCGCGTCGACTGGTCGGTGATCGAGGCCGGATCGGCCGGGTTGAACGTCGCCGAGGAGGCCAGCGCCAATACCTGGCCGGTGTGCGCATCCAAGACTGCGACCTGCCCACCCCGCGCCTGGGACTGGGCCACCGCGGCATCGAGATAGCCCTGCACGGTGTACTGCAGATCCTGATCGAGCGTCAGCCGGACGCTCCCGCCGTCCACCGCAGTGCGGGCGACGTTAGGTCCGTTCGGGTTGACTCGGCCCCGGCCGTCCACCGCATACGTCAGCGTGCCGTCCCGCCCGGCCAACACGTCGTTGTACGCGGCTTCGATGCCGGCCGCACCGTTCCCGTCGGAGTGCACGAAGCCGATCACGTTGGCCGCGGTCGTCCGGCCCGGGTACTCCCGCTGGGTCGTCGGCTGCGTGTAGATACCCGGGAGGTCGAGATCTTCGATCTGGCTGGCGGCCTGGCTGTCCAGGGCCGTACCGAGCAGCGAGTACTGGCCGGGCTTGGCAAGGTCGGCCATGACGGTCAGGACCGGCTTGGACAGCAGGGGCGCCAGGGCGATGGCGGTGTTCAGCCGCTCCGTCGGCGGCACCTGAGTCGGATCGGCGGTGATGTCCTGCGCCCCGGACGTGAAGGCGAGCGGCGTGCCATCCCGATCCAGGATGGATCCGCGCAGGGCATGGACCGGAACGACCTTCACCCGCTGGGCGGCCGCCGCTCCGGCGTAGTCCGCGTGGTCGACGGCTTGCAGCTGGACGAGGCGGCCGCCAATCACGAGAAGCAGCACGGCGACGACGGCGAGCGCAATCGTCAGCCGGCGATCCCGCCGGCCCAGCCGGAGCGCCGGCCGGCGTCGGGGCGGCCGCCGGACCGGCCGAGCCTGCGATGCCGGTATCGGCCGCCCCGCCCGCGGTTGGGCGCCCCGCGGCGGAGAGAACGCAACGCCCGGCGGATGAGGGCGGTACGTCGGGCGGGGGGCATGCGGCGGCTGCGGGCCGTACGTCGGACCACTCCGAGGTGGGCGCGGCGGGTAGGGCATCGAGTGCGGACGGGGTGCCGTTCCGCGAGCCGGTGGGGTCGCTTGCCGGGGCGGCCGGGCGGGCGGCGGCGGTGGGGGTGCCATCGGTCCGCCGGAACCGGGGCCGGGCCGCCGCGGGCGGGATGCCGGCGGCGGGCGCTCGGTCATCGAGGCCCTCCGGGCAGAGGCGCCTGCGTGACCGGCGTCGGCGTGGGTGTCGGCGTCGCAGTCGGCTTCGTCGCCGGAGATGTCCGAGCCGGTGCGCGATGTCCGGATCCGGTAGGGGTAGGCGCCGGCGCGCGGGTCGTGGAGACGGTCGGGGTGGTCTTGGCGATGGGCGGCACCGGCACCGCGGCGGGTGCGGCGGGACTCGGGCTGCCGAGCACGGTGGCCTTGCCATTCGGCGCGATGGTCAGGAAGGCCGGAATCCCGTTCGGCACCATGCCGAGCTTGGCGGCAGCCGCGGCCAGCGCACCCGGCGCCTCGCTGGCCGCGAGCTGGGACCGCAGCTGCTCGAGGTCTTCGGCCAGGGCGGCGTTGGCCACCGCGACATCGTGCCGACGCAGCTCGGCCGCGGCCGACGCGGTGTTCAGCACCACCAGGACGCACAGGCCACCGGCGAGCAGCCCGCAGACGAGCACGACGAACGGTGCCCGACGCGGAGCGGTCCGCCGCGCCGTCCGCCGGCCGGAGGAGGCCCGCAGCGCGGCCGCCGACAACGTCGGTTTGGTCCAGCGAGCCGAGACCGGTTCCGGCCGCACGACCCGCGTCACGATGCGGCTCGAATGCGTTCGGCCGCTCGCAATCGGACCGACGCCGACCGGGGATTAGCGGCGACCTCGGCCTCGCTCGGGCCCTCGCCCCGAGCGAGCAGCCGCAGCTGCGGTCCGCGCTCGGCCAGGACGACCGGCAGGCCGGCCGGCGTGCTGTCCCGAGCGAGTTCGGCGAGCTGCCGCTTGACCAGGCGGTCCTCCAGGGAGTGGTAGGACAGCACGACGATCCGACCACGGACCAGCAGGGCGGACACGGCCGCCGGAAGCGCCGCCGCCAGGGCGCCGAGCTCGTCGTTGACCTCGACGCGCAGTGCCTGGAAGGTGCGTTTGGCCGGGTGGCCGCCGGTCCGTCGGGTGGCCGCGGGGATGGCGTCGCGGACGAGCGCGGCCAGCGCGGCACTGGAGGTGATCCGGCCACTCGCTCGAGCCCGGACGATCGCCTGCGCGATGCGCCGGGCAAATCGCTCCTCGCCGTAGTCGTGTAGCACCCGAGCCAGCTCGGCGGTCGAGTACCCGTTGACGATGTCCTCCGCGGACTGTCCGCGCCCCTGGTCCATGCGCATGTCGAGGCCGGTGTCGCTGGCGTAGGAGAATCCGCGCTGCGCATCGTCGAGTTGCATGGACGACACCCCGAGATCGAACAACACGCCGTCGACGAGCGGGCGACCGAATTCGGCCAGTACGTCGGTCAGCCGGTCGTAGATCGCGTGGACCAGGTGCACTCGGGCCTGGAACCGGATCAGGCGTTCCCGGCTGCGCGCCAACGCGACCGGGTCACGGTCGAGCCCGACGAGGGTCAGCTGCGGGTGCGCCGAGAGCAGCGCCTCGGCGTGCCCGCCGAGACCAATTGTCGCGTCGACCACCACGGCCGGGTGATCGGCGACGGCGGGAGCGAGCAGGTCGAGCACCCGGTCGAGCAGCACCGGGACATGACGGTCCCCTCCGGGCGACGGACGCGCGGCGCCGCTGGACCGCTCGGGTGGTGCATCCATCGGCATGTGTCGTCCCTGGTTCGTGTCGGGTTGATCGCGTCCGCGCGAGGACTCCGGTCCGGGCCGGTGAGGGACGTCGGCTCGGGTCCCCACCCGTCGTCCGTACGACCTGCTTGGGGCCGGGGAAGGTGCCCCAGGAAGGGACGGTCGCGACGGGAGGAGGCCGAAGCGGACGTCGTGGCGTCAGCGGGCCGTCACAGCAGTCCGGGGATGACCACCTCCTCTGCGTCGGCGAACGCCTGCTCGGTGCGGTCGAGGTACTCGCGCCAGCCCGCCGCATCCCAGACCTCGACGCGGGTGTTTGCGCCGATCACGACGCAGTCCTTGTGGAGCCCGGCGTAGTCCCGCAGCGCGGGCGGCACGGTGATCCGCCCCTGACCATCGGGAAGCTCGTGGGAGGCGCTGGCAAAGAACACCCGGCTGTAGTCCCGCACTCGACGATCGGTGACCGGAGCGGTGCGTAGGCCCTCCGTGATACGACTGAACTCGGTGACCGGGAACACGAACAGGCAACGTTCCTGCCCTTTGGTGATCACCAGGCCCGCCTCGAGGTCGGGCCGGAATCGGGCGGGTAGGGCGAGTCGGCCCTTGTCGTCGAGTCGAGGAGTGTGCGTGCCGAGAAACATGCCGGCCGCCTCCCCACCCGATCGCCCCGCCGATGGATGATCCCCCCACAGAGCCCCACCTTACCCCACTTACCTCCACTTGAGGCAAGACACACCAGGTGCGGAACGGCCGAAATGATCACTTGTCAGAGATTCGATTGCCGGCTGTGGCCACGGGCGGGATGCCTAGATCGGCGCGCTCGGCAATACTCGATATGCACACGGTTGCCGACGGCGCGGCCGGGGTGGGGTCGACTGGGAGGCCGCGTGGACGAGGGGTACCCGGACGGTGTCGTGACGCCCGGCGCGGTTGGCGACGTCGCGGCGGCGGGGCAGCGCATTGCCGCCAATATCGAGCAGGTGATCGAAGGCAAGGCGGACACGATCCGACTCGGTCTCACCGTCCTGCTCGCGGAGGGCCATCTGCTGATCGAAGATGTGCCCGGCGTCGGCAAGACGAAGTTCGCCAAGGCGCTCGCGCGCTCCATCGACTGCACCGTGCGTCGCGTGCAGTTCACCCCGGACCTGCTGCCGAGCGACATCACCGGCGTCAGCGTCTACAACGCCGAGGCCCGGGACTTCGAGTTCAAGCCGGGCCCGGTGTTCGCCAATATCGTCGTCGGAGACGAGATCAACCGGGCATCGCCGAAAACGCAGGCGGCGCTGCTGGAGTGCATGGAGGAACGCCAGGTCACCGTCGACGGTGTGACCTATCCGGTCGGATCGCCCTTCCTTGTGCTCGCAACCCAGAATCCCATCGACATGGAAGGGACCTACCCGCTGCCCGAGGCGCAGCGGGACCGGTTCACAGCCCGCATCTCGATGGGCTATCCGGACCACGCCGCGGAGATGGCAATGCTGGCCGAACACGCCAGCGTCGATCCCCTCGACACCCTGCTGTCGGTGTCGGACGCTCGCGAGGTGCGAGCGCTGATCGAGGCCGTACGCGCCGTCCACGTCGCCGAGTCGATCAAGACCTACGCCGTCGACCTGGCCGAAGCCACCCGGCAGTCGCCCGACCTGCGACTGGGCGCCTCACCTCGAGCCACCCTCCAGCTGCTGCGCGCCGCGAAGGCCTGGGCCGCGCTCGGCGGCCGGGACTACGTGATTCCCGACGACATCCAGGGACTGACCAGTCCGGTGCTCGCCCACCGGCTGCTGCTCACCGCGGAAACGCAGATCAGCGGGCGTACCGCCGAAGATGCGTTGGCGAAGGTCGTGGGCTCCGTGCCCATCCCCAGCGATCAGACAGCGCGGCTCTAGGAGAGTTGGAGTCATGGCGCTCCCCGGTTTCCAACGGCTGCGCGCCGGCTTCACGACCCGCGGACGATGCTTGCTGGCCGCGGGCATCACGGCCCTCCTGTGCGGGCTGCTGTTCGGCAGCATCGACCTCGTGCGCGCCGGTTGCCTGGTCCTCGCCGCACCGATCGTCGCGGCCCTCGTGGTCAACCGGTCCCAGCTGACGATCGCGAGCCGGCGCTCGGTCACCCCAGCCCGTTCCACGCTCGGCACCGACGTGTCGGTCGCGCTCACCGTGACGAACCGGTCGGTGCTGCCCACCGGGCCGCTCATGCTGGAGGACCGGTTGCCGGTTCAGATCACCGGTCGAGCTCGGTTCGCGCTGGACGGCCTCGCCGGGCGGGAGTCCCGCAGCGTCGCCTACCGCTTGCCGCGGCTCGGCCGCGGGCGATACGGCGCGGGTCCACTGCGGATGCGGCTCACCGATCCGTTCGGGCTGATCGACACCTCACGGTCGTTCACCGCGACGTCGTCCTTCGTGGTCACACCGGTCGTCGACGCGCTTCCGGCCGCCCAGCCGCCGTATTCGGTGGATGTCGGCGAGAATGCCGGAAGTCACTCGATCGGCTCGCATGGTGCTGACGACGCCTCGACCCGCGAGTACCGGTACGGCGACGACCTGCGGAAGATCCACTGGCGATCCACCGCCCGGGTGGGCACGCTCATGGTGCGCCACGAGGAACGACCGTGGCAGGGCCACGCCACGCTCGTGCTGGACCTGCGCGCGGGTGCGCACGAGACGGCGATCGGAGCGTCGCCCATACCGGCGGCGCACCCGGACGAGCCACCGGTGGACATCCGCCGAACGAGCAGTCTGGAGTGGGCGATCAGCGCGGTCGCGAGCATCGGGAGCCACCTCGCCCATCAGGGGCGGCAGCTCAGCCTGGTGGAAACGGTGGCCGATGCTGAGCGTATCCATCTGGCCGGGGCCACGGATCTCGTCGAGCACCTCGCCGAGGTCCGGGCGAGCGGCATCGCCGACGTGCACGAGCTGGTGCCGATAGTCCGCCACGCCGGGCGGGACTCCACGGTCATCGCCGTACTCGGCCGGCTCGACCTCGCCGGCGCTCGCGGGCTGGCCACCATCCAGGGCCGCGGGTCCAGCCGCGCGCCGCTGGTGATCCTGCTCGACACCGCGACCTGGCACCGCCACGCAGCGACGACCAGCCCCGGGTCGCAACGGTCAGCCACCGGGTTCGACGCGTCGGCCGCCGAGACACTCCGAGCGGCCGGATGGTGGGTGGCGCGCGCCACGTCGGCCGACACCACGCCGTTCGTCTGGCAGCAACTCATGGGTCAGCGGGCAATGCTCAGCAGCGGCGCCTCGGCGAGAGCCGAGCGGGCATGACCAGCCGGGTGATCACCGCGATCGGATCCAGCTCAGTGGGTGCCTCCGCCGACTTCCGGCGGACCATGGCCGGCCTGGTCGCCTCCGCGCTCGCCGTGCTCCCGCTCCGTGAGCTATTCACCGACTGGGGCTGGCTCACCGACACCTGGGTCGTGATGGCCTTGGTCGTGGTCCCGGCGGCCGCGCTCCGGCTGTACTCCCAGCCCAAGGTCTGGCACCTGCTCCCGGGGCTGCTGCTCGCCGTCTGTTACCTGACCCACCGCTATGTTCCGGACAACGCCATAGCCGGCCTGATTCCGGGACCCGGCGCGTGGAAGGACGTGGCGGTCCTGAACGCCGACGTGCGTGACTCGATCCGCGACGACGTCGCCCCGCTGCAGTCCACCGTCGCGATCCAGATGGTTCTCGCCGCCCAGGCCGCGCTGTTCGCCATCGCGATCGACCTGATTGCCGTCGTGGCCCGGCGTCCCGCCCTTGCCGGCATTCCCTTCCTCGTGATCATGACAGTGGCCGGCGCGGTGCCACGCCATCCGGTTGGCCTGGTGTGGTTCGCGGCCGCCGCCGCCGGCTACCTGCTCCTGCTGGCGTCCGATCGTCGTGACGAGCTGGCGCGGTGGGGCCGGGTGATGCCCCGGATGGCCGGGGCCCGGCCGACGCCGGTGCAGGCGCTGTCCGGGCGGCGCATCGGGGTGATTGCGATCGCTGCCGCCTTGTGCATACCGTTCCTGCTCCCGATCAGGGGCGTGAACGTGGTCGCCGACGCCTTGCACGATGGCGGGGGCAATGGCCTCGGCGACGGCAACGGCACTGCGGGAGTGGCCCTCGACCCGCTAGCCGCCCTCCGCGGCCAGCTGACCCGGTCCAGTCCGATGCAGCTGCTCAGCGTCCAGTACCTCGGTGATCCCAAGCACGAGCCGTTCTACCTGCGCCAGGAGGTCCTGGACACGTACAACGGGAAGGCGTGGACACCGTCCGGTGACAACCAGGGGCTGGTCGGGCTGGGCTCCGCGCTCGCGCCGGATCCTCCCCTGGCCGGAAGCCAGGTCACCTACCAGGCTCGGATCACCATCAACTCCACGCTGCGCGGCAATGCGCCGATCTTCGCCAGCCCCACCGCCATCTCCGGGCTGAACAGCGCCTCCTGGAACCCGACCAACCAGCTCGCGGTCACCAACCGCGTCATCAAGGACACGACCTACAGCGAGGACGTGTCCGAGGCCCAGCCGTCGAACGCGGACCTGACCGTCGCCGGTGAGGCGCTGTCGCCGGAACAGACGATCCGGCTCACCCGGGTGGCAGCCGTGCCGTCTGCGGTCGACACGCTCGTCGGACAGATCATCGGCACCGCCACGAGCGAGTACGACAAGGCCCGGGCCATCTTCGGATTCTTTCTGAACCCGGCGAACCGTTTCGCCTACAGCCTGCAGACCAAATCCGGCACCTCGGGCAGCGATCTGTTGGACTTCTTGAACAATCGGGTCGGGTTCTGCCAGCAGTACGCAGCCGCCATGGGGGTGATGCTCCGGATCGCGGAGATACCCTCCCGGGTGGTCATCGGCTACACCCATGAAAGCCCCGACGAAAACGGGCAGTTCTCCGTCACTACCAATGACGCGCATGCTTGGGTCGAGGCCTACTTCGGTGGCGCCGGATGGATCCCGTTCGATCCGACGCCGTTGGCCGGCGTGGACGCCCTGCGGGAGGCCACGCTGTCGTGGGCGCCGCATCCGGGTCAATCGGCGGGCGTGTCGGATCCGGGTACCGCGGTCCCCCGCGTGAGCAACGCTCCGAGGCCGACGGGCGGGCTGACGGCGGCCTCGGCGGCGACCGGTGGCTCGAGTGGCTCGGGCGGCCTGGGCTGGCCGTTGTGGACGATCCTGGGCGTGGTGATATTCGCCGTGGTGGCGTTCCTCACGCCGGGCGCGGTGCGTCTACGCCGCCGGCGCGCTCGGCTTCGGGCCGCGCGCGCGGGTCCCGACCCCCTCTGGGCGGAGCTGGCTGATACCGCGACCGACCTGGGTTACGTGTGGTCGCCGGTGCGCACTCCGCGCCAGGTCGAGGGGTGGTTGCGCGACGAAGCCGTCGCGGGATCCGAAGCGGAGGGCGCCCTGCACAGCTTGGCCACCGCGGTCGAGATCTCCCGCTACGCCCCGCCGACCGCGCATCGCCCGCCCGAGGCGGATCTGGTCAGCGATCTCCGTGAGGTCGAAAAGTCACTCCGGTCTCGGCGCAGTCGCGCCGATCGGGTTCGGGCGCGGGTGCTGCCCGGCTCGGTGCGCTGGCTGCGGCGCACGTTCCGCCGACACTGATCGGCACGAAACGGGCGGCGCCCCAAGTCCGATCGAGACTCGTGATCTTGGAGAAACGTCGCCCTGCGGTAGTAAGTCCAAGATCAGGCCGACGTCGCCCTGCTCGCCCGAGGGCGACGGTCGTCGCTGCTCTGCGCGCTTGCTCATCGGCGGCAATTCCTCGAACGAATGTTCGACAGTGGGCATAGACTAATCACATGACGGCGAGTTTCCAGGCGACGCTGCTGGACGTCGCCGACACGATCGGCCCGGGACCGCTGGGCGATGCCGTGCGACGGACCGAGCTCAGCCACGGCGCGTGGGTCGACCTCCGCCCCGGCTGGATGGCGGGTGCCGACGCGTTGTTCGATCGCTTGACTCAGGTCGTTCCGTGGCGAGCGGAACGCCGCCCGATGTACGACCGCGTGGTCGATGTGCCCCGTCTGCTGTGCTTCTACGACGAGGGTGACCCGCTGCCCGACCCAGCCCTGACCGCAGCTCGGCAGGCCCTCGGCAAGCACTACGCCGCGGAGCTCGGCGAACCGTTCGTTACCGCTGGGCTGTGCCTCTATCGGGACGGCCGCGACAGCGTGGCCTGGCACGGCGACCGCATTGGCCGCGGATCCTCGCAGGACACCGTGGTGGCGATCGTCTCCCTAGGTGCCGCCCGAACCTTTGCGCTGCGGCCGCTCGGCGGTGGTGCCGGGCGCCGCTACGAGATCGGGCACGGGGATCTGCTGGTCATGGGCGGGAGCGCCCAGCGGACGTGGCAGCATGCGGTTCCCAAGACGACTCAGGTCGTGGGTCCACGGATCAGCGTTCAGTTCCGGCCCCGCGGGGTCCGCTGACCGCGAGCCTGACGAAGCTCGACCACGCCGCCGTCAGCGGCGGCCCGGCCCCGCGGCGGGCGCGCTCAGTTCTCTTCGAAGCGCCGGCGCAGCCGGTCTTCCATCCGGGACCGCACGCCCGTCCCGCGGCTCTTGGGTGCGCCGTCCGGCGAGGCCTCGGACGACCGATTGGCTGAACGGTTGCTCAGGGCGGTGGCGATGTACACGCAGGACCCGAGGATGAGCACGAAACCGAGGACGCCGAGCACCACGAGCTTGGTGGCGAGACCAACCATCACCACTGCGAGCCCGGCGACGACGCCGAGGCCGGCCAAAACAATCCAGCGACGCGCTCGGGAACCAGACCGCGCCGACCGGACCGAGGACGCGAACTTGGGATCCTCGGCATACAGCGCCTGTTCGATCTGGTCGAGAAGGCGTTGCTCGTGCTCGGAGAGCGGCACGGTGCCCTCCTTCATGGTTCGCGCGGTGAGCCTCGCCGCGGTCTATGTGCGAAGTGGTCCTACTCACGAGCATACGAGCCGATTCACAATGGCGAAAGTTGCCCGTGCCATCACGCCGAATTGTGATGTGGCGTTGATACGGCCAGGGGCACACCCCGAGCCCGGCTAGGAGCCGCCGAGAAGTGTCGCGGGCCGGACCGCGTCGCTCCCGAACCGGGTTTTCGCCGCATCCGCGGCCCGATCGACACCATTCCGAGTGACGCCGATCCGCGGCTCTCCCGCGAACGCGTCCAGCGTGAGCTGTTCGGGCGCGTCCGCCACCGGCCGCAGGTTCTCGCATTTGACGCCCACTAGCCGGATGCGGGGCCGGTCGAGCCCCAGGCCGCGGAACAGGTCCGCGGCGGCGTCGTAGATCGCCGTCGTCGAGTCGACCCAGGCGGAAAGCGTGCGTACTCGGGTAACCGTACGGAAGTTGGCAAATCGGATCTTGATCCCCACGGTCCGAGCGACGAGTCCGCGCCGGCGGACCCGCTCGCTCACCTCCCCCGCGAGCCGCAGCAGCTCGCGCAGCACGTCGGCCTCCTCGGTCAGGTCGACGCTCGTCGTGTGGTCCGCACTGATCGACTTCTCCAGGTCCCGGTCGTGCACCGGCCGCGGATCCCGACCCCAGGCGAGGGCGTGAAGGTGCTCGGCGCCGGCGTCCCCGACGGCTCGACGGAGCACGTCCACCGGCGTATCGGCCAGGTCACCGATCGTGCGCACTCCGAGACGACGCAGCGGCTCGGCGGTCCGAGCCCCCACCCCCCAGAGCACGGTCACGGGCAGGGGATGCAGAAAGGGCAACACCGAGGCGACCGGCACCACCAGCAGGCCGTCGGGCTTGCACCGCGCGGAGGCGACCTTAGCCACGAACTTCGTCGAGGCGACACCGATCGAGCAGGTCAGGGACAGTCGATCCTGAATGTGGGCTCGGAGCTCCGCCGCGATGACGGCCGGCCGGCCGAGCCGCCGTTCGGCGCCGGAGACGTCGAGGAACGCCTCGTCGAGCGACAACGGTTCGACCACTGGCGTGACGCCACGCAGGATCGCCATCACATCGGCTGACACCGCGGCGTACCGGGCGTGATCGGGTGGAACGACCACTGCGGCCGGACAGCGCCGCAGCGCTTGCCCGATCGGCATCGCGCTGCGGACGCCATACCGGCGGGCCTCGTAGGAGGCCGCGGACACGACGCCCCGTGTGCCGCCGCCGACAATGACCGGGCGCCCGCGCAGCTGCGGGCGCCGCAGAATCTCGACACTGGCGTAGAAGGCGTCCATGTCCACATGCAGCACCGAGCAACCCGAGTCGTCGCCATCGGAGTTGCCCTCGACCCGCGGGACATCCGCGCTGCGTCCCATCCGTTAGCGATCCGTAGCAGTCAGTTCCGCGCTGTCGTCGCGGCCTCGGCGAGCGAGGACATGGACGCGCGCGGCAATGTCGCGGTAGGGCGAGAGCGACGCCGCCAGCGACTCGAGCGCGGCGAGCGCCTCGTAGCCGCCGGGCGCCTCGACCCGAGAACCGGGAGCGAGCTCGGAGAAGACCCCCACACCGCTCGTCGTCTCGACGGCCAGCCCAGCCGCCCGGCACATCTCGAGCAGGGCATCGGGCGCCAACCGGCCGGGCGCCTCGGGTTCGGCCACGATCGCCCGCAACTCCGCGAGCGCGGCGGCGAGCTCGCCGGCCAACGCTCGTGATATCACCCCGGCGGCTGGGTTCACGGCCAGGATGCTGACCAGACCGTCGAGCCGGACGGCTCGGGCGACCGCGGCCAACACCACAGCCGGTCGCTCGACGACCTCGAGGACTTCGTGCACGATCGCCAGATCGAACCGGCCCGTTGTCATCGGCTCCGCCATCGCCTCGACGTCGGCCTGAACCGGGACGATGCGGTCCGCAACCCCGGCCTCGGCGGCCCGGCGCCGCAACACGGCGAGCGCGTCGACGCTGATGTCGAGCACGGTGACCTGGGCACCGGCTACGGCGAGCGGCACCGCGAGCCGGCCGCTCCCGCCTCCACAATCCAGGACGTTCACCTCGCCGGCAGGCCCGCGAACCGTCTCCAGGGCACCGAAGACCAGCTCACGCACCTGGTCCGGCCGGCGACCCGAACGGCCAGCGACATCCGCCCCGGACCAGGTCTCCGTGCCCGCGCCGCCGTTCACGCCAGCGACACTAACCCCCACGTCCGACGTCGCCGCGCCGCCGCCTCCACTGCCCCGCCGACCGATTCCGGGCGGCCTCAGCTGGCCAGCGGCGCGGCCAGTAATCCCAATTCGCGCTCGACCGCCGCCAGGAACTGCTCGGCCGCGAGCAGCTGCTCATCCGCATCCCGCTCGGAGACGAGGCTGACCGCGCCCGCCTCCACCGCCGCCCGAGTGCCGGCCGACCCCGCGAAGTAGGCCGCCCATTCGGACAGCTCCGGAGCGACGGTTTCCACGAGCGCCCACGCACTCCTCAGCCGCCGCGGCCGCGTCGCCGGACGGGACCGGACCGCGAACAGCGCCGCCGCCATCCGCAAGGCGGCCAGATGTGCTAGCCGGAACCGATCGCCGGGGTCGAGCGCGAATCGAGCTTCGGCCAGCCCGGCGCGCGCCTGGGCGAGCAGTCCGAGCCCGGCGGCATTCTCCGGAGGAGTCGCCGGAGCGCTCTCACTCGGCCGAGGGTCGGGGCCGTTGGACGACTCTGACATAAGCGGGCTCCCATCATCGTGTCGAACATATGTTCGAACGATAGTGGACCGCTCGGCGGCCCGCAACCCAGATCGCGACGCCTCCGCCGCCCTTTCGCGGGAGGCGATATCTGCCCGGCGGCGGATCATTCCACGACGGGAAGCACGTCGACCACGTCGCCGATGATCACCACGGCGGGTGCGCCGACCCCCGCCGTCCGCGCGGCGCCGGCGAGCTCGCCGAGCGGGGCGCGAACGGTCCGCTGACCGGGAAGGGTCGCGCGGTGCACGACTGCCGCGGGGGTGGCCGTATCCCGTCCGTGCGCCACCAGCTGCGAGCAGATCGACTCCAGCCGCTCCATGCCCATCAGAAGCACGAGAGTCTGCGAACCGGAGGCCAGGGTGGCCCAGTCCAGTCCGTCGTCCGGACCACGCCCGGGGTCGAGGTGGCCGGAGATGACCGTGAAGTCCGCGGCCACGCCCCGGTGGGTGAGGGGGATGGTCGCCGCGACCGGCGCGGCGAGCACCGAGCTGAGTCCGGGGACGACGGTCACCGGCACGCTGGCGGCCACGCAGGCGAGCAGTTCCTCGCCCCCCCGTCCGAAGATGAACGGGTCGCCACCCTTCAATCGCACGACTCGCTTCCCGGCGCGCGCCCGGTCCACGAGCACCGCGTTGATCTCGTCCTGGGTGAGGTTGTGCCGATGGGCCGACTTGCCGCAGTCGACGATCTCGACGTCGTCGGGCACGGTGGACAACAGCTCGCGTGGGGCCAGCCGATCGACCACGATCACATCGGCTGCGGCCACGAGGCGCCGGCCGCGCACCGTGATGAGGTCTGGGTCTCCTGGTCCGCCGCCGACGAGCGCCACCGACCCCTCGGCGGCCGGTCGCACCGGTCGAGCCGGAAGATCGCCCACGTCGAGGCCGAGGGCAATGGCGTCGCGGAGGGCCGTCGAGCGGCGCGGATCGTCTCCACCCGTGACGGCCACCGTGAGGCCGTCCCGCTCGACGATGGCCGGCGTACGGGCGGTCCCGCCTGTCGCGTCGTCTGCGCGCACGCAGAACACGCCGCGTTGCTCAGCGGACCGCGCAACCGCTTCGTTGGTCGCGGCATCGTCCGTGCAGGCGAAGACCAACCAGGCACCAGCCACGTCGTGGTCGACGAAGCGGCGCTGCGCGATCGGCACCCCGAGCGCCTGCAGCTCCGGCGTCACCGCGACCGCGACCACGTCGACGACCGCCCCAGCAGTCGCCAGCCGAGCGGCGCGGCGGGCTGCTACGGCTCCGCCTCCGACCACCAGCACCCGGCGTCCGGTCAGGTCGAGCAGCAACGGGAAGCCGGCCATCAGCGCATCTTCTCGTGCGCCGCAATGGACACGGCGGATCATCCATCGGGTTCGGCCACCATGCCCGCAGCGACTGTGGCACCGCTTACCTCGTCGACGAGCAGGAAGGCACCGGTCGACCGGTTCGTCGCATAGCGGTCGACGGTGAGCGGCTCGGACGTGCGCAACCGGATTCGGCCGATGTCGTTCAGCGTGAGCTCGGCCGCCACGGTCTGGTCGAGCGTGGCCACGTCCAACCGGCTCAGCACCGCGTCCACGACGGCCCGCACGTCGCGCGTCGTGTGCCGCAACCCGAAACGGTCGGCCGGCCGGAGCGGGCGCTCGGCCAGCCAGCACACGGTGGCGGTCAGTTCGCGCACCGACGCCGGGCGCGGCTCCCGATCGACCGCGAGCAAGTCACCACGGGCGATGTCGACGTCATCGGTGAGGCGCACGACCACCGACCGGCCGGCGGCAGCCGCCTCCAATGGTCCGTCCGGGGTGTCGATCCCGGCCACGGTCGAGCGCCGACCGGAGGGCAGCACGACGAGCTGGTCTCCGACGTGCAGCGCGCCGGCCTCGACCCGGCCCGCGTAGCCGCGGTAGTCGGGCCGATCGGCCGTGCGCGGGCGCAGCACCATCTGTACCGGGAAACGGGCCGGCACCTCGCCGTTCGGGGCCGGCTCGAGCTCCTCCAGGAACTCCAGCAGGGCCGGTCCGGCATACCAGTCCATCCGCGGAGATCGGTCGACGACGTTGTCGCCCGACAGCGCGGCGATCGGAATCGGCGAGAACGTGTCGAGGTCAAGCGACACCGCGACGCCGGCGAAGTCCGTGACGATCCGGTCGAAGACCTCCTCGGCGTAGCCGACCAGATCCATCTTGTTCACCGCCAGCACGACGTGGGATACCCGCAACAGCGCCGCCACAGCCGCGTGCCGCTTGGTCTGCTCGACGACTCCGTTGCGGGCGTCGACCAGGATGATCGCGACGTCAGCTGTCGAGGCCCCGGTGACCGTGTTCCGGGTGTACTGCACGTGGCCCGGCGTGTCGGCCAGGATGAAGCTTCGCCGGGGCGTCGCGAAGTACCGGTACGCGACGTCGATCGTGATGCCCTGTTCGCGCTCGGCCCGCAGCCCGTCGACGAGCAGGGCGAGATCCGCACTGTCGAAGCCGCGACGTTCGCTCGCGACCTCGACCGCGGAAAGCTGGTCGCTCAGCACGGCCTTCGCATCGTGCAATAGCCGCCCGACCAGAGTGGACTTGCCGTCGTCCACCGAACCGGCCGTGACGACGCGCAACAATCGACCCGGCATCGGTCAGGGCCCGGCATCGTGCACTAGAAATACCCCTGTCGTTTGCGGTCCTCCATCGCCGCCTCGCTCGCGCGGTCGTCGGCCCGCGTCGCGCCTCGCTCGGAAATCGTGGCGGCGGCGGTCTCGACGAGTACCTCGTGAATGTCGACAGCGGTCGAGCGGACGGCACCGGTGCACGTCGCGTCGCCCACGGTGCGGTAGCGCACCCACTCGGTCGTCACGATCTCGCGGGTCCGGGGCTGGGTCCACGGGGTCACGGCGAGCAGCATGCCGTCCCGTTGGAAGACCGGGCGCTGGTGTGCGTAGTAGATGGACGGGACCTCGATGCCCTCGCGCTCGATGTAGGCCCAGACATCGAGCTCGGTCCAGTTCGAGAGCGGGAATACCCGCACGTGTTCGCCGGGCCGGTGCCGCCCGTTGTAGAGGTCCCAGAGTTCCGGGCGTTGGTTACGTGGATCCCACTGACCGAAATCGTCACGAACCGAGAACACCCGCTCCTTCGCCCGCGCCTTCTCCTCGTCCCGCCGAGCACCGCCGAGGACCGCATCGAACCGGTGCTCGCCGATCGCATCGAGCAGCGTCGTGGTCTGCAGCGGATTGCGGGACTGTCCGGGTGTCTCGTGCACGCGACCGGCATCGATCGAGTCCTGCACCCGCGCGACGACGAGCCTGACGCCAAGGCGGCCGACGTGGCGGTCCCGGTACTCGAGGACCTCGTCGAAGTTGTGGCCGGTGTCCACGTGCATGACCGGAAACGGGACGCGCCCCGGCCAGAACGCCTTGGTGGCCAAGTGCAGCATCACGATGGAGTCCTTGCCACCGGAGAACAGCAGCACCGGACGCTCGAACTGGCCGACCACTTCGCGCAGGATGTGGATCGACTCGTCCTCGAGATCGGTGAGCCAGGAGCGATCGACCTCGCTCGGTAGAAGGGCGGTCACAGCACATTCTCCTTGCGCAGCAGGGCGAGCAGCCGGTCGACCGCGTCGTCGACCGCGCTGTCACTCGTGTCGAGGCGAAGCTCGGGATGGGTCGGTGCTTCGTAGTCGCCGTCGACCCCAGTGAGCCCGCGCAGCCCGCCGGACCGCTGCCGGGCGTAGAGACCCTTCACGTCGCGGTCCGCGCATACCTCGACGGGCGTCGCCACGTGGACCTCGAGCAACCGGATGCCGGCTTGGTCGTGCGTGCGTCGCACGGCGTCACGAGCGGCGCGGTAGGGCGAGACGACGGGCGCGAGGACGAGCACACCATGGCGGGCGAGCCGCGCGGCGACCCAGCCAATGCGCGCGACGTTGGTGTCGCGATCGGCTCGGGAGTATCCGAGGTCCGGGGACAGCACGGCCCGCATCTCGTCACCGTCGAGTACCTCGACCGCGATGCCGTCGGCCCGGAGGCGGGCGGCCAGAGCGGCGGCGATCGTCGACTTCCCGGCACTCGGTAGCCCGGTGATCCACAATGTGGCTCCGGCGGCCCGCGCGCCGTCGTGCGCGGGCTCGATCGGGTACGCGGGCGCGGTCACGGTCATGGCTGTCCTCTGCGTCGTCCTGCCCACGGGGTGGACGGGATCAAGGCGGACCGGAGGCGGCAGTGCGGGCCAGCCCGTCGCGCAGCGAACCCGGGACGATCCGGGCCGCGCGACTAGTCGGGGAGCCGACCGGTCAGTGGGCCAGACACGCCGCGCTGACGACGCGCTGCAGATCGACGTGCAGCCGTGCGACCAGGCGGACCGTGGACATGGCACATATGGTCGCACAGCGCGGACGCCCACACCAACAACTACGGTCGCGGCGACTATGGCGCCAATCACGCCGACGCGAGATTGCACCGCTGATTCGGCGCGGCCGCTTCAATGTGCGACCCTGGATGCATGGACCGCGTCCAGCTGCTCCGGTTGACCGTGCGCCGGCACGTCGACCTGCGCCGGGTGACGTCTGCGTCCTGTCGCGTCGCGTCCTGACCCGCACCAGGCGGGTGCTGATCACCTTCGGGCCATCGGAGAGGACGTCGCGCATGCCAGCGCGCAAAGGACAGGGTCAATGGGCCCTCGGATACCGCGAGCCGCTCAATCCCAACGAGCGGGCCAAGCGGGACGACGACGGGCTGAACGTTCGCCGCCGGATCATCGACATCTACCAGCACACCGGATTCGCCGGCATCGATCCGGTGGATCTGCGCAGCCGCATGCGGTGGTACGGGCTGTACACGCAACGGGCGCCGGGCATACCGGGTGGGCGCACCGCGATCCTCGAACCGGAGGACCTCGAGGACGAGTACTTCATGATGCGGATCCGCATCGACGGCGGAGCGCTCCGCGCCGACCAGCTCGCGGTGATCGGCGAGGTTTCGACCCGCTACGGCCGTGACCTGGCGGACATCACCGACCGGCAGAACGTCCAGCTGCACTGGATCCGGATCGAGGACGTGCCGGCCATCTGGGCGAAGCTGGAGGCGGTGGGCCTGTCAACCACCGAAGCGTGTGGCGACACCCCACGGGTCATGCTCGGCTGTCCGTTGGAAGGCGTCGCCGAAGACTCGGTGCTGGACGCCGGCCCGGCGCTGCTCTCGGTCGTAGACGCCTACCTCGGCGATCCGGCCTACTCCAACCTGCCACGCAAGTTCAAGACCTCGATCTCCGGCTGCGCTCGGCACTGCACCAACCACGAGATCAACGACGTCGCGTTCGTGGGCGTCGTCGGACCGGACGGCACGCCCGGATTCGACCTCTGGGTCGGAGGCGGGCTGTCCACCAACCCGATGTTCGCCCAACGGCTCGGCGTCTTCGTCGAACCCGACGAGGTGGCCGAGGTGTGGGCCGGAGTCACCGGAGTGTTCCGGGACTACGGCTTCCGTCGCTCCCGCAATCACGCGCGGCTGAAGTTCCTCGTCGCCGACTGGGGCGTGGCGCGCTTTCGCGAGGTGCTGGAGAAGGAGTATCTCGGTCGCGCCCTTCCCGACGGCCTCGAACCCGAGAGCTCGCCGGCGCACCGCGACCATGTGGGCATCGAGGCGCAGCGCGACGGCATGTTCAGCATCGGCGCTACCACGAAGGCGGGCCGGACGTCAGGTCGCGCACTGTCCGAGCTGGCCGAGCTGGCGCGTTCGGCCGGCACGCGCGGCGGGCGAGTGCGGCTCACGGCCCAGCAGGGTTTGGTCGTTCTCGACGTGCCGCCAGACCGCATCGATGCGACGGTCGACCGGCTGGAGGAACTCAGCCTGGCCGTTCGACCGTCGGCCTTCCATCGCGGAACGATTGCCTGCACCGGCATCGAGTTCTGCAAGCTCGCGATCGTGGAAACCAAGGCTCGGGCCGAGGTGATCCGCGCCGAGCTGGAACGGCGCCTGCCCGACTTCGACACGCCGATCACCATCAACGTCAACGGCTGTCCCAACGCCTGCGCGCGATTTCAGGTGGCGGACATCGGGTTCAAAGGCATCGTCACCCGCGGGGCGGACGGTGCCGACCAGGAGGCCTTCCAGGTGCACCTCGGTGGTCAGCTGGGCAGCGAGGCGGCGTTCGGCCGGAAGTTCCGCGGTCTGAAGGTGACCGCGGAGGAAGCGCCGGAGTACGCCGAACGCGTCCTGCGGGGCTATCTCGATCGTCGCGCCGACGGTGAGACGTTCGCCGCCTACGTCAGCCGGGCCGACGAGTCGTGGCTGCAGTGAGGGCAGCATGACCGAACGGGCGGCGCCCTTCTACTGCCCCTACTGCGGGGACGAGGACCTGCGCCCGTTCGGCGATCGCCACGGCGAATGGCGGTGCGGCGCTTGTCGCCGGGTCTTCCGGTTGGGCTATGTCGGCGTCGCCGCGGACTGGACGTCGACACCCGAGCAGGCGGGGCACTGATGCCCGTGGATGTTCGGGGGTTGCCGGCGATCGCCCGGCAAGCGGCCGCCGACCTCGAGGGAGCGCCGGCGCTCGACGTGCTGGGCTGGGCGGAAACCACCTTCGGCTCGGCCTGGTGCGTCGCCTCGTCCATGGCTGACGCCGTGCTCCCACACCTCGCCGCGCGCGTGCGGCCCGGCGTCGACGTGATCTTCCTCGATACCGGCTACCACTTCCCCGAGACGATCGGTACTCGTAACGCCGTCGCGGCCACCCTGCCGGTCAGGGTGCGCAGCATCCAGGCCCCCCAGACGGTGGCCGAGCAGGATGCCGAGTTCGGCGCCGAACTGTTCGCGCGCGACCCCGACCGTTGCTGCGCCTTGCGCAAGGTCGCCCCGCTCGCCGGCGCCCTGGCTTCGTACCAGGCGTGGGCAACCGGGTTGCGACGAGACGAGGCGCCGACCCGCGCGAACGCCGGCGTCGTCGAATGGGACGCGTCGCGATCGATGGTCAAGCTGAACCCCATCGCCACGTGGTCGCAGGACGACGTCGACGCGTATATCGCGGAACACGGCGTTCTGGTCAATCCCCTGCTGTTCGACGGCTACGGCTCGGTGGGTTGCGCGCCGTGTACCCGGCGCATCGCCGCCGGGGAGGACGCACGGTCCGGACGCTGGGCGGGCACCTCGAAGATCGAGTGCGGCCTGCACGGCTGAGCCGCCGTTTGCGGACAGCCGGGCGACCGGCGCGCGCCGAAACACCAGCGTCGCTATCTAGGCTGTCGTCATGCCCGAGTGCGGCCCCGTCGACGTGGTCACCACCCACGTCTGGCGGGTGCCGACCCGGGCCGTTCCCCGAGCGCTCGTCGCCCTCGCGGCCGACCGTCGCCGGATTCGACGCACACCCGGCGTCGCGTTCGCGAAGCTGCTGGGCGCGAGCCGAACAGGTCACTTCGGCGTTCGCGACGCCGACCTGACCCGTTGGGTGTTGATCACGAGTTGGGCGTCGGCCGACGCCGCTCGTCGCTTCGAGCGGTCCTCGGTATTGTCAGCCTGGACTCGGGGGGCGGAGGAAATCTGGACGGCGACGCTTCAGCCGCTGGCGGCGCGGGGGCGCTGGTCGCGCCAAGTGGCGTTCGGCCGCCCCGCCGGCCGGTCGTGGCCGGGCCCAGTCGTCGCGATCACCCGAGGTCGGATCCGGCCACCGCGGCTTGCGGTGTTCTGGCGGTCGGTTCCCGCGATCAGCGCCGACCTGGCCCGGCGGGACGGACTGTGTCTCGCTTTCGGTATCGGCGAAGCACCGCTCGGCGTACAGGGGACATTCAGCCTGTGGCGGGACAACACCGCACTGACCCACTTCGCCTACCACGGCGAACCGCACCGGACCGTGATTGGGCAGGCCCGGCAGCGAGGCTGGTTCGCCGAGGCGTTGTTCGCGCGGTTCGCCGTGCTCGGCACGGCGGGGACGATCGATGGTGGCGACCCGTTGGCGGATCTCCCATGACCGCCCGCGACGAGAAGCGCCAGCGGACGCGCGGCGGCCCGGTCGATATACGCGATGTGCACATCCGTGAGTGGTCGGGGCCCGAACTGTCGGCTCGGGTGAACGACGCCATGGCGATCTACGTCCTGGCGATGAACTATCCCGGCTATGCCGGATCCCAACGATCGGTGACAACCCGTCGCCACACGACCAATCGCGGATTCACCTGCCGGGTCGCCGTGCGGACGGACGGGACCCTCGTCGGGTTCGGCTACGGGTACACCACGACGGCAGGTCAGTGGTGGCACGATCTGGTACGCAAGGCGTTGTCGCCGAGCGTCGCGGCTGACTGGATGTCGGACGCCTTCGAGCTGTCCGAGATCCACGTCCTGCCGACGTATCAGGGCCAGGGCCTCGGCCACCGGATCCTCGTATCCTTGGCCGCGGGCGTCCCCCACCGGTCGATATTGCTGTCGACTCCGGACGCCGACACCCGGGCCTTCCGGTTGTACCGAGCCATGGGCTTCCAGGACCTGGCCCGCAACTATCTGTTCCCCGGTGACGCACGACCGTTCGCCGTGCTCGGCGCCCGCCTCCCCCTGATCAGTCAGCCCTGGACGAGGCCCCGTGACGCTGCCCATCGCTGAGTTACGCCCGGCGGGCCTGTCACCCGCCCGCCCGTTCGGCACCGCGGCGATCGTCTGCGCCCTCGCCACGGTCACACTGCAGGTCTGCTATCCGCTGGTGCACGAGTCGACACGTGATCGGGTCACAGCCGCGGTCGTGGTGATCTTCGCGGTGGCCGTGGCGATGCACGCCGTGGGAAGCGTCGGCGCGTCCCGGGGGCTCTGCGCCGTGGCACTCAGCGGCGGGATCGGGTTCTCGGCCGAGATCCTTGGCGTGCACGCCGGCATTCCGTTCGGGTCCTACGGGTACGCGGCCAGCCTGGGGCCGCGGCTGGCCGGCGTACCGATCATCGTCGGGCTGGCGTGGGCCATGATGGCGTGGCCGTCGGCCGTCGTCGCCCGCCGACTGGCCCGGACGCGCGCAGCCCAGGTGGCGATCGGCACCTGGGCCCTGGCGTCGTGGGACCTTTTCCTTGATCCGCAGATGGTCACGGCCGGCCATTGGACCTGGCGGGATCCCACGCCTCACCTCCCCGGCGTGCCGACGGTTCCGCTGACCAACCTGCTCGGCTGGCTCGTCGTGTCGGCCGTTGTGTCAATCGCCGTGCAGGCCATCGTGAGCTCGCGGTCGGTGCGCCCGGACGGCCCGATGCTGGCGCTCTACCTGTGGACGTACGTCTCGTCGATCCTGGCGCTCAGCGCCTTCCTGAGCTTGAGCGCCGCCGCGCTGTGGGGCGCGCTCGGCATGGGACTCGTCGCCGTTCCGCTGGCGGTGGCTCTGGTGCGGCACCGATGAGCGGGGGGCCGTTTCTCGTGCGCATCGGGACCGGCCTGACTGTCCTCGGCACCGTCCACACCGCGCTCAACGCTGCCTTGCTCCGGCGGCCCGTGACCGAGGACGATCCGGCGTCGCAGTCCACGGTCTCGATCCTGGTACCGGCGCGGGACGAGGCGTCGCGCATTGCGGCGTGCCTGCGCTCGTTGCTCGCCCAGGACGGGCAGCCGGCCCCGGAAATCATCGTGTTGGACGACGGCTCACGCGACGGAACCGGTGACCTGGCCCGGGTGGTTGCCGGGAGCGAAACCCGGGTCCGGATCATGACCGGTCGGCCGCTCCCCCCGGGCTGGCTCGGCAAGCCGCACGCCTGCCATCAGTTGGCCCGGGCGGCACGCGTCTCGGATGTGCTCGTATTCGTGGACGCCGACGTGCAGCTGGCTCCCCATGCGGTCCGGGCCGCGGTCGGCCTGCTGGATCGTCACGCTCTGGACTTCGTCTCGCCGTACCCGCGCCAGCTCGCGGGCAGCGTGGCCGAGCGCATCGTCCAGCCGCTGCTTCAGTGGTCCTGGCTGACCTTCCTGCCCCTGCGGCTGGCCGAACACGCGCGCCGGCCGTCGATGGCCGTCGCGAACGGGCAATTCCTGGCTGTGCGCCGCGCTGCCTATGAGCGGGCCGGCGGCCACGCGGCGGTGCGTGCCGCGGTCTTGGACGACGTCGCGCTGGCCCGGGAACTGCGGCGGCACGGCGCGCGAGGCGGGGTGGTCGACGGCACGGGCCTGGGCGCGTGCCGGATGTACGACGGCTGGGTGGATCTTCGCGACGGTTACGCCAAGTCGCTGTGGGCGGCCTTCGGCTCGGAGCCCGGCGCGATGGCGGTCCTGGTCCTGCTCGTCGTCATGTACCTGGTCCCGCCGATCGCCATGGTCCGGGGGTCAGTCGTGGGCACCGTCGGATATCTGGCCGGCGTGGCCGGACGGATGCTCGCGGCGGCTCGATGCGGCGCCCGGGTCTGGCCGGACCCGCTCGCCCATCCGGTGTCGGTGGCGGTGGTGGCCGGGCTGACGACTCGGTCCATCGCCGGTCATCGGCGCGGTGCGCTGGCCTGGAAGGGTCGGCCGATCGAGGTCGCGCGCTGATGGCCCGCGTCGGTGTCGTGGGGGCCGGCGTCGGCGGGCTAGCGGCGGCCGCGCGACTCGCCGCCCAAGGCCACACGGTCAACGTGTTCGAGGCGTCCGGCGCGGTCGGCGGCAAGCTCGGCGTCATCGAGCGCCGAACCGATGCCGGGATCTTCCGCTTCGACACCGGGCCGACCGTCTTGACGATGCCCGAGGTCTTCGCCGAGCTGTTCGCCGCCACCGGAGATTCGATCCATCGAGTGCTGTCCCTCCGCGAGCTCGAGCCCATGGTTCGCTACCGCTTCGGTGACGGCACGATCGTCACGACGACGCGGGACCTGGACGACCAGGCGGCGCGCTTCGAGCAAGCGCTCGGCGGTGGCGCAGGTGCTGCCTGGACGTCGGTCATCCGTCGAGGCGGTCAGATGTGGGACGTCGTCGGCGATCGCGTCCTCGGACGGCCGCTGAGCATCCGCTCGGCGGCCCGCGGTCTCATCCGCCCCGCCGACGTGCGAACGGTCGCATTCGGCCGCACGCTGCGGCAGCTGGGACGCCAGTACCTGACCGATCCGAGGCAGCGGACATTGCTCGATCGGTATGCCACCTATGCCGGTTCCGACCCGCGGCATGCTCCGGCGGTCATGTCGGTCATCCCCTACCTCGAGCACATGAGCGGCGCGTGGCACGTCGAGGGCGGCCTGGGGCGGCTGGCCACGGCGCTGGCCGACCGGGTCTGCGACCGGGGCGGGACGATCCGGCTGAACTGCCCGGTCATCCGGATCTCCGCAAGCTTCAGCGGTATCGAGTCGATCCTCCTGGCCGACGGATCGACGCAACACTACGACGTGATCGTCGCCAACGCCGACGCCTCCACGGTGTACGGCCGCTTGCTGTCACCCCGGCCGCGGCGGGTGCCGGTCGCCGACTCGTTGAGCGCGTTCGTGCTGCTGCTCGGGGTGCGCGGCCGGACACCGAGTCTGGCCCACCACAACGTGCTGTTTGCCGAGAGCCTCTACGACGCCGAGTTCGACGCCGTGTTCGGGCGTCCGGGACTGCCGGTCGCTGATCCGGTCATCTACGTGTCCGCGCCCGACGACTCGGCCCTGCATCCACCGGGCCACGAGTCCTGGTTCGTGCTCGTCAACGCTCCCCGGCATGGCCGCGACGGCCGCCGGGGCCAGATGAACTGGACGGTTCCGGGCCTGGCCTCCAGTTACGCGGACCGGATCATCGCGCTGCTGGCCGCGCGCGGGCTACCGGTCCGCGAGCGGGTGGTCTTCAGCCAGACCCTGACACCCGCCGACCTGCAGCATCGGACCGGCGCTCCCGGGGGTGCCATCTACGGGCCGGCCCTGCACGGCGTGCACGGCAGCTTTCGACGGCCCACCAACGCCACGCCGTTCCGGGGGCTGTACCTCGTCGGCGGGTCGACCCATCCGGGCGGCGGACTGCCGCTGGTCGCGATGTCGGCCCGGATCGTCGCCGACCTCATCGGGCCGGCGTGAGGTCGCTTGCCGCGGTGATCTTGGACTTATCGTCGCTCTGAGGCAGCAAGTCCAAGATCACGACTGGTTGCCGTAACAGCAGGTTGCCGCAGCACGATTAGTTGCCGGAGCAGGAATCAGAGGCGGGCGGAGAGCTGTAGGTTGCGCCACACCTCGCGGGTCGCCGTCGACCGGTTGAGCGTGTAGAAGTGGATTCCCGGCACGCCCTCGTCGAGCAGCCGCTCGGCGAGGCCGGACAGCTGCTCGACGCCCAAGGCCCGAATCGCCTTCGGGTCATGGGCCACCGCGGCGAATCGCGCGCCGAGAGCCGGCGGGAACGGTGCTCCGGTGAACTGCTCGGACCGCTCGATTGTCGTCATGGACGTCACCGGCATGAGTCCGGCGATGATCGGGGTCTCCCCGCCGGCCGCGGCCACTCGATCGCGCAGCCGCAGATAGGCGTCGGCCTCGAAGAACATCTGGGTGATGGCGTAATCCGCGCCGGCGCGGCACTTGGCCACGAAGTGCGCCGTGTCGGCGTCGACGCTCGGCGAGCGCGGGTGCTTGTACGGGAAGGCGGCGACGCCGACCGAGCGGGCGCCATGCGAGCGCAGGAGGGCGACCAGCTCCGACGCGTAGGCCAGGCCTTTCGGGTGCGCCACCCACTCACCCATCGGGTCGCCCGGTGGATCTCCGCGCAGGGCCAACATGTTGCTGATGCCGGCGTCGGCCAGCCGCCCGACGATGGCTCGTAGCTCCGCGACCGAATGATTGACGGCAGTCAGGTGGGCCACTGGGAGCAGCGTGGTGTCGGACGCGATCTGCTCGGTGATTTCGATCGTGTGGTCGCGCGTGCTTCCGCCGGCGCCGTACGTCACCGAGACGAAGGACGGGTGCAGCGGCTCCAGCTGGCGAATCGTCTGCCACAGCCGGCGGTCGTCCTCGCGGCTCTTCGGGGGGAAGAACTCGAAGGAGAACGTCGGCTGTCCGGTGTCCAGACACTCGCGCACCGTGCGTGACATGCGGCCAGCGTACTGAGGCGGCGGACGAGGCCGGATCGGCCGACGCGGCTACCGTCGCAGAGTGCGCACGGTGCCCGGCCCGACCGACTCGGTTGTCGTTGTCGGCGCCGGACTCGGCGGGCTGTCCGCTGCGCTGCACCTGGCCGGCGCCGGGCGCCAGGTCACGGTCGTCGAGCAGGCCGATGTTCCCGGCGGCCGCGCCGGAGTGCACAAGGAAGCCGGATACACGTTCGACACCGGCCCGACCGTGCTCACCGCGCCCGACCTGGTGGAGTCGACGCTCGCCGCGGTCGGCGAGTCCGCCGACCGCTGGCTGCGGATGCGTCGCCTCGATCCGGCCTATCGCGCTCGGTTCGCCGACGGCTCGGTCATCGACGTGCGCGCCGATCCGGACGCGATGGCGGACGAGATCTCGCGGGTGTGCGGTGCGCGACGACGCCGCGGGCTACCGCCGCCTCGTCGCCTACCTGCGCGAGCTGTATGCGGTCGAGATGCCGCACTTCATCGACCGCAATCTCGACTCGCCCGTGCAACTGGTCGGGGCACCGCTGTTGCGGCTGGTGGGCCTGGGCGGCTTCCGGCGACTGGCGCCGAAGATTGCCACCTTCCTGCGGGACGAGCGCTTACGCCGGATCTTCACCTTCCAGGCGATGTACGCCGGGGTGGCCCCGACCCAGGCGCTGGCGATCTACGCCGTGATCACCTACCTGGACTGCGTGGGCGGCGTCTACTTCCCGGAGGGCGGCCTGCACGCCGTCCCGCGCGCGCTGGCCGGCGCGGGCACCAAGCACGGTGTCACCATTCGCTACGGCACGTCCGTGACGCGGATCGAGGTCACGAACGGGCGAGCACGGGCCGTGCACACCGCGTCCGGCGAGCGCATCCCGGCCGATGTCGTCGTCGTCAACGGTGACCTGGCCGTGGCGTACCGCTCGCTGTTCACCACGGACGGCACTCCGCGGCGGGTGCGCCGGTTGCGGTACTCGCCCTCGTGCGTGCTGTTGCACGCCGGATCGACGCGCCGGCTACGCCGACACCGCGCATCACACGATCGAATTCGGTGCGGCCTGGGAGCACACGTTTCGGGAGATCATCGTCGACGGGCAGTTGATGAGCGATCCGTCGTTCCTGATCACGACGCCGACGAAGTCCGATCCGACGCTCGCTCCGGCCGGCAAGCACGTGTACTACGCGCTGTTCCCGGCGCCGAACCTCGCTCACCGCCGAGTCAGTCGACTGGGACACGGAAGGGCCCCGGCTACCGGGAGCGGCTGATCAGCGCGATCGAGGCCCGCGGCTATCGCGGTTTTGCCGACGCGATCGAGGTCGAGCGGCTCGTCACACCGCTCGACTGGGCCGGCGCCGGGCTGGCGGCGGGCACACCGTTCGCGGCGGCGCACACGTTCTGGCAGACCGGCCCGTTCCGGCCGTCGACGATGGACCGCCGAATAGAGAATCTGCTGTTCTGCGGGGGAAATACTCAGCCCGGCGTCGGCGTGCCCATGGCGCTCATCTCCGGCCGGCTCGCCGCCGAGCGGGTGATCGGCCCGCGCCGGACGGGGCGGGCTCGCGATGAGCCTAGGCGCTCGATGCCGCCGGTCTCGAGGACGCGCGACTACGTCAAGGCTACGAACAGTGCCGCGCAACTGAACGCTCGCCACGGCCGCACCTACTACCTGGCCACGCTGCTGCTCCCGCGGGTCAAACGCCGCTACGTCCACGCCCTCTACGGCTTTCGCCCGCTACGCCGACGACATCGTCGAGCTCTCGGCGACGATCGGCAACGGGAGCGCCGACTCGTCTCGTGGAGCGACGCGGGTTCTGGCCGATCTGGAACGAGGACGATCCGCCGATCCGGTCTGCCTCGCGGTCATCGACACCATCCGCCGTTGGGACATCCCGGTCAGCCACTTCCGTGACTTCCTGGATTCGATGCGGATGGATCTGACCGTCACCGAGTACGCCACGTTCGACGATCTGACTCGCTACACCTGGGGCTCGGCGGCCGTGATCGGCCTGGAGATGATGCCGATCCTCGGACGGGCTCACGAGAACATCCCGTGGCCGGCGCTGCGGCCCCACGCCATCGACCTCGGCGTCGCGTTCCAGCTGACCAACTTCATCCGGGACGTCGCCGAAGATCTCCGCCTGGGGCGCATCTACCTTCCGCAGGATTCACTGCGCGCCTGCGGCGTCGATCGCGAACGGCTCGCGCACGCGACGCGCACGGGGCGAGTCGACGGCCCGATCCGAGCGCTGCTCGCGAGCGAGATCGACCGCGCCCGTGGGCTCTACCGGTCGGCGGCGCCGGGCATCGACCTCGTCGACGCAACGTCGCGGGACTGTCTGCGCACCGCTTTCGCGCTCTACCGCAGGATCCTCGACGAGGTCGAGCGGGCCGAGTACGACGTGTTCTCCGGCCGGATCTCGGTCCCGTGGCGCCGTCGAGTGCGCGTTGCCGGACCCGCCGCCGTCAACGCCTGGTGGATCCGGACGAGACGTCGGACGACCGGCGGGCGCGCGCGCGTCGACCGAGCCACACCCACGTCGACAGGGTGAGCAGCACCAGGGCAAACCCGAAGAGCAGGTCCTCGACCGGCGCGTAGGCGATCCGCCATCCGATGATCACGTTCGGGTCGTACCGCACCACCGGCACCCCGGTGAGCACGCCGTTCACGAGCAGCTGGAAGCCCAGGATGATCGCGTAACTCGTCCAGAACGCCTTTCGACGCAGCAGATTCGTCCGCAGCACTAGGCCGTCGACCAGCGCGACCGTCGCGACGCCGAGCAGGGCCAAGCTCGTGTAGGTCATGGTTCCGGCTCCGGCCTCGTCGCCGACCAGCCAGGCCGGGCGATACCGGCGCACGGCTTCCAGGGTGATCACCGAGCAGGTCGGCACGACCAGGAAGAACAGCAGCTCCTCGAGCGGCAGACCTCCGGGTAGTCGCGCTCCGGTCACCCAGCGCGGCACGTAGGACCATTGGTGGCGCGCGATCGCGTACATATCCCAACTGCCGAAGACGACCACCGTCGGGAGCAGCGCCCCGAGCAGGCGCCGCCATCGCGCGTACACCCGAGTGCCACACAGCGCCTCGACCGCGGCCGTCCCGATCAGGCAGCCGGCGAGCAGCGCCACATAGAGCAGATGACTCATCCGGCGTCAGTAGCCGGCGACCTGGGCGCGCCGCTTGACCTCGCGGCCGCGGTTCTCGCGCAGGGCATGGATGGGCGTGCCCGGGAGCGAATCGTCCGCGCGGAACAGCCAGGCCACGATCTCGTGGTCCTCGTAGCCGGCGTCCCGGAGCAGGGTGATCGTCCCCGGCAGACCCTTCACCACGGCGGCACCCTGAAGGAGGTCGGCCGGAACCTGCGGGGACTGGCCTGGCGGCCGCAAGCCCACCAAGATCCCGTCGCGCAGGTACTGGTGCACCCGGGTCTCGGTCACGCCCAGCACGGCGGCGGCGTCGGTGACGCTGATCAGCTCTATCTGCGCCGAGACGTCGAGCCAGGCCGGGTCGGACATGCGAATCAGACTGCCACGCCTTGCCTGCGGGCGAATACCGCGTCCGTCGTGTATTTCGCGATCGCACTGCCGCCGATCGCGTCGAATGCGGCGCTGACCGCGACGAGCAGGGCGCGCAGCCGATCCGGTGGCAACGTGCTGTGGTCGCTGTGCGTCCGGATCAACGCCAGCCACTCGTCCCGTCGGTAGACCTTCTGCCAGCTGTACTGGCGCCGCTCGACCCGGCCGAATCCTCTGGTGCGTCGGAGCGTCTCGATGTGACCGGGCAGGGTGGCCGGCCCGTTGCCGCGCAGCACCGACGTCTCGTTGAGCTCCGGCGCGACCGCGTCGTAGGCGGCGTTGACGACCCGTCGAGCGGCCGGTTCGAGCTGGGCGAAGTTCCAGAACAGTCCCAGGACACCGTCGGGCCGCAAGAGCGCGCCGGCCTTGCGCGCCCCGCGGACCGGGTCGATCCAGTGCCACGCCTGTCCACTGACGATCAGGTCGAAGCTGCGCCCATCGGCCTCCCAGGTCTCGAAGGCGCTGACCACGACGGGAATGCCGTGACCGCGAGCCACCTCGGCCATCCGAAGGTCGATCTCCAAGCCCAGGACCCGGACGCCGCGAGCCTCGAGCAGCCGAGCCGCCTTGCCTGTTCCGCATCCGACGTCTAGCGCGGACCGCGGGCCGTCGGCCACCAGGTCGTCGATCAGCTCCGGCGGATAGCCGGGCCGGACGCGGTCGTAAGCCAGGGCGTCCGAGCCGAACGACTCGGCCCGGGTCCGGTTCGTGTGGGTGCGCGGACCGGTCGGCACCCGTCGATCATGCCTCGCCGACGCGCCAGCTGTCGTCCGGGGGCGGTGGCGATCGGAGCGAATGGGCGTCGGTCAGCGGCGTCACGCTGCCGACGAAATCGAGCAGGCGCTGCCGGGCAAGCACTCGCAACGGGAACTCAGCCCGTGCGGCCGCACGCCGGATCGCCGCCTCGGGCACTACCGTTCGGCTCGCGGCGAGGCAGATGTTGCCGAATCGACGTCCGCGCAGGACAGCCGCATCGGCGACGGCGAGTACCTCCGGAAGCGCAGTACGAACCGACGCCAGCACGCGACGGAGGTACTGAAGCGGTGGGCCGTCGGCCAGGTTGGCCAGCAACACCCCGTCGATTCGAAGCACGCGGGCAATGTCGTTCATGGCCTGCGTCGTCGTGAGATCCGCGGGCACCCGGCCACCGGCGAACGCGTCGAGCACGACGACGTCGGCGGATCCGGGCCGCAGCGCCCGGATACCGGCGCGACCGTCCGCGGCCCGGACCCGCACTCGCGACCCGCGCCGGAGCGGCAACCGGGACCGGACGAAGACTGGTGAGCGAATCGTCCGGTTCGAGGACGAGCTGCGCGGACCCCGGCCGCGTCGCCGCCACATAACGGGCCAGGGTGAACGCGCCGCCACCGACGTGCGTGACCGTGAGCGGGCCGGGGGGCAACGCGTCGAGGACGTCGGCCAGGATGCGGGCGTACTCGAAGTCGAGATAGGTGGGGTCATCGAGGTCGACGTAGGACTGTCGGATCCGGTCGAGCAGGAGCAGCCAGCCCTGGGGACGATCGGCGTCGGCGAGCAGCTCGGCCCGGCCCGAGCGGACATCCGCACTGCCCCAGCCCGTCTCGTCGTCGGGGAGCCCGTGCGCCCGGTCCGTGCCCATCCGCGCGTTCCCGACCATCTGGGCAGCCTAAAGCGCCACCACGTGGAACCGCCCGCACTTCGGAGCATCTGATTCCGTGATGCTGATCAGCTCGGCGCGAGTGGTTGCTCCGGCACGAGCTGCCTGCTGAAGTCCACGCGATCTCCGTTTTTCGGGACGCTATTACGCAAGTTGACCGGTCCGATCATTCCGGCTCCCCGTCCCAAATCGCTGCGCCCGTCGAGCGCCGAGTGTCGGCGGCAGACGGTGCCGTCAGAGCGATCTAAACTTCATGCTGTGCAAACGGCCACCGAGGACCCGCTGGTCGGCGGGGTCCTAGAAGGCCGATACCTCCTGACCGCGCGCATCGCGCGTGGGGGCATGTCCATCGTGTACAGCGCCGTCGATTCGCGGCTCGACCGGCGCGTCGCCGTCAAGGTCATGTCGGCCGGCCTGTCCACCGACCCGGCGTTCGGCGACCGGTTCGCTCGCGAAGCCCGGGCGGCCGCGCGCCTGTCTCACGTCAATGCCGTTTCGGTCTTCGACCAGGGGGCCGACGCGGGCCACGTCTTCCTCGTCATGGAGCTCGTCGAGGGCCACACCCTCCGTGACCTGCTGCGCGAACACGGGCCGATGACGCCCGCGCTCGCCGTTGCGGTGATCGAACCGGTGCTCAGTGCGCTCACCGCAGCCCACCGCGCCGGCCTCGTACACCGGGACATCAAGCCCGAGAACATCCTGATCTCCAACGACGGTGTGGTGAAAGTCGCCGATTTCGGCCTCGCCCGGGCGGTCGAGTCCGAAGACGTGATGACCCGTACCGGCGTCATGATGGGCACGGTCGCGTATTGCCCACCGGAGCAGATCAGCCGAGGCCGTTGCGATCAACGCTCGGACGTCTACTCGGTCGGCGTCGTGCTCTTCGAGCTGCTGACCGGTCATGCCCCCTTCGCGGGCGACTCGGCCATGGCCATCGCCTACCAGCACGTCCACGGCCGGGTGCCTGCCCCGTCCGCCCGCATGCCCAGCACCCCGGCCGAGCTGGACGAGATCGTCGTGCGAGCGACCAGCACCGATCCGGCCTTCCGGCCGGCCGACGCGGATGAGTTCCTCGCCCAGCTGCGAAGGATCCGCGCTGCGCTCCGCCTGCCCGTCGTGCCGATCCCGCCGCGTCGCCGCGCTGCGCCGGCCTCGCCGGCGCCCACCACTCCGGCGGCTCGCACAGCGGCACACGCGGCGGACAGCAAGACCAGCGACGTCGTGGCTGAGCTGCCCACCGACCGGGTTGGCATCGAAGCCCGGCGGCACGACACTGCCGTCGCTGGCCCGCTCGAATCGGCCGCCGGTGGTGCCGATGCCACTCGGGGCGACTCAACCAGGCGGCCGCGTAACGGCCGGACGGCAACCGCTCGGCAGCGGCGCCGCCGGAGCACGCTCGTCGTGACGCTCATCATCCTGTTGCTCGGACTGGTGGCCGGCGTCGGCGCTTGGTGGTTCGTGTCCGGCCGGTACTCCAAGGTGCCCAACGTGTCGGGCGAGCCGCAGTCGATCGCCCAGTCAGCGCTTCGGGGCGCCGGGTTCCATCCGGCCGGGAGTGACCACCGAGTACAGCGAGAACGTCGCCAAGAACTCGGTCATCCGCACCGATCCGCCGTCCGGGTCGCAGCTCACTCACAACCGCTCGATCACCCTGATCGTGTCGTCCGGGAAGGAGCGGTTCGCCGTCCCGGATGTCCACGGTCAGAGCGCTGACGCGGCCAAGGCCGCGCTCGCGAGGTTTCCGTTCCAGATCAGCGTCGCCCAGCAGGCCAGCGACTCCGTCCCGCAAGGCACCGTCATCGGGACCGATCCATCGGCCGGGACGCCGGTGAAGCGCGGGCAGGCCGTCAGGCTGTTGGTGTCCAGCGGGCGCCCGATGCTCACCGTGCCGGACGTCACGGGCCAATCGCAGGACGATGCGACCAGCACCCTGACGAATGCCGGCTTCACGGTGACCGTGCGCACGGACGTGAGCGACACGGTGGACGAGGGCAAGGTCATCAGTCAGCAACCCGGCGGTAATGACCACGCCGTCAAGCTCAGCACGGTAACGATCACCGTCTCGCAGGGGACCCTGGTCACCATCCCCTCGCTGAGCAGCGATGCCGACGCGGCGCGGTCCGAGCTGCAAGCGCTCGGGCTCAAGGTCAAGGTGCACAAGTATCTCGGCGGTCTCCTCGGGCAGGTCACGTCGGTCAATCCGTCCGCAGGCACTCAGGTGCACCGCGGCGACACCGTCACGCTCCACGTCATCTGAGCCGGGGCTCCTCCCCGCCGCATTTGCGCGGCCCCCGACGGTCGTGATCTTGGCCTTATCGTCGCCAGAGAGCGGTAAGTCCAAGATCACGACCGTCATGTGCCGGACCGCCCGACCGTTGCCAGCGCTCCGTTGCCGGAGCCGCGGAAGATGCATACGTTCGCCGGCGCACTAGGCTCACACGCCGTGGTCATCGTGATGGCTCCGGAGGCATCGGACGCGGACATCGCCGGCGTCGTGAGCCACATCGAGGCCCATGGGGGTCAGGCGTTCGTCAGCCGCGGCGTCATGCGCACGATCGTGGGCGTGATCGGCTCGGAGGAGGTCCTGGAGACCCTCGACGCCGACGGCTTGCCCGGCGTGGCCGAGACGATGCGGATCACCGCGCCCTACAAGCTGGTATCGGCGCAGAACCACGCTCGACGGTCCACCGTACGCGTGGGCGGCGTCCCGATCGGTCCGGAGACATTCACGCTCATCGCGGGACCGTGCGCGGTCGAGTCCGCCAGCCAGACGTTGGAAGCGGCCCGGATGGCCAAGCGGGCCGGAGCCACCTTGCTTCGCGGCGGGGCCTACAAGCCGCGGACGTCGCCCTACGCGTTCCAGGGCCTCGGGCTGGCCGGGCTGCGAATCCTGGCCGAGGTCCGCGACGAAGTGCAGCTACCCGTCGTCACCGAAGTCATGGACGCGAGCGAGGTCGACGTGGTGGCCGAGCACGCCGACATGCTGCAGGTCGGAGCCCGCAACATGCAGAACTTCGGCCTGCTGCAGGCCGTGGGGGCGGCCGGCAAGCCGGTCCTGCTCAAACGGGGCCTCACCGCCACCTACGAGGAATGGCTCATGGCCGCCGAGTACATCGCGCAGCGCGGAAACCTCGACATCGTGCTCTGTGAGCGGGGCGTGCGGTCGTTCGAACCGGCGATTCGCAACATGCTCGACGTCTCCGCGATCCCGATGATCCAGCGGCTGTCCCACCTGCCGATCATCGTCGACCCGTCCCACGCCGCCGGTCGCCGCGATCTGGTCGTGCCGCTGGCCCGGGCCGGCATGGCCGCCGGAGCGGACGGCGTGATGGTCGACGTGCATCCCAATCCGGAGACGGCGCTGTGCGACGGCGCGCAAGCCCTCGCCGACGACTCGCTCGCGGAGCTCGCGGACGCCGTGACCACGATCCCGGTCCTGGTCGGCCGGATGGGCGCAAGCCACCTGGCCGGCTGACCGGCTGCTGTTAGCCGACGAGGGGCGCCAGCACATCGATCGCCCGCTCGATCGCCTCGTCGTCGACATCCAGGTGAGTGACGACGCGCAGCAACCGCGGGCCGAGTGCAGAGATCAGGACTCCGGCGGCGCGGGCCTTTCCCGCCACCTCGGCGGCATCGGGCACCGTGAGCATCACGATGTTGCTGTCGACCGTGGAGGGGTCGACGCCCAAGGACGCAGCCAGAAAGCGGGCCCGTCGATGGTCGTCGGCCAGGCGAGACAGGTTGTGGGCCAACGCGTAGCGCCCGGCTGCGGCCAGGACGCCGGCTTGCCGCATTCCGCCACCATGCCGCTTGCGCCACACCCGCGCATCGGCGATCCGCTCGGAGCTCGAGACCAGCACCGACCCCACCGGCGCGCCCAGGCCCTTGGACAGGCACACCGACACGGTGTCGAAGCCGGCCGCCAGCTCAGGGAGCGGCCGGCCGGTGGCGATGTGAGCGTTCCACAGCCGAGCGCCGTCCAGGTGCAGGCGTAGGTCGTACTCGCGGGCGAGCGCGACGACGGCCTCCACAGCCTCGGGCGCCTGCACTGTCCCGCCGCCGAAATTGTGCGTGTTCTCCACCGCGATCGCCGCCGTCGAGACCAGGTGCGGGCCTGCGGCCGGGGCGATCAACTCGGCGATCGCGTCCGGATCCAACCGCCCGCGGTCGGCCCGCCAGGTTCGAAACGTGATGCCGGAGAACACCGCGGCCGCGCCGACCTCGGCCCGCGCGATGTGGGCCAGCGTGTCGCAGACGAGCTCCTCGCCGGGACGCACGAGGCTCTGGATGCCGAGCTGGTTGCCGAGCGTGCCCGACGTGACGAACAACCCGGCCGGAAACCCCAGGAGCGCCGCCACCTCGGCCTCGAGCGCGTTGACGGTCGGATCCTCGCCGTACACGTCATCGCCGACCTCGGCCTCGGCGATCGCGATGCGCATGCCGGCGCTGGGCCGGGTGATCGTGTCGCTGCGGAGGTCGACGATCGGAGCGCTCACACTCCACGCCGTCGGCGGTCGGCGACCAGCCGTTCGGCCACGCGGAAGGCCAGCTCGAGCGACTGCTCGATGTTCAACCGCGGATCACAGGCGGTCTCGTACCGCCGGGCCAGGTCAGCGGCGGTCAGCTCGTTGGTGCCCCCGATGCACTCGGTGACGTCATCGCCGGTGACCTCGACGTGCAGCCCACCGGGATGGGTGCCCAGCTCGGCATGTACGTCGAAGAACCCGTCCACCTCGTCGATGATCCGGTCCAGGTGCCGGGTCTTGACCCCGGCGCCCGTCTCCTCGGTGTTGCCGTGCATCGGATCGCAGTGCCACACGACGAGATGGCCGGTCGACGCTACCTTCTCGATGATCGGCGGCAGGAGATCACGCACTCGAGCGTTGCCCATGCGGGTGATGAGGGTGAGCCGGCCCGGCATCCCGTCCGGATCGAGTCGCTCGACAACCTCGGCCGCGAACTCCGGAGTCGCGGATGGCCCCAGCTTGACGCCGATCGGGTTCGCGAGCCGGGAGACGAAGTCGAGGTGTGCCCCATCCATCTGGCGAGTGCGTTCACCGACCCAGACGAAATGGCCGGACAGGTCGTAGGGGCGCCCGTCCTCGATCCGGGTGAGCGCTCGCTCGTACTCCAGGATCAACGCCTCATGGGAGGCGTACAGCTCGACGCTGTCGAGCGCCGCGTCGCGGACGCCGCAGGCGCGCATGAACCGCACGGCCCGGTCGATCTCGCTCGCCAGCTGGTCGTACCGGGCCCCGGTGTCGGTGCTTCGAGCGAACGCCGCGTTCCAGGCATGCACCCGGTCCAGCGACGCGGTGCCACCGGCCGCATACGCCCGCAACAGGTTCAGCGTCGAGGCCGCCGTGTGGTACGCCCGCAGCATCCGCCCTGGGTCGGGCGTGCGATCCCCGGTGAGCTCGTTCACCATGTCGCCGCGGTAGGACGGCCGACCACTGCGATCGAGTTCGGCGCTGCGGGGCTTCGCGTACTGACCGGCGATCCGCCCGACCTTCACCACGGGCATCGACGCGCCGTAGGTGAGCACGACGGCCATCTGCAGCAGCACCCGCACCTTGCCGGCGATGTCGGACTGCGAGCTGGTCGTGAACGTTTCGGCGCAGTCCCCGCCCTGCAGCAGGAAGGCTTGACCGCGCGCGACCGCGGCCAGCCGCTCGCGCAGCTGGTCCACTTCGCTGGCCACGACCAGCGGCGGTTGCCCGGCGAGGAGCAGCGCCACCTCCCGCACCGCGATCTCGTCCGGCCACGAGGGTTGCTGCGCGACCGGCCGGGTCCGCCAGGCGTCGAGCCCGTAGAGGTCCGGGGTCGCCGGTTCGGTTCGGTCGGTCACGGTCACCGGCACAGCCTAGTCGGGCCACCGGACTGGTCGGATGGGCCGCCGCTCAATGGCTCTCGGCCGGACGGCCTACCCGTACCGTCGCCGGCAGCTCCTCCTTGACCTCGGCGAGCAGCGGCGAGCGCGCCAACCGGAACACCCCATAGCCGACACCCAATGCGCCGATGGTCGCGAGCACCAGCCAGCCGCCGGTCTGGGTTATCTCGTTGAAGACGAGCACACCCCACAGGATTGAGACGAGCGGATCCATGAGAGTAAATCCCGGCTGGGCGGCCACGAGCGGACCCTCGTGCAACGCCGCCTGGACGAGAATCAGCCCGAGGATGCCGAAGCAGGCAGCCGCGTACGTCTGCCAGCTCATGAGAATCCCCGGCACGCCGTCCCGAGAGAGCTTCTCCACCGTCTCCTTGATCAACGTCGCGGTCATCCCGAAACTGGTGCCGGCTGCGGCCCCCAGGCATGCGGTCCGCCACAGCCGGCCGCCGCGGCGTGAAGCCAGGATGAGGGCCACAATCGTCGCGGCGGTTGCGGTCCCGGCTGCGACATAGGTCAGGTGATCGACATCGGTGGCGTCACCGCCACTGGGATCGAGCGACCACACCAATACGATCATGCCACCGGTCATGACCAGGATGCTGGCCCAGTCGTACCTCGACAGCCGACCGGAGAACACCCGGGACGCGACAAGCAAGGTGAGCGGAACCTCGAGCGTGATGATCGGCTCGACCGCAGAGAGTTCGCCGTAGCTCAGCGCGACGGCCTGGAGGACGAAGGACCCGACCAGCCCGGCGAAGCCCAGCAGCCAGGTAGGGGTGCGGACCAGGGCGAGGAGGAGCCGGGGTCCGAACTGCATGTCGGGTTGGCTCAGACTCGCCTTGCGCTGCATGACGTTAGCCGTCGCGTTGCCGGCGGAGGCCAGTACGGCACAGCTGAAGCTGATGACGTTGCTGGACTCCACCGAATCAGATTAGTTCGTCGCCGGCCGGACGTCGCGCCTGACAGCCCCGGAATGGGTCAGCCGAAGAAGACCTCGGCCTCCGAGTACAGCTCCGGTGACACGGTCTTGAGCGTCTCGGTGGCGGCCGCAAGCGGGACGCGCACGATGGCGGTCCCGCGCAGCGCGACCATCGTCCCCCAGTCACCGTCTTGCACCGCGTCGACCGCGTGCAGCCCGAATCGGGTGGCGAGCACCCGGTCGAACGCGGTCGGCGTGCCACCCCGCTGGATGTGGCCGAGAACGGTGGTTCGGGCCTCCTTGCCGGTCCGATGCTCGATCTGCCCGGCCAGCCACTCACCGATCCCGCCGAGCCGTACGTGCCCGAAGGCGTCCATGCCCTTGTCGAGGAGCACGTTCTCGCCGCCGTCGGGCGTAGCGCCCTCGGCGACCACCAGGATCGGCGCGTACTGCGACTGGAACCGGCTCTCGACGTAGGCGCAGACCCGGTCCACCGAGAACGGCAGCTCCGGGATGAGGATCACGTTGGCGCCGCCGGCGAGACCGGAATGCAGGGCAATCCAGCCGGCGTGGCGACCCATCACCTCGACGACCAGCGCTCGATGGTGCGACTCGGCTGTCGTGTGCAGCCGGTCGATCGCCTCCATCGCGATGTTCAGGGCGGTGTCGAAGCCGAACGTGTAATCGGTGGCGTTGAGGTCGTTGTCGATGGTCTTCGGTACGCCGACGACATTGACGCCGAGGTCATGCAACTTCGTGGCGACGCCAAGGGTGTCCTCTCCGCCGATCGCGATCAGCGCGTCGACGTCGAGGGCGTGCAGGTTCTCCCGGATGATGTCGACGCCGCCGTCGACCTTGAACGGGTTAGTGCGCGACGAACCGAGAATCGTGCCGCCCCGCGGGAGGATGCCGCGGACTTCGGGTACGCCAAGCGGCATCGTGCGGTTCTCCAGCGGGCCCTTCCAACCGTCCCGAAAACCGACGAACTCGTACCCGTACATTCCGACGCCCTTGCGCACGACCGCGCGAATGACCGCGTTCAGGCCGGGACAGTCGCCACCGCCGGTGAGCACTCCGATCCGCATCAGCCGTCCTCCTCGAGACCATTCACCGACGGTGGACGGCCTTCACGTCGCGCCCCGGCCGAGCCTAGGGCATCCTCGGGGTGGACCCCGGCCGCGGTGATGGCCCGCCAGCGGGCGAGGTTGTGTCGGGCGTCGGCGAGCGCGTCATGTCGATCGGCTGGGGCTATCGGCATGGGCGGCGAGCCGGCGTCTTCGAATCGTTGCCGCAGTTCGTGAGTGAACCGCGGGATCTGCGGCGGAAGCGCGCGCATGTCGCCCCAGAGCTGGGCGAGCACCACGTGGTCGTAGGCGGCCATCCAGGCCCAGAGCTCGATCGGCTCGCCCGGCTCGAGCAGGTAGGCGAGCAGGTCGTCGCGGATTCGCTCGCGACTACGCCACGCCGGATCGGCCATCGGCGGCAGCTTGGGCAGCACGTGCCGGCGCACCCAGTCGATCGCTCGGGCCGGGTCGAAGTCCGTCGAGACGGCGTAGAACGCGCGGTCGGTCTCGTCCACGACCCCGATCGACACCAGTTCGATGGTTCGACCGTCCTCGATGAACTCGCAGTCGTAGAAGTACCGCACGCCGGGCGAGACTAGTGGGTCTCAGCTCACCCGGCCTGCTCGGTCGGCATGCGATCCGCCGCTTCTCGCAGCTCCTCGGGCCCGCGGAGGTCACGGCCGCGCCGCGACGGCCCGGGGGCGCACCGAACGCCACCGTGGTGCCTTCGGCCTTTTTCACCTTCGCCGCGTAGATGTCGACGTACTCCTGGCCGGATAGCTGCATCAGCTCGTACATGATCTCGTCGGTCATCGACCGCTCGACGAACCGGTCGCCGGCCATTCCCTCGTACCGGCGTGAAGTCCAGCGGTCGGCCGAACCGGACGCCCGGGCGAGGTCGCAGCTGTGGAATCCGCTGGCCCGTGGGCTGAATGACGTCGGTGTTGATCATCGCGCACGGAATCACCGGCACGCCCGCTTCCAGCGCCATGCGGGCGACGCCGGTCTTGCCCCGGTAGAGCCGACCGTCCGGGGATCGCGTTCCTTCGGGGTAGATGCCGAGCAGGCTGCCCTCGCGAAGGATGCGAACGCCGGTATTCAGAGCCGCCTTGGCCGCGTCGGAGTCCTCGCGGTCGACCGGCACCTGGCCGGCCCCTCGGAAGAACATCCGCGCGAGAAACGGCCCTTCAGGCCCGGCGTGGTGAAGTACTCCGACTTGGCGAGGAACGTCACCCGTCGGGGCACCAACACCGGCATGAAGAACGAGTCACAGAACGACAGGTGGTTGCTAGCGAGGATCGCCGGTCCGTCGCTCGGGCACGTTCTCGACGCCCTCGGCCCACGGGCGCCACACGACCCGCAGGAACGGACCCACAGCGACGTATTTCAGAAAACCGTAGAGCACGGGCCACCGCCTCTCGCTCGACCGTCTCACGTCACCGTGCCGCCCCAGGCGCAGCAGCGCGCCCCCGAGATGGGCAGATGATCGAAACACTAACCGCCGACGATCGGCCGGGTCCACCAACCGACCCCTGGGCCGGGCGGATGAGGGACAATTGGCGGATCGGTCGACTGACCGGTGCCATCGCTCGCGAAACGAGGTACGCCGTGCCCGTCCTGCCCGGTGCCGAGCCGTTCTCCGCCGGCGGTGGCTCCATCGGCGTCGTGCTGAGCCACGGCTTCACCGGTTCACCGCAAGGCCTGCGCCCGTGGGCAGAACATCTGACCGCTGCCGGCTACACGGTGCGGCTGCCGCGGCTGCCTGGGCACGGCACGAGCTGGCAAGAGATGAACGCGACCCGCTGGACGGATTGGTACGGGGAGGTCGAGCGGGCCTACGAGGACATAGCGACTCGGTGTGAGCACGTATTCGCGGGCGGCCTGTCGATGGGCGGCGCCCTCGTGACCCGATTGGCCGAGGAGAAAGGCGCAGCCATCGCCGGACTGGTTCTCGTGAACCCTGCCTATGCCACGCAGCGCCGGTTCGCCGGGCTGGCCAGGTACCTGGCCCCGGTGATCAAGAGCCAGCCGGCGATCGGCAACGACATCAAGATGCCCGGACCGGACGAGCTCGCCTACGACCGCACCCCGATCGCCGCGTTCGCCTCGATGCAGCAGTTGTGGAAGGTGACGCTGGCTGACCTCGACAAGGTGACGGCTCCGATCCTCATGTTCCGGAGCCGGATCGACCACGTCGTCGAACCGCTGTCCGGCCGGCTGCTACAGGCCGGCGCGACGTCGACGACCGTGCGCGAGGTGATCTTGGAGGACAGCTACCACGTCGCTACCTTGGACAACGACGCGCAGCGCATCTTCGACCTGAGCACCGAGTTCATCCACGAGCAGGCGACGCAGGTACGGCAATGAGCGACAGTGGCCCGGCGAGTGACCGTGGCCCGGCGAGTGACTGCGGCCCGACTCGCGACAACGGCCTGGAGGCGCCCGCCTACGTGGCGTTGGCAGACATCGACCCGTCGGTGGGCGACGCGTTGCTTACCGCACTGCGCCGCGCCCGGATCGCGGCGTACCTGGAACCCACGGCGTCCTCCGAGGACGCGTCGCGGGAACGGCTCTATGTCGCGGCAGGCGAGCGGACCGATGCTCGGGCCGTCGTCGAGGTCGCCGCGCGGACGGCCGTGCAGGACGGGACCGCGGCCAGCCGACCGGATCTGCTTGCCGGGGTGGATGCGCAGGCAGAATTCGACGCCCTGGTCGGCGATTGGCACGTGGACACCATCGACGCCGTCCGCGCCGCGGAACGCGATCTCACCCGCGAGGACGCTGACTGGCGGATGCGGCTGCAACTACCCGCCGCAGCCCCGGACGCGGACGACCACTACGTGCCGCCGGCACCGCCGCCGTTGCCCCGGCTCGCCAGCGCCACGATTCTCGCGCTCGTGGTGGTCGCGGCAGCTGTCCTCTTGCTCGCCTTCGGTCAAGCTCTCGGGCTGCCCGGAGATCTCGCCTTCCTGGCCGGTGTGGCCGGCATCCTGGTCGGCGCCGGTCTTCTGATCATGCGGTTGCGCGACGGCTCCGACGGCGACGAGGACGACGACGGCGCCGTGATCTGACCGTCTGCCGCTGGCTGAACGCGGTCCGCACCGTGCGACCGAACGCCGGCGCTGCGCCCTGACCGCGGTGAGCTCCGGACACTAGGCCTCGGGGCGGCTGAGCCGGACTCGTAGCTGGGTGAACAACAGCGCTCGGTCGGAGCCGGTTATCTGGGAGTAGCGGCGGACGACGGCGGCGACGAAGGCGGCTTCGCGGCCAGGCACGCGTGCGGTCCAATCGCCGAATCCGGCGCCCGCCCATCGCTGGAAGTCGACACCCGATTGAAAGTCCCACCGCAGGTCATCGACGGTCGCTTCGATCACCGTTAGGCCGGCGGCCGTGGTCAGTCGCACGACCTCGTCGGGGTCCGGATGCACGAACGGTGCCGCGAAGTCGCGGAACGAGGGCGCCCATTCCGGGTGGGCCGCGACGCTCATCGCCGTGGCCTCGAGGCTGGGTCGGGACGAGCCGCCCACGAACTGAACCAGGGCCCACCCGCCGGGTCGCAGCGCGGCGCGAACGCGGGCGAACGCCTCGGGAAGATCCAGCACCCAGTGCAGAACGTTGAACGACGTCACGGCGTCGAACGCGGCGTCGAAGCGCATCGTGAGCACGTCACCCACGTCGAATGTCAGGCCGGGATGGTGTTCTCGCGCGGCGCTGATCATGCGCGGGGAGACGTCGATCCCCTGGATCCGGCCGCTGGGCAGCCGGTCGGCCAGCCGCGCGGTGATCGCTCCGTCTCCGCAACCGATGTCGAGAACCTGCTCGTCACCCCGAAACGAGACGTCCGCAAGCGATCGATCGGCCACCCACCGTTGGAGCGCGTTTACCTGCTCGTAGAGGGCACCGTCCCAGTCGGCCATCGCTGCAGTGTGCTCCGCGCCGCGCACCGGATCAGTGACCGGCGGTCAGCGGGATTCGGATTGATCGCTGTCCAGCTCGGATCGGTCGCAGGACCATCGAGCCTCGTCGATCCGCCAGAAGCAACTCCGCCCGTGCCGATGCACCCCCGGCTCGGCGTTCCCGGTCGCCGGCAGCGCGGGCCCGGTCGGCTCGGCCTCGGTGGCGTGCGGCAATGGCATGGCGCTCTCTCTCCTCGCGGACTGCTCGGTCCATGGAGCTAGGAGCCGCCGCACCTGATACAACTACCGGCTCACCAGCTCCAGCTCGACGAACACCGGGCGATGGTCGCTCGCGCGGTGCACGTCGCTCGAATCGATCACGCGGGCCGAGCGGGGGCGCACGCCGTCGTCGGCGAACACACCGTCGATCCGGCGCTGCGGGTTACGGGCGCTGAACGTGAATCCATCGCCGTCACCGACCGCCGCCCACACGTCGTGACGACGCTCAGCCAGCCGCTGCCAGGTCGGGGATCCGGGCCGATCGTTGACATCGCCCGCCACCACGATCGGCACCTCGGCCGGCACCATCCGGGACAGCGCGCGATCCAGCTCGGCAACGTGCCGCAGGCGAGATTCGGCGACCAGGTCGAGGTGTGTTCCGGCCAGGGCAAACGTCGTGCCGCTATGGCGCAGCACGGCCAGCGCGGTACCCCGTTGGTGCAGCCACCGCTCCTTGGTGAACAGCACGTCCGCAGTGGCAACGACTTCGACGTCGAGCGACGACATGATCAGGTTGGCCCCAGCCGTTCGGCCTCCGGTCACGACGACCAGGCCTGATCGACGGGCCAGTGCGGCACACTTCGCGCGCCAGCGCAGCAGCCGTGGGGCCTCCTGGATGCACACCACGTGCGCCTCGGCCGAGCGGATTACCCGCACCACTGCAGCGGCGTCGTCGCGCAGCGATCGGACGTTGTAGGTCAGCAGCCGCACGACGGGCACGGCGTCACACCCGGCGACGGGCCAGGTCGGCCGCGCCCACGAGCCCGGCTTCCGGGCCGAGCAGAGCGAGCGTCACCTCGGGCATCGGCCGGTAGCCGCGGCCGGTCAACGTGCGTTCGAGCGTCTCGCGCGCATGCGGGATGAGCAGGTCACCGGCCTGCGAAACCCCACCGCCGATGACGAAGATCGTCGGATCGATGATGGCGGCCAGGTTGGCCAGTCCCCGCCCGAGCCAGTGGCCCATCGCCGAGTAGATCTCCACGGCGGCGGGGTCACCCTCCCGCGCGGCGGCCGTGACGAGCGGGCCGGTGAGCAGCTGCGGGTCGCCGTCGGCCAGTTCCAGCAACCGGTGGGCCTGCAGCGGCGAGACGGCTGCGAGCTCCTGGGCGTCGCGGGCCAGCGCGGTACCGGACGCGTACATCTCCCAGCACCCGCGGTTGCCACAAGCGCAGCGCCGACCGTCCGGCACGACGGTCATGTGCCCGTACTCGCAGCCGACCCCGTTCGCGCCGCGGTAGAGGATGCCGCTGACCACGAGGCCGCCGCCGATGCCGGTGCCCAGGGTGACGCACACGACGATGCGGGCGCCGCGGGCGGATCCGAACCGGTACTCGGCCCAGGCGGCCGCATTGGCGTCGTTCTCGACCGTCACCGGGGTACCGATGCGATCTGACAGGGCATCCCGGAGAGGCTCGTTGCGCCAGGCGAGGTGTGGGGCGAACAACACGGTCGCCCGGTCGGTGGCGATCCACCCCGCCGCCCCGATCCCGACCGCGACCACCGCATGACGGCCGGCGAGCACCTGCACCACGTCGGCGATCACTTGCTCAGTCTCTTCGACATCCGCACCGGGTGTCGCGCGCAGTTCGCGGTCGATCACCTGGCCGTCGTCGTCCACGACGCCGGCCGCGACCTTGGTCCCGCCGATGTCGACCCCAACGGCGAGCGGCATCCGGTTACCCCCGCCGTCAGCGATCCGCGTCGCCCGCGGCGGCAGGATCGAGGTCGATGTGCTGGATCCGCGGGCCGGCCGGGCGCCCGCGGCTGGGGGCCCGGCCGGGCCGGGCCGATCCCTGCGCGGCCGGCGGTGCCGTTGCGCCTTCCCCTTTCCCGGCCGATGGATCCGAGGCCGCCTCGGTCGGGGTGGCGGTCTGATATTCGGGCCGATCCGAGGTTCGCCCGGCGGACGGTTCTAGCAGTGCGCCGATGACGTCGACGACGGCCGCGGCCGCGGCCGCGAGCTTATCGGCCACTTCCGGCCGATCGCCGCGAAGGGCCGCGATGAGCTGGCAGATCGGGCACCAGGTGCACTCGGTCGCGCCGGTGGCAATATGCGCGGTGCCGGCCTCGCCGAATCGCACGCGCGCCCATTCGTGTACCGCGTCGACCAGCAGCCGTCCGGCGTCGGACGTGGGCCGCGCCTGTTCGCCTCGCGGGTCTGCCGTCACGTTCGCCGCCACAGTGCCGGATCGGGCCGGAAGCGGATGCGCAGCTCCCGGTTGACGAAGTCACCGCCGACGACCTCGCACCGGCGCAGGCCGCTCGGCAGGGTGAGCACCCGGCGATGGGCACCGACGGTGATCACCAGATCGTCGCCGGCCCGGGCGGCGTCCACCGACGTCCGAGCCACGAGCGGTAGCCACATGCGCAGGAGGTAGCCGTCCCCGTCAGCGTCCACCGACAGCAGCTCGCTCGGCGCCCCGTAGTCGACCGGATCCTCGCCGGGTAGCTCGCCGTAGAGCGCAGTGGCGATGCCGCGCAACGCGTCGGCGCCGATCGGCTCCTCCGGCCGGTAGCTGACCTCGCGAACCGGCAGGCCCGCAAAGGATTGCCGCACGAGGTCTAGCTGGCGGCGCTGCGCGGCGACCCAGGTCGCGCGGAACGCGTCCCGGCCGGAGGGGAAGACCCGGTTGGCGATGATGAGGTCCACCGCATACCCGTACAGAGCCAGCGCGGTGAACGTGCGGCGCGTCTCCGCGGTCACGACCGATTCCGGCGTGAGGACGAGACGCACCGTGGTCAAGGTCGGGTCGGCCAGCATCGCCCGCACCGATTCCAGCTCGTCGGCGAGCTGCAGCAGTGCCTGAAAGACCCCGTCGGACGGGATCGCCTCGCCCCGGCCGAGCAACACGGCGAGGGGCCGCATGCCGCGGGCCAGCCGCCGATGGGTCGGGAACACCTTTTGCAGGTACCAACCGAGCGCCTCGGGCAAGGCGAGAAGCCGGAGCGTCTCGGCCGTCGGCGCGCAGTCCACGACGACCGCATCCCATTGACCACTCGCGGCCAGATCGCGCACGGCGAGCAGGGCCAGAACCTCCTCCACCCCGGGCAGGACGGTGAGCTCCTCGGCCGCGATGGCGTCGACGCCGCCCCGAGCCAGGATGTCGATCAGGTACCGCTGCAGGTCTCGCCACGCGACTTCGAAGCGATGCTGCGTATCGATCTGCACGGCCCACAGGCTGGGATCGATCTCGACCGGTTCGCCGCCGAGCGGGCGGTCCAGGGCATCACCCAGCGAATGCGCGGCATCGGTCGACAGGAGCAGCGTCTTCACGCCACGGTCGGCGAGACGGATCGCCGTCGCGGCGGCGGTCGTCGTCTTGCCGACGCCGCCCTTGCCGGTGAAAAGGATGATTCGCACGTCAGGCCGACTCGACCCGCTTCTTCAGCTCCTTCAATGCGGTGTCCATGATCACCCGCTCGGCCTTCCGCTTGAGCAGGCCCAGCATCGGGATCGCGAGGTCCACGCTCAGCGAGTACGTCACCTCGGTGCCTTCGGAACTGGGGTCGAGGGTGTAGGAGCCGTGCTGCGCCTTTTGCATCTGCCCGGATACGAGGTCCCATTCCACCTTCTGGTCACCACTCCAGACGTAGGCGAGCTCGTAGGTGTCCTTGAACACGCCCGCGTCGATGGCGAACCGGACCCGCTCCGCCCGCCCGTCGGCGCCCGTGGCGAGCACCTCGGTGGTCTTGATCGATCCCGCCCAATCCGGGTACCGGTCGAAATCCGCGATGACGGCCATGACGTCGGCGGCTCCGGCGTTGATCGTGATCGACTTGGTGGACTCGTCGGGCATGCGGTGAGGCTACCGCCGCGCCGGATGAGCGTCGCCCACCGCCGGGCTCGGCCCGGTTTCCAATTCGTCCTTGATCGACCAGCAGATCCGCCGCGCGTGCCGCCGGTGACGCTCGCCCGCTCGCCGAAGCGGCCGAGCCGAGGTTCGTGGACCGACCGGATCCAGTCGGAGGTAGTAGTGAAGTAGCACGCCGTCCGCGTATCCCTGCAGCCACACCTCCATGCTTCCGGTCGCCGCGAGGCCCCGGGCCGTCGCGACCACGGCCCATCGCACTCCGAGCAGCCCTCGCCGCTCGGTGACCTGCAGCTGCAGATCCGGCCACCAGGCCCGCCACCGCGTCGCGTCGCCGATGACGGCGGCAACTGCCGGCAACGGTGCCGCGACCCAGGTCTCATCGGCAATGCGGATGCCGGGCATCGGCTCAGGCCTGCACGAGGTCCTGTAGCCGGGCAGCGGCGACATCCCACGTCCACGCCTGCTCTACCCACTGTCGGCCGGCGCGGCCCATCCGCTCCCGTTCCGGCGGGCTTCGCAGCAGGTCGATGATCCGGGCCGCCACGACGGTCGGATCGCGACCGTCGACTACCCGGCCGGACTCGCCGTCGCGCACCGCCTCTGGCGCGCCGCCCGACTCGCCGGCGATCACCGGCCGAGCGACGGCAGAAGCTTCGAGGTACACGATGCCGAGCCCCTCGACGTCGAGGCCGAGCCGGCGAGTACGGCAGGGCATCGCGAAGACGTCGCCCGCGGCGTAATGCTCGGGCAACTGGTCACCCGGAACGCCGCCCGCGAAGATCACGTGGTCGGCTACCCCTTCGTGATCGGCCAGCCGTTCCAGCGACCGCGCGAACCGCACTCGATTAGGTCGGCCGACGAGCAGCAGGGCCGCGTCGGGAACCTGCTGACGAATTCGCGGCAGCGCGCGGATCAGCACGTCCTGTCCCTTCCGAGCGACCAGGCGGGACACGCAGACGACGACGGGTCGACCGAGAAGTCCGTACCGGGCTCGGACGGTACGGTCGTCCACGCCCGGGTGGAACTGCTCGGTGTCGACGCCCGGAGCGAGCCGGCGCAGCGTCGTTGTCGGCCCGAGCGCTCGGGCCAGCCGCCGCCGGGTGTACTCGCCGAGGTAGGTCACGGTGTCGCACCGCGCGCCGATCCGGCGCATCGCCTGGCGCCCCACCGGCAGCATGACCCAGCCGACCTCGTGCCCATGCGTGCTGGCGACGATGCGTTCGGCTCCGGCCCGCCGCAGGTCCGGCGCGAGCCAGCCGAGAGGCGCGGCCGCCCCGAACCAGACCGCGGTGCAGCGATGCTGGTCCAGCGCCGCGACGATGCGGCGGCGAGCACCTGGCGTGGGGAGAAGCAGACCGGTCGGGTGCCGGATCACCGGGAAGGGCAGGTCCGTGTCGAAGGCGGCGGCCCCCGCATGGTCGGAGGCATAGACGACGACCGAACCTGGCGGTTGCCGCATCGCGACCGCGTGCACGAACGACTGGATTCCGCCTACGCGGGGCGGAAAGTCGTTGGTGACGATCAGGGTCCGGCGCACGGCTGCGAGCATCGCAGTGCTGTGCCGATGGCGGTTCGGCAGGGCGGCGCGACGCGCCGAAAACCGACCCTAGACAAGATTCGGCCCCCGGCCGGGGGGTAGCCGGGGGTCGAATCTCCCGAGGGGGTCTGGGTGGAAACTCAGGCGATACGTCGCACGCCGACGATGCTCGGCATGTCGTAGGCGACGCTGACGTACTTCACCACGTCTCCTGTCTGTGGGGCGGAGATGGCCATTCCGTTGCCGGAATAGATCTCCACGTGGCCGATGTCGGGGTAGAGGAAGATCAGATCGCCAGGCTCCATGGCCGAGATCTGGATGGGCACGACGGAGCCGTGCTGCATTTGCGTTGGTGCGTAATGCGGGAGCTGTACGCCCGCGGCGGCCCAGGCCATCATGGTCAAGCCGGAGCAGTCGAAGGCGTCGGGCCCGGCAGCCCCCCACACGTAGGGCTTGCCAAGCTGCGCCCGCGCGTACGCCACGGCGGTCTGGGCCTTGGCGCTGCCGCCCGCCACGGCGGGCGGTGCCGGTGACTGCGCTGGGATCGTGGTGGGCTGCGTGGTCGCGAGCTGCGCGGAGGTCGGGGTGTTGCGGTTGCGGTATGCGGCCTGCTGTTGCGCGTTCAGGGTCGCCAACAGGTCGGTGTACTTGCGGGTCTGCGCGTCTACGGTGGCCCGTTGCTTGCTCAGGTTGTCCCGCAAGGCCTTGGCCTGCTGCACCAAACCGACCGCAGTCTTCTGGGCCTTGTCAGCCGTCGCTCGAGCCCCGATCAACTCGGAGACGACCGCGCTCCGGTGGGCGTTGAGCAGGTTCAAAGCCACGATCTTGTCGAGGTAGTTGGCCTCGTTCGTGCTGGTCAGCAAGGCGCCGGTCGTGCTGAACTGCGCGCCCTCGTACTGCGTCTTCACGGTGTTTGCCAGCTGGGCCCGCGCGGTCTGGTAGGCCGCCACCGCCGACCGGAGCGCACCCTGCGCCTTGGCGGCGGACTTCTGCTTGGCCGCGAGGTTGATCTGCGCCGCGTTGTACTTCTCGGCGAGCGACTCGCTCTGTCGGGCTAGGCCATCGAGGCGTTGGGTAACCGACGCGACGGTGTCGGGGGCGGGATCCCTTGGCACGGCGGCCGCGATGGCCGGGATCAGAAACGCCGCCGTTCCCGCCGCGACGAGCCCCGTCATGACCACACGGAGGCGCGCCGCAATACGAGTTGACGCCACGATTGGCGGAACTCCTTCTTCCTCGTCCGCCTACCGGGTTAGCTGACGGGTTCGGGCCGGAAGTAGCCCTACAACGCGACAGACCAGAAAGACCGATCTGCCGCGCCGATTCACCCCATGGACCTTTGGGTCCCCGGTTCGCTGGCCTGTCCGTTCCGTACGGAACGCCGTGACCAACTGTGCGATTCGGCGGTGTCCTGCCCAGTGGCATCCACAGTGGATACCGGACTAGCTGGGAAGGTCTCGGAAAGGTTACGGGATGGTTGAGGAAAGAGGCAACGCCACGCCGGATGTCTGTGGAGAATTCGCCTCACGCGGTGTCGCGGCGCCGCATCGGCTCCTCATCCTCCGACTCGGCAGGGGCGGCCACGAGCCGCAGCGGTGGGAGCAGGCCGGATGCCGCGAAGACGGAAACGGCATTTCGTTCGGATTCGTCCAGATCGACGGCATTGTTGGGACCGGGCAGCGCGGGCAGCAAAACGGAAATCACACAGTTCGGGCACGCTGCGCCCCGTACCGAGCACGTCTCGCAATCGATGAGCATCTGAAATCTCCTCGCGTCGGCCCGCGCAACGGTCGCGGGCAGCGTCGAGGCCAGGCTAGGAAGGCGGTCTGACAGTTTCCTGACTGTCGTCAACTCTGGCCGAGACGGCGAAGCAAAACGGCCGACGGCACCGCCCACGCACCAGCTCGCTGCACGTCCCGTTGGACCTGCTGATCCGAGGTGACCACGACGATGGGTCGGCCATCCGGTTCGGCGGAAACCAACCGGCGGATCAGATCGTCGGCCGTCTCGGTCGCGGCACTGAACAAGACCCGTACGCCCCGCGGTGTCGCCGGAGCTGCCGGCGGCCGCTCCCCGCCATCGAAGGCCAGCGTGATCTCTACTCGCGCCTGGCCGGAAAGGCCGGCCAGCCCGGCGATCAACCGGGTCCGCTGCCCGGCGAGGGGCAGGTCCGGATACCCGGCCTTGGTGACGTTGTATCCATCCACGATCAGGTGCGGATGGGGCAGCGCGAGCAGGCGGTCGAGCGCCGCCGGATCGTCGGTGTAGCGACGGTCAGGGACCGCTGGGCCCGGACCGGCGACACCGTCAGCGGGTCGCCGGGTGGGCGGCGGCAACGACAGTTCTCGCCGGATACCGGAGGCCGCTTCGGTCAGCGTGTCGACCAGAAGCCACAAGCGGGCGTCGTCGATGTCACGGGCTACGCGGGCACCGCGCCGCGCGGCTTCGACGGCCCGCTCCAGCTCGGTGATGCGCGACCGGGCGCGCCGGAGCTCGGCGTCGCGCGCCGTCGCCTCGGTCTCAAGGCGCCGGATGTTCTCCTCGCCGGACCGCTGCGCCTCGGCAACGCTGTGCTGCGCGGCCTGCAACTGGGCGGAGAGGCTGCGAATCCGGCCCCGCAGCTCACCGATCTCCGCGGCCGAGTCTTCGCGAGCTTGCGCCACCGCCGTTCTTTCGCGTTCCCCCGAACCACGGGCTTCCCGGCTAAGTGCCGCGATCTGATCGCGTAATGCAGCGATCTCGACCCGAAGCGCGCTATCGGTCGCAGCGACATGCTCGGCCGACCACTGTGCGGTCGCTTCGGCGAGAATGGCCGGCCAACCGGCCGGGCGGATCAGGTAGGCGACGACCGCGGTGTCGATCGGGTCGGAGGCGGCAGTCGGCGCGCCGGACCGCAGCGCCTCGACGAGCTGGGTCGAGGCCTCGGCGACGACGTCCGCAACCCGGGTCCGGAACGTCTCGTCCGCGTCCAGCGCCGCGGCCAGCGCCGTCGCCCCCAGTCGAGCCCGCTTCGCCGGTGTGAACCGGGCAATGCCCCGCAGCGCCGGCGGGACGTCGTCCGGGGCGAGCCGGCCGAGCACCTCGGAGGCGACGTTGATCAACCGCTGCCGCACTGGCTCGATGAGCAACGGCTGCTCCGGAATGTCCGGCGCAGGGGCGTCCTGCTCGATGCGGGCCATAAGATCACGGTAATCCGCAGGCTCCGCGCGCCTGGCCGATTTCGTCAGACCCCGCGCCTACCGTCCCGGGCGTGACCGTCTCGACCACGATCCCAGCCGTCCCGGGTCGTCGGTACGAGCAGCTGAGCCTGGACGAACTGGACGAGCCGCTGCGCGAGACGACGTTCACAGTCGTCGACCTCGAGACCACGGGCGGCCGAGCGGGCAACGACGGGATCACCGAGATCGGCGCGGTCAAGGTTCGCGCGGGCGAGGTCATCGGCGAGTTTCAGACGCTGGTCGACCCGGGCGTTGGGATCACGCCGTTCGTGAGCGTGCTCACCGGCATCACGGACGCGATGGTCTGCGACGCGCCGTCGATCGCGGTGGTGTTGCCCGTCCTTCCTCGAGTTCGCCGCCGGCAGCGTCCTGGTCGCGCACAACGCCCCGTTCGACGTGGGCTTTCTCCGGCTGGCCTGCCAGGCCCGCGGGTTGCGGTGGCCTGGCTATGCGGTGGTCGACACCGCGCTCCTGGCCCGTCGGGTGCTGACCCGCGACGAGGTACCGGACTGCAAGCTGGCCACCCTCGCGACCTACTTCGAGGCCAGCACCCAGCCGGTCCACCGGGCCCTGGCCGATGCGCGGGCCACCGTCGACGTGTTGCACGCACTCCTCGGCCGGCTCGGCAATCTCGGCGTGCAGTCCCTGCCTGAGCTGCGCGCGTTCACCGCGCAGGTGAGCGACGCCCAGCGCCGCAAACGGCATCTGGCCGACGAGCTGCCGACCGGTCCCGGGCGTCTACGTCTTCCGCGACGCCTCAGGCACGCCGCTCTACATCGGGACGAGTCGCAACCTGCGCGCCCGGGTCCGCCAGTACTTCGTCGCCAGCGAGACCCGCAGCCGGATGGGCGAGATGGTCGGGCTGGCCGAGCGCGTCGACCCGATCGAATGCGCGCACGCCCTCGAAGCCCAGGTCCGCGAACTGCGGCTGATCGCCGCGCACAAACCGCGCTACAACCGTCGATCGAAGTTCCCCGAGCGATCCGTCTGGCTGAAGCTGACCAACGAGCCGTTTCCCCGCCTGTCGGTCGTCCACGCGATCCACCTCGACGGTGCGGCCTATCTCGGCCCACTGCGCTCGACCCGTCAAGCCGAGGCGGTACGAGATGCGATCCACGACGCGGTGCCATTGCGCCAGTGCACCGATCGGCTATCGGTCCGGCGCGCGGTGCGGGCGGCGTGCATCCTCGCCGGCATCGGGCGGTGCCGGGCGCCGTGCGAGGGCGGCCAATCGCCCGAGGCCTACAACGCGCTGGCCCAGCTCGTCCGAGCGTCCTGGTCCGGCGATGTCCGGCCGCTCGTGGACCCGCTGCGCGACCGGCTGGCTCGGCTGTCCGCCGACGAACGGTTTGAACACGCCGCCGTCGTCCGGGATCGCATCGCTGCGGTCGTTCGCGCCTGCGCGCGGATGCAGCGGATCGCCTCGCTCACGGTCATCGAGGAGTTCGTCGCCGCGCACCCTGATGGCTCGGGCGGGTGGGAGTTGTCCGTGGTCAAGCATGGTCGGCTGGCAGCCGCGGGTGTCGCGGTACGGGGAGCGCCGCCCGGTCCGGTGATCGATGCGTTGCGGGCGACGGCGGACACGGTGCTGCCGGACGCGCTGCGCCCCGGGCCGCTGCCCGCCGCGCTCGCCGAGGAGACCGAGTGCGTGCTGCGGTGGCTCGAGCAGCCGGGAACCCGGCTCGTACTGGCCTCGCGGCCGTGGACCTGTCCGGCCTTCGGCGCCGGCGGCTTCCGCTCCTACCTGGAGACGGAGGCGGTGCGCCGGGCGGCGGAGCCCGTTCGCGGATCGCCGCCGGCTTCGGACCGAGGCCCGGCCCGCCCGCGCATCCGCCTGACCTGCTCGACCATAGGATCGGGCGATGATCACCACGATCGTCATGGTCTCGGTCGAGCCCGACAAGATCCCGGACATCGCGGCGCAGATCGCCGATCTGGACGGGGTGAGCGAGGTGTATTCGGTTGCCGGCGACGTCGACCTGATCGCCATCGTTCGGGTGCGCGACTTCGACGAGATCGCCGAGGTGGTCGCCAATCGCCTGTCCAAGGTTCCCGGCGTGTTGCACACCGCCACTCATGTGGCGTTCCGCGCCTATTCGCGGCACGATCTCGACGCCGCGTTCGCAATCGGCTCCGACTAGGGGCTGATTGTTTGGTGGCCGATTCTTGACCGGCCGATTATTGGCGATGATCTTGGACTTAACGTCGCCAGGTGGCATCAAGTCCAAGATCACGACCGTCACTCGGCCGCATTACTCACCCGCGCGGAGCTGCTGACTGAGCGCGACCCACCGGTCGAGGACCCGAGCGGCCGCACCCGAGTCGACCGCCGCTCGAGCGGCAACCAGCCCGGCCGCCAACGCCTCGGTGAGGCCGTCAGCCGCCCTCGTCGCGTCTGGTGTTGGCGCCTCGGGCGAGGAAAGGCCGTCGTAGGCGGCGATTCCGGCCGCGGCGTTGAGCAGGACCGCGTCGCGGATGGGTCCGGGCTTCCCGGCCAGCAGGTCGCGCACCACTGCGGCGTTGAAGACCCGATCACCGCCCCGCAGGCCTCCTGGCTCGGCGCGCGCTAGTCCGAGATCCGTCGGGTCGACCCGACCGGCGGCGACGCCGCCACCCGTGGCGACCCACACCGATGAGGTAGTCGTCGTGGTCAGCTCGTCGAGGCCGTCGTCGCCCCGGAAGACGAGAGCCGTGTCTCCTCGACTGGCCAACACCTCCGCCATCACGGGTGCCATCCGGGTGTCCGCGCACCCGATCGCCGAGGCCGGCGGCCGGCCCGGGTTGGTGAGCGGACCGATGAAGTTGAACACCGTCGGGACGCCGAGTTCGCGGCGCGGCGCCCCCGCGTGCCGGAGGCCGGAATGGAAGACGGGCGCAAAGCAGAATCCGATGCCCGCGCCGACCACGGTGGCGGCGACGCCGGCGCTGTCAAGGTCGATGGCGACACCGAGTTCTTCGAGGACGTCCGCGGCCCCGCACGCGGACGAGGCCGCGCGGTTGCCGTGCTTCACCACCGTGCGCCCGGAGCCGGCCACCACGACGGCCGCCATCGTCGAAATGTTCGCAGTATGGGCCTGATCGCCCCCGGTGCCCACGAGATCGACGGCCCGACCCGCGACCGGCACGGCCGGCGCACGGGCGAGCATGGTCGCGACCAGGCCTTCGATCTCGGTCGCGGTCTCACCCTTGGCCCGCAGCAGGACGGCGAATCCGGCCAGCTGGGCGGGCGTCGCCTGACCGGCCATGATCTCGTCCATCGCCCAGGCCGTCGTGGCCGCATCCAGGGACTCCCGACGCATCAGCGCCGAGAGCAGAGCCGGCCAGGTCGGGTTGGCCAGGTCGGTGCTCAACGCACGACAGGGATGCCTTGGAGGTGGCGGCGCAACTGCTCGGCCACCACCTGGGCGGCGGTCACCGGGTCCAGTGGCTGGCTGATCACCGCGTCAGCGAGCGACCAGCTCGCCAGCCAGCCGTCCTGGGGGCGGGCCACCAGAACGACGATCGGGGGGCAGTCGTCGATCTCGTACTTGAACTGCCGGGCGAGCCCCATGCCGCCGGTCGGCTGAGCCTCGCCGTCGAGGATCGCGAGGTCCAGGCCACCGAGGTCCATCTGCTCGACGAGCTCGGCGCTCGTCGCGCACTCGAGCCAGTCGACGCGGGGGGAATCGGGGGCCGGACGGCGGCCGACAGCGGTGCGCACCTGCGCCCGAACCGCGGCCGAATTGCTGTACAGCAGCACGGTGACGGTGTCCGTCGCGGGCGCGCTCATGCGGCGCATCGTATCGGCGGCCGAGCGCGCCCCCACGCGCGGTTCCACCCTCGTTACGACCGGTCGGCGACACGGGCTACCCCGCTGCGTCGGACCCTCTCGGGCGGGCCATAATGCGGTGGTGACCTCGACCAGCACGGCGTCGAGCTTCGACTCGAGCAGAGTGCATTCGCTGACGCGGCCGAACATCGTCAGCGTCGGCACGATCGTCTGGCTGTCCAGCGAGTTGATGTTCTTTGCCGGCTTGTTCGCGATGTACTTCTCGATCCGTTCCGTGCACGCCGACCACTGGCCGATGGCACTTCCCGACGGAAAGGAAATCGAGCTCAGCGTCGCCTACGCGCTGCCCTTCACGATCATCTTGATCGCGTCGAGCGTCACCTGCCAGTACGGCGTGTTCGCCGCGGAGAAGGGCGACGTGTACAAGCTGCGTCGCTGGTTCACCTACAGCTTCCTGCTCGGACTCATCTTCGTCCTCGGGCAGGCGAACGAGTACCGAATCCAGGTCCACGACGGGAACACCATCTCGGCGACGGGGTACGGGTCGGTGTTCTACCTCACCACCGGGTTTCACGGGCTGCACGTGATCTGCGGTCTGCTCGCGTTCATCTACTTCCTGGCCCGAACCACGCTCGGCCGGTTCACGCCGGCTCAGGCGACCGCGGCCATCGTGGTGTCGTACTACTGGCACTTCGTCGACGTGGTCTGGATCGGCTTGTTCACGACCATCTACCTCATCCGCTGACCGGGTCCCCGCCGTAATCCCGATGAGGGCCCATCCGCCGACCGAGAAGGGACGTCCGTGACGGAAGACTTCGACGTCGACGAGCTGGGATTCAGCCCGGCGATCTCGGCCACCGGCGCGGACCCGGACGACGGGCCGCGGGCCGATCGGGCAGCGTCCCCGGTCGGGGCTCGGCCCCGGCGGCGCCGGGGGGTCTGGCGACGGCGCTTCGCGAGCGGCGTCGTGCTTGTCGTGGCGTTGATCGGGATGGGCGGCGCGTATGCGCTGTTCGCGTCGTCCTCCGGCGCGAACACAGCGTCGAGCACCGATGCCGACGTGGCCGCCGGCGGGCAGCTCTACGAGGTCAGCTGCATCACCTGCCACGGCGACAACCTGCAGGGCGTCCTGGACCGCGGCCCGTCGCTGATCGGCGTCGGCGGAGCGGCCGTCTACTTCCAGGTGAGCACCGGCCGCATGCCCGCGCCGGCGCAGGGCGCCGAGATCACTCGCAAACCCGCGAAGTTCACCGAGGAGCAGATCAGCCAACTCGAGGCATTCGTCCAGGCGCATGGCGGCGGCCCGGAACGCCCGACCGGCAATCTTCGCGACACCTCGCTCAGCCTGGGCCAGGGCGGTGACCTGTTCCGGCTGAACTGCGCCTCCTGTCACGGATTCTCCGGCGCCGGCGCGCCGCTGTCGGCCGGCAAGCTGGCGCCGACGCTCAAGCACGCGACCGACAGCCAGATCTACACCGCCATGCTCACCGGCCCGGAGAACATGCCGGTCTTCAACGACAACCAGCTCACGCCCGACGAGAAGCGCGCGATCATCGACTACATCCAGACGTTGAAGGAGTCCAAGGACCCCGGCGGTAGCGGTATCGGGCGCATCGGTCCGGTGTCCGAGGGCCTGGTCATCTGGGTCGCCGGGATCGGCGGAATCGTCCTGCTCATCATGTGGATCGGCGCGAAGTCATGACTGTGCTCCCCGTCGTCGCCTCCGCTGCCCACCTGCACCCCACGAAATCGCTGACGCGATTGCGTGGGGACCCGCCCTCGGGCCCTGCGGGCCCTGCGATGCTCCGCGGAGGACGGTTCCTCATGACCCACTCCACGACCAACGTCCCCGGCCCGGACGAGCTGCGCGAGATGAGCACCGAGGAGGCGATGCTCGCCGGGGCCGAGGCCGACGGCGTCCACATCGTCCACCGGCGTCAGCGCTTTCCGATCCCGGGAACCCGGGCCGAGCGGCGGGCCGAACGCGGCGTCTCGTTCATGTTCGGGCTCGCCGGGCTCGCCGGTATCGCGTTCATCGTTGTGTTCGTGGCGTGGCCCTACGACTATCACCTGGCCGGCGAAGGCAGTCAGCGGTTCCGGTTCTACACCCCGTTGCTCGGCGGCTTGCTCGGAGTGATGCTGCTGGTCCTGGGCCTGGGCGCGGTGTTGTGGGCGAAGTGGCTCATGCCCGAGGAAGAGGTCATCCAGGATCGGCACGACGAGCCGTCGCGCGAAGAAGACAAGCTGATGATCGCGGCGACCCTCTCGGTCGGGCTGGCCGACACCGGTCTGCAGCGTCGCCGGATGCTGTTCGGCACTCTCCTGGTCGCCGGAGGCGCGCTCGCCACCGTGCCGCTGGTGGTGCTCGTCGGCTCGTTGATCAAGAAGCCGGGCAACCAGCTGGCCCACACCCTATGGGGCCAACCGGCCGACAAGTACCCGAACGGCGTGCCGATGATCTACGGCGACGGCCGGCGGGTGAGCCCGAACGATCTCCAGGCCGGCGGCCTGGCCACGGTATTCCCGGGTGTCCCGGGTGGCGTGACATCGGCCAATACGCCCACCCTGCTCATTCGTTTGCGTCCAGGGCAGACGGTCAGGCCTCGTCGGGGTCAGGCCGGATTCGGTTGGGGCGACTACGTGGCGTTCTCCAAGATCTGCACGCACGCCGGTTGCCCGGCGTCCCTGTACGAGCAGCAGACCACCCGGCTGCTGTGCCCGTGCCACCAATCGCAGTTCGAGGTGCTCCAGGACGCCAAGCCGGTCTTCGGACCGGCAACAAGGCCGTTGCCCAAGTTACCGTTGGGGGTCGAGGTCGTGGATGGCGCGCAGTACTTCGTGGCCACTCATGACTTCTTCGAGCCGATCGGCCCAGCCTATCTGGGAGCGCCCATGACCGCGACCCGAGAACCTGAGACCGCCCGCAAGTCTTCGTCGCGGCGCGGCGCACCTCGGACCCTGGTCGGCAAGACCGGCGAGTTCGTCGACGAGCGGCTAAAGGTCGCTGGGCCGAGCCGCGGCTACCTCAACAAGGTCTTCCCCGACCACTGGTCGTTCATGATGGGCGAGATCGCGCTCTACTCGTTCATCGTCCTGCTGCTGACCGGCACGTTCCTCACCTTCTTCTTCGACGCCTCGATGGGCGAGGTCCGGTACAACGGCACCTACCAGCCGTTGCAGGGCGTCGAGATGTCGCGGGCCTACGCCTCGACGCTGAATATCTCCTTCGACGTGCGCGGCGGTCTGGTCATCCGGCAGATTCACCACTGGGCCGCGCTGATGTTCATCGCGGCGATGCTGATCCACATGTGCCGGATCTTCTTCACCGGCGCGTACCGCAAGCCGCGCGAGCTCAACTGGATCATCGGCATCCTGCTCATCGTTCTCGGCGTGATCGAAGGCTTCGCCGGCTACTCGCTGCCGGACGACCTGCTGTCCGGCACCGGCCTGCGGATCGCCGACGCGATCATGCTGTCGATCCCGGTCATCGGATCGTGGGTGTCGTTCCTCGTGTTCGACGGGCGAGTTCCCGGGACAGCGATCGTCGGCCGGCTCTACATCGCCCACGTCCTGCTGATACCGGCGATCCTGCTCGCCCTCATCGGGGTGCATCTGGCGCTGGTGGTCCGCCAGAAGCACACCCAGTTCCCGGGGCCGGGGCGCACCGAGTCCACGGTCAGCGGTGAACGGGTGTACCCGATCTACGCGGCCAAGGCCGGCGGCTTCTTCTTCATCGTCTTCGGCGTCCTGGCCGGGCTCGGTGGTTTCGCGCAGATCAACCCGATCTGGCTGTTCGGTCCGTACAACCCCGCGCAGGTCAGCGCCGGTTCGCAGCCGGACTGGTACATGGCCATGCTGGACGGTTCGACCCGTCTGTTCCCGTCCTGGGAGATCCACGGGCTGTTCGGCCGGTACACGGTGCCCGCGATCTTCTGGCCGACTGTCGTGCTGCCCACGATCCTGATCGGCCTGGCCTTGGTGTATCCGTTCATCGAAGCCCGCATGACCAAGGACCGCGCGAAGCACCACCTGTTGCAGCGGCCACGTGACGTGCCGGTTCGCACCTCGCTGGGCGCGATGGCGTTGACGTTCTACATCGTCCTGTTCATCTCGGGCGGTAACGACCTGATCGCAGCCGCGTTCGACATCTCGCTGAACGCCATGACGTGGGGCGGCCGCATCGCGCTGGTCCTGCTGCCACCGCTCGCCTACGTGGTCGACCTACCGGATCTGCCTGGGCCTGCAACGCCACGACCGCGAGGTGCTCGAGCACGGCATCGAGACCGGCATCATCCGCCGCCTGCCGACCGGCGAGTTCATCGAGGTGCACCAGCCGCTCGGCCCGGTCGACGACCACGGCCACGGCGAACTCACGTACTCCGGAGCCTCCGTGCCCAAGCGGATGAACCAGCTCGGCACGGGCACGTTGCGACACGCCCGGGGCTTCTTCCGGCCGGTCGTGGAGAAGCCGGAGATCGCCGAGCAGCTGGCCGAACTGGAGCAGGCCGAAGCCGCCGAATCGGCCGACGAGCGGCGCCACCAGCTGACCGACTGAGCGGTCGCGTGCTGCCGGTCCGGCAATCCCCGATGCCCCTCCGGCCTGAACCGCGTCGCTTCCCGCGTGTTCGTGGTGCCCGCGGTGATGGTGAGATGCGCGCGAGTGCTCAGCTGCCTCGAGCGTGCGCGCGACGCTACCGGCCGGCGCCGCCTACGACCGAAGGCTGGCTGCTAGTGCGTGCTCAGCCGAGCGGGCGGCGGCCGCCGACGTAGTACTCGAACAGCAGCCCGCCGACCGTGAACAGCAACCCCACGGCGCCGACGACGACCAGCCAGATCTGTAGGAAGGCCAGGGCCACGCCGGTGATGGTGGCCGCGCCGGCGATGCCGATCGGCCAGTAGCTACCCGGGCTGAAGAATCCGAGGTCACCGGCACCCTCGGCGATCTCGGCATCCGGGCGGTCTTCGGGCCGAGGATCGATGCGCCGAGAGACGAACCAGAAGAACGATCCGGCGATGCCCATGAGGCCACCGGAGAGGATCAGCGCGGCGACCCCGACCGGCTCGACGCCACCGGCCGACTGGTCGGTCCAAATGCCGTACATGATCGCGACGATCCAGCAGAACACCGCGACAACGAGGAAGATGCGCGCCTCGACCTTCACCGGACGCCTCCCTAGTGTCCCGTGAGGGACGTCGTTTGCCGGGCGTGCATTCGGGCGTCGCAGACGGTGAACATACTTTCCTCGCGGGACACTAGTTGCTTCCGCTACGTGCGGTGCGGTTCGTGTTGAACGGATGCGTGGTCGTCGCCACCGGCACCTCGCCGATCGCGGCCAAGGCCTTGTATTGCCGGGCCGGATCGGTCGGCCCGATCTGCGCCAGTTGGCTCAGGTAGGAGGTGAACTTGTCCGGATCGACGACCCGCACCTCGAAGTTCATCTGCGAGTGGTAGGTGCCGCACAGCTCGGCACACCGGCCGACGTAATGCCCGTTCGTCGTCGCCGTGATCTCGAAGCGGTTGTCTCGCTGAATGGAATCCGTGCCGTACGGGATGACGTCCCGTTTGAACAGGAACTCCGGCACCCAGAACGAATGGATGACGTCTTCGGAGTGCTCGACGAAGAGCACTTGCTCACCCCGCGGGATGAGCAGGATGGGGATCTCTCCGGACGATCCCACCGTCGACAACGGCAACGGCGGTGAGACACCGGGATAGATCGTGTCGTTCCCGTTGGCCTTCAGGTACTCGAACTGCCAGTTCCACTTGAACGCGTTGACCTGGACGGTGACGGCCGGATTGGGCGTCCGGATATCCACGTAGTCCTCGACGCGCACCGTGAAGAAGAACAACCCGGCGACGATCATCAGCGGGACCACCGTGTAGACGATCTCGATCGGCAGGTTGTACTTGGTCTGCCGCGGGATCTCGTCGTTCTTCTTGTGGTATCGCCCGCAGGCCCAGAAGATCAGACCCCAGACGAGCACGCCCATCGCCAGTGCGACGACGCCGGACCAGGACCACAGCACCCGCATGCGCTCGGCCTGCTTGGTGACGCCGGTCGGCCAGCCGAACCGGAGCTTTTTCTCCAGGTCCGTGGTGGAGCAGCTGGTGAGAAGCAGGAGCACGGCGCCGCCGAGGGCAGCTCGCGAATAGACGCGACCCCACCGTCTGCGCTGCACTGGCGGACCGCCTCTCGAGAGGTCTTCCTGCGTCAGTCCGGAGCGTACTGGACCCGACTACGCCGAAACGGTGAGGGGTCGGCCGTCCCGACGCCACATCCTCCCTCGCGGACACTAGCGTGGGTTGCGTGGCTGGCTATCTCGACGCGGCGTCGGGGGCTCCGTTGCACCCGGTGGCGCGCGAGGCACTCGTCGCCGCGCTCGACGCCGGCTGGGCGGATCCGGGACGGCTGTACGGCGCGGGTCGCCGGGCGGCGATGCTGCTCGAAGCGGCCCGGGAATCCGTCGCCGAGAGTCTCGGCGCTCGGCCCGGACGAGGTCAGCTTTCCGGCCGGCGGGACGCAGGCGCTGCACGCCGCGGTGCTCGGTCTGCTGCGGGGTCGGGCGGCCACCACCTTCGCGCACACCGCCGTCGAGCATTCCGCGATCCTGCACGCGGCCGACCAGCACGTCGCGCGGGGCGGCCGGGCGGCGCCGGTGGGCGTCGACGCACTTGGCCGGGTCGACTCGACCGAGTTTGCCGCGGTGGCCGAGGAATCCGGCGCGGTGGCGGCGGCGGTGCAAGCCGCGAACCACGAGGTGGGGACGACCCAGCCGGTGACGCAGATTGCGAGCTTGATCCCGCAGGTGCCGCTGGTCGTCGATGTCACCCAAACGCTCGGCCACGCGGTGATCCCGGCCGGCTGGTCCGTGCTGGCCGGCGAAGCGCGCACCTGGGGCGGCCCGGCTGGCGTCGGGGTGCTGGCCGTCCGCACCGGGGTGCGGTGGAGCTCGCCCTGGCCGGCCGACGACCGCGAAGGCGGCCGGGTGCCGGGCGTGCCCAACGTGGCGGCGATCGTGGCCGCGGCCGCCAGTCTGCGCGCAGCCGTCGCGGCGCAGCGGTCCGAAGCGGCCCGATTGGCGGCGCTGGTGGAGCGCATCCGGGTCGGCGTGGCGACGACGATTCCCGACGTCCAGGTGCTGGGTGACCCGCACGACCGGCTGCCGCACATCGTCACCTTCAGCTGCCTGTACGTAGAGGGGGAGGCGCTGCTGACCGCGCTGGACCGGCATGGCTTTGCCGTGTCGTCCGGCTCGTCGTGCACCTCGTCCACGCTGACCCCGTCCCACGTCCTGGTCGCGATGGGCGCGCTCACGTCCGGAAGCGTGCGGGTGTCGCTGCACCACGCGACGACCGAAACCGAGGTGGACCGGTTCCTGGCCGTGCTGCCCGGCGTCGTCGCCGACGTTCGGGCCGAGCTGGGCGCGACCGGCCTGTGAACGACGACGGCAGGGTCATCGATTGCCGCGGCCGGCGGTGTCCGCTACCGATCATCGACCTTGCCCGCGTGATGTCCGACGTGCCGATCGGAGCGACGATCACTGTCGAGGCCGACGATCCGGCCGCCGGCCCCGATATCGCGGCGTGGTGCGAGATGCGGGGCCACGAGTTCGTGGGCCCGGCTACGGCCGAGGACGGCACGCCCAGCTACACCGTGCGACGTCGGCGCTAGCGCTCGGGAATACTGGCCGATGTGTGTGGACTGATCGGATTCGTGTCGGCCGGCGAGGACGCGGCGGCCAGCGTGGCCGCGGTCGAGGCCTCGCTGAGCCAGATGCGGCACCGGGGCCCGGACGAAGGCGGGGTGTGGAGCGACCGTGACGTGTGCATCGGTTTCCGGCGCCTCTCGATCATCGACATCGACCGAAGCCACCAGCCGCTTCCCTACCTGGGCCGCTATCAGCTGATCTTCAACGGAGAGATCTACAACTACCTGGAGCTGCGCGACCGGTTGGCCCGCGACTTCGGCGCGACGTTCGACACCGCCGGCGACGGTGAGGCAATCGTGGCCGGTTACCACTACCTGGGCGAGAAGATCGTGCAGGAGCTGCGGGGCATGTTCGCGTTCCTCATCTGGGACGCCCAGGAGCGAACCCTGTTCGGCGCGCGGGACTGGTTCGGCATCAAGCCGTTGTACTCCTATCTCGACGAGCGTGGCGCCTTCTTCGCCAGCGAGAAGAAGTCGCTCCTTGCGGTCGCCGGGCCGGAGGTGGCTGACGACGTCGACCACGCGGCGCTGCAGCAGTACCTCACGCTGCAATACGTGCCGGAGCCGGAGTCGCTGCACCGTCGCATCCAGCGGATCGAGTCGGGCACCTACTTCACACTTCGTCCGGGCGAACAACCACGAGCGCAGCGGTACTTCCACCCCGACTTCGCGATCCGACCGGTCCCGGAGCCGGAAAAGCTGTATCGCGAGATCACCGAGGTTCTCGAGGACTCGGTGGCCAAGCACATGCGGGCCGACGTGACGGTCGGCTCGTTCCTGTCCGGTGGCATCGACTCGACCGCGATCGCGGCCCTGGCCAAGCAGCACAACCCGAAGCTGCTGACGTTCACGACCGGCTTCGAGCGCGAGGGCTACTCCGAGATCGACGTGGCCGCCGAGTCGGCCGCGGCGATCGGCGTGGAGCACATCACCAAGGTCGTCGGCCCCGACGAGATGATGGAGACGTTGCCACTGATCGTCTGGTATCTCGACGATCCGGTGGCGGACCCGGCCCTCGTGCCGCTGTACTTCATCGCGCGAGAAGCCCGCAAACACGTGAAGGTCGTGCTGTCCGGCGAGGGCGCCGACGAGTTGTTCGGCGGCTACCAGATCTACCGCGAGGCGATCGCGTTGCGAGCGTTCGACTACATCCCGCTCGTCGTGCGGCGCCGGCTGGGTGCGGTGAGCGAACGATTGCCCGTCGGGATGCGGGGCAAGGACCTGCTACGGCGGGGATCGATCGGCATCGAGGAGCGGTACTACGGCAACGCGCGCATCTTCCGTCCGGACGAGATGACCGAAGTCATCCGAGACTTCGATCCGGCGACGTCGTACCTCGACGTGACCCGGGCGCTCTATGCGGCAACCGAGCACCTCGACGGGCCGACCCGGATGCAGTACGTCGACCTGTTCACCTGGCTGCGCGGCGACATCCTCGTCAAGGCCGACAAGATGACGATGGCGAACTCCCTCGAACTGCGCGTGCCGTTCCTCGACGTCGAGGTCTTTCGGGTCGCGTCGTCCGTCCCGACGGACCTCAAGCTGACGAAGGGCACCACCAAGTACGCGCTTCGCCGGGCGCTGGCCGATATCGTGCCGCCTCACGTCCTCAATCGGGACAAGCTCGGTTTCCCGGTGCCGATCAAGTTCTGGCTCAAGGACGTGATGTACGACTGGGCCCGCGCGATCATCACCGAGTCCCAGGCCGACCACCTGATCGATCGTTCCGCGGCGCTGCGCCTGCTCGCCGAGCACCGGTCCGGCCCGCACGACTACTCGCGCAAGGTCTGGACGATTCTCGTGCTACTGCTCTGGCACGGCATCTTCGTCGAGGGTCGGATCCGTCCGGAGATCCCCGAGCCGGTGTACCCGGTACGAATCTGATCGACGTCCCGCGCCCTACCGCCGGTCAGCTCACCGGCCGCCGGACGGCGGCGGCGAGGCCCCCAGGACGCTCAGCGCGTACCGCCCGCCCGAGCCGGTCGATGGCCGTGCAGACCATCGTGAGCCGCCGAGCCGCCAGCGTCGAAGCGCCGTCATGGCGTCAGCTGACCAAGGCGAGATGCGGCCGGACGTCGGCGGCCGCCTCCGGGCCGTAGGACTCGTCGAGCCGCTTGAGGAAATCGTCCCGCCGCACCTGGTACTCCTGCGGGCCGACCGTCTCTAGCACCAGCGTCGCGAGCAGGCTGCCGACCTGCGCCGATCGCTCCCACGACAGGTTCCACGACCGCGCGGTGAGGAACCCGGCGCGGAAGCCGTCTCCCACGCCGGTGGGATCGAGCTTGGCGTGCTCGCGGGCGATGGGCACATGCAACGTCTCCATGTCGCGGCCGGCAATCTCCACTCCGCGCGAACCGAGGGTGGTCACACGCACGTCGACCCGCTGCATGATCTCGGCCTCGGACAGTCCGGTCTTCGACTCGAGCAGGCTCTTCTCGTACTCGTTGGTGAACAGCAGGCTGGCACCGTCGATCAGCGACACCAGCTCGGTTCCGGACATGCGGGCGATCTGCTGCGAGGGATCGGCCGCGAACGGGAACCCGCGCTCCCGGCATTCGCTGCTGTGCCGCACCATGGCCGTCGGGTCGTCGGCGCTGATCACGACCAGTTCGGCACCGGTGCGGGTGACGGCTGGCGCGAGCTCGATCAAGCGGGCCTCGCTCATCGCGCCCGCGTAGAACGACGCGATCTGGCACATCTCTTCGTCGGTCGTGCAGACGAACCGGGCGGTGTGCGTGGTCGAGGAGACATGCACCGAGCCGCAGTCGACTCCGTGCCGGGTCAGCCAGCTGCGGTAGTCATCGAAGTCCGTACCGACCGCGCCGAGCAGCACCGGCGCCCCGCCGAGTTGCGCCATACCGAACGCGATGTTGGCTGCCACGCCGCCCCGCCGCACGACAAGATCGTCGACGAGGAAGGACAGCGACACCTTGTGGAGCTGGTCGGCCAGGAGCTGTTCGGAGAACCGACCGGGAAAGTGCATGAGGTGGTCGGTCGCGATCGAACCGCTGACGAGGACGGGCACGGCAGGCACGGTACTCAATGGCCTACAGATACCGAACTCCGGCGCTGGACGGCGTACTCCGACCGGTCGACTAGCCGCAGAACGAGTTACCGCAGGCGCAGCCGCCGCCGGCGTTCGGGTTGTCGATGGTGAAGCCCTGCTGCTCGATCGTGTCGGTGAAGTCGATCGTCGCGCCGGACAGGTAGGGAGCGCTCATCCGGTCGACCACCAGCGGCACGCCGCCGCGCTCGATCTCGATGTCGCCGTCGAGGGCGCGCTCGTCGAAGAACAGCTGGTACTGCAGTCCCGAGCAGCCGCCCGGCTGAACCGCGACCCGTAGCCGCAGGTCGTCGCGACCTTCCTGGTCGAGCAGGGCGCGCACCTTGATCGCGGCTGTTTCGGTCAACGAGACGGACTCCGTCACCGGGGCAGTCGTGAGCTCGACGGGAGTAGTCGTCTGGGAGGCGGTCATCGGTCTCCTCGGAAGGTCAGGCCCAGCCACTTACGGCTGCAACCAGAGGTCGGTGCCGTGCCATTCCATGCTACGCGTCCCGGATCGTCCGGACCGAGAGGTCACCGGAGCCGGATCTCCGTTCCGTCGACACGAATCGCGACCGAACGAAGCCCGGTCGGAGCCGGTCCGCCGGTCCGCGCGCCGTCCGACGCGAAGGTCGACCCGTGGCACGGGCACCGGAAGCTGGCCGACTCTGAGACGAACGTCACGGGACATCCCTGATGCGGGCACACGGCGTCGTAGGCGGTGTACTTCCCCGCCGACAGCTGTAGAACCCAGGTCGGGTCTCCGGAGATGGGGTCGGTGACCTCCTTGCCGCCACCGACCGGTATCTCTGATGTCGTCGCCAGGGTGGCGCCTATGCCGCCGCTGCCGCCTGATGTCGTCGGTGCCGCGGTCGCCGGGCGGGACGAGCGACGGAACAGCGTCGCCCCGGCGGCGAGCACCCCGCCGATGAGCACCGCGCCCGCGACGAGGACAGCGCGCCGGAACCGGTCCTCGCCGGCGCCCGGCCGGCGGGCCCGGACGGCTTCGAGCCAGGCATCGAGCGACCACACGCCGCCCGCACCGACCATCAGCAACGGAGTGAATGCGAACAGGTAGACCAGATCGGCGCTGGTGTACCAGGGCTCGGCGCCCCAGCTGACGGTCAGCCACAGTGACAGGGCGAGGATCATGCCGCCCAGCGCGGCCACCCGGGTGAGCAGTCCGAGCGCGACGCCGATGCCGACGGCGATTTCCGCGAACGCCATCAGCACGCCGAAGCCGAACGAATGGTCTGCGACCGGACCGAGCAGGGAGCCGATCGGGCTGGCACCACGCACCGCGGCCAACGTGGCGTGCAGCGACGTCGGTGACGACGAGTCGAGGAACCGGGTGTCGGCGATCTTGGAGATGCCGGCATACAAGAACACGACCGCGAGATAGCCGCGCAGCGGCAGCAACGCCCAGCCGACCGGGCGGCGGGGCGGAGGTAGGTCGCTCACGAGCTCTCCGAATGTCCGGGGACGGCAGTGTCCATCTGATCACGTGCGCGCGGTGGACGGCGTGGCGCCCGTAAATTGGTTACGTGACCTTTACCGAACCCCAAGCGATGTCACATGCGCTGCTGTTGCTCGGGCGGGGCAGCGATCCGCAGTCCGAGCGGGGTGTCGACTGCCCGGGCGCCTTGCCGGAGCCGTCCGATCCGCGGCTGGTCGAACGGGCCGCAGCGGCCAAGGATGCTCTCGGTGAGCGCGTGTTCGTACTGGGTCACCACTATCAGCGCGATGAGGTGATCGCCTTCGCCGATGTGACCGGCGACTCCTTCAAGCTCGCTCGGGACGCCGCCGCGCGTCCAGACGCCGACTACATCGTCTTCTGCGGCGTGCACTTCATGGCCGAGTCGGCGGACATCCTGACCGCGCCGAGCCAACCCGTCGTGTTGCCGGACCTCGCCGCCGGCTGCTCGATGGCCGATATGGCCGGCTACCAGCAGGTGCTGGACGCCTGGGACGTGCTGAACGACGCCGGCGTCGCCGACGTCACGGTGCCGGTCACCTACATGAACTCGACGGCCGCCATCAAGGGATTCACCGGTTCCCATGGCGGCACGGTCTGCACGTCGTCGAATGCTGAACGAGCGCTGCGCTGGGCGCTCCAGCGCGGAGAGAAGGTGCTGTTCCTGCCCGACCAGCACCTGGGTCGCAATACGGCCGTGCGGGCGCTGGGGCTAGACCTGTCCGACTGCGTCCTGTTCGACCCCCACCGGCCGGGCGGCGGACTGTCAGCCGAGCAGCTGCGGGCCGCCACGATGATCCTGTGGCGCGGTCACTGCTCGGTCCACGGCCGGTTCACCCCGGAGAACGTCGACGAGGTGCGCAACCGCATCCCCGACGTCCGGATCCTGGTACACCCCGAATGCCGCTACGAGGTCGTCGAGAAGGCCGACGTGGTCGGGTCCACCGAGATGATCATCCGAACGATGGACGCGGCGCCCGCGGGGTCGGCGTGGGCGGTTGGCACCGAGCTCAACCTCGTCCGCCGCCTAGCCGCCCGGCATCCCGACAAGCACATCGTCTTCCTGGAGAAGACGGTCTGCTACTGCTCGACCATGAACCGCATCGACCTGCCGCACCTCGTCTGGGCGTTGGAATCGCTGGCTCGCGGAGAGGTCGTCAATCGCATCACTGTCGAGGAGACGGTGGCCGTGAACGCTCGGCTCGCGCTCGACCGCATGCTCGCGCTGCCCTGAGCGCCTCCCGCGGTGGCAGCTGTTGCCCGTCCCACTGTTGAGCGACCAACCAGCCCCACCGTGGCAATGGACAGCTCGGCTACCCTCGGAAACGTGAAGTTGTTGCGCCGCCGGTCGGAGGAGCCGGAACCCGAGCCCGAGCCCGAATCGGAGTTCAGCGTCCCCGGCACGGCGCCCAAGGGCCGCCCGACGCCGAAACGGCGCGACTCGGCGCCGCGGCGTCCTCCTGTCACACACGCTCCGCGAACCCGCAAGGAAGCCGTCCAGTACCAGAAGGAACAAGCGGCCCGGGCCAAGACGAATCCGGCCGCCGGCCGGCCCCGTACGGCGGCCGAGAGTCGCGAGGCGATGCGTCGTGGCGATCCGTCGGCGCTCCCCCGGCGGGATCAGGGGCCGGAACGCAAGCTGGCTCGGGACTGGGTCGACTCCCGGCGGATGCTGTCCAACTTCTTGCTGCTGCTCTTTCCGCTGATGATCCTCAGCATCCAGATACCAGCTCTGAATTTCGGGGTTCTCATCATCTTTCTGGCCCTGCTCGGCGAGTGGTACATCACCGGTCGGCGGATAAAGACCCTGGCCGCGCAGCGGGGCATTGAGAAGACTCGCAACGGTCCGATGTCGGTCGGCTTCTACGCCGGCAGCCGCGCGTACATGCCGCGCCGCTGGCGCATGCCTGCCCCGCAAGTGAGCATCGGCGACCGGATCTGACTGCGCCTCTTTCATGATCTTGGACTTATGGTCGCCCTGGGGCGGTAAGTCCAAGATCACGATCACAAGAAGCGCGCCAACAATGGTCAGCTCTCGGTCAGCAGCATCGGGCCGTACACGAGCCGGCCGTCGTCGAACAGGCTGACCTGCGCGATTCCGGCCGCGGCCAGCTCCCGCCACGTCTCGCCCAGCCAGCTCTCCGCGTCGGACTGACTGGGATGAGTCGGCGACGGTACGGCCTGCGACGGCGTGCCATCGGCGCCTTCCAGCCGCCAGACCCAGCTCACCGAACCGCCTCCTCCCGCGTCCGCACGCTGCCTCAGCGGCGGCAAGCCCCCATCCTAGGAGCGTGTCCCGTTGACCCGGTGGTGCGCGGTGTGGTGACATGAGCGCCGCACCAGTCGATCCAGCATCAGGGGAAGCCGGTCGAATTCCGGCACTGACCCGCAGCCGTGGGTTCACGCGAGTGGACGAGTCGGAATGCCTGGGCGGGATCGTCACTCCACACACGCCGTCGCGGTCTGCGGTGGGAGTCTCGAGGATGCGTCGGTCGGGAGGTCGTGCCTCCGGCCGAGGCGGCCGCGCGGCTTCGTCGCCGGCCCCTGTCCCGAGGACTCCCGTGACCCTGCGCAGCCGCTTCCGCGGACTCATCGTCGCCGCCGCCCTGATCCTGCCGCTGAGCATGGCCGCGTCTGCGGCGGCGGCGCCCGACCCCGACCAGGCCGCCGCAGAACGTGGCTCGGCCTATCTCGTCACCCAGCTCGTCGACGGCACCCATCTGAACTTCGCCGGAGCAACCTCCGCCGACTACGGCCTGACCGCTGATCTGGCCGTCGCACTCGCGGCCACCGGCGGCCCCGATCCAACCCTCGGCCGCGTCGTCGGCTATCTCGCGGCGCACGTCGCTGACTACGCCGACCCCAATGGCGTGGGCGCCTTTCCCGGGCCGTACGGCGGCGCGTTGGGCAAGCTCGCTCTCCTCGCCGAGATCACCGGGCAAGACCCGCACGCATTCGGCGGATTCGACCTGCTCGCGGCCCTCACCTCCCACGTGTGCAAGAGTTCCGACGCGGCGTCCATCGCGGCCGGCACGTGCACCGCGGTCGGCGACTTCTACCAAGCGTTCTCGGGCATTTCCCAAGCGCTAGGCGTGCTCGCCCTCGCCCGTGGCGGCGTCGCGGTCCCGCCCAGCGCGGTCACCCGGCTGGAGCAGTTGCAATGCCCGAACGGTGGATTCTCCAGCGTCTTGATCGTGCCGGGCTCCCCCTGCACGTCGGACGTCGACACCACCAGCTATGCGACCCAGGCGCTGCATCTGCTTCCGTCGGCCACCGCTCCCGTGCAGGCCGCTGAGTCGTTCCTGTTGGCCGCGCAGGGTTCGAGCGGCGGATACTCCGGCGCGGCCGGCGTCAACGCCAACTCCACCGGCCTCGCGGTCCAGGCCTTGCTGACGCTGGGTGGTCCGGGGTCGGCGGCGGCCATCGACGCCGGGCTGGCCTTCCTGCTGACCCAGCAGAATCCGGACGGCGGGTTCCACCCGAGCGGCACGACGACCACGTCCGATGCGCGCGCGACGACCCAGGCCGTCCCCGCATTGGCCCGGACCAGCCTGACGACGCTCAGCCACTCGGTCACCGCGGTCGCGCCGTCGCCCAGTCCGACCCGGTCGTCGACTTCGCCGACCAAGCCGACGCCGTCGGCGACGACCTCCGCCGCGGCGGCTCCCGGAACGACGACGCATGCGGTACCCACGTCGGGGGCGCCCGCAACCCAGCTGGCCGAGACGACCAGCCCCCAGCTCGCCGCTACGGGCCTGGATGGCAATCGCGTCGGTTGGCAGGCTGCCCTTGCCGGCGGCCTGCTCCTCGGCGGCGCGGGCCTCCTCCTCGCGAGCATGCGGCGCCCGGCCCGGGCTCCGGGAGCTCGGAACCGGCCGCTTGGCGGTCGACGGCATTGACCGCCACCGCCCGGTTCCGTGGGCTCGGCCGGGTCGGGTTGCTCGTTGCTGCGCTGAGCGTGATCGGACTCAGGGCGCCGGCGGCCGACGGGGTCGTGCCGCTGGCAACCGCACCGCCGCAGCACGTCGCGGTTGTCATCGCCGGGCAGGGCAGCTACTGCACGCGCTGGCATTCCGGCATGACCGGCGCGGATGCGCTGCAGGCCGTGGCCAGCGTGACCTGGGGAACCGGACCGTACGCCGGCGGCTTCGTCGTGGGCATCAACGGGGTGCTGACGAACCCGACTCAGAGGTTCTGGTCCTATTGGCATGGCGGCGGGGGTGGCTGGTCCTTCAGCGATCTCGGCCTCACGGGGTACTCGGTGCCCGCTGGCGGGCTGGAAGGCTGGTCGATCTCCGCCACCAACGGCGCACGCACGGCACCACCACCGGCGAGCTATGCCGGGGTGTGTGCCGGGGCCGACGCGCCGCCGCCGCCGGCCACGACGGCTCGGCCGCCGGCAACCCCGCCGCCCCATGCGACAACGGTGTCGGCTCCGAGACCGGCGCCGGCAACGAGTGCGGACGGCGGGGCCACGCCGCCGCCGGTCGCCGGTTCGGTGGCTGGCGCCGCGCCGCGCGGCGCGCGGTCGCTCGCGTCATCCGGCCCGGCGGCGTCACTCGGGTCAGCCGGGGCGGCGACGTCGCGCTCCCAGAGCGGACCGTCCGGCTCGGCGTCGTCCGCGACCTCCAGCGCGGTGACATTGAGCGGATCAGCCTCGTCCACGTCGGGACCCACGAGCGTGGACGCGGCCCCAGCGTCGCGGGCGACACCGAACACCGGATCACCGCTACCGGTGATCGTGGGCGGCGCGCTGGGCCTCCTCCTGCTCGCGGCGGCGGGTGCATACGCCTGGCGCCGGAGTCGTACCGGGTGATGCGGACAGCGGCGAGGGAGCACCGGCGCCCTGCGCGCCGGCTGCCCCGCGCGCTGCACCCGATGGCCTGGTGGACCTGGGCTATCGCGCTGGCCGTGGCGACGAGCCGCACGACCAACCCGCTGATCCTGCTGCTCATCGTCGCCGTCCTCGCGTTCGTGGTGGCTGCCCGGCGCACCGAGGCGCCGTGGGCCCGGGCGTTCAAGTACTACGTCGGCCTGGCCGGCGTCGTGATCGCGATCCGGGTGGTCTTCCGGGCGGTGTTCGGCGGCGGAATCACGCCGGACGACCACATCCTGGCCCGCTTGCCACAGGTCCCGCTGCCCGGCTGGTTCGCCGGCGTACAGCTCGGCGGACCGATATCTCTCGAGGCCACCCTCTCGGCCGCGCTCGACGGGCTGCGCCTGGGCTGCCTGTTGTGCTGCATCGGTGCGGCCAACGCGCTGGCCAACCCAAAGCGGGCCCTGCGGGTGCTGCCCGGCGCGTTGTACGAGCTGGGCGTCGCCGTCGTGGTGTCGATCAGCGTGGCCCCCCAGCTGGTGGAAAGCGTGCAGCGCGTCCGCCGGGCGCGGCGACTGCGGGCCGGGGGCGCGTCGGGGCTACGGGCGGTGCGCAGCGTCGCTATCCCGGTCCTGGAGGACGCTCTCGACCGGTCACTGCGGCTGGCGGCCGCCATGGACTCCCGGGGCTACGGCCGGGTGGGCCGGGCGTCGCCCGCCTCTCGCCGCGCGACTGCGGCGCTGCTCGTCGCCGGCCTGATCACGTTGTGCGCCGGAGCCTACGGCCTGCTGGACGCCAGCGCGCCGGCACTGCTCGGGCTGCCGACGCTGGCCGCCGGCGCGGTTGTGTGCTGCGCGGGACTCGTGGTCGGCAGCCGACGGGTTACGCGGACGCAGTACCGACCGGACCCATGGCGCTGGCCGGAGTGGGTTGTCGTCGTATCCGGCGTGCAGGCCGCGGCCGCGCTGATCTGGCTCGGCCATATCGACCCGGCCGGGTTACATCCCTCGCTGTATCCGCTGCAATGGCCAGCGCTGCCCGCGCTCGCCGCAGTCGCCGTGCTGATCGCCGCCGTTCCGGGCTTCGCGGCCCCGCCGCCTCCTCGACCCGCTCCGCCCCGACCCTGGGCGAGCGAGCGCCCCGACCGCACCGCGGACGCGGTGCCGCGAGCCGAGGTATCCGCGTGATCGACTTCGCCGACGTCACGATCAGCTACGCCGAGGCGGACGCTCCGGTGCTCCGCAGCGTGAACCTGCACATCGACGAGGGCGAGCTCTGCCTGGTCATAGGCGAGACCGGTGTCGGCAAGTCGACGCTGCTCGGCTGCATTAACGGCCTCGTGCCGCATTTCACCGGGGGGACGCTCATCGGTGAGGTGCGGGTGGCCGGCCGGAACACGCGTGATGCCCGGCCGCGCGAATTCGCCGAGCTGGTGGGCGTCGTCGGGCAGGACCCAGTCGCCGGATTCGTCACCGACACCGTGGAGGAAGAGCTCGCGTACGGCATGGAGCAGCTCGCTATGTCGCCGCCGGTCATGCGCAAGCGGGTCGAGGAGACCATGGACCTGCTGGGCCTGGCCGACCTGCGGCACCGCGCGTTGGCCGACCTCTCCGGCGGCCAGCAGCAGCGGGTCGCCATCGGCTCGGTATTGACCGCGCACCCGCCGGTCCTGGTCTTGGACGAACCCACGTCGGCACTGGACCCGACCGCGGCCGAGGAGGTGCTCGCAGCGGTCACTCGGCTGGTCCACGATCTCGGCGTCACGGTCATGCTCGCCGAACACCGCCTCGAGCGGGTCGTCCAGTACGCCGATCGGGTCGTCCACATCGCCGATGACGGCGCCGTCACGGATGGTCCTCCGGCGACGGCGCTGCGAACCTCGTCCGTCGCGCCACCCGTCGTCGAGTTGGGCCGGCGATTCGGCTGGAATCCGCTGCCGCTGTCCATTCGCGACGCGCGCCGCCGGGCCGGGCCGGTCCGCGACATCATCGCCAAGCGACCACTGCCCGCGCCCCGCCGGACCGCGCACGAGGCCGGCGCGCTCGCGCTTCGCGCCCGCAATGTCGTGGTGCGCTACGCCGACCTGATCGCCGTCGGGGGCGTCGATCTCGACCTGCGCGCCGGCGAGGTGGTCGCGCTCATGGGTCGAAACGGATCGGGCAAGTCGTCGTTGCTGTGGGCGCTACAGGGCTCGGGCCGCCGGCAGTCTGGCGTCGTCTCCGTGCCCGGGGCGCGGGGAAATGTCGACCCACATCAGGTCTCCGCCACCGACGCCCGGCGGCTGGTAGGTCTGGTACCGCAAACGGCCAGCGACCTGCTCTACCTGAACCGCGTCGCCGAGGAGCTGACGCAGGCCGACCGTGAGGTCGGCGCGGAACCGGGCCGGACTCGCGGCCTGCTGGACCGACTGGCAGCCGGCATCCCCGACGACGCTCACCCACGAGACCTGTCCGAGGGGCAACGCCTGGCCCTGGTGCTGGCCATCCAGCTCGCTGCGGCCCCGCAGGTCATGTTGCTCGACGAACCGACGCGCGGTCTGGACTACAAGGCCAAACGCTCGCTGGCGCGGATCGTCGGCGATCTCGCCGTCGACGGGCGAGCGGTGGTGCTCGCGACGCACGACGTGGAGTTCGTCGCATCCACCGCCGATCGAGTCGTGGTGCTGGCCAACGGCGACATCGTCGCGGATGGTCCGACGGCCGACGTGGTCGTCGCCTCCCCCGCCTTCGCCCCCCAGGTGGCCAAGATCTTCGCGCCACTCGCGTACGTCACCGTCGACCAGGTGACCTCAGCCTGGACGGAGGCAGCCGGCTGATGGCGGTCCTGACCCGCGCCCGTCGACCGGTCGCCATCCGGCTGGGGATTCGACCGGCGGTGGCGGTCACCTTCGCGGTGTTCCTCGGCGTAGTCGCGTTCTGCTGGCCGTTCGTGGTCGCGCCGGGCCGGATCGGCGGCACTTACGCTCCCCCGCTGATCTTCGGGCTGCTCCTCTTCCTCGTCCTCGCGGTAGTGCTCGCCGAGATCATGGCTGGCGGCATCGACGCCAAGGCACTCGCGATGCTGGGCGTGCTGTCCGCGATCGGCGCCGCATTGCGACCACTCGGCGCGGGCACCGCCGGGATCGAGACCGTGTTCTTCGTCCTCGTGCTCGGGGGGCGGGTATTCGGCGCCGGCTTCGGATTCACGCTGGGCTGCACGACCCTGTTCGCCTCGGCCATCGTGACCGGTGGGGTCGGTCCGTGGCTGCCGTACCAGATGTTCGGCTGCGCGTTCGTCGGCTTGTTTGCCGGGCTGCTCCCCTACGCCCGCGGCCGAACCGAGGTTGCGATGCTCGCCGGCTACGGAGCGCTGTCCGGGTACGCCTTCGGTTTGTTGGTGAACCTGTCGTTCTGGCCGTTCTCCCTCGACCCGGCGAGCTCGATTGCCTACGCCCCGGGACTGCCGTTCGTCGACCAGCTGCACCGATATCTCGTCTACGACGCGACGACGTCCCTGGGCTGGGATACCGGTCGGGCGGTCACGACCTTCGTGTGCATCCTGCTCGCCGGCCCGGCCGTCCTGACCGCGTTGCGGCGAGCCGCCCGGCGCGCCGCATTCGAGCCCTCGGTCCACATCACATCGGCGGCCGGCCCCGAGCCCGAATGATCGGGCGCGGCAAGATGTGACCATGGGCGAGTCGTGGGCTGCGGACCCCTCACGGCCCAACCCGAACGAGGCGACCGATCCGCTCACCGACATCGCCACGACCGTCGAGTGGCCGGACATCGAAGCCGAGGCGAGCGCCCGGGCCGCGAGAACCGCCGGCCACGACGTCGACGGCGAGCTGGCCACCCTGATCGAATGGCTGTCGGGCGTGCAGGGCGGCTACCCGCCGCACGACCTGCGCCGACCGCGACTGGTCATGTTCGCCGCCGACCATGGAATCGCCGAAGCCGGCGTCTCCACCCGTGCGGCCGGATCGACGAACGTCCGGGCCGCGGAGATTGCCGCTGGCGCGGACCCGTACGGCGGGCTCGCCGAGTTCACCGGTGCCAGCGTGCGGGTTGTGGACGTGGGGCTGTGCGAACCAGCGCAAGGCGTCGAGGCTCGCGTCGGGCAGCGCGGCAGCGGACGGATCGACCGCGCCGATGCGCTCACCCGGGCCGACGCCGCCGCGGCCGTCCAGGCCGGCGCGGCGGTGGCGGACGAGGAGATCGACAGCGGTGCCGATCTGCTGCTGACGGCCGCCCTCGGGGCCGGCGGGAGCACCGCGGCCGCGACGGTGATATCGGTGATCACCGGAGTGGAGCCGGCGAAGGTCGTCGGACGCGGGAGCGGCATCGACGACGAGGCCTGGATGCGCAAGGTGCAGGCCGTGCGCGATGCACGATTGCGCGGCTTCTCCTACCGGCAGGACCAGCTCGGCCTGCTCGCCGCGTGCGGCGGGTCCGATCTGGCCGCGCTCAGCGGGTTCCTGCTGCGGGCCGCGAGCCGCCGAACCCCCGTCGTCGTCGACGGTGTGGGTGCCCTGGCCGCAGCGCTCGTCGCCCACGAAGTGTCGCCCCGCGCGATGCGGTGGTGGACGGTGGCGCAGGCCGTGCCGGACCGCGGTTACACCGCCGCCCTCCCCCGCCTCGGCCTCCGGCCGATGCTCGATCTGGGACTGCGGCGCGGCGACGGAGTCGGGGCCCTGGTATCCCTGCCGCTGCTTCGGGCGGCGGTGCACCTTGCGGCTGGTGATTCCAGCCGGTGATCTGCCCTAGCGCACGTGGGCCGGGACGAACGGTGGCTTGGTCACCTGCACGGCGCTCCGGCGGCCGCGCACGTCCAGCCCGACCTCGTCGCCCGGAACGACACCGGCCCGGGCGTCGATCAGCGCCAACCCGATGCCTCGTCTGAGCGTCGGGGAGAACGTCCCGCTGGTGATCTCACCGATCGGGGCTCCGGCGGCATCGAGCACCCGCATGTGCGGCCGCGGGATGCTCCGATCCAGCGCTGTGATACCCCACAAGGTGCGCACCGGGCCGGCTTCCTTTTCGCCAACGAGGCGCGACCGGCCCCAGAATCTCGGTTTCTTCCACCCCACGGCCCAGGACAACCGGGCCTGTAGCGGCGAGATGTCGAGCGAGAGATCCTGCCCGTGAAGCGGGTAGCCCATCTCGGTACGCAGCGTGTCCCGGGCTCCGAGGCCGGCGGGCCGGCCGCCGAGTGCGCGGATGACCTCGATCAGCGCATCCCACAGCGCCGGTGCGTCGGCCCACGACGGAATGAGCTCATAGCCGTGTTCGCCGGTGTAGCCGGTGCGGCAGATCCGGACCGGCCGGCCGCCGTAGGTCGCGTCGGCGTAGGCCATGTAGTCGATCTCGGCGGGCAACCCGAGCCGGCCCAGCGCCTCCGCGGACCGCGGGCCCTGGACGGCCAGCACTCCGTAGTCGCGGTGGTTGTCGACCACCTCGATTCCCGCCGGCGCGGCGGCCGCGAGCCGGCGCACGACCTCGGCCGTGTTGGCAGCATTCGGAACGAGGAACACCTCGTCCGGGCCGACGAGGTAGGCGATGAGATCGTCGACCACGCCGCCGGAGTCGTCACAACACAGGGTGTATTGGGCGTGGCCCGCAGCGATTCGGCCGAGGTCGTTGGCGAGGCACTCGTTCACGAAGTCGGCCGCCCCGGCCCCGCCCACCCGCGCCTTGCCGAGATGGGACACGTCGAAGAGGCCGACGGCCTCGCGAACGGCAGCGTGCTCGCGCAACACTCCGCCCCCGCTGGCGGCGTATTCGATAGGCATTTCCCAGCCGCCGAAGTCGGCGAGCTTGGCTCCAAGGGCAACATGGCGGTCGTACAAGGGTGACCGCGCCAGATCCGACATGACGCGCACGCTACCGACTGTCGATCTTCCGGGGCATGGCCGTCATAGCATGGCGCGCATGCCCGCTGTTTCTCTCGTTGGCACCGGCGCCGACCTGGCGTCGGCCGCCGTCATCGTCGGCGTGCTGCCCGGTGCCGACGGGCCCACGCTCGCGCCTGGCGCCGAGCCGATCGATGCCGCCCTGGGCGGTCGGTTGATGCCGGCCCTACGCGCAGTCGGCACCACCGGCCGGCCCGGCGAGGTCGTCACCATTCCGACACTCGGCCTCGCGCCGTTCCCGCTCGTCGTGGCGACCGGGCTCGGGTCTTCCGGCGACGGTCTTGTGCTGGACGCGGAGCAGGTGCGGCGGTCGGTGGGCGCAGCGGTCCGCGCGCTCGACGGCGCCCGGCCGCGGCAGGTGCACATCGCCGTGGGTGACGCCACGACCAGCGCCGCGGCCGCGCAAGGCGCGTTGCTGGGCGCGTACACCTACACCGCCTACCGTTCCGCGCCTAACGAGTCGGCCATTCGCCGCATCACGGTCGCGGTGCCGGATCCCAAAGAGGCGAAGAGCCGGGCCGCGATTCGTGAGGCCTCGGTGATTGCCGAGGCGGTCTCGCTCACTCGCGACCTGGTCAACGCGCCGCCCAACGATCTCTACCCGGAGACGTTCGCGGCCCGAGCGGCCGAGGTCGGCTCCGCCGCTGGCCTGGAGGTCGAGGTTCTTGATCCCCGGGCGCTGCGTCGCGGTCGCTACGGTGGCGTGCTCGCCGTCGGCAACGGGTCGACCCGGGCGCCGCGGCTGGTGCGGCTGCACCATCGTCCGGCCCGCTCCCGAGCCCGGATCGCGCTGGTCGGCAAGGGAATCACCTTTGATTCGGGAGGTCTAAACCTCAAACCCGGGTCGTCGATGCGCGACATGAAGTCGGACATGGGTGGCGCGGCGGCCTGCATTGCGGCCACCGCCGCGATCGCTCGGCTGCGCTTACCGGTCGAGGTGATCGCTACCGTGCCCATGGCCGAGAATATGCCGTCCGGCAGCTCCTACCGCCCGTCCGACGTGGTCACGCTCCGCGGCGGCCGCACGATCGAGATCGCGAACACCGACGCCGAGGGTCGGGTCATACTCGCCGACGGCATCGTACGGGCCGGCGAGGACGATCCCCAGGCCCTGATCGAGGTGTCGACGTTGACCGGCGGTCAGGTGGTGGCGCTCGGCACCCGGGTCATCGGGGCGATGGGGGAGCCGGGTCTGCGGGATCTCGTCGTCGCCGCCGGAAACGGCGTCGGTGAGGCGCTGTGGGCGATGCCACTGCCGGACGAGCTGCGCGCGGGTCTCGACTCGCCCGTCGCGGACCTGTCGACGCTGCCGAGTGAGTCCGCGTTCGCCTCGATGCTCGTCGCCGGCGTGTTCCTCGGCGAGTTCGTGCCGGAAGACGTGCCGTGGGTGCACCTCGATATCGCCGGGCCCTCGTTCAATTCCGGCGAGGCCTTCGGCTACACGCCCAAGGGTGGGACCGGCGCCGGAGTACGGACGCTCGTCGCGTCCGTCCGCACAATCGCTGAGCGGGCGGGCTGATCCGGCGGGTCGGGATCCTGTTCACGATTACCTGACGTGCCGAATCGGACCAATAGGTCTAGCGTCGTCTGTATCCGAGACCGACATGGGACTCCTTCGCGATGGCCACTCCGGGGAACGACCGCCGCCAGCTAGGGCAGCCAGGTCCCGAATCGAGCCCGGCCCACGCGCGGGTATGGTCGCCTCTCCGGTGGCGCCACCATCGCCTGGCCGTGGGGACACTGGTAATCCTGGCCGTTTCGGCGACGGTCTCCGGGGCCACGGTCGCCGCCCATCCAGCGGCCGGCGAGGATGTAGCCGCCTCGGCGATCTCGTTCGGCACCGTGGCGTCCTTGCCGTCCGAGACGACCATCCGGCCGCGCGACGCGTCCACATCGCCGTCGCGGCGTGCGCCTCACTCGCCCGTTGCCCCGCCGAGCCGGTCCGCTGCCCCATCGGTCGGGCGGACCAGCCTGGCTGACGTCTCGGCCCTGGCTGCTGACGGAATTCCGGTCACCGCGCTGGATGCCTATCGGCGCGCCGCGGCCAAGGCCAATCCGTCCTGTGGACTCCCCTGGCCGTTGCTGGCCGCGATCGGGCGGGTGGAATCCGATCACGGGCGGTTTGCCGGCGCGGTCCTGCACAGCGACGGCATATCCACTCCGCCGATCATCGGCATCCGGCTCGACGGCTCCCGCAGCGTGGTCGTGCGAGACACCGACGGGGGGCGCCTCGACGGCGACACCACATATGACCGCGCGGTCGGTCCCATGCAGTTCATCCCGTCGACGTGGGAGGCCTACCGGGCGGACGGCAACGGCGACGGCCGTGCTGATCCGTTCAATATCTACGACGCGGCCGCCGCCGCCGCGAGCTACCTCTGCCGGGCCGGCGGAGACCTGCGGACGGCCGCCGGCCAGCAACGGGCGGTGTGGTCGTACAACCCCTCGACGAGCTACCTGGCTGAAGTGCTCACACTCGAGGCGGCTTATGCCGCCGGCGCGGGCGTCGTGGTTCCGGTGCCGCCGGCCGTGACGAAGCCGCTGCCGCCACCGACTCTGCCGCCGGTGAATCCCGCGCCGCCGCCGGCCGCGAGCCCGCCGGCCGCCGCTCCGGCAACGACCCATCGGGCGACGACGTCACCGACGCCGAGTTCGACGTCCCCCACGCCCTCCCCGTCGCCGGTCCTGTCGTCCAGCCCTCCGGCCTCCAGCGCTTCGTCGTCCAGTGCTTCGTCGTCCAGCGCTCCGGCGTCTAGCGCCTGCCCGTCGCCGGCACCATCCACGTCCTCGAAGTCGAAGCCCGGCCCGTCGACCAGTCCGGCACCGTCGGCGTCGCCGACGCCATCGGACACGCCGACGCCGACCGACCCGCCCACACCATCGCCGTCATCCGGCTCGCCTTCGGCGACGCCAAGCCCGAGCTCGACCGCTCGGTCCCCGACGCCCCGCCTATGCCCTAGCCCTAGCCCTAGCCCGTAGGGCGGTGGCCGTCCCGGGACGTGGGCACGCCGGTCTGCCCGGTGGCCTTGCGGTGCGCCGTCCAGTCCCGCATCCGCTGCGGATAGCCGACCACGCCGACGTCGTAGAGCGGCACCCCGTTCTTGCGCGCGAACTGCCGCGCCGCGTCGGCGCCCCGGACCCGGCGGCGCGTCCATTCCCCGGTGGCCGCGACAAGGACGAGTGTCGTCTCGGTGACCGTGGTGCGGGGCTCGAGGTAGGCCTCGACACCGGCCCGCGACTTGACGAAGTTCGCGAGATGTTCCACGTCCGCGGCGTCTCCGGTGCGCAGCTGGCCGGGTCGTGCGTTCCGTCCGAACAAAGCCACCGAACTCCTCTCGCCGCTAGTCCGTCCATGATGGCATCGGCCGGGACTGCCCTGCGTAATCAGAGCACCTAGTGCCAAGATGGATCGGCGAACTCATCTACCACGCACAGGAGTCTTTTCGTGGCCGAGCACCAAGCCGATGTGGTCATTCTGGGAGGTGGCAGCGGCGGTTACGCCGCCGCGCTTCGGGCAGCCGAACTGCACAAATCGGTTGTGCTGGTGGAGAAGGACAAGGTCGGCGGGACCTGCCTGCATCGCGGCTGCATCCCGACCAAAGCCCTGCTCCATGCCGGCGAAGTAGCCGACCTCGCCCGGGAGAGCGAGCAGTTCGGGATACAGGCCTCACTCACCGGGATCGACATGGCCGGCGTCAACAGCTACAAGGACGGTGTCGTCACGCGGCTGTACAAGGGTCTCCAGGGCTTGATCAAGAGCCGTGACATCACCGTGGTCGAGGGTGAAGGGCGGCTGGCCGGGCCACACACGGTCGCAGTGGGGAATGACGCGTACACCGGCACCGACCTGATCCTGGCGAGCGGGTCGTACTCGCGCAGCCTGCCTGGTCTGTCGATCGACGGCGAGCGGGTTATCGCGAGCGAGCACGCGCTGCAGCTGGATCGAGTGCCCAGCTCGGTCGTCGTCCTCGGCGGCGGGGTGATCGGCTGCGAGTTCGCGAGCGTGTGGAAGTCATTCGGATCGGAAGTGACGATCATCGAGGCCTTGCCCCACCTGGTACCACTCGAGGACGAGGCCAGCTCCAAGCTGCTGGAACGCGCATTCCGCCGGCGCAAGATCAACTTCAAGTTGAACGCGCGGTTCGAGAGCGTCGAGCACACCGCCTCCGGCGTTCGGGTGTTGCTCGAGGGGGGCGAGGCACTTGAAGCCGAGCTCCTGCTGGTTGCGGTCGGCCGGGGCCCGACGTCCGCCGACCTCGGCTACGAAGAGAACGGCGTCACGTTGGACCGCGGATTCGTGGTCGTCGACGAGTTCTGCCGGACCAGCGCTGACGGTGTGCGCGCGGTCGGTGATCTCCTGCCGACGCTCCAGCTCGCCCACGTCGGCTTCCAGGAAGGCATCCTGGTCGCCGAGCACATTGCCGGCCTGCCGGTCGTCCCGATCGACTACGCGGGCGTCCCCCGGATCACCTATTCCGACCCGGAAGTGGCCTCCGTCGGCCTCACCGAGGCGCAGGCCGCCGAACGGCTGGGTGCCGACAAGATCACAACGTTCACCTACGACCTCAGCGGCAACGGCAAGAGTCAGATCCTCAAGACGCAGGGCGCGGTCAAGCTCGTGGCCGAGAAGGACGGCCCGGTGCTCGGCGTCCACCTGGTCGGTGCGCGGGTCGGCGAGCTGGTGGCCGAGGCGCAGCTGATCTACAACTGGGAGGCAGTGCCCATCGAGGTCGCCCAGCTCGTCCATCCGCACCCCACCCAGTCCGAGGCGATCGGCGAAGCGCACCTCGCGCTGGCGGGTAAGCCGCTGCACGTGCACGGCTGACAGTCCGCCCATTCCCGAAGGAGTCGTTGCATCCATGTCGGTCTCCGTGACCATGCCGCGCCTCGGTGAGAGCGTCACCGAAGGCACGGTGACCCGCTGGCTGAAACAGGAGGGCGAGCACGTCGAAGCCGACGAGCCCTTGCTGGAGGTCTCCACCGATAAGGTCGACACCGAGGTGCCCTCGCCGGCGACCGGCGTGTTGACCTCGATCAAGGTGCACGAGGACGAGACCGTCGACATAGGCGTCGAGCTCGCCATCATCGGCGATGGCGCCGGCGAGGACTCCTCGGCGGCGGCGGTCGAGGAGCCTGCTACTGAGCCGGAGCGCAGCGCCGAGCCGGACCCCACGGCCGAACCGGCGGACCAAACCGCACCCGCGGCGGCGGAACGCGAGCCCGAGCCGGAGGCAGCGGCGAAGGCGGCGCCCGAGCCGGAAGCTGAGCCGGAGCCCGAGGCGGAAGCTGAGCCGGAGCCCGCGACGACCCGCCCCGAGCCCGAGAGCCAGCCGCGGGCGGCGGCGAGCGCGCCGCCGGCCCAAGCCCCATCAGCCCAGGCCCCGCCGCCAGCGCAAGCGCCTGCCCCCTTGTCGGCCGCGGCGCCGTCGGCCTCCGACGCGGGTGCTGACGAGGACGACGTGGCCGGCGCGTACGTGACCCCGCTGGTCCGGCGGCTCGCCAGTGAGAACGGCGTTGACCTGTCCACCGTGACCGGAACCGGCGTGGGCGGTCGTATCCGCAAGTCGGATGTGCTCGCCGCGGCCGATCGGGCGGCGGAGGCGGCCCGGGAGGCCGAAGCCACTGAACGCAGCCAGGCCGCGCAAGCCGCGCGTACCGCGCCCGCGGGCCCGGCCACGACCGCCGGGCCGGCCGAAACCCAACCGGCCGGGGAGAGCGTCGCGTCGGCGGATGCCCGGGGGCGGGTGGAGAAGATGAGCCGGCGCCGCCAGCTGATCGCGGCCCGCATGGTGGAGTCCCTGCAGGTGTCGGCCCAGCTGACCACCGTGGTCGAGGTCGACGTCACCACGATCGCCCGGCTGCGCGAGCGCGCCAAGGAAGACTTCCAACGCCGCGAAGGCGTCAAGCTCACGTTCCTGCCGTTCTTCGCCGCCGCCGTGGTCGAGGCGCTGAAGGTGCATCCGGTGCTGAACTGTTCGATCGACATCGAGCAGAAGACGATCACTTATCACGGGGCCGAGCACCTCGGCATCGCCGTCGACACCGAGGCCGGCTTGACCGTGCCGGTCATTCACGACGCCGGCGACTTGAACCTGAGCGGCCTCGCCCGCAAGATCGCAGATCTGGCCGACCGCACCCGAAACAACAAGATCAGTCCGGACGAGCTCGGCGGCGGCACGTTCACGTTGACCAATACCGGCAGCCGCGGAGCGTTGTTCGATACGCCGATCATCAACCAGCCCCAGGTGGGCATTCTCGGCACCGGGACCGTCGTCAAGCGGCCGGTCGTGATCAGCGATTCGAATCTCGGCGAGACGATCGCGGTTCGCTCGATGGTGTACCTCGCGCTGTCCTATGACCATCGCATCGTCGACGGCGCGGATGCCGCGCGGTTCCTCGGCACCGTGAAGCAACGGCTCGAAGGCGGGAACTTCGAGCGCGCGCTGGGGCTGAGCTGACGAGCCACGGCGCCGGCCGGCGATGAGAATCGTGCTGGCCGGCGCTTCAGGCCTGCTCGGCCAGGCTCTGCGCCGCGAGCTCACCGCCGACGGACACGTGGTACGTGTGCTGGTGCGTCGCGAGCCGCGGACGGACGCCGAGACCGAGTGGCATCCCGACCGCGGCGAGCTCGATCCATCCGTCCTCCGCGACCTCGACGCGGTGGTGTGCCTGTCCGGAGTCAACCTCGGTCATCGGCGGTGGACCGACCAGTTCAAGCGGGACATCGTGGCGAGCCGGGTCCAGCCGGTAGGCACGCTGGCTCGAACAATGGCGGAGATGCCCGACCGGCCACGGGTGCTCGTCACCGCCTCCGGCACCGGGTGCTATGGCGATACCGGGAGTCGGGTGGTGGATGAGTCCGTCCCATATGGCGACACCTTCCTGGCCGGCGTATGCAGGCTCTGGGAAGGCGCCGCCGAGCCGGCCGCCGCCGCGGGCGTGCGGGTAGTCAATCTGCGTACCGGCCCGGTGCTCGCCTCAGACGGCGATCTCATGAAGCGTCTGAAACCGGTCGTCTGGCTCGGCGTCGGGGGTCGACTCGGCTCGGGGCGGCAGTACGTGCCTTGGATCTCGCTCGCCGACCACGTCGCCGCTACTCGTTTCCTGCTCACAGCAGACCTATCCGGCCCGGTGAACGTGACCGGTCCGGAGCCGGCCCGCAACGCCGACCTGGTCGCCACCCTGGCCCGTCTCATGCACCGGCCGGCGGTGCTGCCGGTGCCCGCGTTCGTTCTCAAGACGGTTCTGGGCGGTCTGGACCAGGAAATCCTGATCGGTCAACGAGCCATTCCGAAGCGCCTCCTCGAGGCCGGCTTTAGCTTCCGGCACCCGACGCTCGAGGCAGCGCTGCAGGCGGCGCTGTCCGACGGGTCATCCGGGTAGCTGACTGGCAATGCGGAACTGGCCGGCCTCCTGCGTGAGTTCGACCCGCAGTCCGGTCGGCCCGGTGCCAGCAGCGTGGCCGCTGACCACACCGCCGCAGCGCAGGGTCGACGGCGCGAGCTGCGCCATCGCTCGGACGGTCCACGTCGTTGCGGCGGCCGATGCCACCTCGACGTCGCGGAAATCGGTGTGCGCGCCGAGCAACCTGCAGCCGATCGGGACGATGCGCCGGAGCAGAGCGGCGTCCTGATCGAGCAACGGCCCGGGAACGTAGACCCGAGCGAGCAGCTTGGGGTCGCGGTGCGCGAACGCTTGCTCGCGCAGGTCGTCCAGCCGGCGCAGGACCTCGCCGGCGGCCACAGGTGGGCTCCGGGCCGGCAACGACGCGTCGGATCGAGGTAGCGGCGTGGCGTACCTGGGCTGGCGGGCGGCATCGGCCGTACTGGGCCGACTCGACCACAGCAGCGCTCCGGCGAGCGCCACACCGGTGATCATGACCACAGTGGCGCCCAGGCGGAGTGCCCGAGGCGCCGTGATCACCGCCGACAGCCGTGCGAGTAACCGGCCGACCGGTCCGGGTGGGGGCGGCAACGTCGGCCGGGCGGGCGCTCGGACGCGGCGGGTCAGCGCCCCGTCGTGCCCCGGTGTTGCCGGAGCCGGACCGGGTCGGTCGAAGGCTGGCTGTCCGCGGGCCGCCGTCTCGTTGCCCGGGCGGTGCCGCGCTGCCGCTCTATGGGCGCCCGGCTCATGCCGACGGGCCAATGCGTTACCGGCCGCGTCTCGACCCGCTGCCGACCGGCCCGGCAGCCGACGACCTGCACTCAGCTCGACCGGCATCGGCACCTCGCTGTGGCGCAGATCCAGGGCGAACTCGGCCGCAGTGCACCGCAAGTGAGGCTCACTCACCAATGCCTGCTCGAGCACGGCCACCACTGGCCGTGGCAGCCCGGCCAGCCGTTCCGGCAAGTGACGGAGAGCCCCTGCCGCGGCGTCAGCCAGGATCTCCGTCGTCGTCGCCCCGCGCCATATCGGCGAGCCAGTCAGCGCCCGCAGCGCGACGGCGCCGAGCATGAACACGTCGCTGCTCGGGCCCGGCGCGCAGCCACGCGCGACCGCGGGATCAACGTACTCGGGGGTGCAGCGCACCGGTGCCGAGTCGCCAATGATGCGAGCCACGCCGAGATCGCCCAGCATCGGCAACCCGATCGACGTGAACAGGATGTTCCCGGGACTGACATCCCCGTGCATCACGCCGTGCTGGTGCGCATAGGCGAGCGCCGCCCCGATTGGCGCGAGCGCCGTCACCACCTCGCCGACGGAGAGCCGTCCGCGCCGCTCGAGCACATCGGCGAGCGACCCGCCGTCGGCAAGGTCGAGCACCAGGACGGCGGCATCCGACGTCGGAAGCAGCGCGTGCACGCGGACCAGGTGCGGATGATCTAGCGTGGCGAGCAACGCCGCCTCGGTTCGCGCTGCGCGAAGGGCATCCGGCCCGGTCAATGCGACTCGCTTGAGGGCGACTTGCTCGCCGGTCGCGGCTATCCGGGCAGCCCAGACCTCGCCGGAGTCGCCCGACCCCAACTGCTCGCCGAGCACGAAGCCCGGCAGTCGCCACGTTGCGTCGCTCATGCCCCGGCACGCTATGCGTATCAGCCGACGCTCGTCGTGGGTTATCCACAGACCGGCCGTAACCCCGCGTCATGATCTTGGACTTACTGCCCTGGAGCGACGATAAGTCCAAGATCACGACCTGAGGTACCTGAGGTACCTGAGGTACCTGAGGTACCTGAGGTACCTGAGGTACCTGCGATCTGAGGGATCCGAGTGAGCTGAGTGATCCGAGTGACCTGAGTGACTTGAGGGGCAGACCAGCTCAGTCGGCAGTCTTGGCCAGTCGAGACGGCCACCAGATGGTCTTGCCGATGTCGTAGCCGAGCGCCGGCACGAGGATCGACCGGACCAGGATGGTGTCGAGGAGCACCCCGAAGGCGACCGCGAACCCGAGCTCGGCCAGGAACACCAGCGGCAGCACGCCGAGAACCGCGAAGGTGGCCGCCAGCACGACGCCGGCCGAGGTGATGACTCCGCCCGTCACGGCAAGGCCGCGCAGGATACCGTCCCGAGTTCCGAACTTCAGGGTCTCTTCCCGGACCCGCGTCATCAGGAAGATGTTGTAGTCGATGCCGAGGGCGACGAGGAACACAAAGGCGAACAACGCGAATGCCGGGTCGGCATTGTCGAATCCGAAGATGTGAGTGAACACGAAGGCACTCACGCCCAGCGTCGCGGCGAAGGACAGTACCACCGTGACGATGAGCAACACCGGAACGAGAATCGCCCTGAGCAGCAGGGCCAGCACGACCAGGATCACGCCCAGCACGATCGGGATGATCAGATTGCGGTCGTGCTCTGACGCTTGTTTGGTGTCGTACTGAATGGCCGCCTGGCCGCCGACGATCGCGTCGGCGCCGGGTACGGCGTGCACCGCCGCGCGGATGTCCTGGACGGCCTGCGCGGCCTGCGGGGTGTCATACCGGTAGTTCATGATCGCGTCGATCGGCAGCCGCCCGTTGACCTCGGCCACCTGCAGAGCCTGCGGTGCGCAGCCCTGTCCGATCGGGACCCGCGCGGCGGGGGGCAGCGCCGCGAGCTTGGTGTAGTCGATCTCGACACACACCGAACCAGGGGTCTGCGCGACTCCTGGCACCTTGGACGCGGCAGCGATCACGGCGTCCTTCTGGTCTGCGTTCGCGATGATGACCGCCGGAGCTCCGGCGCCCGAGTCGAAGTTGGCGTCGAATATCTTCTGGCCGACGACCGCCTCCGGGTTGTTGGTGAAGCTGTTGGTGATCGTCAGCCCGTCGGCCTTGAGGCCGGTGATCAGCGACGCGCAGGCGATGAGGATGACCGCCGCGGCGATCCAGTACCGCCGAGCGTGGCGCCCGAGCGCCTGCGCGAAGCGCCCCCACCAGCCGTGCGTGGCGATGTCGGCCTTGTGGTCCAGTTGCGGCTTGCGCGGCCAGAAGATCCATCGGCCGATGAGCAGCGACGCCGGCAGGAAGGTCAGCATCACGCCCAGCGTGCAGGCGATACCGATCGCGCACACCGGCCCCAGGCTCCGGTCGGAGTTCAGCTCGCCGAAGGACAGGCAGAGCAAGCCGAGGATGACGGTGATGCCAGATGCCGCGATCGCCGGCGCCGCTCCTCGCCACGCGCGGATCATCGCTTGCAGGCGGCTCTCGTAGTTGTGCAGCTCCTCGCGATAGCGGCTGGTGAGAAGCAGCGCGTAGTCGGTTCCCGCGCCCAGCACCAGGACAGAGAGGATGCCCTGACTCTGCCCGTTGAGGGTCAGGACCTCGTGCTTGGCGAGCTGGTAGATGATCAGCGCGGCCGAGCCGAGGGCGAGCACCGCGCTGAACAGCGGGAAGAACCACAGCACCGGGCTGCGATAGATCACCAGCAAGATGAGGATGACGACCAAGCCGGCGGCGAGCAGCAAAGTGCCGTCGATACCGCTGAACGAGTCGATGAACGCCACCAGCAGGCCGCCGGGTCCGGCACTGTGGATGACCAAGCCGTCGGGCGCATTGGCCTTGGCCGCCTTGATGACGTTCTTCTCGACCTTGACCAGCTCGTCGCCCTGGACGCTGACGTTGCCTTCCTTGCCGATCAGAGGGACGGAGATGGTGGCGGTGGTGTTGTTGCGCGTCGAATAGCGCGGCGGCGCAACCTCGTCGGCGGCAACGCCCTTGATGGACTTGAAGGTCTGTACGTCCGAAGCGATCTTCGCCTTGTCGGCGTCAGTCAGTCCGCCGTCGCGCTGGTAGACGATGAACCCGGGTACGGACTGCACCGTGCGGAACTGGTCCGACGCCTTGTCGACCTTCGTCGACTCGGCGGTGGCGGGCAGATAGGCAGCGTTGTCGTTCTTCTGAACCCCACTCAGTTTGCCCTCGAACGAGCCGCCGGCCAGGCCGAACAACAGCCAGAAGACCGCCAGCCCACCGATGATCCATACCGCGATCGGCTTGCGTTGCTTCGGTTGCCTCGGCTCCTCGGCCAACTGGGGCGCTTCTGGCGCCTCTCGGCTGGTCATTACCCCTCCCGATGGTCCGGATGGCACGGAGGATTCAACCGTAACTGTTCGGTCGAGCCATTTGCGTCGCCCGCACGCCGGGCGAGCAGGCAGCGGCGAGGTTACGTGATGGCACTGACATCCGTCCGTACCCGCGTTCGCCCACCGGCGAGGGCCCGGGGCGTAGCGTCGACGCGGTGAGCGAGCTGCGCGTGATCCGGGCCGGGGTGGTCCCGTACCCGGACGCGTGGCGGATGCAGCGCGAGCTGCACGCGGCCCGCGTGGCGGATGTGGCGCCGGACACCGTGCTGCTTCTGGAGCACCCTCCGGTCTACACGGCCGGCAAGCGCACCGAGCCATGGGAACGTCCACAAGACGGCACGCCCGTCATCGATGTCGATCGTGGCGGGAAGATCACCTGGCACGGTCCCGGGCAGCTCGTCGGTTACCCGATCGTGCAGCTCCCCCGTCCGCTTGATGTGGTCGCCTATGTCCGGCGGATGGAGCAGCTGATTATCGACGTCTGCGCTGAGTTCGGCCTGCCGACGATGCGCGTGCCCGGGCGCACCGGCGTATGGCTGGCGGCCGACGCCGATCGCCCGCAGCGCAAGATCGCGGCGATCGGGATTCGCGTCTCGCGACGCGTGACCCTGCACGGATTCGCGCTGAACTGTGACTCGGAACTCAGCTGGTTCGACCGGATCGTGCCGTGTGGGATCCGTGACGCGGGCGTGACGTCGATGTCGGTCGAGCTGGGCCGGCCGGTCTCGGTGGCCGACGTCGTTCCGGTCCTCGAGCGGCACCTGCCGACGCTTGTCGACTCGGAGGACGTGACCGATTCGCCACGAGGACAACTAGCCTGGAGCTCGTGACCCTCGCCCCGCCGCCGACACCGCCGAACGCCCCCAACGGGCGTCGGCTGCTCCGGCTGGAGGCCCGCAACGCCGAGACGGCGATCGAACGGAAACCACCCTGGATCCGGACCCGCGCTCGGATGGGTCCGGAATACACGCAGCTGCGCGAGTTGGTCGCGGACGCGGGTCTGCACACCGTGTGCCAAGAGGCGGGCTGCCCCAACATCTACGAATGCTGGGAGGACCGCGAGGCGACGTTCCTCATCGGCGGCGAGCAGTGCACCCGGCGCTGCGATTTCTGCCAGATCGACACCGGACGGCCGGCCCCCCTCGATCGAGACGAGCCGCGTCGGGTCGCGCAGGCGGTCGCCACGATGCAGTTGCGATACGCGACGGTGACCGGCGTTGCCCGAGACGACCTGCTCGACGGCGGCGCGTGGCTCTACGCCGAGACGGTTCGCGAGATCCATCGGCACAACCCCGAGACCGGCGTCGAACTGCTCATCCCCGACTTCGACGGCAAGCCCGACCAGCTGGGTCCGGTGTTCAGCTCCCGTCCCGAGGTGCTCGCGCACAATCTCGAGACGGTGCCTCGGCTGTTCAAGCGGATTCGCCCGGCCTTCCGCTACGAGCGCTCGCTTGACGTGATCACTCAAGCTCGCGCGGCTCATCTGGTGACCAAGTCCAATCTCATCCTCGGCCTGGGCGAGACCCGCGAGGAGATCAGCCAGGCCCTCCTCGACCTGCGCACGGCCGGGTGCGAGCTGGTCACGATCACCCAGTACCTACGCCCGTCCGCGCGGCACCATCCCGTGACGCGCTGGGTACACCCGGACGAGTTCGTCGCCCTCCGCGACGAGGCCGTGGAACTCGGATTCGCCGGGGTGATGAGCGGCCCGCTCGTACGCTCGTCCTACCGCGCCGGTCGCCTGTACCAGCAAGCGATCGCTGCCCGCGCGCTCGCCGCCCAGGACTGATCCGGGCTGAATCCGCGGGGCCGGGCGAGGCCTATCCTGGACCACATGGCGAAAGCTGCCGGGCCGACCAAGCCGGCCAAACGTACCCGTGCGGAGAAGAAGGCGGCGCGGGCCGCCAAGCGGCAAGGCCGGCGCGACACGTGGCGAGCGATGCGTCAGGCCTTCACGCTCACCCGCCAGAACGACCGCCGGTTCATCCCCTATCTGGTGATCTTCGGCGTCGGCACGGCCGCCGTGGTCTACGGGATCGGCTTCCTCGTCACCGGCTCACCCTGGTACGGCATTCCCATCGCCGTCACGGCCGGCTTGCTGGCCGCCATGTTCACCTTCAGCCGTCGGGCCCAGAAATCCATGTACAGCCGAGCCGAGGGCACGCGAGGTGCGGCTGTGTGGCTCCTGCAGAACCAGGTCCGCGGAGATTGGCGTACGACGCCGACGGTCGCGGGCACCGCCCAGTTGGACGCCGTGCACCGGGTGATCGGTCGACCCGGTGTGGTGCTGATCGGTGAAGGGGCACCGCATCGGGTCCGCGGGATGCTCGCCCAGGAGAAGAAGAAAGTGGCGAGGGTGGCTCCGGACGCGCCGATCTACGCCATCGTGGTGAGCGCGGAGGGGGGCGACGTCGCGCTCGGCGGCCTCGCCCGCTATCTGTACAAGCTGCCGCGCAACCTCACCAAGGAGCAAGTCGGCACCCTCGAACGTCGCCTGCAGGCCCTGAGTACCGGACGTCCCCCACTTCCCCAAGGACCAATGCCTACCGGGGCAAAGATGCGCAGTGTCCAACGGACCGTGCGTCGCCGGTCCTGATCGATGTCGGCGCCACCGCAGACTTATCCGGGCGAACGGCTCGGGCTGCCGAGTTCCGGGTCCGGCTCGGTGGCGGAGGTCGGCTCCCGCATCGTCGCGTTCCTGGTCGACTGCGTGGCCTCCGGGCTGGTCGCTGCCGCGGTCGTCGCGATCTTCTCGCGCCACCATCACACCGATGTCGCGTCCCGGTTACCGGGCAACTGGAGCCTGGTTGCCTTCGCTGTGGACTACGTGGTCGGGCTCCTCGTCGCGGGCCGCACCGTCGGCATGTATCTCGCGGGCATCCGGGTCATCCGGGTGAACCGGAACGAGGCGGTCAAGCCGCTCAGCGCCCTTGTCCGCACCGTCCTGCTGATGCTGCTCGTCCCCGCTTTGATCTGGGACAAAGATCGCCGAGGACTGCACGATCGCATCGCGGAAACCGTGGTCATTCGCAGCTGAAGTCGTGGAATGGGGCATTTCGCCCGATAGCTGCCAGGGGTTCGGCGGCCGGGAGGGCCCTCCGCGATGGTCGAAGTAAGCGCGTAACGTCTGCGAAACAGTCGAGACACCGCCCAGCAACCGTGCGTGCCTAGCGTCAAGAAACCACTGTCACCGTGTTCCCGGAGGATGGATGTTCACCAGTTCCGAAGAGGTCCTGCGCTTCATCAAGGACGAGGCCATCGAGTTCGTCGACGTGCGCTTCACGGACCTCCCCGGCCAGCAGCAGCATTTCAATGTGCCCGCCGCCGGATTGACCGCGGACTTCTTCTCCGAGGGCGTCATGTTCGACGGCTCGTCGATCCGCGGCTTCGCGGCCATCCATAAGTCCGACATGAAGCTGGTTCCGGACCCGGCGACGGCCTTCCTCGATCCATTCCGGGCGGCGAAGACGCTCAACATGAACTTCTCGATCGTCGAGCCACGCACCGGCGAGCCATACGAACGCGACCCGCGCCAGCTAGCCAGCAAGGCCGAGGCGTACCTCAAGTCCACCGGCATCGCGGACACGGTGTACTTCGGCCCGGAAGCCGAGTTCTACGTCTTCGACGACGTGCGCTTCCAGACCTCGCAGAACGAGGGTTATTACCACATCGACTCCATCGAGGGCGCCTGGAACACCGGTCGGGTCGAGGAGGGCGGCAACCGAGGCTACAAGCCGCGGTACAAGGGTGGTTACTTCCCGGTGCCGCCGATGGACCACTATGCGGACCTGCGGGACCAGATGAGTACCGCGCTGATGGCCGCAGGCATCCAGATCGAGCGGGCCCACCACGAGGTCGGCACGGCCGGTCAGGCGGAGATCAACTACCGGTACAACACCCTCACCCACGCGGCCGATGAGGCTCTGAAATTCAAGTACATCGTCAAGAACGTGGCGTGGGCGAACGGCAAGACCGCGACGTTCATGCCCAAGCCGCTGTTTGGCGACAACGGTTCGGGCATGCACTGCCACCAGTCGCTGTGGAAGGAAGGGGCGCCGCTGTTCTACGACGAGCTCGGCTATGCCGGCCTGTCCGACATCGCTCGGCACTACATCGGCGGGCTGCTGCACCACGCGCCGTCGCTACTCGCGTTCACCAACCCGACGGTGAACTCATATCACCGACTCGTCCCCGGCTTCGAGGCCCCCGTGAACCTGGTGTACAGCTCCGGGAACCGGTCGGCGTGCGTGCGGATCCCGATCACCGGGACCAACGCCAAGGCCAAGCGGATCGAGTTCCGCATCCCGGACTCGGCCTGCAACCCGTACCTGGCGTTCTCGGCGATGATGCTGGCCGGCGTCGACGGCATCAAGAACAAGATCGAGCCGCCCACGCCGGTCGACAAGGATCTCTACGAGCTCCCGCCGGATGAGGCCGCCGCGATTGCCCAGGTGCCCGGGTCGCTGGACGAGGTGTTGATCGCTCTCGAGGCCGACAACGAGTACCTGCAGGAAGGTGGCGTCTTCACCGCCGACGTGATCGACGCCTGGATCACGTACAAGCGGGCCAATGAGATCGACCCGATCCGCTTGCGCCCCCACCCGCACGAGTTCGAGCTCTACTACGACGTCTGACCTGTTCTGACGCTGGAGGCCCCGGATTCCGGGGCCTCCAGTCGTTTCCGGCCGCCAATTTCAAGATCGATTCCGCAGGGATTCCGCAGGAAATCGCCGCCAGCTCGAGAGTGGGGTCCGCGACGCACCTTCCATGAGCGGGCAGCGCGCCGCTCAGCAACCGCAGGTCGGCTCCCGGTCGTACGCTCCACGACGCAGAGCGCCAGCTCAGCAAGTTAACTTGATGGACTGTTCGATGCAAGGTAACTTGGAGCACGTGTGGATGAGCCGATCGTCGCCGACAGCGCGCTCAAGCATGGCCTCACGCGCGATGCGATCCTGCACGCCTTTCGCAACCCGATCCGCGCGTACGACGTCGATGACGGATTCACGATGCTCATCGGTCCAGGGCCGAGCACTGACCTATTCGAAGTCGGCGTGGTCAGCGGATCCGAAGGGCCAGTCATTGTTCATGCGATGCGAGCGCGCCAACGCTTCCTCGATTGAGAGGTGATCATGATGCCGCGATCCACCGACGAGATACTCGCCCGCGCCGACGAATTGGCGATTCGATTCGAGGACTACGAACCAGCGGCAGACGAGGGAATCGACGCTCGAGCGCTTCGTGACATCCGGCACGCTTTCCTGCGCCGCGCCGAGGCCGAGCGAGCGATCAGCGAGGCGGTTGCAGTTGCGCGTGCAGAAGGCCACTCCTGGGCGGCAATCGGTGCGATGCTGGGAACATCCGGCGAGGCAGCGCGACAGCGCTACGGACGTCTCGCCAACGCCTGAGTACCCGCCCCTCGCAGCACAAGCGCTACCTAGTCTCACCGCTCAGCGGTCGTCCCGGACCGAGGTCGGCCGATCATGTGCCGGCGAACGATGGTGGGCGCTTTTCGCGGAAGGCGGTGAGGGCTTCGGTCATGTCCGTGCTTCGGCTGGCGAGGGTTTGGTTGCGGTTCTCCATCTCGAGCGCTGCCTCGAGCGAGGGGGCGTCGACGTTGATCTGGATGACCTGCTTGGTCAGGCGCACTCCGAGTGGGCTGTTCGCGTTGATGGTCTCGGCCAGGGTGATGGCCTCGCGTAGGAGGTCGTCGGGCGCGACGATGCGGTTAACCAGGCCGATACGGGCGGCTTCGTCGGACTCGACGAGGCGACCGGTGAGCAGGATCTCGTAAGCGTGGCTGAGACCGACGATGCGCGGAAGCATCCAGGAACTGCCGCAGTCGCCGCCGGTGAGGCCGATCTTGACGAACGCCGCATTGAACCGGGCGGCGGGCGTGGCGAGGCGGATGTCCGCAGCGAGTGCGAGGGAGAACCCGGCACCCGATGCGGCTCCGTTCACGGCTGCGATGACGGGCTTAGGCAGTCGACGGAACGAGGTGATGGCGTTGGCCCAACCTTCTTGGCGTTGCAGGAACTGCGCGGCGCTCATCCCGGGAAGGGTGCCGGCGTCGTCGATGTCGAGTCCTGCGCTGAAGCCTCGGCCGGCACCGGTGAGGATGACGGCCCGCACGGTGTCGTCGGCAGCGACGTCGTCGCAGAATGTCTGCAGCTGCCCGAACATGCCGAATGTCAGGGCGTTCATTCGCTGCGGCCGGTTCAGCGTCGCGACGACAACGCCTGCCACGGGACGGTCGATCTGCACGGTGTCGGCGTCGGCCATGCGAATGCTCCTGCGTCGGTCGAGGTGGGACGGATTGGCGAGGTTGGTTCAGGAGGCACCCGGCGACGTCAGGTCCGGGCGCCATCGTCGTGCCGGTACGCGGGGGACGTTCGTAGATGTCGCGAAGACGGCGCCGCCGAGGGGTTCGGGGTCGTCCGCGCTGCGCAAGCTACGCCGTGCCGTGGTGACAAACAGCGTCGTGCGGTCCGGGCGCCGAGACAGCAGCTGGTGGTGCGGCGTACCGGCAAGGCGATCTCCTCGAGCGGCCGGTCGGACCCGGCGTCGGGTTCGGAGTATCCCTGCGCCCACCGGTGCTCCCCGGACAGGATCTTGGGGATGAAGAACTGCTTCTGCTGCTCCGTCCCGGCCTGCAGGATGGTCGGACCGATCAGCGACAGTCCGTGCTGGTCGCCGGGCAGCGGCCGCAGCGGCACGCCGGCGGCGATGAACTCCTCGGCCAGGATGAACTGTTCCAGCGGTCCGAGTCCGGCGCCGCCGTATTCCCGCGGCCAGGCCACGGCCAGCAGACCCTCCCGCGACACAAGCTCGCGCCACCGGCGACCGAACGCCAACCGCTCGCTTTCGTCGAGTGCCCCGATCCCCGCCCAACCCGGTGGCAGGTTGTCCCGCAGGAAGCGGCGCAGCCGCTCACGGAACGCCTGCGCCTCGGGCGGGAAGGTCAGATCCATCCGGATCAGTCCGTCGCCCGGCGACGCACCCGCACCGGAAGCTGCTGCAGGCCGCGGACCATGAAGCTGGCGTTGTACCGCAACGCCTCGGGCGACACGACGGTCAACGCCTCGACGTGGCGGGCGAGCACCTGGGTCGCGATGACGGCTTCGATGCGAGCCAGAGGATTGCCGATGCAGGCATGCATCCCCAGCCCGAAAGCCAGATGCTGGCCGAGCCCTTCGCGATCGGGGTCGAACCGCGCGGCGTCGGCGAAGACGGTCTCGTCGCGATTGGCCGAGGCGAAGGAGACCACCAGCACGGAGCCGGCAGGGATCTCTACTTCGCCGAGGTGGGTGTCACGGGTCGCGCGGCGGAACGCCGTCTGCGACGGCGTCGCCCACCGCAGCGCCTCCTCCACGATCGGCTTCGCGCGCTCCGGATCCACACGGACCCGCTCCCACTCCTCCGGTGTCGTGTCGAGCAGCCGGGCGATGTCGGTGATCAACTTGCCGCTGGTCTCGTTCCCGGCGATCACCAGCTCGCGCAACAACGTCAGCAGCTGTGCCATCGAGATCGGATCCTCGCCGGACCCCGGCGTGTCAGCGGCCTGCACCAGCGTCGTGAGCAGGCCGTCGCGCGGGCTGCGGCGCACATCCTCGATCTCCGCGGCCATCGTCTGCTGGTAATGCAACAGCGTCCGCTCGTTGTCGATCCACGCCTGCCGGTCGGGCATACCGCCGATCGACGCGGCCGCCGCCACCGACCAGCGGCGAATGTCGTCGCGTCGCGACTCCGGCAGACCCAGCACCCGCGAGATCGCCCACACCGGCAACGGCTCGGCGAACTCCTTCAGGAAATCGATCTCCGCGCCATCGGGCAGGGCAACGGCAAGCTCCTCAGCCGTCTGCCGCACCAACGGCTCCATCCACGCCAGGTTTCGGGCGGTGAACCCGCGCTGGACGAGCCTGCGCAGCCTGGTGTGGTCGGGCGGGTCGTTCGTACCCAACGCCGGGACATACGGCCAACCCTGCGACCGGATCTCAGCGACCTCGTCGGCCACCTCGGGCGGCGGCTCGGTGTGCTTGTGGACCCGGGAGGAGAACCGCTCGGCGTCGCGCAGAACCTCCCGCGCCGTCGCGGCCTGCGTGACCAGATACCAACCGTGGCGAGGCAGATGATGAACGGCCCCGGCCGCGCGCAACTGTTCGTAGACCCGTTGCGGATCGGCCTGGAAACCCGGACCGAGCAAGTCCAGATTCTCCACCGACGCCAGATCACTCATCCGTCGTCCTTCCTGTCTTCGCGTACACCCGCATGCCGGTCAGTAGCCGATGCGCAGGGTGAACGAACCGTCGACGACGAGGTTCTGACCGCTGACCCAGGACGACATCGGGCTGGCGAAGAAGGCCACCACGTTGGCGACCTCCTCGGCCCGGCCGAACCGGCCGGAGGGATGCCGGGCCTTGTTCGCCTCGTAGTACTCGGGCTTCTTCTGCCGTATCCGATCCCACGAGCCGCCGTCGATGTAGATCGGGCCGGGCGAGACGGCGTTCGCACGGATGCCGTCGGGTCCCAGCTCCTTGGCCAGCTGGCTCATGTAGTTGACCACCGCTGCCTTCAGCGGGCCGTAGCTTAGACCGCCGCCCGGGTAGTAGTGGTTTTCCACCGCCGTGATCGTCCCGATCTGCACGATGCTGCCGGCCTCACTGCGGCGCAGGAACGGGACCGCCGCGTCCACAAGGGTGACCGCGGACATCACGTCGACCTCGAAGTTGCGCCGCCACCCCTCCGGGGTGTGCGGGATGCCGCCCAAAGCACTCGCGTTCGACACGACCACGTCCACGCCGCCGAGCCGATCGGCGTACTCCGTCACCCACGCGGCCAGCGCCAGATGATCGCTGGCGTCGACCGCAGCACCGATCACCTCACCATTCGGACCGAGCTCCCGGCAGGCGAGCTCAACACCTTCGGCGTTGCGGGCACAGATCGCCACCCGCATCCCCTCGGCGACAAGGCGCTGCACCACGGCCCGGCCGATCCCGCGACTACCCGCCGTCACCAGAGCCTTCTTGCCGGCCAACCCCAAGTCCATCCGCCCGCCCCCACACCCATCTGTGCATCATCTGATGTACACCAGATGATGCAGATAATTGCTAGGGTGTGTCAAATGCCTGCGCGTGGAGACCATGACCAGCGACGCCGCGATGTCGCGCGGACCGCGGCCGACCTCGTCGCGACCGGTGGCCTGGCTGCGGCCACGCACCGGCGCATCGCCGAGGCCAGCGGCTGCAGCACCACCGTCGTGAGCCACTACTTCACCGACAAACGCGACCTGGTCAATGCCACCTACGCCGAAGTCGGCGACCGCGTCACCGCCCGCCTGGCCGCCGCCGCCGATTCAACCGACCCGCTGCCGTCGATCCTGGAAGCGCTGCTACCCCTCGACGAGGACCGCGTGCGGGACTGGCGGCTGCTGTTCACCTTCCTCGGCCTGGCCGCCACCGACACCGAACTGACCGCACAGCAGCGCTCCCGCGCCACGGCTGCACGCATCCGCATCGAACAAGCCATCACCGCCGAACAGCGGACCGGCCGACTGCGCACAGACATCGACGCCGAAGCAGCCGGACGGCTCCTCCTCGCCCTCGTCCTCGGCATCGGTATGCAAGCCCTCTTCGACCCGACCGACTGGCCCAGTAACCGCATCCGCGACACCCTGAACGAAGCGCTCGCTGGCCTGCGCCCGGGAGCGCAGCACCGATCAGACCAACAGCCCAACAATCGACGCTAAAGGAGTGCCGTGCATCGCATTCTCAGAACTGGTTTGCAGGCCGTAGCGTCGAGGCGTCGTGCACCGAACGACCGCGAGTCGTGATGACCGCGACCGAGGACCGATTGCGGTCATCACGGGTGCGGGATCGGATATCGGCCCCGCAACGGCACAGTTGTTCCTCGAGCGCGGGTATTCGATCGTGGCTGCGCATCGTCATCGACGACTGGCGGGCAGCGGCGCGAGATGGTCTGCGGATAAGCGATCTTGGTCGGGCAGGTGGTCCAGGAAGCGGATGATCGATTGGCTGACGGCGAACGGATTGCGACGGGGCAGCTGGTGGCCACCGCCGGTGATCAAATGAAGATCTGAAACGGGCAGTAGCTCATGTAGCGCCTGCGCCGTCTCCACCGGCACCATGGTGTCCTTCGGATCGGCGATCACGAGCGTCGGCGCGCGCACTGACGGAATGAGAGCCACCAGGGCGTCGAGGTCGGCGACTAATGCCCGCTGCTCAACCAAGAAGGTGCGCCACATCGCTCCGGCGGGGTGTCGTGCGTTCCCCCACACATCCCAGTACACGTGCTCGTGCGGTTCAAGAGCCCGGCCGCGCCGACGGACGATGCGCGCCAGTCGCGCCCTGGCCACCCAGGGCGTAAGCCACCACGCGCACACCGAACACACCGGCCCAACCACGGGAGCGGCGAGGAGCGTGTCCCAGCCGTTGAGGCAGCCCGGTCCGACGCTCGATACGAGCACCAGCGCCCGTACCCGCTCCGGTGCCATCGCGGCGACGGTCAAGGCGACGCCACCGCCATAGGAGTGTCCGACCAGGACCGTCTCCGCCACCTCGGCGGCGTCTAGCTCGCTCAATACGGACCGTGCGTTAGCGACGAAGTCGCCCGGGCCACCTCGGTTGGAGCCGTATCCCGGTCGATCACCAGCGAGCACACCGCACGAGTCGGGCAGTCGATCGATCACCGCCGACCAATCGGAGCCAGCGCCGGGCTGACCATGCAGAAAGGTGAGGTGAAGAGGTTGCGCCGATGTATGCATCATGAGCAGCCACTCCACGCGTACTAGACAGCCCTGCGGTCGCAGCGCCTCCGAACGCCTCACATGTGCGGGTCGCTCATCATCACGATAACTGTCCCGGTGCCACCCCCGCGAAGATGCACAGCCGTTTGCCAGCACCGCACCTCCTCAGAGGACGGAACAGTGACCGCCGGGTTGGTTCAGAGGACCGCGCCGCGCGGCGCGACCTCAAGGGCGGCAACGCCCCGACCGTAGAGCACGATAAGCCGGTTGCCGTGCGTAGTACGAAGCACTCCGTTGTCCTGGGCCAACGCCGTGATGATCTGCTCGATGGCTGTATCGGGGTCGGTGCCGGAACGCTCGTAAACGACGTCGAGGTGATCGCCACCGGTCAGCCGGACCCGCAGCACAATCGGTGCCATGACATCGCACACTAGACGCCCGACGAGTTCGCTCGCGGATCCGCGAGCCGATGATCGGCCTGATCCAACAGCGGTCAGCGCGAAAGGCGTGGGTCCAAAGTCGTCACCGAGGTGCGGGCGGCCGGAGCCCATAATGGCGATACGTCGAGAACGGAGGACGCTGATGGGCCCATACCGCGATGCGTTCCGGCGCAGCCTCGAGTCGCGGGAGGAGTTCTGGCTTGACGCCGCCCGGGCGATCGATTGGTCAACGGCGCCGACCCGGGCGCTCGACGACAGCAACCCGCCCCTCTATCGGTGGTTTCCCGACGGTGAGCTGAACACCGCATTCAACGCGCTGGATCGGCACGCCGACGGCGGGCGCGGTGATCAGCCCGCACTGATCTGGGACTCGGCCGTCACGGGCATCAAGCGGACGTACACCTACGGCGAGCTGCGGGACCAAGTGGCGCGATTCGCCGGCGGCCTCACATCTCTCGGCGTTCAGAAGGGCGACCGCGTCATCGTGTACATGCCGATGGTGCCCGAGGCCGTGATCGCCATGCTGGCGTGCGCGCGGCTCGGTGCGGTGCACTCCGTCGTCTTCGGCGGCTTCGCTCCGCGCGAGTTGGCCGCCCGCATCGACGACGCCCGGCCGACGCTGATCGTCGCCGCATCGTGCGGGATCGAGCCGACGCGCGTCGTCGACTACCAAGGAATCATCGACCAGGCGCTAGCCGGCACCACGCATCAGCCCGACCGCATCGTCATGCTGCAACGCGACGCTGCCCCGGCCGCTCTCGGGCCGCGCTACGTCGAGTGGGCCGAGGTGATGGCCGGCGCGAAGCCGATCGATCCGGTCACGGTTAAGGCCACTGACCCGCTGTACATCCTCTACACGTCCGGCACCACCGGTCGCCCCAAAGGCGTGGTGCGCGATACCGGTGGGCACGCGGTCGCCCTCAGCTACTCGATGCGGGCGATCTACGACATCCAACCCGGTGATGTGTGGTGGACGGCGTCGGACGTCGGCTGGGTCGTCGGACACTCCTACATCTGCTACGCGCCCCTGCTCATCGGCGCCACGACCGTCATGTACGAAGGCAAGCCGGTCGGCACGCCGGACGCCGGCGCGTTCTGGCGGGTCATCGCGGAGAGCGGCGCGAAGGCGCTATTCACCGCACCCACGGCGCTGCGGGCGATCCGGCGGGTCGACCCCGACGGTATCGAGATCGCCAAGTACGACCGGTCGCGGTTCCGCACGCTGTTCATGGCCGGCGAGCGGCTGGACCCGGAGACGCTGCACTGGGCGCGCGAGAAGCTCGGCGTCCCGGTGATCGACCACTGGTGGCAGACGGAGACCGGCTGGCCGATAGCGGCGAACCCACGAGGGCTGGAGCCGATGCCGGTCAAGCCCGGCTCCGTCACCGTGCCGATGCCCGGTTGGGACGTGCGCGTGCTCGGCCCGGAGGGCGCCGAGGTGCCGCCCGGCGAACAGGGTGCGATCGCGATCAGGCTGCCGCTTCCGCCCGGATCGCTGCCGACGCTATGGCAGGACGATCCGCGCTACGTCGCGGAATACCTGTCCCGCTATGACGGGTACTACCTCACCGGCGACGGCGGTTACCGCGACGCGGACGGCTACCTGTTCGTGATGGGCCGCACCGATGACGTCATCAACGTTGCCGGTCACCGGCTGTCCACCGGCGAGATGGAGGCCGTGCTGGCCGCGCATCCGGCCGTTGCCGAGTGCGCGGTCATCGGCGTGCCCGACCAGCTCAAGGGCCAGGTGGCGCGCGGTCTCGTCGTTCTGAAGGCCGGCGTCGACATCGACGAGGACACGCTGCGGGCCGAACTCGTCGAGGCGATCCGCCGGGACATCGGTCCGGTCGCCGCGTTCCGTGACGTGGACATCGTCGCCGGACTGCCCAAGACCCGTTCCGGCAAGATCCTGCGCAAGACCCTGCGCGGGATAGCCGAAGGACGCGACGAGCCGGTGCCCTCGACGATCGAAGACCCGACCGTACTCGATCAGCTGCGGCCGATCCTGCAACACCACTGATCCGGCGACCTGGGTCGTGGTCGACGTGAGCGGCGATCCCTACCTCGACCCCGAGCGCGAGGCCCAGGCCATGCTGATGCGCGAATAGCGCCGACCTCAGGCCGGCGACTCGGCCTTGTCACCCCCCCACCGGGTGTGGAACACGCCGTCCCGGTCGACCCGGCGATAGGTGTGGGCACCGAAGTTGTCCCGCAGCCCCTGGATCAGCGCGGCCGGCAACCGCTCCCGACGCAGCCCGTCGAAGTACGCCAGCGAGGACGAGAACGCAGGCGACGGCACACCGGCGCGGGCCGCGTCGGCCACGACCCGACGCCAGCTCGCCACGCCATCGGAGACGGCACTCGCGAAATACGGGGCGACGAGCAGCGACGGGAGGACCGGATCCTTGTCGTATGCCTCGCGGATCCGATCGAGGAACCGGGCTCGGATGATGCAACCACCCCGCCAGATGGTCGCCATCGCCCCCCGATCGATGTTCCAGTTGTATTCCTGGCTTCCGGCGGCGATGTGGTCGAACCCTTGGGCGTAGGCGACGACTTTCGAGGCGTACAACGCCTTGCGTACGTCGTCGACGAACGCGTCGCGATCCGAAACCGCCCATGGCTGCACGTCAACGTCCGCGAACGTGGCTCGGGCGGGCGCGCGCTGCTCCGCGTGGCCGGACAACGAGCGGGCGAACGTCGCCTCGGCGATCCCGGTGATCGGCACGCCCAGATCGAGAGCGCTCTGCACCGTCCACCGCCCGGTACCCTTCTGCTCGGCCTGGTCCAGCACGATGTCGATGAAGGGCTGACCAGTGGCGGCGTCGACCTGACCGAGAACGTCGGCGGTGATCTCGATGAGGAAGGACTCCAGGTCGCCTTCATTCCACGTGCGGAAGATGTCCGCGATCTCCGCCGGGCGCGCCGACAGACCGGTACGCAGCAGGTCGTAGGCCTCGGCGATCAACTGCATGTCCGCGTACTCGATGCCGTTGTGCACCATCTTGACGAAATGGCCGGCGCCGTCCGGACCGACGTGCACGCAACACGGAGTCCCGTCCACCTCGGCCGCGATCGACTCGAACATCGGCCCGAGCCTCTGGTAGGACTCCACCGATCCGCCGGGCATGATGCTCGGGCCGAGGAGCGCACCTTCCTCACCGCCCGAGACGCCACTGCCGACGAAATGCAGGCCCTGGCCGCGTAACGCCTCTTCGCGGCGCCGGGTGTCCGCATAGTGCGCGTTGCCGCAGTCGATCACGATGTCGCCACGCTCGAGCAACGGGGTCAACTCGTCGATCACGGCGTCCGTCGGGGCGCCGGCCTGCACCATGATGATCACGGCACGGGGGCGCTCCAGCGATGCGACGAAATCGGGTAGCGCGTCGTTAGGGACGAAGTGACCTTCGTCACCATGGTCCGCGACGAGACTGTGGGTCCGGGCCGGCGTCCGGTTGTGCAGGGCAACGACGAAGTCGTGCCGAGCGAGATTGCGGGCCAGGTTGCGACCCATCACCGCCAGCCCGGTGACGCCGATTTGGGCTTGTACCGCTCCGCTGTCGTGACTGCTCATTCGCCAACCTCACGCTCGCCGGTCCCATCCGGGGTGGAGATTATCGCGCCGACACCGCCGATACGCGGCCCCCGGGCGGGCGCCCTGCCGCTGAACACGCGCTGAGCAGGTGACCAGTGCCACGGGAATGCAGAAGACAGGGATGAGATTATGACCATGTGGCTGTCCGCTACATCGCGTCCCTAGTGAACGCGGCCCCGCCGGGGTCGCGTTTTCGCGGTTTGTTGCCTTACCAGGTGCTGCGCTACCGGCGCCCCGTGCTCTGGCAGGAACTGGTGTTGGTCGGCATCGGCTACTACCTCTACCGCGAGGCGCGCAATCTCGTTCCCGACCAGCCGGGCATCGCGTTCCGGCACGGCCAGAGCGTGCAGTGGCTGCAGGAGCACCTGCATCTGAACTTCGAACTGTCGATCAACCGGTTCGTGAGCGGCATCTCCTGGCTCGCCCAGGTGATGAACTACTACTACTCGACGCTGCACTTCGTCGTGACCATCGGTGTCCTCACCTGGCTGTTTGTCGCCCGCAAGCGGGTCTATCGCGGTATGCGGACGGCCTTGTTCGCGCTCACTCTGGTGGCGCTCGTCGGATTCTTCGTCTATCCCCTGGCGCCGCCGAGATTGCTCCCCGGGTTCGGCTACATAGACACGTTGGCGCAGTACCACACTTGGGGTTCACTGGCCGACCCGAACATCGCCGAGCACACCAACCAGTTCGCCGCCATGCCCAGCCTGCATATCGGATGGGCGTTGTGGTGCGCGATCGCGGTGGTCTACTGCACGCGCAAGTGGTGGGCCCGCACGCTAGCGGTGATCTACCCCGTGGCCACCCTGCTCGTCATCGTGGGCACGGCCAACCACTTCATCATCGACGCCGTCGCCGGGGCAGCCGTGGTGGGCATCGGCTTCGGAATCCAATACCTGCTCTCTGGCCGACCAGCTCATGTCCCGGCTCCCTCCGCTGCGGTCGGAGACGCCCGCGACGCGGAACTCGTCGAGCCGTAGAACACCCGCTCGACCACCCGCCGGGCCCGGCGAGCGACCCGTCGGTAGTCGTCGATGAGCTGGCCCGGGTCGAATCCGGCCGGGTAGCCGAGCGCCCGGCCGACGCCGACGAGCGCCACCCCCTGCGAGGGCAGCTGGTCGTCGGCCCGATCGCGGACCAGCATCACCGCGTTACGGGCATGGCTCGCCAGCTGCCACGCCTCGTCGAGCGCATCGGAATCATCCGGATCCAGCAAGCCCGCATCGCTCGCGGCCCGCAGCGCGTCCAGCGTGCGTGGAGTACGCAGCATCGCGATGTCGCTCCCGTGAGCCAACTGCAGCAGCTGTACGGTCCACTCGATGTCGGCCAGGCCGCCCCGGCCGAGCTTCAAGTGCGTCGAGGCGTCCGCGCCACGCGGTAGCCGCTCGGTGTCGACCCGGCTCTTCAGCCGACGGATCTCGGCCCGGTCTTCGAGCCGAAGCCCGGCGGCGGGGTAGCGCACCGGATCGATCAGCGCCGTGAACCGGTCACCGAGACCCACGTCGCCGACGGCGAATCGGGCGCGCAGCAGGGCTTGGGCTTCCCACGCCGACGACCACCGCGCGTAGTACCCGGCGTAGGAAGCGAGCGACCGCACGAGCGGGCCGCTGCGCCCCTCGGGACGCAGGTTGGCGTCCACGCCGAGCGGCGGGTCGCTGGTGGGCGCGGAGAGGAGGCTGCGGAGCCGCTCGGCGATGTCGTGCGCGATTCGCGCGGCGCCCTCGTCGGGAAGATCCGGGTCGCGCGACTCGTAGACGAACAACACGTCGGCGTCGGAGCCGTAGCCAGTCTCGCAGCCGCCGAGGCGACCCATCGCGATCACGGCGAAGTCGATCGGCAGCTCGTCAGCGTCGAGGTCCCGGGCCACCGATCGGCGCGCCACGTGCAGTGCGGCGTCCAGGGTGGCCTCGGTGACCCGGCTGATGGCCAGTCCCGTTTCCGCGACCGTGAGCCGCCCGAGCAGATCCGCGAAGGCCGTACGCAGGAGCTCCTGGCGCCGCAGCCCGCGAACCACCTGTACCGCCTCGGCGTCGCTGTCCTGCCGGTTGGCCGCGTCCACCATCACTGCCCGCAGCTCGGCTTCGGGGCGCGGCGTCAGGGCGGCATCGTCGGCGAGTAGCTGAAGGGCCTCGGGCGCCCGTTCGAGCATGCCGGCGACGTAGCGGCTGGTGCCGAGCAGGTACGCCAACCGAGAGGCCACCTGGCCCTCGTCGCGCAGCAGCCGAAGGAACCAGGGGGTGCCACCGAGCTCGTCGGACACCCGCCGGTAGGCGAGCAGGCCGGCGTCGGGGTCCGGGGCGTCGGCGAAGTCGCTCAGTATGACCGGAAGTAGGGTCCGCTGCAGCACTGCGCGGCGGCTCAGTCCAGACGTCAACGCCTCGATGTGCCGAAGCGCTTGGTCGGGATCGGCGAATCCGAGCGCCGCCAGCCGGCGCCGCGCCTCCACCGGCGTGAGACGCAGCCCCTCGCTCGGAACGCGGGCCACAGCCTCCAGAAGCGGCCGGTAGAACAACTTCTCGTGCAGCCGGCGGACCTCTCGCCCGTGTAGCGCCCATTCCGCCTCGAAGACCTCTCGAGCGTCGCCCCGACCATCCGGCCGGTAGCCCATCGCGCGGGCGAGCCGCTGCAACTCGGCCGGCTGCTCGGGCACGAGATGGGTCCGCCGCAGCCGGCGCAGCTGCAAGCGGTGCTCCACCGCCCGGAGGAAGGAGTACGCGTCGGCCAGGCTCACCGCGTCGTCCCGGCCGACGTAGCCGCCGTCGCGCAGCCGGGCCAGCGCGGCAAGCGTCCCGCCGTCGCGGAGCGTCTCGTCGCCTCGGCCGTGGACGAGCTGCAGCAGCTGCACGGCGAACTCCACATCACGCAGCCCGCCGGGCCCGAGTTTGATCTCGCGGGCGGCGATGGACGGCGGGACGTTGGCCAGCACCCGTCGACGCATGGCTCGAACATCGGCCACGAAGTTCTTGCGCTCGGCGGCCGACCAGACCATCGGAGCGAGGGTCCGGACGTAGCGCTGCCCGAGTTCCGGGTCGCCCGCGACCGGACGCATCTTGAGCAGCGCCTGGAACTCCCAGGTGCTCGCCCACCGTTCATAGTAGGCGGCATGGCTGGCCAGGGTGCGCACGAGCGGGCCGTCCTTGCCTTCGGGTCGCAGGTTGGCGTCGACCTCCCAGGCGACGGCCCGACAGATCCGCATGGTGGCTGCCGCCAGGCGCGTCGCGACATCTAACGCAGCATCGGTGCCAGCGTCCGTCGTCTCGGCATCCGAACCGGCGGCCTCGGCGACGAAGATGACGTCCACGTCGGACACGTAGTTGAGCTCGCGACCGCCGGCCTTGCCCATCGCGATGATCGCCAACCGGCAGGGCGCGGCATCTGGCCGCACGTCGTAGGCGGCGATCGCCAGCGCCGTTTGCAGCGTATGTGCGGCCAGATCAGCCAATGCCTCGGTGACGGCCGGCAAGCTGAGGTTGCCGGCCATGTCGCGACCCGCGATGTCGGCCAGCTCGCGTCGATAGGCAATCCGCAGCTGGGCCACCGCCTCGGCGCCACCCAGTCGGGCCGGGCTCCCGCTTGTGCCGGTGACCGGATTCGTGAGATCCGCACCGACCGCGTCGGCCAGGCGTTGGGCGACACCGACAGCGTCGTACTCGCCGCTCAACACGACGGGCCAGTGCTCCGGATAGGCCACCAGATGGGCGCCGAGTTCGATCGACGCACCGAGCAGGTTGATCAGGCGGGATCGGACCTGGCCGCTCGTCTCGAGCGCCGCGCGCAGCAGCTGGACATCGGAACCCACGGCTCGGGCCAGGTCGGCGAGGGCGTTCAGCGCGAGATCTGGGTCCGATGTTCGGCCGAGAGCGGCGACGACCGCGGCGGCACCCGGTCCGGCCGGCGCGCTGGCCTCGCTGTCCCACCAGGAAAGCGGCGGCGCGGCCAGCACCTCGGCCGCTCGGTCCGGGTCGACAAATCCCAGCCGGGCCAGTCGCTGGTTCATCCGCCCGGGAGGAGGAGCAGCTCGATCCGCCCGGTCGTCGGCCACACTCACGAGCGGGCACCGATCACGAGGCCGGGGCCCCCTCGAAATCGTGCCGCGATCCGGGGTCCCTGCGAAATCGCGCAGCGATTTCGTGGGGTGGTTTTGTGGGGTGGAAGGTCACAGCAGGACCGCAGTGGTCGGTGCCCGCGGGCCGGCACGGTCATGGAGCGTCGGGTGCGGTGTGCTCCGGCCACGGAAGCGCCGCGTGGGGAGCGTCGTGAGCGGCCTGCATCTGGGCGGCGAGCGCGGCGCGAATCTCGGCCGGGTCGGTGATCGGCGCAGCTGTCGTCTGGCGCACGCCGCGCGGCGCCCGCACGGCGGCCGGGTCACGGACGATTCCCGCGAACGCGGCCGCGAACGGCTGCCATACCGCGGCGAGATCGGGTTGGACCTTGTCGACCCGCTCGAGGAGAGCCGGCACGTCGTAGTCGGCGATCTCGGCCGCGTTCGCTGCCGCCCAGCGCCGCACTCCGGCGGGCGTGGTTTCGATGTGGAACTGGATGCCCCACGCGAGGCGGCCCACTCGAAACGCCTGCACGTCGCATCCCGGTGAGGCCGCGAGGAGCACGGCGCCGGGCGGCAGCTCGAGCACGGCGTCCCGGTGCCACTGGATGACGTCGGGCGTGATCGGAAGCGGCCCGAACAGTGGATCGGTCGCCGCCGCGCCCCGCTTGGCGATGAGCTGGGCGCCGATCTCCAGCCCGAGCGGATTGTGGCCGACCCGGCCGCCGGTGGCCAGGGCCAGCAGCTGGTGGCCGAGGCACACGCCCAGCGTGGGCACCTCGGTGGCCACGGCTTCCGCCAGCAACGCCCGCTCGGCCGGCAGCCAGGGCGCCAGATCGTCGGCATCGGCGCTCACCCGGCCGCCCATGGCGATCAGCCCGGCGTAGCCGGACAGGTCGGGCGGCACCGGATCACCGGCGAACGGACGGCACATGACGAGCTGTAGGCCAGCGGCGCGAAGCCACTCTCCGAACGGTCCGACCGGATCACGCTCGTCGTTCTCGATGAGCAGCACTCGCGGCGCGGACACGGAACCCAGCCTACTGAGACGACTGGTTCCCCGGGCCCGGCGAGTCACGCCCAGCCCACCCCCGCAGCGGCGGCCCGCCAAACCGTCGCGACCCGCGCACCGATGAAACGCGTGGGACAGGTGAGAGCTCCGCAAGCGCCCAGCCGCACCACCGATGCGCGCCACGCGACGGCATCAGGTCCACGAGCGCCACGCGACGGCATGCATTCGTCGCGACCCGTCGGAAGCGACGAGCTAGAGCAACGGCAGGTATCGCTTCAGCTCGAACGGCGTCACTTCGGCCCGATAGTCGTTCCATTCGTGGCGCTTGTTGCGCAGGAAGAAGTCGAATACGTGCTCGCCGAGGGTTTCGGCGACGAGTTCCGAGTCCTCCATGGCCCGCAGCGCGTCGGCCAGGTTGTGCGGGAGCTCGTCGTATCCGAGGGCGAGTCGCTCGACGTCCGACAGCGACCACACGTCGTCCTCGGCCCCAGGCGGCAGCTCGTAGCCCTCCTCGATGCCCTTCAGGCCAGCAGCGAGCAGCACCGCGAACGCGAGATAGGGGTTGCAAGCCGAGTCGAGCGAGCGCATCTCGACGCGCGTGGAGTTGGCCTTGCTCGGCTTGTACATCGGCACCCGGACCAGCGCCGATCGGTTGGCGTGGCCCCAGCAGACATAGGTCGGCGCCTCGACCAGCTCGCCGCGCGCCGCGTAGCCGTACAGGCGCTTGTAGGAGTTGACCCACTGGTTCGTGACCGCCGTGATCTCGCGAGCGTGCCGCAGCAGCCCGGCGATGAACGCGCGGGCCGTCTTCGAGAGGTTGAGCGCGTCAGTCGGGTCATGGAAGGCGTTGCGGTCGCCCTCGAACAGCGAGAGGTGCGTATGCATGCCGCTACCCGGGCGATGCCGGAACGGCTTGGGCATGAAGGTGGCATGGGTGCCGAGCGAGAGCGCCACCTCCTTGATCACGTGCCGGAAGGTCATGATGTTGTCCGCCGTCGAGAGGGCGTCGGCGTAACGCAGGTCGATCTCCTGCTGGCCCGGAGCGACCTCGTGGTGGCTGAACTCGACCGAGATGCCGAGTGACTCGAGCGCGGTGACGGAGTTCCGCCGGAAGTTGTGCGTGCTGGCGCGGCTCGTCATGTCGAAGTACCCGCTGGTGTCGATCGGCTCGGGTTCGGTGCCGTCCGACGGCCGATTCTTCAGCAGGAAGAACTCGATCTCGGGGTGAGTGTAGAAGGTGAACCCGCGCTCGGCGGCCTTGGACAATGCCCTGCGGAGCACGTATCTCGGGTCCGCCCACGACGGCGAGCCGTCGGGCATGGTGATGTCACAGAACATGCGCGCCGAGTCCGCCTGGGCGCCCTCGGGCTCGGGCAGGATCTGGAACGTCGCCGGGTCGGGCCGGGCGAGCATGTCGCTCTCACTGGCCCGGGCGAATCCCTCAATGGCTGAGCCGTCGAAGCCGATGCCCTCCTCGAACGCGCCGTCCAGTTCCGCCGGAGCGACGGCGACGGACTTGAGCGTCCCGAGCACGTCGGTGAACCACAGGCGGACGAAGCGGATCTGCCGCTCCTCCAGGGTGTGCAGGACAAACTCCTGTTGACGATCCATACCACTCCAGTCTTGCGTAGCTCTCTTGCGAGCAGGCTAACTCGCGCCGGGCCGGCCGGGTCCGTCAGTGCAGCGCGCTGCCCGCCGCCCAGGTGGTCCACGGAAGGGACCAGTCCCCGTTCTGCCAGATCTGCAGGGGCGTCCCGCCGGAGTTCTTCACGATGACCGGGTCACCGATCTGGGCGGTCTTGTAGTACCAGTAGGCGTTGTCGTGGTTGAGGTTGAGGCACCCGTGGGAGACGTCGGTGTTCCCCTGAGCCCAGACGGTGGCTTCCAGTTCGTGCAGGTACACGCCGTCGGTGCTGATCCGCGTCGCCCAGTAGATCGGCTCCCGATACCCGAGCTTGGAGTTCACCGGCAGGCCGTAGGTCGACGAGTCCATGATCACCGGATTGCCCTGGCCGATCACCGTGTAGGTGCCGTTCTGGGTCCAGAAGGAGATGGTCTGACCGTTGACGTCGATGCTCCCGCCCCGGCCCATCGAGGTCGGCATGACCCGCTGCAGCTTGTTGTTGAAGTACACACTCACCGTGTGGGTGCGGTCATCCGCGATCGACAGATGCTTGGCACCGATCGTGAACGAGACGGAGGCGTCCGCCTCACCGTAGAGACCGGGCCCCACCTGCACGCCGTAGACGTTCGCGGCAACGGTCACCTTGGTGCCGGGCTGGTAGAACGATTGCGGGCGCCAGTGCGCGGTCTGATCGTCGGTCCAGTTCCAGGACCCGGTGACGTGCGGCGACGTCGTCACCACCAGTGCCTTCTCGGCGCTGGCCCTGTCGGTGATCTCCTCGTCGAAATGCACGACCGGGACGATGCCCACCCCGTAGGTCGCGCCGTTACGCATCGGGTCGTTTCCGGTCGTCGTGATGTAGGGCATGGTCATGTTGTCGGGGGTCACGGTCGTGAACTTCCCGCTCCGGCTAACCGACTTGCCGTCACCGGCTGCCGCGGTCGCCGTCATGGTGTAGGTCTTGCCGTATCCGAGGACCTCGTTCGCGGACCAGGTCAGCCGGTCCGGCGCCATCGTCCCCGAGACCGTCCTCCCGTCCGGGTTGACAAGCTGCACGGACGTTAGGGTCCCCGCGAACGTCGATACCGTGATCGGTGCGGTCGGGTTGACGCGTTGCGATCCCGGCGTGGGAGTGAATTGCAGGGATGTCGCCTGGGCCGCCGTGGTTGTGGAAGGCGCGTCCGAGGACGGCGCCGAACTGGCCGTCGCTGGACGATCCGTCGCCGACGGGTGTGACGCGGCCTCGTCCTCCTTGCGGGAGCACGCCGTAGCGAGTAGCGCCATAATCGTGACGACCGCGCCGACCGTACGCATGCGGTTCAGAACATCCACCCCCTTGCCGGGCGATTCTGGCCCGGCCCGTCCTGCCTCATTCTCGCTTACTTGACCGTGTTCTCACATTCGTGCTCGTTCACCGCAGCGCGCTGCCGGCCTGCCAAGTCGCCCAGGACACCGTCCAGTCGCCCGAGTCCCAGGCGTGCAGCCGCTGCGGAGTTCCTTCCACGTCGACGACGTCGCCGGGTTGGGAGAATCTGTAGAACCACACGGAATTGGCCGGCGACACGTTCAAGCAGCCGTGCGACGTGTCGATCTTGCCTTGCGCCCACACCGACCAGTCGGCCCAGTGGATGAACTCGCCGCCCTGGGAAATGCGCACCCCGTACGGCACACCGACCGAATACGATTGGGGCGAATTGTCCGGAACGCCGAATGACCCGGACGTCATCCTGATGTTCTTCTCCGCGTCGATGACGATGTGCGGACCGCTGTTGGTCCAGAGCGAGATCTTCTGGCCGTTCGTGCCGGCGATGTAGCCGCCCTTGCCCATCGACGTGGGCATCTGGCGCATCAGCACGCCGTTCCGGTAGACCCGGATGATCTTGTCGGAGTCGTTCACCCGCGAGATCTGCGCCTCGCCGATCCGGAAGGACACGCTGGTGTCCGCTTGCCCGTACAGACCCGGTCCGACCTGGACGCCGTAGATCTTCGCGGTCACGGTGACCTTCGTGTGCGGCGTGAAGTACACCTTCGGGCGCCAGTGGACGTCCTGATCGCTGAACCAGTTCCACCCTCCGACCTGGGGCGGGACAGTGCTGACCGACAGGGCGCGCTCGGCGGCCGCCTTGTTGGAGATCGGCTCATCGAAGTGCACCTTGACCGCCTGGCCGATGCCGTAGGCCCGGGCCGGATCGAGCGCATACCCGGCGGCGGTGTTGATGTAGGCCATCGTCATGGTGCCCGGCGTGAGAGTCTGGAACGCCGCCGTCTTGGTGATGGCGCGCCCTGCCCCGTCCGTCGCGTGCGCCGTGAGCGTGTAGCTCTTGCCGTAGCCGAGCGGCTGGGCCGCGGTCCACGAGGTGCGATCAGCGGTCATGGAGCCGATGACGCTGGCTCCCTCGTCGTTGGTGAGCGTGACCGACGTGAGCGTGCCGCCGGTGACCGACGCCCGGATCGGAGCGATCGGGCTGACGCCCGCGGCGCCGGAGGCGGGCGTCAGGGTGACCGTCGCCGGTGGGGCCGGTGCGGAGCTGGCCGAGCTGCCCGAGGGGCCGGAGGACGTCGCCGAGCTGACCGGCCCGGGGGACGTGGTGGTCGGGTGCGACGACGTTGCCCGCTGGCCGGAGGCCGACGTGCAGGCGGCGAGCGTCAGGACCGCGGCCGTGGCGGCCGCCACCCACCGAGCTCCCGCTGCCACCGCGCCCTCCGAAGCCACGACGGCCCACGCGGATGGCGCAGGCCGCCTTATTGTCGCAATACGATCGGCCTTCTGGGCGCAACGCCACATCACAATCGGCTCACACTGAGGAAACGCACAGGATCTGCCGTGGGGCCTAACGGATACCGGCCGAAAATACTTGCCTGTCACGGTTCCCGAGCGGCCGGCTTAGCCCCGACGCTCGTGATCTTGGACTTGCTGCCTTCCAGCGACCATAAGTCCAAGATCACGGGCTGCTGATGGGGCGATCACGGACTGCTGATGTCGCGGTGCGGGCGGCTGAGTTCCCGGATGGGCGGCGGCCCACGAGCAGGCCGACGGCAGGACAATGGTGCTGTGCCCGTGCTCCGAGTTGCGTTAGCGCAGGTCGACGTCACGGTCGGTGACCTGGCCGGGAACGCCGGCATCATCCTCGACCGCGCTGCCGCGGCCCAGACGGCCGGAGCCGACCTGATCCTGTTTCCCGAGCTTGCCGTCACTGGTTACCCGCCCGAGGATCTGGTCTTCCGCTCGTCGTTCCGGGCAGCGTCCCGCGCCACCGTGGAGAAGCTGGCCGCCGATCTGGCCGCCAGCGGCCTCGGCGACATCGGCGTCGTGATGGGCTACGTCGACGAGGACACCGGACCCCGCAATGCACTCGCGTTCTGCCTGGGCGGCGCGGTGGTCGCGACCTACTTCAAGTACCACCTGCCTAACTATGGCGTCTTCGACGAGGCGCGCCACTTCGTCCCGGGGTCGCGGTTCGAGATCGTCCGCTACCGCGGGGTCGACGTCGCCCTCACGATCTGCGAGGACATGTGGCAGGAAGGCGGCCCGTTCATGGTGGCCGGCGCCACCGGCGTCGGCCTGGTGGTGAATATCAACGCCTCACCGTACGAGCGGAACAAGGACGACGTACGGCTGCCGCTGCTGCGGCGGAGGGCCCGGGAGGCCAGAGCGACCGTCGCCTACGTGAACACGATCGGCGGCCAGGACGAACTGGTCTTCGACGGCGATTCCATGGTCGTCGGCGCCGACGGCGCGGTGCTGCTGCGCGCACCGCAGTACGTGGAGGATCTCTACCTCATCGACCTGGCGCTCCCGCCCGCGGTCCCCGACCCGCCGCCATCTTCCCCGGGACTCCCGATGACCGTGCATCGCCACGACACGGTCACGCCGCCGGCGGCGGATCGCCCAACGACGACCGGCCCGGTCGCGGGCCGGATCAGCGACGAGGCGGAGGTCTGGGGAGCGCTGGTGACCGGGACGCGGGACTACGTCCGCAAGAACGGATTCCGCTCCGTCGTGCTCGGCCTGTCGGGCGGGATCGACTCGGCGGTGGTGGCCGCCATCGCGGCCGACGCCATCGGCGGTGACCGCGTCTTCGGCGTGTCTATGCCCAGTGACTACTCGTCGGAGCACTCCCGGTCGGACGCGGCCGACCTGGCCCGCCGGATCGGTGCCCACTACCGGGTCGTGCCGATCGCGCCGATGGTCACCGAGTTCGTCTCCGCTTTGGAGCTCACCGGAGTAGCGGAGGAGAACGTCCAGGCCCGGGTGCGCGGGACCATATTGATGGCGCTGTCCAACGCTCGCGGGCACTTGGTTCTCGCCACCGGCAACAAGAGCGAACTGGCCGTCGGCTACTCGACGATCTACGGCGATGCGGTGGGCGGCTTCGCCCCGATCAAGGACGTGCCCAAGTCGTTCGTGTGGCAGCTGGCCCGGTGGCGCAACGCGCAGGCGGAGGCCGCCGACGCGGAGCCACCGATCCCGCCCAACTCGATCGAGAAGCCACCGTCGGCCGAGTTACGACCGGGCCAGTTGGATAGCGACTCGCTCCCCGACTACGAGCTGCTCGACGCGGTGCTCGCCCGTTATGTCGACGGCGACGAGGGGTTCGCCCAGATCGCCGCAGAAGGATTCGATCCCGAGCTGGTCACGCGAGTCGCCCGCATGGTCGATACCGCCGAGTGGAAGCGACGCCAGTACCCGCCGGGACCGAAGATCAGCTTCAAAGCGTTCGGGCGGGATCGGCGGTTGCCGATCACCAGCCACTGGCGCGAGTACGAGCCCGATACCGCTGCGACGTGATCGTGGGCCGTCACGTCAGGCCCGGCCGGTGACATCGTTCACAGAGACAATCCATGGGCGCGCAGGGCACGATGGTGGCGTTCGTTCCACACCATGAGCCCGGGGACCGGCCAGCCGGCCTCGAGGAGAGAGTGGGTGCGAGATGCCCGAAACCCTCTATGGCGGAGTACAGAACCGCCGCGTCACCATACGCGACCTGCAGCGCGCGACGGACGCGCAGGAGCGTTGGGTCATGCTCACCGCGTACGACTATTCGACCGCGCGCGTGTTCGACGAGGCCGGCGTACCGGTCCTGCTCGTCGGAGACTCCGCCGCCAACGTCATCTATGGCTACGAGACCACGCTGCCCGTCACCGTGGACGAGCTGCTGCCGCTGGTGCGCGGCGTGGTACGCGGTACGAAGCGCGCACTGGTCGTCGCCGACATGCCGTTCGGCAGCTACCAGTCGTCGCCGACTCAGGCCCTAGAGACCGCGGCTCGGTTCATGAAAGAGGGCGGCGCGCAAGCGGTCAAGCTCGAGGGCGGCCACCGGGTGCTGCCGCAAGTCGAGGCGCTGGTGACCGCGGGCGTGCCGGTCATGGCCCACCTAGGGTTGACCCCGCAGTCGGTCAACGCGCTCGGAGGTTATCGGGTGCAGGGCCGCGGTGAAGAGGCCGCGCATCGCCTGGTGCAAGACGCCAAGGCGATGCAACAGGCCGGGGCGTTCGCGGTCGTTCTCGAAGTCGTGCCGTCGGAGCTCGCGCGCGACGTCACGGCCCAGTTGCACGTCCCGACGATCGGCATCGGCGCCGGTGCCGACTGCGATGCCCAGGTGCTGGTCTGGCAGGACATGGCCGGCCTCCGCACCGGCGAGCACAAGCCCAAGTTCGTCAAGGAGTTCGCGGACATGGCCGGGCTGCTGCGCGACGCCGCGGAGCGGTATGCCGAGGAAGTGCGGGCGGGTACCTATCCGGCCGACGAGCACGTGTACCACTGATCGACGGTGCGCGCGCTCGTCGTCGACGCCTTCACCGACACCGCCTTCCGCGGAAACCCGGCCGGAGTCGTGCTGCTCGACCGGCCGGCACGACCTGAATGGATGCAGGCCGTTGCCGCCGAGCTGCGCCACTCGGAGACAGCGTTCGTCCATCCGCTCGACGCCGCCGGCCGGTACGGGTTGCGCTGGTTCACCCCTGCCGTGGAAGTCGACCTGTGCGGGCACGCCACGCTGGCGGCGGCGCACGTTCTCGGCCGAAGCGGTGAAACGCTGACCTTCGAGACCCGATCCGGGCTGCTCACCACGACGGTCGGGCATGACGGAACGGTGACGATGGACTTCCCGGCCGTGCCCGCGGTGCCGGCCGACGCACCGGCAGGGCTGCTTCGCGCCTTTGACCTCTCGCCGACGACGGTATGGCGAGCCGGCCCGGACTGGCTCCTCGAGGTCGCTCGACCACACGACGTCACGCGGCTGCACCCCGACATGTCCGTACTCGCGCCGGTGGAATGCCGCGGGGTGATCGTCACCGCCAGCGCTGACCAGAGCGCCGACCACGACTTCGTCTCCCGGTTCTTCGCGCCGCACGTCGGCGTGCCGGAAGATCCGGTCACCGGATCGGCGCACTGTGCGCTCGCTCCGTTCTGGGCCGCGCGGCTCGGTCGACACGAGCTGGTCGGTGTGCAGCTGTCCGAACGCGGCGGACGGATTCGCGCGCACGTCCGCGGCGATCGGGTTCAGCTGCTCGGCCGGGCCGTGACCGTGCTGGACGGAGAGCTCGTCGCCTGAGCGCACCGCTCGCGATCGTTCACACCCGTTCGAATCGTACGGTCCGGGTCGTCACGTCAGCCTGGACGAGCCGCGCACTGATGCGTTCGCCAAGAGGCATATGCGGTCCGCGGCAGCGAGCGAGAACGGCCGGATCGTCGAGGGAGACGGTCGCAGCGTCACCCTCGACCTCGATGACGACGACATCGAACTGCTCACCGACCCGCGACGACAAGAGCCACGCTTCGACGGTGTCGACGACGGCTCGATCGACCTGACCGGCGCGATGGGTGGCCTGCTTCATCAGGTCAGGGAGGGCCGGCAAATAGTCATGCACCCAATCCGGAACCGGATGCTGATGATGCAGCGCGAGGCAGACCTCCGTCCCGTACCGGTCGACAAGTCGTCTCAGCGGCGCGGTGACATGCGCATACGGGGCACCCAGGCCGCCGTGCAGTTGCTGCGCAGGCGGCTCGCCGTCGAAGGCGCTGTAGGAGGAACCGCGCAACAGCACGGCGGCCGCGTCGACGAACGCGGCCTGCTTCGGGTTACTGCGATCTACCGCGTCGAGCACGTCTCCGGGCTCGGCGGCGCGCGGCCAGTCGATGCCCATGACTCGGGCGACACGTCGCAGGGTGTCGATCGACTTCTCGGACGGAGGCGGAACCGTGCGAAGAATGCCGACCCGATTGCGCAACATCAGCTGTGCGGCGCACATACCGGTCAGCACCGACATCTGCGCGTTGTAACGCTCAGCCGGTAGCTGACGTCGGAAGCGCAACGACCAGCCACCGTGATCGTCTCCGACGACCTGCTGCTCGGGAAGGTCGAGGTCGATCGCATGCCGCTTGCGGGCGAGGTCTAGTCGTAGCTTCCCGACCGTTTCAAGCAGCCGGATCGTCTCGGGCGCGCTGCCGTCGTCCAACATGCGCTGGACGCCGACGTAGTCGAGCCGGTCACGACTTCGTACCCGGGCGCGACGCAGGTTGACGTCGATGACGTTGCCGGCGTCATCCAGCGCGATCTGCCACAGAACGGCCGGCCGCACTTCGTCGGGCAACAGGCTGGCCGCACCCTCGCTGAGCACCGTCGGGTGAAGTGGCACCCGCGCATCGGGAAAGTACAGCGTCTCGCCGCGCCCGTGTGTCTCCTGGTCGAGATCGCCACCCGGACGCACGAACGACGCGACATCGGCGATGGCGTAGCTGACCAGGTATCCCCCGCCCTTCGTCGCCGCGAGGTGAACGGCCTGGTCCAGGTCCATGCTCCCGACTGGATCGATGGTGACCAGCGGGAGGTCGGTGCGATCGTCGTCGGGCCAGTTCGGCGAGGCCGCTGATCGGGTCGCTTCATCGATGACCGCGGCAGAAAACTCGCCGGGCACCGCCAGCTCGCTCCGCAGAGCAGCGAAGTCCAGCGGCGCACCGGCGAGTCGGTGCGAGACCATATCGAGTTAGCGATCGAGACAGTTCGCGTCGCGTGACTGCCCGGCGCGGTCTACCTGGTTGCTCGCTTAGCTGGAGCCCGCTTCGCGGGCGCCTTCTTGGCCGTGGTCTTCTTAGCTGGAGCCCGCTTCGCGGGCGCCTTCTTGGCCGTGGTCTTCTTAGCTGGAGCCCGCTTCGCGGGCGCCTTCTTGGCCGCAGTCTTCTTGGCTGGAGCCTTCTTCGCGGCCTTCGTCGCAGGCGCTCTCTTGGCGGGAGCCTTCTTCGCCGGAGACTTGGTTGCGGCTTTCTTAGCCGCTTTCTTCGCCGGCGCCTTGCGTCCGGGTGCGGTCATGCCGTGCCTCCTCAAGGGCAACAGTCGCAGAACGTCGGTGATCAGTGGACGATGCCATGAGCATCAACGTCAATACGCCACGCCGGATTTCTTTGGCCGCCTCGCCGGGTCGACAAGACAACGAAGACCTCAGTCTTCGTTCTCCCAAGCAGAATCCTCTTCCTCATAACGCTTTTCTCGATCTGCGATCGTCTGCAACGCGTTCTCGGCCTCCTCTTGAGTCTCGAACGGTCCGATGCGATTTTGGCTGTCCGTGTTCTCGAACAGCTCAACTCGATGGTGATCCACGCAGTACCAGTACGTGCCGTCGAGATCCTTCGCCATCGTCATCGCTCCTAGGTCCAACGTCGTCGACCGATTCTCGATGACGTTAGCCCTCGCGCGAATCGTCGACCCGACAGGCGGCGGACGAGTCGACCTGTAAGCCGGGTCTTGTGCTCGGTGCTTCTCGTACCGAGTGGCGACCATCCATCTCGGCCTGCCGTCACCGACAGGCTCTAGCGGTCCACCCGCAGGCATCGGGCGGGCCACCCTCGAACGCCTGCGCGGGTTCATCCGGTCTCCCGCACGAACCCTTCTCGACCTTGCTCCGGGTGGGGTTTACCGAGCCGTTCCGGTCACCCGGAACGCTGGTGGTCTCTTACACCACCGTTTCACCCTTACCGGCTCTCGTAAGATCCGGCGGTCTGTTCTCTGTGGCACTGTCCCGCGGGTCACCCCGGGTTGCCGTTAACAACCACCCTGCCCTGTGGAGCCCGGACTTTCCTCGGCGAGAACGGTGAATACCGTCTCGACGCGGTCGCCCGGTCGGCTCGTCCGCCGCACCTTGGATACTACGCGGGATGGTCGACGGCCGGCGGTGGCTAGCCTCGGCACTGTGGCCGTGACGGACATCGGGTTGCTGTGCGTGGCAGGTCTCATAGGTGGTTTCGTCAACTCGATAGCGGGCGGTGGATCGCTCGTGCTCTTCCCCGCCCTCGTTGCCACCGGCGTCGGCAGCGTTGCCGCCAACGTCACCAACTCGGTCGCGTTGTGGCCGGGCTACATCGGAACGCTCGTCGGTCTCGGATCTCTGGTACACGACCAGGCCAGCCGCGCTCGCACGCTGGCTCCGACGGCCGCAGTCGCCGCGGCCGCGGGCTGCGCCCTGCTGCTGCTTACTCCGCAGCGTGCCTTCGATGTCGTCGTTCCGATACTGGTCATCGGGGCCAGCCTGCTCGTCGCGGCTCAACCCGTGATCACGCGTCGCCTGTCCGCGGGCGAGGGCAAACATCGGGAGCGTCCGCGCGCGTTGCTCATCGCCGTCGGCGTCGCGTGCGTGTACGGCGGCTACTTCGGTGGCGGCCTCGGCGTCATCCTGCTCGCCGCGATCGGATTGACGCTCGTCGAGCCGCTGCGTCAGACGAACGCCTTGAAGAGCATCATCCAAGTCATCGTCGCCACGGTGTCACTCGTGGCGTTCGTGCTCTTCGCCCCGGTGCACTGGCTCGACGTAGCGATCGCGGCGCCGAGCGCGTTGCTCGGCGGCCTCATCGGTGGCCGCTTTGTCCGTCGGGTGGACGAGAGACTGCTGCGCATTGGCATCGTGGTCTTCGGGCTCCTCGTCGGAACCTGGCTTGCGGTTCGGGCCGTGCGGGCCGGCTAAGACGGGAGCATCAGTCCAGGTGACCGGTGTCGTTGACCAGCCGAACGGACGAACTGCCGTCGGAGAAGTAGTCGACGATCGAGACCGACGCCGGGTCTAGATGAAAGCGAAACAGCGCGCTCGGGGGAGCGTCGAGCGCCAGGCGAAGCAGCGCCTTGATCGGCGTCACGTGGGTTACCACGATCGCCGGTCCGTCCGGAATGGTGGCGACGATCTCGTCTCGAGCGCGGCGTACTCGGCGGGTGAGTTGGGCGAGCGACTCACCATCCGGCGGCGTCGCTTCGGGCGTGCTCGACCATTGCGCCAACTCGTTCGGCCACTGCTTCGCCACGTTCTCGTACGTCAGCCCGTCCCACGCGCCGAAGTCCAACTCGGTGAATCCGTCGATGACCTGCACGGCCATCCCGAGCCGATCGGCGATGGCGTCCGCGGTCTGCCGGGCGCGGCGCAGCGGCGAGCTGGCGACGAGCCGGATGTCGGCGAACGTCGCGAGGCGATCGGCCAGCTGCTTGGCCTGCTGCTCACCGATGTCGCTCAGCGTCAGCGCGTTGACGCCCGAGAATCGGTCCTCAGCGTTGTGCGCCGTTGCCCCGTGCCGAACGAGAATCAGCCGAGTAGCCGGCCCGGTAGGTGGCTTCCAGGTCGCCACCGGCGTCAGCGGTGCTTGCGTCGACCTTGCTGCGGTTGGCCGACCGGTCGCCTCGTCCATCGCGTCGTTGGCGAGTCGGTCGGCGTGGCGGTTGCGCTCTCGGGGCACCCACTCGAACGTCACGTCCGCGAACGACGTCCGCAGCGCAGCCGCTTCCCGGGCAAGCGGACGCAATCGCTCGTGCTTGACCTGCCATCGGCCCGAGACCTGTTCGACGACGAGCTTGGAATCCATGCGCACGACGACCGACGTTGCGCCGAGCTCAGCCGCTGCCTGCAGTCCGGCCAGCAGACCGCGATATTCCGCGACGTTGTTGGTTTCGACGCCGATTGCTTGCTTTCGTTCTGCGAGAACCGCACCGGTTGCAGCGTCCCGCACGACTGCGCCGTAGCCGGCCGGTCCGGGATTCCCGCGTGATCCACCGTCCGCCTCGACGACGACGCTCAGCGCCACGGTCTCAGAGCCCGGAGTCCGCGGTACGGACGAGAATGCGACGGCAGTTCTCGCACCGGACGACGGCATCGGGCGCGGAGTGGCGAACGGTGGCGAGCTCGTTGCCCGCCAGCTCGATCCGGCAGCCTTCACACCGACGCTGGCGCAGGAGGGCGGCACCCACTCCCCCGTTCGCGGGCCGAATGCGGTCGTAGAGCTGCACAAGATCCGCTGGTAGCTCAGCCGCGATCGTTTCGCGGTCGGCCGCATGGCGACGTGACTGCTCATCGATCTCAGCCCACGCGGCGTCTCTCGCCTGCTCAAGCTTCTCGCGTTCGGCATCGAGGTCGGCGCGGCGGGTCGTGACCGACCGCAGTTGCGACTCGAGGGTCTCCCGCTGCTCCATCATGTCGAGCACGTCGTCCTCGAGGGACGTCTGGCGTCGCGCCAGCGTCGCGATCTCGTGCTGCAGGCTCTCGAGCTCCTTGGCCGGCAATCCGCCGTCGGTGAGTCGCCGCTCGTCACGCGTCGCTCGCGCCCGGACCGTGTCGACCTCGGCTTCGAGGCGACGCTCGTCGGCGCGGACATCGGCCAGCCGCGTCGAGAGCTCCGCGCTCTCCGTCGCGAGGACCTCGGTGCGCCGATCAGCGTCGACGAGCGCCGCCAGCTCCGGGAGCGTGCCACGCCGGTGGGCGAGCTGGGCGAGTGCGGTGTCGGCCGCTTGCAGGTCGAGCAGGCGCAGTTGAGCTGCCGGGTCCGCGTTCACAGTCAGGTCGGGCTCGATCCGGGTGACGGGGCATGAAGCGTCCACGGATCGGTGATCTCCGCGGATACCGTCACCTTAAGACCCCCGTCCGCGAAGCGCGTGCGCAGGCGCCCGGCGACGACGGAGAGCCAGGGAGCCTCGGTGGCCCAATGGGCGGCATCGATCAGACCCATCGCGCCGGCCCCGCGCTCACTCACGGCCTCCACGGCCGGATGGTGCCGCAGGTCAGCGGTCAGATAGGCATCGGCACCGGCGGCCCGCGCCGTCTCGATCAGCGACCCGCCAGACCCCCCACATACGGCAACGGTGCGCACCACCCGATCGGGGTCGCCCGATGCTCGTACGCCCCATCTCGTCGGAGGCAGGGCATGCGCCACCCGGTCCACGAAACGGTCCAGTGTCGTGCGCAACGGCAGCTCGCCCACTCGGCCGGTGCCGATCGGCGCCGGTTCGGGCAGCCGGGCGTAGAGATCGAACGCAGGCTCCTCGTACGGATGCACAGCCCGTAACGCTCGCAGCACGTCGCCGCGCCGAGCTCGCGGAACGACCATCTCCACCCGTGCCTCGACGACCTCGGACATCGCACCGACTCGGCCGGTGAACGGCGCCGCTCCCGGACCGGGCCGGAATGTCCCGACGCCGGTTACGCTCCACGCGCACCGCTCGTAGTTGCCAATCCGCCCCGCTCCGGCCGCGGCCAGCGCGTCGAGGACCGGCGCCAGATCCGCCGACGGCACGAACACGACGAGCTTGTCGTCCGGCTCGACGACGAGCGGCTCCAGGGGCCGCAGGTTGCCGAGCCCGAGCCGCTCGGCGAGCGCGTCCGAAACTCCAGGATCGGCCACGTCGGCATTGGTATGCGCGACATAGTGCGCGATGCCGGCCCGAATCATCCGATGGACCAATGCGCCTTTCGGGTCGTCGGCCGGAACGCCATGCACAGCGGTCAGCAGAAGCGGGTGATGAGTGATCAGCAGTTGCGCACCGACACTCATCGCCTCGGCCACGGTGGCCGGGACGGCATCGACCGCAAGCAGCACGTGATCGACGTCGTCGTTCGGGTCGCCACACACCAGACCGACGGCGTCCCATGACTCCGCCCGGCGTGGGTCGTACCACTCTTCGAGCGCGGTTCGTAGCTCAGCGAGTCGGGGCACAGCCATGACGTTACCGGCCAGATATTCTCGGCCGATGGCGTCGCCCGCCGGCTGGCGCAGTCTCCCGACCCGGCCCCGTGCTGTGTTCGCGACGTTTCCGTTCACGATCGGCGCGTTCGCCGTCATCGTGCTGGTCGGCCTCATCTTCGGCACCTGGTGGCATGCGCTGCGTGATCGGCGACTCCTGCACAGCGTGGCCTATGGTGTGCCTGCGCTCGAGCATGGCAAGTGGTGGACGCCCGTCACCGGATCGCTGTATGCGCTGCAGCCCTCCGGCTACATTGCCGCGCTCGTGGTCTTCGTGGTCCTCGTCGGCTTCGCGGAATGGCGCCTGGGCACCCGAACCACCGCGATCGTCACCGTCGCGACCCAGCTCGTCGTGGTGATCCTGACCAGCGCTCTGCTGATACCGCTCCGAGCCACCGGGTGGAACTGGGCGGTGGCTCTCGCCCACCGGGAACTGGCCGGTTTCCTGCCGGGTGCGTTCGGCGCGTTCGCCACGGCCACGGTGACGCTGCGCGCACCCTGGCGCTCGCGAATGCGGGTCGTGCTGATCGGCTACGTCGTGTTGTTGACGCTCTATCGGGGCGCCCCGCGGGACGTCGAGCAGCTGCTCGCGGTCGGTCTCGGGTTGCTGCTCGGCCCGCTCATCGAATCCCGCGCTCCATCATTCGCCCGTCCGCGCATGAGCCGGCACGAGTGGCGGATGGCTGCCGCGTTCGTCTTCGCCGTGTCGGCGGCGATTCGCCTGGTGCTGATCATCGCTCCGAACAGTGCCGCCCCGTTGCGCCCGGAGGTTGTCCAGGGGTTCGACTGGACGGAGCTCATCTTCGGTGTCCTGCTCCCGCTGGCGCTGGCTGAAGGGCTGCGTCGGGGGCGGCGGCTGGCGTGGCGTATCGCCATGGTGATCGCCGTCATCGAGTGTCTCGCCCTGCTCGGTGTCGTGACCGTCATCGCCGCGGTCATCATCACCGGCAGCACCGACACGCGCTACGACATCGACTCGCTGGGCGCATCGCTCGCCGACGCGCTGCTGTGGCTGACCCAGCTGGGGGTGTTATGGCTCGGTCGACGGGCGTTCCGCGGGACGCCGTGGCGCGACCGGCGGCGAGCGGCCGTCGAGCACGGCGCGGCGCAAAGCGATGTGCAGCGCATACTGCGCGAGGTCGGTGGCGGCCGGCTGTCGTGGATGACCACGTGGGAGGGCAACGAGTGGTACGTCGAGCCGGACCGGCCGGGGTACGTCGCCTACCAGACATACGCCGGTGTAGCCGTGGCGCTCTGCGATCCGGTGGCCATCGACGCTGCCGGCCGCCGGGCGATGGGCGAGGCGTTCATCGACTACATCCAGGGTCGTGGCCTGCTGCCCTGTCTGTTCTCGGTGACCTCCGAGGTGTCCGAGTGGGTTCAGCTCGACGGTTGGCGCACGGCGGAGGTCGCCGTCGAGGCGGTGATCGACCTGCCCGATCTGCAGTTCAAGGGCAAGGCCTGGCAGGACGTCCGCTCCGCGCTCAACCGGGCGACCAAGGAGGGGGTGACGTTCGAGCTCGGCCCGTTACGGGACATGCCGGCCAACCGGCTCGCGCAGGTGCGGACGATCTCCGAGCAGTGGGTCGGTGACAAGGGCTTACCCGAGATGGGATTCACCCTGGGCGGGGTGGACGAGGCGCTCGATCCAGCGGTCCGGGTCGGCCTGGCGGTCGACGCCCAGGGCACCGTGCACGGCGTGACGTCGTGGTTGCCCATCTACGGTCCGGACGGCACCGTTCAGGGCTGGACGCTCGACGTCATGCGGCGATTGCCGGACGGTTTCCGTCCGGTCATGGAATTCCTCATCGCCTCGTCCTGCGTCACCTTCCGCGAGGAGGGTGCGCTGCTCGTGTCGCTGTCCGGCGCTCCGCTCGCCGGCGACCCGACCACCAACCCGAACGCGAGCGCGGTGGACGCGCTGCTCGCTTGGCTCGGCGAGCAGCTGGAGCCGCTGTACGGGTTCCGGTCTCTCGACCGGTTCAAGTCCAAGTTCTTCCCCCGGCACGAGCCGCTGTACCTGGCCTACCCCGACGAAGCTTCCCTGCCGCGCATCGGGATCGCCCTGACTCGCGCCTACCTGCCGGACGCGAGCTTCGTCGATCTGGCCGCGGCTGGACTGCGGTCCCGCACCGCGGCTGCACACTGAGGCGGGCAGTGCGCGTCGTCTTCGCGTGCATCCGGGTAACGGCTTAGCACTCCTGGGCACCTCAGCCGCCCCGCTGGCACCACGGCTGCGCGGGAGGCGACACGGTTCTGCGCGCAGCTCGGACGCGCTGCCGGAAATACCTGAATATCGTTGTGCACTCCCGCCTTTGCCCCAATTGGATGCCTCGTGCACCAGTCGGCTTTAGGTCTAAGGTCACTGTCACGCATCAGCGGCGTTTCACACAGTGACCTCCCGCAACAGCAGCGCTGCGTTGGCGCGGAGTTCCGCTCGAACAGGCCCAATCGGGCGTCCTGCGGCACAAGGGAGGACGTACGTGTTGCTCGCCCTGGTTGTTGTGATGGCACTGGCGTTCGACTTCACCAACGGCTTCCACGACACCGGCAACGCAATGGCGACCTCGATCGCGACCGGTGCGTTGTCGCCCCGGGTTGCGGTCGCGATCTCCGGGACGCTCAACCTGGTCGGTGCGTTCCTCTCCCTGAGCGTCGCAGCAACGATCGCGAGTGGCCTGGTGAACACCCGGTTCGTCACGCTCACCGTGGTCGCCGCCGGCTTGGCCGGCGGCCTGGCCTGGAACGTGCTCACCTGGTTCTTCGGGATTCCGTCCAGCTCGTCGCAGTCGCTGATCGGTGGCGTCATCGGAGCGACGATCGCGGCCGCCGGACAGCACGCCGTGAACTGGCAGGGTCTTGTGTCCAAGGTGCTGATCCCGGCGTGCTTCGCCCCGCTCATCGCTGGCCTCATCGCCGTGATCGGCACGATCTTGCTGTACCGGGCCAGCCGGGGCGTACCGAAACCGGCCCGCAGTCACGGATTCCGCATCGGACAAATCGGATCGGCATCGCTGGTGTCATTGGCGCACGGCACCAACGACGCGCAGAAGACGATGGGGATCATCACACTGGCTCTGATCGCGAACGGGAGCCTGCCGGCCGGGTCCAAGGCACCGATATGGGTAATCGTGTCGTGCGCGGTGGCTATCAGCCTTGGCACCTACGTCGGCGGATGGCGGGTCATTCGCACGTTGGGCAAGGGGCTGATCGACATTGATGCGCCTCAAGGCGTGGCGGCCCAGTCGTCGTCCGCCTCGGCGATCTTGCTGTCGACCCACTTCGGTTACGCCTTGTCCACGACGCATGTGACCGCCGGCTCCATCCTCGGCACGGGCATTGGCCGGCGAGGGGCAACGGTGCGATGGCGGGTAGCCGGGCGCATGGCAGCGGCATGGCTGGTCACGCTGCCGGTCTCGGCTTGCATCGGCGTGCTGTCGTATGCGCTCGCCGACGGAATAGGCGGCCTCGCCGGTGTGACGGCGCTGTTTGCGATCGTTGTCGCTGGCTCTACTGCGCTGTACATCCGGTCGCGCCGAACCGCTGTCAACCCGGACAACGTGAACGCGGCATGGGACGGCGTAGTCGCTCCCGACGAGGACGAGGACGAGGACCACCCCGATGTCATGGCGGCGTGACCGGAAGGGAGACACGATCCGGTGAACGAGTGGGTCAACCTGCACGCGCTGTGGCAGATCCTGGTGGGGGGCCTCATATGTGGCGCCGGTCTGCCGACGATTTTCGTGCTGGGCTTCCGGGCCCTGTCGATGCCGGCCCGCGGTCTCGCTTCCGCCGAACCCAGCGAGCGCGTGGTCGGCGGAAGCCGCGTCGGACTCGTCCTGGCCGGAGCGTGCTTCGCCGTCGTCGCAGCCGGGATTGCCTGGGGCATCTATTTCATCGTGGCCGGCTGATAACCAGCTTGACCGGTGCATTGTCTGGTCGACAGGCGACGAACCGGCGCGGTCCCGCTCCGCCCGGCACAATCCTTGCCAGGATGTCGGAGTGACCCCAGAGGACCTTCACGACTTCTTCTTGGCGAGCGCCGGCGTGGCCGGAGCGTTGATCGGACTGCTGTTCGTCGCCATCTCCGTCGCCCAGGACCGGTTGGCCGAAAGCGGTGAGACCCAAGTCCATCGGGTGCGAGCAGCCGCGGCGCTTACGGCGTTCCTCAACGCGTTCGTGGTGTCCCTGTTTGCGCTGATCCCCGGAGGCAAGACCGGCTGGGCCGCGTTCGTCGTGGCGATCATCGGATTCATGTTCATCCTGGCGGCGCTGCTGTCATTGATCCGGGTCCACGGCGTGCGGTGGCGGAACCTGGGCGACATCGTGTTCCTGCTCGGACTGGTAGCCACCTTCGTGATCCAGCTCATCGCGGCGCTAGGAGTGATCGCCCACTCGGACGACGCAAGCGCGGTGCGGACGATCGCGGTGCTCGTCATTGTCTGCTTCCTCATCGGGATTGCGCGGTCCTGGGAGCTGATCGGCGGCCCGAGCATCGGCCTGGGGCGTGAGATCGGGGCGCTCGCGCGGCACCCCGATCGCGACGACGACTAGATCGTCGGATCACGGTCGATCGGCGAGGGTGACCGTCGTCGTGGCGTTCTTTCCATCTCGCACGTACTCGACGCTGACTCGGTCGCCCGGTTTCTTCTTGAGAATGATCAGGTAGATGCTGTCGGGTCCGGTCGTGGCCTGGCCGTCGACATGCGTGATGATGTCGCCCGTCGCAAGGCCGGCCGCGGCGGCTGGGCCACCGGCGGTGACGGAGAGGACATAGAGGCCCTTCGGGACGTCCGAGCCCGGGGCCGTACCGGCCGGCGTCGGGAGCGTGGCCGCGCCGAAATAGGGCGGGCTGAACCGGCCCGTGCTGATCAGCTGGTCGGCCACGATGGTGGCCAGATCGACCGGAATGGCAAAGCCGATGCCGACGCTCCCGCCGCCGGCCTGCCCGGCCGCATTCGGCACCGTCGCGATCGCCGTGTTCACTCCAACCAGCCGGCCGACGCAATCCACGAGCGCTCCACCGGAATTGCCGGGGTTGATGGCTGCGTCGGTTTGGATCGCGCCGATCAGAACCGCCGTCTGCCCGTTCGCGAGCGGTACCGGCACATCTCGGCCAAGGGCGCTCACGATGCCGCTGGTGACTGTGCCGTACAGGCCGAGCGGGGCTCCGAGGGCGACGACGGGCTGGCCAACCCGCAGCGGCTCCGATCGTCCGACGGCGATGACGGGCTTGCGGTCAGAATTCACCTTCACGACCGCGAGGTCCAGCGGAATGGACCGGCCGACGATCGTGGCCGACTCCGAATGTCCGTCGCTGAAGAGGGCCTCGATAGTGCCGCCCCCCGCCGCCGCGGAGATCACGTGATCGTTGGTGAGGATGTAGCCGCCGGCACGGATGATCTCCCCGCTACCACTGCCGCTCACCGTGCCCCGGTGCACGAACAGCGTGACCACCGACGGCAGGACGCCGTCGGCGATCGTCGTGGCCGGGCAAGTAGTCCCGTTGGTCAGGCCGACGAGGGCAGAGTCGTTACCACTGTCGGCCAGACGCGCGATGCCCGCACCGGCTAGCCCGGCGACGACCGCGATCGCCACCGCCGCAGCTGCCAGCGTCCGGGTACGCGGCCGTGCCCCTTGCTTGGAGTCGTTGTCGGACATGCTGGCTCCTCGAATCGCTAACGTCCACTCTCGTCGTCGACCGCGGCTGCGCCCACCGTCCGGGGCGGATGAGCTTGCCGGCTTCGAGCGCTGTCGAAGGGTGACCGCTGGAGTGGAGGCTATGCGCCGTGATTCGAAAACCTACCGCTACTCGGAGCCATTGCCCGGCTGCTCACCGACTACCCAGGCTGGTGCCTCCACCCGTGAAGTCGCGAAGACGGTCGGTATCGGAGCGGCGAGCCGGCGGGGCGGCGGCTAACTGACCGAAGGAGCAGTCTTTGACGCCGACGGTCCCAGTGCTGGGTAGTCCTTTGTGGGGGATAGTCCGACCTCCCACCGGTTGTACGTTGGGCGCGTCGTGGAGTTCGGTGAGCCAGCGAGCTAGCCCAAACGGAGGATCCTGATGAGTCCCGACCGGCATGCGCGCGCGATGTTGCCGATCCCGGCTGGGACCCACCAGGTGCGGATGGGGTTCGCCTACGACGGTGGAGGACTGGCCAAGGGCGGCGACGTCACCATGTACTACGACGGCACAGCGGTCGGCACCGGCCGGGTCGAAGCCACCCAGCCGATGGTCTTCTCGGCCGACGAGACAACTGACATCGGCTACGAGTCGGGCACCACCGTCACGCCCGACTACACCACTGGTAGCAGTCGGTTCACCGGCAAGATCAACTGGGTCCAGATCGATCTCGGCACCGACGATCACGACCACTTCATCGACCCCGAGGAGCGACTCCGCATCGCCATAGCCAGGCAATAGATCGCTGTGCTCGCCGCTCGCTCACCGTAGGTCGACGATCTTGTCTCCGGCTTGCCCTTGCCGGAAGCTATCCTCATCCTGAGTGGCCGTCCGGCATGGACCGTGAAGGCGTTTGGCAGGCACTCGCCGAAGCGCGTGGAGGGGATGCACGTGGACGGCATCCAACGAGAGCGGATGGCGAACGACGCGGGGTTCATCGCTGCGCTTGATCAGAGCGGCGGTAGCACCCCGCGAGCGTTGGCGGAATACGGCATCTCGAAGTCCGCGTATTCCAACGATGCCGAGATGTTCGATCTGATGCACGCGATGCGGGAACGCATGGTGACGAGTGCGAGTTTCGGTGGGGACCGAATACTCGGCGCGATCTTGTTTCAGGGCACGATGGACAGCTCGATAGCAGGACGGGAGTCGGCTCGCTATCTCTGGGACGAGAAGCGGGTTGTTCCGTTCCTGAAGGTTGACCAGGGCTTGGCCGCTGAACGTGATGGCGTTCAACTCATGAATCCGATTGCCGACCTCAATGCTCTGCTGGCGCACGCGCGGAGCAAGGGCGTATTCGGCACCAAGATGCGATCGGTGATCCATGTCGCGAACGCCGCCGGTGTTGCCGCTGTCCTCGATCAACAGTTCCAATTCGCTATGCAGATCCTCGCCGGCGGACTCGTGCCGATCATTGAGCCTGAGGTCGACGTCGACAGCCCGCAAAAGGCTGAAGCCGAAGAACTCTTGAAGCAAGGCATCGCCGACAGACTGAGTACGCTCGGGGACCATCAGGACGTCATCCTGAAGATCACCTTGCCGTCTGTCGATAATCTGTACGACGAGGTGCTGAACCATCCGCGGGTGCTTCGAGGTGCCGCGCTGTCAGGCGGCTATAGCCGGAAGGAAGCGTGCGAGCTGCTGTCGCGGAATCGACAGCTCATCGCGAGCTTTTCGCGAGCGCTCACGGAGGGCCTATCGATCAACCAGTCCGATAAAGACTTCGATTCGACACTCGACGCCTCAATTTCAGAGATCTACACGGCGTCGGTGCACAAGAACGGGTAACGAGACCACCGGGATCGGCGGTCGGAGGACGGCGTGCCGTCCTGGAAGTCAGTTATGATCTGCCGCCTCCGTAGCCGATGCGCAGCGTGAACGAGCCGTCCACGACCAGATTCTGCCCGGTCACCCACGACGCCCGGGGGCTGGCGAAGAACGCCACCACGTTCGCCACTTCGTCGGCCCGGCCGAATCGACCCGACGGATGCCGCGCCTTGTTAGCTCGAGGCAGTTAGGCGATTCGCGCGATAAGCCGGACTTGCTCGCCGCGACCGGGTGTCGGCCCGGAGATCCATCGGGTTGAGGGCGGAGACATCATTGGCGATCGTGAACGCCGATAGTCACCGTGCGCCGCCCGCGATCAGGCAGTTTGCTGGAGCCGATCCGCGTCACGGTCCGCTAGTCCCATTGTTGCTGGCGCTCACCGTGGTGACCGGCCTGGTGGATGCGGTAAGCATTCTGGAGTTGGGCCGGGTCTTCGTGGCGAACATGACCGGCAACGTTGTGTTCACTGGCTTCGCCATCGCCGGCGCGCCGGGCTTTTCGCTGAGCGCCTCGCTGTTCGCCCTGGCCGGGTTCCTGGTCGGGGCCATGGCCGGCGGGGCGCTGATCGGCCGGCTTGGGCGAGATCGGGCGCTACTGCTAGGCGGTGGCGCCGCTGTCGAGCTCATCCTCGTCGTCGCCGCGTGCGTGATCGCTGCCGCGGCTAGCCTGCCGTTCACCGGCACCGTCCGCAATGTCATCGCTGCGCTGCTCGCGATCGGGATGGGAATCCAGAATGCCGTCGCGCGGCGGCTCGCCGTACCTGACCTGACGACAACGGTGCTGACCATGACCCTCACCGGCCTTGCCGCTGACATCCGCTCCCGCAGCTATGGACCGGTGTTGCTGCGGCGGCTGGCCTCGGTGGTCGCAATGCTCGGTGGTGGCGTGCTCGGAGCAGCCCTTGTACTGCATACCAGCGCGGCGGCGACTTTGGCTGTCGCAGCCGGCGTGACGCTGATCGTCACCATCGGAGCCGGCCTGGCCATGCGCCGTCCTGGAGCGTGGCGCGAAGCCCCGAGCTGATGACGCTTTCCGCGACCGCTGGTGGCCGATCCGGCATCAGCGCTCTAAGGCTCGTCGTTTCCTGAGTGTTGACCTGAGGGAAAGCGTTCTCAAGGTGCGGCGTGCGCGCTGATATCTGTGATCGACGGTGCGTTCACGGCAGTGAACTCGAGGAACGGCACGGCTCGCCCGAAGATCTCCCCGATGGTATGGGCCGCTAGCTGATCCTGGTACGCCCGATACCTCGTCATCTCCCACGACCGCGCGCGCGGCGGAAGCGACGCGAGCGCCGGTTCGGGCACTGACTTCCATGTCCAGCCCGTGACAGGCCCGTCGCCTGCGACGGGACCAGGTGCACCTGGTTCTATGAGCTCATCAAGATCGACTTCGTCGCCGATCCGGTTGCGGACGAAGCGCAGCCCGGTCAAGGTGCCCTCAATCAGCCGGCGCTGTCCAGGAGTCTGGTCTGCCATCACGGCGTCATACGCCTCCGCGTGATGGCGCACCAGCGTGGCGTCGACGATGGTGACCCACCACACCGCTTCACCAATGAGGGCGAATGCTTGCGGCCAGTCCCGTGCCTGCACGCTGGCAAGCCGTTCGGCGGTGTCGCTCATCGCGGTGATCGACCACTGGAGCGCGTTCACCTTGACCGCGGGATCGCCCACCTTCTCGCGGTTCCATGCGACTCGGCAACGACCAGAGCAGAACCGGGCGTGCTCTCGGCGCGGTGCGAACACCTTGCCGCACTGCTCGCAGATCCGGGTATCGCTCACTGGCTCCATGCTATGCGCGAACGTGCGCGCCTGGGCCGAACGCAGCGGCGTGGAAGCAGCGTGACACCCACGACGATGGGCTAGCTGCCGTCTGTCGCAATACGGAATGCGTCTGCGCTCACGATCCAGCGATCTGACCGCCGTCGATGTGCAGTACCTCGCCGGTGATGAACGGAGCCGTCTCCAAGAACAGGACGCCGTCGACGACGTCGCTGATGAGCCCGACGCGACCGAGCGGATGCAGCTCCGCAAGGTCGTCATACGCGGCAGGATCGTCCTCCGCTGTTCGAATCACTCCGGGCGAGACCGCGTTGACCCGAATCCCATGGCGTGCGTACTCGATTGCCAGCGACCGGGTCGCTGCCGCGAGGCCGCCCTTGGTCAAGGCCGTGAGCGCTGCTGGCACTCGGGAGTCGGCGCGGTCAACGAGTGTTGTCGTGATCGTGACGATGTGCCCTGTCCGCCTCGGCAGCATGCAGGCAACGACGCGCTGAGTCAGATGGAAGAACGCCGTCAGGTTAAGGGCAACGGCTCGCGCGTAGTCCTGCGCGGTGTAGTCGGTGAACGGCTTCGACAGGTACACCCCCGCGTTGTTGACCAGAGTGTCGACGCGCCCGAAGCGCTCCAGTGCCTCAGCCACGATGCGATCGCAGGTGGCCGGCTCAGTCACGTCACCCGCCACCGGAAGCGTGTATGCGTCCCTAGACAGGTCCATAACGCGGGCGTTGGCCACGACAGCCCAGCCATGCCGGCGGTACGCGGCGACAAGGCCGGCGCCAATTCCCCGGGAGGCACCGGTGACGATTACCACGCGCTGCGCGTCCGCTGTCATCCTCGCGCGTGCCGGGATGAGACGGCGGCAGCGTCGCTCGGATGTGCCGACAACGGGATCGTCTCCGCCGTCATCCAACTCGACATCGGCAGCGAGTCGAGAATCGCCCGCATCTGCTGCTCGCCGACAGCCCACCACAACCCCAACACGCGGGTCTGGCCGGCCTCGACCGGCAGTAGCCAAAGCCGCGCGAGCGCGCCATCACCGGCGAGTTCCGCGGCGTGGACAGCTTCCCGGCTGGTTATGTCGTCCAGCGTCGCTGTCGCCGCGTAGGCGGGAATCTGGATGGTGAATATGGTGAAGAACTCCCGCAGCGACCCCCGGGACCGGCGCCGCGTCGGCGCGGGGTCGTTCGGGTGCGGCGACAGCGGGGTCACTTCGTCACTGCGCCAGATGCGCAGCGGCATCGACGCGAGAATCTTCTCGAGCTCCTCGTCATTGTCAGCATCGAACAGTCCGAAGGTGCGCCACTCGCCAGGTTCAACGGGCGGCCGCCACAACCGCAGCAACGCGCCCCGCTCGGCGAGGTTCCTCGAGTGCGCCGCCTCCTGCGTTCGCACCTCAGCAACGGCCTCGTCGCTCGTCCCCGCCGGAACGTGCGTCGTCATCGTGACCAGGTACTCCACCGTCGGTGCCTCCCGCGACCCGAGCGCCGCACCCACGTTAGCGTGCGGGCGTTGCCACCGGCCCCGTGCCCATCAAAGAGCCCTCGTCTGCAGGTGTTAGTCGCTGTCGTACTCGTCGTGGCGACGGAACCAGTTGAGGGGGGCGTCGTCGGTGCGTGTCTCGTTGCGCCCTTGCGGTGCCCGATCGAGCCACTGGTACATGCCCCACAGACCGTCGAGGCCGCGCGAGTAGGCCGAGTAGGTGTGGTAGACGGCGCCGTCCTCGAGCGCGAACGCGCTCACGCCGGGAGCCTCCTGAGTGTAGGTGGCCCAGTCCGTGCCGGTGGTGGCTGCCCAGTCGGCCAGTGGCCCCTGGTTGTCAGCCTCTGCAGCTGACCTCAAGTCGAACGCGCGGAAGTTGTACTCGCCGACTCCTGACTGCTCCTGCTCCTCGCTGGACGCGACCTGGAAGTCCGGGTTGAAGTCGCTGCCGTACGAGGACGCCCACGGGAAGCTCCAGCCCATCCGCCGCTTGTAGGCCTGCAGTTTCGCCAGCGGAGCCCGCGACACCGCCCAAAGCATCACGTCATGATTGGCCAGGTGGACGACGGAGCCGTTGAAACCGTCCGCGATCGCCGAGCAGGCCGGGCAGCCGGCCGTGTACTCGGGCCCGAACATGAAGTGATAGACGAGCAGCTGCGAACGCCCACCGAACAGATCGGCGAGAGACGCCGTGCCCTCGTCGGTGTCGAAGACGTACTCCTTGTCGATGCGAACCCACGGGAGCTTCTGCCGTATCCGGGCCAGTTCGTCGCTACGCCGGGTCAACTCCTTCTCGGCCTCCAGCAGACCCAGCCGGGCCGCACGCCACTCGTCCCGTGTTCCGGTCTTATGACTGGTCATTCTTTTATCTCCTTCACATCGTTGGGATAAGTCCGGGAACCGACGCGGGCGCGATGACGATCCAGATTCCGAGTCCGACGATCGCTACCGCCAACGGCACATCAATGGCCGCCTTCGGGGGCAGCAGCTTTTGGGCGAGGACGAGGACGGCGATCACCGACATCCAGGTGACGTTCATGACGCCCACGGCCACCAGCATCAGCATCAGTCCGATGCTCGAGCCGACGCAGCAGAACCCGAACCCGAATCCGGAGCGGCCGCCGTCGCGGCAGCGCCGGCGGAAGCGCTGCTTGACCGGCGTGACCTCGTAGATACCCGCGGCGATCACAACCGCGCCGGCGACAGCTGATCCGTGCGGCCGGTACACCGCATATACGGCGATGCCTACGAGTGCCCAGACGGCAAGGTAGGACCCGACGAATAGCGGCCCGGCGCGCACAGGGCGGCCGGTCTGAACGTATCTGACCACTGCCGGGGCTGCGGCCGGCAGCATCATCGCCGCCATCATCGAGACCCATAGCGCGGCGAAGAACCCGAACGAGCCGAGCTCAGTGGCCGCGCCCATGTCCATTCCCTTCATCTGCCAGACCGCGACCACCCAGGACGCGGCGGCGAGCCCGAGCGTCGCGGTCAGAGCGGCCGGGCCAACCGTCGCCCTCGTGGCGGGGCTGGCGTCGGAGGTTTTCGTCGGGTTCCGGTCCGCGGCGAAAGCGGAGGCGAATCGGTGATCAGGCATGGTGCCCTCTAGCTTTCTCGAGCGAGGTTGTCGTGCGCTTGCGAGCGGACCGGTCGAGGTGCTCCGTCAACGCCTCGAGCGGGCGGTCCCAATCACGGGCCAGCGCGGCCAGGAACTGCTGTGCCACCTGCATCGGTGCCGAACGGAGCCGGTAGCGCACTCGGCGCCGCTCTCCGTGTTCGGCCGTGACCAGGCCGACCTCGGCCATCAGGGCCAAGTGCTTGGCGATTGCCTGCCGCGTGATCGGTAGCCGATCGGCCAGGTCGGTGGCAGTAGCGGGACCGTCTGAGGCCAGCGCGGCCAGGATGGCGCGTCGGGTCGGGTCGGCCAGGGCAGTGAAGACCTGCTCGGCGATGGCCTCGATGTCAGCCGGCATCGAGGTAGCTGACCAGTTCGCCCAGCTCGCTCGCCCATCCCTTGGTGTTGCCGTCGTACGCCGTGCGGTGGGCATCCGCGGGCAACTGGGCGAAACCGCTCTCGACGACCGTCAGCCGGGTGCCCGCACCGATCGGTTCGAGCGTGAACTCGACATACGTGCGACGCGGATCGTCCTTGGGCAGCCCGTAGATCTGCCAGGTGAACCCGAACACAGTCGGCTCCTCCACCCGTTCCACGCGCATGTCGACGGTGAACCCGTCGGTCCAGCTCATCCGGGCCGACCCACCGGGGCGCAGCTCGATCGATGCCTCGTTGCCGAACCACGCGGCGAGGCCCTCGGCCGTGGTGAGCGCCGCCCACACCCGGCCCGGCGGGTGAGCGACCTCCACCGTGCGCTCGATGCGATCAGGAAAACCCATGACTGCGCCTCCATCAAGTAGCAACTGAACAGTTGCCATAGTATGGCAACCGATTGGTTGCGTCAACAGTCGCGCTCGACAGGTCGCTCGCGCTCATCCCCGCGGAACGCCCATCTGCGGACTGATCAAGACGAGAGCCCCTAGGTCGCCGTTCAGGGTGATGTTCAGGGGTTTCACCGATGTGACGCTCCGGCCGTGATCGGCACGATTGCGTGAGTCCGCCAGGTGAAGAGGTGTGCCAAATGATCCAGGCCCGAGGATTGACCAAGCGGTACGGATCGGTTCGGGCGGTCGATGGGTTGTCCTTCGACGTCCGGCCCGGCGTGGTGACCGGATTCCTCGGTCCCAACGGCGCGGGCAAGTCGACCACTATGCGGATGATCATCGGTCTCGACCGACCGACCGCCGGCGACGTGTTCGTCAACGGGCGCCCGTACCGGGAAATGCGGCGACCGTTGCACGAAGTCGGCGCGGTGCTCGAAGTCGGCGCGCTCCACGGCGGCCGCAGTGCCTATCACCACCTGCTGTGCCTGGCGCAGAGCAACGGCATACCGACGCGCCGCGTGCGCGAGGTGCTCGACATCGTCGGGATCGAAAGTGTCGCGCGGCGGCGGGCCGGGAAGTTCTCCCTCGGCATGCGGCAGCGGCTCGGCCTCGCCGCCGCGCTGCTCGGAGACCCGCCGGTGCTGTTGTGCGACGAGCCGGCAAACGGCCTCGACCCCGAAGGCATCGTCTGGATCCGGACCCTGCTGCGGCGACTTGCCGGCGAAGGCCGCGCCGTCCTCGTCTCGAGCCATCTGATGAGCGAGATGGCGCTAACGGCCGACGAGCTGATCGTTGTCGGGAACGGGCGGCTCGTCGCCGCCACGACCACGCAAGAGTTCATCGACCGCGCGTCGACGCGATCTGTCCTGGTCCGCACCTCTACCCCGGCGGCCCTGCGTCACCTGCTCCTCGATGCCGGCGCGAGCGTCACGGATGGCGAGGACGGCGCGCTGGTCGTGACCGGTGCCGATGGGTCCGCCGTCGGCGATCTTGCGGCGGACCACGGCATCCGACTGCAAGAGCTATCGACCCAACGAGCATCGCTCGAGGCGGCGTTCATGGAGCTGACCCGTGACAGCCTCGAGTTCCAGCCCAGCGAGGTGTCCTGACATGACCGCGACCCTGTCTGCGCCGCATACCACGATCGGCTTCGGCAACGTGCTGCGTTCAGAATGGACGAAGCTGCGGTCGGTGCGCTCGACCTACTGGACCGTGCTCGTCGCGACGCTCGGCACCATCGGCGTCGCGGTGCTCGTCTGCATCCAGTGGCGCAACGGTTTGGTCAGCGGCAAGGACAGCCTCGACGGCTTCGACGCCACGCTGACCAGCATCAATGGCATCTACCTCGCGCAGGTCGCGATCGGCACCCTCGGGGTCCTGGCGATCACCTCCGAGTACGGCACCGGCATGATTCGCGCGACCATCGCCGCGGTGCCGCAGCGCCGTGCCCTGCTCGCGGCCAAATGCATCGTCTTCACGGTGTGCGCGCTCGGCGTCGGCGAGGTGCTCAGCTTCGCGGCGTTCGGCATCGGTCAGGCGATCTTGGCGCCGTCGCACGCCTCCGTCACGTTCGCCTCGCCCGGAGCGTTGCGGGCCACCATCGGCGGCGGCCTGTACCTCACGGTCGTCGGGCTGCTCGGCTTCGGGCTCGGTGCGCTGATCCGTCACACCGCCGGCGCGCTTTCCGCCCTGTTCGGCGTGCTTTTCGCGACGACCGCCATCGTCGACCTGCTGCCGACGTCGCTCCGGAACGCCATCATCGACTACATGCCGGCCAACTCCGGCAGCCAGATTCTCACCACGGTGTCCACCCACAGCGCGCTCGGACCCTGGACCGGCCTCGGCGTCCTCTGCCTCTACGCACTCGTCCCTCTCGTGGCCGCCACCGTTCTCATCGCCGGCGCGATGTCTGACGCACCGCGGAGCGGCGCCGCGCCGCCGACACCCTAATTTGCCTTCCGCCTTTCCAGCGGCGTTGTCCGACTGTGGTTCGTTTCTAACGTGAGCTAACCCGTACGCCGCCTTGTTGGACGTCGAAGATGAACCGGGGTTCCGGTGCGGTGTCGCAGTAGGCCTGGGTTTGGGCGAGGGTGCCGATGCCGGCGAAAGTTGTGCGGTCGGGGATGACCGGGTTCCTGCCCGTGCCGTTGTCGGCGATCTGCCACCAGGCGCCGCTGCCCACCTGGGTGGGGTCGCTGGAGTGGCTGATGGGGCCGCCGATCCAGGCCCGGTTGCCGCGCACGGTCAGGCAGCTGACCGGCCCGCTAAACGTCGTTTCCACACCGGCTTCGTAATAGTTGTAGCTCCAGTGGCCGCGAACCGTGCCGTCGGATCGTTCGACGGCACTGTAGGCGAGTGGATCTTGTTGGACGGTCACGCCGAACACCGACGGGCCGAGGAGCACGTAGGTGCGTCCGTCCACGCTGGCCACCACTGGGTTCGGCGCCGGGGGTGCCGCGGCTGCGGCGGTGATCGTCACGCCGCTGCTGAGCAGGACTGCGGCTGCCATGACGGCGACGCGATGCATAACAAGCCTCCGATGGGCCTCGACGACGGCGTCTTGCGGTGCCCACAATGGTGGCCTGCCCAACCACATGTCTTGCACGGATCGCACCGATTGGCACGAACACAACATTCGGCCGTCGATGGGGGTGACATCACGACCACCTCGGTACCAGTGACCACGGGCTGCATCGGTTTCCGCGGCGCAGATGTCGGCGGGTTTCACGTTGCCCGGATCGTCTTCCCGCCGAGGCTCACCCTGCCTCTGCACAGCCACCCGCGTGCCACCGTGGCCGTGATCCTGCGCGGCTCCTTCGACGGGCTAACCCGCGGCGGCTCCCACCCCTGCCCGACCGGGTCGATGCTCACCGAGCCCGCCGGCGAGGCTCACGGCAACCGGTTCGCGCACGCCGGCGCGACGGTGTTCGTCGTGCAACCGGATCCGGCGCGGGCAGAATTACTCGAACCGTTCGCCGCGCTGCTGGACAGGTTCGACTACCAACGGGATGCGTTCCTCAGCGGCCTGGCGCTGCGGGCCAGTGGCGAACTGAACGCCTCAGACGCGATGGCTCCGTTCGCGCTGGAAGGGCTGGTTCTGGAACTGCTCGCCACGGCCGCTCGGGTCCGGAACCCGAACGGCTCCCGCATCGGACGGCGGCGCCCGCTCTGGCTCGACGAGGCCCGAGACCTGCTCCACGCCGGACCCGACCAGCATCTGCGCGTCGGCGAGATCGCCGCACTGGTCGGTGTGCACCCGGTGCACCTCACCCGCACCTTCCGAGCTCACTACGGCATGCCCGTCGGGGCGTACCTGCGCAACCTGCGACTGGAACAGGCAGCACACGCTTTGGCAGACAGCACCAGCAGCATCGCCGATATCGCGGCGCAGGTCGGTTTCTACGACCAGAGCCATTTCAGTCGAACCTTCAAACGGCAATACGGCCTGACACCACACGACTACCGGCGCGGCGCTCGGTGACCGCCAGCGAGACACAAGCAACCCGAGCCGGCAGCCAATCGCGGACGAGAGGGACCGCGGAACGCCGGCGGCGACCTAGCCACCGGCCGACGGGCTCCCAGGCCGCTCGGTCCGGCGTGGCCCAGCCTGCCGTCGCGCACCTCGAATTCGACGCCGGCTCGCAGGTCGCGGGAAGATCTCCCGATCAGTATCTGATAGTGACCGTCATGGATGACCCATTCCCCCGATGGCTCGTCGAACGCGGCCAGGTCGTGGACCGTGAGCTCGAAGGTCACGGTCGTGCTAGCGCCGCTCGCCAGGTGCACCTTGGTGAAGCCGCGTAGCTGTCGGGGCGCTTCCGCGGCGATGGCCGGGGCGGCGACGTACAGCTGAGCGACCTCGGTGCCTTCCCGGGCGGCGACGTTGGTGACTTCGACAGACACCGTGAGCACTCCGGTCGCCGTGTGCACCTCGACCCGGGGTTCGGCGTAGCGGTAGTCGCCATACGACAGGCCGTGCCCGAAGGGGAACAGGGGCTCCTCGCCGTGCTGGTCGTACCAGCGGTAGCCGACGAAGATTCCCTCGTCGTAGCGCGCGTCACCGCCGACCCCGGGATACTGCTCGATCCTCTTTATCGGCCCCTGTTCAGGCGTCGCCGGAAATGTCATCGGCAGCCGTCCAGCCGGATCCGTGTCCCCGAACAGCACCGCCGCGACGGCCTCGCCGAATTGTTGCCCGGGATGCCAGGCCTGGACGATCGCGCCGACCTCATTGAGCCACGGCATCAGGACCGGCCCGCTGGTGTTGAGGACCACCACGGTGCGCGGGTTCGCCGCGGCCACGGCGGAGATGAGGGCGTCCTGATCTCCCGGCAGGCTGAGAGATCCTCGATCCATTCCCTCGCCCTGAGCCTGACTCACGAAGACGATGGCGACGTCGGAGTCCGCGGCCAGCCGAGCCGCGTCGGCAATGCGGTCATCCGGAGGTTGCCATCCCAGGCGCACGCCGCCGCCGAGCCCCAGCTCTTCCACCACCCACGCCGTGGCGCTGGAGTAGTCGAGCTGGATTCCCGCCGGCTGCCCGGCTCGAAGGTCGACCGAGCCGCTCACAGGCAGGGCCGGCCCACCGAACTCCTGACCGAACTCACGCTCGCCGGCGGCGACGAGTTCGCCATCGATGCGGAGCCGGACGATGCCGCTGGGCAGCACGGTGAAGCGGTGCCGCCCGTCCACCTGCGGGGTGATCGTCCCGGTCCATCGAGCGGACCACAGTGCACCGGCCACTCCCTCCGGAGCCCGGGAGATGTCCACCGTCGGATCGACGACTGTCAGGACCGGCTCGCCGACAGGCGCAGGTCCGTTCCAGTACTCGCCCGACAGACCGGTTCCCGATCGATCCGCTGGCGTCAGCACCTCCGTCGGCACGACCGGCAGCGCAGCGTCTCCGTACGAGCCCTGCGCGAACCTCACCTCAACTCCGTCGCCGGCCCGGGCGGCAATGCCCGCCAGCGGGGTGACCCGACGGTCAGGCGACATGCGGACACAGGGTGAGCCAGCCATTACCCATTGGGCGTCGTCGCGCGCCGTGCCGATCACCGCGATCGAGCGCACGGCCTCGCTGACGACTGGCAGCACACCGTCGCGGTTGGTCAGCAGCACGGTGCCCTCGGCAGCGATCCGGCTCGCCAGCGCAACATGCTCCGGGGTACTGGGCAAAGCAGGCCTGTCGTCAGACAGTGGGTGATCGAACAGCCCGACCGCGAAGATGGAGAACAGAATCCGCTGCACCATCTCGTCCAACCGCGCTGCAGGAATACGACCGGACGTGAAATCCTGCCTCGTACGGCCCTCGGTGACGCCCAGCCCCGGTATGTCGAGCCCGGCGTTCGCGGCTGCGACCGGGTCGCGAACGGCATGCATGAAGTCGGGTGCCACGAAGCCCGGCCAACCCCAACTGTCCTTCAGGACACCGAGGATCTCCGGGCTCTCGCAGGCGTAGGTCCCGTTGAGCCGGTTGTAGGAGCCCATCACCGCACCGGCGCCGCCACCTTGCACCGCTGACTTGAAGGGCGGGTAGTAGATCTCCTGCAACGCCCGCTGCCCCACCACGGTGTTGATGGCGGCCGTTCGACCCGCCTGGCTTGCGTAGCCGGTGCGGCAGGTTTCCGCGTTGTTGCCGATGAAGTGCTTGACCATCGCTACGACGTGGTGTGCCTGGATGGCCCGGATCTCGGCCGCCGCCAGGCGAGCGGTGAGATAGGGATCCTCACCCATCGCCTCGGGCAGCCGGCCGCCAAGTGGGGCTCGTGCGATGTCGACAGCCGGACCCAGCAGGACGTTCGCGCCCGTATCCCGCGCCTCCTCAGCCACAGCCGCGCCGTAGGCGGCGGCCAAACGCTCGTCGAACGTGGCCGCCAGGGCCAGCGCGGCCGGGAATGCCGTCACCGTGTCCGGGCCGCGAATGCCGTTCGGTCCGTCGGTGTAGGTCAGCCGAGGCACGCCCAGGTGGGCAACGGTCTCGAACTCGCCCAACGCGATCCCGACCTTCTCGTCGAAGGTCATCGCGGCCCGCAAGGCTTCGACACGCTCTTCCGGGGTGGCGGTGACGTCCCGCCAGGTCTGACCGGCCACATCGCTGCCCATGGGCGAAGTATGTCGCGTCCTGCGATAAGTGCACTACGACAGCGGTCGCGAGGCTGGCCGAATGCCCATGATTTCCGGCTGTTCTGACGTATTCGTGGATGTCGGTAAGGTATCCGACCTCGAACTCGAACTGCTCCCACCACGCCTGGCCGACTCGTCCAGAGCAGTCACGACAACGGCTCGACAGGCGCCCTGCTGAACCCGCGTCAGTGGTGGTGGCCCTGGCGGCCGAGGGTCTCCACGGGGGTCGCGCCGGGGCGGGTCCACTGCGGCACGGGCCGGCTGGTCGGGCCCCAGGTGGCGACGCCGTCGGCGTCCGAGCGCCAGTACCAGCAGATCGGCGAGCCATGCCCACCGACCGGCGAGTCGGCCTGAGGGGCCTCGGGCCAGCCCTCGGGGTTGTCCTCCCACGCCTCGCGGCGGCCGTAGGGCGTCATGTCGAGCAGGCCGAGGGACCCGTTGACCGGCTCGTTGCCCCGGCCGGTCGTGGAGTAGGTGAGGAACACGCGGTCGCCGTCGCGCAGGAAACAGACGATGTGCCCCATTTCTCCGCCGACCGGCGCCTCCACGCCCCGCACCGAGTACCAGGGCTGGGTGTAACCCATGAACTCGACGTAGGGAGCCACTTCGTCCCACGGGCCCGAGGTCAGGACGGCGAACGAGACGCCGCGGGCGTTGAGGTAGACGGCGTCCTTCACGTGCCAGGCCGTGGTGGTGCAGCCCTCGCACTGCCCCTGGTGCGGCGCGCCGTCGTACCACATGTGCTTGTAGACCACGAGCTCGTCGCGACCCTGGAACAGGTCGACGAACGGGACCGGGCCGTCGGGCCGATGACCTCGACCGTCCCGTCGAGCTCGACCATCGGCAGCCGCCGCCGGGCCGCGGCGATCGCGTCGCCCTCACGGGTGTGCGCCTTCTCGCGGACCAGCAGCTCCTCGCGCGCCGCCTGCCAGGTGGCCAGGTCGACGACCGGCGGCTTGCCGGGGAGGTCGGTGCTCGGGTCGTCCGGGCGTGGTCGTCATGGTGTCCTCCGCTGTCTCGTCTCGTGTGCTCGCGGGCTCCCTGGGGAGCCTGTCAGTTGAGACGACTCACGGTACCGAGACTCCTCGATCCGCAAGCGGATCGAGAAACCCTTCGGTCTGGCTTCCCTCTCATCCACTGCAGGTGACGCCAATCGAATCCCGCAGTGAGCGCGTTCGGCTAATTGCTGCTCCGGATGGAGCATCGGATAGTCGCGCTGAACTGGGCTGTGGCGGTCCGTGCTTGCGGGACGCGCGCCGGCCGTGCGGAGAAGGAGAGCTGAGATGGCACCACGACCGTTCCGGGGTGTGGTCAACGTCGATATCCGGGATTCGGTCCCGGACTGGAGCCGTGCGACCGCAAAGGCTCCTCCGGGGGCCTGTCATTCCCCGCATCACGCCCCGAAGGACTGGATCGAGCAGTACGCGGGGAAGTTCGACATTGGCTACGAGGCGATCCGGGAGCAGACGCTGGCCCGGCAAAAGCCGCATCCAAGCCTCGGCCGCGTCTATCTGGAATGTGCCTATGCACCGATGGTGGAACTGCTCGGCTACCTGACGGCGAACGGATTCACGAACTACATCGCCGCCGGCGGCGGTCGCGATTTCATGCGGCCGGTCAGCCAAGAGATGTACGGGCATCCCGCGGGAGCGGGTTATCGGCAGCAGTACCACTTTCGCGTACAACAGCCGCGAGAGGCCCGGCGGCACCATCACCACAAGCCCGAGGCCGATTACCTCGACGACGGCCCAGAAAAGCCCGTGCGTATCTGGAACCGAACGCGTCGGCGCGTGAGTGCGTCACCACCAGTAGTTGTCCTGCGTGGTGTACGGCTCTTCTAGCGCCGTCATCTCCTCCTCGGTGAGCTTGACGTCGAGGGCGGCCACCGCGTCCGCGAGATGCTTCGGTTTGGTGGCACCGACGATCGGGCAGGACACGGCCGGCTTCGACAGCACCCAGGCCAGGGCGATCTGCGCCATCGGGGCGCTACGCGCGTCAGCGATCCGGTGGATGGCGTCCACGACCGGCTTGTCCGCCTCCCGGTCGAATGCCTTGGCCACGGCGTCGGCGGACGACCGGGCGGTCTGCTCACCCCAGGGCCGTGTCGCGCGACCCTTGGCCAGCGGTGAATAAGGGGTCAGTCCGACGCCCTGGTCGAGGCAGAGCGGAATCATGTCGCGCTCCTCCTCACGCTTGAGGACGTTGTACTGGTCCTCCATCGCCGTGAACCTGGTCCAGCCGTTCACCGCGGCGGTGTGCTGCATCTTCGCGAACTGCCACGCCCACATCGACGAAGCACCCAGGTAGCGCACCTTCCCGGCTTTAACCACGTCGTGCAGAGCCTCGATGGTCTCCTCGATCGGCACCTGGTCATCGAACCGGTGGATGTAGTACACGTCGACGTAGTCAGTGCCCAGCCGGCGAAGCGACCCGTCCAGCTGCTCCAGGACGGCCTTGCGCGACAAGCCGCTGCCGCCCGGACCGTCGTGCATCTTCCCGTGCACCTTCGTGGCAACAACGATGTCCTCGCGGCGGGAGTACTTGTGGACGGCGCGGCCCACGAACTCCTCCGACGTGCCGCCCTGATAGACGTTGGCGGTGTCCCAGAACGTGACACCCAACTCGACGGCCTGCCGAAAGAAGGGCGCAGCGGCATCCTCGTCCAGGGCCCATTGGTGCATCCCAGACGCGGCCTGCCCGTAGCTCATGCAACCCAAGCCGACGCGGCTGACCCTCAGGCCCGATGTCCCCAAACGCGTGTACTCCATCCCAGCACCTCCTGGGGCGATTCCCCGGCTCAGACGGGACTACCCGGAATCATGCCGCGAACATCGACGCCCAACCTAACCCTGCCTTCCGTCGACGCAGCCCAGGTCACGGATGAGTGGTCGGGAGTCTCCGCGACTCCCCTTGGGTTGACTGTGCGAAGCGCACGCATCAATTGCTGTCCGGCATCGCGGCGCACCGTTTCACGGTCATTCTGCTCCGCGTGTGTGCCAAGCAGATCCCTCGACGCATCAGTCGGCGGCTTAGCCAGGAAGCCACGATTCAAGCAGTCGCCGAGCTTCAGCCACTCAAGGAAGCACCCATTTGGCGTTTTGGTATAAGCCGGACCTGATGACACGATCCACGTGGCCAACGGCGTGTTGAAGCCGCCGTTCGACAGATCAAGGCCGCCAGTTGCACCTCGCTGAGCAGCACACGTGAGGCACTGGGGCTCGGTCGCTGGGTGGTTGCCGTCGCGGGTGCCGTCATGGACGGTGGCCGCTGGCGGCGTCCGCGGGGTTGGCCGTGAGGGTGGTGGACCACTTCTGTTCGATGCGGCCGTAGTGCCATACCAGGAGCGCGATGATCCAGGTGATGAAGAACAGCGCGACGATCGCGTAGCCGGCGTAGTCGAGGTCGATGTTCGCGATCGTGGCGATCGGCCCGGAGGTGACATTGGCTTGGTCCGCGATCACGCCGATCAATTCGATGGTGCCGATGATCAGCGCTACTGCAACCGAGATTGACGTGATGGTGATGTTGTAGAAGACCTTGCGCACCGGTTTGGCGAACGCCCATCCGTACGCGGCGTTCATGAACACGCCGTCGGTGGTGTCCATCAGGCACATCCCGGCGGCGAAGAGGATCGGCAGGACGAGGATTGAGTAGAACGGCAGATTGAACGCGGCCGCGCCGCCGGCGAGCACGAGTAGCCCGACCTCGGTGGCGGTGTCGAAGCCGAGCCCGAACAGCACGCCGATCGGGTAGATCTGCCAGGGCTTGCGCACCGACTTGGTCAGTCCGTTGAGGAAGCGGTTCATGAAGCCGCGCTTGTTCAGCTGGTCCTCGAGGTCCTGCTCGTTGTAGCGGCCCTGGCGCATCTCCCGGAACACCTTGAAGATACCGAGCAGCACGACGAGGTTGAGGATGCCGAGGATCCAAAGGAACACGCCCGACACCGAGGCGCCGATCACGCCGGTCACCGAGTGCAGCGTCGAGTTGTCGTCCTCAACCGGCCCGGCCAGCGCCTTGACGCCGACTGAGAGCAGGAAGGCCAGCGCGAACACGATCGTCGAATGACCGAGAGAGAACCAGAACCCGACCGAGAGCGGCTTGCGAACCTGCGAGTGCTGGTCGCCCTCCACCTCCTCAGTCATCGCAGCGGCGTGATCGGCGAGCAGCTTGCGGGTGGTGTTGTCTATGGCGGCGATGTGGTCGACGTCGAACGCGTGCCGCAAGCCGAAGGTGTAGGCGAGCACCCCGACTCCGACGTCGAACACCCCCGAGCTGCCAATGTGGTAGTGGTACGGCACGACCAGCCCGAACAGGATCCCGAAGCCGAGCAGGTGCAGCACGATGATGAAGCCGTACATGCCGGCCAGGGACGTCCGGTCCTTGCGGTTGAGCGTGCGCAGGAACCGTGCGATTCGCTGCCGCCAGCCAGCCTCTACCCCTGGCGCCGCGCTCGACTGCGTGCTCATGATGACTCCGACCGGCCGGTTCACTCGCAGACACCGCCGAACGTAGACCCACCCGTCACTTATCGCAAATTATAGGCAATAGCGAGAATCCATTTGTCGCACCGAACTGAACTGTTGGTGTCGACGTCTTGCGCTCGGGCATCTACCCCGCAGACGCCGCGTCCGGGGGAGGCGCCGGCGCCACGAGTCTGCTGCTGCCGCAGCTCAGCCAAGCCGCCCGTTACTGGTCAAGGGCAAGTCCCAGGTCCTCGACGGGGCATAACCCGGCTTTGAGAACATGTCCGGACAGGAGATTGCGGTAGCGCTCTCTGACCACGGACGGGGTGGTGTCCATGTCGGGCTTTGTGCCTGGGGTGCAGGCAATCCGGTCCTACCGGCGCCAGTGGCTCGCCAAGGACATCGTCGCCGGGGTCGTGCTCACGACCTTACTGGTCCCGCAGGGCATGGCTTATGCGGAACTGGCCGGCCTGCCGCCCATCACGGGGCTATACACATCCATCATGTGCCTGCTCGGCTACGCGGTGTTCGGCCCGTCGCGGATCTTGGTGCTCGGCCCGGATTCCTCGCTAGGGCCAATGATCGCCGCGACGATCCTGCCGCTGATGGCCGCCAAAGGCGACGCCAAACGGGCTGTCGCGCTGGCGTCGATGCTCGCGATCATGGTCGCGGCGATCATGATCCTGGCTGCCGTTGCCAAGCTCGGTTTCATCGCCGACCTGATCTCCAAGCCAACCATGATCGGCTACATGAACGGCTTGGCGCTGACCATCCTGGTCGGGCAGCTGCCGAAGCTGTTCGGGTTCAAGATTGACGCCGACGGCCTGATCGGCGAGATAATTGGCTTCTTCGAAGGGCTGGCCAACGAAGAGGCAGTTGCCGCCGCTGCGGCGGTCGGAATCGCCGGGATCGTAGTGATCCTGGTGTTGCAGCGGTGGCTGCCGAAGGTCCCGGCCGTGCTCATCATGGTCGTCCTAGCGATCGCCTCGACGACGGTCTTTCACCTGGCGGACCACGGTGTCAGTCTGGTCGGCGAGCTCCCCAAGGGCTTCCCGCCGCTCACGATCCCGCACGTCGCCCTGTCCGATCTCGGCCCCCTGTTCGCAGGGGCACTGGGCATCGCCCTGGTGTCCCTGGCCGACACGATCTCCACCGCGTCGGCGTTCGCTGCCCGCAGCGGGCAGGAGGTCCGCGGCAACCAGGAGATGATCGGCATCGGCGCCGCGAACCTGGCCGCCGGGCTGTTCCAGGGCTTCCCGGTGAGCACGAGCGGGTCGCGGACGGCGGTGGCGGAGCGGTCGGGGGCGAAGACCCAGCTCACCGGCGTCACCGGGGCGGTCCTGATCATCCTCATGATCGTCTTCATCCCCGGCCTGTTCCGGAACCTGCCCCAGCCGGCGCTGGCCGCCGTGGTGATCACCGCGTCACTGTCGCTCGCCGACATCCCCGGCACGATGCGGCTGTGGCAGCTGCGCAAGGTGGAGTTCGGCCTATCGATCGCGGCCTTCCTCGGCGTCGCCCTGCTCGGCGTCCTGCCCGGGATCGCCATCGCGGTCGGCCTGTCCGTCCTCAACGTCTTCCGCCGGGCCTGGTGGCCTTACAACACCGAACTCGGGCGTGTGGCCGGGTTGGCGGGCTACCACGACGTGGACTCCTATCCCGGCGCCGAGCAGCTGCCCGGGTTGGTGATCTACCGGTTCGACGGCCCGCTGTTCTTCGCCAACGCCAAGACTTTCCGCGACCAGGTCAGGCGGCTGGCCAAGGCCGACCCGCCACCGGCCTGGATCCTCATCGCCGCTGAGCCCATGACTGACGTGGACACCACCGCTTCCGATGTGCTGGAAGAACTCGACGAAACGCTGAACGCCGCCGGCATAAGCCTGGTATTCGCCGAGCTCAAGGACCCCGTGCGGCGCAAGATCGAACGTTACGGGCTCACCCGCACGATCAACCCACACCACTTCTTCTCCACTATCGAATCCGCCGTCACCGCCTTCCGCCAGCAGACCGGCGCCCAATGGGCCGCCACCGACCAGAAAGCATCAGGCCAAACGCCCGCGGAAATAGGTGTGCGCGACATTCCCGCTTCACCCACCGGTTAGTGGCGCGCCCGGTGCTCGGTAGTGCGGTGACCCGTACAGGGTGCGCGGCGCGTCGCGCACCTGGCCCTAGACGGGCGGCGGGGCGGCGTGAGAGTCCGTGGGGATGGCCTTCTCCGGTTCTTCGGCCATGTCTGGATTTGAGAGAAGCTAGATTGCGCGGAGGCGGTACAAGGATAGGGAGGCTGTCGTGACGAGTCTGATCGCCGAGTTCGGCACCGGTCAGGCGCTCTGGTCTATGGTCTGGTTCTTCTTGTTCCTCATCTGGATCCACCTGCTCTTGTCGTCTTCGGCGACATCCTCCGTAGCGACGACATCGGTGGCTGGGGCTAGGCGCTGTGGATCGCCTTCGTCATGGTGCTGCCGTACCTCGGCGTCTTCGTGTACCTGATCGCGCGCGGGCACAAGATGCAGGAGCACATGGTGAACGCGGCGCAGGCGCAGCAGGACGCGAGGCCTAAATGAGCGAGCAGGCCGACGAGGTCACGGGCGAGGCGCCGCTGAACCGGCGACTGGCCTTGTTGTTGTCGATGGCGATGTTCGTGCTGGTCGTCGACACCTCGCTGATGAACGTGTCCATCTCTGCGGTGGTGCAAGACCTGGACACGACAGTCAGCAGTGTGCAGTCCGCGATCGCGCTGGAGGCCCTGGTATCAGCGGCGTTCATCCTGATCGGCAGCAAGGTCGGCGACCTGATCGGGCGCAAGCGGGCCTACGTCTTAGGTCTGCTCGGCTACGCCGTGGGCGCCACAGCCATGACGCTCGCCCAGAGCGTGACCGCGATCATCATCTTCTGGGCCATCGTGGGTGGGCTCGGCGCGTCGCTGCTGCTGCCCGCCATGCAGTCGCTGATCCACGGCAACTTCGAGGGCGCCGCGCAAAAGCGGGTGTACGCCATGGTTGGGGCTGCGGCTGCGATCGCTGCTGCGGTGGGCCCGCTGCTCGGCGGGTTCATCACCACCTACCTGTCATGGCGGGTCGCGTTCGGCCTTGAAGTCGTGGTCATTGCGGTCGTGCTGTCGGGCATCAAGCTGATCCACGACGTCCCCTACACCGGCCCCCGGGACGTCGACCCGGTCGGCGCGGTCCTGTCCGTCGTTGGCATGGGCGGTCTCGTGCTTGGAATCCTCGTCTGGCAGGAGGGCGGCGAGGCCGTCGCGGCCCTGCTGGCGGCCGGGGCGGTCGCGTTGGGTTCGCTGATGTACTGGCTGGTGCGTCGCAAGCGCGCGGAGAAGCCGACCCTGCTCGACCCGGACCTGTTCAAGTCCAAGCTGTTCAGGCTCGGAGTGACCGGGCAGATGCTGCAGCAGATCGCCCTCGGGGGCACGATGATCGCGCTGCCGATCTACCTGCAGATGGTGCTGGAGTACAACGCCTTGCAGGCGGGCCTGTCCTTGGCCCCACTCTCGCTGAGCATGTTCGCCGTGGCCGTGGTCGCCGGGAAGAAGGCTGGCAAGCGGCGCCCCGCCAGCGTCATCCGCATGGGCTTCGTTCTCCTCACGGCTGGCCTGGCTGGCCTGGTGCCGCTGGTCCCCCGGGCGACCTCCGGCTGGTACTTGGTGATCCCGTTGGTTATCGCTGGATCAGGACTTGGGTTGTTGGTCTCCCAGTTGAACAACTACACACTGTCGCCGGTCTCGGAGGAGCGGGTCAGCGAAGCCGCCGGTGTCAACTCGGCCGCCGGCTCGTTCGGGCTCTCGTTTGGGCTGGCGTTCGCGGGCGCCATCATGCTGGCGGCCCTGTCCATCGCGTTCACGCACATGGCGGACAACAGCACCGTGCTCTCCCCGGCCGAGCAACAGCAGGTCTCGACAGCCCTGGAACACGACGCGGAGGTGATGAGCAACACCGCGCTGGCCGAACAACTCGCCGGCCAACCCCAGGACGTTCAAGCTGAGATCATCCGCATCAACACCGACGCCAGACCGCTCGCCCTGCAGGTCGCACTGCTGGTGCCGATCCTCGCCGGCCTGGTGGGGCTGTTCATGTCGTTCCGCATGATGCGCCTGCCCGACCCCGTATCTTCGGGCTCAGCCGAAGGGATAGCCCTCGGCTGACCTGGCATCGCGCCGATGTGCCATTCGCGGGCTGCCCGGACGTCGATCGATCGATCGGGCGCACGCCCACCGAGTGAGACGTGAAGACCGAGCGTCGGGTGGGTCACGGAGCAGTCCCTAGAGCGCCCGTGCGCGCAGGCCACCTGTTAGCCAGCGGCACGATCCAGTCGACCATCGGGCAACCCCGGGCAGCAATTCCAGCACGGAGTCCCACGCGGCCAGAGGCGGCTGGCACCCGCAGCGCGGGCAGTATGTCACCGATAGCGATTGCGAAGGCAGCAGCGACGCGGAATGAGCCGACGGCAACGAGGTCGACGTCGGCATCCTCACTCTATCGCTGTTTAGGGACCCCGAGGCCCTGGGGCAGTCCAGAGGAAACTTCCGAAGATTGAACAGCTATGGCCGCGAACTTCCTCAGCGGGGCCCCTCTCGGTACACAGCCGATCCCGCGGGCTTTCTTATGGGTGATCAGTGCAGGTGAGCGATGACAATTTTGAGAAGGATCATCAGCAGGCCCAGCGTGCCCGCGGCGGCGGTCATGAGCAGCAGCGGGACGCCGTGCAGGCCCGAGGTACGACCGGCCGACCATCCGTAGTAAGTCAGCATCACGACCGTCACAGTGAGTGCAATGTAGGCTGCGTTTGGTGGCGACGCGCCGAGCAATCGAGCCCCTACCAATGCCAGCAGCGGAACGTAGGACGCGCTGACCATCGGCCACTTCACCGCGAGTGCCGAACGGATGCTCGGCCAGGTCGGCAAGTGTCCGGCGCTGGCGTGCTCTCCGAGCTGCGCGTACTCCTCAGCGAGCCAGTACACCAGGAGCGTGACGAAGACCGCCAACACCAACGCCAATGTCCGCAGCTGTCCTCCAGCGGTCGCAATCACGGCGGCTGTGACGATGAGGCCGTAGATTCCGGCAGCCTGACGGATCTCGGTCGGCGGCGGGCGTCCGGCCGTGTCCGCGGAGGCGGCCGGCTCGGCCTCACCGTCTTGCATGGGTGAATTCATGAACGGCTCCGATCGGTGGTTTCATCCTCGCGATGCGGGGCACCAGACGCAACGGCGGCTCCGAGCATCCGCAGGGCCTATCCAACAGAGACTCGGCAACAACGCGCGGGGAGTCTAGGTCCGGCGGGGTTCTTGAATTCTGTGGCTTCAGGCAGGGGCGCAACGATCAGCCTGGGCATCCGGTCCGCCGGTGGACCATCTCTCAGCCGGGTCATGCAGCACGACCACCCCGGCGCAGGAACAAGACTCGGACGAGCACGTTGCCGCTCCATCTTTGATGTGGTGGAGTCGCGTCGTGCTGAACGAAGCGGAGTTCATGACGGAGCTGTTCGCGATGTGGATCGAGTCAGATGTCCGCGCGCGGCGCGAAGCCATTGAATCGCACTTCCACGAGGACGTTCGCTTTCACGACCGGGACGGCGAATTCGTCGGGTACGAAGGGCTCGAGGTATTCAGCGACTCGCTTCAATCCCGTTTTCCAGCAGCCGAGTTCACCTTGGCTGGCCAGCCGCAGCGGCTGGGCGACGCCATCCGCGCCTACTGGCACTTCGGACCACCCGCCAAGCCAGACGCGGTATCCGGGATGGACTTCATCATCCTGTCCGACGACAAGGCGAACAGCCTGTACGCCTTCGTCGATGCGCCCACATAAGCGGAGCGATCTACGACAGCCGGTACAAGCTCGCCGTCGACGGCGTTGAGCTACCGGTTTCCTCAGGTGATCTGCGTCGATCTCGATCATTCGAGCACTCATGCGCTTACCCACGAGTGGGAACGCTGGAAGCCGGGTTGGAGCTGCGGGGTCTTGCCGAGCCCGCACCGCAGCCTGGTCGCGCGAGTGGTCGGATATGTTCGTGGCCCGCTAGCCAGGGCCGAGAGGTTGTCGTGCTGGTGGCCGAGGTCCAGCCCCGCAGGCGGCGACAACTAATTTTGTCCTTTCAGCGGGGCCTCATCCTCGGCTCCGCCCCACGGTTGCGGAGCGCCGCAGTCGTGGCAACCGTGTGTTCCGGCTGCGCTAGGCCGCGCTAGTGGTAGTCCTCCCAGAGCGGGTCAGTGATCTCGCTGACTTACTCTTGGAGATCAACAGCTCCCCGGTGGCGCCGCGGAACTCGCCGATGCGCAGCATGGTGCCGACAGTAGGACTGGACGGCCGACGGTGCGGGCCAAATAATCACTGTCATGAGTGACGTAGCTCCCGAACAAGACCGGATGGCCGGCTTTTTGGATCGGGCAATTATCAAGCTGATGTACAAGCCAGTCGGGATACTCGCCAGCGTGGCCGGCGGAATGCTGGCCAGCATGCTCTTTGCACGAATCTGGCGGGCCTTAGCTGGCAGAGGCGATGTCCCGGAGGCGACCGATGAGGCCAAGAGCTGGGTCGACATCCTGCCTGCGGCTGCACTGCACGGCATCGTCTTCGGCGTGGTCAAGGCGTTGGTCGACCGCGCGGGCGCCAAGGAATTCGAGCGGCTGACAGGGCGCTGGCCGGGCAAGCGCTCGCCAGCGCAAACGGGGATCAGTGATTAGCAGGCATGTATATGCCGTCAGGGTCTCTTCGGACCGCTGACTACACCCACGACGCGGGGCCGGCGTTCAGTGCGGCGCGCAGCGCATCGACGTCGTGCTCGGTGAGCCAGGTGAGCAGCCTGCGCCCGTAGCGTTTGAACTTGATCTTCATGGGTACACAACGGGCACATACGAGCCTCGCAAGCGGCCGATCAAGACCAACGCTGACAGTCACACAGAGGCCCGTGACTTCGTGACTCCCGTCGATTGCAACACCGATCAACGACCGCTGATGCCATCCGGAGGCGAGCCGGGCACCAGGTGATCACATGGCCAACATCCAGAAGCGTCTCAACGGCACGTGGCGAGCGCGGTACCGCGACAGCGTCGGAAAGGAACATGCCCGCCATTCGCAGGAGGGTCGATGCGCAGGCGTGGCGCGACGGTGTGACGACAGCCGTGCAGACAGGCGCCTACGTCGATCTGGTGTGTCGGGAGTTCTCGGGCTCGCCGTGTGTGACAGCGGCTGCCGTCGAACCCGGCACTCGGCGTGGACCTTCCCGCAGACGAAACGCCGACGCAGATACCTGACAGCAAGTGAGGTGGAGACTCTTGCTGAAGCAGCGGGTTCCGATGGCCGATTGGCCGTTCTCGTCCTTGCCTACTGCGGACTGCGATGGTGCGAGCTGGCCGCCCTTCGCGTGAGCAGCCTCGATCACCGCGGCGCACGGCCATCTCGTCTGGGGCACGCCGAAGTGCCTACAGCCCAGTAAAATGGGCCCCACAGAGGGTGGGCGCTACTGGGATCGAACCAGTGACCGCTCGGGTGTAAGCCGAGTGCTCTCCCGCTGAGCTAAGCGCCCGCGCAGGGCTCCAGACGTCCGGGAATCCGCAGCACGTCCGCGCCAGGGTACCCCCAGCTCACCCAGCTGGGAGACGTACGGTGATCTCGTGCTCCAGACGCTGCGCCAGCCACGATACGTTGCGCTGTCCGTGGTCATGCTGCTGGTCGCGACCATCTGCATCGGGCTGGGCACGTGGCAGATCTCGCGGTTGTCCAGCAAGCACCATGCCAACGACGAACTGCGGCGCAACGACCACGCATCTGTGGCCGGCGTGGCCGACGTTCTGCCGATCTACGGTACCCAGGCAGGCCCCCGCACGGACGACATACAGTTCCGGCGCGTCACGGCGACCGGCAGCTACGAGCCGTCCGGCCAGGCGCTCGTGCGCCAGCGCAACGTCGGCGACGACCTCGGCTACCTAGTGCTGACTCCGCTGCGCACGTCCGGCGGCACCGTCCTCGTGGTCCGCGGGTTCATCTCGGCCACCGCCTCGAGCGCTCGAGTGACCGCACCGCCGCCGCCCAGCGGAACGCTGACGATCACCGGACGGGTCATGCCGGCCGAGACCGGCTCCGACAAGGCGGCGCAGCTGCCCGCGGGCCAGATCGACTCGATCAACGCCAGCGAGCAGGCCAGCCGACTCGGTTCGCGGATCTATGACGGGTTCGTCGAGCTGTCGGCCGGCCAGCCCGGCACCCAGGGGCTCGTCGCCATCCCGGAACCGGACCTGTCCAATCCGGCCGGCGGCGCAGTCGAGCCGCAGCACCTCGCCTACGTCATCCAGTGGTACTTGTTTGCGCTGCTCGCGCTGGCCGCGCCGATCGTCATGGCTCGGGCCGAGCGGCGCCGGGTGACGGGCGAGCTGGACGAGGAGGTGCCGATCACACCGACCGATGCGAAGGCGGCCCGGCTCGCCGACCGCTACGGACGCCCCGCGCACTGACGGCTCGGCCGAACGCAGCGACCCTAGCGCGCGAGCAGTTCCTTGATCGCCTCCCGCCAGGCTTGCGGATCTCGGCCCTCGCCCGGGCTGTTCATCTCGCTGAATCGCACGATCCCGTCGATGTCGACGAGGAACGTGCCCCGGTTGGCGAATCCGACGTCATCGTTGAACACTCCGTACGCCGTGGCCACGGCGCCGTGCGGCCAGAAGTCAGCCAGCAACGGGAACCGGTAGCCCTCGCGTTCGGCAAAGATCTTGTGCGAGTAGGGCGAGTCGACGCTGATCGTGACAGTCTGGATGTCGTCGTTCTGAAACGTGTCGAGATCATCGCGGACGGTGCACAGCTCCCCGGTGCAGATGCCGGTGAACGCCAGCGGGTAGAAGATCACGAGCACGGCCTTCTGACCGCGAAACGCCGACAGCGTCACCAGCTCGTTGTTCTGGTCGCGCAACGTGAAGTCCGGCGCGACATCTCCAACTTTGATCACCATGGTGCCGGCTCCAGACGGATCAGCGGCGCTCGCCGCGGGACTTGCGCGCCACCAGGCGGGCCGCACCCCAATCCGATCCGACGGTGGCGAGGGATGTCTGGGCCAAGCCGGCGGTGGGCGCCGCCTCGGCGATGTCGGACGGCTCGACGTAGCCGGGCCGGCCGCGCTTCGGCGTCAGCAGCCAGATGAAGCCGTTGTCGGCCAAGGGCGCAATCGCATCGACCAGGATGTCGACGAGATCGCCGTCGCCCTGGCGGTACCACAGCAAGATGGCCTCGACGATCTCGTCGGAATTCTCGTCGACCATTTCCTCGCCGGTGAGCTCCTCGACAGTCGCGCGCACGTCATCGTCGCTGTCCTCGTCCCAGCCCAGTTCCTGGACGACCATGCCCGGCTTCAGACCCAATATCGCGGCGATATTGGACTCAGCGCCCGTTCCAGCGCTATCCGCGCCCGCGCTTCCGGGGGTCGTCGTCACGGGGTGTCCTCCCGATGGGTAGCCATGAGCCGGGCCGGGCCGGCCGATCCGTCTGTTGTTAGCAAACGGTATCGTCTACCGGCCGCCACCCTGACACCTGCCCTTGGGCGCAGACGCTGTGAGAGGGGACACTGGACGGGTGACCGAGGACCGCTTCAGCATCATCACCGACGGGCTGCCCAACCAGTTACCGGACATCGATCCGGACGAGACCCGGGAGTGGTTGGAGTCGCTCGACGCCGCCATCGACGCCGATGGCCGCCAGCGGGCTCGGTTCCTCATGCTCAAGTTGCTGGAGCGTGCGCGCGCTCGCCAGGTCGGCGTGCCTGCGCTGCGCAGCTCGGACTACATCAACACGATCCCGCCGGAACGCGAGCCCTGGTTCCCTGGCGACGAGCACATCGAGCGCCGGATCCGGGCCTACATCCGATGGAACGCGGCGATCATGGTGTCCCGAGCGAACAAGGTCGTCGGTGTGGGCGGTCACATCGCCACCTATGCGTCGGCCGCATCGTTGTACGAAGTCGGCTACAACCACTTCTTCCGTGGCAAGGACCTGGCCGGCGGCATGGGCGACCAGGTGTACTTCCAGGGGCACGCCGCACCCGGCATCTACGCCCGCGCCTTTCTGGAGGGTCGGCTCACCGAGGCGAACCTGGACGGCTTCCGGCAGGAGAAGTCACGCGCCCCGTCCGGCTTGTCGTCATATCCGCATCCCCGGCTGATGCCGAATTTCTGGGAATTCCCGACGGTGTCGATGGGCCTGGGGCCGATCAGTGCGATCTACCAAGCCCGGTTCAACCGCTACCTCGCCGCCCGCGGCATCGCGGATACGTCGAATTCCCATGTCTGGGCCTTCCTTGGCGACGGGGAGATGGACGAGGTCGAGTCGCTCGGCGCGATCGGGGTCGCGGCCCGCGAAGAGCTGGACAACCTCACGTTCGTCATCAACTGCAACCTGCAGCGCCTCGACGGCCCGGTCCGCGGCAACGGCAAGATCATCCAAGAGCTGGAGACCTACTTCCGGGGCGCCGGGTGGAATGTCATCAAGGTCATCTGGGGCCGGGATTGGGATCCGCTGCTCGCGAAAGACGGCGACGGCGTGCTCGTCAACCAGATGAACCGTACGCCGGACGGTCAGTTTCAGACCTACACGGTCGAATCCGGCGCCTACATTCGCGAGCATTTCTTCGGCGGAGACCCCCGGCTACGCAAGATGGTCGAGGACCTGTCCGACGACGAGCTGCGCAAGCTCTCGCGCGGCGGCCACGACTATCGCAAGGTGTTCGCCGCGTTCCAGGCTGCCCGCAACCATGTCGGGCAGCCGACGGTGATCCTGGCGCACACGATCAAGGGCTGGACGCTCGAGAGCTTCGAGGGGCGCAATGCCACGCACCAGATGAAGAAGCTGACCGTCGCCGACCTCAAGGCGTTCCGCGACCGTCTCTACCTGCCTATCTCCGACGCCGCGCTCGAAGCCGACCTACCCCCGTACTACCACCCGGGCGACCGCAGCGACGAGATCCTGTACATGAAGGAGCGGCGGGCCGCCCTCGGCGGGTTCCTGCCCAAGCGGGTGGTGCGGGCTCGGTCGCTCACGCTGCCGGGCGACGCCGCGTACGCGGAGCTGCGCGGCGGATCCGGCAAGCAGCAGATCGCCACGACGATGGCGCTGGTCCGGCTGTTCAAGGACCTGATGAAGGACAAGGGGATCGGGGCCCGGTTCGTGCCGATCATTCCTGACGAGGCCCGTACGTTCGGCTTGGACGCGATCTTCCCCACCGCCAAGATCTACTCGCCGCACGGTCAGGAGTACGAGGCCGTCGACCGGGAACTACTGCTCTCCTACAAGGAGTCGACCAAGGGCCAGATCCTGCACGAGGGCATCAGCGAGGCTGGCTCCATGGCGTCAATGATCGCCGCCGGCACGTCCTACGCGACGCACGCAGAGCCGATGATCCCGTTCTACATCTTCTATTCGATGTTCGGTTTCCAGCGCACGGGTGATCAGTTCTGGCAGCTGGCCGACCAGCTCGGGCGCGGCTTCGTGCTGGGTGCGACCGCGGGCCGTACCACGCTCACCGGTGAAGGCCTACAGCACGCCGACGGCCACTCGCCCCTGCTGGCGTCCACGAATCCGGCTGTCGTCGCCTACGACCCGGCGTTCGCCTTCGAGATCGCGCATATCGTCCGTGACGGGCTGCGGCGCATGTATGCGTCGGGGCCGAACGGCACCGGCGAAGACATCTTCTACTACCTGACGATCTATAACGAGCCGATCGTGCAGCCGCCCGAGCCGGAGAATGTCGACGTCGAGGGCGTGCTCCGCGGGATGCACCGCTACTCCCCCGCGCTAGGCGTCGAGGGTCGGCCCCGGGCTCAGGTGCTGGCGTCGGGCGTGGCGATGCCGTGGGCGCTCGAGGCCCAGCGACTGCTCGGCGAGGAGTGGGGCGTCGACGCGGACGTCTGGTCGGTGACGTCCTGGAACGAACTGCGCCGCGACGCGGTGGCCTGCGAAGAGGCCAACCTCCTGGATCCGTCGGACGCGCCGCGAGTGCCGTACGTGACCACCCGGCTGGCCGAGGCCGCGGGGCCAGTGGTCGCGGTGTCGGACTTCATGCGCGCCGTGCCCGATCAGATCTCCCGGTGGGTGCCGACTGACTACAGCTCGCTGGGCACGGACGGGTTCGGGTTCGCCGACACGCGCGGTGCCGCGCGGCGGTTCTTCCATGTCGACGCGCAATCGATCGTGCTCGGCGTGCTCACGGCGCTGGCCAAGCGGGGCGAGGTGAAGCCGGAGGCGCCGCGCGAGGCGATCGACCGCTACAAGCTGCTCGACGTGGCCGCCGCGGGCGTGGGAACGGTCGGCGGCGACGCCTGAGGTCGCGTCGAGCAACGACGGTCAGTACCGGGCGCCGCTGACCTGCTCGCCGAGCTTGTCGAGCGTCATCAGCTCGTCCGCGGACAGCTCGACATCGAAAGCGGCGACGTTCTGCTCGAGCCACTTGACTCGCTTGGTGCCAGGGATCGGCACAACGGGAACACCCAATCGGGTGGCTTGGCTGTGCACCCAGGCCAAGGCCACCTGCGCCGGGGCGACGTCCTTGGCCTCCGCGACGCGACGCACGGATTCGGCGATCGCGAGGTTGGCCTGACCGGCTTCGCCGACGAATCTGGGGTTATGCCCGCGAAAGTCCGTATCGGACAGGGCGGACACGTCGACAGTGCTGGTCAAGAAACCTCGGCCCAGCGGCGAGTACGGCACCAGTCCCACGCCGAGTTCGCGCAGCGCTTCGAGCACTGTCGATTCGGGGTCACGGGTCCACAGCGAGTACTCGCTCTGCACGGCGGCGATCGGATGCACGGCGTGGGCTCGACGAAGCAACGCGTTGTCCACCTCGGACAACCCCAGATGCCTCACCTTCCCGGCCGTCACCAATCCGGCCATCGCCCCGACCGTTTCCTCGATGTCCGCGGTGTGCGGCGGCCGGTGCAGGTAGTACAGGTCGATGACGTCGACACCCAAGCGGAGCAGCGAATCGTCGCAGGCACGTCGAACGTAATCCGCTTCACCGCGGATCCGTCGGAATGAGTCGCTCGCCATGCGGTCGATCCCGAACTTCGTCGCGAGCTGCACCTCGTCTCGGCGTCCGGCGATTCCACGCCCGACGAGCACCTCGTTGTGACCAGCGCCGTACACGTCGGCCGTGTCGAGGAACGTCACGCCAAGGTCGAGGGCGCGATGGATCGTCTCGATGGAGGTGTCCCAGTCGGTCTCGCCGTAGAACTCGCTCATCCCCATGCAGCCCAAGCCCTGGGCGGACACGGTCAGGCCGTCGCCGAGATCCACGGTGCGCATGCCTCGCGTCCTTCCGTCGCCGTCGGCTCGACAGTAGAGCCTGCGCCGCTAGGGCCGCGATCGTTGGTCGCGATCTCGGACTTATCGCCGCTCCAGGGCAGCAAGTCCAAGATCATCTCGCCTAACCCGTCTTGGGCTGGCCCTATTTGACCGCGATAACCTCGGCGAGGCGGATATCCGGATCGCTGGCCAGCAGGTCCGGTCCGACCTGACCGAGCGCCGCGGGGATCTGCCCATTCAGATGGGCCTGCCGCCCATCCTCGCCCTCGAACGTGTCGAAGATCCCGTAGGTTGTGTCGCTGAGCTTGAACGCGTACCAGGTGACCGTTCCTTCCTCCGCCGCTGCCAGCTCGCGGCCCTGGGTCAGGAAGGCGCCCAGCTCGTCGCCCTTGCCCGGCTTGGCTTCCAGCAGCGCGAGAATCCCTCGGTCAACGGTCATGTCCGCGTCCTTTCGTCGATACGCACCCGGCAGTGTGCTCTGCTCAGCCGGGCAGCGTCCAGATCAACGCCTCCACCCTGGTCTCGGTGACCAGCGACAGGTCCGATTCGCCGAGAACGCGGGCGGCGTCGCCGGCACTGAGCCGATGCCCACGCATCGAGACGGTGCCGAGACTCGCCGCGCCCCGGGTGACGAACACGTGAGCGCGATGGCTCGCCGGCAGCTGAGCCGGCAGGCGCGGCGAGAGGCGAGCCACATAAAGCGCCGCATCGGGCAGTCGGAGGACGAGTTTCAGGCCGTGCTTCCGCCCCGCGCGTACATCGATGCGCTGTTCCGATGGCGGCGCCGATCCCTCCGTCGACAGCAGCGCCATTTGCACGAGCCGGAGTGAACGGTCGGACCGCGCGTTGGCTTCGACGTGTTCGACACCGTCGCCAGCTCGCTGGTGCAGGACGCGGCCAACCCCGATCGTGCGGCCGTCGTGGCGCAGTTCGCCGTCGAGCACCCAGCTCACGATGTCCACGCCGCGATGGGCGTGCTTGCCGAATCCGGCCGCCGGAGCCAGCACATGTTCATCGTGGGCGATCAAGGAACCGAACGAGATGTTGCTCGCGTCGTAGTGCGGTCCGGCCGAGAAGCTGTGCCAGGTGACGATGCCAGGTTGCTCGATCCGGGTGCGGCTGGCCGCGCGGCGAATGTCGATCGTCACGACGGGGAGTCATGCGACGCGGTCCACGCCAACAGCTCGTCCGCCGACCAGGTGTTGACGATCCTCTCGACCGGCACCGCACAGGCCGCGGCTCGCTCGCAGCCGTAGGGCAACCAGTCGAGCTGACCTGGGGCGTGGGCGTCGGTATCGATGGACACCAGGCACCCGGCCTCGACGGCGAGGCGGAGCAGCCGCTTCGGCGGATCAAGACGCTCCGGGCGGCAGTTCACCTCGACCGCGACGCCGAATCGTTTGCAGGCGGCAAAGACGATGTCCGCGTCGAACTCTGATTCCGGCCGGCGGCGCGAGCCCGTGACCATACGTCCCGTGCAATGGCCGAGCACGTCGGTGTGCGGATTGGCGACGGCCGCCACCATGCGCGGGGTCATCTCCGCGGCCGGCATGCGGAGCACGCTGTGGACGCTGGCCACCACGAGGTCGAGCCGGCCGAGCAACGCCGACGTCTGGTCCAGGCTGCCGTCATCGAGAATGTCAACCTCGATCCCGGTGAGGATGCGGAACGGCGTGAGCTCGTCGTTCAGCGTCGCCACGACGTCGAGCTGCCGCTGCAAGCGGTCGACCGACAGGCCGTTGGCCACCTTCAACCGCGGCGAATGGTCGGTCAATACCAGGTAGTCATGGCCCAGATCCCGCGCGGTCAAGGCCATCTCGCGGATCGGCGAACCACCATCCGACCAGTCCGAGTGGGTGTGGCAGTCACCGCGTAGGGCGCTTCGAAGATTGGCACCGCCTTCGGCCACCGGGGTGCCCCCAGTCGCCTCCAGGCGACGGAGGTACACGGGCTCCTCACCGCGCAGGGACTCGGTGATGCAGCGGGCGGTCACCTCGCCGATGCCTGACAGCTCGCGCAGCGTGCCGCCCCGTGCGCGTTCGAGGAGTTCGTCGGCCGGAATGCTCGCGGCGGTGGCCGCCGCGGTCCGGAATGCGCGGACCCGAAACGTTGGTTCGAACGCTCGCTCCAGCAGGAAGGCGATCCGCTGCAAGTCCTCGACCGGGTTGCGGGCGGTCACGCCACCCACGCTCGCGCTGTCGGCACCATGCCGTCAGCATGGCAGGGTGAGCCAGTGAGTGAGCATCGCAGCGAGCGAAGCGAGCGAGGAGCGGAGCGAGCGGCCGATGACCGGTGGCGCGAAGAGTGGGTGACGATGAACGAGCCGCCGCGCGGGCGGGGTGGGGCTGGGAAGCGCCGGCTGCGCGAGGAGACGCTCCGCAAGATCGAGCAGGCGGCCGGTCGAGTAGCTACGCAGAGCGTGGCCCGCATGGACGACGAGCTGCCCTGGTTCCGCACCCTGCCGGCCGATCAGCGGTCCTGGGTGATGCTGGTCGCACAAGCCGGTATCGCGTCGTTCGTCGAGTGGCTGCGCTCACCCGACGACGTGCTGCGCCTGACCGGTGAGGTGTTCGGCACCGCGCCGCGCGCGATGGCAAGGACGGTGTCGTTGCAGCACACGGTCGAGCTCGTGCGGGAGACCATCGCCGTCGCCGAAGAGCAGGTGCCGTTGCTCGCCGCGCCCGGCGACGAAGGCGCGCTGCGCGACGAACTGCTGCGCTTCAGTCGGGAGATCGCCTTTGCGGCGGCCCGCGTCTACGCCAGCGCGGCCGAAACCCGCGGCGCGTGGGATGCCCGACTCGAAGCCCTCGTCATCGACGGGCTCGTCCGCGGAGGCGGTATCGGCGGCGAGCCGGAGAGCCAGGTTGCCGCCCTGGGCTGGCGCACGACCGGTCCGGTGACGACGGTGGCGGGTGTCGCGCCCGACCAGGAGCACGCCCAGGACATCCTGGCCGAGGTGCATCGGCTCGCCCACCGCACGGACTACGACGCGATCGCCGGCGTGCACGGCGGCCGGCTCATCGTGGTGCTCGGCGGAATAGCCGATCCGCTCGCCGCGGCGCGCGACATCCTGCCCGTCTTCGCCGACGGACCGGTCGTGGTCGGCTGGTCGGCGAGCGATGTCGCCGGAGCCACCGCTGTCACCCGGGCGGTGCTGAGCGGCCTGCGCGCCGCCCCGGCGTGGGGCGGCGCGCCGCGCCCGGTGAGCGCGGAAGCCTTGCTGCCGGAACGGGCCCTGGCCGGAGATGCCGAGGCCCGTGAGGAGCTGCTGAACCATGTCTACCGCCCGCTGGCCCAGGCCGGGGACGTCGTCCTCGAGACGGTGACCGCATTCCTGGAGGCCGGCGGGTCCCTCGAGGCGACGGCTCGAGCGCTGTTCGTCCACCCCAACACCGTCCGCTATCGGCTGCGCCGTGTCGCCGAATTGTGCGGCGAATCGCCGACCACACCGCGCGGCGGTTACGCCATACACATCGCGCTGACCCTCGGCCGGTTGGAGGCTTCGGCCTGATAGCTCGCCTCCGTGGAGCCCGACCGTGATCTCCACGAGCGCGCCTCGCGCTAGACGATCTCGCTATTGGATTTGTCCAGGTCGTGCATCAACCAGGTCAGATCGCGCTCTGAAGAGGTCAAATTTGTAGGACTTCTCCAAAGTGGTTGCTGCGAAGACTGTGTTCCAGCTCCTCGCCAGCGCCGGCCCGGTACGGGATCGTAGAAGTCGTGATCGCGCTACTCGCTCCCGGGCAGGGTGCGCAGACCCCCGGCATGCTCACGCCCTGGCTGGAACTTGCTGGCGTGGAGCAGCGGCTGGCCGAGTACGGCAAGCTCATCGATCTCGACCTGATCCGGCTGGGCACGACCGCGGGCGCCGACGAGATCAAGGACACCGCTGTCACCCAGCCGCTGATCGTCGCCCTCGGCGTTGTCGTCGCAGAACACCTAGGGCTGCGGGGTGATGCTGGTGGCTCGGTGGTCGTCGCCGGGCACAGTATCGGCGAACTCACCGCCGCCGCCGTCGCCGGAGCTCTCGCACCAGACGTCGCGGTCGCGCTCGCGGCCCGTCGCGGAGCCGAGATGGCCGCCGCCTGCGCCCTGGTCCCCACCGGCATGTCCGCCGTCTTGGGCGGCGCGGACCCCGACGAGGTCGCCGCCCTCATCGAAGCCGCCGGCCTGACGCCGGCCAACCGCAACGGCGCCGGCCAGATCGTGGCCGCTGGAACCACCGACGAGCTCGCGGCGTTCGCCGAGAATCCGCCGCCCGGCGCTCGGGTGCGGCCGCTCGCGGTCGCGGGTGCCTTCCACACCCACTTCATGGGGCCGGCCGAGGACGCGCTGCGCGCGTACGCCGCGCCGTTGACTGCCGCGGATCCGCTCTTGCTCCTGCTGTCCAACACCGACGGGACGGCCGTGGCCGACGCGGGTGAGGTCCTGCCCCGCCTCGTCCGCCAGGTGACGCGACCGGTGCGCTGGGATCTCTGCCAGCAGACCCTCCGGGATCTCGGCGTCACCGCGGCAATCGAACTCCCGCCCGCGGGCACGCTCGTCGGGCTGGCGAAACGCGAGCTGCCCGGCATCGACCTGCTCGCCCTGAAGTCGCCGGCCGATCTGCCGACCGCGCACGAATTGATCAGCTCTCGGCCGCAACACGGCCAAGGTGAGCACACACCCGACTTCCAGGTGGTGGTGACACCGGTGAAGGGGATCTTCACCCGAGCCGAATCCATCGACGAAGGCGCCGAGATCAAGCCCGGAACGCTCCTCGGAACGGTGCGTACCAACCGCGACGAGCACCGGGTCGTCGCGGCGAACGCGGGCGTGCTGGCCGAATGGCTGCGGCACAGCGGGGACATCGTCGCCGCCGGGCTGCCCGTCGCCCGACTCTCGAACGGACCGGAGCTGTAGAACTCATGCTGATCAACCCGAACATCCCGTCGGCCGGATCACGGATCCTCGGCCTGGGTCACTATCAGCCTTCCAACGTGATCACGAACGACGACCTGGTGGCGCGCGGCATCGATACCGATGACGCGTGGATCCGCTCTCGCGTCGGCATTGCCGAGCGCCGCTTCGCCGACCCGGACGAAACCGTGGTCGACATGGCCGAAGCGGCGGCCAGCAAGGCGCTGGCGGCGGGGGGAACGGAGACCAGCGCGGTCGACCTCGTGATCGTCGCGACGTGCACGATGCCGTCGCCGGTACCCAGCGCCGCGCCGCAGCTCGCCTATCGGCTCGGCATCGACGCGCCCGGCGCCTACGACGTCAACTCCGGCTGCTCCGGCTTCACCTACTCTCTGAACGCGGCCTCCACCGCGGTGCTGGCCGGCCACGCCCGCACCGTGCTGGTCGTCGCGGCCGAGCGGTTCTCCGGGTGGATCGACTTCACGGACCGCAGCACGTGCGTGATCCTGGCCGATGGCGCCGGAGCCGCGGTGGTCGGTCGGTCAGACGAGGTGGGAATCGGACCGGTCGTCTGGGGCAGTGACGGCGGCCTGTCGGACAAGGTGGTGATCAACTCGACGACCGGCTTCTTCGAACAGGACGGCCAGTCCGTCTACCGCTGGGCGACGACCCGGATGGCGCCGATTGCCCGCGAGGCGTGCGCGCAGGCCGGAGTCGATCCTCGCGAGCTCGCCGCCTTTGTCCCCCACCAAGCCAACCTGCGGATCATCAACATGATCGCCGACAAGCTCGGCATACCGCACGATCGGGTGGCGCGCGACATCGTCGAGTCCGGCAACACGTCGGCCGCGACGATTCCGCTCGCGCTGTCGAAGATGGTCGAACGCGGCGAAATTCCATCGGGCTCACCGGTGCTGCTGCTCGGGTTCGGGTCCGGGCTGGCGTTCGCCGGCCAGGTCGTAATCGCTCCATGACAACCCCGCTCGCCCAACCGGGGTGTGCGGAACGACAGGAAGGAATATGAACTGTGGCTGCCTCTGCCGACGAAGTCCGCGCCGGGCTCGCTGAGATCCTCAACGAAGTCGCCGACGTCGACACCAGCGCCGTCACCGACGACAAGTCGTTCACCGACGATTTGGACGTCGACTCGCTGTCGATGGTCGAAGTGGCCATGGCCGCCGAAGAGAAGTTCGGCGTCAAGATCCCCGACGACGAACTACCCAAGTTGAAGACAGTCGGCGACGCCGTCACCTACATCCAGACGAACGGCTGAGTTCGACCCCGACGGCGAACCCCCGCCGTCCCGCACCTCGGAGGACACCACCATGATCGACGACGTCGTCGTCACCGGCCTTGGCGCCACTACTCCCCTCGGGGGCGACGTGGCGACATTCTGGTCCGGCCTGCTCGAAGGGCGGTCTGGTGTCGTGGCCCTCACCGAAGACTGGGCCACCGACCTGAAGGTGCGCATCGCCGCGCGCATGGCCGTCGATCCGACCGAGGTGCTGGCCCGAGTCCAGGCCCGGCGCCTGGACCGGGCCCAGCAAGCGGCGGTCATCGCCGCCCGGGAAGCGTGGGCGGACGCGGGCTTCGCCGGCAAGGCCGACGAAGCTGGCCTTGACCCGGAACGGGTCGCCGTGGTGATCGGCACCGGCATCGGCGGCGTCGGGAGCCTGATCCGCGAGCACGATGTCATCCTGGCCAAGGGTCCCAGCCGAGTTTCACCGTTGCTTATCCCCCAGGACATGCCGAACGGCTCGGCGGCGCACGTCGGGCTGGAAATCCGAGCTCGGGCCGGCGTCCACACGCCGGTGAGCGCCTGCGCATCCGGCGCGGAAGCCGTGGCCTATGGCCTCGATCTGATCGAGCTGAATCGAGCCGACCTGGTCATCGTCGGTGGCACCGAGGCCTGCGTGCACCCGCTGACCATCTCCGGCTTCGCCCAGATGCAGGCCATGAGTACCCGCAACGACGAGCCCCAGCGGGCGTCCCGCCCGTTCGACAAGGGCCGGGACGGTTTCGTGCTCGGCGAAGGCGCCGGCGCGCTCGTCCTCGAGCGGCGCTCGTTGGCCGAGGCTCGCGGCCGGACGCCGTACGCCGTGCTGGCCGGAGCCGGCATCACCTCCGACGGCTACGACATGGTGGCCCCCGATCCGGAGGGCAACGGGCAACGACGGGCCGCCCGCATCGCGCTCGAGCGGTCAGGTATCGACCGCAAGGACGTGGTGCATGTCAACGCGCACGCGACCTCCACGCCCGCCGGCGACACCGCCGAGGCCCGGTGGATCGCGGATCTGCTCGGCGATCAGACGGTCGTCACGGCCACCAAGTCCATGACCGGGCACCTGTTGGGCGCCGCGGGCGCCATCGAGTCCATCGCCACCGTACTGGCGGTACGCAACGACATCGTGCCGCCGACCATCAACCTCGATGACCCGGACGACGGTGTTCTGGTCGATGTCCCGCGGCAGGCCCGAAAGATGACAGTGCCGGCCGCACTCAACGACTCCTTCGGCTTCGGGGGACACAACGTGGCGTTGCTGTTCCGGAAAGCCTGATCGAGCGAAGGGCCGGCCATGACACTCACGGCGAACGCTCCCGCCAACGTCGCCCCAGACCGTGATCCGCGCGATCCGGAGCTACGCCTGACCAAGCTGGTCGACCCCGGTAGCCTCCAGCCGCTGCACGTCCGCGATGACAGTGGCGTCTATGCCGTCCGGGGCACGGTAGACGGCGCTCTCATCACGGCCTTCGCGACCGATCCGCTGAAGATGGGCGGTGCGATGGGCAGCGAAGGGTGCGCGCACATCGTCGACGCCATCGACCAGGCGGTCCGCGAGCGAGTGCCGGTCATCGGGTTATGGCATTCCGGCGGAGCCCGGCTCGCCGAAGGAGTCGAAGCCCTCCACGCGGTTGGCCTCGTCTTCGCGGCGATGGTGCGGGCCTCGGGACGCGTACCGCAGATCTCGGTCGTCCTCGGGCCGGCTGCGGGCGGGGCGGCGTATGGTCCGGCTCTGACCGACTTGGTGATCATGTCGACGGGCGGCCGGGTGTTCGTCACCGGACCGGATGTGGTCCGGAGCGTCACCGGTGAGAACGTGGACATGGAGTCACTCGGCGGCCCGGACACGCACGGACGGCGCAGCGGGGTCGTCCACATCGTCACGGACTCGGACGACGAGGCGATCGGCGTGGCCCGCACGACGGCGTCACTCCTGGCCCAGCAAGGCAGCTTCCACCTTGACGAAATTGGCGCGGATGAGGATCTGCGGGCCTTGCTGCCGGACAGCCCCAAGCGGGCCTACGACGTGCATCCGCTCGTCCACGGTCTTCTGGACGCGGACACGTTCCTCGAGCTGCACGCCCGGTGGGCACCCAACATCGTGACCGGCCTCGGCCGGCTGACCGGCCGCACGGTCGGCGTTATAGCCAACAACCCGTTGCGGTTGGGCGGCTGCCTGGATTCCGCGTCCGCGGAGAAGGCGGCTCGCTTTGTGCGGATGTGCGACGCGTTCGGTGTGCCGCTGGTCGTGCTCGTCGACGTGCCGGGCTATCTGCCCGGCGTCGGTCAGGAGTGGGACGGCGTCGTGCGACGCGGCGCCAAGTTGCTGCACGCCTTCGGCGAGGCGGTTGTCCCTCGCGTGACCCTGGTGACGCGCAAGTCCTACGGCGGGGCGTATATAGCGATGAACGCGCGGGCCCTCGGGTCGAACGCGGTCTACGCCTGGCCGGGAGCCGAGGTCGCGGTCATGGGCGCGTCAGCGGCAGTTGGCATCCTGCACCGTAAGAAGCTCGCGGCCGCACCGCCGGGTGAGCGTGAAGCCCTACATGCGCAGCTGGCCGCAGAGCACGAGAAGATCGCCGGCGGAGTCGGGCGCGCTATGGACATCGGCGTGGTCGATGCGATCGTCGAGCCGTGGCAAACCCGCCGCGCCCTCGTGGAGGCCCTCGCCGCGGCGCCGGCCGGGCGCGGAGCGCACGGCAACATCCCCCTGTAGCGCCGCTCGTCCCGCCGTCCGCCGGTCCTTTCCGTCGCTTCCCGCGCGGCCACGGGACGAATCGTCGCGACCGGAGTATCGGCGGCTAAACGACCTGGTGCAGGAGCGTGACCGGCGCTCCGTCTCCGGCGAGCCGGTAGGGCTCGAGGTCGGCGTCCCAGGTGATGCCGAGCAGGTCCTGCAATGCGTGCGCATAATCCTCGGCGGACCGGGCGCGAGCCAGCACGCCGCGCAGCCGCTCCTCCGCGACGACGACGTCGCCATTGGCGGCCGTGGCCCGGCGATGAAATCCCCGACCGGGCACATAGGCGAGACGCTCGCCGTCGGTAAGCGAGGTGCCCTGCTCGGTCACCTCGAAGACCAGCATGGGCCACGCTCGCAGCGAGCCGGCGAGACGCGCGCCGGTGCCGGCCTCGCCGGTCCAGGCGGCCTCTGCGCGTAAGTGGCCGGGAGCGGCCGGCTGGGCGGTCCATTCCAGGCGGACCGGCCGGCCGAGCACGCCGGCGATCGCCCATTCGACGTGCGGCGCGATGGCCGACGGGCAGCAATGCATGAACACCACGCCCGACGTCGCCAGCGCCCGGCCTGCGCGGGCAGCCGTCACGGCACACCTCCATTGCTCGACGGAACCGCCTTCCCCAGCGTCCGTCGGGGTGGTGCGCGCGGGCTCATTGTGACCTATGAGACCGATGTTGCGCCAGCCGACTCTCCCAACGCCCGATTGACAGCATCGTCGGTCGGCCCGGCAAGGAACACACACCGAGCCTCCACCCGGACTACTGGGGCAACTGCTGCTCGACGTGCGCGCGGGTCACGCCCTGCTCGCGGAGCAAACTCGCCGCGGGGACCGCGTCATTGCGCAGCAGAGCCAGCAGCAGGTGTTCGGTGCCGATGTAGTTGTGGCCGAGATGTAAGGCCTCTCGCAGCGCCAGCTGCAAGGTCTTTTTGGCGCTGGGGCCGAAGGGCACCCGACCGGTCGCAGATCCCTGACCCGGCCCGAGCGCCTCGAGCGTGGTCGCCCGGAGCTGATCCGAGGAAACGCCGGCGGCGACGATGGCCTTGGCGGCCAAGCCATCCGGTTCGCTGAGCAGGCCGAGTATCACGTGCTCGTTCGTCACGAAGTCGTCACCGCGATCCTCCGCTTCGGACCGAGCTTGTCGCACGGCATTGCGAGCGCGGGGCGTGAAGCGACTTAGCCGGCCGGCGGCCAGGATGTCCAGGTCGTCGGAGTCCCCTGGCACGAAGCGCTTGTGCGCGGCCTGCTTGCTTACCCCGATATACCGGCCGATCTCGGTCCAGGATGCTCCGGCGCGGCGGGCCTCGTCGACGAAGTGCTCGATCAGTTGATCAGCCAACTCGGCGAGCCGGCCGGCCGTCTGCACGGCGTCGGACAGCTGCTGCAACGGCGCGCCGTCAGGCCGAAGTTCCCTGACGCGGGCGACGAACTCGTCGAGCCCGATCGGTTGTGGGTCCACGCGTCAACGGTAGGTTGACGCAGCAGCCTGCGTCAACCGCAGGTTGACGCCAGAGACGAGAACTAGAACAGCACCACGGATCGCAGCACGTCACCACGGCCCATCGCGGCGAACGCCTCCTCGACGTCGCCCAAGCCGATCGTCTCGCTCACGAAGGCGTCGAGCGGCAGCCGGCCCTGCAGATGTAGATCGATAAGCAGCGGGAAATCACGCGTCGGCAAGCAGTCGCCGTACCAGGACGACTTCAACGCTCCGCCGCGCCCGAACACGTCGAGCAACGGTAGGTCCAGTCGCATCTCGGGTGTGGGCACCCCCACCAGCACGACCGTGCCGGCGAGATCACGGGCGTAGAACGCCTGCCGATAGGTCTCCGGCCGGCCGACGGCATCGATGGCGACATCCGCGCCGTACCCTCCGGTGAACTCCCGGATGCCCTCGATGGCATCGGAACCGCGGGAGTTGATCGTGTGCGTGGCCCCGAGACTGGACGCCAGCGCGAGCTTCCGGTCGTCGACGTCGACGGCGATGATCCGCGACGCACCCGCCAGGCGGGCGCCGACGATAGCCGCGCAGCCGACGCCTCCGCAGCCGATGACGGCAACGGTTTGGCCCCGCCGGACGCCACCCGTGTTGAGCGCCGCGCCCAGGCCGGCCATCACCCCGCAACCGAGCAGGCCGGCGACGGCCGGAGCCACCGCCCGGTCGACCTTCGTGCACTGGCCCGAGTGCACCAGCGTCTTCTCGACGAACGCCCCGATGCCGAGAGCGGGGCTGAGCGGGGTGCCGTCCGGGAGCGTCATTCGCTGAGTGGCATTGAACGTGTCGAAGCAGTACCACGGTTCACCGCGTAGGCAGGCCCGGCAGTGCCCGCACACCGCGCGCCAGTTCAGCACGACGAAATCGCCCGGGGCGACGTCGACCACGCCGTCCCCGACCGCCTCGACCGTGCCACTCGCCTCATGACCGAGCAGGAACGGGAATTCGTCGTTGATGCCCCCCTCGCGATAGTGCAGGTCCGTGTGGCATACGCCGCACGCCTGCACCCGGACGAGGGCCTCACCCGGTCCGGGATCCGGAACGATCACCGTCTCGATGCGAACCGGTTCACCCTTGGCGCGGCTGACGACGCCCTGCACTCGCTCGCTCATGCCGTGGATCATGCCCGGCGGCTTCGGACCCGACAACGCGCCCCCGTTCTTTGAGTTGCTGCCCTCTGGCGACCATAAGTCCAAGATCACGACGTCTGGGCGCTGGATGAAGCGGGATCTTGGGTTACTGTCCCGGCGCTTCGGCCCGGACCAGCACGTCGATGGCGTCACGGTCCGCGCCATCCACCGGCCGTCGCACGCTATCGGCGCGCACGATTGGCACCGGTCGGCCGGTTGTCCGAATGTCGGCCACGACGTCCTCGGGTCGGAACAGCACGTCGGCCGTCTGGGGTCCGCCGGTGCCATAGGTCAGGTTGGCTAGATCGTGTCCGATGACGAGCAACACGCCGCCGGGCGCCAAGGCCTCGACGGCTCGAGCGGTGACAATTCTCCGCGGTTGCTCGGGAAGCTGCAGGTAGGCGATGACCACGACATCGAAGCTCAACGCGGCCGGACGATAGTCGAGCAGATCGGCCGTTATCCAGGTCAGCCGCTCGGCCGGGATCTGGGCGACCTCGGCCTGTTGGCGACCCCGATCCAGGGCCACGGTCGAGAAGTCGACCGCGGTGACGATGAACCCCCGCGCCGCGAGCCAGAGCGCGTTACGCCCCTCGCCGGCCCCGAGATCGAGGGCCGGCCCCGCGGGCCGGTCGGCGAGCTCGGCTGCCACCCATCGATTCGGCGCGGCCGACCACAGCAGCGACGTTTCCGCATACCGCTCGTTCCACCCCTGGGCGTCCACCCGTCACACTCAACCAGGGAGCGGACTCGGGTGCACCATTGAGTAACCACTCGTTGCCCAGGGGTGAGCACATGCTGATCGTCGAACGCACCGTGGAGACCGACAGCCCCATCGATCGGGTATTCGATTACCTGTGCGATTTCACGAATACCGAGGAATGGGACCCCGGCACGGTCAGCACGAAGCGAGTCGACACGGGGCCTATCGCCGTCGGCGCCCGTTTCCGCAATGTGTCGCAATTCCGGGGGCGCCAGACCGAACTCGAGTATCAACTGACCCGATTGGAGCCGGTGCGACGGCTGACCTTTGTCGGCGAGAACAAGACCGTGACGTCGACAGACGACATGCGGCTGACCTCCACCGCGACCGGCACCGCGCTTCACTACCAGGCCCGTTTCGACTTCAAAGGCGTGGCCAGGCTCGCGTCGCCCTTTCTGCGTTCGACCATCGAGAAGCTGGCTGACCAGACGGCCGATCAGCTGCGCGGCGCTCTCGCCAAACTGGACGTTCAGCGGTAGGAGTCTTCGCGGCCGGCCCGGTCGGCGCAGCGAGATCGACGCGCGAGTCGCGAGTCTTGCCACCTCTCGTCCGCTCTGCAGCCGGCACGATAGAAACATCACATGACGCAGACGACCTCGCAGACCGAGAGCAAATGGTTCGCTCCGGAGGAGTTCGAGTCGATCCGCCAGCGACTGCCGATCCTCTACGTCGATGCCATCCCGGTTCGGGTCGACGGGCAGGGCATGATCACGTCCGTGGGCCTGCTTCTCCGCGTGACCGGGCAGGGCAAGATCAGCCGGGCTCTGGTCTCGGGGCGAGTGCTCTACGGCGAGCGGGTGCGGACCGCACTGCTCCGCCACATCGAGAAAGATCTCGGCCCGCTGGCGTTGCCCCGTGTCCCGCCCGCACCGGCGCCGTTCACGATCGCCGAATACTTTCCCACCCCTGGGGTCACGGCCTTCCACGATCCCCGTCAGCATGCGGTCTCGCTGGCCTACGTCATTCCGGTCGACGGCGACTGCGAACCGCAGCAGGACGCCCTCGAGCTGACCTGGTTCTCGCCGGCCGAGGCCGCCGGGGATGCCGTCGTCAGCGACATGGCCGGTGGCCAGGGAGTCCTGCTACGCCAGGGCCTGGCCCACGTCGGGTTCTAGGACACGCCCTAGCTCCGAGGCAAGGTCGGGGTGGTGAGCGCGGCCTGGCAGCGGCAGGCGGCCAGGTAGGCATCGTCGCTCGTGACATTGACGGGCTCCGGCTCGGGGGCTCCGATCGGCGCCCCGGCTGGCCGCTCCAGCACGTCGTTCCGGATGGTCAGCGCGGACAGCACACCACCCGCCGCGCAGAGTGCGGCCGCGATCAGCACGGCTCGATGAAACCCCGACGAGAGGGCGGCCGGGTCGGCGTAGACCGCCGGAGTGATCCCGGCCAAGGCGGGGAGCACAGCCACGGCAAGCAGACCGGCGGTGCGGGCCACGTCGTTATTCACGGCCGACGCCACACCGACCTCATGTTCCGGCGCGGCCGCGAGGACCGTCGCGGTCAGTGGCGCAACGGTCATCGACAGGCCGAGCGCGAACACCAGGACGGCCGGCAGCACCCCGCCGACATAGGTGGAGTCCGGACCGAGCCGGGCCAGCAGGGCCATGCCGACAGCGGCGATGATCGGACCGAAGGTCATCGGCCACCGGGGACCGATCCGCTGGGCCAACCGACCCATCCGGGCCGAGAGCAGGAGCATGACCACCGTGACCGGCAGCAGGGCGCTGCCCGCGCCGACCGGACTGAAACCCGACACGATCTGCAGCTGCACCGGCAGCAGAAACAGCGCGCCACTCAACGCCGCGTACACGACGAACGTGACGATGTTCGCGGCCGAGAATTGGCGGGAGCGAAAGAGGTCGAGCGGCATCATGGGGTTGGGCCGCACTCGCTCGTTGACGAGGAATGCCACCAGCAGGGCGATGCCGGCCAGACCGCTGACGATCATCACGGGCGGCCAGCCCTGAGTGGGCCCTTCGGTGAGCGCGAGGATGACGCCGGCCAGACCGAGCGCCGCGAGCAGCGCACCCGCCACGTCGAGCGTGCCGGTGGCCTCCTCGTCGCGGGTCTCCGGAACGGCTTTGCGGGTAACCACCACGACCGTCACGGCCAGCGGCAGGTTGATCAAGAACACCAGCCGCCAGCCCCAGGGTGCCACGCCCACCAGCACACCGCCGACCACGGGACCGAGAGCGGTGGCCACGCCGCCGAGTCCGGTCCACGCGCCGACCGCCGGCGCCCGGTCCTCGCGCCGGAACACCGCCTCGAGAATGGCCAACGATCCGGGAGTCAGCAGCGCGGCACCCACGCCCTGGAGGGCGCGCATCGCGATGAGCACCCCAGCCGTCGGAGCGACGGCACAGCCGGCCGAGGCCACAGCGAACCAGACGACACCCACCAGGAAGATCCGCCGGCGGCCGAGCCGATCGCCCAGCGATCCGCCGAGCAGCAGCAGCCCGGACAAGGTGAGCGTGTAGGCGTTGAGCGTCCACTGCAAGCCGGTCAAGCCGGCGCCGAGATTCTCGCCGATGCGCGGCAGCGCGACGTTGACCACGCTCCCGTCGAGTTGGGCCAGCCCGCTGCCGAGAATCGTCGCGAGGAGCACGAGCCGGCCGCGCGCGGATCGGTAGGCAAGATCGGGATGCGTGACCACATGCCCTTCCTCGGGCTGGCGAGCGAGTCTGCCTCAGCCAACCACGCGGCACCGTCGGCGTGTTCCCGCCTGGCCTTCCCCTATCCGCGCCGGCGGATCAGGGCACGGTCGTTAGTGCGCTATCAGGCCGCGGCGCGCCGGACGGGAGCACATCACACCGGCGACCACCAGGACCACGCACGAGGTGGCGGCGTCGAAGTAGGCAAGGACGCCGGCGTGGCTGGCCAGCATGGGCCCGGCCAAGGCCACGGCTACGCCGGGCGCGAGGTGCGTGGCCAACAGGCACCCGAGCGCGCTCGCCCGAACGACTCGGGACTGCAGGAGCGCGAAGATCGCCAGCCCGACCAGCACTGACCAGATCCATTGGGCCCAGCCACCGACCAGAACGCCGGTGCCGACGACCTGCCACAGCTCCCCGTCGCTGTGGTGCCGGACCAGCGTCGTGGCGTCGTGCGTACTCGGCCGGAGTACCTGGACGAAGGCCACCATCGACAGGCTGGCCGCGGCGAGCACGAGGGCGGCCGGGGCGAGGCGCCGGCTGCTCCGCAGGCGGGAGATCGGGGTGGTCAGGTCGCGCATCAGAACGAACGTCGTCATAGCGGCTGGCTCTCCGGCTCGGCGGACGCGGTTGCCATGAAGAGGCGGCTGACCGACATCTGATACGCACCTGCGGCGAAGCAAGCCACATCGTGCCGATGATCTTGTGCGTGTCGCCTTGGCCGGGGTGGTCTTCGGGCTATGCACGTAGGCCCGGTCCGTTGGGGACCGGGCCTACTTGGGTGGGTGGATCAGGCGGCGGGCTGCTCGCCTGACTCGGCCGGAGCCTCGACCGAGGCGGCGTCGCCCGCCTCCGGCGCGCCGGTCGTGACGGCGATGCGCCGACCGGTGGCGCCCGCGTGGGCATCGGCAACGCGGACCGTCAGAACGCCCGCGTCATACGTCGCGGTGACCGCGTCACCGGTGACGTGGGCCGGCAGCGCGAACGCGCGCCGGAACGATCCGTACCGCACCTCGCGGACCGTACGGCCGTGCTCGGACGATGACCGCTCGTCGCGGCGCTCGCCCCGAACGACCAGCCGGCCATCGACGACCTCGACGACGACATCCTTCGCCACGTCGATGCCTGGCAGCTCGAGCCGCACCACGGCGTCCGAGCCGTCACGCGTCACCTCCGCGGCTGGCGTGAAACCGAACGCCGACCGAGCCGCACCCGGACCGAAGGCCCGCCGCGCGATCGTGTCGAAGTCGGCCAACGGGCTGCTCCACAATGTCAAACTGCTCATCTTCACCTCTCCATAGGACAGAACCCGGCATCATCGGCCGGTCATCAGCTAAACATGAGTCGGATGGACTCAATTCCCGCTCAGCTCGGATTCGTGAAGGCGACCGCGCGGCAGGGTGCGCCGTCCGCCCCGACGATCCGCAGGGGCAGGACCGACAGCCAGGGGTCGACAAAGTCGATCTCGTCCACCGCCGTCAGGTTCTCGACGAGGATTCCGCCGACGTCGGCGACCAGCCGGTGGACGGGCAGCCGGGGCCGGCCGGTTCCGGCGAGATCGGTGAGATCCGGATTGGGCGTGTCGAGGGCGATCGTGCGCACCCCGGACTCGAGCAGTAGCCGGGCCGCGTCGGGCGTGAGATACGGATGGTCGAAGTACCGCGGCGTTCCCCGATGATCCGACCAACCGGTGTGCAGCACGGCGGCGACCCCGGACCGCCAGCCGGCGGCGGCCAGGTCACTGCGGTCAATCGCCGATCGAGGAGATCGGTCCCGCAGGTCGACGACGATCGCCGGCGCGAGGAACAGGTTGACCGGCAGTTCATCGACGCGGGCACCGTCCCCGCGGACGTGGTACGGAGCGTCGACGTGCGTGCCCGTATGCGTTCCGAAGGCGACGTGCAACACGTTGTAGCCCTCGGTCTCGATCGTGGACGCAGCCGCGAAGGCCGGCACCGGATCGCCGGGAAACACCTGAGTGCCGGTGCCGATGGGAACCGACAGATCGACGATGCGCATGGACCAGGCATACCGCGCCGCGGAGCGGCCAGGGTGGCTGGCCCGACAATGGGCCGGTGATCGCACTCGTCGGGCCGGCCGGACTCGCGCTCGCGGCCTGGAGCTACCTCGCGATCGGCCGGGGCCGATTCTGGAGCACGGCGCTACGGCTGCCGAGCACGACCGGATCTACCGCCAGCGGCGGCACCTGGCCCGAGGTGACAGCCGTGATACCGGCGCGCGATGAGGCCGCGGTACTGCCCATGACGCTGCCCAGCCTGCTTGCGCAGGACTATCCGGGCCGGTTCCGCGTGGTTGTCGTGGACGACGCGAGCTCCGACGGCACCGGAGACGTCGCCCGTCGGGCCGGTGCGAATGTCGTGACCGGCACCGGGCCGCCGTCCGGCTGGGCCGGCAAAGTGGCCGCCATGGCCGTCGGCGTCGGCTCGGCCGGGACGCCGGAGTACCTGCTGTTCACCGATGCCGACGTGCACTTTCCGCCCGGTGCGCTCACGACGTTGGTCGCCGCGGCCGGCGCGTACCGGCTTGACCTGCTGTCCCAGATGGTGCGGCTGCGGGCCGTCACCCGGTGGGAGCGGCTGATCGTTCCCGCGTTCGTCTATTTCTTCGCCCAGCTGTATCCCTTCTCTCGGGTGAACGACCCCAGGTCGACGACGGCCGCCGCCGCTGGGGGCTGCATGCTCGTCCGGAGGGAGGCACTGGAGGCGGCCGGCGGTCTGGCTCGCATCGCTGCCGAGCTGATCGACGATGTCGCCCTGGGACGGCTCATCAAGAACAGTCGGGCGGGCTCCCGGATCTGGCTCGGACTCAGCCCTGACATCCACAGCGTCCGGCCGTATGCCCGGCTTTCCGACCTCTGGGCAATGGTGAGCCGCAGCGCCTACACCCAACTGCGCTACTCGCCCTGGCTGCTTGCCGGCACCGCGGCCGGCTTGCTGCTCGGCTACGTCGTCCCTCCGGCGGCCGCGGTGGTCGGCGTCATCGGCGGCGATGCGGTCCTCGCGGCACTGGGCGGCGCGGCGTGGGCGATCATGGCGGCGACCTACGTCCCCATGCTGCGGTTCTACGGCCTGTCGCCAGCGCGCTCGGTCCTGCTGCCCGGCGTCGCCGTCGGCTACCTCGCGATGACCGTCGATTCGGCCCGCCAACACCGGCGGGGCCACGGTGGCGCCTGGAAGGGCCGAACCGTCGCGCGGCCAGCCGACGACCACCTAGCAGATCCGCGGTAGCTGCTCCCCGAGCGGGGTATCGACGACCCGCGTGCCGCCGAACGTGGTGGTGGCGACGACCATCGTCGGATGGTCCGTGACGCACTCGCCGATGATGGCCGCGCCGCGGCCGAGCGGATGCGCCCGCATCGCCGCGAGGACGGCGTCAGCGTGCTCTCGCGGCACGAACGCCACCACCTTGCCCTCGTTGGCCACGTACAGCGGATCGAGGCCCAGCATCGCGCAGGCGTTGCCGACGTCGTCCGGAACCGGAATGGCTTTCTCGACCAGACGCACGCCGACGCCGGAGGCCGCCGCGATCTCGTTCAGCGAGGTCGCCAGGCCGCCCCGCGTCGGGTCGCGGAGCGCATGCAGGTCGAGGGTGACCGCGAGCATGGCCGCGACCAGTGGATGCAGCGCCGCGGTGTCGCTCGTTATCTCGGAACCGAAGCCGAGGCCCTCGCGCACGCTCATGATCGCGATTCCGTGCACCCCGATTGGTCCACTGACGATGACGACATCGCCGGGTCGGGCGCGGTCCGGCCGGATGTCGACGCCGGACGGCACGACGCCCACTCCGGCGGTGTTGACGTACACCTGGTCGCCGTGGCCGGAGTCGACGACCTTGGTGTCACCGGTGACGATCGTGACGCCTGCGGCCCGCGCGGCCGCGCCCATGTCGGTCGCCACTCGTCCCACGACGCCCAGCTCGGTCCCCTCTTCCAGAATGAACCCGCAGGAGAGGTGCGCTGGGATCGCGCCGCTCATCGCCAGGTCGTTGACCGTACCGTTGACGGCCAGGTCCCCGATGGAACCGCCCGGGAAGAACAGCGGCTGGACAACGAATGTGTCGGTAGAGAAGGCGATTCTCGCTCCGCCGAGTTCGATCACCGCCGAGTCGGCGAGACCGGTCGGGCTCGGACCGAAAGCCGGGACGAACAGGTGCTCGACCAGCTCGGCCGACATCTGACCGCCACCGCCGTGCCCCATCACGATGGTGGGACTGTCGCGGAGCGGGCACCGGACAGGCCCAACCGTCGAAGTCGAGCGGCTGCGCGTCGACTGCCTCAGCCAATCGAGGCCACCTCCCGTTCGGGCGTCGGCGGGGTCGCCAGCCGGCGGTAGAGGTAGTACGCCGCGCACGCGCCCTCACTGGAGACCATGGTCGCCCCGAGGGGGTTGCGTGGCGTGCAGATCGTGCCGAACGCGGCGCACTCGTGCGGCTTGATGAGACCCTGCAACACTTCGCCGCTTCGGCAGACCGCGGATTCATCGGTGTGGATATCGCCGACCTGGAACCGGTACTCGGCATCGAAATCCCGATAGTCGTCCGACAGCCGCCAGCCGCTCTCCGGGATGACGCCGATGCCACGCCACGCGCGGTCGGTCACCATGAACACGTCCGACAGCAGGTTGCGGGCGGCCAGATTGCCCTCAGGTGGTACGGCCCGCGCGTAGGCGTTGTCGAGGTAGGCCTCGCCGCGTTCGAGCTGGTGGACCGTGCGGCGGATGCCCTCCAGGATGTCCAGGGGTTCGAATCCGGTCACCACGATGGGGACGGAATAGCGCTCCACCAGCGGGGGATACTCCTGAGTGCCCATCACGCTGCAGACGTGGCCGGCGGCGAGGAACGCCTGCACCCGGCAGGTCGGCGACTGCATGATCGCGTCGATGGCCGGCGGAACCCGGACATGGGATACGAGCATGCTGAAGTTCCGGACATCGAGGCGCTTCGCCTGGTAGACCGCCATCGCGTTGGGCGGGGCGGTCGTCTCGAAGCCGATGCCGAAGAAGACCACCTCTCGATCGGGGTTCTCGCGGGCGAGCTTGAGCGCATCGAGCGGCGAGTACACGACCCGCACGTCACCGCCTTCGCTCTTCACCCGGAACAGGTCGCGACCGCTGCCGGGGACACGCAGCATGTCACCGAACGAGCAGAAGATGACCTCGGGCCGGGACGCGATCTCCAGGGCCTTGTCGATGAGCTCGAGCGGCGTGACGCACACCGGGCAGCCCGGCCCGTGGATCATCTCCACGTCATCGGGAATGAGCTGGTCGATGCCGTGCCGGATGATCGTATGCGTTTGGCCGCCACAGACTTCCATGATCGCCCACGGCTGGGTGACCGTGGCGTGGATGTCGTCGAGCAGCCGCTTGGCCAGCTCGGGGTCGTTGAACTCGTCGATGTACTTCATTCCGGCACCTCCCGGCCGTTGTCCCGAGCCGCCTGAGCCCAGGCGTCGCCGAACTCCTTGTCGAGCTCGCCGAGCTCCTTGAAGAGGGCAAGCGTCTCCATGGCCGACTTCTCGTCCAGCCGCTGCAATGCGAACCCGACATGCACGATGGTGTACTCACCGACTTCGATGTCCGGCACGAACTCCAGGCAGACGTCCTTCTCGACGCCACCGAAGTCGACCTTCGCCATCCGGGTCTGATCCTTCTCCCAGATGTCGAGCACCTTGCCCGGGACGGCTAAGCACATGGTTCCTCCAAATGGGTGGGTGCCGAGTACGGCGAAGCTGGTGCTGGCGAACGTTGCTTGTGCGCACCGACGATCAGCTGTCCCAAGGCCAGGCCGGCGTCGCTCGGTGGTACGAGCCGGTGGCGGAGTACTCGCAGTCCTGCGTCGGTCAAACCGTCGACGGTCAGGGTGGTCAGCAACGCGTTGAGGAAGACGCCGCCGGAGAGGGCCACCGTGGTCGCGCCCGTGCGATCGCGAAGGCGAAGCGCAACGTCGATCACCAGTCGCGCCACAGCGAGATGGAACCGGGCGGCGATCACGGCCACGTCCACTCCGGACCGGACATCGGCGGCGGCATGCGTGACGACCGGGCCCGGATCGAGTTGCATGGGACCGGCTTCGTCGCCGTCCAGCCCGAACGCGTAGGGCGCGCCACAGGTCCGCAGCGCGGCCCGGGCCAGGCCCTCGAACCGCATTGCGGCCTCGGCTTCGTAGGCGACCCGGTGGCACACGCCGGCGAGCGACGACATCGCGTCGAACAGCCTGCCCATGCTGGAGGTCGGGGCGCACTGCAGCCCGGTCTCCAGTTGCTGAGCGAGCACGTTTCGCTCGACCGGAGAGCACGCGGCCACGCAGGGCAGCTCGGTATCCCACGCCACCCCGGCGCTGCGCAGGTGCGACAGTGCCATCCGGCACGGATTGCGGACTCCCGCGTCACCGCCGGGCAGCGACACGTAGCGCAGGTGGCCGGCGCGCTCGTAACCGTCGTAGTCGGCCAGCAGGATCTCGCCGCCCCACACGGCTCCGTCGTCGCCGTAGCCGGTGCCGTCGAACGCGACGCCGACCACCCGCTCGCGCCCGTCGTGGCCGTTCTCGGCCATCGCCGAGGCGACATGCGCGTGGTGGTGCTGAACAGTGCGAACGGGCCAGCTGTCCGCATGGCGCCGAGCCCAGGCTCCGCTCCGGTAGGCCGGATGCCGGTCGGCGATGATGACCTCAGGCTGGGTCGACGTGATCGCCTGCAGGTGGCTCGTCGCGGTGGCGAACGCGCGCAGGGTGGCAAGATCGTCCATGTCGCCGACGTGAGCCGAGAGCCAGGCGTAGCGATCGGCGCCGACGCAGAACGTGTTCTTCAGATCGCCACCCACCGCCAGTGCCGGCCGGACGTCGACCGGCAGGGCCAAGGGCATGGGGGCGTAGCCGCGTGAGCGCCGGACCGGGAGCTCTCCCCCAGCGGCCACGCGCACCACCGAGTCGTCGCAGGGCACGTGGATACGCCGGTCGTGCCGGAGCCAGGCGTCGGCGATGCCACCAAGGCGCTCGAGGGCGTCGCCGTCGTCCGTGACGATCGGCTCGCCCGCGAGGTTGCCGCTCGTCATGACCAGTACCTGCGGACCGGGCGGATCTCCGGGCAGGCCGAACAGCAGATGATGCACCGGCGTGTAGGCGATCATCACGCCGACGTCGGGATGGGTGGGGGCGACCGCGTCCGCCAATCGCAGCGATGGTCCGGCGCGCTTGCGGAAGCAACACGACCGGTCGCCGATCGTCTTGCAGGAGAGCGCTTTCGGCGTCGTCGGCGTCGGCGAACAAGTGCACAGTCGCGAGGTCGGGCACCATCACCGCGAACGGTTTGTCGCCCCGGTCCTTGCGTTTGCGCAAGGCGGTGACCGCGACATCATCGGTCGCGTCGCAGGCCAGGTGGTAGCCGCCGAGACCCTTCACGGCGACGATCGCGCCTGCCCCGAGCAGGCGCCGGGCCTCGGCCATCGCGGCATCGCCGGAGAGCTCGGGCTCGGCCGGCCGATGCATGGTCAGGACCGGTCCGCAGTCCGGGCAGGCCACGGTCTGCGCGTGGAACCGTCGGTTGGCCGGATCGGCGTACTCGACGGCGCAGGCCGAGCAAAGCGGCAGATCCGCCATGGTCGTCATCGGGCGGTCGTAGGGCAGATCCACGACGACGGTGAAGCGCGGTCCGCAGTTGGTGCAGCTGATGAACGGGTGCCGGTACCGCCGGTCGGTCGGATCGGCCAGTTCGGCTCGGCAGGCCGAGCAGGTCGCCACGTCCGGCGAGACCAGAGTGCGTCCCGCGCCCGCGCTGCGACGGCTCGATGACGAACTCGGTGCCACCCCGACAGGGCACTGGCTCGGCCGTGACCGCCTCGATCCGGGCGAGAGCCGGAGCCTCCGGCCCGAGCCGACGCCAGAACTCGGCCACCGCTGATTCCGAGCCCTCGACCTCGACGATCACCCCGTCGGCCGCATTACCTACCGAGCCGGACAGGCCGAGCTCACGGGCGAGCGCGTAGGCATAGGGCCGGAATCCGACACCTTGCACGAGGCCGGTGACGGTCAGGCGGCAACGCCGGCGGGGCGGCTCGACGTCGCGCTCCGACGATCGCGCTCCGCTTGCCGCCATGGCGTGCCACCACCCCCATGTTGCGGTGCGCACGCGTGCTCGCCGGTCCGGCGGCGCCTCCGGGAGGGATCCGGAAGTCGAATCGAGCGACCCACACGTGTGCCGAACGGTCCGTCTGGTCGAACGCTCCGGACGTTACTCCCGCCCGGGCGCACCGGCGCGATGAGCCTGCCGTACCTGTGGCACTACATATGGCGGATTTCGAGGTACCGCTTGACGTCCGGGAAGGCGGACACAACCGCGGCCGCAATGACGCCCACCAGCACCAACTTGATCACGAGACTCATGACGTTGTCACCCCCTTCGGCGATCCGTCGTTCTCCCGCATGACCCGCTCCACGAGGCCGACCGCCTCGGGCACGGCGGCCTGCACGGTGGCGCTCAGGCCGATGCCTTCCTCTATTGTCTCAGGTTCGCAGGCAACGACGAGGACGGTCGCCACCCGCCCACCGAGCGCCGCCAGATGCGCGAGCACGGTGGCCGGATCCATCCCGTGAGCGTCGACGAGCGGGCTCGCACCACTCGCCACAGCCGCCCCGGCGCTCGCCACGCGGCTCTGGTCGACCTCGACGAGGGTGACGGTTCCCGGCGCGTGCCCGCGCGGCGCCGCATCGATGAGCACGAGAACCTCGTATCCCTCCAGCAGCCGGTAGGCGAGATGGACGCCTCGAATGCCGTAGTCGGTGACCTCGACACCGTCGGGGCGGGGTCGACCGGCCAACCGCCGCACGACTTCGACGCCGAATCCGTCGTCGCTGTAGAAGATGTTGCCGATCCCGGCCACCAGCATCCGGCTCATCACTCGACCCCCGACGCCGACTCACCGTCGACCGGTTCCACCTCGTCGGGCGCAAAGTACAGGTACCGGCCGTGCCACCGTTGGATCTCGGCCCACTCCTCGTCATCGTCCGGCGTGACGCCCAGATGCTGCTCGCCGTCGACGTCGAAGAAGACGGCCTGAACCGTGGCCGTGCGACCGGCGAGGAACATGTCCTGGGCGTCCGTGTGCCGCGCGCGCGGGCGCAGTCTGACCTTGGACCCGCGGGCCACCCGAACGCCGTCGATCACGATCCCGTCGGTCTCCGGCGACACGGACGCGTCCGCACCCGGATCCCACCACGGCGTGTCCGGGGTCATCAGCGTCTCGGGCTGATCCGGCCCAACCGTCGTCCGGGAGCCTTCGGCCGACCGCGAGCCCGGTCCGCTGTCCTCGCCGGTCACCTGGCGGAGATAGCGCACCGCACCGTGCAGCCGATCGAGCACGTCCGGCGGCAGGTTGTCGACCTGATCGATCACCGCCGCCGCTCGGGGATCGGTGGCCCGCGCCTCCTCCTTCTCGGCATCGGTGAGCGTCATGGTTCGCAGCGTGAGGATCTCGTCGATCTCAGTCGCGTCGTAGAGCGCGCCCGGGCTTTCCGGCGCGATCTGCGGGTCGTCTTCGAGGATGATCGGCGAGGACAGCATCACCGACGGGGAACCCCCCAGCACGGGCCAGGTGCCGACGTTCTGACAGCCGGCAACGTCGAGCGCCGCCCACTCCGGCGGATCGGTCATCGAGAGGAATCGTCCGGGCTCGAGAGCGCAGAATGTGTGGGCGGCGACGAGGGCGCTGCGCAGCGCGTCATCACGGTCGGCAAACCCTCCCGTCGTCCGATTCTCCACTCGAATCGTCAGCCGGCGGGCACCGAACGGCCCGGGTAGCTCGGTCACCGCGATGAGAACGGCGCCGGCCAACGGTCGGGTCTCCCGGTGCACGCCGTCCGTATCGCTGACTGCCGCGTCGACCGTGAACGGCCACGCCCGTGGCTGCGCCGACAGCTCCCCGAGGGGCACGTGGACTCCGACCTGCCGGTCGACCGCTTCGTCCCAGTCCGGCTGCTCACCACCCGTGCGGTGCTGGGCATGGAGGAAGCGCGCGCGCACCCGGAGCATGGCGTCCGGCGGAGCCTCGAAGATCATCTCCGTCTGGCTGATGGACCGTTCCGAGGGGTCGTCGGCAACATAGCCGGTCGGCATCAACACGCCGAACTGCCAGCGGTTCGTGTTCTTCCCGGACGATGCGCGGTAGGGGTAGAGCACGTAGCCCTCGTACAACAACGCATCGGCGACTTCCCGCACCGAGGCGAACGGGTCGCCCGTGGTGGCCTCACCCATCGCGGCCTCGCCGAGTCACGATTCGGCCTGCGCCGAGCCGGCCACTTCGGCGAGCAGCGTGGTCACGGCCATTTCCCAGGTCGGCAGGGCTCGGGAGTTCTTGAACGCACCCAGCGCCTCCAACGTATCCAGGCGCAGCCGCAACCAGCCGCTGTTCGGGTAGAAGGCGTCCATCATGGCCCGCCATTCCGTGACCGGCAGCCGGTAGCTCGCTTCCTTGTGCCACGGCACCTGAGCGACGCTGAACCCCGTCTCGCCGCGGGTGAAGATCGTGCCGCTGAACAACAACAGAAACGGGATATCGCCCTGCTGCAGCGCGTGGAAGTAGCTGGTGGCGGCGATCTCCAGGTCGTAGGTGCACGGCACCGGCAGGTCGACTTCGACGCCTCCGGTGAAGCTCGGGACCATCGCCGTACCGTTGGCGAACTGAAGGGGCTTGAGGGTGTCCGCCCAGCGAGAGGTATCGCCGAACAGGTCGTTCAGCTGGCGGCTCTCGGTGGCGGTATAACGGCGTTTCTGCGGCTCGATGCGCAGCTGGACTCGCAGGGCAATGGCATGCACGCGTTCTCCGCTGGTCTCCGAGATGCGCAGCGTGAACACGAGCGTCGGGCCTGCGGCGTACGGATCGGCGCGGACGTCAATGCAGTCGAAAGCGAGCTCAGGCATCGGCCGGCCCCACCGTCGAGCGGATCGGACGACTGTGCGCCCGCACCCGGGCGAAGAAGTCCGTGATGTCTTGCCGTGCCTCCTCCCCGCCATCGAAGCCGGTCCAGTGCATGCGGATCCGCCCTACCAGCTCGTAGCAAACGTCGATCGGCACGAGGTAGCACTCGTTGGTTTGCTGGGACCGGCGCACGATGAGGGCCTCGACATCCGGCACCAGCTCGCGGGCGAGCGGGCTCGCCTCCACCACCGCGTCCCAGGCCGCAAGGTCGAGCAGCGACTCGGTGGCGCCGGCCGGGCTCGGGTACTGCGCGACGATGCGGCCGAGCGCGCTGTTGTGGAAGAAGAATGCCATCCCGACCGGAAGCTGGAGTTGGTCCCACAGCGCGTCGGTCAGCTCGACGTCAGGGTCGACCAAGTACCGGTCCGGTACCGCCCGGTAGTTGCCCCGCCCCGCCCCCTCCTGGGTGAAGAGCAGGTAGCAGGCCCGGCATGTGCACAGCAGCCGGCGGGAGTCGACGTTGACCACGTGCTGGTGCTCGTCGACCAGCCCGGCTCCGCACATCTCGCACGATTCGCCCGGCGGTGGCATCTTCGACCGCTGCGGCACGAAATCGGGCTGGTTCGGCGTGGTAGCGATTGGCGTGACAAAGCGCCGCAGTCCGGCCGGCACGACGATCACACCGCCTCCGGTAAGGCGACGCGAATCCCGGACGCATCGTCGAGCAACGGCAAGGGATCGAGATGCCGCCCGGACCCGTCGACCGCCCGACCGGCGAGCCGCACGTCGTAGCGGCCCGCGCACTCGGCGCAGGTGAGCACAGAGCCGCGCAGCGCCGCCGTGATGAGGGACGCCTCGCAGGCCGGGCAACGGTCGACGTACGCGTAGTACGTGTTCTCGATCCTTGCCGCCATGACGTGGCTCCCACCGAGCTGGACGGACGTCACCTCACCCTCGCGAGGGAGTTCGGCGGCCGAGGGATGCCGCCACACGGAATTCGTCGGCGTCGGCGGCGAACCGGGCCGCCGACCGATCTGCAACAGCGGCGGCGCCTGCACCTCGCCGTCGACCACGATGCCGGTGAGTTCCGGAGCGGCGGCGCGTACCGCCTCTTCGATCGTCAAGCTCACCGTCACTGTCGACGAGGCGCATCCGTGGCAACTGCCGGACAGCTGTAGCCGGGCGACCCCCTCCGGGTCGACGCCGAGGAAGGACACGCCGCCGGCGTGCGAGCCGAGATAGGGGCGCACCCGATCCAGCGCGGCCTCGATGCGTTGATCGACGGTGAGCGGGTGCAGCCCGTGCAGGATCAGCTGGCTCTCGACGAGGGGGTCGGCCGCCAGCTGATGAACCAGGTCGGGCCGGTCGGCCCCGACGATCTCGCAGACGCGCGCCAGCCCGGCTCCGTAGTACTCGACGAGCAGCCGGACGATCTTCTCGCCGGTGTCCGCCGCCTGGTGGCCGTTTTGCTCGACCAGCTCCCCCAGCAGAGCCTCGATCTGCGCGCCAACGTCACCGTCCGGCACAGCCACGCCTCACATCGACAAGGTTATCGGTGTCGGGTTGTGAACGGTCTGCAGGGTCTTTCCGGGGCCGAGGTACATGTGCACGCCACATGGCAAACACGGATCGAAGCTGCGCACCGCGCGCATGACGTCGATGCCCTTGAAGTTGTCGGGCGGATTCTCTTCGAAGATGGGCGTGTTCTGGACCGCGTCCTCGTACGGGCCGGGTGTGCCGTACACGTCCCGCACGCTGGCGTTCCACGGAGTCGGCGGGTAAGGGTGGTAGTTCGCGATCTTGCCGCCCTTGATGACCATGTGGTGGCTCAGCACACCCCGCACCGCCTCGGTGAACCCGCAGCTGAACGCCTCGTCCGGCACGGTGAAGGACTCCCACGTCTTGGTTCGGCCGGCCCGAACCTCGGCCAGCGCCTGCTCGCAGAAGTACAGCGCGCAGGCGGCGGCATAGGCCTGGAAGTACGTCCGGGCTCGGTCACGCTCCAGCGCGTTGCTCCACTTCGGGATCTTCCATTCGAAGGTGGCCTCGGGCTTGTTCATGGTCTTGGGCAGGTTGATCAGGACGCTCTCGCCGGTGGCCTTCACGTAGCCGATGTCGACCAAGCCGCCGAGCGCCGTGGCCCACAGTCGAGCGATGGGTCCGCCGCCGGTGTCACAGGCGAGGTGGTCCGTGCCGTCGAACCACCGGGGGGACATGACCCAGCTGTACTTGTCGTCGAAGTTGCGCTTCTGCGGCTTCGGAAGCGTGGTCTGGTTCCAGGGATGGTTGCGGTCGACCGGGTTTCCGAGCTCGTCCCGCTCGACGAACATCGGCTCGTTCTCCCAGCTGTCGTAGTAGGAGCTCCCGAGCAGGATCCGGATGCCGAGGTTGATCTTCACCAGGTCGTTGGTCACGAGCTTGCCGTCGACGACCACGCCGGGGCTCACGAACATCTTGCGACCCCAGTTCGTCATGTTCCGGTAGGTGAAGTCGCAGTGCGCCGGGTCGTTCAGCGAACCCCAGCACACCAGCTGGGTGCGCCGGAGCCCGACGTTCTCGTAGCCCGGCAATGCCTCGTAGAAGAAGTCGAACAGGTCGTCGTGCAACGGGACGACCCGCTTCATGAACTCGACGTAGCGCATCAGCCGGGTCAAGTAGTCGGTGAACAGCTGGATGGTCGCCACCGTCCCGACGCCACCCGGATAGAGCGTCGACGGGTGGACGTGCCGCCCCTCCATCAGGCAGAACATCTCACGGGTCCACCGGCTGACTTGCAGGGCCTCGCGGTAGAAGTCGCCCTCGAGCGGGTTGAGGGCGCGCATGATGTCACCGATGGTCCGGTAGCCGTGATCGGCGGCGTGCGGTGCCTCGGTGTTGTTGGCCCGCTCGAGCACGCCTGGGTTGGTCTCCTTGACCATCCGTTCGCAGAAGTCCACCCCGACCAGGTTCTCCTGGAAGATGTTGTGGTCGAACATGTACTCGGCCGCCTCGCCGAGGTTGATGATCCACTCGCCGATCGCCGGCGGATGAACCCCGTAGGCCATGTTCTGGTTGTAGACCGAGCAGGTGGCGTGGTTGTCGCCGCAGATCCCGCAGATCCGGCTGGTGATGAAGTGGGCGTCGCGCGGATCCTTGCCCTTCATGAAGATGCTGTAGCCGCGGAAGATTGACGACGTGCTGTAACACTCGGCGACGGTCTTCTGCTTGAAATCGATCTTGGTGTAGATGCCCAGGCTGCCGACGATGCGCGTGATGGGATCCCACGACATATCGACGAGGTCGGATTTGTCCGCCGTAGCCGTCATCGACGTCACCGCACCTTCTCGTAGCCGGTCCTGAGTTCGGGTCCGCGCACCCTCCAGGACGGCTCTTTGTTGAGCGTCCGCTGGGTGAACTTGCGCAGCGTGCGCACGGTTGCGCCGTAGGTCTTGCTGGCTCGGGTGGACACCTTGCTGCCTGGCGGCTCATCCATGAACGGCATGAACTTGTCCGGGAAGCCCGGCATCGTGCAGCCGATGCAGATACCACCGACGTTGGGGCAGCCGCCGATCCCGTTCACCCAGCCCCGCTTGGGGACGTTGCAGTTGACGACCGGGCCCCAGCAGCCGAGCTTGACCAGGCACTTGGGCGAGCCGTACTCCGTGGCGAACTCACCCTGTTCGTAGTAACCGGCCCGGTCGCAGCCCTCGTGCACGGTGGCGCCGAACAGCCACTGCGGCCGCAGCTCGGAGTCCAAGGGGATCATCGGGGCTTGACCGGCGACCTGGTAGAGGAGATACAGGATCGTCTCGGAGAGGTTGTCCGGTTGGATCGGGCACCCAGGCACGCAGACGATCGGCAGGCCGGCCTTCGACTTCCAGTCCCAGCCGAGGTAGTCCGGAACGCCCATCGCTCCGGTCGGGTTTCCGGCCATGGCGTGGATCCCGCCGTAGGTCGCGCAGGTCCCGACAGCGATCACCGCGGTGGCCTTGCTCGCCAGCCGGTCGAGCCACTCGTTGGTCGTGCGCACCTCGCCGGTGTCCGGGTCGTTGCCGAACCCGCAGAAGTACCCGCCGTTGTCCTTGTTCAGCTCCTCGTTGGGGATCGAGCCCTCGACGACGAGAACGAACGGCTCCAGCTCGCCGCGGTCAGCCTTGTACCACCACTTGATGAAGGTGTCGGCGCCCTGCTCGGGACCGCATTCGAAGTCGATCAGCGGCCAGTGCACGGCGATCTTGGGAAGCCCGGGTAGGGCGCCCAGCACGATCTCCTCGATGCTGGGCTGGGTGGCCGTGGTCAGGGCAACGGAGTCACCGTCGCAGCCGAGGCCGCCGTTCATCCAGAGGATATGGACGACGCCCTCGTCTTCTTGGGTTTGCTGCCCTTCCGCGGTAGCGGTTGTCACTGAGGCGCACCTCCTCTGCGGGGGCGCGCGCACGGCGCCCGCACGGTCAGCGGGATGTTGCTGCGACAACTCGCACTTTACGCGCCGCGATTGTCGGCGCAAGACAGGAAAACGCCTGTGCCACAAGGTCATTCCTGCTTCCTGGTAACTCCGGGAATCCCGGAATCCGGGATGCCAACATGCGCTCGCGCTCAGCCGACGCCCGCGGCCGATCCGGTCCGCGCCGGTGCATTGGCTCCGCGTATCGTCCCCGGCACGACATTCGACCGACGACCCGCGGTGAGACCTGTGAAGTTCCTCGTGACCTGGCAGCTGGAGTTGGCGCTGCTGTCCCGTGAGATGGGCGCCGCGATTGCCCGCGTCCCCGAGTACGCCGCCGAGCTCGAGCGGCGGGGCAAGGTCATCGCTCGATACCACATCGTCGGCGCGCACGGCGGCGTGTGGATCTTCGACGTCGATTCGCACGAGGAGTTGGAGCGGCTGCTCGGCGGATCGCCGGCCTTCAACTTCTCGCACTACGACGTCAAAGCGCTCTCCGACATGTCGGGATAGGGGCGATGTCCCCGGATTGACGTCGATAAATCGCCCGTGGAGACTGACCGGTATCGGGGAGGCCGGTGCCAATGGTGTCTACTGCTCACGAGCAGATCCGCGAACGACACTGGGTCTGTGCGCGTCGGCTCAGCGAGCGACGTCACGACCTGGGACTGACCCAATGCGAGGTCGTCGAGCGGCTCGACGCTCTCGGGGTCGCCGCGACCAACCGCACCTTGTCGGCGATGGAGAACGGGCAAGGTGTCGATGTCGGCCGGCTGCCCGAGCTCGCCGTGGCCTTGGAGTGCACGATCACCTACCTGCTCGGGCTGACCGACAATCCGCGCCGCTGGGCGCCGGACGACGCGGCGACCCGGCGTGACGACGCCGGCAATAGCACGTCATCGGCGGGCTCGCGGGGTCGGCCTTCGTGGATTCTCGGTCCGGATATCCCGGAACGCCGGAGCTCGAACGGCACCGAGCGACAGCGTGCATGAGCTGTCGCTCTGCGGGGCCATTGCCGAGGTGGTGACCCGCCACGCCGGGCCGCGCCGGGTCGAGGTCATCCACCTGCGGGTGGGCCAGCTGCGTCAGGTGGTTCCGGACACGCTCACCTTCTGCTGGACGCTCGTCAGTGAAGGTACCGACCTGGCCGGCTCGGTCCTGGAGATCGAGCGGGTCCCGGCCGAACTGCGATGCCGGGCCTGCGACGAGCGGTTCGCGCTCGATGGCACGATCGCTTTCGTCTGCCCGGCCTGCGCCAGCTTCGACGTCGAGGTGGTGGCCGGGGAAGACTTCGATGTCACGGCGCTCGACTTGGCTGAGGTGTGACGATGGGGCGCTTTCACCGGCATGACGACGGCACCTGGCACGAGCATGATCTCGACGACTCTGAGCAGGCGGATGAGCATTTGCCGGATGCCGGCGACCACTCGCACTACGAGACCGGCCGGGAGCGCGTGCAGCTCCTCGAGCGGGTCTTCGGCGAGAACGATCGCATGGCCGACGCCAACCGCGACGACCTGCAGCGCGACGGCGTCATCGCGATCAACCTGATGTCCGCCCCGGGCGCCGGCAAGACCACCCTGTTGCATGAGACGTTGCGCCGGCTTGCTGGCCGGCTTCGAGTCGCGGTGATCGAGGGCGACATCGAAACCAGCCTTGACGCCGATCGACTTCGCAACCTCGGCGCCACTATCGAGCTGATCAACACCGGCGACGGCTTCGGCGGGGAGTGCCACCTCGACGCGCCCATGGTTCGGTCCGCGCTCGTCCGGCTGTCCCTCGACCGCCTGGACCTGATCCTGATCGAGAACGTGGGCAATCTCGTCTGCCCGGCCGAATTCGATGTCGGGGAACACGCGCGAGCCATGATCTACGCGGTGACCGAGGGCGAAGACAAGCCACTGAAGTATCCGGTCATGTTCCGCTCGGCCGACCTCGTCCTGATCAACAAGATTGATCTGCTGCCGCACCTCGACGTGGATCTGGAGGCGTTCCGTCGCAACCTGCGGGCCGTGAATCCCACCGCCGCGACGATCGAGATCAGCGCGCGCACCGGAGCGGGCGTCGACGAGTGGTGCGCCTGGGTCGAGTCGCACCGGGCGACGGCGCCGTTCGCCGGCTCGAATCGTCCCCACGTTGATGATCTTGGACTCGATGCTCGATAGCGACGTTAAGTCCAAGCTCACGACGTAATTCCCGGGGCTGACCGAGAGCTGGGTCGGCCCTGCGACTTGCAAGGAATTTGCAAACGGGTCAGGTCACCGTAGGCCGGTTGGTATGCCGCACGAGGGACAGGCCACGCTCATGTTGACCCAAAACCGATGTCTGGACCACGCCGGACTCAGGCCGGACGACCTCGACGAGATCGTCGAGAAGTATCGCGGCATGCTCGTCGCGATCGGTCATCAGTTCCGGCTCACGCCCGAGGAGCGGGAGGACGCGACGCAGTCGACCTGGCTGCAGCTGTTCCGCAACGTCGAGCAGATCCGCGATGCGGACCGTGTCGGCGGCTGGCTGGCCACAACGATGCGCCGCCAATGCATCGCGGCCCGTCGACGCCGGTATCTCGAGAACCCGATGTCGGACCTACCCGAGGGACCGCCGGACAGCGCAGCGTCCGACGTCGTCGACACCGTCGCGCATCGGCATGCCGTGCGGCGGTTGCACGAGGCCGTCGACCGGTTGCCGGACCGGGAGCGGCGGCTCATGCGGCTGCAACTCGACCCGGCCCAGCCCCGCTACGCCGAGATCAGCCGTTGCCTGGGCATGCCGGTCGGCAGCATCGGCCCGATCCGCGGGCGGGCCCTCCGCAAGCTCCGCACCCTGCTGCGCGACCTCGAGCCGGACGAGCAGCCGGCCCTCGCCGGCTGATCACTCGATGACGACACTGACCTGCTGGACCTGCTCTAGCCTGGAGACTCAGCCGGTACTCCGCCCGAGCCCGACTGTCGACGACGGCATCGATCTCACGCTGATCGTGGGCGTGTGGACCGCCGACGGTTCCGTCCCCACGGTCGACGTCCGCGCGGAATGCTACGTCCAGGGATGCTGGCAGGCCTACTCCGGCCGGCCGACGGTCCTCGAGCTGACGGTTCCGTCCATCGACCAACGGGCGGACGAGAGCGCCAACGAGTACGGCTGGCTAGAGGCCCACCGCTACTCCAGCGACGTGCGGGCCGTCCTCGACAATCGCCCGGACAATCCGCGCTTCGTCCCGAACAATCGGTACTACGAGATCAGCCTGACCGAATTGCCAACCGGCGCCCTGCTGCGGTTCGAAGCCACCGCGACGCCTACCGATCGTTCGCTCGTCGCCGTCGCCAGGGGCGCGCTGTGGCTCGTCGCTCCCGGCTTCGACGAAAACGACCTGCGCGAGTCGCGCACCAGTCGACCTTCGCCGGACGGCCTCGGTTCGGCCGACCCGCCTCTACCTGACGAGCAGTGGTGGGTGCTGTTCGTCAAAGAGGACGACGACGGTTTCGAGCACATTCGACTCGACCTGCTGCGCACGGACGATGTCGCCAACAACACGGCCATCACGCCAGTTCAGATCAGGCTCGACGACGGTGATCCGATCGACATCGGTGCCCCGGTCCCGCTGCCCTGGACGAACGACGAGCCGGACGACTACGTCTGGCCGATCATCGACCGGAGCACTGACTCGATCCTCTTGTCGGTCAAACGCGGCGCGGCGGAGCCCCTGCAAACGGTCGAGATCAGCACCGGACGCGGGCCGGCTGCGGACACCCACACGGTGTCGCTCGACCCGTCCGACGTCGATCAGGACTTCGGATTCCGACCGACGGCGCTCATCCTGCTCCAATACTGCATCCAGGGATTCAACGATCTGTTCGCATCGCCGATCGCCGCGTACCGGCCGCCCCGGAACTACATCGAGGTCACCTTCGCCGACGAGGCGGCGGCGTACTCCAGTCGCCCCGGCTTCAGAGAGAATCACATCCCGGACGGGTACCGGTACGCGCTCGAAGCGCAGCGGGACTACCAGGTCAAGACCCAATGGGCGTTCAACGCCGGTGTGCTGATGCTCCTGCGCTATGGCCTGCCCACGGAGCAGTTCGCCTTGTTGACCGATCAGGTCACGAGCGGATTGATCTCACCGAGCAATGCCGGGTTCGGTGCGCACCGTCCGCCGTATTACCAGCACTACTCCAATCAGCGCGAGCTGATCCTCGGCGACCAGGTGATCGAGTCGTCGCTTGGCCGCGCGTCCGATCGCACCTACTACCCGGACCAACGCATCTACCTCGCGACGCCGTCCGAGGTGGCCACCTACAGCGCGCTGCTGGAACGCGATCAGCTGCGCTATCTCGTCCTCGACCGATCAACGGTTGCCGGTCAGGTCGGCGGAACGGATGTCTGCCTGTTCGGAGAAGGCCATTCGACGGGCGATGACGGCAACTACCTGTGGCAGGAGGCCGCGACCGGCCTGACCGTCCTGCTCATCGAGGACCAGCTGCGCAACGAGATGCTCAACGCCGGTCCGGACGAGATCCTGAAGGGCCAGCTGGGCTACTGGTTGCGTCGGCGCCTGATGCTCGCGGTGCGATTCCGCAAACCCGGTCCCAGCAAGATCTATGTCTACGGCGATGACCTGGACCATGCCTGCGGGGACGGCTGGTTCGACGGATCGCCGATCTTCTACACCCGCGGCTACCTCGCCGCCTTGTGCTGGATACGCAACCACCCATGGGTCCGGGCCTGGACGGTCGACGAGGACGGCTTCGACCCGACGTTGTACCGGCAGCCCCAACCGATCACGGTCACCAGCGCGATCTGCCCGAGTGTCGATCCGCTCGGGGTGGAGTCGTACGACCGACAGGGCAATCAGATTCACTTCAACACCTGGTACGAGTGGTGGGCCACCACGATGTCCACCTGGCTGGGCTGCTCGCTGCGCGAACTGAGCGACACTCTCGAAGATCAACTGGTCGCCTGGCCGGAGCGATATCGCAACGGGTTGTACGAGCTCGCCTGGATGTACTTCCTGGCCTGCACCCACGAGTCGATGTGGAGCCAGCAGCCGTTGACGAACCCCAACGGCGATCCGCAAAGCTGGCCGCCCGAGGATTTCGTCGTCTCCGAGAGCATTCAGCAGCGGCACGCCTGGGTGTATCTCAACGCCGCGATCTGGGCTCACTGGTGCGACGGCCAGCCGTCGGGCGAGGACGGGCAGACATACGTCATCAGTTGCGCCGAACCCAGCCAGTCGGAGCGAAGCGGCGGTCCGCTCCTGGAACTGGTGCGCCAGCAAGGCAGTGCCGACCCCTATTGGTCTGGTGGGCACAGCCCAAGCCAACCAGGAACGTACTGGGACCACGACTGCCTATCCACCATCGTGCTGTACAACCGAGTTGCTCTCGTCGTCATCGACCGCAACGGCGGGCGGATCACCCAGGTCTTCTCGCGAGTCGACGGACGCCCCATCTCGGTGAGCGGAACGATCAAGTCGCATCAGTTCTTGACGCCGGGCCCGGTGGATCAGATCCCGTGCGACGGCGTGCGGCTGCAGAACACCGTCTTCACCCCCAATCACTGCTATATCGCCTCGGATGTCCACCAGGCGTCCTGGCTCGCCGGCACCTACACCGACCCGCGGCAGCCCGATCAGCAGCTGCTGACCTGGTATCCCGACAACTTCAACGTCTACGACTGCGAGGCGGAGACCGGCAACGAGTCCCCCGTCGTGACCTGCCGCTACGGGCCGGGAACCGGAGATCAGCCGACCCTGCCGATCACCCCGGCCAAATTCGACGACGCGTGCCGGGCGGATGGTGCGGCCCGACGGGCCGGTCAACCCGGGATCGTGTGGCACAGCGGCAACAAGTTCAGCAAGACCATCCGGCTGGTGAACGATCGGATCGAGATCCGCTATGCCGGGGTCGCGCCCGGCCATGTCGTCAGCAACGAATTCACCGTCGACCTCGAACGGGCCGTGCTGGAGGGCGTAGGGCAGCGGCGAACCGCCGATCGATCCGGTCGGCGCACCACGATCGTCAACGAGGCGGGCGTCCAGGTTGCCGTCGAGCTGCGGGACAACTGCGGCTTCGCGTCGGCGCAACAGCCGGTGAGCTTGTCGAATCCCGACGGTGCGGCGCCGGAGACCTACGACGCCCTGCGCCGGGTGCTCACCGACGATCTACAGGTCAGCTGTGTGGCCGGCGGGCGGTTCGGATACGACATCGTGCTGCCCAGCTGACGACAGGCGACGAAGGGTACAACCAGCGCGGGCATCCGCGTGGCCGGGCCGGCATCACGGCACCGGAACGCTCGCGACCGATGGACGATCCAGATCCGCCAACCGTCCCGCGACCAGCCGGGTATTGCAGTGATCGGCGCCATAGGCCCGCAGCAGGGTCTCGTACGCCTGGTGCTGATGGGCCCGTGCTCCGGTGACGTCGCCGGCCTCCAGTTCGGCCAGGCCGAGATTCGTCAGGGCCATGGCCACTCGCGGATCGTCGGCGCCGAACAGCCGACCCATCATCGCGGCCGATCCGGCGTGCGCGGCCCGGGCCCCCTCGAGATTGCCCAGCAGCCGCAGTGTCCAGCCGAGCTTGTCGTGCACCTCGGCCACGATCGGGTGGTCCACCTGGCCGTAGACGTCGCGGAGCACCGTCAGCGCGCGGATCTGCAGGTCGCGGGATTCGGCCGGCAAGCCCTGATCGTGCAGCATCATGCCGAGTCCGCTCATCGCTTCGGCGGCCAGCGGGTGTTCTGGCCAGCCGGCTCGATCGAGAACTCCCAATGCGTCGCGGAATTGCCGAGCTCCGGTGACGAATTCGTCGAGCGCCCAATGCGTATAGCCCAATCCGATCAGCGCGCGAACGATCTCGGCGGTATCGCCCAACTCTCGCAGCACAGGCAGGCTGCGCCGGTAGTACTCCACGGCGCGGACCGGTTCGCCGGCGCAGTTCAGCAGGTGGGCGAGCCGGGCCCAGATCCGGGCCAGTCGCAGGTCGCCGTTGTCGGCGGCCGGCCCGATCGTCGCCAGGGCCTGATCCAGCTCCTCCCGGGCGTGGGCCAGCTTTCCCTCGGCATCGAACAGCTCGCCCCGTTCGGCGTGCAGCTCGCCGAGCACGAGGGGATCCGCGGACGTGGCCTGCCCCACCGCGATCAGCGAATCGAGGACTGAATGCGCCGACGGGAGGGCGGAACGCGCGCGAAGGTAGCGGAACGTGTCGAGCGCCAGGGCCACGAGCCCGTCCGGCAAGGTGTCGAGATCCTCGCCGGACTTCAACAAGGCCGTGACGTGCGGCGCGAGCGTCGCCCAGGTCGACCAGCCGTCCGGATCGGCCGGCTCGGGCGGCGCCACTCGTCCGAGCAGCTCGACGACATCCGTCACTCTCGCCACTCGCTGCTCGGGCGGAAGCTGCGCGCGCATCACTGTCTGCACGAGCCGATGCACCCGGAGGTTTCCCTCGCCCCGGTCGACGAGCGAGTAGCGCAGCAGCTCGGCAACGGCGTCGGCGAATTCCACATCATGGTCACCGCCCCCGCCGACGATCGCGGACAGCCAGTCGAGCGGGATGGCATCTGGTGCCATGAACGCGGATATCTCGAGGATTCGAGCGGCGAACGGGGACCGGGCTCGAACCCGGTCGAACACGATTTGCCACGTCGCGCTGACCGTCTCGCGATGGTTGGCCGGCGCGCCGCGCAGCAATAGCTGATCGCGTCGCAGGTGGAACAGGCGGAGGTATTCGGCGAGGCTGAGACCGGTCTGGTCGATATAGGCACCCGCCTGCTCGAGGGCCAGCGGCAGATTGCCCAGCAGTTCGGCCAGCGTGGCGGCCGCCCGCGGGTCACGGCGCCCGGAGCGGGTCAGCAGGAAGCGGGCCGCGACCGGCCGTCCGAACGGATCCACCCGGAGGGTCGGCCCAAGGGCCGCCCAGGCCGGACTCTGCGAGGTGACGAGGACGCGGACTCCGGTCAGCGGCGGCAACGCCTCGCGCACGAGCTCGACGTCTTCGGCATTGTCGAATACGAGCAACCAATCGTCGCGTTCGGTCATCGCTGTCCACAGACCGGACAGCAGATCGGACTCATCGGAGCCGAGCTGGACGTTCAGGCGCCGGGCTAGAGACGTCAATGCGCCGAACAGCGACGTGCGGCTCTCGGCGATGATCCACGACACGGGACCGTCGTGGAGGTGGGCGATCTCGAGCGCTACGTCGGTCTTGCCGACACCGCCCAGGCCATGGAGCGTCACGACGCCGTGCGCGGTCAGCAGCCGTCGTGCCGTGCCTACGAGCTCGTCGCGTCCGGTGAACAGCGGGTTGCGCGGCGGCAGAACGCGCACCAGCTGGCGGGTCGCGACCGGGCGCCAGTCCAGCGCGGGGCGCTGATTGAGCACCGCATCGTGCAGGTCGCGAAGCTGTGCCGAGGGCTCCAGGCCGAGTTCAACCTCGAGCTCGAGCCGGATTCGCTCGTAGACCCCGAGCGCGTCGACCTGCCGTCCACCGCGGTAGAGCGCGAGCATGTAGCGTTTCGCCAGCGACTCACTCAACGGCCACCGGGTCAGCGCACGCTCCAGCCGGATCGCGGCCACCAGGTGCTTGCCCAGCCCAAGGTAGGCGTCGGCCAGCAGCTCCTCGGCGATGAGCCGGCGCTCGGCCAGCTGAGCGCGGAACTCCTCGGCCCACCGAGCATCGCCCACCGCACCGAGCGCGTGCGGCGATCGCCACAGGGTGAGCGCGGGCTCGAGCAGCGCGACGATCTCGGCATTCCGTTCTTCCTGGGCGAGGGCGAGCGCCTCGTCAACCGCTCGATCGAACCGGCAGGCATCGATGGCGTCGTCGTCGATCTCCAGCCGGTAGCCACGGGCGCCTGACCGCAACCCGACCCCGGCCGCACCGAGGAGTTTGCGCAATCGAGAGACGTAGGCCTGCACCGTCGTCGGCGCGGTGGGTGGTGGGTCGTCGCCCCACACCGCGTCGATCAGCCGATCGTTCGACACCGGATCCGGATGGCAGACCAGCAGCGTGGCCAAGACGACCTGCTGCCGCGGACCGCCGAGAAGCACGGGTCGGTCAGCGATGACGACCTCGAGCGCGCCGAGCAGCCGGAACTCGACGAAATGTGTCATGCCACCCCCCCGGCACCTCGATGGCAACTGTGCGTCACATTTGATCTTCGGTCACGTAGCGTGACCATATGCGGCAGGATACCGCGAATCGATATACGCAGCGAAAGAACCATTCAGTTCTCGGCCGATGTTTGCCGCACGGTCACTGCCCGGTGACGACGGCGGGCGGCTCGATTCGGGCGACGTCGGCGGCGCCGACATCGCTGGTGCTGCGCTGATCCCGCAGCCCGAGCCACGCCATCCAGCCGACCACCGTGACCAGCACGAAGCTGATCACTCGGTAGATCACCACCGCGGCCGTGGCGGCGGCGAAAGGCACGCCGCCACCGACGAAAGCGACCACCAGCGCGCCCTCGACCAGTCCGATCCCGCCGGGAATGAGCTGAACCGCACCAACCACGGCGTCGGCGGCGTAGGCGATCACGATTGTGCGAGGCGCGAGGTCAGTGATCCCGACGGCGCGGGCGGCCAGGACCAGGCAGGCGACGTCCGCCGCCCAGTTGGCGGTGGCGAAGCCGACGCCGGCCAGCCAGTCTCGCCCTCGTGGCCGGATGACGACCAGCTGGGCGACGAACGCGTCGACTCGGTCGAACCCGATCGACGGTGTGCGCCGGCGGACCCGGTTCACGGTGCGGACGCAAATCCTCGCGAATCGGGCGAGCTGTTCAGGATGTTGGTTGGCCATGCGCAACGCACCGGCCACGGCCAGGGTGACCGCGAGCGCCGTGACGGCGGCCACCGAACCTGTCTTGTCGGAGCCGACGAGAAGGGCTGCCCCGAGCCCCAATGCCCCGAGCGTGGCGCTGCTGATCAGACCACCCATGACGAGCGCCCAGGCCGCAAGTGGCACCGTGGCGCCGCATCGGCGAAACCGCGTGAACGTGTATCCGGTCGCCAGGGCCGATCCCGCGGGCAACGTGGCACTGATGGCGTTACTGGCGAGCAGCACCCCGGTGATGTGTGGGAGCGGCACGCGAAGCCCGCCACCGGCCAGCATTCGCCGATGCAGGGCCGCGAAGGCCAGCCAGGAGACCGCTTCGAGCGCGAGCGCCAGCGCGACCAACTCGAGGTTCGCGTGGGCGAGCGCGCCGCCCAGCTTGCCCAGATGGCCCGCGAGCACCGTGGCCTCGACGACGAGGACACCAATGACGAGCAGCACGACGGCGAGCCGGAACAGCCGGACGGCTCGGCCGCCGGGTCTCAGCACGCTGGTCATCGACACGCCACGACCTCCATCCGTACCTACAGGATGACCAAGGCGAGCCCGGTGATGCAAAGCGGAGCTTCGCGCCCGGCCACGCTTAACGTCGCGTCCCGCGCACGCACGTGACCCCTGAGGCGCCTGAGACACCGCAATCCGGACTCGCACCCCACCGATGCGCACGACGCCGCGTTTGCCCGACCCACGACGACCCACCGCGTGGCTACGCTGAGCGACGTGTCGTTCAGGTCGTCGTCTCGGCGGCCCACCGACGACGATCTCCGGGAGCGATGGGCCGCCCGACATCCTGGATACGACGTCGGCAACGGCCTGCTGTCGCGGTGGCTGCACGTGATGTGGTGGCTGGCTCGACCGCTGGTCGCGGCCCGAGTGCCGCCCGACGTGGTGACCGTCGCCGGCGGGATGCTCGCGGTCGCGGCGGCCGGTTCTCGTCCCGGGCGAGCGTCGACGTTGCTCATCGCATCGGCCGTCGCCGACGGACTCGATGGTGCCGTGGCGATCGTGACCGACACCTCGACCGCGCACGGGACCATGCTCGACCACGCGTGCGATCGGGTCGGTGATGTCGCGGCCGGCATCGTGCTTTATCGCGCCGGCGGACCTCGCGTATTAGTGGGCTCCGCGCTCGTCCTCTCGCTGGCCCAGGAGACATGGTTGCGGCTTACTCCCGTGCTCACCGCGAACGAGCGACCGACCCGCATCGTCTGCGCGGCCGTCGGCGACGTCGGCCGGCGGGTCACCGGTCGCCGCTGGCCGGCAATCGTCGCCGCGCTCGTGTGGGACGGCCTCGCAGCTATCGCAACGATTCGGCTCGCCGGAAAAGCTCCTGTGGAGTGCGCGGCCAGCGATCGTGCCCTTGGCCGGCTACCCGGCGCCCTCCGGCACCGTCTCCGCTCGAGCACGGTGGGCCGACGCTCGCAACATCTCGATGATCAGAAGCAAGATCAGACAGATCACCGCGAGCACGATGACAGTGACCAGCGACGGTGAGTCGAACAGGAGCAGGATCATGCCCAAAACGGCGATCACTACGACCCGCAACGCGATTGCGTACCGGTCCACGAAGGGTCCGACCGGCCCGGCGTTCAACCGCGAGCCGAGCTCACGCGGACCCCGGACGACGAAGCCACGGAACCGGGTCGCGACCTCGCCCGGACCCGAGACCCACACCCCGAAGGCGACGATCAACGAAAGCAGCGCAAGCAGTCTGATGCCCAATCGCAGGTAACGCACGACGGTGTCGAAGACGTACTGGGCCGTAGCGTGCGTCAGCGTTGGCGACGTGATCTTGTTGAGGTAGATGGCCCGGCCGATGAACAACCCGATGCCGACGATCACGAGGCCGACCGCGACGCCCAGGAGCGATGCGATCAGCGCCCGTCGCTTGCGTCGGCTGAGCAGGACGCCCCCGACGAGAAGCACCAAGCCGATCCACGGCAGCCAGTTCGCCACCTTGTTGAGAAGGTTGGTCAGCGACCGGGCATGCTGGAGCCCACTGACGTTGCCGATCTTGATGGTCGACCCGACGACGGGAACCTTCGAGGCGACGGTGAGTCCGGCGTCTACGAGGCGGGTTTTGACCTGCTGGACGACCGCCGACAGATCGAGCGTCACGTCACCATTGCTGGCGACGCGAACGGCAGCGTTCGGGGGTGCCTTGCCGGTGAGCAGGTAGTTGATCTGAATGTGCGCGGCGCGGTTGAGGCTCGACCACAACGTTTTGAACGCATCGCTTTGCACGAACCTGGTCGCGACCGTGTTCACCAGGGAGTTCGCCGCACTCTGCAGCGGAGGTACCAGAACCTGCGCGGCCCGCGGTGGAAGCACTGGATCCAGTACCGACTTGAGGTCTATGCGATCTTGGAATTGCGCGTCCACTGCGGCGATCACGGTGCTCTGCACACCCGGATTGCTCGCCAGCGGTTCCATCGTCTGGACGTACCGGTCGGTGTTGAGCACGAGGTTCCGTCCCCAGATCACGACCGGCGTAAGGACTAGGCAAATGACGCTCAGGATCAGGATGATGCTGATGCCGGCCGATCGCGCGATGCCAGCCGCCCGTTGGCCAGCTGATCGAGGTGGCGGAGCTTCAGGAGCCCCCGCTGCTTCCCCACCGGCTGGTGGTTCTACAACCTCGGGTGTAGATGTCTCGTCGGTCATCGCGTCACGAACGCAATCTCCACTGCCCAAGCACGTCAACGCTCCGATCGCCGAACGGGAGATCCACGATCAAAATCAGGGACCGCCCGTCACTCAGCCATTTCCTCGCGGGCGTCCAGGCTCCCCCGTCCGACCCACGACAACCGTAGGGGGCGGACCGAGCGGAGTCCATCACCGCTACGGATGAATTCAGCGGCACGCAGATGGGTCACAGCACCCCAGAGTTGACGGCTGAGCTAGGTGCCTGGAAGCGCCCGAGTCTTTTGGTCCGAAGTCTCTGGCTCTGCTCGGGGGCTCCAGTCGTAGATAACCGACGTTCGGAAGATGAGGTCCTGTATCGAACGGTTGGCCGAGCTAACGGCTACCCACAGCAAGCCAATGGGGAACACGACGCACAGAACGGCACGCAGGATCGCACCGGGTAATCGCATCGCCGCACCGTTGTAGTTGACAACCCGCACGCCCAACAGCGTGGCACCGTACGTTCGCCCGGTACCGGCCCACGAGAATGACAAGTACGCCGTCACCAGGACGAAATAGAGGACGGGCAAGCTCCATCCGGTGTTGCGGGGCCAGTGGAACGAGCTGGGACGGACGATGAATGTGACGCCGGCGATTCCGCCGTAGATGACGCCGATAGCGACGATCACGATCAGAAAATCAACCGCAGCCGCAGCTACTCGGGTGACTATTCCGGCTCGCTGACCCTGGAAATCGCGGGCCTGCGCCGGGACCGTTGCGTAACGGTCCGTCATGGCTCGCTCCGATCAACCGGCGCCGCTGTCTTTCGATCGTGCCGGCGCCGGAGCACTCGATCCACGATCCGGTTGATTCGCTCGTCGGCCGCTTTCCCTTGCATGCGAACGCCGACCACCGTCGCGGACGCCATCCCCCCACTCGACTCCCAGATGATTTCCGGCAGGTCGATCTCGTCGATCACCTGGGTGACGATGCTCCCCAAATCAACGCGCGAGATGATCGCCTGGATGTCGACCGTTGACACGATGGCGTTGACGTCGACCCGAGCCATGATCTGATCGAGGTTCACCCGGGCCACGATTCCGTCGATGTCCACCAACTCCAGAATGTGGTCGATCGGCACACTTTCGATGATCGAATCGAAGTCCAGATGACCAACTATCCCGGCGATGTCGACCTCGTCGACGATTCGCATCACCTTCACCCGGTCGATCACGATCTGGGTGAGGTCGATCCGATCCAGGATGGCGTCGACGACGAAGGGGACGATGTGGTCAAGCAGCGCCCAGGCCTGACGCACCGTCTGCCGGCGGGCCCGTTCCCCTCGATCGGCCAGCTGATCAATACCGCGCTGCGGCCAGTACCGCTCCGGCAGCACCGGTGGCCGCAGGATCAGCGTGGCGAACGGTCGGACCAGCTCAAAGCCAGTCGTCACCGAGCGGGCGGCAACCTCGGTCGCTATGAGCCCAACTGCTATCGCCGCGTCGACGACGGGGGGCACGGAGCGAGAATCTTCCGTCGCCGGCCCGGATTGCCCATCCCGCGCCGCGCCGCCGCCCTCCAACACGCGACTCACCTCCGGCGAACGCAGTGCGGCGGCCAGCACCGCTTCTAGACCAGCAGCTTAGCCTTCTGCGCGTCGAATTCCGCCTGCGTCAGTACGCCCTGGTCACGCAATGCGGCGAGCTTGCTGAGTTCCTCCGCGGTGCTCGTCGACGTTCCGGCGGCGGACTGGATGTAGCCGCGCATCGCCTCATCGGTGGCCCGCGCTTCGCGAACGTCACGTCGATGCATGCTCGAGCCGCGGGCGATGAGATACACCAGCACCCCCAGGAACGGCAGGATGATGATGAAGATTACCCAGAGCGCCTTGCCCCATCCGCCGAGGTCATCGCTTCGGAAGATGTCCAGAATGATGCGAATGAGGAGGAAGATCCACAAGATCCAGAGAAAGAGCCAGAGCATCGTCCAGAACAGGTTGAGCAGTGGGTAGTCCTGGCGTGCTGCCAGCTGAGCGGCGCTCATTGCGGTGATCCTTTCGAGTAGATCTCATCGGGAGCAGTCGACCGTACGGTAGGGGATGGGGCGGTCCCGCCTCTCACCGGGAGTCGGTGAGTCGGTGAGTCGCGAACATTTACCGGCTGAACAATGCCGGACCCGGTGCTCGCCCCTTAGGCTGGAGCGTGTCGGCTGGCTCGGTAGACCAATCGTCGACCGATGACGGCCTGCCGCCCGGCATCGACGTTCACGCTGCCGACGTTCACACCGCCGATGGACGGATCGCCCGATGGCGGGCCCGCGCGGACGGGGCGGCCGACCGTTACCAGAAGCGGGCGCAAGACCAACCGTTGCTCGGACTTCCGCTCGCCCTGATCGCCCGGTACACGAGTCGGCAGGGCATGCTGCTCGCCAGCGCATCCGCGTTTCGCCTCTTCCTCTGGCTGTTGCCGCTGGCTCTGATGACCGCCGGCATCTTGGCGGCCGTAGCCCAAAGCCAGGCCAACTCGGCCAGCCTCGAGTCAGCGAGCAAACGCGCGGGAATCACTGGTGCCGCAAGCCAGCAGGTCGTCACGGCCCTCCACGACGGCCACCGGTCGTGGTGGTTCGCCGTGCTCCTCGGAGGCGTGTTCTTTCTATGGGCGACTCGAACCTTGATGCGCAATCTGGTGGTCGTAAACGCTCATCTGTGGGGCGCAGCGGTTCCGCGCATGAAGCAGAAGCACATCCTCATCACGACGTTGGTCTTCGCCGGCGCCTGCGTCGCGTTGATCGGCGTCGCCGCACTGGTGAGCCAACTGGATCACGCCATCCCAGGTGGCTACCTCGCCACGTTCCTGCTGAGCACCATCGCAGCGGCTGCCGTGTGGTTCGTCCTCTGCCAGCGGCTGCCGGATCGCCGCCGGGATTGGCTCGACCTCGTTCCTGGCTGTCTCGCATTCGGAGCGGGACTGTCGATCCTCAGAATCGTCAGCCGCGTCTACCTGCCGGCACGATTTGAAAAATCGTCACAATTGTATGGATCTCTCGGGGTCGCAGCCGTGATGCTGGCCTGGCTGCTCATCATCGGGAACCTGATCGTCGTTTCGGCGCTGATCAACGTGGTGTGGAGCGACTACCGCGCTGACCGGCGACAGTCGGACAACTGATAAGGCTCTGAGTTCACGGTCCGCATGATGCAGCCGGGCGACTGCGTGATGAGACGCACGTCAGACCACGAAGTTGATCAACCGCTCGGGCACGATGACCACCCGTCGCACGTCTCGGCCGTCGAGCGCGGCGATCACCCGTGCGTCGGCGCGCGCCGTCGCCTCGAGCTGTTCGGGAACGAGCCCGGTCGGCACCGACAACACAGTGCGGACCTTGCCGTTCACCTGGACCGGCACCTCGATCGTCTTCTCGACGAGCAGGGCCGGATCCGCTTGCGGAAACGCGTGCCAGGCCAGGGACGTCGAGTGCCCTAGGCGTGACCACAGCTCCTCCGCCGCATGCGGCGCCAGCGGCGCGAGCATCAGGACGAGCGGTTCGGCCACCGATCGCGGAACACCACCATCGGGGTAGGTCTGGGTGAGGTGGTTGTTCAGCTCGGTGAGGCGGGCGATCGATGTATTGAACCGCAAGGTCTCGAAGCCTTCGCGCACCGCGGCGATCGTCTTGTGCAGCAGGTGTTCCGTCAGCTCGCTCGGCGCGGCGTCGGAAACATGGGCCAAGCCGGTGTTCTCGTCGATGACCGTGCGCCAGATCCGCTGGAGCAGCCGGAACGACCCGATGACGGCCTTCGTATCCCAGGGCCGATCCTGCTCGAGCGGGCCGGTGAACATCTCGAATAGCCGGAGCGTGTCGGCGCCGTAGGCGGCGTACATCTCGTCCGGCGTGGTCACGTTCTTCAGGGACTTGCCCATCTTCCCGTACTCGCGACTGACCAGCTCGCCGTCGTAGAGATAGGTGACCTCGGCGCCCTCGACCTTCTCCAGCACCCGGGCCGCCGGGACGTACGTGCCGCGCTGATCGGTGAACGCGTAGGCCTGCACGTACCCCTGGTTGACCAGCCGGTGGAACGGCTCCTGACTGGACACGTAGCCCAGGTCGTACAGCACCTTGTGCCAGAACCGGGCGTACAGCAGGTGCAGGACGGCGTGTTCGACTCCGCCGACGTACAGATCAACGCCGCCCAACGGGCGATTCTCGTTCGGGCCCATCCAATAGCGTTCGATGAACGGATCGACCAGCGCTTTCGCATTCGTCGGATCCAGGTAGCGCAACTCGTACCAGCAGGAGCCGGCCCAGTTCGGCATGGTGTTCGTCTCGCGCCGGTAGGTGCGGGGACCTTGGCCGAGATCGAGGGTCACCGTGACCCAGTCGGTCAGCCGGCCGAGCGGCGGCTCGGGCAAGGAATCGACATCGTCCGGTGGGAAGGACTTCGGGGAGAAGTCGTCGGTGTCGGGCAACTCCACCGGCAGCATCGATTCCGGCAGCGCAATCGGCAATCCGGTCTCGTCGTACACGATCGGGAATGGCTCTCCCCAGTAACGCTGTCGAGAGAACAACCAATCGCGCAGCCGATAGGTGACGGCACCCTGACCGTAGCCCTGCTCCTCCAGCCACGCGATCATCGCCGCCTTGGCCGCAGGCACGTCAAGGCCGTCGAGGAAGCCCGAGTTGATGGCCGGACCGTCGCCGAGATAGGCCGCCCCTTCGAACCCCTCCGGCGGTTTCACGGTGCGCACGATGGGCAGGTCGTAGACCTCGGCGAACTCCCAGTCGCGCTCGTCCTGCCCCGGAACGGCCATGATCGCCCCGGTGCCATAGCCCATCAGCACGTAGTCCGCGATGAACACCGGAATGTCCTTGCCCGTCACGGGATTCGTTGCGAACGAGCCGGTGAACACGCCCGTCTTCCGCTTGTCCTCCTGGCGATCGAGGTCCGTCTTCGCCGCGGCGGCGGCCTGGTAGGCCCGGATCGAATCACCGGGCGTTGGCTGCGCGCCGGTCCACCTGGGGTTGGTGTCCGCGGGCCACGCGCCGGCCGTCAACGGGCCGACCATGGGATGTTCGGGCGCGAGCACCATGTACGTAGCACCGAAAAGGGTGTCGGGGCGGGTCGTGAAGACCTCGATATCGCCCGCAGGAGAAGGGAATCGCACCTGCGCGCCGGTCGACCGACCGATCCAGTTGCGCTGCATGGTGCGGACCTTGTCGGGCCAATCGATGAGATCGAGATCGTCGGCGAGCCGATCCGCGTAGGCGGTGATGCGCATCATCCATTGCACGAGCGGCTTGCGGAAGACCGGATAGTTCCCCCGCTCGCTACGACCCTCGCTCGTGACTTCCTCGTTGGACAGCACCGTGCCCAGGCCCGGGCACCAGTTGACCGTCGACTCGGCGAGATAGGCCAGACGGTGGTTGTCGATCACCTGCCGGCGCTGGATGTCCGACAGGTCCGTCCAGGGAGCCGCCGAACGGATTGGTGCCCGGAGCGGGCTCCCGCGCGCCGGAAGTCAGCTCGGCGACCAGGTCCGCGACGGGACGCGCCCGGTCCGCCTCGTGGTCGTAAAAGCTGTTGAAGATCTGCAGGAAGATCCACTGGGTCCACCGGTAGTAGCCCTTGTCGGTGGTCGCGAAAACCCGGCGCTGGTCGTGCCCCAAACCCATCCGGCGCAGCTGCCGCTTGAACACGTCGATGCGCGAATAGGTAGTCGTGGCCGGGTGCTGACCCGTCTGGACCGCGTACTGCTCGGCCGGCAGGCCGAACGCGTCGAAGCCCATCGTGTGCAGCACGTTCTCGCCGCGCATCCGTCGATATCGTGCGAAGACGTCCGTGCCGATGAACCCGAGCGGGTGTCCGACGTGCAGGCCCTCGCCCGACGGGTAGGGAAACATGTCCATGACGAACAGGTGCTGGCGATCGGCGACGGCGTCGAAGCCGGCGCTGAGCGGCCCGATCGGATTGGGCACGTTGAACGTCCCCTCGCGCTCCCACCGATCCTGCCAGGCCAGTTCGATCTGATCGGCCAGTGCGGCCGTGTATCGGAACGGCGGGACGTCGGCGGTGGCGACAGCCGCCTCCGACGGCCCGGCTTCGCTGCTCATCGGGATACTCCTTGTCGCTCGCTCGCTGGCACAGAAAAGCCTCTGCGATCGCATCGCAGAGGCTGCCGCGCTGGCCGAGATCTGACGGTCAGCGCGGCTCGAGAAGGAGCAGGACTACGCGGCTCATAATGCCATGCTACCCGGCCGCCGCACCCGGAAATGGCTGGGTGCGAGGTCGCCGGGTCAGGCCAAGTCACGCCTCGGCGTCCGGAACGTCTTCGTCCGGCGCCAGGCGCGGGATCACCGGTCCCGGCGGCCCGGCGTTATGGGCGCGCAGTTGCCAGCGGGTGTCGTTGCGCAATTCCGTCCAATGGCAATTGGCGAGCGGGCCGAGCACGTGCGGTTCCTGCGGTAGGCCCAGCAACGTCGCGCAGAGGGCCATCGCGGTCGCGCTGTGCGTGACGATCACGGTGACATCAGCGACGGGGAGGTCTTCGAGAGCGGCGCAGGCCCGTTCGGCGACTTCGGCGCGGGTCTCCCCTCCCCGACGGCTCACGTCGCGTCCGGCGATCCAATCGGCGTACTCGTCCGGAAAGCGCTCGGCCACCTCGTCACGGGTAAGGCCTTCCCAGTGGCCGAGCGACCGTTCCCGCAGCCGGGGATCGGTCTGCACCGGCAGGCCGGTCACTTCGCCAATCGGCGCCGCGGTCTGCAGCGCCCTGGTGGCATCGGAGGACACGAGCACCCCGGGTCGGAGCGCGGCCACCAGGGCCGCCACCTCATAGGCCTGCGCTCGCCCGACATCGTCCAGCGGAGGGTCGGCCTGGCCCTGGAACCGGTGCTCCGCATTCCACCTCGTTCGGCCGTGCCGAAGCAGCAGCACCCGCCGCGACATCGTCAGCTCCCGCTCTCGGCGGCCGGCGCGCCAGGCGGCACGAACGGGATCGTCGGGCAGTCCCGCCATAACCGCTCGAGGGCGTAGAAGACCCGCTCCTCGGCATGCTGGATGTGCACGACGATCTCGGAGTAGTCGAGCAGGACCCACCGCCCGTCCCGCCGTCCTTCGCGGCGTAGCGGCTTGACCCCAGCCGTGCGCAGCTTCTCCTCGACCGCATCGACGATGGCCTCGACCTGCCGCTCGTTCGTCCCAGTGGCGATGACGAACACGTCGGTCAAGGCGAGCCGATCACTGACGTCGATGAGCACGATGTCCGAGCCCAGCTTCTCCGCGGTCGCATCGGCGGCGATCACGGCCAGATCGATCGCGTGCTGGGTGGCGGTCACGGCGGAAGCCTACGAGCCCGCAAGCGGCGCGCTGACCTCGGCGCGGTAGAGGTGATGCTTGCCGATGTACTGGACGACACCATCCGGTACGAGATACCAGACGGGCAGTTCGTCTCGGACCCGCTGCCGGCAGGCGCTCGAGGAGATCGCCATCGCCGGCACATCCACCAGGGTCACCGTGTCATCGGGCAGGTGGGCGTCCGACAGCTCGTAGCCAGGCCGGGTGACGCCGACGAAATGGGCCAACCGGACCATCTCCTGGTGCTCCCGCCAGGACAGGATCTGCCCCAGGGCATCGGCACCGGTGATGAAGTACAGCTCGGCGTCGGGATGTAGCGCGCGGATGTCGCGAATCGTGTCGATGGTGAACGTCGGGCCCGGCCGGTCGATGTCGACGCGGCTGACCCAGAACCGGGGGTTGGACGCCGTCGCGATGACGGTCATCAGATAGCGGTGCTCGGCCGGACTCACCTCGCGATCCGACTTCTGCCACGGCTGGCCGGTCGGCACGAAGATGACATCGGCCAGCCCGAACTGCGCCGCGACCTCACTCGCCGCCACGAGGTGGCCGTGATGGATCGGATCGAACGTTCCCCCCATGATCCCGAGCCGGCGCGGATGCGCAGATGCCGTCACGTCTGGCGATCCTACGGTCGGCTCCGGCGAAGCCTGAGCTGAGAAAACGTGGCGCCGGTCCGTACGCGTGATTACAGTTTTGCAGCACAGGGGATGCGCAGGACGGTGTGGCATGAGTGAGATTGAGCGGGCCGGCCCGGGTCAGCTTCGGATCGGGGACGCCGAACGAGAGAAGGCCGCGGCCGAGTTGGGCGAGCACCTGGCCGCCGGGCGCCTGGACGCCGACGAGTACTCCGATCGGATCGGCCAGGTCTATGCGGCCCGTACGGCGGGCGACCTCGCGCCGATGTTCGCGGATCTCCCGTCGTTGCGGCCGGTTGCGCCTCCTCCTCGACCGACCCGACAGCCGTCGGCTTTTCCGCTCCGGATGCTGCTGATCGTCGCGCTGATCCTCGCGTGCGTCGCCTGGGTGGCATTCGTGCAAGTACCCCCGTTCTTCATCTTCCCGCTCGTCTGGATCATGCTGGCGGGCACCGGCGGCAGGCGCGGGCCCTACCGGCGCTGGTGACGTCGGCCCTCAGCGCGTGTGGCCGTCCCCGGTGACGACCCACTTGGTCGAGGTGAGTTCGGACAGCCCCATCGGCCCGCGTGCGTGCATCTTCTGAGTGGAGATGCCGATTTCGGCCCCGAACCCGAACTCGCCGCCGTCGGTGAACCGGGTCGACGTGTTTACCATCACAGCTGCGCTGTCGACGCGCGCGACGAAAAGCCTGGCGGTGTCGAGGTTCCGGGTGATGATCGCCTCGGTGTGACCAGTCGACCAGGTGCGGATGTGGGCGATGGCAGCGTCGACATCGTCGACGACGCACGTGGCCAGGTCGAGCGACAGGTACTCACGAGCCCAGTCGTCGTCGGTTGCTCGGATCACATCGGGGCTCGCCGCCGCGAAGGTTTCGTCGCCATGCAGGACGACGCCAGCGGCGTGCAGCGCCGCCGTCACGCGCGGCACGAACTCCTCGGCCACGGCGCGATGCACGAGCAGCGTCTCGGCTGCGTTGCATACGCTCGGCCGGGAGACCTTCGAGTTGACGACGATTCGCTCGGCCATGTCCAGATCGGCGTCGGCATCGACGTAGATGTGCACGTTGCCGACGCCGGTCTCGATGACCGGAACCGTGGCGTTCTGCACTACGTAGTTGATCAACCCGGCGCCACCGCGCGGGATGACCAGGTCGACGAGACCGCGGGCGCGGAGCAGGTAACCGACGCTCGCTCGATCGGCACCCGGGACGAGCTGAACCGAGTCAGCCGGTAGCTCGGCCTTCTCGGCGGCGGTGGCCAGCACGTCGACCAGCACCTCGTTCGAGCGCTGGGCCGTGCCTGACCCGCGCAGCAGCGCGGCATTGCCGCTCTTGAGGGCCAACCCGGCCGCGTCCACCGTCACGTTGGGCCGAGCTTCATACACCATGGCGACGACACCGAACGGCACCCGGACCTGCCGAATCTCGAGGCCGTTCGGCCGGGTGTAGCCGCGCACGACCTCGCCGACCGGGTCGGGCAGTGCGGCGACCTCCCGCAGTCCGGCCGCCATCGCATCGAGCCGCTCGCCGGACAGGGCGAGCCGATCGACCAGCGCCTCCGGGGTGCCGGCCTCCCTGGCAGCGGCGACATCGTCCGCATTGGCCCGGAGCACCTCGTCGGTCGCACCGGCCAACGCGTCGGCCATGGCGAGCAGTGCGGCGTCCTTGCGTCCCCGCGACATCGGCGCGAGGTCGACCGCGGCGGCGCGGGCCCGGGTGGCGGCGGCGCGGACCTGCCGTTCGAGGTCATCCTTCATGACAGCCAGCGTACGGTGGGCGCGCTGCTCGCTCCGCCGCCGCGACAGGGAGCCCGGGCCTGTCAGAATGGGCCGACATGTGAGTCAGCGAGGAAGCGAGCAGCGGGTGAGCGCGGAGCAGTCGCCGGTCCGCCCGATCCGCACCGCTCTCGTCCTACCGTCGAGCTGGCGGCCGGCCGTGCGGTTCGGCCTCCGCGCGTGGGCGATCAGCCGCATGGCCTTCCTGAGCTACGGGCTGGTGCTCGCCGTCCTTTTTCCCGCGGAGCCGCCGGGCCTGGCCACGCGCAGCGCATTGTGGCCGGTGACCTTGTATGCGCACTTCGACGCCTCGCACTTCCTGCGCATTGCCGCCTTCGGCTACCCGCGCAAGCCGTTCACGCTGCCCCTGATAAGCGGAGACAACGATCACGCGTTCCTGCCCGGTTACCCCATCGGAGCCCGCTGGCTCGCCGACCTGCTGACCGGGGATAGCCCCGGTCAGAGTGGCTACATGGTCGCGCTGGCGGTCCTGGCCTGGCTGGGCACCGCGGTCGCCGCCGTGCTGATCTGGCGGCTCGCGGCCGATGAGGCGGACGTGGCGACCGCCGATCGCGCCGTCGTCATCCTGCTGGCCGGACCGTACGCCGTCTTCCTCATGGCCTCGTACTCCGAAGGTGTATTTCTGGCGCTTGCGCTTGCCGCATGGCTCGCGGGCCGGCGGGAGCGGTGGTGGCTGGCTGGGCTGATGGCAGCCGGCGCAGCGATCGTGCGCATCAACGGGCTGTTCCTCGGGGCCGGGCTCGCCGTCATGTTCGTGCTGGCTGCGCGCGCAGCCGGCCGCAGGATCCTCCGGGCTGATGCGCTCGCGTTGGCCCTGCCGGTGCTGGCTACCGCTGGCTACTTCGGCTGGATGCGCGCGGCGACGGGGCGGTGGACGACCTGGTTCGACGTGCAGGAGCGCGGCTGGGCCCGCACCACGACCTGGCCCTGGACGACGCTGGTCCATAGCGCGAAGCGCCTGCTCACCGTCGATCCGTGGCCGGTGCGCTATCAGGACTGGCTGGAGATGGTCTTCGCCGGGCTGCTCGTGCTCGGCATCGTGGTCCTCGTTCGCCAGCGCCGTTGGCCCGAGGTGGTCTACGTAGGACTCACGGCCGGGTCGCTGCTGACCAGCTCGTACTACGTCTCGATCCCTCGGTCGATGCTTGTCTGCTTCCCGCTCGTCGTGCTCGCCGCGCAATGGTCGCTTCGCAGTCCACGTCGCTGGCTGGTGGCCAGCTGGGCCGCGGCCGGGGTAGCCGTGCTCGTGGTCAACACGACCACATTCCTCTTCAACCAATGGACGGGCTGAGGAGTCCCGGCGCAGTACAACTAGAGCAGCGCGAGATCGTCCCGATGCACGACCGCGCGGCGAAACTCCTTCGGCAACTCACCCGTCTTCCGACCGAGCAGGGCCGGCAGGTCCGCCGCGTCGTAACCGACCAGGCCGCGCGCCACCACCGTGCCATCGGCGCTCGCCAGATCCACCGGGTCTCCGGAGTCGAAGTCGCCGCTCACTTCGATGATGCCGGCCGGCAGCAGCGATGCCCGGCGACTCACGACAGCGACCACGGCCCCGCGGTCCAGCGTCAATCGCCCGCGCGGCGAGGACGCGTGCCGGAGCCAGAACAGCCGGGATGCCGTGCGGTCGCCGACCGGGTGGAAATAGGTTCCGGCTCGGCCCTCGAGGGCATCCCCGACGGACGTGGCGGCGGCGAGCAGGACCGGAATCCCGGCGCCGGTAGCAATAACGGCCGCCTCGATCTTGGTGGCCATCCCCCCGAGGCCAACGCCGCTTCCGCTTCCTCGAGTGTCCACCTGGGCCAGCTCTTCCGGCCCGCGGACCTCGGCCACGAACCGCACGTCCGGCCGCCGCGGGTTCCCGGTGTAGAGCCCATCGACGTCGGAGAGCAGCACGAGCGCGTCGGCGTGCACGAGATGGGCCACAAGTGCGGCCAGGCGATCGTTGTCGCCGAAGCGGATCTCGTGCGTGGCGACGGTGTCGTTCTCGTTGACGATCGGGGCGATTCCCAGCGCCAGCAGGCGTTCCAAGGTTCGATTGGCGTTGCGGTAGTGACCCCGGCGGTCGAGGTCGTCGGCGGTGAGCAGCACTTGGCCGACCTGCAACCCGTGGCGCCCGAACGAGGCCGCGTACCGCTCGGCCAGCAGTAGCTGGCCGACACTTGCCGCCGCCTGTTGGGTCGCGAGGTCGCGTGGTCGGGCCCGCAACCCGAGGGGCTCGATGCCCGCCGCGATCGCCCCGGACGAGACGAGGACGACCTGCCGTCCGGTCGCGCGCCGGGCCGCCAGCACGTCGACGAGCCGGTCGAGCCGCGCCGGATCGAGGCGCCCGGCCGAGGTGAGCGACGACGAGCCGACCTTGACGACCACCCGGTGCGCAGCAGCGATCGCCTCCCAGCTCACGAGTCACCATCACCCGATGGGTCGGCGGGCCTCTCCGGCACGCGCCGCGCCTTCTTCGCCGCCAGCCGGCCCGCTGCCCGAGTCCGGCTGGATGTCTCGAGCCGGGCGTCGGTGCCGCGCCGACTCGGCGGCGGGGCGACCTCCTCGCCGGCCGCGGCGGGCTGAAAGTCGAACGTGACGTCGGCGATCGTCACGGCGGTGCCGACCGTCGCGCCCAGCCGGGCGAGCTCCGTTTCCACCCCGAGCCGAGCGAGCCGGTCGGCGAGATAGCCGACCGCTTCGTCGTTGTCGAAATTGGTCTGCTGGACCCAGCGTTCCGGCTTGGCGCCGTGGATCACGAAGGCTCCCGGCTCAGCCGGATCCGGAACGACGGTGAAGCCGGCATCGTCGACCGCCTGCGGGCGGAGCACGATCCGCGTCGGTTCCGGCGGCGGACGTCGCGCCCGGTCGGCCTCGACCTCGCGCGCGAGCGCATACGCGAGGTCGGACAGACCGGCGTGGGTGGCGGCCGAGATTTCGAATACCGGTACGCCCCGGGCTTCGAATTCGGGACGGACCAGCGCGGCTAGCTCGGCCGCCTCGGGAATGTCGATCTTGTTGAGGGCCACCAGACGGGGACGGCCCAGCAGGTCGCCCAGGGTGCCGACGTATTGCGCGAGTTCCCGCTCTACGGCGTTCACGTCGCTCACCGGATCACGGCCCGGCTCCGCCGTTGCGCAATCCACGACGTGCAGTAGGACCGAGCATCGTTCGACGTGCCGCAGGAACTCCAGGCCGAGGCCCTTGCCCTGTGCGGCGCCGGGGATGAGGCCTGGTACGTCGGCAATCGTGTACGTGACCTCGCCGGCGCTGACCACGCCGAGGTTCGGCACCAGCGTCGTGAACGGGTAATCCGCGATCTTCGGCCGTGCGGCCGACAGCGCGGCGATGAGCGACGACTTCCCGGCCGACGGAAAGCCGATGAGGCCGACGTCAGCGACGCTCTTGAGCTCGAGCACGATGTCGTGGGATTCGCCCGGGCTCGCCCAGGAGGGCGAAACCAGGAGCCTTGCGTCGGGTGGACGCGAGCGCCGCGTTGCCCAGGCCCCCCCGGCCGCCGCGAGCCGCCACGAAGCGGGTGCCCGCACCGGTGAGGTCGGCCAGGACCGCACCGTCGCCCGCCAACACGACCGTGCCGTCCGGAACCCGCAGCTCGAGGTCTCCGCCGTCCGCGCCGGTGCGGTTGCTACCCGCGCCTTGCTTGCCATTGCCCGCCCGCTGGTGGGGATGATAGTGAAAATCCAGCAGGGTATGGACATTCGGGTCCACGACGAGAAGCACATCACCGCCGCTACCACCGTTGCCGCCGTCTGGGCCGCCGAGCGGTTTGAACTTCTCCCGGTGAATCGAGGCCACACCGTGGCCGCCGTGCCCCGCGACGAGATGCAGCACGACGCGATCGACAAAGCTCGCCACGCGCTGCCTCCTCCGCAGGGACACTGAAGGGGCGGTCCGGGCCGATGACCCGGGGCCGCCCCTCGATGAGGTGTGTGTATGCCGGGTCGGTTTAGACGCCCGACGGGACGATGCTGACGGTCTTGCGACCGCGCGACTGTCCGAACTGCACGTTCCCTTCGACGAGCGCGAACAACGTGTCGTCGCCACCCCGCCCGACGTTGGCACCAGGGTGGAACTTGGTACCGCGCTGGCGGACGAGAATCTCGCCGGCATGGACGGACTGGCCGCCGAATCGCTTTACGCCCAACCGCTGCGCAGTCGAGTCGCGGCCGTTACGCGAACTGGACGCGCCCTTCTTGTGAGCCATCTGGGGTCCTTACTTCCTACCGGCCGACGTCGTCGCGCCCGCCGCATCGATCCCGGTCACCTTCAGCTGGGTCAGCCGTTGCCGGTGCCCCATGCGCTTGTGATATCCGGTCTTGCTCTTGAACTTATGAATATTGATCTTCGGGCCCTTGGCCTGGGCGATCACTTCCGCGGTCACCGTGACCGCCGCGAGCTGCTCAGCGTCGTGGGTGACCTTCTCGCCATCCACCACGAGCACCGCAGGCAACGAGACCTGCTCGCCCGGAGCGGCGGGAAGCTTCTCCACCGACACGACGTCACCAACGGCCACCCGGTACTGCTTGCCGCCGGTCTTGACGATGGCGTACATCGCGAGTCCACTCCTCGGATCAGGCGAGAGCGGCGGCGATCGACGCGCACGCAACAACGGCCCACCACGCGATGGGCCACCGATCAGAATACGGCACGGCCCGCGCGGTCAGCAAAGCGCCGTCGGGATCGCTCATCCTGATCCCGTACGAGGCACGGCGACCTGATTGAACGCGTAGTAGAGCGCGAGCACCCCGTGCACTGCCAACGTCAGCGGCGCCGAGATGAATGCCAGCAGGACGGTGACCGGATAGACGACCAAACCGAGGGCAAACCGACCTCGGGTGGCCCGCGCGCGTACGTAGTCGACATCCGGGTACAGCAGCCGATCGCTGCGAGTTGCCCACCACCACAGCGAGACGTAGGCGACAGCGACCAGCACCATGACGCCGCTATAGACCACCGCCGCGTCGTGCGATGCGGTGTCGTCCCGCAAGTACTCCGCCATCAGGGCGGTCGGCCAGGGGATGGCTGCGACGACGAGCAGCAGGAGCAAATTGATCATTACCAGCCCGCGGTCGACGCGCGCTACATAGCCGAACAGGGTGTGATGGTTCAGCCAGATGATGCCTATGACGAGGAAGCTCACGACGTAGGCCGCGTACGACGGCCACTGCTGGCCCAGCGCGGACCACAGGTGCTGACCGGGCTCGACATCGGGCACCTTGATGTCGAGGATGAGCAGCGTGATGGCGATCGCGAATACGCCGTCGCTGAATGCCTCTACCCGGGACGAACCGGACGTAGTTGGATCTTTCGTAAGCAGCTTCATGTACACGTAATCATGTAAGCATTAGCCGACCGGGACTGGCGGCCCCGCCGGCCGGGATGCCGAGCGGCGACGCCGATCCCCCGGCGCTCGGCTCGGCTCGGCGGATTCACCGTCAGCCGGCGGCTTCGTCTCGACGTCGACCTCTGATTCGGTGTCGCTGGGCGGCTCGGCCGGTACTGGCCGGGAGCCATCGACCTCCGCCACCTCGGCGACCTCCGCCCGATGTTCAGCGGCGCCCGAGTCGGCGTGTGCTTCCGCCGTCTCGTCCGCGGCGGCCGGCACCACTGGTTCGGGCTGGTCGCTATCCGGCCCGGAACGCATGCCTGCGATGGCCGCCATGGCGGTCGCCGCGGTCTTACGCTGCTGGGTGGTCATGGCCGGTTCCGCGGCCTCGCTGGCGGCCTCGCCCCGCTTGCGGCGGCTTCGCTTCGCGGCCGGGCGATCGTCCGCGGACGCTTCCTCGCGGCGTTGGTCGACCGGCTCGTCATGGATCAGCAATCCCCGGCCGCCGCATGTCGGGCAGGGCTCGCTGAACGCCTCGAGCAGGCCTTCACCCACCCGCTTGCGGGTCATCTGCACGAGACCCAACGACGTGACCTCGGCGACCTGATGCTTGGTCCGGTCCCGTCCGAGACACTCGATGAGCCGTCGCAACACGAGGTCTCGGTTGCTTTCCAGCACCATGTCGATGAAGTCGATGACGATGATGCCGCCGATGTCGCGCAGTCGCAGCTGCCGCACGATCTCTTCGGCGGCTTCGATGTTGTTGCGGGTGACCGTTTGCTCGAGGTTTCCGCCCGCGCCGATGAACTTCCCCGTGTTCACGTCGATGACCGTCATCGCCTCGGTCCGGTCGATCACGAGTGAACCACCGGAGGGGAGGAACACCTTCCGGCTCAGGGCCTTGCTCAGTTGTTCGTCGACGCGTAGCTCGTGGAAGAGATCACTCTCACCGGTGTGCCGGCTGGCCCGGTCGCGCAGGTCAGGCGCGACCTCCGCCACGTAGTTGGATACCGTCGCCCACTCCTGCTCGCCCTCGACGATGAGCCGGTCGAAGTCCTCGTTGAAGACGTCGCGTACGACCCGGATCGCGAGGTCTGGCTCGCCGTAGACGAGCGTCGGGGCGGACTTCGGTTGGCGCGCCTTCTCCTGGATGGCGTTCCACTGGGCGGTCAGCCGCTCGACATCCCGCGTCAGCTCCTCCTCGGTGGCGCCTTCCGCGGCGGTGCGGATGATCACTCCAGCGTCCTCGGGGACGACCTTCTTGAGGATCGACTTCAACCGGTGCCGCTCGGTATCGGGGAGTTTGCGGCTGATCCCGGTCATGCCGCCACGGGGAACATAGACCAGGAACCGACCGGGCAAGGAGATCTGGCTGGTCAGCCGAGCCCCCTTGTGGCCGACCGGGTCCTTGGTCACCTGGACCAGGACCGTATCCCCAGACTTGAGGGCGTTCTCGATGGCGCGGGCCTTGCCTTCGAGGCCGGAGATATCCCAGTTGACCTCGCCGGCATACAGCACGCCGTTGCGTCCCTTGCCGATGTCGACGAACGCCGCCTCCATGCTGGGCAGCACGTTCTGCACACGGCCCAGGTAGACATTGCCGACGTACGACGTCGCGGACGCGCGGGTGACGTAGTGCTCCACCAGCACGCCGTCCTCGAGCACGGCGATCTGGGTGCGATCACCGAGTTCACGTACCGCCATCGTGCGATCGACGGCCTCGCGCCGGGCGAGGAATTCGGCCTCGGTGAGGATCGGAGCGCGGCGGCGCCCGGAATCCCGGCCCTCCTGTCGACGCTGGCGCTTGGCCTCCAGGCGGGTGGACCCGCGGACCCCGCGCACGCCGTCGCCGTTCTGCGGCGGAGCCTCCCGCGTCCGGCCCTCCCGGACGTGGACGACCGTGTCGGCCGGGTCGTCCCCCGATTCGGCGGCGGTCTCGTCAGCACTCTCGGCGTCCCGCCGCCGTCGGCGTCGGCGCCGACGGGACGCCGACGTCGTCTCCCCCTCGGTCGTCTCGGCGTCCTGGTCCGACCCGGTGTCGTCGGTGGCGCTGGCCTCGTCCGACGCCGGGCTGTCCGGCCCCTCCGCCACCTCGGTGATCTCGTCAGCGTCTCGCCGCCCCCGACCCCGACGGCCCCGCCGCCGGCGGCGCCGGGCGCCGGTTGCCTCCTCGGCGGCGAGCTCGCGAACCTCCTCGGGCTCCTCGATCGCGGCGTCCGCCTCGACGGCGGCCGGCTGCTCGGCTTCGGTCGCAGCGTGGGCGAGTTCCTCGGTCACCGGCCCAGTTGCGGCCGCCGCTCGCCGTCGTCGGCGAGGGGCCGGCTCGGACGCGGTCGACGGCGCGACGAAAGTCACGGTGGGCGCGACCATCGCCGCGGTCTCAGCCGCCACCGCGTCCGCGATCTCCGCCGCAGGAGTTGGCGAGGTGGCCGGAGGACTCTGCGGGACGGCACCCGCTTCAGCGGCCACCTTCTTGGCCGCCCGGCGCCGGGTGGGGCGGGCCGGCGCGGCGTCCGGCTCGCCGGCCGGATCGGCGGCCGACCCCTCGGCGACGATGGCGTCCGCGGCCGGACGCGCCGCCGAGCGGCGGCGGCGAGGTGCCTTCGCCGGAGCGTCGTCGGTCGGCGTAACCGCCTCCGGCTCGGGCGGGGGCGGCGCTGCCTTCTTGGTCCGACGCCGGGGGCGGATTTCCTGGTCAGTGGGGGCAGGTGTGGGCGTCGGCGCAGCGCCGTCGGCCGGGTTGTCAGGTTCGAGCATCGGCTCGGGTCTCTCCGTTCGGCCCCCGGGCGCGCGACGCGATGGGCGTCACTGCAGCCGCATGGAGGCGGGGTAGGCGCGCACCGCGGTGCGCGCGCAAAGTCTCGGTTCGCCCGACCTGGCGGCCGAGCGGTGGTACTACGACGTCTCTCGCCACGAGCGATCGACAGCGAGCGGGTCGCCGACCGCGCCAGCCCCATCGAGCGGCCCCTGCGCCACCCGCATCGCGCGGTAGGTCCACCGCGGATCGTCATGGGCGAGGCCGGCGACAGCGCGCAACGCAGCGACGATGTCGTCGGGTCGAACGGCGGGCGTGACCTGCCGAACCACCACATCAAGTATCGCATGCGGAGCGTCGCGGGGCACGCCGACGGTCGCGGACCTGATCGCGCCCCGCGCGTCGACGGTCCGTCGGCCGTCCTTCGTCAGCCTCTCGACCGGCAGGTGTTCGCGGGCCAGCAGTCCCTCGACGAGCGATTGCAGCTCACCGGCGAGACCGGCGAATTCCAACCGCCAGAGCGACGCCTCGAGCCGCTCGGCCAGGCCTCCGGGACTCGCCTCGACCGCCTCCAGGATGTCCAGGCCGTCCGGCAGCGCGGCGTCGAGCCGGTCTCGCAGCTCGGCCAGGTCACGGGCGCGCGCTCGCAGACCGATCTCCAGGTACTCCGCGTCGCTCGCCACGCCAGTCGGCGCGGCCCCAGCGTAGGAGATCTTGGGATGGGGCGTGAATCCGGCCGAGTAGGCCATCGGCACGCCGGCCCGCCGTAGCGCCCGCTCGAAGGCGCGCGCGAGATCGCGGTGCGACGCGTACCGCAGCCGGCCGCGCTTGGCGTACCGCAGCCGGATTCGCTGCACCACCGGCGCCGCAGGCGGCCCGGTGGGCTGGCGGGTGGGCACCGTCCGTCAGCGAGCGGACGGGGCCAGTGGCAGCAGGGTCCGCCCCGTCGGTCCGACCTGGATGTCGGTGCCCAGCGTCGTGCAGACGCCGCAGTCGAAGCACGGCGTCCAGCGGCAGTCATCCTGTTCGAATTCGGCCAATGCGTCCTGCCAGTCGTCCCACAGCCACTGCTTGTCCAGGCCGGCATCGAGGTGATCCCACGGGAGCGTCTCGTCCGCTTCCCGCTCGCGGGTCGTGTACCAGGCGAGATCGACCCCGAGCGGAGGGAGAACTTCGGCGGCTGCCTCCGTCCACCGCGCGTAGGAGAAGTACTCGCTCCACCCGTCGAAGCGGCCACCGTCTCGCCACACCCGTTCGATGACCGCTCCCACCCGGCGATCGCCGCGTGAGAGCAGCCCTTCGACGATCGACGGTTCGCCGTCGTGATACCGCATGCCGACGTTGCGGCCGAGCGATCGATCGGCGTTGATTGCCGCCCGCAGCTTGCGCAGTCGAGCGTCGACGACGTCGGCCGGCGCCTGGGCCGCCCACTGAAACGGCGTGTGCGGCTTGGGCACGAATCCGCCGATCGACACCGTGCACCGGATGTCCTTGCTCCCCGTGACCTCGCGGCCGGCTCGGATGACGTCGTGCGCCATCTGCGCGATCTCGAGCACGTCCTCGTCGGTCTCGGTCGGTAGACCACACATGAAATAGAGCTTGACCTGACGCCAGCCCTGCGCGTAAGCCGTCGACACCGTGCGGATCAGGTCGTCCTTGCTCACCATCTTGTTGATCACCCGGCGCAGCCGTTCGCTCCCGCCCTCGGGGGCGAAGGTCAGACCCGAGCGCCGGCCGTTGCGGGAGAACTCGTTGGCGAGCTCGATATTGAACGCGTCCACCCGTGTCGACGGAAGCGACAGCGACACCTGCTCGTCCGCGTACCGATCGGCCAGGCTCTTGGCGATCACGCCGATCTCGGAATGGTCGGCGCTGGAGAGGGACAGCAGCCCCACCTCCTCGAACCCGGTCGCCGCGAGACCGTTCGCGACCATCTCGCCGATGCCGGTGATGCTGCGTTCCCGCACCGGGCGAGTGATCATGCCGGCTTGGCAGAACCGGCAGCCGCGGGTGCAGCCGCGAAAGATCTCCACGCTCATCCGCTCGTGCACGGTTTCGGCCATCGGCACGAGCGGCGCCTTGGGATAAGGCCACGAGTCGAGGTCCATGACCGTGTGCTTGGCCACCCTGGCTCGGAATCCCCTGGTCTATTGGGCACAACCGCGGCCAGCCGACCGTCCGCGAGGTAGCTCACGTCGTAGAAGCGCGGGACGTAGACCCCACCCGTCGCCGCCAGCCGGGCCAGCGTGTCGTCCCGGCCCAGCCCGTTCTGCTTCGCGTCGCGGACGATCTCGGTGATCACCCCGACCGCCTGCTCGCCGTCGCCGAGGAGCGCGGCGTCGATGAACTGTGCGATCGGCTCCGGGTTGAAGGCGGCGTGTCCACCGGCGATGACCAGCGGATGCGAGTCGTCGCGATCGGCCGCCTGCAGCGGGATGCCGGCCAGGTCGAGCGCGGTCAACAGGTTGGTGTAGCCGAGCTCGGTGGCGAAGCTGACCCCCAGCAGGTCGAATGCCGCCACGGGCCGGTGCGCGTCGACCGTGAACTGACCGATGCCGTGCGACCGCAGCAGCGCCTCGAGATCGGGCCACACCGCGTACGTGCGCTCGGCCAGGGCGTCCGGCCGCTCATTGATCACCTCGTAGAGGATTTGTACGCCTTGATTGGGCAACCCGACCTCGTACGCATCCGGGTACATGAGCGCCCAGTGGACATCCACCTCGTCCCACGCCTTGACCCGGGCGTTCAGCTCCCCGCCGACATACTGGATCGGCTTGCCGACCTGAGCCAGCAGCGGTTCCAAGCGAGGGAACAGGGACTCGACGGTCACGCTGCACCATGCTACGACCCACGGGGCCGGCGGTTGGGCTATTCGCCGGCGCTCGCTAGACCGCGGCCCGGAGGTGAACCACTAGGCCTCGGGAAACCACAGCGCGACCTCCCGCGCGGCTGACTCGGCCGAATCCGAGCCGTGTACCAGGTTCTGCTGGACCCGCAGCCCCCAGTCCCGACCCAGGTCGCCGCGGATCGTGCCTGGTGCGGCTGACGTCGGATCGGTGGCCCCGGCCAGCAACCGGAAGCCCTCGATCACCCGCTGCCCTTCGGCGATCAACGCCACCACCGGCCCGGACAGCATGAAATCCACCAACGGTTCGTAGAACGGCTTGCCCACGTGCTCGGCGTAATGCCGGGCCAGTAGCTCCGGGTCGGCCATTCGCATGCGCAGCGCGCTGATCCGGTAACCCTTCGACTCGATCCGCCGGATGATCTCCCCCGACAAGCCGCGCGCCACCCCGTCGGGCTTGACGATCACAAGCGTGCGTTCCACCGCTGCGGTCACGGGGGCGGAGTCTAGTGCCCGGTAAACCGCGGATGTCGCGTCCCGCGCACGCGCGGTACGGCAGTGACGTCAGTGGCAATCAGTGGTTGACAGCTGACCCACGACGGCGCGGGACGGTACGTCCACGAGGGCGATCAGGAGATCAGCATACGGATCCCGCCGGGTGTCCCCACGAGTTCGTGGCGCAGATTCAGCAGATAGAGCCAGACGCCCAGAAAGATCGCCGCGACGATCAGGAACCCGTAGACCCACAGCCCGATGGCGAACATGGGCACCTGCAAGGCTGACCCGACCGCGATCCCGAACCGCCGACGGACCACCAGTCCCGCCGCTACGAGCACGACTGCGAGACCGATCAGCAGACCGGTCTTCGTGCCGCCCAAGCCCACCGACGTCTGGGCAATTGCTCGGGGTACGAGCAGGACGCAGAGCGCCTCCAAGCAGAGCACCACGGCCAGCGCCCGCGAGATCGCCTTGTCAGCGCGCGCGGCCCGCTCGGCGAGCTGTTCCGGAGTGGGTTCGCCCTCGTCCCGCAGCCCGGTAGCCTCGTCGGCCGGGCGGCCGCCAGCGGCGTCGTCGTCGCGGTCCTCGGTCACGATCCCGGCCGGACAAGCAGGGTACGGGCCTCGCCGGCCGTGATCACCGAACCGGTGATCAGGACGCCGGCGCCGGCGAGGAGGTCGTCGTCGCTCTCCTCGGCCAGCCGGACCGCCGCCTCGATCGCATCGTCGAGCCGGGGCTCGACCGTAACGCGATCGGCCCCGAAGATCTCGACGGCTACCCCGCCCAACGCGTCGGCTGGCAACGCGCGGGGCGAGGAGTTCTGGGTCGCGACGATCTCGTCGAGAACGACTTCGAGGGGGCGAAGCAGCCCGGGAACGTCCTTGTCGGCCAGCACGCCGACGACACCGATCAGCCGCCGGAAGTCGAACGCCTCCACGAGGGCGGCGACCGAGGCGGCCATACCGTGCGGGTTGTGCGCCGCGTCGAGCAGGATCGTCGGCGCCGCGCGAACCGCCTCGAGCCGACCGGGCGAGCGGACGGCCGCGAACGCCGTCCGTACGACCTCCGCATCGATCGGCCCCGCCCCGGCCCCCGCCCCGAAGAAGGCCTCGGCCGCCGCCAAGGCCACTGCGGCATTCTGGGCCTGGTGGGCGCCGTGCAACGGTAGGAACAGCCCGTCGTACACGCCGCCGAGGCCCTGCAGGGTGAGAACTTGACCGCCCACCGCCACCGAGCGGTCCAGTACCCCGAACTCCAGTCCCTCGCGGGCCACCGCGGCGCCGACCTTCGCCGCTCGGGCGAGCAGCTCCGCGGCCGCATCTGGCTGCTGCGAGGCCAGGATCGCGATGGCGTCCGGCTTGATGATTCCCGCTTTCTCGCGCGCGATGGAAGCGACCGTCCCGCCCAGCAACGCCGTGTGGTCGAGGTCGATGGGCGTGACGACGGCGATCTGCCCGTCCAGCACGTTGGTGGCGTCCCATTCGCCGCCCAGGCCGACCTCCACGACCGCGACGTCGACCGGCGCATCGGCGAACACCGCGAAGGCGAGGGCGGTCATGACCTCGAAGAAGGACAGCTTGGTCTCGAACCTGTCGTCCACCAATTGGATGTACGGAAGGATTTCCTGGTAGGTGTCGACGAAGCGGCGGGCCGAGATGGGCTCGCCCGACAGGACGATCCGTTCGGTGATCGAGGACAGGTGCGGGCTGGTGTAACGGCCGGTTCGCAACCCGAAGCTGTGCAGCAACTCCTCGATCATGCGGGCCGTGGTCGTCTTGCCGTTGGTGCCGGTCAGATGGATCGAGCGGTAGCTGCGCTGCGGCTCGCCGAGCAGGTCGACGAGGGCGGCGATGCGCTCCTTGGTCGGATGAATACGACCCTCGCCCCACCGGCTGGTGATCTGGGCCTCGACCTGCCGGAGGCGCGTGACGTACTGGTCGGCGTCGGCCGGCGCGGAAGGAGCCACGCCAGGCGAGTCTACGAGTGTCCCCACGAGAGGGTCGGCAGCACTACCCAGCAATCGGGCGGTGAATGGAGCGACCCGCGGCGTTCAGGCCGGCGGCAGCGCGGCCAGCGCCGACTCGATCCGCACGATGTCCGCCTCAGCCGCTGCCAGCCGGTCCCGCGTCTTCGCCACGACCGGCTCGGGCGCCTTCTCGGCGAACGCGGGATTGGCCAGCTTGGCTGCCGTCTTGTCCCGTTCCTGCCGCGCCGCGCCGAGATCCTTGGCGTAGCGGGCCCGCTCGGCGGCCACGTCCACCGCGCCGGAGAGGTCCATCTCGATGAACCCGCCCCCGGGCACGGCCACGGACGCGGTCGGGTGAAACGACCCGCCCGGGTCCTCGAGGCGCAGCAGCCAGCGAACCTCGGCCAGGCCATCGATGAGGCCGGTGACCCGCGCCGGTATACGCGCGGACGGCTTCAGCCCCTGATCCGCGCGGAACCGACGACCCTCGGACACCACGGCCTGCACGCGCGCAATCTGGGCTTCGGCGCTGGCGTCCGCGCGGCTGGTCTCGGCGATCGGCCAGGGCGCGACGACGACCGACTCGCCACCGGTCAGGGCCGTCCACAGCACCTCGGTCACGAACGGCATGAGCGGGTGCAGCAGGCGCAGTAGCGCATCGAGCACCTCGCCGAGCACCCGCCGCGTGACGTCCCCGCGCGGCCCGGCCAGCGTGACCTTGGCCAGCTCGACGTACCAGTCGCACACCTCGTCCCACGCGAAGTGGTAGAGCAGGGTCGCGATCTTGGCGAACTCGAACCGTTCGTAGAGATCGTCGATCTCGCAGATCACGGCCTGCAGCCGCGACAGGATCCACGCGTCGGCGCCACTCACATCCTGGGGCACCTCGCCGTCGACGGTGGCGCCATTCAGCAGCGCGAAACGCGCCGCGTTCCACAGCTTGGTGCCGAAGTTGCGGGACGCGGCCACCCACTCCTCGTCGACCGGAACGTCGACGCCGGGATTCGCGCCACGGGCAAAGGTAAACCGGACCGCGTCCGCGCCGTAGGTGGCCATCCAATCGAGCGGATCGACGACATTTCCCTTGGATTTCGACATCTTCCGGCCCAGCTTGTCGCGGATGAGCCCGGTGAGGGCGACCGTTCGAAACGGCACGTCGTCCATCGCGTACAAACCGAACATCATCATCCGGACGACCCAGAAGAAGATGATGTCGTAGCCGGTGAGAAGAATGTCCGTCGGATAGAACCGCCGCAGATCCGGTGTGTCCTCGGGCCAACCGAGAGTCGAGAAGGGCCACAGCGCCGAGGAGAACCAGGTATCGAGAACGTCGGGGTCCTGCGTCCAGCCCGGTGGCGGTGTCTCGCCCGGTCCGAAGCAGGCGTCGTCGCCGTCGGGTGAATACCAGACCGGGATGCGATGGCCCCACCACAGCTGGCGGCTGATGCACCAGTCGTGCATCGAGTCGACCCAGTCGAAGTATCGTGGCGCGAGCGAGACCGGGTCGATGCGGGTGCGACCGGCGCGCACGGCGTCGCCGGCCGCCCGGGCCAACGGCGCCACCCGCACGAACCACTGCAGCGACAGCCGCGGCTCGATGACCGTGTTGCAGCGATCGCAGTGCCCGACAGCGTGCACGTACGGCCGCTGCTCGGCCACGATCCGGCCGTCCTCCCGCAACGCTGCGACCATGGCCGCGCGCGCTTCGAACCGGTCTAGCCCCTGGTAGGGCCCAGGCACGGTGATGATCGCCCGCTCGTCCATGATCACCAGATTGGGCAAGCCGTGCCGTTGGCCGATCTCGAAGTCGTTCGGGTCGTGGGCGGGCGTCACCTTGACCGCGCCGGTACCGAAAGACGGATCGACCTGGGAGTCCGCAACGACGGGGATAACCCGGTTGGTCAGCGGCAGTGTCACCGTCCGGCCGACCAGGTGGGCATACCGAGCGTCGTCCGGATGCACCGCCACGGCCGTGTCGCCCAGCATGGTCTCGACCCGGGTGGTGGCGACGACCACCGAATCGTCGCCCTCGCCGTAGCGGACCGAGACGAGTTCCCCGTCGTCGTCGGAATGATCGACCTCGATATCGGACAGCGCGGTCAGGTCGCGCGGGCACCAGTTGATGATCCGTTCCGCGCGGTAGATCAAATCATCGTCGTAGAGCCGCTTGAAGATCGTCTGGACGGCGCGGGACAGTCCCTCATCGAGGGTGAACCGCTCCCGCGACCAGTCGACGCTGTCACCGAGACGGCGCATCTGGCCGAGGATCTTGCCGCCGTACTCCTCTTTCCAGGCCCAGGTCTTGGCGATGAACTCCTCGCGCGTGTAGTCGAACCGGCCCTTGCCCTCGGTCTCGGCCAGGTGCCGCTCGACGAGGTTTTGCACGGAGATACTGGCGTGATCCATGCCGGGCAGCCACAAGGTTTCGTAGCCCTGCATGCGCTTGCGCCGCACGATCGCGTCCATCAACGTGTGCCCGAGCGCGTGCCCGACGTGCAGGCTCCCGGTGACATTGGGGGGCGGGATCACCATCGAGAACGTCGGTCGATCGCTCGTCACATCCGCCGTGAAATAGCCTCGCTCGACCCACCGCTCGTAAAGCGAACCTTCTACCGCCGCAGGCTCGAACTGGATTGGCAATGTCGTCTGGGCCGATGTGTCGGGCGCGGTCACATCAGCATGGTACGGAGGCCGCGCGCCCGGCCCGGCCGCTCGGTAGTAAACGGGTTGTCGCCCGGCGATCAGCCTGGTGATGATCGGACCGTGCAGACCAAACTCTCGACGGACGCGGATGAGATCGCGGCCTTGATCCGCCCCGTGCTCGCGGCAGATCCGGTGCGGAACACCGTCCTCGGATCGGTGCTCCAGGTGCTCGAGGAGCCGTATGCCGACGGCTGGTGCGTGGCCGTCCCGGAGAGCGACGACCTCGCAGCCCGATCGAATCCGACGACGCCGGTGGTCGTAACCGGTCGCTGGACCGATCCGGAGGCCCGCGCGGAACTCGTGACCGCGCTGCGCGGGTTGCCCGACCTAGCGGCGATCGGCGGTCCGTTGCCCGCGTGCGCGGAGATCGCCGAGCAGGCCGTGCCCATCCGGAACCGGATGGATCAGCGGCTGTTCCGGCTGGACACGCTGGATGCGCCGACCGGCGTCCCCGGGTCGGCCCGTCGCGCTGGTCCAGCCGACCGATCGTTGCTGCTGGCCTGGTACCGCGCCTTCGCGGATGAGGCGGACGCGCGCGGCCTAGACCTGGAGCAGTCCGTCGACCGCATGGTGGCAAACGGCGGCGCCTGGTTCTGGGTCGACGGCGAACCGGTGTCCATGGCCGCACGCCGACTGCCAGCTCTGGGTTCCGCGCGCATCGGTCCGGTGTACACGCCGCCGGAAGATCGCGGCCAGGGCTACGGCGGAGCGGTAACCGCGGTCGCCACCCAGGACGTCCTCGACGACGGCGCGGTGCCGGTGCTGTTCACCAACCTCGCCAATCCGACGTCCAACGCGATCTACCAGCGGTTGGGCTACCGGCCCGTCGGCGACTACGTCTCGGTGGCAGTCGGTCCGAGACCCGGCTGAGGTCAGGCGGACTTCTCCCGGCGTTCACGCTTCGGCGGTTCGCGAGGCACAAGCGTCGGGTAGACGTGATCCAGCACCGTCTCCCGGGTGATGACGACCCGCGCCACGTCTTCGCGGGACGGGACCTCGTACATCACCGAGAGCAGGACCTCTTCCATGATGGCGCGCAACCCGCGGGCCCCGGTGCCGCGGAGCACCGCCTGGTCGGCGATCGCCTGCAGCGCCGAGTCGTCGAACTCGAGCTCGACGTTGTCGAGTTCGAACAGCTTGTCGTACTGCTTGACCAGGGCGTTGCGCGGCTCGGTGAGAATCTGCACGAGCGCGTCTCGGTCGAGCGGCCGTACCGACGTGATGACCGGAAGCCGGCCGATGAACTCCGGGATCAGCCCGAACTTCATCAGGTCCTCCGGCATCACCTCGACGAACACATCTCGGGTGTCCCGCTCGAACTTCGTTTTCAGCTCGGCCCCGAAGCCGAGGCCCTTCTTGCCCACCCGCGACTCGATGATCGTGTCGAGTCCGGCGAACGCACCGCCGACGATGAACAGCACGTTGGTGGTGTCGATCTGGATGAACTCTTGGTGCGGATGCTTGCGTCCGCCTTGGGGGGGCACCGATGCGGTGGTGCCCTCGAGGATCTTCAGCAGCGCTTGCTGCACGCCCTCCCCGGAGACGTCCCGGGTGATGGACGGGTTCTCGGCCTTGCGGGCAATCTTGTCGACCTCATCGATGTAGATGATGCCGGTCTCGGCCCGCTTGACGTCGTAGTCCGCCGCCTGGATCAGCTTGAGAAGGATGTTCTCCACGTCCTCGCCGACGTAGCCAGCCTCGGTGAGCGCGGTCGCATCGGCGATGGCGAAGGGCACGTTGAGCATCCGGGCCAGGGTTTGCGCGAGCAGCGTCTTGCCGGAGCCGGTGGGACCGAGCAGCAGGATGTTGGACTTGGCCAGCTCGACGTTGGCGTCGGCGTTGCGCGGCTTGGTTTCGCCGCCGGCCTGGACGCGCTTGTAGTGGTTGTAAACCGCCACGGCAAGAGTCTTCTTGGCCAGATCCTGACCGACGACGTAGCCGTTGAGGAAGTCGTAGATTTCGCTCGGTTTGGGCAACTCGTCGAAGCTGAACTCACTGGTCTCGGCCAGCTCTTCTTCGATGATCTCGTTGCACAGATCGATGCATTCGTCGCAGATGTAAACGCCCGGGCCCGCGATGAGCTTCTTGACCTGCTTCTGACTCTTTCCGCAGAAAGAGCATTTGAGCAGGTCACCCGTCTCGCCGACTCGTGCCACGAGCGTTTCGTTCCCCTCTGTTGCCCCGATCAACGCCACCTGGCTGGGCCGGACACCCAGATCCCGAACGGTACCCGGAATTACCAGGGAAGTCCCCTGCAATCGGCGCGTCCGGCGTGGCGGCGAGCCAGCGCCGGGCCCTCGAGGGATTATGCCCTAATTGACTAGCTTGCGGGTGGATATCACGTCGTCGACGATGCCGTATTCCTTGGCCTGCTCGGCGGTGAAGATCTTGTCCCGTTCCACGTCCAGCCGGACCTGCTCGATCGGCTGCCCGGTGTGCCGAGCCAGGATCTCCTCCATCAGCAGCCGCATCCGCAGGATCTCGCGGGCCTGGATGTCCAGGTCGGAGATCTGCATCGGGCCCTCGGTGCCACCGGACGGTTGGTGGATGAGAATGCGCGATTGCGGCAACGCGTAGCGCTTGCCCTTGCTGCCCGCGGCGAGCAGCACCGCCGCCGCCGATGCGGCCTGCCCCATGCAGTAGGTCTGGATCTCGGGGCGGATGTACTGCATGGTGTCGTAGATCGCGGTCAACGCGGTGAACGATCCGCCGGGCGAGTTGATGTAGATCTGGATGTCGCGGTCCGGGTCGGTGGATTCCAGCACGATCAGCTGCGCCATGACGTCATTAGCGACGACATCGTCGATGGGCGCGCCGAGGAAGATGATGCGCTCCTCGAACAACTTGTTGTACGGGTTGGATTCCTTGATGCCGTAGTTCGTGCGCTCGACGAACGAGGGCAGGACATAGCGGGCCTCGTGGGGCAGATGCAATCCGGCTGGAGGGTGGTAGTTCGTCATCTCTGGCTCTCTCTCGTCTCGCTCACTCGGATGGCGCCACGCCGCCAGGCACCTCGCTGGCCCGGCGGACGATGTGGTCGACGAACCCGTACTCCAGCGCCTCCTGGGCGGTGAACCATCGGTCGCGATCGCTGTCCCGCTCGACCTGCTCGACGCTCTGGCCCGTGTGCAGGGCGGTGATCTCCGCCATCTCCCGCTTGGTCAGGTTCCACTGCTCGGCTTGGATCTTGATGTCGGACGCGGTGCCGTACAGGCCGGCCGATCCCTGGTGCATCAGGATGCGCGCGTGCGGAAGCGCGTACCGCTTCCCCCGGGCACCGGCCGAAAGGAGGAACTGACCCATTGACGCCGACAGGCCCATCGCCCAGGTGGCCACGTCGCACTCGATGAGCTCCATCGTGTCGAAGATCGCCATGCCGGCGGTGACCGATCCACCGGGCGAGTTGATGTACAGGTTGATGTCGCGCTTGGCGTCCTCCGCCGACAACAGCAGCAGCTGCGCGCAGATCTGGTTGGCGATAGCGTCGTCAACGGCCTGGCCGAGAAAGATGATCCGCTCCCGGAGCAACCGGTCGTAGACCGAGTCGTTGAGGTTCATCCCCCCGCCGGGGCTGCGCCGCTCGACCGTCCGGACCGGCTCGTACAGGTAAGGCCGGCGTGGGTCGCCGGGCGGCGATTCAGGGGTCACGGCTGAGGCTCCTTTGCAACGGGCTTGCTACCGACCCTAACGGGCAAGCCCGTCGCCTCACTCCCCAGGACGCCCCGGTTTCGCTGACGGCGTGACCGGCCGCGACCGGTGGCGCGCCCTCACTCGTCCGGGGTGTCGGTCTCGTCGTCCGGCTCGGCCAGCTGAGTCGGGGTAAGTGCGCCGAGGTCTACGGCACGACCGGACGAGTCCGTGACGGTGGCGTCCGCCAAGACCGCGGCCAGGGCCTTGTTCCGTCGCACGTCGGCCATCAGCGCGGGCAGGTTTCCCGCCTCGACCAGCTGGTTGGCGAACTCCTGCGGGGGCATGTTGTATCGGCCCGCCTGTCGGACGAGGTAGTCGGTCAGCTCGGCCTCGCTCACCTCGACCTGCTCGGCGTCGGCGACCGCGTCGAGCAAGAATTGGGCCTTCACGGACTTTCGGGCCGATTCGCGCAGCTGCTCGGTGAACTCGTCGCGGGTCTGTCCCTGCCGTTCGAGGAATTCCTCGAACGCCGCATCGTCGTGATCGAAGGAGTGCACGATCTCGTGTTCCCGAAAGTCGACTTCGGCCTGGATAGCGGAGTCCGGAAGCGGAAAGTCGACCGTATCGAGCAGCTGGTCCAGGACCCGATCCCGCGCTTGGCTGCCCTGAACGAAGGACTTCGCGCGCTCCAGCCGGGTCCGTAGGTCGGCCCGCAACTCGTCGACGGTGTCGAACTCGCTCGCCAACGCGGCGAATTCGTCGTCGAGCGCGGGCAGCTCCTTCTCCTTGACCGACTTGACCGTGACGGCTACGGCCGCCTGCTCCCCCGCGTGGTCACCGGACCGCAACGTGGTGTCGAACGTCACCGAATCTTCAGCATTCGTCCCGGTAATCGCCTCGTCGAGACCGTCGATGAGATCGGCGTTGCCCACCTCGTAGGACAGGTTCGAGGCTGACCCACCGTCGACCTCGGCTCCGTCGATCCGGGCGACGATGTCAATTGCTACGTAGTCACCGCTCTGGACGGCTCGCTCGACTCCGGTCAGCGTGGCGAAGCGCTCCCGTAGTGCGTCCAGCTCGGCGTCCACCTCCTCGTCACTCACGGTGACGTCGTCGACCTCGATGGCGATCCCGGTCAGCGCCGGCAGGGGAATGTCGGGCCGAACGTCGACCTCGGCCGTGAAGGCGAGCTGCTCTCCGTCGTCCAGGCTTGTGACCTCGATGTCCGGCTGGCCCAGTGCGCGCACGCCGTTCGCTCGGACGGCGTCGCCGTAGGCCTGCGGCAGCGCACTGTTCACCGCCTCCTCGAGCACTACGGCGCGGCCCACCCGCTGGTCGATGATCCGCGCCGGCGCTTTCCCGGGTCGGAAGCCGGGAATCCGGACCTGGGCGCCGATCTTCTTGTACGCGGCGTCGAAGCTGGGCTTGAGCTCCTCGAACGGGACCTCGACGGCCAGGCGCACACGGGTTGGGCCGAGGGCCTCGACGGTGCTCTTCACAGTGCTGATCGCTCCTTAATGACGCGAGACAGGCGTGGGTGACTTCCCGGCAGAGCTGTTCGCTCGGCCAAGAGCGAAAGAAGCTTCGCCCTCGGCCTCGCTCGCCGGGGTGGCGGGATTCGAACCCACGGCCCCTCGCTCCCAAACCATAGGCGCCCCGTCTGTGCAGTCTATGGGGTCCGTCCGCGCTGGCCTGGTTCCGGCCAAAGTCCGCTGAATCGGGCCTCTTCCGCACGCTCCCCGCCGGTTCCGTGAGACGTCCGTGAGACGCACCGACCCACACGAAGATCAATAACGAGGCGGCCCCGGCGGTGTTCGAGCACCGAGCCGGGGCCTTGATCGAACCCCTGCTACTGCGTCGAGTTCGAGGGTGGCCGGGTCGGGACGGCTCGGCGCACCGCGGTGAAGATGAGGCGATCGCCCCATGCTTCGAAGCACCCTCCTGCATAGCTTCGGTGCATGACGACGAGCAATCACATCAAGGCTAACGGCATCGAGATTCACTACCTCGAGCACGGCGCTGGCGTGCCGTTGATCCTTCTGCACGGAGGCATGGTGTCTACGAATCCGATCTGGGCAGGTGTACCGGTGGCGTACGCCTCGTACATGGACACGCTCGCCGAGCACTTTCGGGTCATCGCGCCGGACACACGCGGCTGCGGCCGCACCGCCCACACGTCCGGACCGATCACCTTCGACCTCCTCGCCGACGACGTCGCGGCGCTGATCGAGGCCCTCGACCTCGACCGGCCGCTGCTCACCGGGTTCAGCGAGGGCGGGATCACCTCCACCGTCGTCGGCATCCGGCACCCGGACCTCGCACGAGCGATCATCAACCACGCCGGCTTCGACGAGTTCGATCCGCAGGCGCCGACCTTCGCCATGATGCGCCAGATTCTCGGCGGCCGGCCCGACGCGACCAAGCCCGACCCGGACGCGGCGGCCGCGGCAATGACGAGCATCGATCAGATGCGCCCGATGTTCGAGCTGATGAAGTCCGACCAGGACAGCGGACAGGGCGAGGGGCACTGGCGCACCTACCTGCGGCTGTCATGGGAGCGCACCACTCAGCACCCGCGCTACAGCTACACCGACTTCGCCAAGATCACCGCGCCGACGCTGATCCTCAGCGGCGACCGCGACGAGTTCTGCACCGTCGAGCAGGCCCTCGCCGCGTTCCGCCAGCTACCGCACGGCGAGTTGGCCGTCCTGCCAGGCCACGGCCACTACATCCCGCCTGCCGCGATCACCACCACGATCGAATACTTCGAACGTCAACTGTCGAGCTGAGCGAACCAATCTGTCACACGTACCGCAGAAAGACGGTCCCGTACCTTTCCCCGACCGTCCGGTAACCCTTGTGCAACCCCGCGCAGCGCGTTGCTGACGTCCTCACCGTGATGCGGACCAGACCAGCCCGGGAGACCACTGCGCAGGCTTTGGCGCATGGGCTAAATCTGGACTACGCGAGTGATCTGAGCCAACTCATGCGGGCAGGAGGCGTTGGTCCCGTCGCTGGGGACCACCTTGACGTCTACGACCTCCGTGCCGGAGGAGTAGCTCTCCCGGAGGTATTCCTCCAGGCTCCGATTGCCGAGTCGCGCGCTGTACCAGCCCATCCACGAGTACGCCAAGTTCTTCCCGAACGACAAGCCAGCCAGGTACGTCGCGAAACGCAGCGTCGACATTCCCAACATCCTGGTGTCCGTCCGCATGACCACAGTCACCGACTTAGGCTGCGCCCCGCTGACGAGGTGCCGCGGCGGCGGCCCGATTCGCACGTTCGTGGGCAGGCGGCCCGCGGATCAGCCTTGAGCGATGTGACTGAACGGGGGCGGCCCAAGGATCTCGATGCCACCGTTCTTCTTGGCCGAAGCCTGCACGCGGTCCATGTCTACCGGCCCGGAATCGACGTCCCGAACGTCATCGCTCGACACCGGTTCGCTGGCGTCCCAGTAGAACGCCTGGCAGCAGCCAGGCGTGTGCAGGCACAGCAGTCGAGCGCCGTCGGCGCCGGAGACCTTGAAGGCGTGTGGGACGCCTCGTGCGGCGCTGGCGATGCCACCCGCGCTGATCGTGTGCGCGATGCCGTCGAGGTGCATGAGGATCTCGCCTTCCAGCACGATCATCGTCTCGTCGGAGTCGGGGTGGACGTGCAGCGGCGTGACCTTGCCGTGGTCCATCCGGTCCTCGAAGAGCAGGAACGCGCCATCGGTGTCGTCGGCCGTCGCCTTCCAGATGTGGAGGCCGCCGCCGAAGAACCAGCGGCGCTCGCCGTCCTCCGTTGCCCGAACTATGGACTTCCGGGCTGTGCTTCCGCTCATGCTCTACCGCCACTCATTCGTGGGACTTCTGTCCTATGAAGAGATTGGCATACCATGAAGAGCATGTCAACGCCTTATGAGCTCAGCGGCCGGTCGGCCCAGAAGGCCCGTACCCGAGACGCCCTAGTCGCTGCGGCTCGTGACCTCGTCGCCGCCGGCCTCACACCGACGGTTGAGGACGCCGCCGCCGCCGCGTCCATCTCACGAAGCACCGCCTACCGCTATTTCCCGAACGAACGCGCCTTGCTTCTCGCCGCGCACCCCGAGATCGCCGCTACCTCGATGCTTCCCGCCAACCCGCCGCAGGACCCGGCCGCGCGACTCGATGCCGTCGTCGGCAACTTCAGCGCCATGATCCTCGATACCGAAGCGCAACAGCGAACCATGCTGCGCCTCTCCCTCGAGGCCGATCCGGCCGAACGAGGGCCGCTCCCCCTTCGTCAGGGGCGCGCCATCCCCTGGATCGCCGAGGCGCTCGACGGCCTCCATAGCGACCTCTCCGACGAACAGTTCCGCCAGCTAGTCCTCAGCATCCGCGCCACCATCGGTATCGAAGCGATCGTGTGGCTGGTCGACATCGCCGGCCTCCCGAGAACCGACGCCGTCGCCCTGACGCGCTGGTCTGCGCAAGCACTCCTCCAACACGCAAACACGGTTCCGCCCCCAACACCCAGCCGATCCACCAAGCGTGGCCGCCCCGACACGGGTGGAAAGCACCGACCAGCGCATCGCAAGCGGCAAGGGGTGAACGACGCGGGAGGTAGCCGAACATAACGACGACACCGACAGCCGAGTACCCGCTGGCGTCTGCGCTTCAGCGCTACCACGAAGTGATCACGGGCACCTACGCGGGCCCCAGCAAGATCACCCTTGGCGTGTATCTCGACGAGTGGCTGCGCTCCGCAGTGCGCGGCAAGAGCCCCAACACGGAGAGCGCGTACCGCCACGGCATCGCCCCGGCCAAGGATCAGCTCGGCGCGTTGCCGCTTCAGAAGCTGACCACGCAGCACGTCGAGGACCTCGTCGATTGGATGCTGACCGAGGGCCGCAAGCGGGGCGGGAAGCCCCGGCACGCCGCTGTCGCCACGGGCGGCACAGATCACCCTCGGCAAGCTCAAGACGGCGCTCGACGACGCCGTACACCGCCGGCTCGTGGCATTCAACGTAGCCGCCCCCGGTCAGGTGCCCCGGCGCAGGTGAAGACGAAGCGCGCCATGGTCGCCCGACGAAGTGCGGACGTTCCTCGGCTCGCTCGCCAGTGACCGGCTGCACGCGCCGATGCTGCTCGCGCTGATCGGCATGCGCCCCGGGGAAGTGTGCGGGCTGCGCTGGGCGGAAGACGTCGACCTCGACCGCGAGACGTTAACGATCAGCAACGTCCGGACACTTGTCTGGACCGAACAGGGCGCACAGGTCGTCGAGAAGGACCCCAAGACCGACGCCGGCAAGCGCACCCTGCCGTTGCCGGCGCCCGTGGTGGACTCGCCGCGCCGGTTCAAAGCGACGCAGGCCGCTGAGCGACTCGCCGCGGGCGAGACGTACGAAGCATCCGGGTACGTCCTCGTCGACGAGCTCGGCCGCCCGTCCAAGACCGATCAGCTACGCCGCGCTGCATATCACGCGGATCTGTCTATGGCTCAGCGCGTGTACGTGCATCCCTCGCCAAAAGACCTCGAGCAGGGGCGCGACGCGCTCGCCGCTCTGCTTTCGCCGGGGAAGCGTGAGATTCTGTGAGATCTGAGCCCATCCGGCGATCCTCGGAAGCCGCCGCAGGTCGCGGAATGCCGATGGTTTGTTGGTCGGGGTGGCGGGATTCGAACCCACGGCCCCTCGCTCCCAAAGCGAGTGCGCTACCAAGCTGCGCCACACCCCGGGCGCTAACGGCGCCAGTCTACGGGCGGCAGATTAGCCGGACGAAGGACCGGTACTGTCTAGTGCGCACCGCGGGCGTAGCTCAATGGCAGAGTCTCAGTCTTCCAAACTGAAGGTGCGGGTTCGATTCCCGTCGCCCGCTCCATGCTCGAGGCCAGGGATTTAGGGGGCTATAAGCCCCTTCGCCCGAAATCGGGAGCTTGATCAACTGGCCCCCTCATCGTGCGTCAGAACCGCTTGTCAGCGCGGCGCACGCGCGAGAGCGAGACATACTCGGCCGGGTTGCGAGCAGTCGTCCGGAGCGAACAGCCAGCTTGAGCATTTGCGACAGCACCAGGCGCGCGGCTCGGACCCGCGAGGCTGAAGCCCGCTCGCCGACCGGTCGGCGAGCCAGCTCGTGATGCTCCCGGCAGAGCGGTGCGGCACAGGTCCGAAGACCTGCGCGAACCGTTCTCGGTAATACAGGCAGCTCTGCTCGGGTTCATGGGCCTCGTGCTGGCTTTGGGTCTGAGCCTGGCTGTTGGGCGATACGAGACGCGGCGCGCCGCGGTCGTCGACGAGGGCAACGCGATCGGCACCGCCTACCTTCGGGCACAAACCATCGCCGAACCCCAGCGGAGCGAATCACTCACACTGCTCCGGCAGTTCACCGACACGAGCATCGACATTTCCGAGACGGTACCCGGCAGTACGACGGAAGCCCGAGCCGTGACCACGAGCGGACAGATCCAACGCCAAACTGTGGGCGCTGGCCGGACAATCGCTCAACAAGGCACCGACCGACAGCGCGCCGCGGCTGTACGTCGAGAGCCTGAACGAGATGTTCGACTCCCAGACCAGTCGGATCTACAGCCTCGGCAACCGAGTGCCGACGCCAGTCCTCGTACTGGAGGTAGCCGGAGCCGCCATCGCCCAGCGACTTGTTGATGGTGCCGCCGGTGAACGTGTGCGGGTGAGGACCCGGGTAGTCACCGGTGACCGGCTCGCCGCTGTCCCGGCCGACGCATAGGCCTTCGCCCGCGATCGAGAACATCCCGGGCTGTGTTTTGATCCGGCCTTCGCCGACCTTCTGGTCACCGTGGTAGAGGGACACGATCCCGGTGGAGACGTTTGGCGGGTCTTCGCCGTCCTTGGCGTACGAGACAGACAAGATCAGGTTCTCGCCGACCGGGATGTCCACGTTCCCGTCGACCTTCTGCTCCATCACGCCGACGAAGTTGTTGACGTAGTGCAGCCGGTTGTCCTTTATATAAAGGGCGTGTCCGCCGAAGCGGGCACCTTGCGCGAACAGCACGCCCTGCGCGCCGGTGGCTGGGATGTCGACCAGCGCGCCGATGGTGAAGGACCGGTTGCGGATGTTGACCGCCTGTTGCTCGGGAACCTCGGCGGTGTCGGGGTAATAGACATAGCGGTCGCGAGCCGAGGCCAGCTGAGGCCTCGGCGTCAGGATGATCTCCACCGGCGACCGATCATCGAGCGGGAACGCGTCGTTGGCGCCAGCCTCGGCGAACCACAGGTTGACCAGCTCGCGGACCTTCTCCGGATGTTCGGCAGCCAGGTCGTGCAGCTCGGCCCGGTCAGTGTCGATGTGGTACAGCTCCCAGGTGTCGTCGTTGAAATGGCTCCAGCCGCTGATCGTGGGGTGGGTCGTGACGGCTTTCCAGCCGTCGGGCCAAATGCCGCGGGAGCCGAGCATCGAGTAGAACCGCCACGATGTCCAAGATCGCGACCCACGTCTTGGGCTGCGATGGAGTGTCGGATGCGGCAACATCGCCGATCACCAATGCGGCGATGACCCCAACCGCCAACCTCGCGGTAAGCGCACCCAGGTAGCACCACGGGCCGGTACGTCGGGGCCGGTCCCCCAACACGAGCGCGAGCACCGAAACCCCAACGTCGTCGGTGACAACATCGCGGCAAGCGCTACCAACACGAGCTCGGCATCGATCCAACCCACGTGCGAGACGTAGCGTCGGCACGTCACAACGTCGAGGACCAAACCAGCCCCGTAAACACACGATGACCTGGTGTCTGCGCCCCTCAAGCCGCCGGCCACTCGCTGGCGAACCTCATGCCTGGGCCTTCCTTCCTAACCGATGATGGCCCTGACCGGCCACCGGGCCGGATGAAATGAGCGCAGCAGCGGACCGGTGACGTCGTTCCACAGCGGCCCTGCAGTTGCCGCCTCCTAGCCGACGCGGCAACTGCAGGACAGGCATCCGTGATTGCCATCGACATTGCCGGAGAACGCGATGAGCTTCGTACTACCGACTCAGCGGGTCTTCGTCAACGTGGTCCTCCGACATCTGCCGCAGGCGTTTGATGCCGTCCGCCTGGCTGGCGGCGCCCTGACAGTGCAAGCACGCATTCGGAGGTGGGTCATCACTTGTGCCCGCGCCGGTTGTCGATGATCAGCTCGGGCTCCGCATCGGAGTCGTCACCCGTCGAGCCATCCGGGAAGTCGAAACCGCAATCATCATCTGCATGGGACATCGGGCGGGCCGGGGCCGCACGAATCACCTTGCCGTCGACAAGAAAGTCGAGTCGCTCAGGCATTCAGTCCGGCGTCGGTATGGAATTCGGCCACATCGATGGGCAGCCGTACGTCCTCGAAGTCCTCGATCACCGGACGTTGCACCGCCGCATCCGGTGCAGGGCCTTCTGCTGGTCCTGGGCCTGGCCTTGTGCTGCGTCGTGGTCGAAGACGGTGGCCGATGGTGCGCTCATCTGGAAACCTGACGGGGGTGGAGGCGATCCGCGCGGCCGGGGCTCTTCGAAGTGCCTATGTAGTTGACCGAGATGGTCCGTTGTGTTGCTGGCGGCCGTGGCGGTGTGGGAGTTCAGTTCCGCTGGGGTCCGCGTCGTGAGCATGTCATCTGGTCCGACGGCGGCACCGCCGGTCACCCAGAAGCGGGACTTTTGGGTCCTGATGGGTTACGCGGTGGCTCTGGGGGTCTTCGGCGCGGTCGCCGGCCTGGTGTTCATCGGAGTGATCAAGTCCGGGGGTAAGTGGTACGACGATTCCGATTCGGGCTGGTTCGGCGGGCATTGGTGGTGGGTGGCGGTCGCCGCGGCGGCCGGTGCCGTGGTTGGGCTGCTGCGCCGTTTGACCCGCCTGCCGCAGGAGGTTCCTGGCCTGTTCGCCGACCTGCAGGACGAGCACGTCGACCCGGGACTGGTACCGGGGATCGTGGCCGTGTCGACGGTGTCGCTGATCGGTGGCGCCAGCCTCGGCCCGGAAAAGGCGCTGGGCGCCATGGGCGGCGGGGCGGGCAGCTGGCTGGCTCAGCGAAGGGCGCTGAGCAAAGAGGACTCGCAGGTGAACACCTTGGCCGGCTTCGCCGGCGCCTACGGCGGGTTGTTCTCCAGCACGGTGATCGTGGTACTGCTGATCCTGGAGGCCGCCCGTCCGGGCGGGCAACGGTTCACCAAGGCTCTGGCCGCGGAGATCGTGGCATCGAGCGTCTCGTTCGGCATCTACTTCGCGATCGCCGGTGCCGTGTTCCTGGACGACTACCAGGTACCGTCCTACAAGTTCGAGGACTGGCAGCTGCTCGCCGGGGTTCCCCTGGGCCTGTTCGCGGCGCTGCTGGTGACGCTGCTGGCTGGGTTCATGATGGCAGCAGCGCGGCTGTTCGGCCGGCTCAAGGCCCCGGCCATCGCGAAATCAACGCTGGGCGGCGTGGTATTCGGGATCGTCGGCGTGGCATTGCCGCTGACGATGTTCTCCGGCAGCGATCAGCTCACGACCGTACTCGACGACGCGGGGGCCCTCGGCGTGGGCCTGCTCGCCGCCATCGTGATCGCCAAGATCGTCACCTTCGCCGTCAGCCAGGCCAGCGGCTTCGTCGGCGGGCCGATCTTCCCCTCGCTGTTCATCGGCGGAACCGCCGGGGTCTTTGTCCACCAGGTCATCCCCGGTGTGCCGCTGGGACTGGCGTTCACCTGCCTGCTCGCCGCCGTCCCCGGGGCGCTCGCGCCCGCGCCGTTCTCCATGGTGCTGATGGCCGCGTTCTTGACCCAGGTCGGGGCGCTGCAGACCGCCCCCATCCTGATCGCCGTCGTCACCGCCTTCCTCACCATGGAGGCCGTCAAGTACCTCCTCGCCACCCGCAGGCAGGCCCGCAAAGCTGCGGCGAAACCAGCAGCCCCGGCTTGAGGGTGATCGAGATCCCGGGCCACATGGCTGTTTCGATCTTCTCTGCCAGCGCATTGATCTGCGCGAACGAGGCCCGGGTGACCGGCGCGCCCGGTCATGTCAAGCTGGGACCAGTTCCCGTTCATCGTCTCGCAAAGCCATACAGCACGGCGAAGGCGGCGAAAACGGCGCGAGGGTCGTCCCCACCTCGGAAGGTGCGTTCAGCGGCCCGTACTGAGGCGAACGTGTTCCGGTGCCGCGTCCGCCAGCATGAATTCCGGCCGCCCGCTCCATCCCGGAGCCCGCCCGAGTCGGAGCCGACACCCTGGGCCGCCGCTCCCTCGGCCGGCCCGGAAAGCTGAACCGGATCACCCAAATCGGGGGATGCTGACTCGGCCCGGGCGCGATCTGATGGTAGGAATCGGCCAGGAGGAATGACATGTCTGACAAGGTTGACGCGCTGGTGATCTTCGGTGCCACCGGAGACCTGGCTAAGATCGAAACCTTCCCGGCGCTGGTCGGGCTCGTCGAGCGCGGCGTGCTCGACGTGCCGGTGGTCGGGGTGGCCAAGAGCGGGTGGGGGCTGGAGCAGTTCCGCGACTACGCCACCGCCTCGTTGCGGCTCAACCACATGGACCCGAACAGCGCGGCGGCGCAGAAGATGCTGGGGCTGCTGCGGTACGTGGACGGAGACCTCGGCGACGATGCCACCTATAAGGCGATGTCGGAAGCCATCGGCGCCGGGAGCCAGGTCCTGTTCTACCTGGAGGTGCCGCCCCCGCTGTTCGGGCGCATCGCCCAAGGAATCGCCACGGCCGGCCGGGCGAAGGACGCGCGGGTGATGGTGGAGAAGCCGTTCGGTGCCGACCTGGCCAGTTCGCAGAAGCTCAACGACACGATGCACCAGTACTTCGCCGAAGATGCCATCTTCCGGGTCGACGACTGGCTGGCTTTTGATCCTGTGGAGAACGTGCTGTTCGTCCGGCTCGCCAACTCGGTGATCGAGCCGCTGCTCAACCGGACGTACGTGGAGAGCATCCAGATCACCATGGCCGAGGCCTTCGACGTTGCCGATCGCGGCCGGTTCTACGACCGGACCGGGGCCATCAACGATGTCGTCCAGAACCACATGCTCCAGGTGCTGGCCACCGTGCTGGCCGACCCGCCGGCCAGACCGGGCCTGGCCGACTGGCGGGATGCCAAGGCACGGGTGGTAGCCGCGCTGCGGCCCCTGGTCCCCGAGAACACGGTGCGCGGTCAGTACGAGGGCTATCACGAGGTCGAGGGGGTCGACCCGAAATCGACTACGGAGACGTTCGTCGCGGTCCGGCTCGCCGCCGACAACTGGCGCTGGGAAGGCGTGCCGATCTTGATCCGGGCCGGCAAGTGCATGCCTGTCACCGCCACCGAGGTGGACATCCGCTTCAAGCGACCTCCGCATGACGTGTTCGGCATCGGCCCGTTCGCCGTCCGTGACTCGCTGCGATTCCGGATCTGGCCAGAAACCGCGGTCAGCCTCACGCTGGCGGGCAAGAAGCCGGGCGGCGGAATGGAGCCGCAGCCGGAGGAGTTGACGTTCGCCGGGCAGTCCGGCTCGGACATGCGTCCCTACGACCGGCTCATCGGCGCGGCGCTGGACGGGGACCGGTGGCTGTTCGCCCGCCAGGACACCGTCGAGGCGGCCTGGCGGGTCGTCGACCCGGTGCTTGGCGACGTCACGCCCGTGCACCCATACGCCCGGGGCAGCTGGGGTCCAACCGAAGCCGATCGGCTGCTGCCCGACCGGGACGCCTGGCACGACCCAGCCGGCTGACCGGACACGGCAATCAAAGACGACCGGATCAGGGACGCGCCATGAACGGCCAAGGTGGCCAGCGCCGCGTGGTGATCATCGGTGGCGATTCGCCGGACTGTTCGCCGCCAGGGGCCTGCACAGCGCCCCGAGCCTCGGAAGGAGCACAGCATGGACGGACATTACGACGTTATCGTGATCGGAACCGGGGCAGGCGGCGGCACACTGGCCCGTCACCTCGCCCCCTCAGGCAAGAGCATCCTGCTGCTTGAGCGCGGCGACTGGCTGCCCCGCGAGCCGGCGAACTGGTCAACCGTGGACGTGTTCGTCGACGGCCGCTACATCTCGCCGGACAGCTGGTACGACGTGAAGGGCAAGTCGTTCTTCCAGCCGCAGGTGCATTACTTCGTCGGCGGCGCCACCAAGCTGTACGGAGCCGCGCTGTACCGGATGCGGGTCGAGGACTTCGGCGAAGTACACCATCATGACGGCCTGTCGCCGGCCTGGCCCATCTCCTACCAGGACATGGAGCCGCACTACACCGCGGCCGAGACGATGTACCAGGTGCACGGTGCGCGGGGTGAAGATCCGACGGACCCGCCCGCCAGCGCGCCCTATCCCTATCCCGCAGTCTCCCACGAGCCCAGGATCCAGCAGCTGTCCGATGACCTGGCCGCAGCCGGCTATCACCCGTTCCACGCGCCGTGCGGCATCCGGCTCAACGAGGCGAACACGCCGTACAGCGTCTGCGTGCGCTGCGCGGACTGCGACGGCTTCCCGTGCCCGCTGCACGCCAAGTCCGACGCCGAGGTGCTCGGCGTCCGCCCTGCCCTCGAGCATGCCAACGTCACGCTGCTGCGGAACGCGCGGGCGGTGAAGCTGGAAACCAACCCAGCCGGCACTGCGGTCACCCAGGTGGTGGTCGAGCGCGACGGGGAAACCGAGCGGTACGAGGGCGACATCGTGGTCGTCTCCTGCGGCGCGGCCAACTCCGCCAAGCTGCTGCTGGCCTCCGCCAACGATAAGCACCCGAACGGGCTGGCCAACGGCTCCGATCAGGTCGGCCGCAATTTCATGTTCCACGACAGCCAGGCCGTGCTCGCCCTGTCAAAGGAACCGAACCCGACTGTCTTCCAGAAGACCCTCGGCGTGAATGACTTCTATTTCCGCGGGCCGGATTTCGACTACCCGATGGGCAACATCCAGATGATCGGCAAGTCGCAGGCGGCGATGTTCCGCGGCGAGAAGCCCATCGAGACCAAGTTCGCGCCGAACTGGGCGCTGCGCGACGTTGCGGAGCATGCGGTGGACTTCTGGCTGTCCACCGAGGACCTGCCGCAGCCGGACAACCGGGTCACCCTCGGTCCGGACGGCGGGGTCCACCTGGCGTACACGCCGAGCAACCCCACGGCCGCCAAGCGGCTGTACCACCAGCTCCATTCGATGCTGGGCTCGCTCGGCATGCACCCCGGCCACCTGGCTCACCGGTTCGCGTACATGAAAACCGACATCCCGATCGCCGGCTGCGCGCACCAGGCCGGGACCGTCCGGTTCGGCTCGGACCCGGCCACATCGGTGCTCAATGCCGACTGCCGGGCCCACGAACTCGACAACCTCTACGTCGTCGACACCAGCTTCTTCCCGAGCATCAGTGCGGTCAACCCGGCCCTCACCGCGATGGCCAACGCCGTCCGAGTCGGCGACCACCTGCTCCAACGGCTCGGCTGAAAAGGAGACGTGCCGCCACCCGCGGGTACCTGAAGGATCCGCAAGTACCCAGTGGAGATCAACGCACACGCTCGATTCACGACCCTGACCTGGCGGGACAAACAAGAGCGGATCGGACCCGGATGACCAGCTAGCAAGCCTCCGGATTATCGGCTGACGCGCTGCGGCTCACGTCGAGGACATGAAGGACTCCCCGTGAGTGACCGTGAAGGCGCTGCTGCTGCGCCCGCAACTGGTACCTCACGATGGCGGCAGGGCTTCTTCTTCCCGGCTCTTCCCGGGGCCTCTTTAGCTTCGGTCAACTTCCCGGGCGCACCGGAGGAGTCCCGGGCTGAGGGACCGGCTCCGGTGCGCCTCCGGTGGCTGCGGGCGGCCGGAAGTCGCTGACAATGACCCGCTTGCGGAACACCCAGTAGGTCCAGGCCTGGTAGACGAGTACCAGCGGCAGGAAGATGATCACGACTACGGTCATCGCCTTGAGTGAGTACGCCCCGGACGCCGTGTTGTGCACGGTGAGGTTGTAGGCGGAGTTGGTGCTGGAGACCATCACGTTCGGGTATAGGTCTACGAAGATCGCCCCGATGGACGCCGCGATCGTAATCGTGGTGGCGACGAAGGCGAAGCCATCACGGTGTTCGTAGACCAGCCACACGGCCGCAATGACGGCGAGTACCGCCAGCAGCTCTATCACGTTGAGGAGGAAGGTGTCGCTGGCGGTCACGTGCGTCCAGATGATGAAGGCGATGACCGCCGCGCCGGTGAACGGCGCCACCCGGCGCGCCAGAGCCCTGGACCGTTCGTACAGTTCGCCGGTGGTCTTCAGACACAGGAACGTCGCACCGTGCAGTAGGCAGATCAAGACCAGGGTGATCCCGGTGAACAGGGCGTAGGGCTGCAGCAGGTCCCAGAAGGAGCCGGTGTAATCCTGGCTGGAATTGATCGGTAATCCATGGAGGAGGCCGCCGAGGGCCACGCCGATCAGCAGCGGGGCCAGCAAGCTGCCGACGGTGAGCAGGACGTCCCAGGTGCGCCGCCAGCGAAGCGTATCTCGCTTGCCGCGGAATTCGAACGCCACGCCGCGGACGATCAGCGCGGAGAGCAGCAGCACCATCGCCAGGTACATGCCGGAAAACATCGTGGCGTACCAGCCGGGAAACGCCGCGAACATGGCGGCCCCGGCCACGATCAGCCAGACCTCGTTGCCGTCCCACAGCGGCCCGATCGTGTTGATCACCGCCCGGCGGCTGGGCTCGTCAGTGCCGACCGCCTGGTGCAGCATGCCGACGCCGAAGTCGAATCCCTCGAGGATGAAAAAATTGATCCACAAGATCGCGATCACCATGAACCAGAACGGGACGAGATTCATCGCAGACCTCAGTACTGGACGGCCGGTATTGGGGTGTCTACCTCAGCCTCAGTGCGCGGAGGCGGGAGTTCTTTGCGCGAGTACCGCAGCATCAAGATCAGGTCCACGGTGCCCAGCACGCCGTACAGCAAGATGAATCCCACCAGGCTGATCCACAGCCACGTGGTGCTGACGTTCGGCGAGATCCCGTCTTTCGTCAACATGATGCCCTGCACGATCCACGGCTGCCGGCCGCTCTCAGTCAGCAACCACCCGGCCGTGTTCATCAAGAACGGCAGCACCGCGGCCCACACCGCCACCCACAGAAATACTCGGGATGTTTCCAGTTTCTTCCGCCGGATCAGCCACAGCCCCCACAGCCCCATCAGCAGGACCAGGACCGGCAGGTATGCCATCACCCGCATCGACCAGTACTGGATGAACACGTTCGGCACGTAGTTCCCGGGCCCGTACTGCTGGCTGTACTGGGCCTGTAGCGGGTCTAACCCGACTACCTGGCCGTTCCACGTGTTGGTGGCCAGCAACGACAGCAGATGCGGGATCGCGATGATCTTGGTTGGGGTCTGGTCGTTGTTACCCCCGCCGATCTGGAACACCGAGAACGAGCACGGCTGGCAGGTGGTCCACTGCGCCTCCGCGGCGGCGATCTTCATCGGCTGGTACTTAGCCTCGATCACCCCGAGCTCGTCGCCCACCAGCATGGCGAACAGGATCGCCGGCACCAAGACGAAGATCCCAAGCCGCGCCGCTCGGGTGAACACGTCGCGGTCCCCGCCGTGGCGCAGCTGCCAGGCCGAGACCGCCAGCATGACAATCGCACCAGTTGTCAGCGACGCGAACAGCACCTTGGCATATCCCCAGATGAACACCGGGTTGGTGAACAGGGCCCAGATGTCGTTCAGCTGCGGTTTACCGTTGACCATGGTGTAGCCGACCGGGTGCTGCATCCAGGAGTTAGCCGCCATGATGAACAGCGCCGAGAACGCGCTGCCGAACGCAACTGCCCAGATCGTCGCCAGGTGCACCCGTCGCGACAACTTGTCCCAGCCGAACAGCCACAGCCCCAAGAAAACCGACTCGAGGAAAAACGCCCCCAGCCCCTCCATCGCCAGCGGGGCGCCGAACACGTTGCCGACCAGCCGCGAATACGCCCCCCAGTTCATCCCGAACTCGAATTCCTGCACGAGGCCGGTCACCACGCCGATCGCGACGTTGATCACTAGCAACGTGCCGAAGAACCTGGTCAGCCGCAGGTACTCATCGCGCTTGCTGCGGTACCACGTCGTCTGCAGCAGCGCCGTCAGGAAGGCGAGCCCGATCGTGATCGGGACGAAGAAGAAATGATTGATCGAGGTGAACGCGAACTGAATCCGCGCTAGATCCTCATTCAAGGTTTACCCTCCGGCCGTCATTTCTCGTCGGTCTGCACGGAGATCCGGCCGGGCCGGTCGTGCGTGAACCCGGCCCAGCTCCAGTCGATCATTGCCTTGGCCCGGTCCTCCCCGGTCGACAGCAATGCGAGATGGATCGATCCCCACGCGAGGGAGGCGGTTTTTCCCTTCATCGTTCGTCCGTGTGGCCCCTGCATGACTGCGGCACCGCGACCGATGGTCGCCATCGTGCCCTTGTCGAAGTACTTGAACGGCTCGGTTTTCTTGTCTTCGACGAGCCTGGCGATGTTGTCGCCCGCGTGGTGCCCGGACTCGAGCGCGACCGATCCGAGCTGAGGCAGGACCGTGTCCGTCTTGGTATCAGTGATCCAGGCGATATCCCCGACCGCGAACACTTCCGGGTGGCCCGCGATGCTGAGATCCGGCCCTACGGGGATCCGGTTCCCCCTCTGCAACTCCAGGCCGAGCAACCGGACGACGGGGTTCGCCTGCAGCCCTGCGCCCCAGACGAGCGTATGGGCCGGGATCACCCGTCCGGACTTCAACGTCACCCGGGTGGGCGTGACCGACTCGACAACCTCGCCGACCTGCACCTCCACATCCCGTCCCGCGAGCGCTTTCTTCGCGTACTTGCGAAGGCTCGGCTTGAACATGGTGAAGATCTCCGGGCCGGCCTCGACCAGCAGGATCTCCGCCTTCTCCTGAGGGATGTCCGGGTAGTCCTTGACGAAGAGTGCGCGGTAGAGCTCGGCGACGGCGCCAGCGCTCTCCACACCGGTCGGGCCGCCGCCGACGATCACGACATTCAGCGCGCCGTCCTCGATCAGGGACGGATCCTTGTCCGCCGCCTCCCAGCGCTCGAGAATGTGCTCCTTGAGACGCACCGCGTCCGCGAGCGTGTACAGCGGGAAGGCATGCTCGGCAGCCCCCTCGACACCGAAGTAGTTCACCCGAGCGCCGAGCGCCAGCACCAGGTAGTCGTAGGTCAGCGGCGCCATCTCAGCGAACCCGACCTCGTGCTTGTCCAGATCCACCAACGTTACGTCAGTCGTATGGATGCGGGCGTTCGGCTGGTCGTCGAACAGGTCACGAAGCGGATGCCCGACGGTGATCGGCGAGAGCAGGTCGGTGGCAACCTGGTACAGGAGAGGCTGGAACGTGTGATAGTCGTGGCCGTCAACGAGCACAACGTCGACATCCGCCTTGCGCAGCTTGCGCGCAGCGCCGATCCCGGCGAACCCTCCGCCGAGAATCAGGACGCGCGGACGTGATTCCGGCTTCGGGCGCTGCTCTTCTTCGGTAGCGCTCATTGAAGCCCCCTCAGGCCGTTAGGGCGGCAACGAGCGCTCGCCCACACGTTTACCGTCCAGAGTTCTAGCGCTGGCGGCATCACCCCGGCCGGATGAATCCAGCCGCGTCGCCGGTTTCCGCTGGATGAATGCAGCCCGTTAACTCGAGGGCACCGCCGCGAACGAGACCGCCGACAAGTAGGCGCGGGACACCGTCCTGTTCGCCTCGGTTCTGCTCCTGGTGGCGATCGCCCAACGATTCAAGGCGCACCGGGTGCGGATCGCTATCGGAGTGATCGCGTTTGGCGTGCTCACCTTCACGGTCATCTCGCTGGTCCAACTGCCGCGACTGGAGCCCGGTTGCCGCGGGGCAGAAGGTGTCGGGTCAATTAGGTACGCACAACGGCGCCCGGGGGCACTGTCACGATGCGCGGGAGCAGCGGTAATCGGTCTTCGCGGCCGTTCAGCCGTGGGACCAGCGCTCGCGCGCGCTTTATGATCGGGTCGGCCGGGCTAGCGCCGATGCTGGGCTGCGTTCGGCTGGCCGGTGATCGCCGCTCGGGCTTGCATAGTGTGGGCCGCGGCGTGGATTTCCTGTTCGCGCTGGTCGATCCAGGCAGGGGTTCGAGGCCTTCACCAACGCCCGCGGAGTGCGCTACCACAGCCCGAGAATCGACTCGGGCGTCCACCCGGCCATACTCCGAACAACCGCCGCGAACGAGCACTCGAATCGAAGCTGCCATCGCGCAACAAGGCGCGACCTGGGCGTCAGTGGCCGCGCCCGGGTGACAGGGCTGTACGTGCTGTGGGCGCGCCCGCCGCTAGTCGTGCGGTGCGGCCGCCGCTGCGGCCGCCGCTCGCCGCTCGATTCTCCGCCATAGGGCTCGCTGGGCCGGGAGTCCCACGATCGCAACAGCGGCAAGGACGGTGACGTTGAGAACGAGCTGGAGAGTGGATCCCCATGCCTCGCTCCCGCTGCCGAACGCCAGGGACACGCCGATGTCGGATGCCGCCGGGATCGTGGTGACCGAGATAAACACGCCGATGAGAGTGCCCGACCGTGCCTCGGTGAGTGAGACGACGCCGACCACGCCGGCCAGGGCGGCGACGATGAAGGAGAACCAGTTCGGAGTGTTGATCAGGTTGGAGACCGGCCGGATCCCCCGGGCGTAGCCAGTGGGCTCGAGTCCGGCCCAGCGCACCAGCAGTGACAGCACGAGTGCAGCGGCGATGGCGAGCGCGAATCCGACGCCCAGCGCGGCCGCGCTGCGCAGCACGCGTGACCGATCACGGCGGGTCACACCGAACGAGAGGCTGAGGATAGCGCCGTACTCCGGGCCCACGACCATCGCGCCGACGATGAGGATCTCAGAGTTGGTGAGGATCCCCACGGCCCCGATGAGCCCGGCGATGATCAGCAGCGCGAACCAGCTGGGCGGAAAGGTCCCCTCCAGCCCGATCCTGGATTCGATCTCAGCCCAGACCGGGGTGAACTGCTGGAACCGTCCGCGGCGCGCTGCGACCCGATCGGCGAGCGCAGAGATCGAGGTGTCGACGTTCTCCAGAAAGATCGAGCCCCGTTGATCCAACCCGATCTCGCGTAGGCGGCCGACAACCTGGTTGGCCGCGCCCTGCGGCACATCGAAATGCAGCGCATCGCCATCCGGGTTGCGGACCGCCCCGCCGAGCACCGTCAGGTTCATGACCGCCGGTTCTGCACGGAGCACAGGCACGAGAGTGTCGGTGACGTCGGCCGGGCTGACCACACGTATATGAATCACAGGGCTCATTCTGACTGAGCCAGTGCAGGCGAGGGATGTCGCGAGTGACCTGGTTGGGGAGCTATTTCGTGTAGGCCAATGAACGGTGCCATTCGCGCGGAGCAGAGGAGCCTGGTAGGTCATGCACTGATGTCGGGATCAACGATTTTGGTTAGCATTCGAAAAGCGGTGCCCGCTGCGGCGTACACGTCGCAGGTTGCAGGAGTCGGGAGGTGTCCAGCGACCGATGACCACACGACAGGGCCCAGCGGTGCCATCCTTCATGGATGCTGCGGACTTCGAAGCTCTCTACCGGACACTGCGGAGGACGTCGAGGTGGGGATCGGCTGATCGTCGTGGCGCGCTGAACAACATCACGCCGACGCAAGTATTGGCGGCATTGGGCGAGGTTCAGCTCGGTCGCACGACCACGCTTGCGGTACCGGTACAGAGCCAGGTGACGCTCGATAACCCTGATCCGTGCGTCCATCAGATGACCAGTCCAGCCGGGGACCAGGCCGACCCAACAGGCCTGTCGTTTGCCATGGACCGGCTGGCTATGAACGTCCACGGCAACGCCGACAGTCACATCGACGCGCTGTGTCATGTCATGTACCGGGCGGTTCTGTACAACGGCGTCGCTGCGGACAGCATTACCGCGTCCGGGGCATCGGAGCTGTCCATCGAGGTGACGCGCGACGGCATTGTCGGCCGCGGCGTCCTGCTCGACATTCCGCGGCTGCGCGGATTGCCCTGGCTTGAGCCGGGCCAGCAGGTGACCGCTGACGATCTCATCGAAGCCGAAGCGGCTCAGCATGTGCATGTCGGCGCAGGCGACTTGCTGTTCGTGCGTGTCGGGCATCGCCGGCGGCGGACCGCGCTCGGCCCCTGGGACGCAGCGAGCGCGCGAGCCGGTCTGCATCCTACGGCGCTGGAGTTGATAGCCGAGCGACGCGTCGCCGTGCTCGGTAGCGACGGCAACAACGACACCGCTCCCAGCGCGGTCGACGGCGTCGAATTCCCAGTGCACGTACTAGCCATCAATGCGATGGGTTTGCATCTGCTCGACTATCTGCAGTTCGACGACCTCGTGGCACTGTGCGAGGCAGCGAGCCGTTGGTCGTTCCTATGTGTGATCGCGCCGCTGCGACTCGCCCGCGGAACCGGATCCCCAGTTAACCCCATCGCGATATTGTGACGCGCGCGCCCAGCCGCAGCCTGCGCTGATCTTCTAGGTTTGGCGATCCACCACCGCCGCGGTTGCGACCGCAAACCGCCTGACCCAAACCCGCAGAGGCGGCAATCCCCCGAAGCCGTAGAGACTTCGGTTAGGCGGGTCTTGGTCTGTTGATCTCCTTTCTGCCCGCTTCGGACCGGTGCTGGCCGGTGCCGCCCCGCAGCTGGTGTCCGGGCTGGCCGTAGCCGAGAAGGGCAGGCAGACCGCTGACGGTCGCTCGACTACCAGATGGGACTACTCCGGTCGGCGAGCAACCGCGACGAGGCCCGTGCCCCGGGCGGGCTGCAGACGCTGTAGATAGCGGAACGGCAGGGTGGCCAGCTGCACTGCGTCGCCCGCAGCACGCCCCGTCGGTTGAAACGTGCGTCCACTCGCGGCTGTCAGCTCAGCCGGCGTCATCTCAGTCGTCACATTGAGCTTTCGCTGGTCGATCCGGTTGCGGACTGCTTCCAGCGCATAGCCGAGGGGCCACCCGTACACCGAGATGTCGACGTTGATCAGGCCCGCCTCGTCGAGTCTCGCCCGAAGGTCCTCTGGCCCGTAACGCCGATAGTGTCCGGCGTGGGTGTCCATCGGACCGAAGCGGTTCTGAAACGCGGGGACCGACATCAGCAAGTGGCCGCCGGCGCGGACGAACTCGACCCAGTCTCGTAACGCGGACTTGTCGTCCTCGATGTGTTCGAGCACCTCGAAGGCGCAGACCAGATCGAAGGTGGCTCCACTCGGCAGGCTGTCGTGCATTCCGCGGATGACGGTCCCACCGCGCGGAACGATGCGCGACCGGGCAACGGCAAAGGAGGCGTGGTCCGGCTCGACACCGACGTAGTTGTGGAGCCGGTCAGCTATCCGAGCGCCGAACGCGCCCTGGCCACAGCCGATCTCGAGCACACTCGAGGGGTGGAGCTGGTCGAGCGTGCGCCGCACCAGGTCATAACGCAACCACGCCCGTATCGCTAGTGGTGGCATGGGCGGAGCGTTCACGTGCCTTCTCCTTCGTCGGGGTCGATGTCTGGGGCTGATGTCAGCCGGGTGCACAGGGGTCCAACTATCGCAGACGCCGTGAACCGGAACACCGCGCGTGACCTCGCCGCCCTGCGCAGGTGCGCAAGATGTGCGTTGTCGAAGGTGTGGTAGTTCCTCGTGGTGGCTGTTGCTGGTCGCCCGTGACGGTGGCCGCCGTGGTGATCGGCGCACGAGTCATGGTGAGTGATCGCTCGGGCCATCACGAGGCCACACCGGCGAGCGGGGCGGCGTACGTGAGGAACATCCCCGCCGCGTATCGGATCACGGCCGAGCGGGTCGTCCCGCTGGCCGCGGGCATGTCGGTCGACTGCGCGGGGGCTTCGGTACCGGTACCCATGCTTGCTGCCCCCGGCGGGGACGAAGCCGGACCGTCGCCTGCGGCGGCTGCCCTGCGTGAGGTCCTGGCGCACAATCCCTGGTCGGGAACGTCCGAGATAGTCGGTGGGAACTGGCTGCTGCTGGCCGAGACGGCTGACCGCGCCGTCTTCGGTCAACGCGTCGGAACCATGGGCGTCGGAACGGTCGTCGTCCTCTCTCGATCTGGACCTTCCTACCGTCCTGAGAATCTGACCGGCTGTGGGACAGTCGTTCCTGGCCCGAACGAGTCCGGAGAGCTCATACATAGTGCAACCGCGGTGGGCTCCTCTCTCGAACTCGGGTGGCTTACCGGCACCATCTGTGGCTCCCGAATCCTCGATCGCGTACTGCTCGACCAAACTCAATCGGCCGTTCGGGTGATTGTGATCAGTAAGCCGTCGCCCGACGCCGCCCGCGGCTCATGCGCTGGTGGCGCAGTGTCCATGACTGCGCACGTGTCACTGACCGCGCCGCTCGGGAGTCGCCCGTTATTCGACGACTCCCGTGGGCCGGGCACGCCTGTCTCACACTGACCCGGCCGGCGCGCCGTCGGCTGGCGAGCGCCACGCGCTTGGTCGCTCGTGTCACTCGCCAGATGGGAAGTCCGTGGAAGCGGCGAGCTCGGTCTGGGTCTCGAATGCGGCGATGCGCCTGCGGAGGGTGTCGATGGTGGATTCGAGGGCCTGCGAGCCGAGCACAATGCGCAGCGGGGCGGGTTCGGTATCGACGCTGTCGATGATGCGGGCAGCCATGCGGGCTGGGTCACCGGGAGCGAGTCCGCTCGCGGGGTCGAGCATGCGCTGGAAGGCGTGGGCCGGGTTGTCGTCATATTCGGGCATGAGGTTCGCGACGCGGGCGCTGCCATAGCGGAACTCGGTTCGCGCACCGCCGGGTTCGACGATGGTCACGCCGATGCCGAACGGCGCGACCTCTTGGGCGACCGCCTCGCAGAAGCCCTCGATGCCCCACTTCGTGGCGTGGTAGAGCGAGTTGCCCGGGAAGGCGACCTGGCCGCCGTAGGAGGAGATCTGGATGATGCGGCCCCCGCCCTGATCGCGCAGGTGCGGCAGGACGGAACGGATGAGCGTGATGGAGCCGGTGAGGTTGGTGGCGATGATGTCCTCGACCTGTTCGTCGGAGAGTTCCTCGGCGGCGCCGAACAGGCCGTAGCCGGCGTTGCTGATGACGGCGTCGACGCGGCCAACGTTGTCGAAGGTGCGATCGACGAGCTCACGGACGGCGGCGCTGTCGGTCATCTCGAGCACCTCGGCGATGAACGCGTCCGGGTGCTTGCCGGTCAAGTCGGTGATCTTGGCGGCGTCGCGGACGGTGCCGACGACGCGGTCGCCGCGCTCCAGCAGCTGCTGGGTGAGTTCGCGGCCGAAGCCGCTGCTGACGCCGGTGATGAGCCAGGTGCGCGGTGCCATCGCGGTCCCCTTCTGTCAGTCCCGGGTGAGCGTGGTCTCGTCGAGCACCCGCAGCGCGTTGAGGGTGCGCGGGTAGCCGATGAACGGGAGAAGCTGGGTGAGCACGTCGAGCAGCAGGGCGCGGTTGTTGCCGACGTTGAGGTTCGCCGTGACGTGTCCGGCCAATTGCGGTTCGCAGCCGCCGAGGGAGGCGAGCATGGCGAAGGTGAGCAGTTCGCGGGTGGGGATGTCGACGCCCGTGCGGGTCAGGTGATCGCCGAAGCAGTTCGCTGACAGCCACCGCTGGATGTGCTGCTCATCGGCAGGTGCGGTGGCGTAAAGCTTGTCAACCCGCTCGCCGCCGACGATCCGCTTCTGAACCGCGAGGCCCTTCTCGAATCGGGTCTCGGGGCTGGTCGTGGACTGCCCAGGCAGCGGCAGCTGCACGCCGTGCTCGCTGAGAACGTCGTTGGTGGCGTGGACGAAGTCGAAGACCTTGGCCATGCCGACGTACGGGACGGCCTGGTAGACGATCTCCTTCACCTCCACCGGGGTGACGCCCACAGTGAGAGCGGCACCGAGCATCACCCGGTACTCGCCCAGCGCCTGGCAGGCGATCATGGAAGCGAGCTGCACCATCAGCCGGGTACGACCGGGGAGCTCGTCGTGGGCCAAGACCTCATCGAAGGCGAAGTTGTCGAAGTACTCGATGAATTCCGGGTCGGTCTGCGCGAGCGTCGACACCCGCCCAGGGAATAGCTCGTCGTGGTTGCGTTGTGCTGCCTCGCTGATCGCCATGGGGTTGATCTCGTCTCCTTCCGCAGCCGGGCGCTAGCTGTCGAGAATCAGGACAGCTCGCCCGCGGCGAGCTTCAGCGTGGTGCGGCGCGCCTGGGTGGTGGTGACAGCGTCGACGATGTTACGGGCGTAGCGCCGGTACTTGGCCCGGTACGCACTGTCGATCTCGTCGTTGAGATCGGTGGCGTCGACGAAGGTGACGTCTTTCTCGACCTCCCCAGAGCTGACGTGGCCTTCGTGACGGATCTGGGTGAAGCGGTACCAGGCGGCGGTCGTGCCGTTGACCGAGCGGATGTACAAGTCGTCGCCGTGCCGGACCACCCACACAATTCGTGGGCGGGTCAAGGTACCGTCGCGGCGCACCGATGCGACGGTGAGCTCGTCCTCCGCGGCGATCGTGTCAAGTTCGGCGCTAGTCCAGCTGCTCATGGTGCTCCATCCGAGGCACCGAGACGTCCATCGGCATAGATCCGGTCCACCGCTAGGACGCCCGCACGGCAGCGGCGATAGGGCACACGGCACGATAGGCCCATGGGCAGCGAGCGGTCGCGTCGGCGCACCCGGGGCCGCGGACGCTCGGGATCCCGGGCCGCGCCGGCAACCGAGGTCACGGCACCCGCCGCTGAGTCGGTGGTGCCACCCGACATCGAGGATGTCGGGCCCGGCCCCGCCGAACCGGCGGCCGAGCGGCGCCGTCGGATCCCCGGTCGGCGCCGGCGCCCGGCCGGCGAGGCCCCAGACCGCTCTAGCCGGGACGCTGGGGGCGACCGGGGGCTGCGGGAGATAGTCGGCGCGGGCCCGTCCCAGCTCGGCGTCAGCGGGGCGTTGCGCGGCCGGGACGTGAACCGCCCGACCGCCGAGGATCTGGAAGCCGCGGAACGCGATGTCGTGATCGTGCGGCGGCATTGGCGCGCTGACTGAACGCACCACGAGAACCTCGACAAATCGTGATCTTGGACCTGCTGCCCTGGAGCGATGATAAGTCCAAGATCACGATGCGGCGGCCGCACGACAAGAAGCACGACCTGGGGCGGCGTTCCGGTGCCAATCGGAGACCTGCGGAAACCGGACATGCACGAGCTGCGCCAAGCGCTCAGACGGTGCCGTGTTCCTCGTAGTGGGCAACCATGTCGATCCGCCGGATGTGCCGAGGATCCTCGGAGAACGGGGTCGCCAGGAAGATCTCCACAAAGCGGACGGCGTCCTCGATCGGATGGTCCCTACCCCCCAGGCTGACGATCTGCGCGTTGTTGTGCTCGCGCGCGAGCCTGGCCGTCTCGTCGTTCCAGGCCAGGGCGGCCCGGATCCCCCGAACCTTGTTCGCCGCGATCTGCTCGCCGTTGCCCGAGCCGCCGATAACGACCCCGAGGCTGCCGGGATCGCCAACCGTGCGAGTCGCCGCATCGATGCAGTACGGCGGGTAGTCGTCTTGCGCGTCATAGCTGAACGCGCCGCAGTCGGTGACGTCGTAGCCGAGGGTCGACAGGTGGGAGAGCAGGTGAGCCTTCAGCTCGAAGCCGGCATGGTCGCTACCCAGGTAGACGCGCATGCGCGAAATCATGGCAGGCACCCGGACGGGCTGAACAGGTAGTGGCCGGACGGGTCGCGGTGAAGCTGATGCACGGCGACAACCGAGCGGCGCGGGATCGGCCCGTACACATGCGGATAGCCGGTGCCGCTTCCGGTGCTGTCCTCGACGCGGATTTCCGAGCTGATCGTGTCCGGGGCGAGCTCGACGACAACCAGATCCGCCGCAAGCCGGTAGTGGCGATCGGCAACGCCGGCTACCTGTTCGGCAAATGCGCAGTGCACGAATCCTTCGACCAGTAGCGAGTCCGGCCGGTAGGTGTCGACAACGTCCGCCCATCGCGCCCGCGGCACGATGTGGAACAGGTGGCGCACCTCAGTCGAACCGGGGCCGTTCGGTGCGGGTTCGCTTGAGCTCGAAGAAGTAGGGGTACCCGGCGAGCAGCCGAGCGCCGTCCCAGATCTGCGCCGCCTCCTCACCACGCGGGATGCGGGTCAGCACCGGCCCGAAGAAGGCGATGCCGTCGACATGGATCACCGGCGTGCCGACCTCGTAGCCGACTGGGTCCATCCCGGCGTGGTGTGACTTGCGTAGCTGCTCGTCGAACTCGGTGGTCTCGGCCGCGTCGGCCAGCGCCGGAGGCAGCCCGACCTCTCGTAGCGCGTCGGCAATCGTCGCCTGGTCGAGCTCTTGACGCAGGACGTGTCGACGGGTGCCCAGCGCCGTATACAGATCGCGCAGTATCTCCGAGCCCCGCTCTTGCTCGGCGGCGATCGCTACCCGAACCGCGCCCCAATTGCGGTCCATCCGCGCCCGATAGGACTCGTCGAGATCGCGATTCTCGTTCAGGACAGAGAGCGACATCACGTGGAACGTCACGTCGATGGGGCGCCGCTCCTCGACTTCGAGGATCCATCGGGAGGTAACCCAGGCGAACGGGCAGGACGGATCAAACCAAAAATCGACCCTGGTGCGATTCGAGGTGGATGTCACGGTTTTCACGGTAGCGCGCGTGGTTGAGCGTTTCATCAGCCCGGGCGGCCAAAGCGTGGCGCGACGGATCGGGAGCGGTCCGAGACGGCCCGAAAACCTCCGGGCCTCACGTGCCAGACTGCTGGACATACCCGGCAGATGCCCAAGCGATGGAGTGACCGATTTCGTGATTGCCTCAGTACCCAACCTCACCCGCGACGACGCCCGCGTCCGGGCCCAGCTGCTCCACGTCGAGTCCTACGATGTGCTGCTCGACCTGACCGACGGCGGGGGCGCACCATCCGACGGCACGTTCCGCTCGATGACCACGATCACCTTCGCGGCTACCCGACCGGGCACATCCACCTTCCTCGACATCGTGGCGGACACCGTCCATCGGGTCACCCTCAACGGCAAGGACGTTCCCATCGCGGACTACGAACCGGCCGAGGGAATCGTGCTGCCGGACCTCGAGCGCGACAACACCGTCGTGGTCGAGGCGGACATGGCGTACACGAACAGCGGCGAGGGGCTGCATCGCTTCGTAGACCCGGTCGACAACGAGGTGTACCTCTACTCCCAGTTCGAGACCGCCGACGCCAAGCGCGTCTACGCCTGCTTCGACCAGCCGGACCTCAAGGGGGTGTTCACCTTCCACGTGACCGCTCCCGAGCACTGGGAGGTGATCTCGAACGGTCGGGAACAGAGCGTCGATCGCGTCGATGCCGGCAAGACCGTGCATTTCGCGCCGACAGCCCGGCTCAGTCCCTACGTCACCGCCGTCGTGGCCGGCCCGTATCACGTGGTCCGCGACCACCACGATGGCATCGACCTGGGGCTGTACTGCCGCAGGTCGCTCGCCGAGTACCTGGACGCCGAGGACCTTTTCACCGTCACCAAGCAAGGTTTCGACTGGTACCACGCCAACTTCAGCCTTAGGTATGCCTTCGACAAGTACGACCAGCTGTTCGTCCCCGAGTTCAACGCCGGCGCCATGGAGAACGCCGCGTGCGTGACGTTTCTGGAGGATTACGTTTTCCGCGGCAAGGTCACGGACGCACGGTACGAACGCCGGGGCGACACGATCCTGCACGAGATGGCCCACATGTGGTTCGGCGATCTCGTCACGATGCGCTGGTGGGACGACCTGTGGCTGAACGAGTCGTTCGCGAACTTCGCCGCGCCGCTCGCCCAGGCCGAGGCCACCCGTTGGACACACGCGTGGACCACGTTCGTCAACGTCGAGAAGGCCTGGGCGTACCGCCAGGACCAGCAGCCGACCACGCACCCCATCGCGGCCGACGCTCCTGATGTCCAGGCGGCCGAGGTCAACTTCGACGGGATCACCTACGCCAAGGGAGCCAGCGTCCTCAAGCAGCTCGTGGCCTACGTCGGTACCAAGGAGTTCCTCGCCGGGCTACGGCAGTACTTCCAGGACCACGCCTACGGCAACACCACCCTGGCCGACCTGCTCGCCGCCCTGGAGACGACATCGGGGCGCGACCTGCAGCAGTGGTCCCGAACGTGGCTGGAAACGGCCGGCATCAACACCATCCGGCCGGAGTTCAGCCTCGATGAGAACGGCAACTACGCGAGCTTCGACCTGGTACAGACCGCGCCAACCGAGGTGGCGGCATCGAACGTCCTCCGTCCGCATCGGCTCGCGATCGGCCTTTACAACGACGATGCCGAGAGTGGACAGCTGGTTCGGACCGGCCGGTTCGAGGTCGACGTAACCGGCGACCGAACCCCGGTCCCGGCTCTCGTCGGGGTGCCCCAGCCGGCCCTGCTTCTCGGAAACGACGACGACCTCACCTACTGCAAGCTACGGCTGGACGAGCGGAGCCTGGGCACCCTGCGCGCCGGCGGCATTGCGCGCCTCGCGGAGTCGCTGCCGCGCGCGCTGTGCTGGTCGGCCGCGTGGGACATGGCCCGCGACGGCGAGCTCCCGACGCGGGACTATGTGGCCCTGGTCGTGGCTGGCGCACGCACCGAACGCGACATCGGGCTGTTGCAGACGCTCAACGCCCAAGCGTTGCGGGCAGTGCAGATCTACGCCGACCCTGACTGGGCGCCGCAGGGCTATCAACAGTTGGCCGTGAACGCGGTCACCGCGATGTGGGAGGCGGAACCGGGTTCGGACCATCAGCTCGCCTGGGCGCACGCGTTCCTCGCCGCGGCCCGCAGTCCGGAGCACACGGCCGAGATTCGTGCGTTGTACACCGGCGATAACGTTCCGCCGGGTCTGGCGTTGGACGCTGAGCTGCGCTGGGCCATCGTGCAGGCCCTGTCGGCGCGAGACGCCGTCTCCGACGCGGAGATCGAGGCCGAGCTGGAGCGCGATCCGTCCGCGACCGGGAAGCGGCACGCCGTGACCGTTCGAGCCATGGCGCCGAGCGCTCCGGCCAAGGCCGAAGCGTGGCGCCTCGCCGTCGAGGACGACGCGGTGCCGAACGCAACCCAGCGGGCCGCCATCCTCGGCTTCGCCCGCACGATCCGGGACGAGCTCCTCGAGCCCTACGTCGCGCGGTACTTGGCCGACATCCCTGGGCTGTGGGCCCGGCGAACCAGCGAGCTGGCCCAGAACGCGGTGGTCGGGTTATTCCCCACCTGGTCGTCGACGATCACCGACGACACGGTGCGGCAGGTCGATGACTTCCTCGAGCAGACCGACCTGCCGGCGGCGCTGCGCCGGCTCGTCCGCGAGGGACGCGCCGACATCGTGCGAGCCCTCGCGGCCCGCGCCGCTGACGGCGCGCATTTTCCCCGTGATCTTTGACTTAATGTCGCTATACGGCAGCAAGTCCAAGATCACGATCCGGCTGATCTCATGTCGGTTGATGATCTTGGATTGACTGATCGGGACAATGCGCGGCGAACGTGAGCCAGACGCTAGATCCGGCCAGCGGAGTCGGCCAGCATGCGCAAGCCGGTCACGATTCCCCCGACAAGGTCACCGCCGGAGAAGGAGGCTCGCATACCGAGGGCGGCGAGAGCGCAAGCCCGATTCGGTAGCCGCCCGGCGGATTCGGCGCCGGTCACGATGTGCAGCACGCGCTGACCGGGTGAGACGGCAAGCAGCACCGGATCGTCGGCCCGCGCGGCCAAGGTCTCGAAGAGCGACTCGGCGGCGGCGCGATGCGGCTCGTCCAAGGCGCCGATGTAGACGGAAAAGGTCAGCCCACTTTCCCGACTGGAAAGCGTCATCGCCTCGTCGATTCGAGCCAGCTGCCGCGGCGAGAACGGCTGGTGCCGCGCCTGCGAGTCCGCGCGTGGGCCGTATTGAATCGAAGGGCCGCGTCGGCTTACCTCACCACTCACCGCTGGCTCCCCCCACAGCCCTTCGCTGCGCGATCTGCTGCTTGCTCGCGTCACTGGACGACTCCAACGCCAGACGATTCGCGTCCGCGCCAGGCGTCGGATGCGGCAGATACCACACGGGGCCAAAGTTCCACGGCTTGCCTGGCCGGTACCGGTTAGGCCCCTTGACCTGAGACCGGCCATACACCAGCACCGCGAAGAACATGATGATCAACGCCGGGATACCCACGAAGACCAACGCGGTCTCCACGATGCTCATGCGTGCTCCCGTGATGGGCTGCGGTCTGGCTCCGCCGGCCGTTGCCGCCCGGTGCCCGACACGGTAGCGAATCCCGCGAAGCGTCCTGACGCCGACACCCGGCAACGGTTCAGTCGTCCCAAATCCCCGGCCGCCGGTCGCGCCAGGGTCGCGCCGCTTCGAGCTGTGCGGCCAGCGAGAGCAGCGTTGCCTCGTCCGCAGGTCGGCCGGCGAACATCATGCCGATGGGCTGTCCCTCGACGCTCTGGAACAGCGGAACCGAGATCGCCGGCTGCCCGGTCGTGTTGTAGATCGCGGTGAACGGGGTGAATCGCTTCTGCCGTTCGAAGTCGGCCGCCGGATCGCCGTTAGCGTCGAACCAGCCCACGGGCTGCGGCAGCATCGCCAACGTCGGGGTGAGCACGGCATCGAACTCTGCCGTGGCGGCAATGCCTTGCCGCGAATGCAAGGCAAGCAGACCCATGGCCTGCGCGTACTCAACACCGCTCACGGCCGCGCCCCGACCACGCAGATAGCGCGTCAACGGTCGGAGCAGATGTTCCCGGGCCGGATCGACCGGCACCGTGCCCGCCGACACCGACCACACCGTCTCGAAGTACGGGACCGCCTCCGTTGGGTACACCGGTGGGATATCCATCACCTCGTGACCGAGGCTCGCGAGCAGTTCGCTGGTCCGTTCCCACGCCTGCCGGACTTGGGGATCGATGTCAGACGGAATGGGTGACTGGATGAACCGCCCGATGCGCAGGTGGCCCGGATCGCGATCGCACCATCCGAGGAAGCTCTCGCCGTCGGGCAGGTCCGGTGGACGATCCGGATCGCCCGGCTGCGGAATCGCGATCGCGTCCAGAAACGCGGCGGCATCGCGCACCGTGCGGGCGAGACCGCCGAAGACGGCGAGACGCGCGGATTCGAGATCGAGTGGTCCGCGGGACACTCGCCCTCGCGACGGCTTCAACCCGACGAGGCCGCACACGCTCGCCGGGATGCGAATCGAGCCACCGCCGTCGCTGCCTTGAGCGATCGGGAGCAGGCCGGCGGCGACGGCGGCCGCGGCACCGCCGCTCGATCCGCCGGCCAACCGGGACGTGTCCCACGGCGAGCGGGTCGGCGGACCGATGTCGGTTTCGGTGTAGCACGGCAGACCGAATTCCGGCGTGGCCGTCTTGCCCAGGCTGATCGTGCCGGCCGCCCTGAGCAACTCGACGACGTAGTCGTCGATCGGCGGCACGAAATCGGCGTAGCTCGCTGATCCCAGTTTGGTCGGAACGCCCTTCGTCAGGTTCAGATCCTTGATTGCCGTCGGCACGCCGAGCAACGGCGGCAACGTCGCAGGATCGTCGGCCGCCAGCACCGCGGCCTCGGCCTCGTTGGCCTGTTTCCTAGCCGCGGCGGCGGTCACCGTGACGAATGCGCCCAGGCGATCGTCGAGCCGGGCGATCCGATCGAGTGCGTGCTCGACCAATTCGACCGGGCTCACCTCGCGAGATCGGACGGCCGCCGCCGCCTCCAAGGCGGTGAGGTCGTGCAGCTGGGCCATGGCTGCAGGCTACGGTCCGCTCGATCAGGCGAGCGCTCAGGCCGGTGCGGCGAACTCCTCGGCGTCGATGCCCCAGCTCAGTCCGAGGTATCGCTCCCACGCCGGATCGCGTTTGGCCCATCCCATAACGACAGCCACCGTTGCCGGTGGCTGTATCGGTGCGACGCGGAGATGCCAGCCAAGTTCGGCGAGCAGCCGATCACCCTTGCGATGGTTGCATCGGGCGCAGGCGGCCACCACGTTGGTCCACACGTGCTGGCCGCCGCGAGATCGTGGTCGGACGTGGTCGATCGTGTCGGCCCGGGTTCCGCAGTACGCGCAGGCCTGCCCGTCGCGGTCGAGCACGGCCCGGCGGGTGAGAGGAACCTCCCGGCGGTAGGGCACCCGCACATAGTGGGCCAGGCGCACGACGCTCGGCACCGGGATAGCGACCCGCGCCGAGTGCATCACGTCGGTTCCGGCCTCCACGACGAACGCCTTCTCGGCGAGGACGAGGACCACGGCGCGGCGGAGCGGCACGACGCACAACGGCTCGTACGTTGCGTTCAGCACCAGCGCACCGGCCACTCGGATCACCTCCGACTCCGCTAGTGATACCCGACAGATGGCCGGTTGCGCACGTCGTTGGGCGTATCCCACGGTCGGGAGTGTCGTGTTCCGCCGCCAAACCCGGCGAAATCCCGCTATACCTGGCGCTCGCTCACCGTGCCGGCGGCCCGGCCCGCGCGGCGGGGTCAGGCGTTCAGGTCATCGACGGCGTCGAGGATGGCCCGGTGCAAGGTGGGGTAGGCGTAGTGCATGGTCCTGAGGGTCGAGGTTGGCACCTCCGCGTGAACGGCCGCGGTGAGCGTGCCCAGAATCTCGCCGCCATAGGGGCTCATCACGGTGGCCCCGACGAGCACACCGCGGTCGACATCCTCGACGAGCAGCACGAAGCCGTCGTTGCCGGGCCCGTGGATCCAGCCTCGTGCCGACGAGGCGATCGTCGCGTGCCCGGTCCGGACCGACAGGCCGCGGCCTCGAGCCTGGGACTCGGCCAGGCCGACCCGACCCACCTCCGGATCGGTGAAGGACACCCAGGCCAGCCCGTGGTACCCGCCGAACAGGTTCGGCCGACCCAGCAGGTGCGCGACCAGCACCCGGGCCTGCCACACCGCAACATGAGTGAACGCCCCTCGACCGGTGATGTCGCCGATGCCGTAGAGCCCGTCAACACCGACCACCCGCATCTGATCGTCCACGTCGAGCGTGCGGGCCTCGGGATCGAGGCCCACGGTGTCCAGGGCCACGTCCGCCAGGTTCGATCGGCGGCCAACCGAGACCAGCAGCTTCTCTCCCGTGACCGCGCCGCCGCTCGCCAGCGTGAGCTCCACACCGTCCCCGCCGGGCGCGACGGCAGTCGCCGAGACGCCGATGTGCAGATCGATGCCCTCGCGGCGAAAGACCTCGGCCAGCAGCTCCGACGCGCGGGGCTCCTCGACGCTGATCATCCGGTCCGCCGACTCGACGACGGTCACGCGGGTGCCGAACCGCGCGAACGCCTGGGCCAGCTCGACGCCGATGGCGCCGCCGCCGAGGACCACCATCGACGCGGGCGCCTCCTTCGCCTGCATCACGTCCCGATTCGTCCAGACCGGCGAGTCGGGTCCGCCATCGCCGCGCAGCTCGGCGAGCCCGTCGATCGGCGGCACGGCCGGAGCGGTTCCCACCGATACAACGACGTGCGGCGCGCGATACGTCCGACCGTCGACCTGCACCTGTACCGAGCCGTCGTCGGCCCGGCCGGCGAGCCGGCCCACGCCCCGAACGAACGTTCCGCCGAGTCCCTCGAACCGCTCGACGGCCACCCGATCGTCCCAGTCGTCCGTCGCCTCGTCCCGGATGCGCTTGCCCACCGGCCGGTAGTCCGGCGCGGTCTGTGCGGTTCCCGCCGGCAGCGCGTTCACCCGCCCGGACTCGGCAAGTACCGCTGCACCACGAATGATCATCTTGGACGGCACACATCCGTAGTACGGACACTCCCCGCCGACCAGATGGCGGTCGATGCCTAGCACCGACCAGCCGGCCTCGGCCATGCGCTCGGCGACTTCTTCACCGCCGGGGCCCAGGCCCAGGACGATCACGTCATACGTCTCCAGCGGGGGCGTCGTCATGAGCGTCACCGTACGGGGAGAATGGGCCCAGTGAGTACGAACGAACCGCTGACATCGACGGGCCAGGCGGTGTCCCTCTACGAGGCGGTCGGCGGCGAACAGACGTTCCGCCGCCTCGTCGACACTTTCTACGCGGGCGTGGCCGCCGATCCAGTGCTGCGGGCCATATACCCAGAAGACGACCTCGGACCGGCCGCCGAGCGGCTGCGGATGTTCCTCATTCAGTACTGGGGCGGCCCCACTACCTACTCCGAGCGGCGAGGCCATCCTCGGCTGCGCATGCGTCACGCCCGGTTCGCAATCGGCGTTGCCGCCCACGACGCCTGGCTGCGACACATGCGAGCTTCGCTCGACGAGCTCGCTCTCGCGCCCGAGTACGACGAGGCGCTGTGGCGGTATTTCACGATGGCAGCAGCCTCGCTGCGCAATGTCCCCGGCTGAACCGGCTACGTTGGCGTCTGAGCCGGCGACGACGGGGTATCGGCCGAGGCCTCGGCCCAGCCGGCCTAGGCTGGCGATTTCCTGCCGGCGCAGGCTCCCGGCGTTCCCGACTCGGCTCGGCGGCCAGGAAACCGGCGGGCACGGCCGCAAACTGGCAGAGCTCGACGGACGTTTGGCACGATGGCAAGCGCTGAGGACCGCTGCCGACCCCGCTACCCGTCAAACCGACGACCTTCGAGGAGACAGCGCGTGACCCATCACGTCGACGACGTGGCCATGCAGTCCGCAGGACCGAACTCGACCGAGGCTCCTCCCCCGGGCGCGCCGCCGTGGTGGCGGACCGCCGTGTTCTATCAGGTCTACCCGAAGAGCTTCGCCGACGGGAACGGCGACGGCGTGGGCGATCTGATCGGGCTGCGAGATCGGCTGGACTATCTGCAGCAGCTCGGAGTCGACGCCCTGTGGCTCTGCCCCTTCTACCCGTCGCCCGGCGCGGACGGCGGGTACGACGTCGCGAATCCGACCGACGTCGACCCCGTGTTCGGCACGCTGGCCGACTTCGACGGGGTGGTCGCCGCCGCGCATGCCCGAGGCATCCGGGTCACGATCGACCTCGTCCCCAACCACTTCTCCGACCAGCATCCGTGGTTCCACGCCGCGCTGGCAGCCGAGCCGGGAAGCCCGGAGCGAGCCCGATTCATCTTTCGCGACGGGAAAGGCGCCCGAGGCGAACGTCCCCCGAACAACTGGCCATCCGTGTTCGGTGGACCGGCGTGGACTCGCGTTCCGGACGGCCAGTGGTTCCTGCACCTCTTCGCGGCCGAACAACCCGATCTCGACTGGTCAAATCCCGAGGTGGCCGCCGAGTTCGAGCGCATTCTGCGCTTCTGGCTCGACCGCGGAACCGATGGATTTCGGGTCGACGTGGCGCACGGCATGGCCAAGGCTCGGGGTCTGTCCGATATCTCGGCCAGCACCTTTGCCAAGATCAACGACGCTGACCACATGCGCCCCATCGACGACCCACGCTGGGACCAGGACGAGGTCCACGACTACCTGCGGGCCTTCCGCCGCGTCCTCGACTCCTATCCCGGTGACCGGATGGCGGTCGGCGAGGTGTGGGCGTCCGGTGGCCAGCGGCTGGCCCGTTACGTCCGTGCAGACGAGCTGAACCTGGCATTCAGCTTCCAGCTCGTGCAGGCGACGTGGTCGGCGACCACCTTCCAGGCAGCGATCGACGACGCGATGCAGACCATGTCCGCGGTGGGCGCACCGTGCGCGTGGGTGCTGTCCAACCACGACATCGATCGCCACGTCACCCGCTTCGGCGGCGGTGAGATGGGTGTCGCGAGGGGCCGGGCGGCCGCGTTGCTGCAACTGTCCCTTCCGGGCGCGGTCTACCTCTACAACGGAGACGAGCTCGGCCTGCCGAACGTCGACGACCTTCCGGAGTCGGTGCTGCAGGATCCAACCTGGGAACGCAGCGGGCACACCCGGCGCGGACGAGACGGGGAACGGGTCCCACTCCCCTGGGACGGCGACACGCCGCCGTTCGGATTCTCGTCCAGCCCCGACACCTGGCTGCCGATACCCGCCTCATGGCGACCGCTCACCGTGGGCCGCCAACTCGACGAAGCGGACTCGACCCTCTCCCTCTATCGCCGCGCATTGGACTACCGGGCCAAGAGCACCAGCTTGCATGGCGATGAATTCGATTGGATCGGGTCGCCGGACGACACACTGGCGTTTCGACGCGGTGCCGACCTCGTGGTCGCGGTCAACTTCGGCACTGCCCCGGCACCCATGCCGCCCGGGCAGATCGTGCTGGCGTCAGGACCCCTTGACGGCGGGACCCTTCCCCCGGACACCGCGGTGTGGCTGCGCGAGGAGGCACCGTAGACCCCGAGTCGAGTCGGCGGTCGTTCGACCGAGACCAGGCCGCTTCGGGCTAGCTCGACCTCAACCCAAGGGTCAGCCCGAGGCCGGGTCGCTCCGCATAACCAGATCCATATCGGGCCGCTACCCGCAACCACCGTCCGGCGATATCGACGGCCAGGTGCGAACCGCGAGGCAGGAAGCCCATCCGAGTGACGGCGCTGATGAGCCGGAGCGTGAGCTCCACCCGTTCGCCGGTCGCGCCGCTCACGGTCAGCACGACCGAGTCGAGCAACGCAGACGCCACCTCCGCGCGGGGCTGTGCGCCGGGCAGCCCCTCGCGCGCGGCCGCGTCCTTCAGGGCGAGCGCACCGCTGCGGACCAGGCGGCGAATCACCTCGTCCGGCACCGTGTCAACCCGCCGCCACCCGGCGGAGGGCGGCATACCGCGGCGCCAGTCAGCGTCCCGCAGGACCGGCGAAGCCTCATCCCCATCGATCCACGCCAGCAGCTCGACGGCTCGTACCGAATAGTCACCCGCACGGCGCTCCGCACCCGCAGCCAGCGGCAACGTGCGACCAACCAGGACATCGAACGGCAATTGGACGAGCCCGGTGACGGTGGTCTTTCCGATCACGATCCGCGCCAAGCTCGCCTCGTCGAGTGCGACCGCGCGGCGGAGCATCGGGGCAAGCTCGACCAACGCACCGGCTCGAACGCCAAGCCCGGCCGGCACACCACACACTCCGTCAACGGTCACCGCAGATACCATCCCAGCTCATGTCGGCGGCGGCCCGCCGCGCCAGGCTCGCTCACTCTCCGGTTCTGTATCCCAGTCTCCGTCCTTCGCCGCCCTCCGTCACACTTCGCGGCCGCGCGCCGCCGTCGCCACAGCTCGGGGCTCGTCCGCGTAACCAGCCAGCATGACTCGCTCCTCCCGGGCCAGTCGCCGCGGGCGCTCTCGCGCGAAGTCATACGTCACGAGTGTGGTTGCCGCCGTCGCCGCTCGCACATCCCGATCGAATATGTCGTAGTGCACTCGAAATGACGCCGCTCGGATCTGATCGATCCACAGTTCGATTCGTAACGGATCGGCGTGGTAAACCACGGGTTTCAAGTAGCTGATCTCGTGATGCAGAACGACCGTCCCGCGCTCGAAGGACGAGTCGTACCGATCGAAGAACATGGACACCCGAGCTTGTTCCAGATAGGCCAGGTACGCAGTGTTGTTCACGTGCCCGTAGGCGTCCATGTCCGACCACCGCATCGCGCAGTAAGCCACGAATCGAGACATGCGCGCTCAGTCGCGGGACAGCTTGCGATAGGTGACCGCGTGCGGGCGCGCCGCGTCGGCGCCTAGTCGCTCGACCTTGTTCCGCTCGTATGACTCGAAGTTTCCTTCGAACCAGAACCAGCGAGCGGGGTCATCGTCGGTACCTTCCCACGCCAGGATGTGGGTCGCGACTCGGTCGAGAAACCACCGGTCATGACTGATCACCACGGCGCAGCCCGGGAATTCGAGGAGTGCATTCTCCAGCGAGCCAAGGGTCTCCACGTCGAGATCATTCGTCGGCTCGTCGAGGAGCAGGAGATTGCCGCCCTCCTTGAGGGTCAGGGCGAGATTCAGTCGGTTTCGTTCGCCGCCGCTCAGTATCCCCGCCGGTTTCTGCTGATCGGGGCCTTTGAAGCCGAACGCCGACACATACGCGCGCGACGGCATCTCGACATGCCCGACGTTGATGTGATCCAGGCCGTCGGACACGACCTGCCAGACGTTCTTCGCCGGATCGATCCGACTGCGGCCTTGGTCGACGTAACTGATCTTCACCGTTTCGCCGACTCGAACCTCACCTGAGTCCGGTTGCTCGACCCCGACGATCATCTTGAACAGGGTGGTCTTGCCAACCCCATTCGGTCCGATGATGCCGACAATTCCGCCGCGAGGCAGCGAGAAGGACAGATCCTTGATCAGCATCCGTCCCTCGAAGCCCTTGTCCAGGTGGCTCACGTCGACGACGACGCCGCCGAGACGCGGACCAGGCGGTATCTGAATCTCTTCGAAGTCGAGCTTGCGCGTCTTCTCCGCCTCGGCCGCCATCTCGTCGTATCGCTGGAGCCGAGCCTTGCTCTTCGCCTGCCGACCCCGTGCGTTCTGGCGCACCCAATCCAGCTCGTCTCGCAGCCGCTTCTGCAACTTCTGGTCGCGCTTGCCAGCCACTTCCAGGCGTTCGGCCTTCTTCTCCAGATAGGTGGAGTAGTTGCCCTCGTAGGGATAGGCCCGACCCCGGTCGAGCTCGAGAATCCATTCCGCCACGTTGTCGAGAAAGTAGCGATCGTGGGTGACGGCCAGGATCGTGCCCGGGTACTTGGCCAGGTGCTGCTCCAGCCATTGCACGCTCTCTGCGTCGAGATGGTTGGTCGGCTCGTCGAGCAGCAGCAGATCAGGCTGCTCCAGTAGCAACCGACACAGTGCCACTCGGCGCCGCTCGCCCCCGGACAGATAGGTGACCGGCTCGTCGCCCGGTGGACAACGCAGGGCGTCCATCGCCTGTTCGATCCGACTATCCAGTTCCCACCCGTTGGCGTGCTCGATCTTCTCCATCAGGTTGCCCTGCTCGGTGAGCAGAGCGTCGAAGTCGGCGTCGGGCTCGCCCATCGCGACCGATACCTCGTCGAATCGCGCCATCGTCGCACGCAGGTCCGCCACCGCATCCTCGACGTTCTCGCGGACCGTCTTCGTCTCGTCCAGGGGCGGCTCCTGTTGCAATAGCCCGACCGAATAGCCCGGAGAAAGTTGCGCGTCACCATTCGACGCCTGGTCGAGACCGGCCATGATCCGCAGCACGGTCGACTTGCCGGCGCCGTTGGGCCCGACGACACCAATCTTGGCGCCGGGCAGGAAGGACAGGGTGACATCGTCGAGAATCAGCTTGTCGCCGGCTGCCTTCCGTACTTTGTGCATGGTGTAGATGAACTGCGGCACACATCCTCGTTTCGCTGATCAGAGTCGGGTTCTCACTGGCTACGATACGGCGCCACCGCGGCCCGACGTGACCTCGAAAAGGGCCGAGGAACACCGGTGAGAACGGCCGATCACCCTATCTCGGGACGTCGGGGCCCTGATGACGGTGCCGCACCGGGCTGTGACCGCGGCGGAGCCGGGCCGGCGTCGATGCCCCGTCAGCCTACTGCCGCCAGCACGACTTCCGGTCGGGCCGGCGCCGGGTCGAACCGTTGGTCGGTCAGATCTTCGGGCATGCCGTCCGGGCCGACATCGACCGTCGTCGTCGCAGCCGGCCTCGCCACCTTGGTGAACTCGCTGATACCCCGCGCCAGGTCGTGCCCGATCGCGGCTGCGTCGACCTCGTAACTCATGCGGGACGTCTCGTCCTTGGAGGTGTACTCGCGGGAGTAGAACCGACCGGTCACGATGACCGCCTGCCCCTTCTTCAAGGAGCGAGCGACGTTCTGGGCCAGCGCACGCCAGCACGTGACTGTCGCGAACAGGCGATCGCTGTCCTGCCACTTGCCCGTCTCCCGATCGAGGCGACGGGACGTCGAGGCGACCCGAAAGCTCAGCACAGGCACACCCCCGGTGCTGGTCGTGCGTAATCGAGGTTCGTCTACGACATTGCCCACGATCGTGATGTACGTGTCGTTCATAGCGGATCTCCCGTCCGTCGACCCGGTCCTGATGTCCGGCGGCCCCGTGTTGGGCGTGCTGCCAGCCAACCGGGCGAAGAGGCCTGCGCGAAGGGTCGCGTGGCATCTGTGGACGACGGACCAGCCTGTGGACAGAAGAGCCAGCCAATGTCGGATGGCGATGCTATCCGCGGAAAACCTGCCGGTATGCCGCCGGAGAGGTACCAACCACGCGCCCGAAGTGATGGCGCAAGATCGCGGCGGTACCGAACCCGCTACGGCGGGCCACCACCTCGATCGGATCGTCCCCTGCCTCCAGGAGCGAGCGCGCATGGCCGACCCGCTGCTCGGTGAGCCACAGATGCGGCGTCGTGCCCGTCTCCGCCCGGAACCGTCGGGCGAAGGTGCGCTCGCTCATCGCGGCCCGCGCCGACATCGACGCCACCGAATGATCACGGTCCAACTCGCTAGCAATCTCGTCCAGGAGCGGCGCCAGCGTGACCCCGTCCCGGGCCCGCACCGGGGTTCCCACGAACTGCGCCTGGCCGCCGGCCCGGTGCGGCGGCATGACCATCCGCCGCGCCGCGATGTTGGCGACGAGCTCACCGTAGTCTCGGCGGATCAGGTGGAGGCACAGGTCGAGACCGGCGGCCGACCCGGCACTGGTCAGCACCGGACCGTCGCACACATAGAGCACGTCGGGATTCACCCGCGCGAGTGGGAATCGGCGCGCCAGGTCGGCCGCATACCGCCAATGCGTCGTACAGTCCCGGCCGTCGAGCAATCCGGCGGCACCCAGGACGTACGCGCCGGAACAGACACTCATGATCATGGCTCCCCGGGCCACCGTCGCCGCCAGCAGCGCCAGCACGGCGTCGGGATACTCGCGGTGGACCCCGCAGGCGGGGATGACGACCAGGTCGGCGTCCGCTGCGCGGTCGAGTCGGTGCTCCGTCGAGATCGTCCATCCGTTGGACGTAGCAACGGGCCGCGAGTCGACTGAGACGACAGCGAAGTCGTAATTGGGCACGCCGTCGTCGCGCCGATCGATGCCAAAACCTTCGGACACGACGCCGAGCTCGAACGGCTGGACACCCGGTAGCGCCACGGCGACGACGTTGCGGATAGCCATCCGTCCACTGTGCCGGACGGATGGCAGGAATTCAACGGCCAGTGTCTTTTAAGTCAGTTGTGGCAGAATCATGGTGAGCGCAGAATTACCGCCATGATAGTTATCCTGCTCGTGCTGTTCATCGGACTGGCGTTGGCGGGCATCTACGGTCTCGGTACGGACAGCCGTGACCCCGAGTACTCTCTGCGGCTCCGGCCCTACGAGCAGCGGCCCGTCGGCCGCCACCTTCCCCGCCGGCTAGGACACCCCGGCTGATCGCCACGGCAGCTCTAGCGAGGGGTTCGGCCACCTTCCTGTTCTAGACTTGCGCTGCCCACGGGCCGTGGGCAGCGATCAGCGGCAGGTTCGAGCCCCCGTAGCTCAGCGGATAGAGCTCCCGCCTTCTAAGCGGTAGGTCGCAGGTTCGAGTCCTGCCGGGGGCGCTAGGCCAGGAAGTCCGGGGGGTGTAGCGGTCAGCGACACGCCGCCAACGCTAGCACAGAGCTCAGCGACACGCTAACTTTTCCTGGTGCATCCGGAGTGGTTGGCCGTTGAGCGGGACTTCATCGCCTGGATGAAATACCGCAACCTGGCTGAGTCAACGCAACAGATCTACTCCTCGGCGGTGCGGGAGCTGGCGGCGTTCCTCGCCACAGATGGCCGCGACCTGGCCCCCGGCGATGTGCACCGCCGCGATATCGAGGCCTTCGTCCGGCACCGACTCGAACAGGTCAAGCCGGCCACCGTCTCCGCCGACTTCCGCGCCCTCCAACAGTTCTTCAAGTGGCTGGTCCGCGAGGAGGAGATCGACCGCTCCCCCGTCGACGGCGCGCACGGTCCGATCGTGCCCGAGCAGCCGGTCCCGGTGCTCGAGGTCGCACAGCTGCGCGCCGTGCTCGACTCGTGCAAGTCCAACTCGTTCGTCGACCGCCGGGACAACGCGATCTTCCGGCTGCTGATCGACACCGGCGGCCGGCTCGGGGAGATCGCCGCCCTGACGGTCGACGACCTCGACTTCGACGCCGGCGTCGCGCACGTCCTCGGCAAAGGCCGCCGCGGGCGCGGGCTGCCGTTCGGGCAGGCCACCGCGCTCGCGCTCGGCCGGTACCTGCGCGCCCGAGCCCGAGACCGGCGATCGGCGGTGCCCGAGCTGTGGCTGGCCGAGAAAGGTAAAGGCGCCTTGCAGGCCAACGGGATCCGGCTGATGATCCGCCGCCGCGGTCTCGCCGTCGGCATCCCCGGTCTGCACGCGCACCAATTCCGGCACACCGCGGCGCACCGCTGGCTGTCTGAGGGTGGCGGCGAAACCGATCTGATGCGGATCATGGGCTGGAAATCGCCGCAGATGCTTCGCCGCTACGGCGCCAGCAAAGCCGACGAACGGGCCCGGGACGCGCACCGCCGGCTCGCGTTGGGCGACAAACTGTGACACCAGCGCTCTGAAGCCGATCGCCTCAGGCCGGTTCTTTGTGCCCATGGCGGACGGCGAGGACCACCTGCCTGCGAATTGCCCTGAAAAGCCTCGACAGCAACGGCACGTCGGATCCGAGCAGCAACGCGTCGACGACGGATTGACGGCGGTCCCAGCCACCATGACCCCAGCGCGCCGCGGTTGCGACGGCTCGGTGCGAGGGTGGTGTTACACGCCTGTTGCACGGCGAAGATCACTCACCACCTCCGCTCGGACGGATGCGGCCCAATGCGGGCCCCCAGAATCCGGCAGAGTCCCTCGAGCGCCGGTCCTTCCCCACCTGGCCTATGTTGGTCGTCCTCACCGAGCGATCGACGACAGCCCACAGCGCCGTCCCTCTTGGACGGGAACGCGACGCTGAACGCCGGGGTCGTGGGTCTGGTCTTGGGTGACTCCACGCCGTTCGACCCAACGGCTCCGTGCGGACCGCCGCGCATGTACACCGGTTGTGAGCCCGAGCCGTCAGAAGATCGACTTCGACAACCTGCACACGTCCACCCGGAATCCGAACGGTGTGCCGGTCCACAGCGCCAAACGGATTTCGACCGGCGCTACCGCCTTGAGAGTGCAATTCGCGAGTCGCGTGGATGCTGGTCAGGGTGGGGGCGACAGGGTTTAGCCTCGATCCGTGGACCGACCGGCTGAATGATCTTTCTTTCGAATTTTGATCTTGCTGGGTGTGGCGGGCAGCGGAGATCTGCTGGTCTGCCCAGCCTTCCTTGTTCCGGTCGGGGCCTGTCGGCCGTGATTGCGTCAAGCTGCGGCCGGGGGATCGGCGGCGGTCCAGAGTTGGAGCCATTGCTGGGCCCAGGGCCAATGCGCGGGCAGATGCAGAACGGGTCGGCGTTGCGGCCGGGCCAGTCGGGCGGGCACGGCGACGAGATGGCGGCGCAGCGTCGCACCGCGCGCGGCCGCATGGCGGTCTCCGGCGAGGGCGCCGGCGGCGCGGAGCAGGTTGTGCGTGATCGCCGCGCAGATCGCCCACGCGGCGTTGGACGCGAACTGGCCCGACGGCATATGGGCCAACGGTCCGTCGATGACGTCGGACAGGACGGTCTCGATGATCGCGTGCTGGCGGTGGGTGATGTCGGCCTGGGTGGTGTCCTCGGTGCTGTTAGTGAGGAACGGGTGGTGCCGCCATACAGGGAACAGTTCCTCGGTCCGGGCCCGGTCGCGGACCCGGCGCACGATCAAACGGGCGGTGACCGGCGTGCTGGTGGAGGCGAACGCCTCGAATTCGATCTCGGCGACCTCGGCATCGGAGATCAGCTGGCCGGTGTCCGGGTCGAGCACCGCGCCGGGGTAGTCGACCGGCGTCCAGGCGTCGTCGGGGATACGCGCGATCGCCGCGGCCACGGCGGGGTTCTTGATCAGTACCACGGAGAACCGCACCCCAGCCTTGAGACAGGCGGTCACGACGGCGCTGTTGCCATACGCGCTATCGCCGCGTACCAGGATCTCGCCGACCGCTCCGGCGGCGCGGGCGGTGCGGATCGCCTCGGCCACCATCGACGCGGCGCCCTTGCCTGAGCCGGCCTTCCCGGCGCGCAGCCGGATGCCGGCGATCACCGGCGCACCGTCGGCCGTGCTAATGGTGGTCACGAGTGGGGACAGGCCGCGGCGCAGTACCTGCTTGCCGGCGATCTTCGTGTGCCCGAAGCTCGCGCCCTGTTTGCCGTGCCCGAACACCGGCCGCAGCAGCGAGTCGATATCGATGATTGCCTGCTGCTGCAGGCCGGGCAGCAGCACAGCCGTCTGCCCTACGAGGTTGACCAGGTGGGCGCGCAGCACCGATGTCAGTTGCAGGGTGTGGCCGTGGGTCACCTCGCGCAGAAACTGCCCCAACGTCGTCGCCGCATAGACATTGGCGAACAGGCGTTTCATCCCGCCTGAGCGGATCACGTCCAGGTCGTCGATGCAATCGGCGCCGCAGGCCATCCCGGCGATGATCGAGGTCAGCTTCCCGGCCGGGTTCGCGCCCGCGGACTTGACCTTGATCACCGTCGGGTCGATCTGGACTCGCTCGCTGATCAGCTCGGACAGCCCGGCCCGTTCGGCCAGCGCCAACAGCGGCGCCAGCCCCGCGAACGACACGAGATTGGCCTCATCGAACCGCGCAGCGGCGCGGAACCACGCATCGGGTAGCTTCACTTCCAGTGCCTTTTGGTATCGGATCGGTCCAGGCTTCGACACCCCAGATCATCCCCAGCCAAAAGGCACTTTCAGTTGATCACCACGCCGTGAACCGGCGATCGGTCCACGGATTGAGGTTTAGTCCGGCAATCTCGGGCTGGCTGATGCGGGTTTGTGCTGTCGCGATCGGGTTAGTGTCGCTCCATTCGGATGCGGGTTGTGGTCATGTGGTGGGAAGACCTAGCGTCACTTTCCATGGCCAGCATCCGGTACCGGTTGAACGGCTGCGAGCTGGGCTACCGCGACCGCGCCGGTCGTCAGCGCACGGAGCGATTCCGCGGCGGCACCCCGCGCCGTCCCCCGGTTGAGCTGACCGCGCGACGATCGGAGATCGAGGCGCAGCTGCGGACGGGCACCTACGTCGCCCGCGAGATTCGACAAACCCGATTTTCGGTGTACTACCAACGGTGGTGGGACGCGCGCCGTATCAGCGCTGCCCGTGCCCATACCGATCGACAACGCGCAGCTAAGCACGTGCTGCCCTATTGGGGCGCCTGGCCGATCGCGCAGATCCACCCGTCCGACATCGACGACTGGATCACCACACTGTCCACCACACTAGGTGCTGAGTCGGTATGCGACTGCTACGCGCTGCTGCGTGGGCCGCTACGCCGCGCCGTCCGGGACGGCATCATTACCGACCCGTGCATCGACATCGCGCTACCCAAACTGCCTGACATAACGAAACCTTCGATGACGTCCTGACCGCTGCCGAAGTCGACCGGCTCGTGCGGGCCCTGCACAATCCCGACCCGTCCTACGCCGCGCTGCGCACGAATAGCCGCTACCGGCGCTCGTCTTCATGGGCGCCTGGCTCGGGCCACGCTGGAATGAAGCCATCGGAGTACGCCTCCGCGACTTGTACCCGCAGCGATCAGAGATCACCTTCGGTCGCCAAGTCATCGACCAAAACGGCTCCACCACCTACCTCGAACGCGGCTCCAAAACAGGTGACTGGCGCACCATCCCCGTCCCCTCCCCCGTCCTGGACGCACTCAGAAATCACATCGCGGCCTACCGAGCCCAAGCCCTCCCCGATGACCTGCTATTCACCAACAACCGCGACCACCCCATCCTGCGCGGCAACTTCACCCGCGACGTCCTGCGCCCCGCCGTTGACCGAGCCGGCCTCACCGGTCGGCGCGTCACCTGGCTCACCCTCCGTCGGGAGTGTAAGAAAGTTGGTGTAACTCGCCCTGCTCCGACGGCGCTGTGTACGCCGGCCTGAGATCCGTGGCGATCGCCGACCAGTCCCGCTTCGAAGCGTACGAACCGAACCGCCGCAGGTGGAGAACTCTCGCCTGGGCGGACGCGGCAGACCGCACGGTCTCGATCGCCCCCGGCAGGCCTTTGAGCCCGGCGCAGACCACCAGGCAGACGTCGCCGCGCCGCGGTATCCGGTTGTTCATCGACTGCAACGTCAGCCACGGGAATGTGGCCACCGGCCGATCTACGTCGCGCTGGCGGTCACCGTCACCGGCACCCGAGACATGTCTCGGGTGCCGGTGAGACGGCGACGGGGAGGGCGCCAAGTAGATCGGCCGGTTGGCCGCATTCCCGTCGCGGAATCGTGTCGTTGACGCAGTCGATGAACAACACCGGTGTACACCGCGCCGTCGGGCGGGGCGCCCTCGGCGTTCCCTTCCAGCTACCCGGTCGATCATCGCCGAGAGGTCTGGTTGGACACCTCGCGCCGTGCACGACCAACGCCATCGAGTCGATCGGTGCAGAGCAGTCGCCCGGCGGTCATCTCGCCTCGCCGAGCAGGCCGCCGCCCGGTCGCGCGTCGCGATCTCTCGATCCGACAGCCGGTGTTTTGTGTGAGTGATCGCTTCCGGTGGCTGGTGTTGTGGTGCTGATTCTCCTCTCTCGCTTCTGATAGCTGCTCGTTCGTGCCGGAGCGGAGCCGGGGTCAAGATGGAGCCCCGGCCAGGTCCGCGCAGCGGACGCGGCCAGGAACGATCTTGACGTCGGTGAGCACCGGACGATGATCGGCAGCGCAGGAGCGGCATCGTGTCGCCGCCTGAGCTGCGTGCGATGCGGTGGCCCAGTACTCGGCTTCGGCCTCGATCGGCGGTCGGCGTCTGAGGCGGTGCATGAGCCGGGCGGTGTTGTACCAGTGCACCCACGCGCAGGTGATCGCCTCGAGGTCGGCGAGGGTGGTGATCGGGCCGGTGCGGAACGGGGAGCCGTCGCGCACGCACTCGGTCTTGTACAGCCCGATCGTGGTCTCCGCGAGTGCGTTGTCCAGGGCATCTCCGACGGTGCCGATCGAGGGTGTGAGCCCTTCGAGCAGCAGCGTCTCACCGAAGCGCAGCGCGGTGTATTGCGAACCGGCATCCGAGTGATGAATCGTGTCCCCGGCCAGCGGGTGCCCCTCGCGGCGGCGTCGGGCGGCGGCTTGCCGCCCCGCGCGTTCGACGAAGGCCACGTTCTTGGTCAGCGAGCATTCCCAGCCGGCGATCACCCCGGCGAAGGCGTCGATGACGAACGCGGTGTAACCGAACCCGGAGGCCATCGGCACGTAGGTGAAATCCGCGACGTGCAGCTGGTCCGGGCGATCGGCCGTGAAGCGCCGGTTGACCAGGTCCGGGGCGCGGGCCGCAGCCGGATCAGCGATCGTGGTGCGCACGGTGCGGGCGCGGGTGACCCCGCGCCAGCCGTGGGCGCGCATCAGCCGCTCCACGGTGCACCGGGCCACCGGCACGCCCTGCCGCTGCAGGAAGGCCCAGCTCTTGCACGATCCATACAGTGACTCGGGCTTGCGGCGGCCGTGCTCGTCCGGCTCGTAGATGCCGGCGAGCAGCTCGGTCACCACGGTGTCCCACAGCGCTCGCCCACTCGGTGGCCGCGACAGGTGCGCATAATAGGTCCGCGAGGCGATCGGCAGGCCGTTCGCGCTCAGCGCGCGGCAGATCGGAGCGACCCCGAACCGGGACCTGTGCTCGGTGATGAAGGCGCAGATCATCGACGTCGCGGGTCGCTCTCCCGCACGAAGAAACCCGTGGCCGCCTTGAGGATCTCCACGGTCTGCTCCAGCTCGCGACACTTGCGCTTGAGCTCACGAACCTCCGCAGGTCCCTCACTGGTCAGCCCGGGCCGCTGCCCCTCATCAATCTCGGCCTGCCGAACCCACTTGCGCAGCGTCTCTGTGCTCATCCCCAACCGGGCCGACACTGCCGACATCGCCGCCCACTCCGAGTCATAGTCACCGACGTGATCTCGAACCAGACGGACCGCCTTCGCCTTCAACTCGCTGTCATACCTGCCCGACATGACCTCATCGTCCTTCCCAACCTGGGAAGTGCGCACGAAACCCGGGACGGTTCATACCGCCGCCAGCCTGATGTTTGACGCCGACCTCACCCTTTTCGACGTCCAACATCGCCTCGGCCACAAGAGCCCCACCCTCACCGCGAAGGTCTATACCCATCTCATGCGTGAACGTTTCAACGAAGGACGCACGAAGCTCGAGACCTACATGGCAGCCCAACGCCACCCAATTAACGACCAACCCTCCACACCACACTCAGGACACGAATCATCGCGGGTGAAGGTCAGGACGGACGAAAAACGGCGGTTGTGGAACAAGGAATCCAATCAGCGGTTCTACGTTTAGAACCAGTTCGACCAACATCCGGAACCACAGATCGATTGGTCGACCAGCACATCCGTCAGCCGACGCCCTCATGCCACGTGGCCATACTGTATGTAGGTGCCACTGTCGCAGCGCTAGATCCGTCGATATGCACGCACCGCCGAGGCAGTCGACTGAGCGCAGATGGATCTGTCAGATCGCGGTCCGTGGGTCGCTGTGCTGAGGTGTTGATTCAGCCGGCTCATATATCGAGCTCTACGCTGTGCTCGCACGTCGAGGCAGTTATTGGGGTCTGCTGCACGGATAGGTGACATCTGATCTGTGGAGACGGGAGTCTCCACTGGAAGGATGTCGACCGTGCCGAAGCCGTTCCCCAAGGAGTTCCGCGAAGACGTGATCCGGGTTGCCCGCAGCAGCGACGCGCCCGCCGCGCAGATCGCGAAGGACTTCGGGATTTCCGAGTCCTGCTTGCACCGCTGGTTGGCTCTCGATGACGTCGAGCAGGGCAAGCGCCCGGGTGTGAGCGCGAGCGAGTCCGCCGAGCTGCGCGAGTTGCGTAAGCGAAACCGGCTGCTGGAGCAGGAGAACGAGGTGCTGCGCCGCGCGGCAGCGTATCTGTCTCAGGCGAACCTGCCGGGAAAATGATGTACCCGCTCGTCCGCGAGCTGGCCGTCGACGGCATCCCCGTCACGGTGACGTGTCGGGTGCTCAAGATCGCCAGGCAGCCCTACTATCGCTGGCTGGCGAACCCGGTCACCGACGCCGAGTGGGTGGCCGCGCATCGGGCGAACGCGCTGTTCGACGCCCGCCGCGACGACCCAGAATTCGGTTACCGGTTCCTGGCCGACGAGGCCCGTAACGAGGGACAGCCGATGGCAGACCGCACCGCGTGGCGGATCTGCTCGGTGAATGGCTGGTGGTCGACGTTCGGTAAGAAGCGAGGCCGCAACGGCAAGAAGAAGCGCAAACCGGGGACACCGGCCTTCGACGATCTCGTGAAGCGCAACTTCACTGCCGAGGCACCGAACACCTTGTGGCTGGTGGACATCACCGAGCATGCCACCGGCGAGGGCAAGCTCTACCTCTGCGCGATCAAGGACGTGTACTCGAACCGGATCGTCGGCTACTCGATCAGCGACCGGATGAAGGCCCGCCTGGCCGTCCAGGCGCTCGAGAACGGCGTCGCCGGACGCACCGCCACAGGGGCCGAAGTGGCCGGCTGCATTGTGCACGCCGACCGCGGCTCGCAATTTCGCTCTAGGAAGTTCCACCGCGCACTGACCCGCCACGGCCTGGTCGGCTCAATGGGCAACGTCGCATCGGCGGCCGACAACGCCGCCATGGAATCCTTCTTCTCGCTGCTGCAGAAGAACGTGCTCGATCGACAGCCATGGCGTACCCGCGAGCAGCTTCGCATCGCGATCGTGACCTGGACCGAGCGCACCTACCACCGTCGACGCCGACAGGCCGCCCTCGGCCGATTGACCCCCATCGAGTACGAAGCGATCATGACCCCAACCGCCACCCAGGCGGCCTAACCGACCTGTCACCAGTTTGTGCAGCAGACCCTTTTGGTGTCGTCGTTCCTGGGCTCGGTCTTTATGGGGCACGAACGGTCGTCCGCAGAAGGGTCTCCGCATGTCAGACGCCGCCGACTATGTCGTGATAGGTGCGGGAGCTACCGGGCTTGCTTTCACTGACTCGCTGGTCTGCGAATCCGATGTCGAGGTCGTCCTGGTTGACCGAAGGGAGGGCGTGGGCGGTCACTGGCGGGACAGTTATCCGTTCGTACGCCTCCATACCGCGTCGACGTTCTACGGGGTCAACTCGCTGCGGCTCGGCGAGGATCGCATCACGCAGGACGGCCACAACGCCGGCTACTACGAGCAGGCGTCGGGGACGGAGGTCACAGAGTACTTCGAGCAGGTACTCAATGAGCGACTGCTCGCGACGTGCCGCGTTCGACTGCTGGCACAGCACGAGCTCGTCGGCCACGACGCGGGACAGGCGCAGGTCCGCGACTGTGTGACCAACGAAGTCCGAACCATCCAAGTACGCCGCCGGGTGGTCGACGCCCGTTATCAGGAGGCCTCGATCCCCGCTACGCACGCGCCCACCTTCGCGATCGACCCCGACGCGGCGTTCGTCCCTGTCGGTGCGCTGCCGTCGGCAGCGCCGGACTATGCCCGGTACACCGTCATCGGCGGCGGCAAGACGGCCGCTGACGCGTGCCTGTGGCTGCTCGACAACGCCGTCGACCCGGACCGCATCCGATGGATTCGCCCGCGCGAGATGTGGTTCACCGACCGCGCAACCATGCAGCCGCTCGACAAGGTCGCCAGCCTGATGGGTGGCATCGCCGACGAGGCCGAAGCCGGGGCCAGCGCGTTGGACCTGACCGACCTGTGCCACAGGCTCGAGCAACGCGGACGGTTCCTGCGGCTCGACCGCTCGCTCGAACCGACGATGTATCGCGGCACGATGCTCAGCCGCTCCGAGGCTGCCGCGCTACGCCAGGTGCGCGATGTCGTGCGGCTGGGGCATGTGCGTGGGGTGCATGCAGACCGCGTCGTCCTGGACCGAGGAGAGATCGTCACTGGCGCCGATGTCTTGCATGTTGATTGTTCCGCCCGCGGCCTGGCCGCGTCCCTGGAGAAGCCGATCTTTGCGCCCGGCGTCCTCACCCTCCAGCAAGTGCGTCACAATTCCCCGACTTTCAACGCTGCGCTCCTCGGGTTCGTAGAGGCACATCGCGACGACGACGTGACCAAGAACCGGCTGTGCCCTCCCAACGCCTACGCCAGTACCTCAGCCGACTTCGCCGGCATGCTCAGCCGGACATGGCAGACCGAGGCGTCATGGCGGCGTGAGCCCGATATCGCCGAATGGGTGGCCGACAGCCGCTTGAACCTGCTCAAAAGCGTTCGCGACCGCCTCGCGAACCCACAGGTCCGAGACGCCGCGAAGCGCTTCGTCACGCACGTCGACGAGGCGGTGAAACGGCTCCCTCATCTGGTCTGACCCGCGAGCCCACCAAGCGCGAGCACGCACCGGCGGCCTGGGAGGGCTGGATCCAGCTTCCCAACGCCGGCTGGCTGAGCGAACGCCCAATGAAGATCATCGGCGACAAATGGGCGCACAAACAGACAGGCAATAGCCGTCGTTGTCGCGCATGTCAATCGCGCGGCCCCGGCGCACATATGAATAACTCGGCGCGCTGCTGCGCCAATCTATTGGTCGTGCCTTACCCCCGCATATACAGCTGGGCGGCTCAAACGGCGATAGTCTAATCACTCGGACTCTCGCCATTCTCACCACACCGATCTGACAGGTGAGAAGAAGCGAAATCCGTCGCATTGATGGGAAAACTCCTCCCAAATAGTCACATGCATGTCCGTATCCCGCGTAAACGGCAAGGTGGCATTGAGCCGCGAACCATCGGCGCCCTCCGCGTCAAGCATCAACATCTCGGTTCTTTCCGGATGATCGCCGGCTGGAATTAGTACCTTATCAACGTTGTCCGGCGGTACAAACACAAAAGAGTCGAGTATCGTACCGCTTACGTCTCCTTCGTGATAACCGGCGCGACAGCTACCGTATTAAACGAGCGGAGCCAGAGGGAACCAGACAGACAAGCTGTAGCTAGCCTGGTGGTGATGCGATGAGACGGCCCGGGGCAGGAGGTGGCCTGCCATGAGCCTGTCCGAGTACGCCGTCATCTTCGTGCTGGTCGCGATCATGGGAGCCGGCATACCGGGCCCGGGTGACGCTTCGCTCATCGCGGCGGGCGCGCTCGCGGGAGAGGGCAAACTTAATATCTGGATCGTGCTGGCTACCGCCATGGTCGCCTGGATGCTCGGTTCGGCCATCGGATTCGTGATCGGTGCGCGCGGCGGGCGCCCGCTGCTCGACCACCCGGGACGCTTCGAGGAAAGGCGCCGGAAACTGCTGGCCAAGGGCGACCGTGCCTTCGGCCGACACACCTTCGTGGCGTCCGCGACGCTACCAGCCTTCGTGTCCGGGATCTTCCGGGTGCGCTTCTGGCTGTTCCTGCTGGGAGCGCTGGTAGCCGGCGTCTTCTGGATCGGGATCTACGTCGGGATCTCCTACCTCCTGGGTGAGGAGATCGCCAAGCTCGTGGGGAGGATCGGCACGAAGGCGCTGATCGGTGTGATCATGCTCGTCGTCGTGGGGCTGTTGATCAGGGCCGGGTTGTCGAAGTGGCGCGCCAACCGCCAAGCACGGCTGGCCGGGCAGGCTCCCGCATAAGACTGAACCACGCAGCACTGCTCGGTGGCCGCCTTCGCGAATAGGCCTTCGCGTGAAAGCCAGGCCACCCTGGCTGCGGCATTGCCCAAGATGGCCGTGGCAGCCCGCTAAGTCACGCCGTCTTCCGCGCCACAACGGCGCGAACGACCATACGCAGCGATCCGTCGCTAGGGGCGTTCGTTCTCTGGTTGGTGCGGCGCACGGATAAGTCGGTATGCCACGAACGGTCGGGCGCGGTTCCAGGGCGGATTCCACCTACCGATCAAGGAGGCATCCTAAGCCAATGCTTCGGCCGTCGATGGAGTCTCGAGCCACCAAGTGACGGTTCCCGCGTACCCGCGGTCATCCATCAACGCCCGGACTGTCGCCAAGTTCAGAGATCGTTGAAACTGTCCGCATGGCAACGGTGGTGAACCTCGCCAATCCGGCGGGCGGTTGGCGTCAGCCGACGCGTCGAGCAGGCGGGGTGCTCGGCTGCGGACCGCGGCCGGTCAGTCTTGCGCGTGGCGAATCGTGGGGGTTGAGTCACATCGATGCGCGGTTATCGGATCGACCACGTCATTTACGCAGTGCGTGATGTCGATGTCGTGACCGATCAGTTCGCCATCCGCTACGGGTTAGCCGCGGTGCCGGGTGGGATGCACCCAACCTGGGGCACAGCTAATCGCATCGTGCCGCTCGGCCACAAGTACCTCGAACTTGTCCACTTTGTCGACCCCGAAGTCGCGGCCGCGAACGACTTCGGACGAGGCATCCTCGCTGCAGTCGAACGCGGTGACCGGCTCGCCGCCTGGGCCGTGGCAACAGACGGTCTGGACGCCGACGCCGCCCGACTGGGCCTGCAGGTCACCTCGGGGTCGCGGACCGACCCGACGGCTCGGTCCTGCGCTGGCGCCTCGCCGGCGTCTCGGACGCATTCCGGTCCGGCGCACTTCCCTTCTTCATCGCGTGGCACGTGCCAACTGAACTGCACCCCGGCGCGATGGCCGCGCCCCACCGCGTCCAGCCACATGCGATCACACGGCTCGAACTGCTCGGCGACCTCGGCCATCGACATGTGGCTGGGTCCGCACGACCTGCCAGTGACCCTCCGCGCTGGCGCTAGCTCGCTCACTGCGGTGAACATCCGAACCCGCGCCGGCACGATAAGGATCTCGTAGCACAACACCGTCGTTCTGCGTGTGAGATGGCTGTACGCAGCATGGGAATCGTGCGCGCAGATCAGTCTGTATGTCGTCGGTTCGCGGCTCAGCCGAGCCGTCCCGCACGTCGCTCGCTCACCGGAACGGATTACCGGACAGGCCAACCGGGACTGAGTCATGTCGCCGTATCGGCATGCGAGCCGCCGCCATGACGCGCGCGTCGCTGCAGGCTCAGCAAATGACACACACCGGGGGCCGGGGTGCTCGACAGGCCTGGACGGGCGGGTCAGGCTGCAGCAATGGATCGTTTGCGTTACCTCGAGCTCCTGGATGTCGATGGACGACTGCTGAGCAGAGCCGGAGCCGATGACCTGAGGGCGGATGTGCCGGCGTGTCCGGGATGGACGGTGGGAGACGTCGTCCGACACACCGCGGAGGTCTACGAACACAAGATCGCCTGCATCCAGTTGGCCGGAACGCGCCCGGATCCGTGGCCGCCGCGGTGGCCCGCGGACCGGGACCCGGTGACATGGTTCGTCGAGGCGCACGGCCGCCTGCTGCAAGTGCTGGCAAGCACCGACCCGGCCGCGCCGTCCTGGACGTGGTGGCCACCGGACCAGACGGCCGGCTTTTGGGTACGGCGGATGGCTGAAGAGACCGCGGTGCATCGAGCCGACGTGCAAAGCGCGTTCGGCGTCGGCACGCCGATCGACGCCGAGCTTGCCGTTGACGGGATCGACGAGGTGCTGGTGATGATGCTCGCCGGTGATTGGAGCGACGACCCGCAGCCCGGGTCATCCGGCACGGTGGTGGTGGCGACCGACGAGGAGGCCTGGCAGGTGGTGATGTCCCCCGATCAGATCATGGTCGGCGATGTGACCGGTGAGCCGGAGGTTCGGGTTACCGGCGAACCCTCGAACCTACTGCTCTGGCTGTGGGGACGCGCGCCGGAATCGGCGATACAGGTAGCCGGCGATGTCGCCGTAGCGCGCCGACTACGCCACCGCCTCGCACTGGCAACCCAATAACGCATCCTCGACCGGGCGACTGGCGTGCCGGGAATCGCTCAGTGGTCTGGTCCGCGAACAACCTGCCTGGACTACGTTCCTTTCCATGGAGATCTTGCGCTATTCAGCATTTAGCGCGGACCCGCGCGGAGGCAATCCCGCCGGAGTGGTCCTCGACGCGAAGGGGGCCAGCGACGCCGAAATGCTTGCCGTCGCGGCTGAACTGGGCTTCTCCGAAACAGCATTCCTAACAGCCCGCACTGGCGACGTGTTCGACGTGCGGTACTTCAGCCCGCTCGCTGAGGTTCCTTTCTGCGGACATGCCACGATCGCAGCGGCTGTTGCCTACGCACAACGCCATGGCACAGGTGCACTTACCTTCATCACCCGTGCCGGGACTGTCGAGGTCACGACGGCGAGCGGATCAAATGGTGAGCTGCGAGCAACCCTGACCAGCGTGGCACCGCGCACGGTAGACATAGCCGACAGCGACCTTGCCCGGCTACTCGACGCCCTCGGATGGGGTGCGGACGACCTCGATGCGGACCTGCCGCCGCGGGTTGCTTTCGCCGGTGCCTGGCACCCGATAGTCGCAGCGGCCAGCCGTGATCGCCTCACCGATCTGAGCTACAACTTTACGGCGCTCGCAGCCCTGATGGCCGCTCGCCAGTGGACAACTATCGATCTCGTCTGGCGGGAATCGGCGACTGTGTTCCACGCACGCAACCCATTTCCGCCAGGCGGTGTCCTGGAGGATCCAGCCACCGGGGCAGCCGCGGCTGCCTTCGGCGGTTACCTGCGCGAGCTCAATCTGGTCACGCTGCCCACGACGCTGACCATTTATCAAGGCGCCGACCTCGGCCGACCTGGCGTTCTCACCGTCGACATCGGTGCCGAGCCTGGCAGCGGGATAGCTGTGACTGGCACGGCCACCCCGCTCACCTGAATCCAGCGTGTCAACGGCGCGGCAACGGATGTGGTCAACCGCTAACTGTCCGCGTGCCAACCCAGGCCGACGTTGCATAGGCCCAGTCAGCGACGACGCCGCGCTTCGAGTCGTCCCGGTTAGATCCCGTTACCGGGCACGGATCCTCGATTGAGACGGACGAAGTGCAGTTTGCTGCTTAGCCGGCGTTGCGTTTGCGGTAACGGATATGGGTGGTTAGCGGTGAGTGGAGCACCTCGACGGGCTCGAAGTCGAAGGTCTCGACGCCGTCGAACATGCGCTCGCCGCTGCCCAATAGGACGGGTGCGATGTCGAGGGTGAGTTCATCGATCACGCCGGCGTTGAGTGCCTGTCGAACGGTCGAAGCGCCGCCGGCGATGTCCACGCCCTTGCTGTCGGCCGTTTCGAGCGCCTGCGTGTAGGCGGCGTCGAAGCCCTCGGTGACGAAGTGGAAGGTGGTCCCGCCCTCCATTTCGATCGGTTCGCGCGGCGTGGTGAGTGAGCACGAAGACCGGCGCGTGGTAGGGCGGCTCGGGTCCCCACCATCCGTCCCACGCCTCGTTCCACTCGCCGCGGACCGGCCCGAACATGTTTCGGCCCATGACGTAGGCGCCGCGAGGGCGCATGAGCCATTCGGTGGCTGTCTTGTCGGCCTCGGTCGCGCGCGGGTCGCCGATATGCCAGCCGTGCAGCTCGCGGCCGCGCTTGCCCAGCGGATTGTCCCGGCTCTGCTCGGGTCCGGCGACGAAGCCGTCGAGCGAGATCGACATGTGGCAGGTGGTGTCGGACATCAGCATCTCCCAGAAGCAGTTGCGGGTTGCGTCGCCACCATTCATAGCAACCACATCCGACATCGGGGTCGATGTCCCGGTGAGTCGAAAGAGCCGGAAGCGGATCCCGCGTGGGACGCCGTCCGGCGACGGGCGTCCTACGGGAGATCGAGGCTTATCGGCCCCTGAGCCGCGTCGGGCGGAGGGTCCGCAGCGTGTCGAGGTTCCGCTTTCGGAGCGGTGGTCCGGCGGGCGGTGGATTGACGCCGCTTGTGGAGGTGCACGGCGGTTGGCCAAGGTAGGCGGTTGATGGGCGCTTCGCGACGCCGGCGCAGTCGAGGAGACGCTGCCCCGCGGCGGCGGCTTGTGGCGGCTAGACCTCGCGGGTGGTCCAGTTGAAGTTGCGCATCTCGGGTAGCTGCTCGCTGAGCCGGTCCGCGACGTGTTGTCCGATGCGGTCGGCGTCGGCGACGGTGGTGTCGCCATCGAGCCAGCCTTCGACGTCGACGCGCAGGGTGCGCCCGGTCCAGCGGGCGCGGGCGTGGGCGTGGCGGACGCCGGGGACCTCCCCGGCGACGGTCTCCGCAGTGGTGAGGATGTCGGGATCGACACCGTCCATCAGCCGGTGCGCGATGTCGCGGCTGACTTCCCACCCGACGTGGCAGATGAACCCGGTGACGAGCAGGCCGGCGACGGCGTCGGCCCACCGCAACCCGGCCAGGACGCCGAGCAGCCCGGCGAGGGCGCCGGCGGAGGACAGCGCGTCAAGCCAGGAGTGTTTCGCGTCGGCGATCAGGGTGGCGGAGTTGATCCGTCGTCCGACGCGGAGTTTGTAGCGGGCGACGAGCTGGTTTCCGGCGATGCCGACCAGTGCGCCGGTGATGGCCCAGCCGACGTAGTGGGTGCTGCCGTGGCGCAGCAGCTTGGCGATGCTTTCGGCGCCGGCGACGGCGGCGCTGGCCCAGATCACCACGGCGATGCCGACGCCGGCGAGGTCTTCCGCGCGTTCGTAGCCGTAGGGGTAGCGGCCGGTTGGAGGCTTGCGGGAGGCGCGGAACCCGATGAAGACCAGCAAGCTGGTCGACACGTCGGACAGGTTGTGCAACGCGTCGGACAGCAGCGCCACCGACCCGGACAGCAACGCGAGCGCCAACTCGATCAGCCCGGTGACGGCCAAGCCGACGGCGCTTAGGGCGACTGCCCGATTGGCCTGCCGGCGCTCACCGCGGTCATCCACGTCCGGCAGGCGGAACCGTGCCCCGGGATCACGGACCCCGGTCGTCTGATGCATGAGCCCAGGATGACAGCACCGACGTGCCAGTTACCTGCCCCTCCGACTACCCGGTCGCCTTCTACCAGCAGCTACAGAGCTCGCCGACATCGTGCGAAGCGACCAGACCACACCGCTGCCAGGTCGACGACGCCCTCGAGGCTGGCGCGGCAGGCCGGAACGCGCTGCTCATCAGCCTGGCCGGGCTCGGCGTGACGGCAGCAATCCAAGCCGTGGTGGCGGCGCTATCCGGGTCGGTCACCCTGCTGGGCGACACCGTGCATAACGAACTAGAACGTTTCCGGCCTGACTTCGCGAGGCTTCGGTCAGCTCTCGGTGGTCTCGTCCGGCGGTGGAGGTGGGCGAGGATGCGCTCCCGGGACGGCTTATGCGTGCTGTGCGCGCGGCCATGATCGCGGGCGTGCGCGTCGACTTGGGCGACGAGGTCGTCCTCGTCCTCCGCGGTGATCAGTGCCTTGCAGCGTTTGCAGATGATGCTGACGGTCATGTCAATCTCCTCGGCACGTGGCAGCAGGCATCGCGTAGCGGTGGCTACGAGCGCCGCGGCGGCGCCTCGGCGCTCGCCGATGGCGTGTGGTGGGCGTCGCCGTCCTCCGCGCCGGCTGCGCCGTGACCAGGGTGATCGTGGTCGTGGTGGTGTTCGCGGGTCATGTGGTCGGGTGGGCCGCTCATCATGGCCAGCGTCTCGCGGCCACCGGTCCGCAGGAACCGGATGATCAATAGGGCGGCGAGGAGCAGGAAGGCGATGTTGAGGATGGTCGTGTAGTTCCAGGACAGGTGCGCCATCTCCACCTTCGCGTTCCGCTCGGTGGGGGTCAGCCGGGTTATCCCGAACAGGATCTCGACGGCGTAGCCGGCGATAACCATGGCGGCGTAAAAGGTGCCGAGCAGGACGAGCATGACCCGGACGCCGTAGTACTTCCGGTAGATGTTGAGGATCGGCAGGATCAGCAGGTCGGCGAAGATGAACGCCGCTACCCCGCCGAAGCTGATCCCGCCGTCCAGAGCACCGCGGCGAGTGGAACGTTGCCGATCGAGCACACGAAGCTCAGGATCGCCACGACCGGGCCGCCCGTGATGTGGTGCGAGCCCGGGAGGACTGTCGCGGGGATCTGATGCAGGCCCGGCATCGGCTCTCGAAGCTGTGTCTGACCCCCATCCCTGGCTGGGCCCGGATCGTTTGTTGTCTGTCCCCCAACCATGGCGCGGGTCGTCTTCTTGATTGATCCCGCCCAGCCGGAAACCTTGTCGCACCACTCCATGCCGCCACCGACGCGGCGGAGGAATGACCGACCGCCCCCACCCGGGCCTGTCCACCCCAGCCGAAGCAACGGCGCTGGAGCAGACGATCAGCACCACCCATTAGACCAACAGAAAGACCAATGACCACAACGCTTTCTCCGAACGGACAGCATCCGCCCGCTCGGCATGGGCATCCAGGACCTACGGCCGCTTCGCGATCGGCCTCCGGCCGATCCTGGACCCTCACGCGTCGATGGCGTTTACCCATACCGCGTCGAAGAAAACCAGAAAACGTCAACCACGAAGAACCAGCACTATTGACCGGCCCCGCTCCTTCAGGAATGACAACACAGCGATACATATCAGTCAGACAAGCAGAGCGTCCCGCCATCCGATGGCAGGGTGAGCGGCGTACCAGCAGGGCATAACAACCCAGGACATCATTGCCCACGCATACACAAGGCGCCCCGCTCGATGGTCCGATGCGGGGCGCCTCCCGTCGTGCTGTCAGCCGGCGGGCAGGTCTCCGGCCCACGCGAACGGCAAGGCCAAGCGTCCGGGCGCGTGCCCGGGCGGGGCGCGATTAGCTGAGCGGCCGGATGGGAACACTGCGCATCGACCGCCAGCGGCGCACCTCGCGCTACGCGAATCCTGCCACGAGGATAGCGGCGACCTGAAAGGACATCGATGGCTACGACGACAGGGACGAAGAAGGCCAGCAGGTCGGCCAAGACGGGCGCCCGGAAGGCCAGCAGGTCGGCCAAGACGGGCGCCCGGAAGGCCAGCAGGTCGGCCAAGACGGGCGCCCGGAAGACCAGCAGATCGGCCAAGACGGGCGCCCGGAAGACCAGCAGATCGGCCAAGACGGGCGCCCGGAAGACCAGCAGATCGGCCAAGACGGGCGCCCGGAAGACCAGCAGATCGGCCAAGACAGGCGCCCAGAAGACCAGCACGCCGGACAAGGACATCGCCGCGGCGCACCGCTCCTTGACACGCGCGGCAAAGGGCGAGGCGCGGCTGCGGCGGGCGCTGAAGAAACACCAGAAATCCGTGGCCGGCATCAAGGCCGAAGTCAAGGGCCACCAACGCCACATCAAGGCGCTCAAGGGCGACGTTGCCGGGGCCAAGAAGGCACGAAAGACAGCGACCGCCAAACTCCAGAAGGCCGACGCCGCCGCGCTCGACCGGGCAGCGACCTAACCGCGACGTCGGAGGCCACCGCGACCGCGAGGCGTCCTCAGCTATGGCTCCGGCCGCGGCGACCCGATATGCCACGGCGGGATCGCGGTGGCCCATCCGTCGGTGGTTCCTCCTCGTCCGGTGTCAGTGGAAAGTCGCGCGGGTCACGCCGTCGCGCCCGTCCTAACCCGCGATGCTGGCCGGGTGGCCCCGGGCGGGCGCGACGCAGCAGCAGCCACACCCCGACGGCGACGGCCAGCGCCGCCGCGGTGATGACGATGGTCCAGATCACGACGAGTCCACGGCCGCGGTCTCGATGGCATCGGCCAACGCGCGGGCGTTCACACCGTCTATTCCAGCACGACATGCGGCCGGTCACTCGGGTCCGACCGGACCCGTCATGCCTCGCGTCATCGCCCGCGCATACGACAGCGCCGCGCCTCAGTAGATGAAACGCCGCGTCTGGGGCGCTAATGCCGATCCGCATACGGCGACGGCTTGGTTACGCGCGAGCAGCGTCGAAGGACCCGCTGGCGGCGGCTCGGGTGGTTCGACTTGCGGGACATGGTGTCGTAGCCGTGGCCTGGTGTCGGCGTATGGAACACGACGGCAAGGTAGCGGTGGTCACCGGTGCTGGAAGCTGCGTAGCGGCCACGATCGGAGGAGCTGCATCGTTCGCCTGCTACCCGTCGGACGACGCGCCTTAGCGCCTGTCCGCTGGATGCCGTCTTTGAAATTTGTCTCCGGGATGGTGTCGTATCACAGCGCAGGCGTTCGTGGAGTTGGTGTGCGGCGGCTGACCGGGTCGCCGGAGCCAGAGGTCACGAGCTGGCCCTCGTCCTGACCTGAAAGGAGATGACAGTGACGGAATATTTGATCGCTTTCAACGACGAGTGGGTACCCGACTTCACGCCGGAGGAGCTGCGCGAGAAGGGCACCTCCGCGAGAACTGTGATCGAGGAGATGAAGGCCGCCGGTGTCTTCCTCTTCACCAACGGGGGTATCGACGCGTCGACCGCGGTGTGCAGCGTCGAGGCGAGGGACGGGGAGCCGGTCTTCACCGACGGGCCGTACGTCGAGACGAAGGAGCACCTCGGCGGCTTCGCCGTCGTGGACGTGCCCGACGACGATGCCGCGCGGTACTGGGCCGGCCGGCTAGCTGTCGCGCTGGATTGGCCGCAAGAGGTGCACCGGTTCCCAGGGGCGGGAGTGAGATGAGCAGGTACTTGTTGTCGGTCTTCGGGCCGGCAGAGCGCAACGAGTTCGGCGATTACCCCTCCAAGGAGGCGATGCTGGAGGCGTTCGCCGACACCGGTGCGTTCAACGAGAGGCTGGAGCAGGAGGGCCACTTCGTCTTCGCGGACGGCCTGGAAGAGGCAACCACCGCCACCACGACCGATGGGTAGGGCGAGAAGCCGGTGTTCACGGACGGGCCTTATCTGGAGTCCAAGGAGCACCTTGGCGGGTTCTGGATCATCGAGGCCTCCGACCTCGCCGACGCCCTCGCTCTCGCCGCGGAGGGGTCCAAGGCGTGTCGCGGCCGGGTCGAGGTGCGTCCCTTACAGACCCGAGCAGTCCATCCAGGCGCTGCTGGAGTCGTGACCGGTTCGCCGGTCTCGCGCGCCGCTTCGGCGACCTCGAACTTGCCGAGGAAGCAGCAGCTGAGGCGTACGTCGCGGCAGTGGAGCGGTGGCCACGCGACGGCGTACCACCCAGTCACGGCGGCTAGCTCACCACCACCGCAACCCGCAAGGCCATCGACCGGCTGCGCCGCGAGTCCCAGCGCGACGCCAAGCACCAGGCGGCCGGATGTTGTCCTCTTAACGGCTCCGGACAGGTGTTGGCGCATGCGCAGCGCACCGTTTCCGGGGTTTATGGGAGGCGTTTCTGCGGTGGCTACGGTGAGCCTCGCCCCGGGCGGGTTCGCGTCGGCGACGGTGGAGTGGTTGAACTTCAACCCGGTGACCACCGGCGACTGCACCTTCTCCGCCGCGGTGGCCGCCACCCCGGCCAACACCACCCAAACGGTCCATCTGCCGGTGTCGGTGAGCATCTGCCAACTGCAGGTCCATCCCACCGTCGCGGGAACGTCCGGTCAGGAGATGCCGAGTCAGGTGCCGGCCGGATCGGGTGGGCTCGCGGCGACCGACGACTCCTCCACCGAGCAGCAACGGATCGTGCTGGCCGGGATCGGCGGCGGACTGCTGCTGCTCGGCGCGGCCGGAATGGTGCGCCAGCGGCGGCACACGAACGCCCGCACCTGATGACGGTGCGCGGCACGCGCAGCCACCTGCGGCGGCCGATAACTGCCGCCGCTACCGAGACGCGACGACCGCCTCAGCCGAGGTACTGGCAACCCGATGGAACGTATAAGGCTTGCCGTGTGAGTTCATGGCGTGTGTTCGATCGCGCAGCATTTGGCCGCCGGCAGGACGACCGGTCAGGTGTGGATCGAGAGCGTCAACGGCCAGCCCAAAAGCCGCCTACCTACCTGTTCCCTATACAGCGACCGGCCAACCGTGCACGCGGAGCTCGGCTGCCTGCGCGAGCGTTACAAGAGCGTCCGGCTGAATGCAGTCCCGGATGCAACGTGTGCCCCCTGCCGGGGTGTCTAGTGGGTGTCACGGATGCGAGGAGGACCCGATGCGCAGACTGCTGGTGTTGACGATCGCGCTGATTCCGGCGATCTGGCTGGCCGCGCCCGCGGGAGCGGCGCCGTCACAGTCGTTGCATGTGACGCCGTCGACGGTCGTGGCGGGCGGCTCGGTGCAGGTGAGCGGGACGTGTGAACCGAACACGTCGGGTTTTGCGCTCTCGCGGGCGTTCCTGCATGACGCGACACACGACTTCGCCGGTGTCGGCGCGGCGAGTTTCAGCACCGACGCGGCGGGCCGCTTCACGGTCACCGCCCTGGTCCCGGTGAGCATCACGCCGGGTGCGTATGACGTTTCGGTGCGCTGCGGGGGCGGCATCCTGGGCATCTCGGTGACCCTCACCGTCACCGGCTCCGGCGGCCTGCCGACCGCTGTGCCAGCCGGAACGGGTGGGCTCGCGGCGACGAGGACCGCCAGCACCGCGCACCGGCAGCAGCTGCTCGTCGGACTCGGCGTGACCCTGCTGGTCGTCGGCGGGCTCGGCATCGCGCAGCTGCGCCGAGGCCGCACCGCATAGATCGCCAGGCCGACCATGTCCGGTGACACGCGCAGGCGGGTGTGGCTGGTGGCATCTGTCCTCACGGCGGGGGCGGGTCTCGTGGTGGTGGTCACGGCCGCGGCCGGGATGGCCCGTGATCACCCGGTGCCGAGGGACTTCGGTGTCACCGCGCGGCCGGTCCTTGACCCGACCGCGCCGACCGCGAGCGGCCCCCACACCGGCCAGACACCCGCGGCCCGGCCCCGCGCAGCACCGACAGCGACCCGCGACGCGACCCTCCCGCCAAGCTCGGTGGCGCCCGCGGAACCGGCGGCGTTGACGATTCCCGCACTGCAGGTGCGGGCGACGGTGCTACCGGTCGTCGCCTCACACGGAACGCTCGGGGTGCCCGACGATCCGGCCCAGGTCGGGTGGTGGACCGGCAGCGCGCTGCCCGGCGCATCAACCGGCTCGGTCGTCATCGACGGCCACGTTGACTCCGCCACGGCCGGGCCCGGTGCGCTGTTCCGGATCGCCGACCTGCGCACCGGCGACCTGATCCTGGTCACCACCACGACCGGGGAACGGCGCAGCTACACGGTCACCGGGCGGCGGGTCTACCTCAAGGCTGGCGGGCTGCCGCCGGCCCTGTTCGCCGCCACCGGCCCACCCCGGCTCGTGCTGATCAGCTGCGGCGGCCCGTTCAACCGCGCTACCGGCAGCTACCTCGACAACATCGCCGTCTTCGCCGTCCCGACCTGACCTCGCCCAGCAACGGTCGATGCGCTGCGACGCTTGATTGCGGCTGGCGAGAGGCGTCGTGCAGGACGCTCCTCGCAACACGGTCATCGCGCATCTCCATCCCCGACGGCCGCGCAACCTGTGCGGACTGACCGAGGGCGCCGCCCGCGGGGAAATCCGCCGACTGCAAGGCGAGCTCAACGATGGCCACGGCTTCCCCGCCCCGTGCGTCGAGCTGCAACCGAGACGGCCCAGCGCTTTCAACGACCTGCCTGCAGGACCTGGGGCACCCGCAGAACCGGTATCCACTGGTGACGGGCCGTGGTGTGCTCCCGTGTACGACGACCCGGCCGGGCGCCCGTTCTGCATCGGCTGGGGACACCCGTCTCGAGAGGCGCTCGCCGTGTTCGTTGCCGATTGCTTGGGACGGAGAACCTCGTCCCAGACACGTAGCGTCGCCGCCCAACCAATCGCACTCACATGCCGCCGATGTCGGTGGATGACGGCCGGGGAGCGGCGGAGTCAATGCCGACGGTCAGTTCATGCTGGCAACCTAGCAAGGCACGAGGATCAATCGGCACCGAGCGGCCCGCGGTCGACGCGCCACCAAGTACGCGGCCGATCAGTTCACGAGGGGTCGACGGATGCGGTTGCTGGAAGTCTGCTTCCCGGATGTCTGCTGTCCGGCGCATCGCGTCAGCCTCGTAGTGCCGCGCCGTCATCTGCCCACGTCGGGCTCTCGCCTACGTGCCTGTTTCATCCGACGAGAATGCGGGAAGTATGCAACGCGACAGGCACCGGCCGCCCAGATCCCGCGGTCCGATCCGCGTCGTCAGTATTTCAGCCCGTCCTGCACGTGCCGCGCTGCGGTGGCGGGCGCCGATCAACACTAATCGGTCGAGCACTTAGGCGACCGAGGCGGCCTTGCGAAGTCAGACGCAAAACAGTCCTCGACGCTATACACGATCGGCGATGGCCGAAAGCCTAGAGGCAGGATGGGTAAGGCGGCGGTGTGAGCGAAAGGGATGCCCTGGTGGCGGGCCGATACCGGTTAGTGGAACGGATCGCTACCGGCGGCATGGGCGTGGTCTGGCGCGGCTGGGACGAGCGATTGCGCCGCGTAGTCGCCATCAAGGAACTGCTGATGCATCCTGGCCTCGGCGAGGCGGCCGCAGAGCAGGCGGCACACCGAGCGATGCGGGAGGCTCGGATCACCGCCCGGCTGCAGCATCCGCACGCGATTCCTGTCTACGACGTGGTCGAGCACGACGGCCGGCCCTGCCTGATCATGGAATACGTCCCGTCACGCAGCCTGCAGAACGTGCTCACGGAGCGCACCACGCTCGGCGTCGACGAGGTCGCGGCGATCGGCAGTCAGATTGCCGCAGCACTAAGCGCGGCGCACCGCGCGGGGATCGTTCACCGCGATGTCAAGCCGGGCAACGTGCTGCTGGCCGAGGACGGCACCGCGAAGCTGACCGACTTCGGCATCTCCCGCGCATTCGGTGACGTTACGGTGACCACTACCGGAATGGTCACCGGTACGCCGGCCTACCTCGCGCCCGAAGTAGCCACCGGCAACCCCGCCGGCTTCCCCGCGGACGTGTTCTCCCTCGGGTCCACGCTGTACGCGGCGCTCGAAGGCCACCCACCCTTCGGCACGCAAGGCAACCCGATCGCAATCCTGCACCGCGTTGCCTCCGGCCACGTGATACCGCCGCGGCGATGCGAACGACTGACACCGGTGATCAACGATATGTTGCAGCACAATCCCGCAAGCCGGCCTACCATGCGCCAGGTCGAACAGGCGCTGTCCATCGCCGCAGCCGGCGGTGTCGCCCCCGCGGCCTCCCATTTGCTCGTCAGCCCGTCGCAACAAACCCAGCAGCTCACTCTGTCCGCGTATCCACCCGCGAAGCCAATGCCGCCGCCCGCGCCGCCGCCGCCACCGTCCCCAACACCGACCCGCGACGCACCACTCGCGGCTGCGCCGGCCCAGCCGCGACGCCGCCGCGGATTGCTCATCGCCGCCGCCGTGGCCATCCTGCTGGTCCTGAGCGGTGCTCTCCTCGCACTCGTCAGCACCATTAGCGGCGGCGGCAAGACCACCGGAAGCTCGTTGACAACGGCACCGCACTCGACTGCGAGGTCCGCGACGCCACCCGCCGCCACCACGACGTCCCTCGCTCCCCCGGCCGCGGCCGGCGCTCCTTCAGTTTCTGCCGCTGCTACGGCGCCCGCGACCCCCGCGCCCGCTGGGGGCTCGCAGTCTGCTTCGACATCCGCGGCTGCGGCGGCGCCCTCCACCGGCGCAGACGCGATCAGCAGCTACTACGCGCTCGTACCGAACGATCTGTCAGATGCCTGGGCCAAGCTGACGGCCAGCTACCAGGAAACGTCCGGCGGCATCGATAGCTATCAGCAGTTCTGGAGCACGATCGCGCAGGTGACAGCAACCGAGGTCAGCATGCAAGACGACGGCTCGGTGCTGGCCACCATCAGCTACGTCTACAAGGACGGCAAGGTCGTCGCCGAGCGCACCAGTTTCGGTCTAGTCCGAGACGACGGCCAACTGAAGATCAACAGTTCACACGCGCTCAGCAGCCACACGCAGTAACAGAGGCGAACGACAATCGAAGAACCGGCGACTAGCCGCTCCAATTTTCTGACTCCCACGGAGTGAGGAGCTGGCCACTAACGACCGATACCCAGGATCCACGGATTCCTCTGAAGGAAGTACTGCCAGACACCCTCGGGCCCACGGCGAGACTCTCACGAACGGCGGTAAAGTACTCAGGTTCGTCGAGCAGCCGCCGGAACACGGAAGTCCCGGCCGACGGCCAGGTGCAGCTGGTCGGCGGTGACGGTATCCACGGCGACCGCGTCTGCGCGCAGCTGGTGATCGCCGCGTACGAGACGAACCTGGCGCACGCTCGACGGCCTGACGCCGGTGACCTGCGATGTGACCCCATCCGGATCATGTCAACGGGTCCGCCGGACCTAAGTCGGCCGGTAACGGATCCCTGATCGGTGACACGGCCTCGCCTGGGACGTTCGCCGTGCCAGCTGGTCGAGGAGCGTTCCCCGACGCCGGTGACGATCGAGGCTACCGTGGCCCGATCCACCCCGGCGTCCTCGACCCGGTGTTTCCCGACACCCGCTGCCACGCATGGACCAGGAACGCCGGGTCGTAGACCAGGTTGAACAGATCACCGAACCTGCGGAAGGGATCTTCTCCCGCCCAACGGTGCAACTTGATCTGCATCCGTCGTACCGCCGCTGCCGCCGACACCGAGTCGGGCCAGCCAGACACGCCGGTATTCACCGGCGTGTCTTCGACCATTGCAGTCACCTTCCTTGACTGACACGCTGCCGCCCTTCCCCATGCGACCGGCTCTCCCGGCCTCGGAGTACTACGACGGCTCCGTCCCACCCGCGCCCTTCGGCTGGCATCGCCCCTATCCACCCGCACGCACCCGGCCGGCGCGCAACGGCATGGAACGCGACGCGGACAGTTCCCACGTTCACTGCATTCCGGTCGACGAGGTAGGCACCCGGCTTTGCCCCTGCGGCATCGTCACGGCTACGCCGCAGACTTCTCCGTGACCTCCCGACCCCAGCCTGTGACACCAGGCGAAAGTTCCCGCCGCCGCCCATCGGCGACGGTGCGCACCGCACACCAGCCCACATCCACCGGGTTAGAGCTGGCCAGAACCCAAGAGGCGTTACAACACCGGTTCCTCACGTATGCCTTCTCGTCTCGCTCACCCGGCCCGACCCATCCGGCAGTACTGAACCGGCCTGACTTCGTCGCGGCTGCTCCCACCCTCCCCGGCGATCCCCGGATCAGGCTGCCGCCAGCTTCACCCAACCGCTACGACGTGGTGGTCTGTGTAGTGACCGGCGGGTCTGCCCCGTTGGGTACGTCTCGCGATTGGGTACACACAGTGCGTGGAGAATCCCTCATCGAGCCGGGCGTGACCGGCGCATGTACCGGTCGAGCGCGGCTGCCTTTCCGTGCCATGCCACAACAACCCGGCGAGCACGGGAGTTCTGTTTGCAATGCCTGCGCGAGGTTCTTCCCGCCAGCCCCGTTGCGTCGGAGGTGATCGATGACTGTTCGCTCGTGGTGAGCGAGCTGACGTCGAACGCGGTCACGGCCGGCAGCACCGTGGTCAGCATCACCGTGGAGGTTCATCGTGACCATGTTCGGATCGCCGCCGACGACGACGGCCCCGGCGTGCCACGACCGGTCGCGGCCGGCCCCAGCGATCCGCATGGCAGGGGACTGGCAATCGTCGATTCCCTTTCACGTGCCTGGGGGGTACAGCACGAGCCACGCGGCAAGCAGGTATGGGCGGATGTGGCGATCCCGTCCGGGCTCATGTTCGCCGTCGATTGCAGGCTCCAACGTCTGGGACCCCCATGGAAAGGGAGCCGCCACGCGCTGAGGAAGATCACCCGCTTGGATACACCGGTCCGATGCCGCGGCCGGTGCGACGGCCCGAGGCTCGCGCCGTGACGGCGAAGGACGACTCGGAAGAGCTGCACAATTTGCTCGCTGTCACCGACACGACGCTGGCCCGGCTCGATGTCGAGGATCTCCTGTTCGAACTGCTCGACCGCATCGGTTCGGTTCTCTATGCGGACACCGCGGCAGTGCTGCTGCGCGGTGGCGATTCCGAGGAGCTGGTGGCGCGCGACGCGTGTGGGTTGGAGGAGGAGGTCCGGCAGGGCGTCCGGGTCCCGGTCGGCAGCGGATTCGCCGGCAGCATCGCGAAACGCAAGTGCCCGGTCGTACTTGATCGAGTGGTTCGACCACCGTTGCGAATCCGATCCTGTGGGAGAAGGGCATCAGGACGATGCTCGGCGTCCCGTTGCTGAGCGGCGAGGACGTCTTCGGAGTTCTGCATCTCGGGAGGCGCGATCATCACCCGTTCACCGACAACGACGCCGAGCTGTTGCAAGTGGCCGCCGAGCGGGTCGCTGGCGCCACGCAAGCGCGACAGCTCGCCATCGAGTCCGCCGCCGCCAGTTGCTCGAACGCAGCCTGCAGCCCAGCCGCCTACCGCGCCTGCCCGGTGTACAGCTGGCCGCCCGCTATGTCACAGCGGAGAGCCGGCTCATCGGCGGCGACTGGTATGACGCGTTCACCGTGCCCTCCGGCCAGTTGGGGCTAGTCGTCGGCGACGTAGCCGGACACGGCCTGAAGCGGCAGTGTCATGACCGGGTCAAGAGCGCGCTCCGCGCCTACGCGCTGCCTGAAGGCGCGACGCCACGAGCTCATCGGCAACCGCTCCCCCACCGACGACATCGCCGTGCTAGCCATGCGCCGAGCCCCCTCGCGCACCGGGATGTGACCCGCCGCGGCTGGCCGCCGGGGCCGCACGTGCATCTCTCGTGACCGTGGGTGTCGGTGCCCGGCGTCAAGCCGCGCGCCTGGCTCGACTTGCTCGGCTGGCCACCTACAGACTGAGGCGACAAGCCGGGTCGACGCACGGCGGCAGGTAGATCACCAGGCCGCACTGGCATCCCGACCAGCGTCTGCCGATGCCCGAGTCGCTGATAGTCGCCATCCCAGCAGACGTTCGGCATCTGGATGAGAGGCGCGACGTTCGTCGTCGTGCAGCATGAAGCCTGCGTCAGCTGCTCCGCGTGCGGCCCCCCCCGGACCTCCGTTGCTGGGTCGGTCGTAGGACGGATGGCTGCCGACGGATCGCTGCGACACGTTTGTGAGCCACCTACGGACGGATCACCGCTCCGGGGCCTGGTGAGCCGGATCGCGTCGTGCAGCCCGGCGCTGCGCAGCCGGTCGGCGTCGGCGTTGCTCAGCCCGGTGAGGATCAGCTGCCCGCCGAGTGGAAGTAGGCCGGTCGCGGCGCGGTTGAAAACTGCCACGCAGACCGGTGATACCTGCGACAGGCCGCGTCCGTCGACGAGCAGCTGCCGATGTCCGGTGCGGATCAGCGCATCGAGTTGCGCGCTGAGGTCGGCGACGGTGTCCGCGGCCAGTTCGCCGGACAGGCGGATCTCAGCGTTCGGCTGGCGAGTGCTGACATCGGAGAACAGCACGCTTTTCGCTGCCCGCTGTTCGACCGGCTTCTTCTTCATCACGTCATTCGGTGTCGCCGCGTCATCACGGCACCTTCCCGCCGAGAATCACTAAGCGCGTCGGGCCGGAAACTCCAACCCACAATTCCTCCTGAGTCAACCGAATTCGCTGTGGGTATTCGGCGTCCGATCATCGGGACGAATATCCCGATGTAGCGACGGCGGTCGGCGAGGAGAGGTTGTGCTTGAACTTCGGCCAATCCCGGGTCAGAGTTTGCGTGCGATCCTGACCCGGGATTTCGTTAGCTCAGCTGCGCTGGTGTTGCGCAGTGTCGGCGGCGTCTTGTGCCTGGTCCTTGACCTCGTGAGCCGCTGACGCCCCTTCGTCCTTGATCGTTGCCGCGGCCTCGACCGCGGTGCCCTTCATTGACTCCACGGCCTGCTGGGCAGGTGCCTTGAGGTGCTCGGCTACGTCCTTCGCGGCGTCGCCTAGCACGGGAGCGGCGACGTCCTTGACCTTGTTCGCAGCCTGCTGTTCGGAAACTGACGCCGGCAGCAGCGAACCGGCGAGCCAGCCGACACCGAAAGCGATCAAGCCGGCGGCCAGCGGGTTACCCGCCGTACGGGAACGTACCTGATCCGGGGCCTCAGACACAGCGTCACTGACCGACGACTGCGCTGAGCTGAGCTTGGCTCCCGCGTCTGCACCCGAACCCATCACCGTGTCCTTGACGCCGAAAACCGCGCCCTTGACCTTGCTGACCTGCCGCTTGGCGGCGTGCGCGGGGTTGACCGTGTCGGCCAATGTATTGACATTGCTGCTGAGGTCCGCGCGGGTGCGTTCGATCTGTTCGCGGATCTGGTCGGGATCGTTGCTCATGATGTCTCCTCATTGCCTATGACCGCGTTGGGAATCCTCTTCACCGTGTCCGCCGTTAGCGGAACCCCTTTGATCGCTGTCATCTCGCCGCGGCCCATTGCCGCGAGCACGACACCGATGAGCAGCCAGATGGCTGCAACGACGATGGCTGACCACCCGTGACCGATGGAATTGCCCAGGCCCCACCAGACTGCGATGGACACGAACACCAGCACCATGTGCCCAGACACACCAGCACCGGCGAACATCCCCGCACCCTTAGAGGCACGGATGGCTGACTGTCGGACTTCGGCCTTGGCTAGTTCTACCTCTTGGCGTAGCAGGGTGGTGACGTCCTGACTTACGTCAGCGAGCAGCTCGCCGATTGACGGGCGGGCATCGGAGTCAGTGAGGAGCGGGTCAGCCGTGTCAGGTGGCGGACCGTTGTAGCTCGTGCTCACAGCCCTTCGCCGCCCAGTCCATATTCGGGGGCCCGCTGCGGAAGCGCGACCGGCTTAGGCGTAGGGCCCGGGGCGGGGACGGCGGCCGTGGGCGTGAGGTTCCCCATGGCACGATGGTCGGAACCGGAGCCGTCGGTGCTCGACGCGTCCTTGACACCACGGGTGAGCCGTCCGGCGAGCAAACCGGCACCGGCAGCGGCGAGCAGGAAGGTGCCCGGCCGTTGCCGGGCAAAAGCACGTAGCTCCTGCACGAGCTGTCCAGGTTCGCGGGAATCCAGCCAGGAGGCGATGTCGTGGGTCTTGCTCGAGGCCTGCCGGGCCAGATCGGTGGCAACTCCTGGCTGTTCGGAGCGCCGGGCCATCGACTGCAACTCGTCGCCGAGTGCATGCAGACTGCGGGCTACGCGCTGCTGCTGCGCGTTGGCCTGGTCGGTCAGTTCGCTGCGCGCCTGACGAAGCAGGTCCGCGGTTTGGCTGCCGGCCTCGGCGACCACGGACTGGGCTTGGTCTTTGGCGACATCGGCGACGTGCTGGCCGGCATCCGCGGCACCGTGCCGAACTGTAGCGGCCTGCTCCTTCGCGATGTCAACCGTGCTGGGCGCATCGGTGGACTCATCGAGCCGCCAGTCGGGTTCGGGTAGACACGGAAGCGGGCAGAACGGAGGCGGGTGGCAAGCGGGCAGCCGCCAGCAAGGCCCGGACACAGGCCACCGTCGGCGAGGTGCCGGTCGACGGCCCCGCCAACCGCAAGCTGGCGAGCGTCCGGGCCGACCTCGAGGAGACTGTGACCCAGGCGCGCGAGCAGCACGCCCGGCGCAAAGCGACCTCCGATTTCGAAGCCGCGTTACGGTGACCTCGGCGGGCGAACGCGCAGCGGCGCCAAGCCGATCAGCTCGGCGAACTCGCCGGCGCAGCGCCTGGTACCGGGAAAGCAGGACATCTTTATTCCGATGACGATTCTCCTTGGCTCATCGGCTTGCTCGTCGGCGGATTACTCGGCTATCTGATCTCCCGCAAGGACTCGCAGGGCGGCGGCCTGTGCCGACCCTCAGGCATCATCGGGTCAGTCAATCGGCGAGGTCATCGTGTTGCTGATCTGGATGAGAGTCCGGGGCGGCCGCCGAACCATCCGGGGCTGATACCGATGACGGTCGACAAACCGAGCATTCCTCGTGTCAAGGCTCGAGCGGGTCGAGGTTTGCCTGCCATTGCACGAGGACGAGGGAAGCATCGTCGCTAAGGTTTCCCTGCTGGTGTTCAAGTAGTGCGCGCACGACCCTGCGCATGGTTTCGGGCGCCGGCAGGCCGGCTGCTAGGTTGCGAATGATCAGGTCGGTCAGGCGCTGGTCGCCGAAGAAGGTGCCGTCCGGCGCCCGTGCTTCGGTGACGCCGTCGGTATAAAGCAGCACACTGTCCCCGGTTTCGAGTTGCTCGGAGCCGACGACCGGCGTCGGCGAAGCTCGGGTGCCACCCAGATCGATCCCCAACGGCGGGCGGGGCGCGACGTGCAGCGACTTGATCAGCTGTCCGTGGCGGATCAGCAACGGTTCCGGATGACCTGCGTTGATCCAGTGCAGCGCGCCGCTGACGGTGTCCAGTTGGGCCAGCACCGCCGTGCTGAATGCCTGCCCGCCGGACGTCTGCAGCAGTACCTGATCGATCTGCTCACAAATGTCGGCCAAGGAACGTCCGGCGCGTCGGGCGTGCCGGTACGCGGCGACCGCGACCACTGCCAACTGCGCGCTGCGCAGCCCGTGTCCCATCCCGTCGAACACCGCGAGATTTGCTATCCCAGGGTCGACGGCGTAGTCGAACGTGTCGCCGGCCACCTCGTACGCCGGCTCCAGCACACCGGCCACAGACAGTTGGGGGCAGGCGAAGGTCAGCGGCGGCAGCAAGGACCATTGCATCTCCGCGGCCAGGCCCATCTCGGCTCGGCGGCGCAGCCGGACGATGGTGTCGCCGTACAACGTCTTCGTCATGATCAGCTCACCGGCCAGGGAAGCAAAGTCGCGTAATTGCCCCGCGACGGGCGCCCGCGTCGGGTCATCGTCGCTGTCGTTGAGCGCGACATCGCGCAGCGTGACAGCCAGTACACCGAGCCGCTCGCTGCCGTCCAGCAGCGGCAACCACACCACCGTGTCCCCATTGGGACGTCGCTGCGAGAGCACGTCAAGATGCTGAAACACGCGCCCAGCCAGTGTTGAATCGATCGGCAACGGCTCGACCTGCTCACCGACGCCAGGCCCTCGCGGACCTAAGAACGGCACCAGCACGGTCTGTTGCAGGTCCGCGAGGTAACACACCGCGTCGACGCCACCAAACGCCGCGACGTGGTCACGGACAAGGTCCGGCACGTCGTAACCTGCGAGGACGTGCGCGGCGCGCAGCATCGAATTGAGCGCCGCCCCAGAGCCGCTCGCCGATACTTCGCCGTCAGCAGATGGTGCGCCGAGCCGACCGCCGGAAATGTCCACCGCTTCACACTAACCAGGCGTTGACACCCGCCGGCTGACCCCACCACTCGGCGCCGGAGCGTGTATCACTCGTGCTGCCCTTCTTGCCGGCGCGGCGTCGCGTGTTCGCGCGGCTCGTGGGCTGTCTTCAGGCGCCGTGGGGGTGGCCGACCGCAGCGAGCGAGGCTGTTTGTGGTGTCGGGTTGACCGTTCAGGTGCGTAGCGGTTTCCCGAGGTGGTTGAGGTGTCGTAGCGCTGCGGCGTAGGAGCCGATGAGGGATGTTTCGGTGTAGGTGATGCCGAGGTTGTCGCAGTGGCTGCGGATCAGATGTTGCGCATGTCGCAGCGACGCGCGTGGCATGTTGGGGAAAAGGTGGTGTTCGATCTGATAGTTCAGTCCGCCGAGGAGCAGGTCGGTGAACCAGCCGCCGCGCACGTTGCGTGAGGTGAGGACTTGTCGGCGGAGGTAGTCGAGGTCCTCGTGCGCGCCGATGATCGGCATGCCCTTGTGGTTCGGTGCGAACGAGCACCCCATGTACAGGCCCCAAACCGCTTGGTGGATGGCGATGAATGCCAGCGCTTTGAGCGGCGACATAACGAGCAGCAGCCCGACGAGGTACGCGGCCGTATGCGCCGTGAGCATCAGCAGCTCGACGTGTGGGTTCCCGCCGCGCACGCTCCGGTCGCCGTGACGGCGCACGGACCGGACGCTTTCGAGGTGCAGGTTAAGTCCCTCCAGCGTCAACAGCGGAAAGAACAGCCACGCCTGCCGGCGGGTGATGAGCCGGCCAAGACGGCCGGTGCGCGAGGCGACTTGCTCGGTGGTGAAGGCCAACACCCCGTCGCCGATGTCGGGGTCGTGATGTTCCTTGTTGGGGTTTGCGTGATGCCGGTTGTGCTTGCCAACCCACCAGCCGTAGCTGAGACCGACCAGCAGATTCCCAACGAGCTTGCCGAACAAGTCGTTCGCGCGGCGTGCGGCGAAGATCTGCTGGTGACCGCTGTCGTGACCGAGGAACGCGACTTGGGTGAACATGATGCCGAGAACGACGGCCGTGACGCTTTGCAACCAGGAATCCCCGATCCAGATGATGGCCGCCCAGCTGGCCGCGTAGAGGCCGAGGCTGGCTGCCACTCGAACAGCGTAGGAAACGGGTCGACGCTCGAGCAGCCCAGCGCTGCGGATCTTCCGTCCGAGCGCGGCGTAGTCGCTACCCCGTGAGAGGGCGGCGATGGTGGGCTGTTCGGCGTTCGTTGACACAGCCGGGCGTGCGATCGGGTGTGCGGACAAACCGGCCGCCGCCTCATCAGGCTGGGCAGCCGGTGTCGCCGACGCGGCGTGGACGAATGACGTGCTCATGCGAGTCCCGATTCAGGAGTTCGCCTCGTGTCCGGCTCCCTTGGATGGTGTCCGACGGCCCGCGGCGGTGCCGGCGCGCCGGTGTCCGGACCGGCTGATGGCTCAACGTGTCTAGAGTGCCCACCTGGGCGTGTGGTGTAACCGCTGGTCGGTGTGAGCACAGACACCGCCGGGCCGGGAATCGGCTGCGCAGCCTATGTGCGGCGCTCGTCGAGAGAGCGTCCATCATGTCCCCGCGATATCGCGGTGCTGCGGTGCCTGCGTCGACGGGTCACAAGCGGCAACCACAAGCCAGCCTACGGTTCGATGTCCTCCTGCGTCCCGATGAGGAGGCCGATCGCAGCGCCGATGTGCCTCTGCCGGTCTGCAACGCGATCTCCAGCCGCTCGGCGGTCGTCGCCGCGGCCTGCGCCTACCACGATCGATTAGTGAATCGGTGATGACGCATCGCCCAATCACGATGTCGAAGACGCGGCGGAACGGATCGCCACTCGCGGCGGGATAGATCATCTGAGCGCCGTGTCGAACGCTGCCTCGAGCAGTGGGCGGTGCGCAGACGGCTTGGGTGCCCGCGGCTCGTAGGGGCCGCGTGCGCGCGTTACCTGCGCGACGGGAGGCAGGGATGATCAACCGCGGTACAGCCGTTGTGCGCGCTGGGTGAGTTCCACCCTCAGGGGGAGCCTGTGAGGCGGCGAGCCGAGCCGATCGTGCTGGCGATCCGAGTTACAGGTCACCACACAACCAGGGCGGCCAGGAGCTGGTCCAACCCGTCCGTGGGACTGCTGAGAGGTCCATCGTCGAGCAGGCCGGCGGACTGCGCTCAGCAGGGTGCCGAGTGGGTTACCCGGGCCTGATTGAGCGCTGATTCAGCACGACCGTGTCCAGGTGCACGATCTTGTCTGGGTGCACGACCAAGACGAGCAGCTTCAGATCGAGCGGGCCACGATCAAGATGCAGGATCGCGCCCGAGCCCGCGCGTGGCATCAAGTGGCCGGTTGGCTGTTGGTTGCAAGCTCACGGGCGTGTGGGCCGCATCACCTGATGAGATTGCCGGGGCTCATTCGGGTACCAACACGTTGTTGAGTATGCGGAGCAACCGCGACTACTTCACCAATCGTCGCTCAGACGAGTGTCGATCAGTGAACGGCCCGCGGGTCGTTCCTCGCATAGGAGCAACATGACTGCTACCCATCAGACCGATGCCACCGCTGCCGCGGTGCGAGCCGAACATGCTCGACCGCCACGTCGGTTGAGTACGGAGACGAAGTCGGCGTTCAAGACCACCGAGTTCGTGATCTATGTGGTTGCCGTGCTCGGTGTGTTGTTGGCGTCGCTGCTGGTGAAGCACACCAGCGGGCACCTCGATTATTTCCGCGCCGACAAGGCCTGGTTCTACATCGTGTTGCTGACCATCGGTTATCTCGGCAGCCGCGGCCTGGCCAAGTCAGGTAGCCGCAATCACTACGACGCCCCGGCCGACTGACGCCCCGGGCGCAACAGACCGGGGTGCCACCGCCGGCGTTGAGCTGCGACGCCGTGGGCACCCCGACGGTTGCGTCGCGGGCGCCAATTCCGCCGCCTGTGCATCATCGCTGCGCACCCGCAGGGTTCGAGCGCGGCGCGCCCGGTCCGGCGATTCTGGTCGGCCGGACCAGTACATCCAAATCCAGGGAGAACTTTGTGAGTAGTGATAAGGCCGAAGAAGCCCGCAAGGGGTTGTTTGACACGATGGCCGGCAAGGCGAAAGAAGTCGCCGGTGCGCTGAGCGGAAACGATGAGCTCGCGACGGAGGGTCAGTTGCAACAGGCAGCGGCACAGGCGCGCAAGGACGCGAACAGCCGCGAGGCCGTCGCGAACGCAAGCGCCGGGCAGGCGCTCGACGAGCTGCGTGAGCGCACCAACGACCTGAGCGAGGCCAAGCGTCAGGCCCACGCCGCCGCCGGTCAACGTGAGCAGGCCATCATCGACGCCGAAGCTGCGGCGAAGGCTGACGCCGAAACGCAGGCGCAACGCCCGCAGCAGGCCGGTCGTGGCCACGCCGAACACGAGGCCGACGCGATCGCCCGCGCCAGTGCGGCCGACGCGGCCAGGCTCGACGCCGAAGCGCTCAGCGCCGAACGTGGCGCCGCGCAGCGCCACGACGATCACGAGGCCCGGGCCGCCGACGCCGAACACCGGGCCGCGCGACTGCGCAACGAAGCCACCAACGGAGGACGGTCATGAACACTCGAACAATGCTCGCAGTCCCCTACAAGCTTTACCGTGTCCCGCTGGCGGTTGTCGACGAGCAGGTCGCGCACCGCTTGCCGGCTGACTCCGCGCCCAGGTTGGTCTTCGACCGCGCGCTCGGCTCCTACGATCGGCTGGCCGGGCGCCTGCTTGGCGACGTCGCAATCGCCGAACGAGGGAGCGACCGGATCGCCCGCAGCGCGAAACTCGCCGGCGCGGTCGCCCTCAAGCGCGATGCCGCCGTGTACCGTCAGCGGGCCGCTGAAGAGGTTGAATCAGGTCAGCGCAGCGCTGCAACGAAACGCGAGAAAGCGCAACAACGGTTAGCGGACGGGCTCGACCAGGCTGAGCAAAACCGAACGCCGGGGAACACGACACGCAGCGACGCGCGCGGGCGCGCAAGCCAAGAGCGCCAAGCAGCAAGCCGACACCCGGACCAAACAACGAGTCAGCGCCATCCAGCAAGGACTCCAGAAGGCCGACGCGGTCACCGACGCGAAATTGCAGCAGACCCGGCGCGCCGCCAACGCCAAGCTCGACCAGGCCCGTGCCACCAAAACTGCCGCGAACTCCGCCCGCACACACGCTGACAAGCTCGGCCAGCTCGCCGCGACAAAACGAAACTCACGTACCAAGCGCGACAACTAGACCAGCTAGCCGCCAGCGACGGACTACTCACCACGAAGGGGATGCTGTGTCCACTGATGCGATTGTTCTACTCAAACAGGACCACCAGGAGATCAAGAAAGTCTTCCGCGACTTTCAGTCCGCTGGAGAGAATGCGACCAAGCAGAAGGGTCATCTGGTCGCGAAGATGATCGAGCTACTGACCGTACATACCCACATCGAGAACGAGGTGATGTACCCGGAGGTGCGCCGGCTGTTGCCGGACCTCGAGGACGATGTCCTCGAGTCCTACGAGGAGCATCATGTCGCCGACCTGCTGTGCATGGAGCTCTGTGCAATGAGTGCGGATGCCGAGCGCTTCGATGCGAAAGCGACCGTCCTCATCGAGAACGTCACCCATCACATCGATGAGGAGGAGACCGACTGGTTCCCCAAGGTGCGTGACGGGCTCGGCCGCAAGCAGCTTAGCGACATCGGTGCGCAGCTGCTGATCGCCAAGGAGAATGCCCCGCGCTCGCCGGCGCAGCCCTCCGCACTGAAAAAGACGGTTGACGCAATCCTGAAATAGTCGCGCCGGGATCAACACGACGGTCTGGCAGCACCACACAGAAGCCGCGGACCGCCGCCGGCGAGTTCCCGGATCCACGTTCAGACGGACGGATCCCGGATGATTCGCTCGCGGCGGTCCCTCTCGCTTCGGCGACCCGGCCGGGGGGATAGGACGAACACTGCGGTCAGATCAGGCGCAGCCCGGACAGCAGCCGCAAGAAAAGGTCTCAGTCGACGCCGCAATGCAGCAGTAGGCGCAAGCGATAGTTGTTGAAGTTGCGGTAGCCGTGGCCGACACGCTTGGTCTTTTGATGAGGGCGTTGACGGCTTCGGTGGGTCCGTTCGGACAGGCCATCGGTGTCGAAGTAGGCGAGCAGTTCGCCGCGCCAGGTGTCGAGGGTGCGGGCGAGCCGGTGCAGTTCGGGGATGGTGGAGTCGGCGCAGTGGACGAGCCAGCGGTGTAGGTGCTGTTCGGCGGCGTAGCGGCTCCGGCATTGGTAGAGGCGGCACAGGTCTTGGGCGGCGATCCAGGTTCGGCCGATCTGATGGTCGACGTCGCCGAGCTCGAGGCCGATCAGTAGCCGCTGCCAGGCCCGTTCGGACAGGCGGTCAGCGCGGCGGCGCAGCAACCGACGAATCCGATACAGCGGTTCGCGTTTGCGGCCGCGGGTGCCCGGTCGAGTCCCGCTGCACCCGGCGGCGCACGTCGTCGACGGCGGCGAACCCGAGCCTGGTCACATGGAACGCGTCCACTACCCGCACCGCGTGCGACAGTGACGTGGACAGCGCCGTGGCGTAGCCGCGAAACGGATCCAGCGCGGCTACTCTGACCTGCTTGCGCCAGGCGTCGTTGCGGGCGGAAACCCAACACACCCGTACTGGCCGGCGACAGGGGCTGCTTGATCCACACCAAGGTCACCGACCGACCGCGGGCCGGTAGCTCCCGCACATCCGTACGGCGACGATCATGCAGCCGCGCGACGACACCGCAGTCCGGGCAGCCGGTCACCGCTCGCTAGTGTCGTGAGTCGTTAATTCGGGTGCAGTATCGGGCGATGCTGTCGAGGATCTGGTCTGCGTCGCAGCGGACGGTAGAGCTGAGGTCACCCCAGCGTTTCGCGAGGCCCTTGGTCGGTGAGATGTTCACGTGGCAGGGTGCAGCGAGTCGAGCAGCTCGACGAGCTCGGCGCGTTCGGCGCTGGTCAGGTGGGCGTACGCGGCGCCGGCAAGCACGTTGGTGCGACGTTCTACGACCGCCATGCGGTCGCCTCCGTGCTCGATTGACGGGAAAGGCTCCCTCCAGCCATTCATCCGAGCCTTCTCGGGTCCGTGCCCAGCTAGGATGGCTTCGAGGGGTGACAACCCGGCGGCGGTGACGGCTATCAGGTGCGATGCACCGCGATGCTCGCGTAGCCGCAAGAGTGCCAGCCCGACACGGGCGGCAGGGTCATCTGCCGGGGTGGGCAGCGCCCGCCACGCCGCGAAGAGTGGCTTCCCGCTGGCGTCGGCATGATCTACGACCTGGTCGAGCAGCTCCGCTACGCGGGGCGCGTGCGTGGTGCTCAGGTGGCGTCGAGCCCACGCCATGCTCATGGCTACGTCCTCGGCGACCAAACGACCGAGGGGCCCGCTCGCCAACGCCGACCGCCAGGCGCAGCGGACATGTGCGGGGGCGAAGAATCCGCACACGGCGGATACTACGTCTGCATCAACTGCGCCGAGCACCCCGGCGCGAGCCCCGAAGTAAAGGGCTCGCTCATCCAGCCCCAGACGGTGAGCGGTGTCGACAAACTGCTGCTCATGGCCGAAGGCGGCACCCAAATAGATGACCGCGTTCATGACGCGGCGCGCGACGCCGGCCGGGGACAAGTCGTCTGGGCCCGCCGCCTGGTCCGCTGCAGCGGTGCGATCAGCAGCCATGATGCGATGTTTGCACAGGACGCCAACCCCTGCCTCAGATCGGTTGCGACCGACAGCCCCGGGTGGGGTACTTCAGTGAGGTCGATCGAACGTAAGCAGGCGGCCACGGCGATCGCTCGGCCCGAGTCCTCCGGACGACAGCTTGGCAAGGGTTCCAAAGTACTCGGCCTTGCGCGGCTGGTTCCGCTCACCACGGCTCGCAGCGGCTTCTCAGCCGGCACGCCTGCGAGGTGTGCGATTAGGCGCCGGGCCGGTATGCGTTGTGGTAGTTCCACCACTGGTATGGCGGGGTCTGGGGATAGCCGTCCGGCGAGTCCTCCCACGCCTCCTGGCGACCGAGCGCGGTGATGTTGAGATAGCTCCAGGTGCTTTCCGAGCACAGCGACGGCGCCGGCCTTGCCGCCCTCGAAGTCTCCGGAGGCAAGCCGCTGGCCAGTGGCGAACTCATACGCTGTGCCGAGCACAGCCTTCGGCGGGTAGCGGCGCTCCTCCCAGACCAGATCGTAGGTCGTGGTAGGGGCGAAACCATGCTCAGAGAAGAATGCCTCCGGCCCGAGCCGGTCGTATTCCTTTATCGCGCGCAACACATCCGTACGCGTCACGTGGTTCCACGCCACCATGTATTCATTCCTCCCCGACTCGTAATGGCTTGCATTTCCGGCTCCATGGTAGGCGGGGCTTCGCCGCGCCCCGGATGGCTGGGCCGACGCACGGGCCTGCCGGAGTTGTCAGTTGCGTGCGGCCATGACGCCGCCGTCGACGTCCCGCAAATTTGCATGCTCTGGTTGGACGTCGAGCAGCTTGTGGCGCAGGGAGGCGGCGTCACGATCCGTCCAGCCGTTGGCCCGCAGCCACGTCCCGGCTCCGCCGTGGATTTCGTCGATTGCCGCCAGCACCTTCTCCATCGTCGCGGCGTGTGGCTTGTGGCGGTCCGGATCGGTGCCCGCGAGCTCTTCAGCGTAAGCGGGCCGCTTGCTCAGCCGCGTTAGGACGGCGTCGATGCGATCGGCGCTGCGCGCGTAGTCGGCGACGATGATTCGCGGGCCAGCTGGCCCGGCCCGTCCTCCCGCACCTCCTTGTCTGTGCGCAAGTCAGCTACCGCCCGCACCCGCAGATCGCCGACCAAGTGCCGGACGTCGGCATCAGTAAGCTCCTGCAGGCTGTCGGAACGCACCAGCCGACCCGGCTGCACCTGCCGCCCGTCGAGTGTGGGTAGGCCTCCGACGTCACGGACGTTGTCGGCACCTTCAAGGTCAAGCCACAGTGGTGCGTCCACGTGGCCGACGGTAGGAGCCGCCAATGAACGCCACGCAAACAGCGACGAGCTTGGAGACGGAGCTCACTATGCCGGAACGGATTTCCGCGCTCCTGCCGAGGCGATCTGGTGCGTCGGCGATCGCTTGAACGCGGGGAGGCGTCTCGACCTGCTGCGGAAGGCTCCTACCCAAGTCGGCGTCCAGTCGACGGCTCTCGGCACTCGAGTGACGCCGATCTTGGACGACCGCGTCTGTCGACGCTGTCCTGCTGCGCCTGCGACGATAAGCAAACGCAGCGGCGCACGGCCGAGCCGGTCCAGCGACACACCGAGCGCAAATCGAGCCTTCGCCAGCTACCTCTGCCGGAAGGATCATCTGGCGTCGGCGATCTCCGTCATCTGTGGATTCTGGTGGATAGGGGTGCAGGGATGAGCGAAACCCCGGCGGGCCATCGCGCGTCGCCGGAGCCGGGTGACGAGTCTGTCGCCGCCTCAGGCCCTGAGCGGGCTCATCCGCGTGCTGGAATGAGCCGGTGGCGGGGTCGAACGGCATGGGCTCGGCACCGGTCGGCACCGTTGCGGGCCTTTGTGCAGACTGAATCTGGCAGCGCGATCGTCCTGGTTGCCGGCGTCGCGACCGCCTTGGTGTGGGCGAACATCGACGACTCGTCCTACGAGATGGTGTGGCGAACGAACTTCTCGATCGCCCTGGGCCGGCACGGGATCACCCAGGATCTGCGGACGTGGGTGAACAGCGGGCTGATGACCCTGTTCTTCCTCGTCGTCGGATTGGAGACCCGTCGAGAGTTCGACCTGGGTGATCTGCGGGAACGCCGCCGATTCGTGCTGCCGATCGTGGCAGGTGTGGCTGGCATGATCATTCCGATCGGGATCTACCTGTTGATCAATCAGGGGCGTCTGAGCGTGCATGGCTGGGGGGTGGCCATGTCCACCGACACGGCGCTCGCGCTCGGTGTGCTCGCCGTGCTCGGCCGGGATATCCCCGACCGGATGCGTGTGTTCGTCCTCACTGTGTTCGTGGTCGACGATCTGGCCGCGTTGGTGGTGATTGCCGTCGCGTACAGCGATCGGGTCACCGTGACCCCGCTCGTGGTGGCCGCAGCCGCGTTCGCGTTGCTGTTGCTCGCCGTGCGACTACGGCTGGAACGCCGGATGGTCTTCGTCGGGCTCGGCATCCTCATGTGGGGGGCGCTACGCACGAGCGGCGTCGACCCCATCGTCGCCGGCCTCGCCATCGGGCTGGCCGCGCCTGCCTACACGCCGGCCCGGGACGAGTTGCAAGTGGCGACCGGACTGGTGCGGCAGTTCCGCGAGCAGCCGACGCCCGAACTGGCCAAGTCGGCCCGAGTCGGCCTCAGCTCCACGCTGTCGCCGAACGCGCGGCTACAGACCGTCTTCCACCCGTGGACCAGCTACCTGATCGTCCCGGTGTTTGCGCTGGCTAATGCCGGAATCGTGCTGAACGCCGACTTCCTTAGCCACGCGTACACGGCCCCGGTCACCCTGGGTGTGCTCATCGGCTATGTGGTTGGCAAACCGCTCGCCGTGGTCAGCAGCTCCTGGGCCGTGACACGGTTCAGTCGTGGACGGATCCGGCCGCCCATCGGAGATGCCGCCGTGATCGCCAGCGGCACGATTGCCGGAATCGGTTTCACCGTCGCCCTGCTCATCGCCGACCGCGCCTTCGCCGGACCGGAACTGGACGAGGCCAAGCTTGGCGCGCTGTCCGCGGCGGCGCTCGCGGCACTGGTCACCTGGGCCGTCCTACGGATCACGACATTCCTGCCAGAGCAACGACGAGCGCGGGCTTTGCTCGGCGATCCGCAACTCATCCAGGACCTCATCCCCGCCGTCGACCCGGACCGCGATCGCGTCCGAGGCCCGCGTGTCGCGGCGATAACCGTGATCGAGTTCGGCGACTTCGAATGCCCGTACTGTGGGCAAGCCGAACCAGTCGTCCGCGAACTCCTTACCGACACGACCATCCGCTACGTTTGGCGGAACCTGCCGCTCACCGACGTGCACCCCCGGGCGCAGCTAGCCGCCGAGGCCGCCGAAGCCGCCGCCGCCCAAGGCGCCTTCTGGCCCATGCACGACCTGCTCCTGCAACATCAAGACGCCCTCGCTCGCGTCGACCTTCTCCGCTATGCCGAGCAGCTGGATCTCGACGCCGGCCGCCTGGGCGATGACCTCGACCGCGGTGCGCACACGACGCGCATTGCGCAGGATGTCGAATCCGCGGATCTCAGCGGAGTCTCTGGCACCCCCACCTTCTTCATCAACGGGCAACGCCACTACGGCGCCTACGACATCGACACCCTCACCGCAGCGATCACCGCCGAACGGCAACGCATCGCCGCGATTACGTGAATTGGTGAAGGAGGTCACGAATAGTGGGCGTCGTGTAGGGATACCGGCGGGGTCAGGGAGCGCCGATCACGCCACCGTCGGGGTTGCATTTCAGGCGGGACGGACAGTAAACCGTGCCGGCATCGTCTGAGTCACCCCTGTGCGGATATGGCTGAGTGGATACTGGCCTCGGCGCTCTGACGCTCTACCGCTTGGTCGGCTCGCTATCGATGTCAGGAAATCCACGGAGAGAGGATCGCTATGACTACACCGGACACGAAGCGTCGACACCGCCGGTCCCGGCTGTTCGCGGCCGTGTTCGCCGTGGTCGCGCTCGTCATCCCGTTGAGCATCACCGGATCTGCAGCCGCGCACGGTTCGAACGGGAGCGGTCCCAAGCCCACGATCGTGCTCGTCCACGGCGACTGGGCGGACGGGTCGTCATGGAGTGCGGTGATCTCGCGACTGCAGCGCCAGGGCTACCGGGTGGTCGCGCCGCCGAACCCGCTCCGCGGGCCGACGGAAGACGCTCCCTACCTGGCCAGCTACCTGCAGACGATCCCGGGCCCGATTATCCTGGTCGGCCACTCGTACGGCGGCTTCGTCATCACGAACGCGGCAACCGGCAATCCCAACGTGAAGGCACTCGTTTACATCGACGCGTTCGTTCCGGACGTCAACCAGACGCTCGCCGACCTGTCGTCACCCGAGTCCTGCCTCGACCCAGCCACGGCGTTCAACGCCGTTCCGTTCAGCGGCGGCGTCGACCTCTACCTGCGCATAGCCCCGAATCCGCCGTACACCGGCTTCAACGAATGCTTCGCCAACGGTGTGCCGCCGAACCAGGCTGCTGTGCTTGCAGCAGTACAGCGTCCGGCCGCCCTAGCCCAGCTGAGCGAACCGTCCGGCCCGCCGGCGTGGGCGAAGATTCCGGCGTGGTCGTTGATCGGAACCGAGGATCACGCTGTGCCGCCGGCGCTTCAAGAGCAGATGTCAACCCGCGCCGGGGCGCACATCTCCTTCGTGAAGGCAGGGCACCTGTCACTGATCACCCGTCCCAACGCGGTGGTCGCCATCATCGACGAGGCCATACACAGGACAAGCTGACCGCTGCGCGGCCCTGCGCTCGTGATGCTCGAGCCGCCGTGCCGGTGAGTTTCGCCCGATCGTGGGCGACTGTCGCCATGGCGGTCGTCGCCCTGCCCACGTCACGTGGCAGGCTCACGGCCCGGCAGGCGCGAGGTGATCTCCTGGAGGGTCCAGCCGTTCCCGTCCGGATCTTCGAATGAGGCATACGAGTTGTAGCTCGCGCGGTCCGGGTCGGGGCCGGGAATTCGCGCCTTCGGGAAGAACGGGCTGCCCGGGCCGTGGTAGACCTCGGTCACGTTGACGCCACGCTCGGCCAGCTCCTCGCGAGTGGCCACGATGTCCGACGTCACCAGCTCCAAATGCCGCATCGACCCAGGCGGGGCCATCGGGATGCCTGATCCGAAGGCGATCGACGTATGGCCCTCGCCGGTCGGTGTTATCTGCACGACGCGGACGTCGCCGCCGCCCTTGATGTCGGCATCGACGCGCCAACCCAGCCGGTCGCGGTAGAACTCCAGCGCCCTGTCGACATCGGACACCGGGATGCTGACCACTTCGAGGTTCACGTTCATACTGCACACTCCTTGTCTGCGCGTGTTTGCGCCCGCTGTCACGCCGAGCTAATCGTGCCCGAAGGAGAGTCTGATTAGTGTTCATGGCGAACTCCCGACGGTCGCATTTGGCATCCGGCAGGCGGCTGGAAACCGCGGGACACTGATGAGATCTCCAGTGCAGCCCCAGGGTCGGCTGCGAGCTGATGACCGTCGCCGACGCCGCGTTAGCGGCTTCGCGTGCGAGCTGTTCGTGAGGGGCTTCGTGCCCGGGTAAACGCGACGGGTGAACACCGCGGTCGCGGGGTCAGGCATCGGGATGGTCGCAGCCGTCCGCGGCGTCGAGTCTGTGATCACGGCGTGCGCCGGAACGACGATAGGTCAAGCACGTCGGGAGCGGCGTTGAACCGGTACCCGGGCCTGTGACGCATCAGCCACTACGACCAGGGCGCAACGCCTGGGACAAGTCTCAATCAGATCCATCTGTGCGGCTCGAGTTGGCTGGTCGGCGCAAGTGACGCCACCCAGATCGACGGTTCGGGCGCTTGCGTGGAGTCAGGTACCTGCGCGTAACGCAGGCATGATCGCGTTTGTCACCGCGTGCATCACGGTCTCGCCCCGGGGCTCGTCGCGCCAGGTGCCGGGCCAGTAGAGGACGAATTCGTCGATGCCCACGGCACAGAACCGTCCGACCATGTCGGTGAAGTACTCGGTGGATTCCCAGGGGGTCAGCGGCGGGAAGCACACGAGAGAGTGCCGGATTTGGCGCGGGTCGCGGCCTAGTTCGACGGCGAGTTCGTCGAAGCGGACGCACCGTTGTGCGGTCACCGTGTAGAAGTCGTGCTCGGTCAGCACGCCGTAGCCGCCCCAGGAGCTCCAGCCGTCGCCGTAGCGGGCCGCAATGCGCAGCATCTTTGGTCCGTGAGCCGCGATCGTGATGGGCGGCCGCGGCCGCTGAAGCGGTAGCGGGATGGTCTCGGCGTTGTCGCACCGGTAGTAGGTGCCGGTGTAGGTGATCACCTCCTGGCGCAAGAGCAGATCGACGACTTCGACGAACTCGGCGAAGCGGGCAACCTGCTCGGTGGGCGATCGAGTGACTCCGGCTGCGGCAGATCCCGCGGAGGGGTCGCCAACCCCCAGCGCCACCTCGACTCGACCGCCGCTGAGATGGTCGAGAGTCATTGCGGCCTTGGCCACCGTCACCGGTTCGCGGAAGTACAGGCTGGACACGAGGGTGCCCACGCGGATCCGTGACGTTTCGGCCGCCATCATCGCCAGCGTCGTCGGGCCGTCGAACATCATGTGCCGCGGTCGGTCCGGCTCGACGATCGTGTCACAGTTCCACACCACGTCGAAGGCCTGCTGCTCGGCGTCCCGCCAGCGCCGTCGCAACGCGTCAAGCGGCAGGTGCTGGTACTGGTAGGCGCAGAAGCGCAGGCCGGCCATCGCATCCTCACGCATCACCGCGGGTGGACCGCTTCGCCCCATCGTGCAACCGGCCACGCAGACCGTCAAAGCCTGGGCGCACAGGTGACAGGACCCCGTCGGCGACGTCCAACAGCGAACCTCGCCCACGTCACGAAATGCGCATGCGCTCAACGGTCAGCGTCCACACGCCGCCAACTCGGCAATGAACAATGTTGCCCGCATGGCTGCGACGCCGCGCACCCATATGGTCCAATCTGGGCAGCCGGAGTCACTCGATCGCCCACCGGGGACAGAACGACGGCTCCAGGGGCGCACTCCGGGGCGTACCGGGATGTTGATTGAACATCAACGGCACAGCTGCAATGGCCGGAGCTGTGATTGTCTGCCGCCGTAAACTTGCGGCGAGCAAGGCAGTGCCCCAGGGGGGCCCGTTCCTGAGGCGTCAGGAGTCGCCATCTGGGCTGCGCTCGCTGCATGAGCGGAAGATGCGCTGACATGTGCGCTAACGATCTATCTGCGCGGTTGCTGCTCCGACTATCTGGCGCGCATATCGTCGGTTACCGTGTGCCCGAGCGCCGGTGCGTGGGTCGTCCGGGTCAGTGGGGCTACGAGGACTTCCGTGGCAACGACGGTCGGGCACCGATCCCGCCACGCATCCGCGTAGCTAGGGGACGCTTCGGTGTGAAGCAGGTTGTGGCACGGGGACATCACCGCACGACCGACGCGAGGGCCCTACTCGCCGCCTGATTTCCGCAGAACTCCTTCCACCTCGATGGCGATGTCGATACGGTCGCCGACCATGACCCCGCCAGCCTCGAGCGGGACGTTGAACGTCATGCCGAACTCGCTGCGGTTGAGCGACCCAGTCGCGGTAAACCCGCATCGCTGATTCCCGTACGGGTCAGCGCCAAACCCATTCACCTCGATCCGCAATGGCACCCGGCGGGTCACCCCGTGAGCGGTCAGTTCACCGTCGAGGACGAACTGCTCCCCATCGATCCGAAGTCCGCTAGATCGGTAGGTCATTTTCGGATACTGCTCAACCTCGAAGAAGTTCTTTGAACGCAGGTCGTCATCGCGGGTCGGGTTATTGGTGTCGATCGAGGTCATCGCAATCGTCGCAGCCGCCGACGAATCCAACGGATCGGGCGCGGTGACGAACGACCCTTCGAAGCGGGTGAACCGGCCGCGAACCTTACTCACCATCAGATGGCGCACACTGAACCCGACCTCGGTATGCAAAGGATCGATGTCCCACGTTCCGGCGACATAACCAGGGATCTGAATCTGTGCAGTACTCATGACCAGCCTCCTGCGATAGGCCCAGCGCCCTACAACATGATTGAGAGTTGAATAAATACTATACGCCGGCAGGCTAAGCCGTTTAATGGGTGTTGGCGGGCGGATCGGTGGCCGGCGAGGATCAAGAAGGCGACGCCGCGTTCTTCCACATCGACTACCCCGCCAGCACCGCCAAACGCAGTCCCCGCCGACCGAGTCAACATCTACCGGGTCAGCGGCGGACCCATAACACGCGCGGTGCGCAGGTCCGGACGCAGCGCCCTGGCGCGGTACTGACCGCGGTACTTCGCGTGCTGAGTGCGCAATATCGCAAGTCAGTTCACCGTCGGCCGTGTCTACTCCGCCGGGCTAGCGGGACAGCCAAGCCATCTTCATTCAGATTTGGTGGCGTTGAACCTGACGACCAGGCCCGTGAATGAGCGGCAGATGGGCATCGGGCTGATCGGCAGTTCGGCAAGGTCGGCTTCCAGTTGCCCGCGCCGCATCATCCTGACGTTGTCTCCTTCACCGACGTGCAGCAGCCGTGTCAGCGGCCCTTCTAGGGCGTCGTAGCCGACGAAGTATCCGCCCGGGCGCAGCACCCGCACCGCCTCCGCGACAGCGCGTCGCCAGTCGCCTACGTGGTGGAGCATGGCAAACGAGAGCACCACATCGAAGCGGTCGTCGGCGAAGGGCAGCCTGGCCGCATCGACCTGCTGCACGGTGGCGCGCTCTGGAAATGCGGCGACAGTCTTGCCGGCTCGGGTAACCATGCCGGGGTCGTAGTCGGTGACCGTCAGTGTCAGTCCCGGGTATCGAGCCAGCAGTTGCGCTGCCATAGCACCGCTGCCGGCGCCGATCTCAAGTGCCTCGCCGGCCGGGTCTAGGCCCTGCAACGCCCACGGCAGTAACACCCGCCCCGCCAGTAGCCGATACGGGGCGGTCGTGCAGAACCATCTCGCGGCGGTCACCATCGCTGGCACCGGGATCAGTCCGTGGCCGGGCGTCGGTTGGAATGTTCGAACGCCTGGATGAAATTCGCGATCTCATACGTCGCGGCCCGCGGGTTCGTGACCTGGAGGTACAGCACAGTATCGATATGGACGACGAGGTTGTCCTCGGTGATCACCGGCTGCGGCGCGAAGGACACCACCTGCTCACGCAGGTCAATCCGGCTACGGATCCGCTCCACGCCCGGTAGCAACGTGTTGAACCCGGCCGCCAGCGTTCGGTCATACGAGCCGAACCGCTCCACGATGTACGCCCGGGCCTGTGGCACGACCCTGATCGTTCTGCTCAGCGCAGCCAAGACCACGAGGACCGGAATAAGGATGATCAGAAACGCGGTCATGTCACTGCTCCAAGGTGTAGACGAGCGCGGTCGCGCCCTCGATTGCGTAAACGGTCACCCGAGTGCCTTCAGCGATCACCGGGGTCTGGTCATACGCCCGCGCCGACCACACCTCCGCTAGCGGCCCACCACCGACGGCCGCGACTACCGCGGCCGCAATTGCGGCAAGGGCCATCAGCCCGGCAGCAAACCTCAGGGTAGCCAGCTCGGCGACGCCGAGCAGACCGGCGAGGACAAGCCAGCCCAACCAGTCAGGCATCAGACTGCACCCGTGACGAACACATCTACTAACACGCGTAGTAGCAACGAGATGTTCACAGTGATCGCTAGCTAAAAAGCAACCTCGCCAGTGGGTCGGCCGCACCAAGCAGGCGACCGATGCACGGCAAGACGAAACCTTTCCTGCCCACTAACGCCGAGCGCTGGCACAGCCTCCGCGAGGGCGCGAGCTCGCCAGTAGGCTGGGTGGTGATCTGAACGTGCCACAACGAACTGACGTGTTAGTTGGCACATCATTTCCAACCAGCAGTGCAGGAATTCGTGGCAGGTGGCCTACCACATCCACATCCACCTGGCGGTCTTCGTCAACGGCCACCCCCGACAGATCCCCGCCGGCGTCGGCATCGTGCCGCCCCGCCAGATTCAGACAACCCCCGTCGGCGCATTCATCAACAACGGCGCCTGCTTCTACTGGCTGCACACCCACGCCGCGGACGGAATCATCCACGTCGAGTCGCCGACAGTGAAGGTCTACACCCTCGGGAACTTCTTCGACATCTGGCAACAGCAGCTCGCTCGCGACCGCGTCGGTCCCGCCCGGGCGCCGGTCACGGTGTTCCTCAACGGACACCGTGACAACGTGGACCCACGCAACATTCCGCTCACCGCACATCAAGTCATCGAACTCGACGTCGGCACGCCGCTGATACAGCCACGAGCAGTCGCCTTCCCGCCCGGCCTGTGAGGTTGCTCGGCCGCGCCGGCCAGGAGCGAACACGTATGAAACGCTGACCGACACCGGGACGTGCTGGGCGGCTCGGGTTACGTCTTCGTTATTCGCGCATGAGCATCAGCTCGGCTTCGCGTTCGAGGTCGAGGTAGGGTTCGCCGCTGACGTCGATCGCGACGCGGTTGATCGTGCCGCCGGTGAATCGGTAGGGGGGATCTCCCGGGTAGTCCTCCGTAATGGGCTCGCCGGGGTCACGGCCCACGCTGAGCCCTGCGCCGGCGATGGCGAACGCGCCGAGTTGGGTTTTGATGCGGCCTTCTCCGACCTTGTGGTCGCCGTGATAGAGCGACAGGACGCCGGTCGCGTATTGCGGGTCGTCGCCGTCCTTGTCGAACGAGGCGGACAGCAGCAGGTTCTCACCGGTGGGGATGTCCTCGGTGCCGTCGATCTTCTGTTCGATGGTGCCGATGTAGCTGTTGACGTAGTGCAGCCTGTTGTTCTTGACGTAGAGGGCGTGGCCGCCGAAGCGGGCGCCCATGGCGAAGAGCACGCCTTCGGCACCCGGGCTGGGGATGTCGACCAGGGCTCCGATGGAAAACGACCGGTTGCGGGTGTTGACGGCCTGCCATTCTGAGACGGGAGCGAGGTCCGGGTAGTACACGTATCGGCTGCGCGGGGCGGTGAGCTGTGGGCGGGGCGTGCTGAGAATTTCGAGGGCCGAACGATCGTCTAAGGGGAAGGCCTGGTTCGCGCCTGCCTCAGAGAACCATAGGTTCACCAGCTCCCGGAGTTTGTCGGGTTGCTCGGCCGCCAGATTGTGTACTTCGGCGCGATCGACATCGGTGTGGTAGAGCTCCCACTCGTCGTCGTTGAAGTGACTCCAGCCGGATATTGTCGGATGAGTGGTGACGGCTTTCCATCCCTCATGCCAGATCGATCGGGAACCGAGCATCGAGTAGAACTGGGTCTTCCTGGACGACGGTTGTGATCCGTCATCAATGCTGCTCCGCATGCTGACGCCATCCAGCGGACTCTGCACATGGCCCTTGATCGTCTCCGGCGCTTGCACGTCCAAGATGTCGAGAATCGTGGGCACGATGTCGATCGCGTGGTGATACTGATCGCGGATTTCGCCTCGTGCCGTCGTTCCGGCCGGCCAGGAGATCAGGCACGGGTCCGACGTCCCGCCGTTGAACTCGTAGCGTTTCCACATCTTGAACGGGGTGTTGAACGCCATCGCCCAGCCGTTCGGGTAGTGGTTGTAGGTGGTGGTGCCACCAAGGTCGTCGAGTTTGGCGAGGTTCTCAGCGAGGTCGTCGGGCACGCCATTGGCGAATTTCATCTCATTCACCGAGCCGTTCGGGCCTCCCTCGCCGCTCGCGCCATTGTCCGAGACCACAATGATCAGGGTGTTGTCGCGCTGCTCGGTCTGCTCCAGGTAGTCCAATAGACGCCCGATGTGGTGGTCGGCGTGGGCGAGGAAGCCGGCGTAGACCTCAGCCATCCGGCAGAACAGCCGCTTCTCGTCATCATTGAGGGTGTCCCATGGTCGGGTGTAATCCAGCGGCGGGAACGGCTGGCCTTCGGGGCCCGTCCTGGTTTCCGGAGTGCCGATCGGGTTGACCTCCGGCAGCTCGGTGTCGGCCGGCACGATGCCCAGTTCCTTCTGCCGCGCGAGGGTCTGTTCTCGAATCGCCTCGTATCCCATCTCGAAGCGTCCGTGGAACTTCTCGATCCACTCCTTTGGCGCGTGGTGGGGAGCATGGCAGGCGCCCGGCGCATAGTAGAGGAAGAACGGCTTATCGGGTGCGATCGCCTTGGCGTCCTTGATGAACTCCAGCGCCTTGTCGGTGATGTCATCGGTCAAGTGGTAGCCCTCGGCCGGCGAGCGAGGCTGGGCAACGGGGTGATTGTCGTAGACCAGGTCTGGGTGCCACTGGTTGGTTTCCGCCCCGAGGAATCCGTACCACCGCTCAAAACCCCGGCCACTCGGCCAGTTACGGCGGGTCGCCGCCAAGTTCATCTCATCCGTCGGACACAAGTGCCACTTACCCACCATGTAGGTGTTCCAGCCCCGATCGGCGAGAATCTCCGACAGCATGCCGTTCTCCGGCGGGATCGTGCCGCTCGCGTTTGGGAACCCGACCGCTGCCTCCGTAATACAGGCCATGCTGTTACGGGTGTGATTGCGTCCGGTCAGCAGGCACGAACGGGTCGGTGAACACAGCGCGGTGGTATGCCACTGTGTGAAGCGCGCGCCGTCGGCCGCGATGCGGTCGATGTTCGGTGTCTCTATCGGCCCTCCGTAGCAACTCATGGCGGAAAAGCCCACGTCGTCAAGGACGATGTACACCACGCTGGGTGCACCCTCCGGCGCCCGCACCGGTTCGAACGGGGTCCAATCAGGCACCGACTCGCGGATATCGATGTTGATCGCGCCATTGAACCGGTTGGCCATAACCCGCTCCCATCACCAGCGACGGGCGCCCAGCTCGAACCGGCAGCCAGAAGCCCCTGACCAGACGGACAGTAGCGGCAGCCCCCCCGCCGCGAGTCACTCAGCACGGGTGACCACGACGCCAGCCTGTGGCGATGTCGATGCTGTCGGGTGTCGCCTCAAAGAGCAGGCTGAACGTCAAGTCCCCGGTGCCGGCGTGTCCGTAGTCAGAGCAGCGGCAGCCAGCGTCGCCATGAGCCAGAGAGTCTGCGCAGGTCAGTCTCCCTCCGGTGCGATGTTCTGGTTCAGCCGGAACACGTTCGTCGGGTCGTAGCGCCTCTTGACCGTGACAAGCTTCGCGTAGGTCTCGGGCGGGTACGACGCGCGCACCTTGTCCGCGCCGGCGTCGCCGGTGAAGTTGACATACATGGCGTCGGATCCGTACCCGGCCATCGCAGCGCGGGCGTCCCGGGCCCATGTGGTGTCGCCGTCGAAGCCCACCCCGTCGACCGAGCGGGCAATGACGTTGAGCAGATACGGCGAGGTGCGTTGCGCGAACGCCGTTTCCGCCGCGGAGACGCGCTCCACCGCCCCCCCGGCGTGGTGGATGTGGATCTCGCTCTGTGGCGTCGGCTTGGCCGACCACCTAGCGATGAGCTCGTCGATCGCATTGTCGGACAGGTCGTCGATCATCGCGGAGGTGAAGTAGTTGTGCGCCCCGGCCTGCCACAGCGGATCGAGCATCTGCTGCATCGCGGCGTAGGGGACGGGTCCCAAGAGATCCGCGACCGGCTCGGCGAGTGTGCGCAGTGGTGCCACGACATCCTCGCCACTGTCCTGGGGACCGCAGTACATCGCGCCCACGGCCACGATCGGTTTGCCGTGTACCGACTCCGGTAGGAAGGGAACCGGCGGCGCGGTCGTGAGGTCGACCAGCGATGTCAACTCGTCGGGCATCGACGTCGTGAGCTCACGCCATCCGGTCAGCACCTGCCGGGCCGCCTCGCCCGGGAAGAAGACCAGCCCCCCGAGGACCGTGGGGCCCACCCGATGCAGCGCGTACTCCAGCGACGTAGCAACGCCGAAGTTGCCGCCGCCGCCGCGCAACGCCCAAAACAGGTCGCTGTTCTGCTCGGCGCTGGCATGGACCAGATGGCCGTCGGCGGTGACGACGTCGGCGGAGACGAGGTTGTCGCAGGTCAGGCCGTGCTTGCGCAGCAGCCAGCCGATACCTCCGCCCAGCGTGAACCCGCCAAGCCCGGTGGTGGAGACCAGGCCACCGGTCGTGGCCAGGCCGAACGCCTGCGTCTCGTGGTCGAAGTCGGCCCACGTGGCCCCGCCCTGCGCGACCGCGCGGCGGGCCTGCGGATCGACCCTGACTGCGTTCATCAGCGAGAGATCGAGAACGACCCCACCGTCGCAGGTCGAGAACCCGGCGATGCTGTGCGCGCCGCCGCGCACCGCGAGCGGCAGGCCTTGGCTGCGCACGAACTCCACCGTCTTGATCACATCGGCGGTGCCGGCGCAGCGGACGATCAACGCCGGATTCTTGTCATGGGCGGCGTTCCAGATCGCACGTGCTTCGTCGTAGTCATTGTCGCCCGGCCGGATCACCTGACCGCGAACCGCAGCTTGCAACTCGCCCGCCGTGGCTTCCCCCACCACATTCCGGGCATCAGTCATCGTCATTTTGCTCTCCTCGGCCTTGTCGATACCGGGGCCGACGTTATGGACCGCGGTTTCGCAACCGCTTAACCGCGCTTAGCGGCGACTTTGCCGCTACCGAGCGCCCGGAACAGCTTCCGGGCCTCGGCCATCGCGGGGGCGGCTTCGTCGGGTTGGCCGAGGTCGCGGTGCACGTCGCCGAGCATGACGAATCCCCATGCCGTTGCGCGGTGGTTGCCGGGGATGTGCCGCGATTCGGCCAACGCCTCGGGCAGCATCCGCCGTGCCGCTTCGTAGTCGCCCGCCGCGGCGTGCAGGCTCGCGATCGTGAGCGTGGCGGCTACCCGTCCTGGCGCGTCCTCGGTCTCGCGGAAGCCGGCGAGAGCCTGCCGCAGCAGCGCCAACCCCTGCGCAAGGTCTCCCTCGGCGGCAGTGAGCATGCCGAGATTGCCGAGAGTCAGGCCGATCTCGCGACGGTCGCCGATCTCCTGCCGCATGCGCAGGCTGTGCTCCAGCGCGGCCCGTCCCTCGGCGAACTCGGCGCGGACGCGGTGCAGGCAGCCAAGGTGGCTGAGGGCCATCGATTCGCCGTCGCGGGCGCCGAGCGCGCGGAATATCGAGAGGGCCTCGTCGAGCAGCGTCCGGGCCTCGTCTCGATCGCCGGCTAGCCGGGCCAGGTAGGCGAGGTTGCACAACACGTATCCGTGCGCCTGCCCGGCACTCACGCGCGGCCCCGGCAGCATGGTCTCCTCGAAGTAGATACGTGCGTCCTCGACGACCCAGCCGAGCGTCATCGTGGCGAAGAATGGCCGCCCCGATCGCACCGCGGCCAGCGCCGCGCGCGCCTGCTCGAACGCGACCCGCGCGGCGGGCAGATCGTGACGGCCGAGCAGCACCATAGCCTGCAGGAATGCGGTGGACGCCTCGACTTCGTCGGCACCGGGCGCGGCCTCTCGGGCCTCCTCGCTACGTTGCAGGCACCGGGTCCAGTCGCCGCGCATGTAGGCGAGCACACCGTCCGCGTGCAACGCAAGCGCTAGGCCCGCGCGATCGCCGATCGTGCGGTGAATTGCCACTGTTTCCGCACCGATCTCGACGAGCCGCTCGTCCATGCCGCGACGCAGGTCGAAAACCGCGAGTGCCAGCAACCCGCGGGCGCGCATGACGGACGGTTCCGAGACGGCGGTTAGCACCGCCTCCAGCCAGCGACGGCCCTCGGCGAACAGGCCACGCACGAGCCAGTACCGCCACAACGCGACCGCGAGCCGCAACGCCGCGCGGGGCTCGTGTACTAGTGCCCAGGTCAGTGCTGCGCGCAGGTTGTCGTGCTCGACGTCGAGGCTCGCGGGCACGACCTCGATAATGCTCGTCGGCACCTCCGGGTCGCGGGACTCGGCGAATTCGACGTACCAAGCACCGTGCCGGCTGCGGATCGCCGGTTCCTCGCCAGCAGCACGCAGCCGTTCCGTGCCGTACTGCCGCACCGTCTCGAGCAGCCGATAGCGGGTGACCTCGCCGCGCGACTCGGCGACGACGAGCGATGTGTCGACGAGCCGCGCGAGGGTACCGAGTACCTGGCCGCCATCCACGCAGACGCCCTCGACGGCCTCCAGCGTGAACGAGCCGGCAAAGACCGCCAGCCGCCGGAACAGCACCCGCTCATCGTTGGCGAGCAGGTTGTGGCTCCAGTCCAGAGTTGCGGTCAAGGTCTGCTGGCGAGTTATCGTCGCGCGATGGCCTCGGCGCAGCAGGTTGAGCGCGTCGCCGAGGCGGGCGGCGATCTGGTACGGCGACAGCACGGGAACGCAGGCCGCCGCAAGTTCCAGGGCCAGCGGCATGCCGTCGAGCCGATAACAGATGTCCGCCACCGCAGCGGCGTTGTCGTCGGTCAACGCGAATCCCGGCGAAGCGGCGGACGCGCGCTGCACGAAGAGCTGCAATGACGCGACGACGGCCAGTGCCTCCACCGAGGGGAGATGGTGTGGGTCAGGCAACGCAAGAGACGGCGTGCGCCAGCTGACCTCACCCTCGATGCGCAGCGGTTCCCGGCTGGTAGCCAGTACCGAAACCTCAGGACAGCCCTGCAGCAGCTCGCTCACCGTCCAGGCGCACGCGTCGATCAGGTGCTCGCAGTTGTCGAGGACGACGAGCAGCTGCCGGCCGCGCAGCTGCGCCACCAGCGAGTCGATCGGAGCCTGACGCGACGGCAGTTGAAGTCGCAGCGCGTCTGCCACCTCCTCGACGATCAACGCACCGTCGGCCAACGCGGCAAGCTCGACGAGGATTGCGCCGTCGCGATACCGCTCGTGATGTCGGCGAGCCAGCTCAACGGCCAGCGTCGTCTTGCCGGCACCGCCCGGGCCCGTCAGCGTCACTAGCCGCGCGGTGGCGAGGATCCGTGCGGTCTCGTCAAGTTCGCGGTCACGACCTACTAGCGGGGAGACCCGTGCGGGCAGGTTCGTGGCGCGCGGCGGGCTCCGGAGTCGGGCCGAACCGCTGTCCTGCCCACCGCTTGCCAAGAGATCACGGTAGAGCTGACGGGTTTGCGGCTCCGGGTCCGCGGCAAGCTCCTGCTGCAGAACCGTGCGGAGCCGTTCGAACATCACCAATGCCTCGGCGTGGCGGCCGGCGGCTGCGAGGGCGCGCATCATCGCCCGATGTACCGGTTCGTGCAGCCGGTTCGCAGCGACGACGGGCGCGAGCACGCTCACCGCCGTCTGCGGGTCGCGTTCGGCCAGATCGTCGTCGACCAGCTTCATGACCAACCCTGTGCGCCACTCTCGGATGCGGTTGGCGTGGCGCTGCGCCCACGGCTCGTAGGCATCCTCCGGAAGTAGCTCTCCGGGCCATCTACTCAGTACGGCAGCCATCGCCGTCCAGTCCTCCGCTGCGCTGGCCTGCTCCACCGCATCCTGCAACTCTTCGATGTCGGTGCGCACGTAACCGTTGGGTCCGAGCACAACGAGGTCGTCGCGCAGTGCGAGCGCGGCGGTCCCGTCGACGCCGATGGTCGACAACGCTCTGCGGGCGGCGTGCAACGCCTGATGCAAGTTGTTACGGGCAGCGTCGGCGTCGAGTTCTGGCCAGAGCTGGTCGGCCAGCTGGTCCCGGTGAATGCGGTGCCCCGGCTCCAGCGCCAGCAGCTTGACCAGCGTTTTCGCCTTGCGCAGTCGCCACGCACTGTGGGACACCGTCAGTTCGCCTTCGGAGACTTCGAAATCGCCCAAGAGCCCGATTCGCACGGCTGTCGCCCCCTCCCCTCGGCTCGTAGCCCCCTTCATGCGCAGACACCCGGCGCGACCGGCCTTCGCGTCACTGCGGCAAGTCAGCGCCGCGGCGGCGCCTGGCGTACACCCGGGGTCGAGGTAGCCAACATAGCTGTCACCGACGAAATTCCGGCAGGAACAACCTGACCAGTGCCCGCGCTGGTGCCAACAGCAAGTTGGTCGCGTCGGGTAGAGCGGTAGGTGGTGAGCGCAGTCGACCACCGGTTGTCGATCCGCAGCTTGTCGCCCGCCTTCAGGGCGACGAGGAGGAATGCGGAGTTCTCCGACGCGAGCGTGAGCAGGTGGTTCCCGGGTCGACGACGTGTCGCCGTCCGCCCGTCACAGTCCGTGGGCGCGGAGCCACGCCGCGCCGCGGCGAACCGACGCTCGTGCGAGCCACGCGTCCTGGACGAGTTCGGCCAGCTCAGCCCTCGTCAGTTCGCCGACACGGGCCGCGCGGAGCAGCACGGACGGATGCCCGTCGAAGTGCGGCGTGGTGAAGAACGGGGTGGAGTCGTCCTGGATCAGCGCTTGCTTGTCGGCCTCCGACGCGACCCAGAACACGATCACGTCGGGGTACCGCTCACCCGTCATCGGGTCGATCGCATCCGGCCGCGGCGTGCGGAAGAAGATGAACGACTTGCCGCCGACTTGATAGATCGGGTTGTCCCGCGGCCCGTACAAGACCGTGACGTGCGGCATCCCAGCGGCGAGCCCGTGGATGTCCTCGACCCGAGCACGTCGCTGCACCACATGAGCGTATTCAGCCCGAAGCCTGGGTCGGCGCCCCAGCAGTCAACATGACCTGTCGACCGTAGAACCGACGCGCCGCAGGGACCGACCGCCGAATAGGTGTGGCTCGCCGACGCTCGGAGGAGACAGATCGGGTGTTTGTGCATGTCTGCCGTAGCTGGAGCCCACACCGTAGACCCTCGGCCGCCTTCGCGATATACGTAGATCGTCGGACTCCCGATATCGCCTTGCCCTATGGATACTCCGCCTTGAGGCGGTGTCCATGTTGACGGTCGTCTTCCTCGATGACGCACCAGGTGACGCCACGCGGCCAACCGGCCTGATCCCCACCCGGCGTCGGCTAACGGCAACGACGATCGACACCCGACGACCTTGACCCACTGAGCGGAGGAGTTCCGATGCCCTGGAATCCGCACAACCTGACCGTGCATAGCGGAGCGCCTATTGCAATCGGGGCGCCGGTCAGTCACGTGTTTGCCGTTGAAGGCACGCAGCATGTCTTTCACCGTTCCTTCTATGGCGAGCATGCGCGCGAGGGGCTGATCGAACTCTGGTGGCGCCCCGGCGAGAAACCCCAGTCGGGGGACCTGTTCGCGGACGTGGGCGACGACGCCGGAGTTGCGGTGTGGCTGGCCTGCCACACCGTTGAGGCCGAGCGCACCCAGCACGTGTTCTACGGCCAACCCGCCATCACCGAGCTGTGGTGGCCGACCTCCGGTGCGGTGCGTGCCGGCAACCTGGCCACCCAGGCCGGGCAGCCGGAGCTCAGCGGGTTCGCGCTGACCAGCCACGTCTTCCTCGAGGAAGGCACCCAGCACGTTTTCTTCATTGCGTCCGGCCAGATCGACGGCACACCGGTAGACGGACACGTCGGTGAACTTTGGTGGCACAGCTCGGACCCGACGCAGGTAGTGGACCTGACCGAGCGAGCCGGCGGCGCGCCAGCACCGGAATCGGCGAGCACCCGGGCCAGTCATGTGGTCGAGGGCCAGTACACGCCCGAGCGCAGCCAGCACGTCTTCTACTGGTCCGGCCGAGACATTTTCGAGCTGCGGTGGGGCGCCGACGCCGTCACCACGCCCCGCAACCTCACCGCCCGCAGCGCCGGTGAGAATGAGCCCGCGGCAAGCGCGCCGGCCAGTCACGTCGACCCGGACGGCACCCAGCACGTCTTCTACGTCGATGACGGCGCACAGGTCATCGAGCTGACCTGGCAGGGCATGAACGATCCGCTCGCCCGCAACCTCTCAGCGCACAGCATCGGCAACGGCCCGGCGCCATTCGCGATCAGCCCGCCCACGAGCCACCTGTTCCTGCGTGAGGGCACGCACCACGTGTACTACGTCGGGCAGGGCAATCACCTCATCGAGCTCTGGTGGTACCCCGGCGGGCAGCCGCACCACGAGGACCTCACCGCGCAAAGCGGAGACACCTCGCTCGCCGGCTCGTTCAAACCGGCAAGTCATGTCTTCGACGCCGAGGGCACGCAACACGTCTTCTACACCTCGACCAGCGACGAAATCGTCGAGCTGTGGTGGCGGTCCTGAGACCCGTCACCGCGGAACCGGTCCGGCGCCTCCTGGCGGCGACATATATGCGGCCCAGTCGGTTCTGCGGATGCCGATTTCGACGACATCCGGGCAGCTCCTGCAACGGCTGGAACATACCGCCGCGCGGGTGCCTGGGCTGTTCGCGGCGATGTTCGCCGCAGTGTCACGGTCTGGGCGGGTAAGGAGAGCGACCGGCATGGTGCAGGTAACCGCGATCGGCATGCTCCTGGCGGAGCAGGTTTCGCGATCGCGCCGCCTACCGTCGCGTCGTGCACGGTCGTCGTTGGTTTTGCATGACGTGTGCCCGGCCCGCGATGGTCCGGCCGAGGCCTGTCGCGCTTCAGCCCGGGCATCGGTCGGTGGACGGTCACGTGATCAATGGTTAGACGATCAGTTCGGCGAGAGGATCTGCACCTCCGTCGGGCGCAGCAAGATCTCGACGGTGCAGATCGGTCCGAGGCTGCTGCTTGTGCCGTCGTTGACTGACACCGAACCGGCCGGCCGTTCTACCGCCGCATCGGGGCTCTGGGCACCGGCCTGGTTGCTGTAATCCACGGTCAGTTGCGTGCCGGGTGGTGTGAGGTTGGCGTCGATGAGGATGTGCCCGCTGAACGTCTGCGCCGTGCTGGTGTTGGCGACGACGACGACCTCTGACGCAGCCAACACTCGTGAGAAGGCGATGACCCCGCCGTTGAACGTGGAATGTCCGAAGTTGACGCCGTCGCCGGATACGGGTCGGAAGTACTGCCGGCCGTAGCGCAGTTCTGGTCGTGCGTTGCGCACAGCTGTCAGCGCCTGCAGGGTGCTCGCATACGGCTGCGCGGCCACATTGAACGCATCTGGCGCTCCCCACAGCGCCTGGCGCACGGCTTCGGGATTGTTACCCGAGCCGGACAGGCCGGCTTCGGTGCCGTAGTAGATGCACGGCACGCCCTGTAATGACAGGAGGACGGCCAGCGTCAGCGAGACCTGGTCGTCGTAGCGGTGCGGGTCGGCCGGGTCTTCATAGCGCAGCCGTGAGTGCTGATCGTGATTGTCGGCGAAGGTCACGAAGTAGCGGCTGGCGTCGCCGTGACTGGAGATCACGCCGTCTTCAAGACGGCGGCGGAGCGCGTACGTGTCGATTAGTGCTTGCGGTGCAATCAGCCCCTTGGCGATAGAGGGCAGCACATAGAACAGCGGGAAGTCCAGCGCGGCGTCGACGCCGACCAGGTCACCGTCGCCGACGTGCCGCCCGACGTAGCCGCTGATCTTCTGTTCATCGGCGTACACCTCGCCGAATGTGAAGAAGTTTTGCTTGCCGATGCTTTCTGCGTATTCGCGCATGGCGTTGCCGAAGGTTAGCGCGAAGTCTCGCTCCACGTACATCAACGTGTCGATGCGGTAGCCGTCGATGTCAAAGCGGCGCATGACCTCGGCGTAGCAGTCGATCAGCGCGTCCCGCACGACATACCGGCCTGCATCGTCCTGCAGGGTAGTGACCATCTCCTTCAACGAGTAGAAGTCGCCGGCCACGGTCGGGTCGTGGCCCGCAGCCCCGAACGCGTTGCCCAGCCGGCGGAACGCGTCGTTGCGGAGCAAGGTTTGCGGATGCACGGCGGCCTCGGCTGGAGGGTTGTCCGGAGCGTTCACCCAGGCCGGGTCGGGCTGGCCGTCCGAGTCGCGCCAGTGGATCGGATACGTCGGCGAGTCGCGCCACGGCGCGATGGACCCCAATCCGTCGTAGGCGAACACGTCACCGGTGTGGTTGATGACGATGTCGAGGATGACGTAGAGCCCGCGCACGTGCGCCGCATCGACTAGATCGCGCAGCTGCGAATCCGCATAGGCGGGGTCCGCGCGCGCTCGAGCCGGGTCGGCGCAGAAGCGCGGCTCTACCCGGGTGAAGTTCTGAATGCCGTAACCGTGATAGGACCCTTCGTCGGCGTCGACGTTCTGCAGCACGGGCGACAGCCAAACGGCGCTGGCGCCGAGATCGCGTATGTAGTCCAGTTGCGCGGTGAAGCCGGGCAGGGTGCCACCCTGGAATCCGTCAAAGGGCACGTTCCACGGACAGTTGGGTGGCTGCGTCGAGTTGTTCAACCTATCGACCAGCGCGAAGTAGATCCAGCCGTCGCGCCAGTCGGCCGGGGATGGTGTCACCGTCATGTCCGCTCCTCCATCGTCGAGAGCCGCGACTGCTGCGGTCTCAGTATCGGATTAGACTTACGGTTCCTCCTCGCTCAATGGACGACTGGACACACTGCGGTCCTCGCCATCGCGGCCCACACGAGAAGAGTCACCGGCAGCTCTGTCTGATAAGTCACCCGCGGGCCGCTTCAGCACGCGATTCCGCTGGGCTTGCTTGCGGCCAGCGCAAGCTGACCGGGCGCGCATCGTCGGCCGGCAATCCGCTGATTCGCTCGTATGCCCAAGTCCGGGCCGCATCAACTCAGTGTCTTCGAGCTACTTTTCTCGATCATATCGAGCCGAGCGAGCGGTGTTGCCACCTCCACGATCGACTACCGCCCTGCGCGCTGCGGTCCGGCTGCCCGGGCTCACGGGTAGTCGACGACCGTCACCGGCGTGTCCGGATTGGCGGCGGTCGACGACCCGCCGACGCCGTTGACGACGTTGCGGATGCCGCCCTTGCCGTTAACGGCATCGAGGAAGATCGTCAGCAGGTCGTGCAGGCTGACGCCGGACCGCACCGGGACGACGAACGCGTTGTCGGCGAAGATGTCGATGCCTTGGTTGAAGAAGCTGTAGGAACCCATGCCGTACCCGGCGAAGCTGCGGACCCACGGCGCGACGGTGAAGGCCGGGTAGCCGTCGGTCGTCGGCGTCGCTCGCCACGCGTCCTGACTCGGCGGGTCGTACGGCATCTCGTTCTGGAAGAACACGACGCCGCCGCCGGAACCGTTCCAGAGCACCTCGTAACGCTGGTAGTGCTCGACGAACAGCCCGGTCGCCTGGACGTCGTCGCCGTTCACTACCAGTCCGGTCGCCGCGGTGTTCTTCGTCCAGCCGACGCCGGTGCCGTGGTCGGCGCGCCAGGCCCAGATGTCGTCGAGGATCACGTGACTGCTGTTCACGAGCAGGCTGACCGTCGCCCGGCCGGCGTGTGGACCGCCGATCCGGAAGAAGACGTCCTGCAGTGCGGTCGGATCGTCGGGCCGACTCCCGCCGGGGGCCAACGCGCCGGGGTAGTCACCGACGGCGACCAGGACGGGTGAGTTCACCGGTCCGGCGTCGACGATCAGCCCGGCCAGCTCGACCCCCGGCACGTTGGCTACGGAAATCGCCGCGTTGCCGCGGGTCGGCGTCAGGGTGGCGAAGCCGAGGCCGAGCACGACGGTGTCGGCATGCTGCACTCGCAGCGCGTGGTCGACGTTGTAGGTGCCCGGTGTGAGCAGCAAGTTCTTCCCGAGCAGCAATTGGCGGTCGAGCGCGAGCGCGGAATCATGCGGTGAGGCAAGGTAGAAGTCCGACAGCGGGATCGACCGCCCCGGCGTCTGCGTGGTTGCCGACCAGGTCGGGCGGGCCGAGTTCGCTGCGGCCGACGGCACGAAGACCCGCCAGGCGCCGGCCTGGTCGACGTACAGGTACGGCTTCTCGCGGCTGGCGGGCGTCGCCGCGAGCGTCGTGTAGGGACCACCACATCCGTCGGCCTGCGCCGGGAAGCACTGGGCCGGCGCGTTGACATCACCCGAGAACACCTGGTTCCACACGCCGTTCGACCAGGACGTCAGCGTGCTGTTCCGGACGTAGAACTGTTGCTGCGAGCCGTTGACGATCGGACCGTTGAATCGGGAGTCGGCAATGAAGCCGCCGCTGGCGAACGACGGGCCGGTGCAGTAGTCCATGAGCGTGAAGTTGCCGTTGACGGTGATCCGGCGCATCGGTGCGGCCTGCGACACGGCCCAGAACTCGCCGGTGTAGCAGCCGCTGTACGGCCCGGAGCTGGGGTTGGTCACGTTGATCGTGAGGTTCGCCAGCGACCGCCAGAAGTTGTTCAGCGCGATGCAGGAACTGCCTGTGCACTGGTTGAACACGTCGATGGCGCCGTTGATCACAACATCGCCGGGGTTTTGGCCCAGGCCGGCGACCTCGGTGTAGTACCCCACCTGGAAGTTCAGCGGCGCGGCGGGGCTGCCGTACGTTCCCGGCTCGAACAACAACGCGTAGCGCTCACTGCCGAACTGGTTGGGGATCTGCTGCTGCGCGACGGCGTCGACGGTCGCCTGGATCTGGCTCTGCGGCATCGACGGGTCGAACACGATGACGTTGGGCCCGAGGTCCGGCGCGCCTTCGGCGTGGGCCGCGCTGACGGTCGCCGGAGCCGGCGCGGCGCTGGCCGGGCTGGCGACCAGCCCGACGACGGCTGTCCCGAGCGCGGCGGCCAGGGCTACGGTGCGGATCAGCAAGGACCGATGCGAACGGCTTCCACGGTGACCACTCATAGCCGGACTCTAACGCCGCCAGCCCGGCTAGCGTGAGCCCTTCGACGCGTCGATGCTGGCACCGATACACGCGCGCGAATCGCCGCGATCCGGCGGCGTGCCTGGGCCCCGGCTCACTCGTGGCGAGCGACTAGGTGGTTGCCAACGACCTGCATGGCGCCGTGCGCCGATTTGGCCGAACTGCCGTCCACGGTGCGGCAGTGATGAAAGCTGACTTGGCCGCCGCCGATCCGGGGTGCGACCGGTGTCGGATCGAAGCGGTGGGTGCCCGATTAGCAATTCGACGAGCAGTGGACCCTGCGCCGCGTGCCGCTTTGGCACCGGTCGGGCCGCGCGTCATGGGTCGAAGTGGACGGCGCGGAAGCGCCATGTCTGCGCGAGCCAGCGAGGGACGAACTCGTCGAGCGTGTGTTCCAGACGGCCGCCCGCGTGCTGGTCGACTACCCACCACGAGGCCACCGCGTCGGCACCGTCCGGGCTGTCTTCGCTCGGCGGGTCGATGTAAACGCAGCCCAGCAGCTCGGTTTCTTGTTCGTCGAGGACGGCGTAGTTGAACGTCAGGTGGGCCGCAATCTCGGCCTCATGACGGGCAAGATCCACGCGGTCGGCCTCGTGGGTCATGTCCGGCGGCGGCCATCCCCAGGTATCGCCGTACTTCGACCACAGCCGAGGGCGGGAGCCCATCACAGCGGGGTAGTCGATGTCCACGTCGCTCGCGCGGATTGGGCGCAGGTGCTGGCCCGTCGCCAGCTCGACACGCTCGGGATGGATGAAGTCGTTCGGCAGCCATGCCATGACGAGCACGATAGGCCTACGGCCGCTCGATATCAGACGGCTCGGGGGCTCACTCGTGGCAGTCGGACCGTCTCCGCACCAGCAAGACAACGACGTGCCGCAGTTGGTCAGGTGACGCCATGCGTTCGGATTGCCGCTCGCTTCGAGTGGCGGGCATGTCAACGTTTGCGAGGACCAGCGCGACGGCTGATCAACCGTTCAGCGCGAACGACTCGGCAGCCTCCCAACGCCCCGCGGGTTGCTCGGCCATGAGCGTGACCGCTCGAGTAATCGCAGTGATCGGCAAATGCGGCTGAACCGTCCGCTCGGCAGCCTGCATCTCTCCCGGCGGGCCACGATCGGCAATCGTCAAGTGCGGCACGACATCATCGAACTGCCCTTCATAAGGCGGATACGCCGGGAAGGCTGTCCAGACCAGGTGCGTCAAAGACCGGAACACCTGGGCCGCGTCCGAGGCGAGCCAAAGCACCTCATCGCCGAACCAGGCACTGCGCACGAAATTGTGCGTGAACGCGGGCACGGTTCGAAACAGCGCGGCCAGCCGGACCATGACGTCGTCGTGGATCTCTGAGGCCGGCATGAACGGGAATAGGACGGTCACATGCGCCGGAACACCGAGCCGCGCGACCGGGTCGAGCTGAAGCCGCAGGTGCGCCACCGTGGGCTCCGCCTCGGCGACCACGACCATCAAAGCAGTCCGGCCGCCGGCCATACCTCCGCATACTACGAGGCCAGGGCAATGGCCGACGTGATCATCTTGCCCTTGGCGTGACGAGTAGGTGCCCGGCGTGGCTCGCTTTGGTCGGATCAGCGGGTGGGGCAGGTGCCGGTGAGCAGGCGGGTCGGCGCCGGGGCGTTGTTGGACTGCCGGGCGCAGCCGGTCACGGTGAGCCGCCCGTCCTCATAGCGGAAGGTCTGCCAGTAGACGCGGCCCTGTGCGAAGTTGGGCAGGTAGTCGTTGCTTGTGCCGATGACGTCGAGGTAACCGTCGCGGTTGAGGTCGGCGGCCCGCATCCCGACCGAGTTTGTGATCGCCTCGGCACCGGGCGGGTAGACCAGCCGTCCGGCGCGCAGGATCAGCATCTCCGCGACCTCGGCATGCATGCCGAGGCTGTCGATCAGGTCGCAGTTGGGTTCCGGCCCGCTGGTCAGGCAGGTCAGTGATCCGTTCCAGCCGTCGCCGCGCGGCGAGATCCACCATTGCACGGCCACTTGGTTGTGCAGCAGTTCGACCACCGGACGACTGGCGTAGTTCTGCTGGTCGCCGCCGCGCCACAACCGCACGGTCCACCCGGAGGTCAGGTTGACAGTTTGCCGCGCCTGGCATTCCCAGGCCTGGCAGCGCGGCGGCGGTGGTGCCGGGCTCGGTGCGGATGTGCTGGGCGGCTCACGTGTCGGAGCCTGCTTCCCCTCAACCTCACCCGGTGCCGACCTGCACCCGGCCACGGTCGTGAGCAGCACGACGGCCCCGACCCATAACCGCACGCGGCGATGTCTCTTGCCACCCGGTGACACGACCGCGTCCATCGATGGTCACCTTCAGCACAGTCTCGGGAACGTCGGTGTCCGCTTACCAGTGAACGCCGAATCGCAGCGACGGTGTGGCCGAGCACCCCGAGTTCCCACGTTGGAGACCGAACCAGCTCTTCGGGGTCGCCCCCACGTAGCGATGCCGCGAGAGATTCACTGGCCGCTGCCTTACAGTCAGCACCGTGACCCCATGACCGATGCACCCGTGCCGAACGATCAGTCGCTGAGCGGCATGCTGGTCGAACGCGATGACGACGATCACAGCCGGTCCGGCGATTGCGAGGCCACTTCGCCACGGCGTCAGCTCGCGCCTAAGAACGCACCAATGGCGGCGATAGAATCGTCGTGCGTCGTGATCACATAGTGGTTCGCGTCGATCTCCACCACGCGGGCCGACGGCACCGCCGCCGCGAACCGCTCCGCCTCCGCGGCGGGCAGGATGTACCCGAACCCCCGCATGATCTCCCGCCGGGCACGCAGCAGCAGCGTCGGCATGGTGATCGCGTTCCACAGCCCGTGGATCGGCGTCTCCCGGTCCGACCAGTACATCGCCTCGCCGTACCCGAGATCCTCGAGCACCGCACCGCGGTCGCTGCTCGGCGTAACGCCGCCGCCGACGTCGCGCAGCTCGTACCGGAAGTAGCGATCCCAATACTCGTCCCACTCGGGAATGATGCCGATCTGCTTGATCAGTGCGATGGCCGCCTGCGCCGACGGATACACCGTGCCGAGCCGGCTCACCGAGGCGACCACGGGCACCGCGGCCCGCTCGTCAGCACTCCCCGCCAGATCGACGAGTACGAGCCGCTCCACCCGCGGCGGGTCGAGATGCGCGCAGGTCATGGCGATGGCCGCACCGCTGGACTGGCCGATGATCGAAAACGACGCCGCACCGACGGCGTCCGCGAGGTCGAACACGTCGCGAGCGTGGTTGCGCCAGCCATAAGTGCCCGCGCCGGTGACCTCGCTGCGGCCGCGGCCGCGCAGGTCGATCGCCACGAGCTGCAGCGTGTCGCCGGCGAGACGTTCGGCGAGGCGGTCGAAGCCGCACAGGTTCGCCGATAGACCCGCCACGCACACCACCGCTGGCGCACCCGGAACACCCCAGCGCCGCACCCGGAGCCTTCCCGACTTGAGGGGGATGTCGGAGTCCTCGTATCCCACGACGCGCTCCGTCACCTCGACACTCTCCTCTCCGCATCGGCCGCCCGAACATAGCCCGGCGATGACTCCTGAGCGTCGGCCCAACACCTGGTGGCGACGGTGAGACGCGGAATAGCCCGGCTGGCCGGTGATCTTCTGACGCCACCGTTGCCTTCACCGCGTAGGGCAGGCTCAAGAGGGACCACCCGGGGGCGAGCCGACTAGTCTGCGCCGGCGTCTTGATGAGCTTATGGGGTCGTTGTTTCGGGCCCGGCCGGTCGCCGGGCCTGGGCGGTGGCCGGCTGGGCGGACAGGTCGCCGCCGGCGGGGCTGGGCGGCGGCTGCCTGGCTGGGTCGGGTCCAAAGGCGAAGCCAGCGATCGCGCCGAGCGCGGCGAATGCCGCCGCGGCGAGCAGGACGTTGTTGAGCCCGCTGGCGGTGCCGGCGCGAGCGGCGTGGGTGACCGCGGCGCGGGCGGCGGGCGGGACCACGGTGGCTACCCGGGTACCGGCGCCGGAGGCAACAGCAGCGGCCAGCCGGTCGACGGTGCCGGGCGGGGCAGGCAGGCCGGCCAGGGCGTCCCGGGTGGCGGTAGTGACGCGGGAGACGTAGAGGGCGCCGAGCACGGCCACGCCGGTGGCGGTGCCAACCTGGCGCAGCGTGTTCACCAGGCCGGCGCCCATCCCGGCGCGGGCTGGCTCCACCGCCGAAAGCGCAGCCGAGGCCAGGCCGGTGGAGGTGATGCCCAGGCCGATTCCGGCCAGGATGAAGCCGGGAAGCAGCACCAGCCAGGTGGAAGAGGCGGTGAGGTGTGCCATCGAGGCCAGCCCGGCTGCGGCCGCGACCATGGCCACACCCAGCAGCACCCGCATCGCCACTTTGCCGATCAGTCGGCCGGTCAGGAGGGCGACCGCAAAGGAGACCAGCGACAGCGGCAGGAACCGCAGCCCGGCCTGAACCGGGGAGTAGCCGAGGGTGTTCTGCACGTACAGCGACAGGTAGGCGATCATCCCGATGACCGTCGCCGAGATCGCGAACGCCACAAACCCGGTCGCGGCAAAGCTGCGCCGCCGGAACAGGCGCAGGTCGGCCATGGGCGCGGCAGCGATGCGCAGCTCGTATATCACGAACCCGGCAAAGGCCACCGCTGCGGTCGCGAACAGGGCCACGATCGCCGGGCTCGCCCAGCCCAGCGCGTTGCCACGGATCAGCGCGAACATCAGCGCAGTCAGCGCCCCGGTGATCAGGGCCGTGCCTACCCAGTCGGCCCGGCCGCCGGCGGGGTCGCGGGATTCCCGCAGCCGGGCCACCCCGCCCACAAACGCGGCCACGCCGATGGGCAGGTTGATGAAGAAGATCGACCGCCAGCCCAGCGTGTCTGTCAGCACCCCGCCGGCCAGCGGTCCGATGGCGGTGGCGCCGCCGATCGTGGCGCCGAAGGCGCCCAGCGCCCGAGCCAAGGCGGCGCCGGAGAACTCCGCGCGCAGCAGCGGCGTGCCGGTGGCGAACAGCATCGCGCCGCCGACTCCCTGCAGCGCGCGGAACAACTCGAGCGCCAGCGCAGTCCAGGCCAGCGCACAGGCCAGCGACCCGGCAGTGAAGATGACCAGGCCGACCAGGAACAGCCGGCGCCGGCCCAGCCGGTCACCCATGGTGGCCGCCGGCAGCAGCAGCACGGCCAGCACCAGGGCATAGGCGGCGCTCACCCACTGCAGGTCCGGCAGGCTCGCCCGCAGATCCCGCTGAATCGATGGCAGCGCCACGCTCACCACGGTGATATCCAGCAGCAACATGAACACCGCCGTGCACACCAGCACCAGGGTCCACCGCTGCCGCGACGACATCCCCGGGACTTCAGCCATCTGCCTCACCACCCAAGCGGCGCCGCTGTCATGAGCTGCGGCCGTTGCTCCTTGCCGAGCGTGCCGAGATCGGGTCACCCTGTCCAGCGTGGGGGCTTTCATACCTGGGAAGGAGCGGGTCATGACAGCGGACTGGCCGGCGATTTCGTACGACACGTGGGCTGCCACCTGCGACACGCTGCACGCGCATACCCAAGTGCTCGGCAAGCTCGCTGCGAGGCTGGCGCCACCCGAGCCGGAGCTGCAACACGCGGCGTTGCGGCTGACCGCGCGGGGATGGGAGACCGCACCGCTGCCCGCACCAGACGGGTCCGGGTCGCTGGTCGTGGCGCTGGACTTGCGCACGCACGAGGCGGTGGTGGAGCACAGCGGCGGCCAGGTCGAGCAGGTTCCGCTCACCCCGAACCGTCCCGTCGCGGATGTGACCTCGGACGTGCTCGCCGCCGTCGCCGCCCTCGGGGGTGCCGTACAGATCAACCCGGTGCCGCAGGAGGTTCCGTGGACGCTCCCCCTGGATCAGGACTACGAGCACGCCAGCTACGACCCCGATCGGGTCAGTGACTATTTCGCTGCCGCCACCCAGGCGGCGCTCGCCCTTGCGGCGTTCCGCGCGCCCTTCCGGGGCCGGTCGACACCGGTCAACGCCTGGTGGGGGACGTTCGACCTGGCGGTGGCGCTGTACTCGGGTCTGCCGGCCGACGCACCGTCGAACGACTTCATCATGCGCAACGCAGCCGACGCCCAAGCGATCGAGATCGGCTGGTGGCCCGGAGACGCTCGCCACGCAGCGGCGGCCTTCTTCGCGTTCGCTCACCCCGCCCCGCCCACCTTCGCGCACGGACGTCTGTCGCCGGCCGCTGCCCGCTGGGACAAGACCCTGGGCGAGTACATCCTCGAATGGGACGACGTCCGCGCCGCTCCCGACCCCCGCGCGGCGGCGCTGGACTTCGCTCGCTCCGCGTTCCGCCACGCCTGCCTAATCTGCGGATGGGACACGAACTTGGCGGCCACCGCCGACAACAGGCCACCCCCACTCAGGTGAACATCACCCCGAACCCGTCACTGCGCGGCCGAGGAACGCGATGAGCCGTTCGCTGGGGCCTGCTGTCTCGGCCACGAAGACGGGCGCAGCAAACAGCGGGTGGCGGTTGCCATCGGGGACCAGCAGCGCCGAGATCACCAGCAGGTCGACAGCCAGGTCGCGCGGGATTGGCCGGTGGTGCCCGCAGGCTTGGGAAACGTCCCATCCGTGGACGGCGATTTCGAGAGCAGCAGCGCCCGCCATCGCGGAAGGCAGCAGCCGCTCACCCGCGACCTCGACGATTCGGGCGTCGCCGGCGGTGACCGTCCAGATCTCGAGCAGCCGGGTGACACGCGAGCGAAAGATCCGTGTCGGATCGGCCGCCGTGTCCTCGTCGAACACCGGGTACAGCCCAATGCGTCCGGTCTCGAGGCCCTCTTCGAGCGCGGCGACGGATTCGCAGGCGTGTCTGAGCAGCATGCGCAGATCCCAGTCCCGGCACGGCGTCGGACGCGACAGTAATTCAGGCGTGACGGAGTCGATGGCGCCGAGCGCGTAGCCGACCGCACGATGTAGCAGCCCGACCCCGTCGCTCACCGGGGCACCGCCCCGTCGGCGGCCCCGTCGGGCAGGACGGGCGGCATGCCGAACGCCGCGACCAGCTCAGGGTCGTTGAACGAGACGACCCGCGTGACGGACGATCCGGCGAGAGTCAGCACCTGCACGCCGTGCGCGTGAAGTGCGCCGTCCGCAGTCAGTTGGTAGGTGACCAGTGCAGGTTGGCCGTTCGCCGCTGTGGGGATCATCCGGAAGTGGCCGGGCTCCCGCAGAACCCAGGCCGCGAGGAAACGAACGATCGGCGCGCGTCCGGCGAACCACATCGGCTGTGGTGGCATCTCGAACACCGCGTCGGCCCGCAACAGGTCCATGAGCGCAGCGATGTCGGCGTTCTCGAACGCGGACGCGTAATGGTCGAGCAGCGCGCGCTGGCGTGGATCGGTCGGCTCGTAAACCTCGTCCTCGGCGGGCGAGACCTCGTGCAGTTGCGCCCGCGCGCGCTGCAGCGTGCTGTTCACCGCGGCGGTCGTGGTGCCGAGCAGGTCGGCTACTTCGGCGGCGCGCCAGCCCAGTACGTCGCGCAAGAGCAGGACCGCTCGTTGCCGGGCGGGCAGGTACTGCAAGGCGGCGATCAGTGCGAGCCGCGTGCTTGCGCGCGATGCCAAGGTGGTGGCCGGATCGGCGGCCTGCGGAACGAACAACGCGTCCGGGATCGGCTGCAACCACGCCACGTCCGACCGCTCGCCGACCGGCCTCGCGTCAGGGTTGTCGTCGGGACCGGCGAGGCCGGAGGGCAGCGGCCGACGGCCGCGATTCTCGAGCGCGCGCAGGCACGCGTTGGTCGCGATGCGGTACAGCCAAGTGCGCAGCGATGCCCGGCCCTCGAACTCCCCGTACGAGCGCCAAGCGCGCACCAGCGTCTCCTGCACCTGGTCCTCGGCATCGTGCACCGAGCCCAGCATCCGGTAGCAATACGCCAGTAACTCGGGCCTGAACGCCTCGGCGAGACGCGTGAACTCCTCATTGGACGGCGGCATGATGCGGCTCCCTGCTCGGATGCATGTCCTCAGTAGTACAGATCCGCCGCAAGCCAAGAACTCATCGCGATCAGTTTCCGGGCATCCGCGGATCAGTACGGGTGAACGAGCACCAAGTCCCGCTCGCCACCAGCGACAATCTCGGAGCCCCCGATGTCCAGACAAGAACTGTCCGCAACCACCGCCATCGTCACCGGAGCCAGCAGGGGCTTCGGCCGAGCCATCGCCGCCGCCCTGTCACACGCCGGCGCGAACGTCGTCGGCGTCGCCCGGGATGGCGCCCGCCTCCAGGACGTGCGCGCCGAGCTCGGCGACACGTTCACTCCCGTGGTCGCCGACGCCGCCGACCCGGTCGTCGCCGGCCGGCTCATCGACGCCCACCAGCCACGAACGCTGGTACTCAACGCCGGAGCGAGCCCGCTGGCCCGGCCGATCCATCGGCACACGTGGGAGACGTTCAGCCGCAACTGGGAGGTCGACGTCCAACACGTGTTCAACTGGACGCGCGAAGCCCTGCTACGTCCGCTCGAACCAGGCAGTGTCGTCATCGTCTTCTCAAGCGGCGCAGCGGTAGCCGGATCGCCGCTCAGCGGTGGCTACGCAGGCGCAAAGGCGGCCATCCGGTTCGTCGCGTCCTACGCCGCCGCGGAGTCCGCGCGAGGCGCACTCGGCATCAAGTTCGCCGCAGTGCTCCCGCAACTGACACCGACGACCGACCTGGGCGCGGCCGCGGTAGCCGCGTACGCGGGCAGGCAGGGTCTGGACGTCGCCACCGCCGTCGAACGATCCGGCCCGGCCCTCACACCGGAGCAGGTCGGAAAGTCGGTCGTCGATCTCGTCACCGACCCGAGCCTCGATGGAAGCGCGTACCTGCTCACCGCAGCCGGCCTCGGCCCGGTGTCGTCATGAGCCCGGTCGCCCGCTGGCGGGCCTTCGCGCTGCTGGCCGTTTCGTACTTCATGACGATTGTCGACCTCACGATCGTCAACGTGGCTCTTCCGACAATCGGCCACAAGTTGCAATTCTCCGAGTCGAACCTGCAGTGGGTCGTCACCGCGTACGGGATCGCCTTCGGCGGATTCCTGCTGCTGGGCGGCCGTGCCGCGGATCTCCTCGGGCGCCGCCGCGTGCTGATGATCGGGCTCGGCATCTTCACGACCGCGTCGCTGGCTGCCGCCCTCGCCCGGACGGACTCGTTCCTGATCGCGATGCGGGGCCTACAGGGCGTAGGCGCGGCGATCGTCTTGCCGGCTGCGCTGTCGATCGTCATGAACATGTTCGAGGAGGGCGCCGATCGCAACAAGGCTCTGGGGCTGTGGGGTGGCATCGGGGCCAGCGGGGCGACCTTCGGGCTGATCTCCGGCGGCCTGCTCACCCGCTTCGCCGGCTGGGAGTACATCTTCTACCTCAACGTCCCCATCGGCGCGGCGATGCTGATCCTGCTGCCGCGCGTCGTGCCCGAGAGCCGACTCAACACGTCCCAGCGGCGCTACGACCCGTTCGGTGCCACCACGGTGACCGGTGGTCTTCTCCTGCTGGTCTACGCGATCTCCAACGCACCGCAGGTCGGCTGGGGCTCGGGCCGAACGGTCGCGTTGCTCGCCGCCTCCGCCGCGCTGCTCGTCGCCTTCCTCGTCATCGAGACCCGCGTACAGGCCCCGTTGATGCCGCTGCGGATCTTCGGACTCAAGACGCTTTCCGGGGCGAACGCGGTGAGCTTCCTACTCGGCGCCAGCTTCTTCGCCTTCATCTTCGTCGGGACCCTTTACATGCAGCAGGTCCTCGGCTACTCGGCGCTGCAGACGGGCGTCACGTGGCTCACCACGTCGGTCACCTCGGTGGCCTTCGCCGGGCTCTCGCAGGCACTCGTCACCCGCGGGTCGGCCAAGCTCGTCATGGCGTTCGGCATGACGCTCATCGGCGCCGGCATCCTCTGGGCGACCCAGGTGCCCGTGCACGGGCACTACTGGGCCGATCTCGCCGGTCCGTTCTTCATCACCGGGATCGGCACCGCGTTCGCGTTCATCCCGGTATCGATAGCAGCCCTCTCCGGGGTGGGCGAGCGCGACGCCGGGCTTGCCTCGGGATTGCTGAACACCTCCCAGCAACTGGGCGGTGCGATCGGCGTCGCCATCGCCTCGACCATCGCGGCCAGCCGCACCACCACCCTGCTGCGCCACGCCGATGCCGCACCTGTGGCCCTGACAGGTGGCTTCCACTGGGCGCTGCTCGCGTTGAGCATCATCGGACTGTTCGCGGTCCCGGTCACCTTCGCCCTCGTTCGCCGGCGTGAACTGGCAAGGGCGGTCGCCGCCGCAGCACGGGTACCGGCCCGGCTCGAACCGGCCACCGCAAAATGAACACCTGCTACCGGCCGATCGCAACACCAGGTGGGGCGCAGCCGTCGCCGGCGCCGTCCTGTCGACGGCGGCTGCACCGCCGTCTAACCCGCAACCAGCAGGGACGACAGGAATTAATGGCGCAGGTGCGGTGCGAGCGGCGATGATGCTCGAATGCCGGTCGGGTTGATGTTGGCGACATTGACCGAGCGTCGCGACTTCGGCGACGAGTTCCTGCTCGAGCGCAAGTTTGACGGTGAGCGCTGCGTGGCCCGCAAAGACGGCGGCGAATTACGACTGGAGTCCCGTACCGGCAATGACCTGACCGGCACTTATCCCGAGGTCGGCGCCGCCGTGGCATCCCAGCGCGCTCGGAGCCTTGTGCTCGACGGAGAGGTGGTCGCATACGAGGGCGACCAGACTTCCTTCGGCCGGTTGCAGCAGCGCCTCGGGGTTAGGACGCCGTCGGCTGTGCTCGTGGCGAACAACCCCGTCGTCTACTGCGTCTTCGACTTGCTCGAGCTCGACGGCGCGGACCTAACAGCGCGCCCGCTTCTGCAGCGCCGCGCCTCGTTGACGAAAGCGATCCGGCCGGGTGCGGCACTGCAGTTGAGCGAAGCGTGGCGTGGCGACTCTGAGCGGCGCTTCGCCGAGGCGTGTCGCTCAGGCTGGGAGGGGCTGATAGCGAAGCGCGCCGACGCTCCGTACATCAACGGCCGGTCGAAGCACTGGCTGAAGCTGAAGTGCGCCTGGGAGCAGGAGTTCGTGATCGGCGGCTACACCGATCCCGCCGGCAGCCGTGCCGACTTCGGCGCCCTGCTCGTCGGCTACTACCAAGACGGCCGGCTCCGGTACGCCGGCAAGGTCGGGACCGGCTTTAGCGCGGCGGTGCTACGCGATCTCGGCGCCCGGCTACGGAAGATGGAGACGTCGACGTCGCCGTTTGACGAGGTTCGGCCGGTTCCGCGCGGCACCCATTGGACACGCCCCAACCTGGTTGCCCAGGTTGGTTTCGCCGAGTGGACCAGCGACGGTCGGCTGCGCCAGCCGCGCTTCCTCGGACTTCGCGACGACAAGCACCCGCCAGAGGTTGTGCGGGAGCGGCCCCAGTGAGCACGCACCGCGACCAACGACGCGATGCGCCGCAGGCCGTCGCTGACCGCTGGGCGGCCGGGCCTTGCGACCCCGTCGGAACTGCTCGACACGGATGCCGCGACACTCGGACAGATCGCTCTGACCAAATGCGGCTGCCCGAAAGGAACACATCATGGATCTCGAGCTGAACGACAAGGTCGCCGTGGTCACCGGCGCCAGCAGAGGAATCGGGTTGGCGATCACCCGCGCGCTCGTTGAGGAGGGTGCGGTCGTGGTCGCCGGCGCCCGGGACACGACCGACGAGCTCAAGGCGCTCACCGACACCGACCGCGTGCACTCAATACTCGTCGATCTATCTACTTCGACCGGACCGGCCGAGCTCGTGGCGGCAGCAAGCGATCATGGGCGACTGGACATCCTCGTCAACAACGTTGGGGCAGTCTCGCCGCGGTTGACCGGGTTCCTCGAGGTCACAGATGAGCAGTGGCTGGCGTCCATCACGCTCAATCTGATGGCCGCCGTTCGCACCACCCGCGCGGCGTTGCCCATCATGCTCGCCGCCGGACACGGCAACATCGTTACCACCAGCTCGGTTAACGCCTTCCTCCCCGACCCCCTGGTAATCGACTACAGCGCCGCCAAAGCGGCCCTCACCAACTTCTCCAAAGCGCTGTCCAAGGAAGTCGGACCGAAGGGAATTCGGATGAACACCATCAGCCCCGGCCCGGTGGCAACCGACCTCTGGCTCGGGGAGTCCGGCGTCGCCGCAACGGTCGCCCGAGCCTCTGGCGGCGACCCCAGTGCGGTCGCAGGCACCGCCGCCGACCAGTCCGTCACGGGCCGATTCACCTACCCCACCGAAATCGCAGACCTCGTCGTCCTGCTCGCTAGCGACCGAGCCGGCAACGTCACGGGAGCCGACTTCGTCATAGACGGAGGCCTCATCACAACCACCTGATCGCGGACTGAATCGCCGGCGTCGACGCGCTCCCTGGACCTCGCCGGCTCGGCTGACCGCTGCGTTCCCCCCATCGCGACTGTCGCGGCACAGTGGGCCGAGTCGGCGAGGTCCCCGTACTAGAGACGGACGAATAGGGAAATGCTGTCGCGGTTGCGCGCCTGTTCTTCGTTGACGTCCGGGCCTCCATGACCGGTCGTCAGGATCGCATCATCACTACTGATCGCCTACGGTGCATCGTGTGGACGCGACCGCCGACGCCACCGTTGAGCACAGCGACGCTGACCTGCTCGCGGCGATCCGCGCCGGCGACGACACGGCCTATGCCGAGCTTTGGACCCGGCACCAGGCCGCGGCGCGCCGGATGGCCAGGCAGATCGCTCCGCCCGGAGACGTCGACGACCTGGTCAGCGAGAGCTACTACCGCGTATTGCGGGCGGTCAAGACCGGAGGCGGCCCGCAAGACGCGTTCCGTCCCTACCTGTTCAGCACGATGCGCCGATTCGCGATCGACACGGCGCGGTCCTACCGGCAGCGGGTCAAGCTCACCGGCGAGCCGGCCGACCTGGAGGTAGAGCCAGCTGCCTCGGCTGCTGACGTCGCGGCGGTCAACGCCGAGCAGCACGCCGCCTGGCGGGCCTGGGCGTCGCTGCCCGAGGCGAGCCGTGCGGTGCTGTGGCACGTGGTGGTGGAGCGTCAGACGTCAGCCGAGATCGCCCCGATCCTCGGCACCAGTCCAAACGGGGTCGCGTTACGCGCAGGACGGGCCAAGGAGCGATTGCGGCAAGCGTTCCTCCAGCAGTACCTCGCGGCCACCGACGACGAGGAGTGCCGCGAGACACGGCGCCGACTCGGCGCGTACGTCCGCGATGCGCTGTCCAGTCGTGACCGGGCGGCAGTGGACGTGCACCTCGCGCGCTGTGAGCCCTGCCGGGCCGCGCTGCTCGAGATCGACGACGTCAACGACACCCTGCGCGCGGTCATCGCGCCCATCATCTTGGGCGGCGCATTGGCAGCGGGCCACTACTTGTCGTCCGGGAGCTCCGCAGCGGATGCAGCCTCGCTCGGCGTTGATGCAAACGGAAAGCCCGCACCGGGCCACCCCGGAACCGAGTCGAGTGCGCCGCCCGGGCGCAGCCACCGATTTCGGCCCAGCGGATCGAAGACTGCGATATGGACCGCTGCCGCCATCGCGGCTCTGATCGCTGCCGTGCTCGTCGTCATCGCGGTGATCCCGGGCTCGCCCAAACGATCGCAGCAGGCGGCACCGAACGCGACGGCGTCGGTTTCCGGAAGCGCGCTTGGGCTCGGCACCCGGGGATCCGGAGGGTCCACTTCCGGCCCGGGCAACGCCACCGTCACGTCCGCTCCTGGAACCGGAGGCGGCCAGGCTTCGGGCGGTGCACCGCTTCCGGGCGCCGCCGGCCGGCCGACGGCCGCCGCATCGCCCGGGAGCGCCGCAGCGGCAGGTCCGACCGGCCCACCGGCTGGGGGGCCCGCAGCGACAGCGATCCCGCCAGCGGGCCAGCAACCGACCGCACCGAGCCCCGTTCCAGCCGCCCCGGCACCTGCGCCCTCGAGCGCGCCACCCGTGACGGTTCGAGAAACCGTCGCCGTCGCAATCCCGGATCCGGCGGCGTCGGTGACCTTGTCCGTGCCGGCCCGGTGGACGATCGAGGAAGTCGAGGCCGCCGGGATCGCGGTCACCGGTTGCACCGGGCTGCATACGACGACGGTCCGCTGCCTCAATGTCGGCGTAGGTCCGACGCTCGCCGTAGGCGTGCAAGGCGTTCGAGCAACTGGCGCGATGTTGCACGTCGTCACGGTCGGCCTCGGGGGCGGCGTTCACGACTATCGGTTGTGACGTTCGCGCCATCGCAGCGTTGGGCGCAGCACCCCGGTGCCCGTTCGTGCTGTGAATACGGCGTGTCCACAGAGCTGGTCACCGAGCAGGTATCAGACATCGCCCGAGGGGCTCCTACTGCCAGACCAGGCCGTCACAAGCCCCAGGAGAAGCGATCATGAGCACCGTCACCATCACCCGCCCTACGACCACGACCGCCGTCGGCGCGAGTGCTGAGATGGCAACCATCCACTCGGCCTTCCGCCGCGAGCTGCGACTCGCGCCGGCCCTGCTCCGCTCCGTTGAGCACGGCGACCGTCTGCGCGCCGGCATCGTCGGCACCCATCTCGATCTGGTCGACCGCTTCCTGCACCACCACCACACGATCGAGGACAGCATGGTCTGGCCGAAGCTGCTCGACCGGGTGCCGGCCGAGATCGCGCCGATCGTCGAGCTGATGGAGACGCAGCACGAGATCGTCGCCGATCTTCTTAAGCGCACCGTCGCGCTGCGAGCGGAATGGCGCAAGGACGCTGACCGGGCCCGCGCCGCCCAACTCGCGACGCTCTACGCCCACCTCCATGACGCGCTCGTTGAACACCTCGACGCCGAGGAGCAGCACGTCATGCCGCTGGTTGAGGCCTGCATCACCCAGAAGGAGTGGGCCAAGATCGGCAAGGCCGCGCAGCGGGGCACGCCGCTCAAGGATGGGCCGCGCCTGCTGGGGATGCTCGCCTACGATGGTGACCCGGACGTGATCCAGGAGATGCTGGGCGCGGTTCCGGCGCCGATGCGCGGCACCGTCGTCAAGATCGGGCTCCGCGCCTACGCCAAGCACGCCACCCGGGTATACGGCACGCCCACTCCCTGACCGAAGACGCCGCCTCCAGGGCCGTTGCCGGCGGGAACAGGGCTCAGATCCAGTGTGGGGCTGGCCGTGGGCTTGCTCCTCGCGGCCAGGACACCGCGCTGCTCCCTCGTCCAGTCGCCCAAGTCACCAGGCTCGCAAGGTCGCCAAAGACCTCCGCCCGGACGTCTTGGTCGGCCCCCCAGAACTGCCGCTCGTCGTTGGTCTCGACAAGTCGTAGGCCATCCAGCTGTCCTCGCCGGGCCCACAGTCCCGCGACGTCGTCGAGGAGTCGGCGCAGGACTGGTTTCGGCAGATCGCGGACTCGCATCCCCGCTCTGAGGTCGACCGCGTGCAGCCACACCTCACGCGTCCGGATCCACAGCGTCTCCGATGCCGGCACGCGCCGCCCTTGTGAGGTGACTACGACCTCGGCCCACCGCTCGTCGGGCAGGTCGCGCCAGCGCACGTCGAGCTCGATCGCGGCATGCTCGCACAGGCTTCGCAGAGCCTGAGGGCGCAGGGTGGCGCCGAGCTCGATCTCCTGCGCCCGCGCCTCGGGCGAGGAGTACATCGCGTGCTCCACGCCCGTCGCCGCCCACGTCACGAGCCGGGCGACGGCGCGGGCGTTGTAGCCGACGTGCGCGACGACGTGGCTACGAGTCCAGCCCGGTAGTCCGCTCGGGGTGTCGAAATCGTCGTCTGTGAGCTGCCCCAGCGCTCGCCGGAAGGCCGCGGTCCCGAGCCGCACGGTTGCCAGATCGGCGCGCACCGCTGGATCGGTGGCCTGGTCGGCCCGCGTTACCACGTCAGTCTCCGGGAGTCTCGGCGACGACGCGGTTGCGTAGCCGGCCCAGTCCCTCGATCGCGGTCTCGACAATGTCGCCGTCGCGCAGGTAGCGCGGGGGCTGTCTTGCCCGACCGACACCCCCGGGCGTGCCGGTGAGTAGCAGGTCGCCCGGTTGCAGGGTGACGATGGTGGAGATGTAGGAGACGAGCATCTCGGGGCCGAAGAGTAGGTCACCAGTCGGCGCACACTGCATCTCCGCACCGTTCACGACGGTGCGTATTGTCGGTCCTGGCTGCCACTCATCGCCGGTCACAAGCGCCGGCCCAACGGGGGTGGAGGCCTCCCAAATCTTTCCTTGTAGCCACTCCTTGGTGCGGAACTGCCAGGTACGCATGGAGATGTCGTTGGCGACGGTGTAGCCCGCGATGACGGCGCCCGCACCCGCCTCCGGTATCCGGCGGCAGCGTGCTCCGATCACCACGGCCAGTTCGCCTTCCCAATCCAGAGCGGTGTCCTCCGGCGGAAGCGGGATGTCGTCGTACGCGCCGGCGAGTGTGGCTGGGAACTTCGCGAATAGCGTCGGGTACTCGGGTAAGCCCCGGCCCATCTCGACGATGTGCGTCTTGTAGTTCAGGCCTACGCAGACCACTTTGCTCGGCTGGGGCACGACGGGCGCCAGGTCGAGGTCGCCGAAGCGGTACTGCGGCCCGTCCGCGGCCTCGACGTCAGCACGCCATCCGGGGACGGCGAGCAGCGTTCCGACATCGGTCGCTAGGGGCGCGTGGCGAAGCACGATCTCGGTCACCGTGTCGTCGGGAGCACCTTCTCCATCGAGCTTGCCGACGCGGTAATTGACCCGCTCATGGCCGTCAGCAAGCCGCATGGTCACGAGCCTCACGCGTCCTCCTCCACGTGGACGCGCTGGAACGCGAGCCGCTCGATGATCGGCTGGTCGCTGAACCGGAACAAATCCAACCCGTCGTCGGCCGCGATGCGGAACGGCACCCAAGACGGGACGACGACGAGGTCGCCCTTGGCGACGCTGTGCTCCGTGCCGTCAAGCACGAAGGTGCCCGTGCCGTCGAAGATCTGGTACACACTCGATCCAACCTCGCGCCGAGTGCGGGTCATCACGTCGCGGGTCAGCCGGTGGAACTCGGCGCGGATCGTCGGCATGACGTCCCCGCCCGTGGTCGGGTTGATGTAGCGGATCGCCGCGTGATGCTGCTCGACCGTCGCCGGGTAACCGGCCGCTTCCAACTCCAGCTGCTCGCGCAGCGCCCGGTCGGTGTGCTCCCAACGGTAGGCACCTATCGGCGATGACGTGGTGTCCTGCAGCTGCGACAGCGGACGTAGACCGGGATGCCCCCAGAGCTTCTCCGAGCGTGAGACATCCGGGGTGGACTCGTCCGTGACCCGGTCGGCGCCGAACTCGAAGAACGTTGTGTCTGTGTAGTGGGCGAACGGGATGTCGAGTCCGTCAATCCACGCCATCGGCTCGTCCGTCTCGTTGTGATGGCCGTGAAATCGCCAGCCCGGTGTGAGCAGGAAGTCGCCGCGGCGCATCGCCACCGGGTCGCCGTCGACGACCGTCCACACTCCCTCCCCCTCCACGACGAACCGGAAGGCGTTCTGACTATGTCGGTGCTCGGGCGCCACTTCGTGGCCGCCCAGGTACTGAATCGCCGCCCAGAGCGTCGGCGTGGCGTAGGGCTGGCCCCCGAGGCCGGGATTCGCCAGGGCGATTGCTCGGCGCTCACCGCCGCGGCCGACCGGGATCAGCTGCCCGGCGCGCTCCGCGAGGGGAAGCAACGTCTTCCACCGCCAGACGTGCGGCACCGCTCGAGGCTGCGGCCGCTGCGGCATGAGGTCTGCGAGCTGGGTCCACAGCGGTAGCAGGTGCTCGCTACCGAAGTCTGCATAGAGCTGTTCGATCTGCTGCTTCTGCTCCGGCGTGGGTGGAGGTGGAATCCGCGTGCCTGCGACCAGATCTTCGTTGTCCTCCAGCCCGTCTTCGAGTTGCTGCGGGATGTGCATGGTCATGATCACAGCTCCTTCGGGATGGTCTGGCCGCGGAGACGAGCGTCGATGTCTTGTCGTAAGGCTCGCTTGCCGATCCTGGTCATGGGAAGCCCGTCGACTATTTCGAGGCGTTCGGCGAATTTGAACGCGGCGACCTCGGACTAGCCTAAGGTTTGGGTTCTTGGCGCGGCGCAAACGCGTCAGATGTTGTTGCCGTCAGCTCGACTCTTTGCGTCCCACGAGATGAAAAGGACGACTGAGTTGGCGGTACGGGTCTCGTCTGCTGGCTTCGAGTTCGACTGCGGCCATCGCCGCTACCTGCTTTGAATCGCTGAGGTCTAAGTCGGCTCCGCTGAACTCGAGCCAGTCGGTAAACAGCCATACCCCGTACCAGCGCAGTGGCTTCACGCCCTGGTTCTGCATGAGTCCGCTGAGGTGCTCCACCGTGTCGGCTCGAGTCGGCACTCCCAGCACCCCAACCTCGCCTCTGGCGTCGAACGCCGCCAGGGCGTCGTCCCACCGGCGCTCCAAGGCTGGGCGCACCGCGAGGGTCTTGGCGTTCCCCGTCATGATCGACACCACGCCGCCGGCAGCGGCGCACCGGCACAGCTGGTTGACCAACGGCTCGGGCTGCTCGAGGTACCCGAGCACCCCGTGACATAACACAGCGGCGAAGCGTCGCCCATCCACCGCGTAGACGGCGTTCTCACCGTCGGCCTGCAGGAGCGTCACCCGTCGCTGGGCCTCACCAGGCAACTCGTGGAGTCGCTGCTCGGCCTTGGCCAGCATCGCCGCTGACGGATCAAGCAGCGTGACCTCATAGCCGGCTTGGGCCAGCGGAAACGATTGATGGCCCGCACCACCGCCGACGTCTAACACCGTGGCCGGTGGTTCCGGTAGATGCTCGAGCAGCTGCCGGTGCAACACATAGGTCCGCACGCGCCCCTTCACCGAGGCGTAAGCCTCATCGGCAAATTGGTCAGCCAAATCGGCCCAGATGTCATCGCCCACCACATCAAGATACTCGTTAGTAGTTAGTAACTAGACCGGTCCGCTGTCACTGACGTATGTCCCCGTATTTGCGAGGTTTCCCCCTTGTCTGTAGGGCGTTTCTGCCTTGACAAGCACACAGTATCAAGAGACAGTAGAGGACACAAGTTGACACGACATGCCCCGTCGAATGGCACGGGGATGGCATGAAAGGGAACGGATGACCCGCCCGCGATGCGCGTGCTTGAACCCGAAAGCCCCCCGCCGACAGTTCGGCTCGCTGCGGATCTTGCCGTCAGGGAAGCATCAGGCCCGGTACGTCGGGGCGGACGGGAAGATGCACCGGGCGCCGGTCACGTTCGACACGCACGGCGACGCGGACACGTACCTGTCGACGGTGCGCGCGGACCTCACCCGCCGAACCTGGACCGCGCCGAAGGCGAAGCCGCTGACGTTCGGCGACTACGCCGAGAGCTGGCTCACGCAACGGGAGCTGAAGCCGCGAACCCGCCAGCATTACCGGACGATCTTGGATCGGTTCCTGCTCCCCGAGTTCGGCGACACCGACCTGACCGCGATCCTCGCGGCCGATGTGCGGACCTGGCACGCCCAGCTGGAGACCGGCAAGGTATTCGCCGGCCAGGCTTACGGACTGCTGCGCTCGATCCTGCGGACCGCGTTGGTTGAGGGGCTGATCACGTCCAGCCCGTGCGTGCTCCGCAAGACGAGCCCGAAACGGCAGATCAAGATCAAGCCCGCGAAGCTCGACGAGCTGGACAAGCTGGTAGAGGCGATGCCCGAGCGGTACCGGCTCATGGTCCACTTGGCTGCGTGGTGTGCCCTGCGGTACGGGGAGGTTGCCGCGCTGCGACGCAGCGACGTCGACGTCAAGGCAGGCGTGGTCCACGTGGTCCACGGGGTTACCTGGGTAGCTGGTCGGCCGCAGGAGGGCGACCCGAAGAGCGATGCCGGGAAGCGTGACGTCGCTATCCCGCCGCACCTCCTGCCCGCCGTGAAAGCGCATCTCGAGCGGCACACCGCGTGGGGCCGCGACGGTCTGCTGTTCCCGAACCGCGCCGGCAACTTCCTGTCCCCGGCGTCGTTCTACCTGTTCTGGTGGCCGGCTAGGTCCGCGGCCGGGCGGCCGGATCTTCGCTTCCACGACCTGCGGCACACGTCGGCGACATGGGCGGCGCAGGACGGCGCGACGCTCGCCGAGCTGATGCACCGGCTCGGGCACTCCAGCCCCGCTATGGCGTTGCGGTACCAGCACGCGGCCGCCGACCGGGATCAGCTGATCGCGGCCAAGCTGTCGCAGCGCGCGGAGGGCGGCCAGTGAAACGGCGGTAAAGCAAGACACGCCGACGTGTCCCGGCTGGCCTGCTGTGGCGCGTGGTGATCTATGATTGACGACGAACTTAGAACATCGATCGCTCTGAAAGGGGACCGGGCAGATCAGGGGACTTCCACCCCTGCCCGGTACAACGACCGCAGAGTGCGCCCGCCTTGGATAGGTGGCGTCACGGGGGCTCGACGTTCGTGACCTCTTCGGAGCGCCACGATGGTCAAATCCACCCCGAAGGCTGCCCGCCCGCCTATTGGCCGGCTAGAGACGATGGCCGAAGCGGCCGAACGTCTCCGGTGCAGCGCAAAGACAATCCGCCGCAGAGTCGCTGACGGCACTATCCACGGATACCGCCGAGCTGGCAGCCGTGCGATCCGGGTATCCGCCCGTGAGGTCGACGAGAAGCTACTTGTCGAGATCCCGACTGTGGAGCGTTCCGCGTGAACGCGGGCGGGAGGGAATCCCCGCCGGGCAAAAGGAAGCCGGGCCGCTTCCACGTCAGCCCGGCCACCCGCACAACATCCGTCAGAACCTTGCGAGTTCTAACCTCCAGGGTAACGCCAGGATCTGACAGCGGGAAGCAACAACACACGGACCGCGTGTACCACGGATACCGCGGATACCCGGCGGTGACCGGATGACGGGCCCGCAGATCGTGCGCACCGACGGCCGGCACTCCGTGCACTTCGACGGGCCCGAGAAGGCGTTACGCGACGCTGTCCGAGCGGTGGGCTGCCCGTTTCAGATGACGACGCCGACGCGGCGGATGTCCGTCCCCAAGCAGTACGGCGAGCAGATCGCCCGAGCGCTCGGCATCACCGAACGGGGCCTGTGGTGAACCGGCGGGAAGGTCTCCGCGACCGGTGGCGGGCCACCGTGCTCCGCTCCCCCCACATCACCGACAGCGTGCGCGTCGTGCTGCTCATCCTCGCCGACCACATGACCGAAAAGGGCTACGTCTCGATACCGAGGACCGCTATCGCCGACGCGATCGGCCGGACACCGCGGCGCGTCACAGAGCGGCTCGAGAAGGCGCGGGACGCCGGCCTACTCGACGTCGTACGAAGCGGCCGCCCCGGTCGCACAGCCGAATATGTCGCGGTCATCCCCTCCCCGCTTGGTGCGGACGGGCGCACCACACATGGTGCGGATTGCAGCACCCATTCATGGCGGACGGGCGCACCAAGCGAAACGGGCATATCCACCCCCGCATGGTGCGGACGGGGGTCCAACCAATACGCGCGCGTAGTTAACGAAACCCGCCAGAGCAACGGCCACCAGCGTTACGCAGGCGCCGAACGCACCCACCAGGACAAGCAAGAGCGCAGCGAAGGAAGAGCTGCACACACACTCCGCCTCGCTGCCTTCTCGCCCTGGCACCAACTCGCCTACGCACCACTAACCACGGTGAGCGCATGAGCGGCCAAGATCCGATCGTCGCGTTCCAGGCAGCCATCGCCGACTACTGGACGGCACTCGAAGCAACCCACGGACCCGACAACGGCGAATGGTGCAACTGCGCCCGCTGCGACATGGCCGCCTGGAACCTCGCGTTCGCCGCGCTCGACCTCGACAACGCGCTAGACCACCCAGGAACAGAGACTCCTCATGGCTGACATCCTGCAAATCCGAGACAGCGTCGACGTCTACCTGGAGCACTACGAGAAGGCGGAACGGCTACTGGAGAAGTCACGCGACGGTTGGGACAGGGACCGGATTCTCTCCGAGGCTCAGATACACGCCACGCTCGCTCTAGCCGTCGCCACGTCACGCGTAGCCGATGCTCAGCGAGCACGCCAATGAAAGGCGCAGCGTTCACCGGTGAGACAGCTCGGTCTCATGCACCTAACGGTCTGGGCGATTCGCGGCCTACGTCCGGTCGGGCCACTGCTGCCGCATCAGTATCAAGAGACGCTGGAGCCCAGCAATCACGGGGCCTCCAGCGTGTCGCCCCGGATTCGTGCCATCCGCGTGCCATAACCAACCGAAAGTGACAGGGAGTAACCCAGAATGGCGCTCGCATCCATTACCGCCGTGAATCAGCTGCTCAACGGCTTCGACGGCTCGGGCAGCCCCGTCAACCTGATGGCCGCTACGGCGCTGCACACTGCCAGTCCGGGCACTGCGGGCGCTAACGAGAACGCCAGCACGGGCGGCTACGCCCGGCAGGCCACCGCGTGGAACGCCGCCAGCTCGGGCAGCAAAACCAACTCCGGTTCGCTGGTGTTCGGTACCGCCGGAACAACCCCGGTCACCCATGTCGGGGAGTGGACGTCGACGTCGTACGGGGCCGGCACGTACGGCTGCGGCTGCCAGATGACGTTCTCCGTCACTTCCCCGACGATCACCGTCTCGCCGGGCGCGATCGCCTACAACCTGTCGTGAACCAACCAACCGAAAGGAACCAAGCAAGTGAGTAACGACTGCTGGCAGTGCCAGGAGGCACGCAACTACCTCAACGATCGGGCGGCCGAAATGCCCCCTGAGCAGGCTGAGAGGGCTCGTGTGCTCGCAGCGGAGGTGAGAGCGGTCTTGGCCCCGCCTGACCGCGTCGACGTGCACACAGCGCTGCTGAGCGCCGTGGATGCGTACGCGGCGGCTGAGGACCCGGCTGCGCTGGCTGAGGCGTCGCGGCGTGTGGTGAAGGCGGCTGATGCTGTGGCGTCCGCTCACCGCGACACGCCCCGTGTCGCGATCCGTGGGGAGGTCGGCTGATGGCTATCGGGTTCAATGCCGGAGACCGCGCGGTGGCGCCGGGCTCGACCTCGATACAAGTCTTCACCGCGTCGGGGACGTGGTCGAAGCCGAACGGGGTTCGTGCCGTGCACGTCCGTGTGATCGGTGGTGGTGGCGGTTCGGGTGGCTGCAACTCGGCTGGTACGGGTCAGGCGTGCTCGGGTGCGGGTGGTGGTGGCGGCTATTCGGAGAAGCTGATTCAGCCGGGCACGTTGGGTGCGACTGAGACCGTCACGGTGGGCACCGGGGGTACCGCGGGTGCCTCGGGTACCAACCCTGGCGGTACGGGCGGTACCAGTTCGTTCGGTGCGCATTGCTCGGCGACTGGTGGTGTCGGTGGTACCGGTGGCGCGAACAGCACGACCAACAACATGAAGGCCGGCGGTGCTGGTGGTGTCGGTTCCGGTGGCGACGTCAACCTAAACGGCTGGGCCGGTTCGGTTGGTCAGGTCGCGGCGGGTAACGCGCTGGTGAATGGGCTGTCCGGTGGGTCGTTGTTGGGTGCTGGTAGCCGCATGTCGACGGTTGCGGCTACGCCTGGTACGGGTGCCAACTACGGCGGTGGCGCGTCGTCGGTGTGGACGACGACGGTCAACTCGGCTGGTGGCGCCGGGGCTGACGGCGCCGTGGTTGTCGAGATGGTCTATTGAGATGGCCGGCTGGGTGGTGTGGTTGTCCCTAGAGAGCTGCCTGGTGCTGGGCGCGGTGGGGTGCTGGGTGTTGGGGTGGCGGGAGCGGTGACTAAGCGGCCGTCTATCCGGTGCTCAGCGAAGCGCACTAGCGGTGAGGTGTGCCGGGGCTATGCGATTCACGGCGGCACGGTGTGTGGTGCTCACGGCGGTAAGGCGCCGCAGGTGAAGGAGGCGGCTAAGCGGCGGGTGGAGGTTGCGCGTCGTGAGCGGTTGTCGACGCGTAACGCGACCCGCAAGTTCGGTCGGGCACCCACCAGGGAGGTCAGCCCTAGCGAGGCTGTGCTGTCCGAGTTGCAGTGGTCTTCGGTGCATACGGCGTGGCTGCGGGAGCAGATCGGCGAGGAGGCCGGCGCGGGCTATCTGCCGCAGTACGACAGTGAGCGGGACCGGCTGGTCAAGATCGCTAAGACGGCGGCGGATATGGGGGTGCAGGAACGGCAGGTGGCGCTCGCGGAGTCTTTGGGTGCTGAGCTGATTCTGCTGGTGTCGAGGGTGGTTGCTCAGTTGCCGGCCGCGATTCAGGGGCACGCGAGAAGGGTGTTCTACGCGGAGATTAAGCAGCTGGGCAGCGGTGAGGCGTCGTGAGTCGGGCGTCTGCGGCGTTCGCGGCGGCGGCGGTGGCGCTCGAGTGGGAAGTTCAGTACGGCTACGCGTGCATGCTCGGGTCAGGTGACGGTGCGGTGATCGTTCACTGCGTCGGTGTGGATCTTTCGCATGTAGGCGGTCAACAGGGTCGGCCGCTCTGTGATGAGTGCGCGGCGTTGCCGGTCGTGGTTTACGAGCTGGAACCGGCTGCCCGCGTGGCGCCGGCTGATGTGACGGTGCGGCCGATCGCTGCACCTACCGTGATCGTTGACAAGGGGGAACAGGTGTTTGTGCACGATGTGGCGGCACGGGAGAACGAGCGAGCACAGCTGGCGGACGCGCTGGCGGCCTCGGGGGCCCGTTTGCAGGGTTCGACGGACGGTCCGGTGAATCATCGCCTGGGGCGGGTGCTGGTGAGTTGGGCTGCGGCGTTGTCCAGGGCGCTGGGGGACGAGCCGGTCCGGTTGGCGGCTGACGGTTTCGGTCGGCGGGACGCGGAGGACCGGGAGAGGTTGTTTCGGGTGTTGAAGGTGGCGGCCGACAGGAACAGCCTGCCGTCGTTGACGGAGCTGGCGAGGGCGGCCGAGTTCGCGGCGTTCGGTAAGGACGGTGAGCCGGCGCAGCCGTACGAGCCACCGAGGGAAGCGCGTGAACCGGTCGTGTCCGGGATCTGGTCCCCGACACACGGATATGGAGATTGAGATGAGCTTTCTTACCGGACCGGATCTGTCGGTGTTCGGCATGGGCGCGAAGATGAAAGACCGCGTCGCCTACAACGAGCAGCGCTGCGCCGAGCTCGGGCTAGCTAGCGACGAGTACGGGATGCCGCGGTTCCTCACCGACTCTGAGCGGGTCGCGCGGGCGAAAACTCCGGAGCTTCAAAAGAAGCTGCTTCACAAGATCGCGAGGGCGAAGGCGCGGCAGATCCGCCGTGACCGTGAGCTGACCGGTACCC